>CAVYSS010000034.1:0-198976 GCA_963771195.1 uncultured Acidobacteriota bacterium
GCGCTACAACTGCGCGCAGAGGTGAGCGCTACGAACTACGCGCCGAGCTCGGCGCGGATGGCGGCGGCGATGGCGTTGGCGTGGCGCTGCATGGCGGCTTCGTCCTCGGCTTCAATCATGACGCGGGCCAAGGACTCGGTTCCGGAGTAGCGGATGACGACGCGGCCGGTGTCCTTCAGGCTCTCCTCGGCTTCGCGGATGCGCGCGTGGACCGACGGGATTTTCTCGAGCGGCCGCTTCTCGCGCACCCGCACGTTCACGATGGTCTGGGGAAAAACCTTGAGGTCGGCAGAAAGCTCGTCGAGAGACTTGCCGGTGCGGGCGACGAGATCGAGGACGACGAGCGCGGTAAGGATGCCATCGCCCGTAGTGGCCAGGTGAGGGAAGAGAACGTGGCCGGACTGCTCGCCGCCGAGGGCAGCGTTCTTCCGCTGCATCATCTCCAGCACGTATCGATCGCCGACGGTGGCGCGGAGCATGTGGATGTGGGAGCGCTTGAGCGCCGCTTCCAGGCCCATGTTCGACATGGTGGTGGCGACAACGATGTCGTCCGTTAGCATCCCGCGCTCTTTCAGGTCGCGGGCGCAAATCAGCAGGATGGCGTCGCCGTTGATGACGCGGCCGTTCGATCCGGCGAGCATGCAGCGGTCGGCGTCGCCGTCAAAGGTGAGGCCGATCTGCGCGCCGCGCGCGGTAACTTGTTTGGCGACCCAATCGGGATGAAGCGCGCCGCAATCCGCGTTGATGTTTTTGCCGTCGGGCTCTATGTTGAGCAGGGTCACGTTGCCGCCGAGGCGCCGGAAGAGTTCGGGGGCGACGGCGGAGGCGGCGCCGTTGGCGCAGTCGGCCACAATGCTGAGGCCGTCCAGGCGCAGGCCGGGTACGCAGTCCAGCAGGAACTGGACGTATTCGCCGCGGAGGTCCGGCTTGTCATTGAGCGCGGGCAGGGAGCGGGGATCGGGTGGAGTGGCCAGGTTGGAGTGAAGGAGGATCTCGTCCTCCATTTCGAGCTCGACCGCGTCGGGAAGCTTGTAGCCGTCGGCGCCGAAGAGCTTGATGCCGTTGTCCTGCCAGGGATTGTGGCTGGCGGAGATGACCACGCCGGCAGCATAGCCGTGCTTGTGGGTGAGGTACGCAACGCCCGGGGTGGGAATGACGCCGGCGCTTTCAAATGCGACTCCGGCCTTGGCAAGGCCAGCGGCGAGCGTGGCGGCGATCCAGGGGCTGGACTCGCGCGGATCGCGGCCGATGAGCACCCGCGGCCGGTGGGCGACGATGCGCGGCACGGAGTGGCCGAGGGCGAGACCGGTGGCGAAGATGGTTTTGGGATCGAGCGGGGCGGTTCCGGCGATGCCGCGAATGCCGTCGGTGCCAAAGAGCTTACGAAAGTCGGATGAGGTCATTGTTTGCGCTTTCGGGACTGCCTGGCTGATATCGATTCGACGCGAGAGGTCAACGAACCGTCAGCGAGGCGGGTTGTGAGTTGATCGCCGCTGTGCACCTGGGCGCTGGACCGGACGAGAACGCCGTTGGCATCGAGGACCAGGGCATAGCCGCGGTCGAGGACGGCGATGGGGGAAAGCGAGTGCAGGCGGGCATCGATGGCCTGGAGCTGGGCGCGGCGCTCGTGGAGCAGACGCTCAGCGGCGTGCAGAAGGCGGATGCGGCCGGCGGCGAAGTGCTGCTGGGCGTGCGCAAGCCGTTGGCGGGGATCGTGGCGGAGAACGGCAGCGCCGAGTTCGGCAACGTGACGCTGGGTATCGCGGATGCGGAAGGTCATGCCGCCGGCGAGGCGCTGCGCGGCATCGTCGAGGCGCTGGGCGAGCCGGTGAAAAAGCGTGGTGATACGGGTTTCGGCGCGGGCGACGGCAATGCGGGACAGACGCTGCCGGGCCTGGAGGAGCTGGAAGCGGCCGGCGCGCTCGAGGCGGGCGTCGAGGCGGGCGAGGTGCTCGGCGATGCGGTGTTGGGCCTCGGTGATGAGCTCGGCGGCGGCCGACGGGGTGGGCGCGCGGAGGTCGGCGACGAAGTCAGCGATGGTGAAGTCGGTTTCGTGGCCTACGGCGGAGACCACCGGAACCTGGGAGGCGGCGATGGCGCGGGCGACGCGCTCTGAGTTGAAGGCGGCCAGGTCTTCGAGCGAGCCTCCGCCGCGGGCGACGACGATAGCGTCGACCAGAGCTTGACCTCCGGGGCCGGAATCGTTGAGGCAGGCGATGGCGGATTCGATTTCGGCGGCGGCGGACTCGCCCTGCACGCTGGCAGCGCAGAGCAGGACGTTGAGGCCGGCGTGACGGCGGCCGGCGATGTTGAGGAAGTCGCGGATGACGGCCCCGGTTGGCGAGGTGACGATGCCGACGGTGCGCGGGAACGCGGGCAGAGGGCGCTTGCGCGCGGCGTCGAAGAGGCCTTCGGCTTTGAGTCGTTCCTTGAGCTGCTCGAAGGCGAGCTGGAGAGAGCCGGCGCCAACGGGCTCCAGGGTATCGGCAACGAGCTGCACCTGGCCGCGCTGGTCGTAGACGCTGACACGGCCGCGCGCCAGGACGTGCTGGCCGTCTTCAGGGCGAAAGCGCAGCAGCGAGGCTTGGCGGCGGAAGAGGACGACGGGAAGCTGGGCGTCGGCATCCTTCAGCGTGAAGTAAACGTGGCCGGAGGGTGCGGGGCGCAGGTTGGAGATTTCGCCCTCAACCCAGACGTCGGCGTACTGGGTTTCGACGATCTGGCGAATGTGGGAGACGAGCAGGCTGACGGGCCAGACACGGCGGGCAGGCACGGCGGCCTCAAAGCTGAGGTCGAGCTGGGCCGCGGTAGCGTCGCGAAGTGGCACTTAATTGAGTGTAAAACGTCGAGCGGCGCCAGCGGTGCGAGTGTCCCGCGTCCCTGCTCTTGCGGTAAACTGGCCCCGATGCGTGTTTTCGGGATCGACTGCGGGACGGAAGTCACGGGCTATGGGGTTGTGGAGAGTTGCGAGACCGCCCGCGATGTGCGTCTTGTCTGCTGCGCCATGGGCGGCATCCAGCTTGACCGGAAAAAGCCTCTGCCGGTCCGCCTGGAGCAGGTGTACCGGGAGCTTAGCGCGAGACTCGCTGAGTGGCGGCCCGATGCCGTCGCCGTCGAGGAAGTTTTCTATAGCGTGAACGCCAAATCCGCGCTCAAGCTGGGCCAGGTGCGCGGCGTGGCGCTGCTGGCAGCGGCCTGTGCGGGTGTTCCCGTGGCCGAATACGCTCCTCTCCGGATCAAATCCAGCGTAGTTGGGTACGGTTTGGCGCAGAAGCAACAGGTGCAATTCATGGTGGCCCGGCTGCTCGGCCTGGCGGAACCACCACAACCGGCCGATGCCGCAGACGCCCTCGCCGTCGCCATCTGCCACATTCACACCGCCCAGACCCAGGCCCTGCAGGGGGCCGTCCGATGAGGCGGTGCTCGGTGGGCGGCATGGTGGTAGTTGGGCTGATAGCTGGCGGTGCCGTGTGCGCCTGGGGCCAGACTGCCCCTGTTTTTGAGTTGGACTACTCCAATCGGAACCTGATCCCCGCCCAATGGACTCTCGAGATCCACCCCGACGGCAACGGCCATTTCCGCACCGAGCGCGGCAATGCGGTGCCCACGGAAGACATTGAGCCGCCTGATATCGACCGCGATTTCCAGGTGAGCGCCCCGTTTGCCCGGCACGTCTTTCAGGTAGCTGAGCGGAAGCGGCTCTTCCACGCCGGTTGCGAGAGCCACATGAACGTCGCCTTTACGGGGACCAAGAAGTTTGTGTATCAGGGGCCGGCTGGAGAGGGTTCGTGCGAGTTCAATTATTCGAAAGACAACGAAATCCAGGGGTTGGCGGATTCGCTGATGTCCGTCGCCAACACCCTGATCGAGGGGGCTCGCCTGCAACTCCTGCTGAAACACGACCGGTTGGGGCTGGACCACGAGACCGAAGTGCTGGTGGAGTCAGCCAATGACGGCCGGGCCCAGCAGATCGGCTCCATCCGCGACATCCTGGAACGGCTCGCGGACGACCCCATGGTCCTGGACCGCGTCAAGCGCCGCGCCCGCCTCCTGCTCTCCAAAGCCAACGACTGAGAGCAGCCCCGAGCCCCCATATTCCTCAGTGCCAGATTCTTCGCGTTCCCTCGTTCCCCTATTCTCTGTCTTTAGCGACTTTCCTTTACCCGCCGGTGTCTATATTGTGTTGGAAGCATCCCAAAGGCGGTGGTTATGAGACGCGCGTTCGAGAAAATCAGCAAGACAGCCGTCTTCGGCATCGCACTCCTGGCGCTGGGGGCTGCGGCGGTACAGGCAATAGCCGCGCAGACAGACGATGGCGGGCAGCCGGCCCGTGCCGTCCGCCTCAGCGACGTCGAGGGCCAGGTGACCGTCTCGCAGAATGGGCAGCCGCTTGCCGACCACGCCCTGGCCAACATGCCCCTGTTTGAGGGAAGCCAGATTGCCACGGGCGATGACGGGCGCGCCGAAGTCCAGTTCGAGAATGGGACGATCGCCCGCATTCCTCCCGACAGCACCGTGACTCTTGCCGTGCTCCGGCAGGGTGACACGGAGATCGACCTGAACAGCGGCGAAGGGTATTTCGAGCTGGAAAGCGCCAACCAGGACCATCCCGTGCGCGTCCGTTTCGGGTCAAATGTGGTCACTGCCAGCGGCTTTACCGTCGTTCGAGTGCAGCTGGACCAGCCTCCTGGCAACATGGCGGTTTTCTCAGGCAATGCGCACCTTGAAGCCGCCAACAACACCGCGATGGACCTCCATGGCGGGGAGAGCGTGGACCTGGGCCAGTACAACCTGGCCGAGTCCATCGAACCCGATTCCTGGGACGCCTGGAACTCCGACCGCGACCAGGCCATCACTTCGGCAGAAGCCAGTTCCACGGCGGCCACCAACTCCATGCCCAACAACAACAATCCCGCATGGAGCGACCTGAACCAGAACGGCGCCTGGTACAACACTCCGGATCAGGGCTACGTCTGGTCGCCCTACGACGCCTCCAACCCCGGCTGGGACCCCTACGGCAATGGCTCCTGGGTCGATGAACCTTCGTATGGCTACGTGTGGGTCTCAAGCAATCCATGGGGCTATATGCCATACCAGTGCGGCGCTTGGAGTTACTATTCGGCGTTTGGCTGGGGATGGGCTCCGGGCGCGTGCTCGCCGTGGTGGGGCGGCGGCGAAGGCTGGTTCTTCAATTATGGCCATTACCCCAGCTGGTACCGGCCGCCGTTTCGGCCGCGCACCCTGCCCAGGGAGGGGGGCCCCGGACGGCCTCATCCGGTGCCGGGGCATCCCGTCGGTCACGAGCCCATCATCGCGGTCAACCGCCCGACTCCAGTGGGCAGGCCCGCTCTGCCTCCACGTGATAGCCATTCTGCGGTCATGATCGGCGGTACGGTGGTTGAGCCTCTGGCCCGGACGCCGCGCAGGCAATCCTTCGCGCGGGCCGGATTTGCTTCGCCGAATGCCGCGCAGCGGACCTTGACGGCGCGTCCGGGCGAGTCCTCGCGTCCGGTTTACAACCGTCCGCCTGAAGCGGGCCGGGGCACCGGCGCTCCGCAGGGCCGTTATATTCCGTACAACCAGCAGGGCGGGCACCCGAGCTACAGCTCACCTCGCCCTGCACCTGCATACCATCCTCCGTCAGGTGGAAATTCGCACCCGTCCAGCCCCGCGCCGCATCCGTCCGGAGGTGGCAGCCATCCCTCGGGCGGCGGTGGTCATCCCTCGGGAGGCGGGCACCGGTAGGGCTGATCGCGTTAAGGCCGAATGAGCGGAGGCTTCGTCTACCCTTCCAGCTTGAACCGCGTCTCCGCCAGCCGGCGGACCGAGGGGATTGACCCCGCCATTACGCAGGTTTCGGCCGCCAGTCAGAAACCGATATCGACGAAGGCGAAGCTGCCCGGCATCGCGAAATCAATCGCAGCCCGAATCAGATGGGCGTTTGCCATCACAACGCTCTTCCTGTTCGTGCTGACTACAACCGAGGCAATTCTCCGGCCTCGCAGGTTCTGCTGGTAATTCAATCGCTGGTCGGCCGTGACCAGGACTTCAATGCCCGCTTGCTCGGCCGCATCGAGCAGGTCCCCATTCGACAAGCCAGCCCACCCCTTGAATTCTGTAGTGGCCACCTCGTGACCGCCGAGATCGACACGCAGGCGCTGAGGGATGTTCTCGTCAACCAAGACTTTCTTTCCCATTTTCAGGCCGCAGACTCGGCGCTCCGTGCGATGAATTCAAGGAGCTCCTCAATCTGTTCGCTTCTGACCGTGGGGAACTCTTCCAGCAATTCGGGCAAGCTCAATTCACTCAGATTGCGGAGGATTGCAGTGACAGGAACACGGGTTCCGCGAAAAACCCACGCACCGCCCTGCGTATCCGGCTTGCTCTCAAGCTCCGGACAGCGGGACCAGTCGATAACTGACTGTGCAGCGGCCATATCTTGCCCAACTCCTGATGCGATTCTGGTCTTACGCGGCCCAAAAATCAACATGTTCGCGGAGCTTCTTCACCCCTCCAGCTTGTACCGCGTCTCCGCCAGCCGGTACAGCCTGCGCCACACCAGGCGGTTCATCGTCACCACCATCAGCGAAATCAGGATGGTCGCCATCAGGATGATGGGAAACTGGCCGTGATCGGTGGCGTTGCTGATTTCCGCGCCCAGGCCGATGGTCATCAGCGTCTGGTCCTTGATCTTGGCGTATTCGGCCATCACGGAAGCGTTCCACGCGCCGCCGCTGGCCGTCACCATGCCGGTGATCAGGTAAGGGAAGATGCCGGGCAGGATGAGCCGCGTCCAGCGCTGCCATCGCGTGAAGCGATAGAGCGAGGCCACCTCGCGCAGGTCAGACGGGATGGACATGGCCCCGGCGATCACGTTGAACAGGATGTACCACTGCGTGCCCAGCAGCATGAGGGCGATGGAGCCGATGCCGAGCCCGCCGCCGATATAGATGAGCCCGATGAGCAGCACGGGATAAAAGGCGGAGGCAGGCACGCTGGCCAGCACCTGCGCCAGCGGCTGGACAAAGCGCGCCATGCGCGGGTTGAGGCCGATGGCAACGCCCACCGGAATAGTCCACGCGGCGGAGATGAGCAGGGAAGCGTTGACGCGAAGAAATGTTGCTGCCGCTCCGGCAAGCAGATGGCGCATCTCGGCCCAGGTGAGGGTGCTCAGCATGGCGGCGGCCTGTATCAAGGCCCAGGTACCGGCGATGACGACCACGGTGACGACCATCCAGAACGCAACCGCTCCCTTGCGCCGGGTCTGGTCCTCGTCCAACGGGCTGCACCACCTTGCACTCGCGCGTTTGCGCCAGCCGCCGGTAGATCGGCTCCTCGATCCGGTTCAGAACGCGGCCGGGAAGGGAATTGAGCAGCGCCGAGCGGCGCAGCGCCTCGAGCACCGGCGAGGTAACGCGGTCGGCGGATTCCACCTGCTCGAATTTGAATTTGTCGCTCCAGGCGATCAGCGGCCGCCACACCAGCTGGTCGGTAGCTACGACGATGAGAACCACGAGACCGATGCCGCTGAGCAGAGCGGGCACGTCGCCCGAGTTGGCGGCAGACTGGATGTAGCTGCCCAGGCCCGGGCAACTGGAAGTTGCGGTCGCCCATGGTGAACATCTCGCATAGCATCAGGGCGAACCATCCGCCGGCCACGGATACGATCGAGTTCCATACCAGGCCGATGGCGGCATACGGCATTTCCAGTTGCCAGAAGCGCTGCCAGCCCGAATAGCGATAAGATGCGCGCCGCCTCCATCATCTCGCGCGGGATGGACTTCATCGAGGAGTAGAAGCTGAAGGCCAGGTTCCACACCTGGCCGGTGAAGATGAGCAGGATAACGCCCATCTCAATGCCAAGCTGATGACCGGGAATCAGCGCCACCATGGCCAGCACCACCGGCGGTAGAAAGCTGAGGACGGGGATGGACTGGAGGATGTCGAGCACGGCCACCATCCAGCCCTCGATGCGCGGGTTCTTCACGGCCGTGTAGCCGTAGGCGACGGCGAAGACGAGGCTGAGCAGGTAGGCGATGGCGATGCGCACCACCGAGTAAAAGGCATAGACGGGCAGCGCGCGCACGGAGTGCGAGATGGGAACCACCGGCGCGGGTGTGCCCATCCAGTACGCGGCGGTATGGAGGACGGCGAAGAAGAGCGCCAGCCCGCAGAGCGCCACGCCGGCATCGATGAAGAAGGGCCATTTGCGCACCGTGACCAGCGTGCGCGCCAGAGGATGCTGGCTAAGGCTCATCAGTTCGCTCTCACCCTCCGCGGCGGCTTCTTCCTGCGCGTCGGGGAGCACAAAGCGGCGGCGCGCGGCGTCGAAGTCGAAGATCTCCGCATACCGGCCCCAGGTGACGGCGGTTTCGATCTGGCGAAGGCTTTCTTCCTCGCTGAACTGCTCGTCCAGCATGTCCATGAAAAACTCTTCCGGCACGGTGTGGTCGCTTTTCGCTTCCAGCGCGCGGCGGATCTGGCGAAGCAGCAGCACGTTCTGGAGGGCCGCGTCGCGGAACAGCTCCTTCTGGCGCAGGATTTCGGAGTTGGCGAACTCCGCGCCGCTCTCGGTGATCACGGCGTCGCCTTCTTCCACCTTCAGGAAGCCGAGCAACTGGGCTGCATCCACGATGGGAAGCAGGTCGTCAATCTCGAAGGCGAGGTCATCCGCCAGGCGGTAAATGTCGTCACGGCCGCCCTTGTCGAGCACCAGCTCCAGCAGGCCGGCTATGCCGCCGGGCCGGGCGTGGGGCAGCATCTGGTAGCGCATCTGCCGCTGGTCGCGCACGCGGCGGCCGGTGGATGTTTCCGGGGCTTCCGCCGGGGCAACATCGGGCCGCGTCAGCACCTTGTAAATGTAATCGACGAGCTGGGTGAAGGCCTCCGATTTGCGTTCGCGCGGCTGCGGCATCTGCACCCGGAAATCGGTGCGGATGTGGCCGGGGTTGCGGCCCAGCACGATGATGCGATCGGCCAGCAGCACCGCCTCTTCAATGTTGTGGGTGACGATGAACACGGCGCGCGTGGGCATGGTCTTGTTGGCCCACAGCTCCAGCAGTTCGCTGCGCAGGTTCTCGGCGGTGAGCACGTCGAGCGCGGAAAAAGGCTCGTCCATGAAGAGGACTTCGGGCTCGACGACGAGCGCGCGGGCAAAGCCCACCCGCTGGCGCATGCCGCCGGAAAGCTCCTTCGGGTACGCTGCTTCGAAGCCGTCCAGGCCCACCATGTCGAGCACGCGCATGCTTTGTTCGCGGCGCTCGCCCGGCTGTACGCCGCGCGCCTGCAGCGGCGCTTCGACATTTTCGAGCACCGTAAGCCAGGGAAACAGGGCGAAGCTCTGGAACACGATGGAAACATTGATTTCGGCCTCGCCGATCGGCTTGCCATGCCAGTAAACCTGGCCTGCGGAAGGCCGCGACAGGCCGGTGAGCATGCGCAGCATGGTGGACTTGCCCGAGCCCGAGGGCCCCAGCAGAGCGAGGATCTCGCCGGGGATAATCTCCAGGTCGGTGGGCGCGATCACCTGGATGCGGTTTTCGCTCGGCTGCGCGTAATACTTTTCAATCCGCTCGGCGCGAATGATGGCTTCGCCGGTGCCGGCGCGGGTGTCGTTCTGGAGCGCAGTCTCCTGCATGCCTATCTCCGGTTGCATTCCCTGATGGGTGTCGATGGTGTTGCGAGATCCAGAATTGCGAGTCTAGGCTTTCCCGGTTGCAATCAGTTAAAATCACCTTGTGCCGGGGGTCGAGCTCGACCTCTCCGGCCGTTCCCTAAGCAGAGCCTACCATTTGAGGGAAACAGGTTCCCAGGCAAGTCCGATTTGCCTTAGACTAGCGCAGGCTGCAAATTCCCCAGCACGATGCAGCCCCAGACCGCATCGAACCTTCAGGAGCTTATGCCCGACACAATCATGAAACCCAAGGTCTTAGTCGCGGACGACGAGCGTGTCATTGCCGATACCCTGGCAATGATCCTGAATCAGAGCGGATTTCAGGCGCAGGCGGTGTATTCGGGGGAAAGGGCGCTGGAGATGGCGCCCACTTTCCGTCCCGACATGCTGATTTCAGATGTGATCATGGCCGATCTGAACGGCATAGACGCGGCCATTCGCATCCGCGAGGTGCTCCCTTCCATCAAAATCCTGCTCTTTTCCGGCCAGGCCGCCACGGCCGACCTGCTGGAGAAGGCGCACGCCCAGGGATACGACTTCGAGATCCTGGCCAAGCCAGTCCATCCCCAGGATTTGCTGAGCAAGCTGCGCAACGGGAATTGAGAGGACGTGCGGACCGGATTTTCGGCTTCGATCCGCAAAAACCTGGGCGGCAAATGGTCCGCCAGAAGAAATTCACGCTGGTCGGGCCACCCTTGGCGCTAGTCCCGCATCCAACCTAACCGTGCCCTCCCCCGATTCCAGGCCCAAAGTGCTTATTTCCGACGACGAGCGCATCATTGCGGATACTCTGGCCCTCATCCTGAACAAGGGAGGCTTTGAGACGCGCGCCGTTTACACGTCGAAGAATGCGCTTGAGCTTGCCGCCCAGTTTCAGCCCGACATGCTCATCTCCGATGTGCTGATGACCGACATCAGCGGTGTAGACGCAGCCATCCAGATGCGCACCATACTGCCCGAAATCCGCGTCTTCCTGCTCTCCGGCCAGTCGGCGACTGCGGTGATGCTGGCGCGCTCGCAGGCGCAGAACCTCGGCTTTGAGGTGCTGGTCAAGCCGGTGCATCCCCGCGATCTGCTGGAAAAGCTCCGTGCAGCATCCGCAGTCCCGGCACAGCTTCCCAGTTAGGCACTTTCTATTGGAGCGAACGGTACCGCGAGGGCCGAATGCGCCGCCGCTCGTCCTTGAGGCGTGCGACAATCCAAGGCAATGGCCAGCCAGCGCAAGCCTGTGATTGTACGCAAGTTCTCCCGGGACTGGGTGGCCGGGTACGCGCGCCCATCGTTCGCTCAGGAATCTGACGAGCTGGAGATCCTGGACCCGGCCGGAAAGGTGCTGCGGATCGCCTGGGACACGGTGAAGTGGGTCTGCTACGTGCGCGAATTGCCTTCCTCGCTGGCCGATAACCCCGAGCGGTTGCTCCACAAGCGGTTTGCGGTGCGCCCCCGCGCAGCCGGCCTGTGGCTGCGCATGACCCTTAACGACGGCGATGAGCTCGAAGGCCTCGCCGCCAACGACCGGTCGCTGATCGATGGCCCGGGCCTGCTGCTGACTCCTCCGGACCAGCGCTCCAACACGCAGCGGATTTTTGTTCCTCGCCAGGCCATCCAGGCGCTGCAGGTGGTCAGCCTGATCGGGGTAGGGAAGCGCCGGCCGGGAATCGAGCCACAGCCGGAACTTTTCAACGAGGCGGAGCCGTCAGGGAGTTGATTGG
Organism: uncultured Acidobacteriota bacterium; assembly: GCA_963771195.1. GTDB lineage: Bacteria > Acidobacteriota > Terriglobia > Terriglobales > Acidobacteriaceae > Telmatobacter. The sequence continues at coordinate 11,386 of CAVYSS010000034.1, forward strand.
CAACAAGTCAGCGAGTCAGCGGGTTAGCAACCGCAACCCGAATAACCAAAGCACAATGTGAGAGATTATGAGTTCGACACCCAGAATTAACTTTCATGAATCGAGCTTAGTCAAGTCGAGTTGCGTGGGGAGAAACTTAACTTTAGAGATCGAGGGAGCGCATGTTGAAGAGGAACCACGGAACATTTCGCTTCAACTCAAAGGCGTGAGGAATCTTTTCCGTGACGGGATCGAAGTTGAGATCTTCAAACCGGAATGTGGGGATTGCGAGATTCTCACGTTGGATTGCACGGAAACTTCCGTTTATTTGATTGTAGAATGCATGGACTTCGAAAATCATCAGAGCCAAACTCGCTCATACCGAATTTGTTGCGAATCGGTCCAAGTTGAGATTCGCTGAGGATTGTGAACGCGAAAGATCGACAGACTGGTCGGCATTGGCTTCCATGCTTCCCGGTCAAACATGAGATTGAGTGCGTCAGGTCCGTTACAATTTGAGGCAATGAAGCTAGGCGAGCTGGCCACGAAGTTGGGCGCGGAACTCCGCGGCGATCCCGAGCGGGAGATCACCGGCGTAAAGGGAATTGAAGAAGCAGGCCCCTCAGAAATTACTTTCGTGGCTAATCCCCGCTACTCCGGCCTGGCGCGCACCACTCACGCCGCAGCGGTGCTGGTTGAGCCGGAATTCGCCGACATTCCCGTTGCCACTCTCCGTATCAAGAACCCCTACTACGCCTTTGCCCGCGCGCTCGGCTTCTTCTATCAGCCGCCGGATTATCCTCCCGGCATTCACCCCGCCGCGGCAATCGATGAAAGCGCCGTCATTGGCGAGGGCGCGCATATCGCCGCTTACGTCGCCGTTGGCGCGGGCGTGTGCATCGGACCGCGCGCCAAGCTTCTGCCCCATGTGGCCATCTACCCCGGCGTCCAGATCGGCAGCGATTTCTTCGCGCATTCCCATGCCATCGTCCGTGAGAACTGCATCCTCGGCGATCACGTCACGCTCGAAAATGGCGTCGTCGTGGGCGGCGACGGCTTCGGCTTCGCCAAAAACAACGAAGGCCGCTGGGAGAAGATCCCGCAGTCCGGGCCGGTCATCATCGGCGACTGGGTCGACGTTCAGGCCAACGCCTGCATCGACCGCGCCACCGTGGGCGCGACCCAGATCGCCAGCGGCGCGAAGATCGACAACCTGGTGCAGGTGGGCCACGGCTCGCGCGTGGGCGAAAACACCCTGCTGTGCGCCCAGACCGGCCTGGCCGGCTCGTCCGTCATCGGCAAAAACGCCATTCTTGCCGGACAAACCGGTGTGGCTGGTCACTGTACCGTAGGAGATGGCGTGATCTTGACCGCGCAATCCGCGGTGTCGCACGATGTCCCGGCAGGCAAGATGATCTCCGGCTCGCCCGGCTTCGATAATCGCATCTGGTTGCGCGCCACGGCCATCTTCCAGCGTCTGCCGGAGATGCTGCGGCGTCTAGACCGGCTGGAAAAACGGGTGGAAGCCGCGCACCCGCCCAAGCGGAGCACCAACGGGGCACCCGACTCGGAAAGCGGCGAGGAGCCAAGGTCATGACCAGGCGCTCCTTCATTGCCGCGGTTGCACTGTTGCCCTTATGGGCCGCAATCGGCTGCCACTCCGCGCACGTGGCCATTACGCTGGAGAACCGCACCGGCGCCGAGGTTCGCCTGCTGGAGGTGGACTACCCCAACGCCAGCTTCGGCGTGGATGCCCTGGCCGCCGGCGCCGTTTACCGCTACCGCATCCAGGTAATAGGTCAGGGACAGGTCAAGGTGCAATACATTGATCCCGCAAATCACCAGGTGCAAATTACTGGAACAAAGCTTGCCGAAGACGACCAGGGCAAGCTCGAAATCGCACTGCTTCCAGGCGGCAAAGCGGAGTTCAATCCTCAGTTTGTGCCGGCGCGGTGAAGGCGACAAGGGAAAAGGGAAAAGGGAAAAGGGAAAAGACGAGGGCCGCATCGCACGCGATGCGGCCCTCGAACATTCCGGACCGAATCTCGGCTTATGCCGTGATTTCTTATCCCTTATCCCTTATCCCTGCCCTACTGCTGCACCACGCTTTGGAACAACTGCGATTTCAGCAGCGTGGCGAAATCCGAGTCGTTGGACGCGAAATGCACGACCAGCTTTCCGTAGCTGGCGTTGACGTCGGTATCGCCCATCGCCATCTTCTCCGTGCTGTCGCCGGTCATCTTGCGGTAAGTGACAGCGGCGTTCAGCAGCGACGCGACCGTGGCCGCGGCGAACGCATCGCCGGTGGTAAGCGTGAGATTGAAACTCACTCCGTGCTGAAAGTCCATGCTGTACCAGGACAGCAGCAGCCGTTTCTGCACCGATTCAAAATCCGCAATGGAACCGGCCTGGCCAAGGACCTGCTTCATCATGGTCTGTGTGCCCTTCTGGTCCAGGATGCTCCACAGATCCTCTGTGTCTACCGAGCGCATTGCGTCCATCAGGGATGGATTTGTCAGCAGGCTGGGGTTATTCCCGTCGCGCGCGTCCAGCGCGGCTTTCACCGCGTCGTCGCCGCCGAAAACCATGGTGGACGGATCCACGAAGCAGAGCACCATTCCGGTCTTGGTCATGGGGTAGATTTTGTTGGTCCGCAGCACCTTCGGCTTGATGCCGCGCTTTTTAAAGTTGGCCATGATGTCATCGATGGGAAACTGCCCCTGCGCAATCCCCAGCGTCACCACGTCCTCCGATTTCGCGCTCGGCCGGAACATGGCGAAGGCAAGCTGGTCCACATCGTGGTTGTCATTCAGGCCGGAATGCCGCAGGGCGTCGTCAAACTGCTTCAGGTCCGGCGGCATCACGCGGTCGCGCAGCGCCATGGCCGCGGTCGAATTCTGCATGGCCCGGTAATCGACAACTACCAATTGCTGCACGTCGCGCGGAATCGCCCCCCGCGCATCCATCGACAACTGCGCTGCGTGCGCTGTTCCCGCGGCGCCGATCGCCAATGCCGCCATCGCCGGCGCAATCCAACTCCACTGCTTTGTAACCAAGGTTCGTCCTCCAGGAGCGCCGAGCGGCGTCAAAGGTTGCGCCGGGCTCCATCTCAATATCAATTTTAACTTCACCACAGATTTGGACGTTTCCCATGCCAAAATCTGTCTCCCCGCGTTACCTGGGCTCAGGCCTTTTGCGGCCAGGGCAAAGGGTGGGCCAACCGCCGTTCCAGGATCTTGGCCTCGGGATCGAATTCAATTAATTGACGCATCCACTCGCTTTCCCGCTCACAAGCCGCCTCGGGGATGAGGCCAATCACTTCGCCATGGACCGGCGTGGCCTTGTGCCGGAGCGCCAGCCGCACCACGCGTTCGTACACCTGGGATATCGGCGTAATGTCGTAATCGACGATGTTCATGGAGAGCTGCGCCAGTCCGCGTGCCACCAGCCCCATGGCCTTTACGCCCTTCATGCCGCCCTGCCGGATCTCCTTGGCCACCGCCCGCACCACGGCTACGTCGCTCGTGTCGAAATAGATGTTGTAGCCCACCAGGAACTTGCGCGCGCCCACCGCGCAGGCCCCCGCGGTGGGATGCAGCTCCGGGCCGCCCAGGTCTGGCCGCCGCGACGCATCCTTGCGCACCGCATCCCGCAATCCCTCAAACTGGCCACGGCGCACATCTTCCAGGCTCGCCCGGTCCGGCCGCGCCGCAGCCGCTTCATAAAAATACGTGGGGATGCCGTGCCGGCGCCAGATTTCCAATCCGGCCTGGCGCGCCAACAGCGCGCACTGGTCCAGCTTGATGCCGGAAACGGGTACAAACGGAATCACGTCCGTTGCGCCAATGCGCGGATGCTGCCCTTGCTGCACGGTCAGGTCAATCAGCTCGGCCGCCCTGCCCGCGCCGCGGATGGCAGACTCGACCACAGCCGACGGCGTGCCCGCAATCGTCACCACGGAGCGGTTATGGTCCGCGTCCATCTTCCAATCCAGCAGATGCACGCCATCCACGTTCATTGCCGCCAGGATAGCTTCAATCTGCCCGATGTCCACGCCCTCTGAAAAGTTGGGGACGCACTCCACCAGCGGACCGTTGCCGCCCTGCATCTGCGGATTGGATGCAATGGTCATTTCCAAAACGTGTAGCCCACTTGAATCTGAATGCTGGCATTCACGCCGGGGTTCCGGTCGCCCAGCGATGCCGACGAGATGTGCACCGCGTTCACTCCCAGATCGATCGAACGCTTCGACCGCAGAAAATAATGCACCCCGCCGCCCCCTTGTGGCGAGAAATTCCACACGCTGGTGCCGCCGTCAATTCCCTTAGCGGGATTGCTGAGAAGATTGGGAGGGAACTTGTGCGTGGTGTAAATGAGTCCGCCCGCCCCCTGAAACCACGGCTGCCAGCGGTGAGAGTGCGAAAGAAAGTTCCAGCGCAGGATCACCGGGGTCAGGCTCACCCCGTAAAAGGTTCCTCCGCCCGTGGGCAGAACGCAGGGCACTGACTTTCCGCCCGGCCCCTGGCACGTGTACAAGTCTGTGTGCGGAGCCGGCGTGTACGCCTGCCACAAGGGCATGATGTTGCCCGCAAACTGGAACTGTCCCGTCGCAAAGCCGGCATGGATTACCGGCGTTAGGATCTTGCCGAACTCCACTCCGGCCGAGAAAAACTTATACTGGTCGCGGTTGCCGAACCCGTTGCCATAGTTCACAAACGGCGCCAGTTCCCAGCTTTGCTGGTCGCGCACCTGTGCCACTGGATTGTCCGGTTCCGCTGCCTGCGCCGATGCGCTCAAAGCAGTCAGGCTCACAAAGCCGCCTATTGCCAGCAAGAGCAAAAAAAATCGCAATACCCGCATTAATGCCTTTCCCCTGTTCTCCGTCTTTACTAGTTCCCTTGTTCCTTCGGTCCCTGCTTCTCACATAAGAAAGGCCGCCCGGATCGGCGGCCCTCCCTGAAAACTGGACCCTGTTCAACCCGCCACCTGTTCCATTTGTTCGGCGGTCATGTCGAAGTTCGAATAGACATTCTGCGTATCGTCGAAATCCTCGAGCGCTTCCAGCAGCCGCATCATCTGTCTTGCCTGCAGGTCGTCGAGCCGGGTATACGTCGAGGCGACCATCGTTACCTCGCTGTTCTCCATCGGGATCTTGGCAACCTTCACCGCGCTCAGGACAGTTTCATAGCTCCCCGGATCCGTGAGGATCTCCCACGACTCGCCCTCATCCTTCAAATCCTCGCCGCCCGCTTCGAGCACGATGTTCATCAGCTGGTCTTCCGTGGCCGCGGATTTCTCCACCGAAATAACGCCCTTCTTTGAGAACAGGTGCTTGACCGAACCGGTTGCGCCGAGATTCCCGCCATTTTTTGAGAAAAGATGCCGGATTTCGCTCACTGTGCGGTTGCGGTTGTCCGTGGTTGTGTCCACAATGATGGCCACTCCGCCGGGGCCGTAGGCCTCAAACGTGATCTCTTCGTAATTCACACCCTCCAGTTCGCCGGTGCCGCGCTGGATGGCGCGTTTGATGTTGTCCGCCGGCATGTTTTCGGCTTTGGCCGCCAGCACCGCCGTGCGCAGGCGCGGGTTTCCGTCGGGGTCGCCCCCGCCTTGCCGCGCTGCAATGCTGATTTCCTTTATGAGACGGGTGAAAATCTTGCCGCGCTTCGCATCCAGCGCGCCCTTCTTGTGCTTGATGGTGGCCCACTTCGAATGGCCGGACATAATAATTCCCTCGAACGGCGCTCGATGCGCAAGGTTCTTTATCCATCGCCCCTCGCACCCGCCCTACGGAGTATATCATCGCGCAAAGTTGCTTTACCGCAGTCCCGGTCAAGCCCCAAGCCTCTTCGCCGCCTTACAGGATACTTGAGATAATGGATTCGTGCCTTTCACACTTGCTCACACCGTCGCGGCCATGCCCCTGCGCCGTTCGCGGTTAATTTTCTCGGCGCTCCTTGTCGGCACCATGGCACCGGATTTCGAGTATTTTGTTCGGCTTAGACCCGGCGGGGGTTGGGGCCACACCATCCCCGGCGCCTTCGGGCTCAGCCTCCCCCTGGGACTTGCCGTCCTGTGGCTCTTTCACACCTACGCCAAGGCGCCCATCGTAGCGCTTCTCCCGGACGGCGTGCAACGCCGCCTCGGTCCGGCTTTACAGCCATTCCGGTTCCTGGGACTGCGCCGGTTTTTGCTCATCGTTCTATCGCTCCTGGTCGGCATTGCCACCCATCTTCTATGGGATTCCTTTACCCATCCCCGCAACTGGGTGTATCACCACTTCAGACTGCTGCACCGGCAAATTATGGTGCCAGGGTTCCACCTCATGCAAGTTTACTCATTCCTGCAGATTGTCAGCAGCGTGGCCGGCGTCCTCATTCTCTGCCTCTGGATCGGTAGCTGGTATCGGGCAACCCAACCGGCTCCCCAGCCGTTGCACACTGCCTTGCTTCCGGCCCAGAAGATGCTGGTTTTGACGGTGATCCTTGCCGTGTCAATCGCAGGAGGTGTGCTGCGTGGGCTGCTACGTACCGGAATGCCACACCGCCGGTACCTTATGGATCCGCTTGCAGCCGATGCCGTGGTTACCGCCGGCGCCCTCTTGTGGTGGCAACTTGTGGCATGGGGAGTGCTGATCCGCGCCGGTCTCGTTAAAAGGACGCCCGAATCCGAGCTCACACTCCGCTAGTTCGCTCCATCTCAGAACGTTCCGTTCGCTTACTCCCTACTCCGTGGTTCCTACTCCCTAGTCCCTTCTCCCTTTTCCCTGTATTCTCAGCCTGATGCGCATTCTCGGCGCCATAATTGCCGGCCTATTCGGCCTGGCCTGCGGCAGTTTCCTCAACGTGTGCCTGACTCGCTGGACCTCCAGCGAAAGCGTCGTCAGCCCGCGCTCGCATTGCCGCGCCTGCCAGCGCAGCCTGCACTGGTGGGAGAACATCCCTCTCGCCAGCTATTCTTTCCTGCGCGGACGCTGCCGCACGTGCGGCGCCGCCATCGGCATCCGCTATCTCATCGTGGAGCTTTCCGTCGGCTCCATCTGGGCCATCGCCGCCTGGCAGCAATTGCCCGCACTCTATCTGCCCGGCTGGACCAGAATCAGCATCTTCGACGCCGTCTTCTTCGGCCTCGTCAAAATGCTCCTCAGCTACCTGCTCGTCGCCCTCGCTGTCCTCGACGCCGAACACCTCTGGCTTCCTGACCGGTTGACCCTGGGTGGCATGCTGCTTGGTTTGCCCCTCTCCCTGGCCCGTTTCGGAGTTCACCTCATCTGGCGCCGCTTGCCCCTGCACTGGACATTCCAGTCGGGCCTTGCCTCCCATCGCGCCCACCTCTATGACGCCTTTCTCCTCTGGCTATTCGGCATACTTGCCATTCCCGCGGCCATTCTCAGCATCCGCTGGGCCTACCGAAAAGTCCGCGGCCGCGAAGGCCTCGGCGTCGGCGACGTCAAGCTGCTGCTCATGCTGGCAGTCTGGATCGGCTTCTCCCACACCCTGCTCGCCCTCATGGTCGGCATCCTTTTAGGCTTTGCCGCAGCCATCGTCATGCTCTTTCGCCGGTCCTCAAGAAAGACCCTGGAATCCTGGGCCGCCGCCCGGCTTCCCTTCGGCACCTTCATCTGCATCGGCGGCATTGTCAGCGCCCTCTGGGGCGGCGATATCCTTCGCGCCTACCTGAACCTGGCCGGCTTTTGAAAGGCACCAGCCCACGGCTCACGCCACCACGAACCTGGGGTGCCGGGTGCCCCATCCTAAGCGCGTTCTTTGCGCTTAGGGTGGGAAACAAGGATGCGCGGAGATCTGGGAAACAAGAATGCCGACTGGCCCAACATCCGCTCCAAGCCCTCAGGGTAACGAAATCCGGTACAGATTGCGATGCATCGTGGTGTTTACCCAGGCATAATGATCGGGATCCTTGCCAGGCACCACGCCTGCACGCCCCACCGATTTGGCTCCTCGAACGACGCTCGCGTCGGCCATCGCCGGAATCCCTCCCGACGGAAGTTCCGGCAGGCTTTCATCGGGGCCAAGGGGAATTGCCAGGCTTCGCCCCGGGCCCATTCGTGTGGGATCTTCCACCGGTACAAAAAGAAACTTCCCATCCACTGACCACTTTGGAACGCAGAAGCTGGCGCAAATCTGCCGCGGAGTTCCGCCCTCCAGTGGAACGGCCGCCAACAATGGAATAGCCTGAGCCGTCGAGTTCGGAACAGATGTTATTACCCATCTCCTCCCCGGTGAAACGCTTTGGACCTCCACCACCTGCAGTAGCTTTTCGGGATGCAATTCCTCCGTGTCGATCTGCTCGAGGAAATTTCTGTTTCCCTCCGCACGCTGAAAATAAATCCGCGCGCCCGCGCCAAAATGCGGTGATCTCGCGCCCACGATTTTAAGTTTTTTTGCCGGAGAGCTGCGGTCCACCGGCGCCAGCCATAACTCCGTCGTTCCTTCCGGCGTCGCAGTGGTATACACCGCCTGCTTACCGTCAGGCGACAAATCAAATTCCTTGATGGAAACACCCGGGAATACTGCCTCATTTTTCCCGGAAACGACGTCGGTCCGCCACAGCTCCACGCCTAAGGTCCCGCCCCGCCGCAGAAGGTAATACAGCATGCTGGCGTCCGGCGAAAAGACCGGAGCAGGGAATTGCTCCACTTCGCCTTCCGAGGACAGTTGCCGCTCGCTGCCGCCGTCGTGAATCCAGACGGCGCTCTCATGGACGCCCGCCGAGGTGATCAGCGCGTGCCCTCCCGGCTCTACCGCGATGCCATCCTCTTCCGTTGGGCCAAAGGTGATTTGCTCGGGCGTTCCATCCGGAAAACTCTGCTTCCAGATGTGACTCTGTTCTTTCACCTCGGCAGTGAAATACATCCAGCGGCCGTCCGCTGACCAGCCCGCCGAAGTGCACCCGCCCTCCGGTCCCACCGGTCTCGACGGGCCTCCCCGGTCGAGCGTTACCAGCCGGCACGGCGCCCACTCCCCGTTCCCATCCATCTCCACCACCAGCGCCCAATGACGATCGGGAGATGGAAACGAATAATGCGCCATCCCCCGTTCATGCGCCGGGAAATAAACATCGCGCAAGTCGTCGCGCGTCACCGTCGCCTTCACCACTCCCAGGTGGATTCCCGTCCGCCTCTCCGAAAAAAGCACATTCTGCTCGTCCAGCCACACCAGTCCGGCGGCATTGCTCAGCAAGAGATGTGGCTCGCCGCCCAGCGCCGACACTTCGTAGGTGGAAAACCCCGAATCGTCCAGCACCGTGTACGCAATCTCCGACCCATCCGGTGAGAACGCCAGCCCATACTTCGGCCGATTGTCGTCTGTTACCCGCCGGGCTTCACCGTTGGGCAGCATCTTCACCCAAATTTGATCCGATGTGAGAAAGCCGCCGCCACCGCGGATAAATGCCACAATGCGTCCGTTGGGCGAAAGTGCCGGCGCCACCGCCGTATCGGTGAAGTCCGTCAATTGCGTATACCGGATCGCCTGCGGACGCTCCCAGTATCGATAGGCTGCCGCGCCCGCTATTGCAAGCACCGCGCAAGCCCCGATATACCAGCCCAGGCGCCTCGGCTTGGGCTTCAAAGAAGCGGGCGCAAACACCTCGGGAACGCGTTCCGGCAGCGAAGCAGGCGCCGCCGCGGGATTCTGCTCAACCTCCGTAACATCCGCCACAAACCGGTACCCCATCCCCGTCACCGTTTGAATAAAGCGCGGCTCGTCGGGATCGTCGCGAAGGAGATAGCGAAGCTTGCGAATGGCCGTGTTGATCCCGTGCTCGGTATCGACAAACACCTCGCTCGACCACAACCGTTCGGCGATTTCCTTCCGGGTGACGAGTTGTCCCTTGCGCCCGGCCAGCAAGATGAGCAGCTCCATCGGCTTGCGCTCAACTCGCAAGGGATGACCCTTGCGCTGCAGCTCAAAACGCCCGCAGTCAAGTTCGAACTCGCCGAACTGAAGTATCAAACCGGGCAGAACGTCGGGCACACGACCTCCTCCGCGCGGGGAAGGATGCCCAAGTATGACACGGAAATACCTCGCCTCAAAGGCTTTGGAGGTTCACCAGAACTTTACCCCCTGCTTCACCTCGGCTTCATTGCCTCTCTTGTCCTGGTCGCGCTTAGCTTCTCCCCAGACCGGCAAGATTCCGGTCCAGGAGGTTAAGGATGAAAACCAGATTCTGGAATTCGATTATGGGCATTGGCGCCGCGGCCATCGCCCTCGCCCTGGTTCCCGGGGCCGTGGCCCAGTGCGGTTTGCCCAATCAACCAATCAAGCCGATGAGCTGGCACCCGATGTTTGGCGGGCCGGCTCCTTCGCTCGTCCGCACAGGGTTTGAGGATGAGCCGGCAGAACCTTCCATCGTCGGCATGTGGCACGTCGTCTTCACCGCATTAACCCAGAACGGAGAGACCATTCCAGTTGACGGCGGAGTGGTCATCGACAACTCCATTGCTGTTTGGCACCCGGATGGAACCGAGATTATGAATTCCTCGCGGTCGGCGCAGGACGGAAACTTCTGCCTCGGCGTCTGGAAACGCACCGGAGAGCGCAGGTATCTCCTCAATCACATCCCCTGGCAGGGGAACATCTTCGATCCGACTGTGCCTCCAAGCACCATCGGGGCTCCCCAGGGCGGCGCGCAGATCATTGAGAAAATCGTCGTGAGCAAAGACGGAGATTCCTACTCCGGTACATTCACCCTGCACGCGTACACCACAACCGGTACGGTCTACACCTGGTTTACCGGTACACTCTCGGCCAAACGCATCACCCCGGAAACGCCTTTCAGCGAATTGATGTGAGGGATGATGGCCCCTTCACAACCACCACAAAAGAGGTAGGGCGTCCCAGGTCCCGCGTTTGAGACCTGGGGCGTGTTTTTTGAAAGGGCACGGATTCCTCCGCGCCGCAAAGGTAGCAAATGAACGCGGGCTTCAGCCCCTGAGGGATATTTTTTCCGTCGCGGAAACGAACGGGCTGGCGACTCGCGGGCTCTCCTTATCCCTTCTCCCTTGTCCCTGCTTCTTCACGACTGCCAAGTCTTGTCCTTCGAGTGACATAGCTGTTCCAGCGCGCACTCGCGGCACTTGGGGTTGCGCGCCACGCAAACCTTTCGCCCGTGGTGGATCACCTGGTGCGAGAAGTCGATCCACTTCTCTTTGGGCAGCACCTTCATCAGCTCCTGCTCCACGGCCTGCGGCGTCTCGCCCTTGGCCAGCTCCAGCCGCCGCGCGATGCGGAACACGTGAGTGTCGACGACGACGCCCTCCGCCTTGCCAAAGCTCACGCCCAGAACCACATTGGCCGTCTTGCGCGCTGCTCCAGGCACCGTAATCAGCTCCTCCAGCGTCTGCGGCACCTCGCCCCCGAACCGCTCCACGATGGCCTGCGCCGCTCCCTTGATGGATTTGGCCTTGTTGCGGAAAAACCCGGTGGTGCGGATCAGGTTCTCGAGCTCGGGCAGCGACGCTTTGGCCATCGCGGCGGGAGTGGGGAAGCGCCGGAACAGCTCCGGCGTGACCATGTTGACCCGCACGTCCGTGCATTGTGCGGAAAGGATGGTGGCGACGAGCAGTTCCCAAGGCGAGCGATGGTTCAGCGCGCAGACCGCGTCGGGATAGGCTTCGTCGAGCGCCTTCAGGATGGCGGCAACGCGCTCCGGAGCGAGGGGGCCAAGAGGGCGTGCCGGCCGCTTGCTGGCTGACTTCCGTGCAACTGGCTTGCTGTTCGGCATGGAAACCAGTCTAAATCGGCATCCATCGAGAGAAACGTCCGCGGCATGAGACGGTATTGGGTCGCAGGTTTCGCTCGCGGGCCAAGCAGCCGCAATATCGGCGCTTGCGGCGGTAATCAAAACTGTGTACTCTTGAAGCCGTGAAGAGCTCGGAGTTCAAGCGCTGGCTCGCCAAGCGGGGCGTAATTTTTGGAACGCAAAAGGGCTCTCATCTCAAGCTGTTTCTCAACGGACGGTATTCAATTCTGCCCGTCCACCCAAAGGAACTCGGCAAAGGGCTGGTTGAGACCATCAAGAAGCAGCTCGGGCTCAAGGACAAGGAGTGAGATGATGCGCGGCTATCCAGTGAACCTGCGAAGGGACGGAAAGTTCATCCTCGCTACATTCCCCGACATTCCGGAGGCCATTACACAGGGCGATAACCGGGAGCATGCCCTGGAAATGGCAAAGGAAGCGCTGGAAGTGGCGATGGATTTCTATTTCGAGGACCGGCGGCCAGTGCCGATGCCGTCGAACCCGAAGCGCGGACAGGCGGTGGTGGAGCTTCCGGCCAGCGTGTCGGCAAAGGTTCTGCTGCTGAATGAAATGCTGCGGCAGAATGTGCGCCCGATAGACCTGGCGCGGCGGATGGGGACAACCAAGCAGGAGGTGAACCGGCTGACCGACCTGCGCCATGCTACGAAGATCGACCGCGTGGATGAGGCGCTGCGGGCGCTGGGGAAGCGGTTGATTCTGGATGCGGCGTGATCGGAGGCTGGATTGGTCGCGGGCTTGTTTTCTCTCGGTTGAATTCCACGTTGCGCCACTCCTGCCGCAAACGACGCGGCAAGAATAGAGCACGGCGATATTCACCTTGATGGGTTTTGCAGCCCGTATGGCGGGCCTGTGGTTATCTCGCCAGTAAGTATCTTCTGCAGAATATCCGCCCCAGCCCGAGCTTCCCGCAGATGGCCGCCGGCTTCGCTGTCCTTTGTTATGACGCCGGTCGCTTCGAGATCGGCGAGTGCAGCGCAGAGTTTGAGATGGACCTCTTTGGTCTTGCTGATCGCTCTCTCGATGACTTGACTTTCTTGGATCTCAGTCTTTGTCAAGTTGCCCCCTCCGAGTTTCAAAACTGCTGGATATACGAAACCTTCCCACTGACGAAGAAGACATTGAGATGCGGGTAGGAGTAAACATGTTTGGCACCCGTGGTTATTGAGACTGGCTGCCCCAGGATCGCCACCACCTCGTCCGGGGTCGCTCCGGCGGGAATCCTAATGGATTGGGTCTGGGCCTGTCCTGTCGCGCTCTGGGTGACTTCGTCCTGAGATTGAGGTTCAGGACTGGGCTTCGGGTCTTCTGAGTTCTGGTTTTGCTCTTCAGCAGACTGTTCGGCAGCAGGCGCAACATACAGCGGCCGTACAACTTTGTCAGTTGCGCTCGCGACTGTGCAATCGCGAAGGACCGGCAGTCCAAAACTAGACACGCCAAAGCTTCCCGTCGCCTGAACCGGTTCGCCCGAGTGGTAATAGTAACTTACGTCTTCAGACTCATCGGGGCTCATAGCACACAGCAACTTGTTGCTCTTTTCCTGCTCGTCCGCGAGGACTATGACATCCGTGCCGAATTTCCCGAGGATGGTTCCTTGGACAAAGAGGGTTGTGGCGGGGGGAATCTGTTCCATATGGGATGCAATGAGTGCAATGCTATACGTCCTTCTGTCCGAAACGGCTCCTCTTCCAAATAAATTGTGAACCAGGTGTAATTCGTGATCGTCGGGATTGCCATCCGCTTGCGCGGATTGAGAGTCTTGTGATGGGGCCGCTGGCGAAGTCGCGTTTGAGGTGGACGGGCTGTTGTCTATATGCGTTGCTGGAGTGTTAAGCTGCGCTGAATTCCTGAACGCGTTAAAGGCTCCGATGCCGAACAGGAGTGCGAGCGGCGCAAGTACTACGCATATCCTTGAAGCCCAATTGAGACTCCAGAACCACGCCCGAAAGTTGTGTGTGACGGCCGACCCCCGGGTCAGGCCGCAGTTCATGCAACGCGCCGGATAAAGAGGAATTGCCAGCAGCCAAAGGCCGCAGGTGAGTACAACCATGAAAAACGTGCCAAAGCCTAGCGCCCTCTTGAATCCGGTCAATCTGCCGCAGTTTGGGCATTGAATCATCTGCATTGTTGCACCTCAGATGAAAGGCTTAGGCGGCAATTGTTCCACGCGGGTAATCGAATTGCAAGCGGGGAGCGGTCGGTTCTACAGCGTGCCCTCCAGCCAGCCACTCAGCTTGTCAGTTGGCAACCGCAACCCGATGAAGAACTGCCCGAACAGCGCGTACTCGGCGCTGACTTCGTCGAAGCGCATCTCGTAGATGAGCTTCTTGAAGACCACCGGGTCCTCGGCGAACAAATCCACGCCCCACTCCCAGTCATCCATCCCAATGGAGCCGGAGATGATCTGCTTGACCTGGTCGGCGTAGCGGCGGCCGATCATGCCATGCTCGTGCATCATGCGCTGGCGCTCGGCAAACGGAACCATGTACCAGTTCTTTTGCTCGTCGCGCTTGCGGTCCATGGGGTAGAAGCAGAGGTATTTGGCGTCGGGAACGGCGGGCCAGAGGCGCGGAGCCATGGCGGTGGAGGCGCGCTGGAGCGACTCGGCAACATCGGCATTCCATTCCGGCGAGTGCGGCTCAAAGCCTTTGGCCGCGGCGGCCTCGTAGGTCTTGCGGGTGGACTCGTAGAGGCCGAGTTCGACGACGGAGACGTAAGAGTGGGCGGGCGTGAGGAAGTCGTGGAACGGGGTCTGGGCAAGGGCGAGCTCAACCTGATTCAACGTCGCGAGCGAGTCGCGAAAATGAATGAGGATCAAGTCGCCCTTGTGGCCGAGTTGCGAGTAGACAGCGGTGTGAACTTTGCCTTGCGGGTCACGCTCAAGCGCCTGCAGCGCGGCGACGGCTTCGCCCGCAATGCGCTCGCGATCGCCGGGTGCACAGGCGCGCCACGATTTCCAATCGAAGCGGAAGAACTGATGGAGAACGCTTGCGCCTTCAAGCGTAAGCGGGACGGGAGGGAAGTCGGGCAACGGGGCACCTCGTTGTGGATCAAGGTCAATCGTAGCGGAAGAGGGACCGAGGGACCAAGGGAACGAGGAAACAAGAGAGCGAGGAGGCGTAGATCGGCTCGCCTTCGAACATCCGATGGTCCTTGAGCTCATGGCCGGAGTTGCTCCATCGGTCGCACCTCAGGTTCCGGCGCGGACGATATACTGAATGCTGCTCATGACGGAACGAATTCTGGTCTGGCTGGTTCAATTCATCACGCACGTGATCAGCGTGGGCGGCTATGCCGGAATTGCCGGGCTCGTCACCATGAATTCAGGGGGCATTCCGATTCCCTCTGAAGTCATCCTGCCGTTTTCCGGGTACCTGGTTTACCTGGGGCGATTCAACCTGCTTCTGGTGGTGGCGGCGGGAGTGGTCGGCTGCAACGCGGGGTCGGCCATCGCGTATTGGATCGGCGCCAAAGGCGGGCGGCCGCTGGTAATGCGTTACGGAAAATGGGTGCTGATGAGCCAGCACGACTTGGACCGCATGACCTGGTTTTTCGATCGCTACGGATCGATTGCAATTTTGGTGGGCCGCATGTTGCCGGTGGTGCAGACGTTCGTGGCGTTTCCGGCGGGAATTGCCCGGATGGGGCGGCTGCGATTTCACATTTACACGACCGTGGGTTCGTCCATCTGGTATTTCTGCCTGGCGTGGATCGGTATGAAGCTGGGCCAGGCGTGGAACACAGACCCGCGGATAAAGGAGATTTTCCATCGCTTCCACCTGGCGGTGGAACTGGCGCTGTTGGCGGCGCTGATTTGGTTTGTCTGGACGCACGTGCAGCGGAGCCGTCAGGCCGCATAGGATTGGGGACGGCGAAGTTTGGAGAGCAGCAAAGAAAACGAGCGCGGACAACGATCCGCGGATGCAGGGAAGAAAGGACCGGGAACTGAGCGATGTCAAGCGAAGAGAAGAGCAGCGCGGCGAAGATTGCGCCGGCAAAAGGCAAACTGGGCGTGATGGTGGTGGGGCTGGGCGCGGTGGCCACCACGATGATTGCAGGTGTGGACGCAGTACGGCGCGGGCTGGCCAAGCCCATTGGATCTCTGACGCAGATGGGCACCATCCGGCTGGGAAAACGGACCGATAACAAATCGCCACTGATCAAGGATTTTGTTCCGCTGGCGGATCTGAACGACATTGTCTTCACCGGATGGGACATTTTTGAAGACAACGTGTACGAGAGCGCGGCGCACGCCAAGGTGCTGGAGAAAGAGACGCTGGAGCAGTTGCGGCCGTATCTGGAGAGCATCAAGCCGATGCCGGCTGTCTTCGATCAGTATTATGTGAAGCGCCTGCACGGCACGCATGTAAAGCAGGGCAAGAACAAGCGCGAGTTGGCCGACCAGGTGCGCGAAGACATCCGCAACTTCCGCAAGACGGTGGACCGCGTGGTGATGATCTGGTGCGGGTCTACCGAGATTTTTCTGGAGCCGACGGCAGTGCACCAGTCGATTGCGGCCTTCGAGAAGGGACTGGAGGCGAGCGATGTGGGCATTGCGCCGTCGCAGATTTACGCGTATGCGGCGCTGAGCGAAGGGGTGCCGTTTGCGAACGGAGCGCCGAACCTGACGGTCGATTTGCCGTGCATGATCGAGCTGAGCAAGAAGTATGCGGCGCCGATCTGCGGCAAGGACTTCAAAACCGGGCAGACCTTCATGAAGACCGTTCTGGCCCCTGCATTCAAAGCCCGCCTCCTGGGCGTCTCCGGCTGGTACTCCACCAACATCCTGGGCAACCGCGACGGCGAAGTGCTGGACGATCCAGAGTCCTTCAAGACCAAGGAGGAGTCGAAACTGGGCTCGCTTGAGTACATCTTCCAGCCGGAGCTGTATCCGGATTTGTACAAGAACATCTTCCACAAGGTCCGCATCAACTATTACCCGCCGCGGGGCGACAACAAGGAAGGCTGGGATAACATCGATATCTTCGGGTGGCTTGGATATCCGATGCAGATCAAGGTGGATTTCCTTTGCCGGGACTCGATTTTGGCGGCTCCGATCGCGCTGGACCTGGTGCTTTTCCTCGACCTGGCCAAGCGGACGCCGGAGCTGCAATCGCTAGGGATTCAGGAGTGGCTGAGCTTCTACCTGAAGAGCCCGCAGACGGCGGAAGGCCTTTATCCTGAGCACGATCTGTTTATCCAGTCGATGAAGCTGAAGAATACGCTGCGGCACATAATGGGTGCGGATCTGATAACGCACCTGGGGCTGGAGTATTACGATTGATTGCTTATCGAGTTGATACCCTTCCGGATGGGCTGTTCACCGGAAGGGTACGATGTCGAGTGAGTTATCTTCAGGGGACAAAGTGTACTCCAAAAACATATCAACATATCATGATATGTCCATACCGGAGTGTTCCAGTCCGATTGCCTCGATATCAACATATCATGATTTGACGATATGTTTTTAGGTGGTTTTGGCGGGATACGAATCGACTGGCTGCCGGGGCCCGGCCGGAGCAAAAAACCTCATGCGGAGCGGCTGACCGACTGGTCGCTCATGAGCTTGAGCGTTCGCGGCCCCACGATGACCTTGTCTCCGTTGCGAACCTCCGCGAAGGGATCGTCTTCATTTTCGGTGTCGAGCACCTGACACCAGGAATTGCGGCTGGGCGACTCCGGCAGGGTAAACTCGACGCCGGAGCCGGCGGCATTTACCAGAAGCAGGAAGCTGTCGTCGACGACCCAGTTCCCGTCCTCGTCGGTAACCTGCAGGGTTTGGCCGTTGAGCAATAGGCCGATGGCGCGGCTCCAGGGAGCAGTCCAGGCCTCATCGGAGACCTCATTGCCGTCCGGGTTGATCCAGGCGATATCGCGGATGACGCCGACGACGCTGCCTTCGCCCTTCCTGCGGATGACCCGATCCTGAAAGAATTTTCGCCGGTGCAGGTTGGGGTGGGCGAGGCGGATTTCGATCAGCCTGCATGTGAAGTCGCGCAGCCGCTTCTGTGAGGCATCCAGGTTCCAGTTAAACCAGGAAATCTCGCTGTCCTGGCAGTAGCCGTTGTTGTTGCCGTGCTGGGTGTGGGCGAACTCATCGCCGCCGTTGAGCATGGGCACGCCCTGCGAGAGCATCAGCGTGGCGAGGAAGTTGCGCATCTGGCGCTCGCGCAGCGCGCGGATAGCGGGATCGCCGGTTGGGCCTTCGGCGCCCATGTTCCATGAATCGTTGTTGTCGGAGCCGTCGCGGTTGTCCTCGCCGTTGGCTTCGTTGTGTTTGTGGTTGTAGCTGATAAGGTCGCAGAGGGTAAAGCCGTCGTGCGCGGTGATGAAGTTGATGCTGGCATACGGCTTGCGGCCGTCGTACTGGTAAAGATCGCTGGAGCCGGTGAGACGGTAAGCGAAGTCGGAAAGCATGCCTTCGTCGCCCTTCCAGAAACGGCGGACAGTGTCGCGGTATTTGCCGTTCCACTCGGCCCACATGACGGGGAAGTTTCCGACCTGGTAGCCGCCTTCGCCCACGTCCCAGGGCTCGGCGATCAGCTTGACTTCGGCCAGAGTGGGGTCTTGGTGAATGGTGTCAAAGAACGAGCTGAGGCGGCTGACGTCGTGGAGCTCGCGGGCGAGGGTGGCGGCCAGATCGAAGCGGAACCCATCCACATGCATTTCCGTGCGCCAGTAGCGCAGCGAATCCATGATCATTTTGAGCACCTGCGGGTCGCGCACGTTGAGGGAATTGCCGGTGCCGGTGTAGTCCATGTAGAACTGGGGATCGTCGGCGACGAGGCGATAATAGGTGGTGTTGCAGACGCCCTTCCAGCAGAGCATGGGGCCGCGGTGATTGCCCTCGCAGGTGTGGTTGTAGACGACATCCAGGATGACTTCGATGCCCGCCGCGTGCAACGCCTTGACCATCTCTTTGAACTCGCGCACCTGTCCGCCGCGGTCGCCGGAGGAGCTATAGCGGGACATGGGGGCGAAGAAGCCCAGCGTGTTGTAGCCCCAGTAGTCGCGCAGGCCCCGGTCGACCAGGTGGCCTTCATCGATGAAGTGGTGGACGGGGAGCAGTTCGACCGCGGTTACGCCGAGTTTTTTGAAGTAGTTGATGCTGGGTTCAGAGGCCAGGCCGGCGTAAGTGCCCCGCAGTTGCTCGGGTACCATCGGATTCTGGATGGAGTAGCCGCGGACGTTGACCTCATAAATGACGGAGTCGGGCAGCGGTATGTCGGGGTAGCAGTCGCCGGACCAGTCGAAGCTGGAATCGATGACCACAGAGCGGGGAACGCAGTCGGCGCTATCTTCCAGGCTCATTTTATTGATGTCGCCGGATGCCAGGTCATAGCCGAAGATGGGCTGCTTCCAGTCCACATTGCCGGCGATGGATTTGGCGTAGGGGTCGACCAGAAGCTTGTTGAAGTTGAAACGGAGGCCCTGAAGGGGATCCCAGGGGCCATCCACGCGGTAGCCGTAGAGCTGCCCGGGCCGGATGCCGTTGACGAATCCGTGCCAGACGTGCGCAGTCTTCTCGCGCAGGGTGATGCAGTCCACCTGGTTGCCGTCGTCGTCGAAGAAGCAGACATCGACTCGCGTGGCCCTGTCGGAATAAAGGGCGAAGTTGGTTCCTCTTTTGTAGGAGGTGGCGCCAAGAGGGTAGGGCTTGCCAGGGAGCAGCGTGCGGCTCATGAACAGCTACGATGCAGGGTATGTAGGGGCGTGTTGTGTTTTTGGGGTTCGCGCGGACTTTCAGATCGCGCTTATTGGCCGGACTAAAGTCCGCCCTCACGCGTTTCCATCTGTCAGGCTGCGAGTTTTTCGCCAGGCTCAAGAAATCGTGCCCTTTCTGGGCATGAAATCTCCGCATTGGCGGTGATACGACCCGAACTCCAGTTCTCCGAAGCCGCCGATGGTCAATCTGCGGCTCACAGGGAATCTGATCAGGTTTTGGCTGTTTCAGTTCGAGTGGGCCAGAGTATGCTAGCCGCAGGTTTCCCGGGGGTCGATTGCTCCGCTCGATCTGTCCAATTGGGCTACTTGCCTGCTGCGTTCCTGCGTCCTACGGGCAGGCAGGGACGAGGTCTGTACCGGCTCCGATCATCGCGGACGGGTTGGGACGGGGAACAGTTGCTCTCGATGGGCCGTGGCAGTTCCACCTCGGCGACGACATGGCCTGGAAGGCCCCTGCCTTCGACGATTCCGGCTGGGAGCAGCTCACGGCCGACCGCCCGTGGGGCGAGCAGGGCCACCTCAGCTACACCGGATTCGCCTGGTACCGCCGCCAAATCAGCATCACTCCGGCGTCGGGCGCGTCACCGGAAATCGCCATCCTGGTGCCAAAGGTAGACGACGCTTACGAAATCTATTGGAACGGCGCGCTCGTGGCCCACAACGGCAAGATGCCGCCCCATCCGGTGTGGTATTTCAGCCAGCCGGCGCAGACTTTTGGCCTTGGGCGCATAACAAGCGGCGTGCTCGCTGTACGCGTGTGGAAGGCGCCGCCGACTTCAACCGACTCGGGCGCAAAGGGAGGATTTGAGGGATCGCCGATCCTGGGCGTTCCGGAGGCAATTGCGGCTAGCAAGGATTCGATCGACTACCAATGGCTGCGCGAGCGGCAGTTCTACTTCTGCTTGAGCTCTCTCTATTTTCTTGCGGGGTTCCTGAGCCTGTTGAGCTGGCTGCGCGATCGCAGCGAAAGCCTTTTGTTCTGGATGGCCGGGTTCTGTCTTGCCCCGCTCGGGGTCTTGATCCTGTTCGCGCTGCGCCTCCCGTGGCACTGGGGTTTTGCCATGGGCACGGCGCAGCCGTTCTTTGCAATTTCGCTTATTTCGTTTTGTTATCTGCTGCTCTGGCTGCTTCAGCTACACGACATTCGACCCCTGGTTCGTTGGGTGAAGATCGCATCGCTCGTCGACATTGCTGCAATGTGCCTTGACGGCATGCTTCTTGCCGCCGATTGGACTTCGCCCGGCTTGGCACGACCGGTTCAACTTGCCGATGCAGTTCTCACGGCCATTTACACCCCGTATGGACTCCTTCCCCTGGTTTTGGTGGGGTGGGCCGTTTTCCGCCGCCGCCGTTTGGACCCTGCGGCATGGCTGGTGGCGACAATTGCCTTTCTTTCCGTAATGATCCCGGTGGTTGGCGTTGCGGCCGCACAAGGCGGGCGCTATACGCACTGGACGCTTAACGAAAAACTCACTGGACAGCTCATCACGATCAATGGGAACCCCTTCAACGCACCGGGCATTGGGCAAACTCTCCTGTTCGCATCGATTGTGTTTGCCGTATACCGCTTCACGGTGGCAAGCTTGCGCCGCAAGAACGCCCTTGAGCTGGAGTTCAAGAGCGCGCGTGAACTGCAAGAGTCGCTGATTCCTGCGACTCTGCCAGCGGTGCCCGGTTTCGCTCTCACCAGCGCTTACCGTCCTGCATTCGAAGTTGGCGGAGACTTTTTTCAGATCATTCCGCTCGACGGAGATTCAACTTTGGTGATTTTGGGCGATGTGAGCGGCAAGGGATTGAAAGCAGCCATGACCGTCTCGCTGATTGTGGGTGCAGCGCGCATGGCTGCGAAGACTGCATCCAGCCCGGCTGAGATTCTGGCAGCGCTCAATCGCCTTCTTTATGGCCGCCTGCAAGGGGGATTCGTCACCTGCATTGCGTTGCGCCTCAACCCCGACGGCAGTGGCACCATCTCAAGCGCCGGGCACCCAGCGCCTTTCCTCAACGATCGCGAGGCAGAGATCGCCAGCGCACTTCCGCTGGGGCTGTTTTCCGATGCCTCGTATGAGGAGTCCACGCTTTGTCTCAAAGCAGGGGACCACCTTGCACTTTATACCGACGGATTGCTCGAAGCCCGCGGCCCGTCGGGAGAGCTCTACAGCTTCGACCGCCTCAAGGCTCTATTCGCCACAAGACCTACCGCCGAAGAGGCCACCCGTGCCGCGGTGGCGTTCGGCCAGGAAGACGACATTACCGTTCTGACCCTTTCCTTTACAGCAGCATGATCGGTGCATCGGTCATGGAAGTGCGCTCCCGCAGCTATTTGAAATCGACGGATTCTCGGGTATCGGTTGAATGGTTGCCGATTCGGAAATAACGCCGCGTGGGCTCGCCGAGAAGCAACTGCGGATCCTTCACTGTGTTCAGGATGACAGTGTTCTTATAGGGTGCGATGTGTGCCGAAATCTGGGCTAATTTGTGCTACGGATCTGCCTACCTCGCCCATTTGGCCGCCTCTGTTCATTGGAAAATCAGTAACTCATGTGTTTTCAATTACTGTTTTAGTCGTGCCCTTCAACTTTGCCAGTGAGGAGAATTTCTCCCGCGGCCGGATCACGCTGCCATGGCCTGCGCCAGCCGCCGCACCGTCAGCACCGTGATGTCGTCCTCCTGGCCGAAGGATTTGGCGGCGTCGGCGATATAAAAGGCGGACTGACTGCTGAGATTGTGCAACCGTTCGAAGCCGAAGAGTTCGCCGGAAGGCTGGCGAGCTTCGACGACGCCGTCCGAGGTGAGCAACAGGCGATCGCCGGGATGCAGGTATAGGCGCCGCTCCTCATACTGCACGCCGGGAAGTACGCCGAGAGGCAGGCCGCCCGCCAATGCAATCTCCTGGGTGTTGAGGTAGGGCGGCAAGTGACCGGCGTTGGCGATAACCAGCTCGCCGTTGGGGCTGAACACGGCCGCCTGGCAGGTGGTGAAGCTCTCTCCACCCAGCAGGACGCGGTTCAGCGCGGACAGGATCTTGCCCGGACCGTGATCGGTGATGCGCCGCAGGGCGCCCATCACCATGGAGACATTCATGGCCGCCTTCATGCCTTTGCCGGCAACGTCGCCGATGACGACCAGGAGACCGCCGTCGGGCGTGGATTCCACATGGTAGAAGTCGCCGCCGACCTCGTTGGCCGGAGTGTAGACGGAGTCGACCTCGAAGCCGGGAGTTTTGATCTGCTCCTGGGGGATCATCAACTCCTGCATGCTGCGCGCGGCGGCCAACTCGCTGGAAGCGTGCTCCTGCTCGCGCTGGATGCGCAGGAAGCGGAAGAAGATGATAAGGACGATGGCGAGGAGGCCGACGAAATCAGCGATGGAGGCGAAATGGACGGGTATGGGCCCGGCCATGAAGGTGAGCGGGGAATGGATGACGCGGCTGGCACCTTCGTTCATGCCCTCGGAGAAGCCGGTGACCACGGGCTCGAGGATGCCGACGAAGGTGAGCACCAGCGGGAGCAGGAGCAGGCCTGCTTCAAAGTTGCGCCGTGCCGTTGCGCCAATCAACGTGATGAAGCAGAACAGGAGCCATCCGATGAACCAGAGAATGGACAAAATGATGACGATGACGAGGAGGATGGCAATGAAGGTGCGGCCATGGCGGACCAGCATGAGGGTTGGTCCGATGCCAGCCAGCATGGGAAACGCCACGATGCGCAAAGGCAGGATGATCCAGCGCTGACGCCGCTTGCCCCAGCGGTGCGGCAGATCGAGGAAGGCGACCAGGAATTCAAAATAGAGATAGGCGGAGATTACGATCAGCTCAAAAAACAGGGCTGCATAAAGAAGCTGGTCAATCCGCGCCGTGATTCCAGCGATTTCAAGAAATGCGAGCGGCGCCTGGGCCAGCTCGTGCAGCGCCAGCCAGAGATACTCTCTATGCCCTTTCTGGGCGAAGAACAGAGCAAAGAGAAACATGGCCAGGACGGCAAAGAGGATGGAGACAAAAAGCCGGGGAAGACGTTCGAACAGGGAGTGATTCCACCAGAGCTCGAGCGAGTGGCTCAGGTCGTCGGGGTGGCCCAGGATGAAGGTCCGATTCGCAAAAAAACCGGTGTACGTGGCGTAGCCAACGGGGATGTAAATGGTTCGAACGGCCAACACCATCGAGGTCGCGTCCGGGGATACGTTCAGACTGTAGATCCGCGACATGGGCTGGTACAGGGCCGGATCGGCGCCGTGAGGGCCTTCGGGCTGGATTTGCTTGCCGTCGGCAAAAACGTCAATGCCCGGGCCACTGCTGCTAATGGAAATGGAGGAGGTGTGGGAAACCGGCAACTGCACAAGGAGGGCGAGCGGACCGTGACCGGACGCCAGCTTGATATGCACGCGAAACCACACAAATGGGTGCTGGTGATCGCCGTGGTCTCCTGGCGGATGTCCGTTGCCTGGTGGTCCGGCGCCGGGCGGTGCGCCGGCTGGGTGGTCTTCGTCGGGAACATCCTCAATGGACTCAGAGGCGTTGCGCAGGGCCCAGGCGGAGTCGTCAAAGTCCGGCATGGCCGCGGCCGGATTGGCGGTTATCCCCACGCGCCAGTTCTTATCCAGCGTGACCGGCGCTCCAAGGCCTGTGGCTTCGAGGTATATCGTCGCCGTGTGCTGCGGGTTGGCGGGAGCGGGCGGCGGATGGCGGTGTGGTCCAAGAATGGCGTCCAAGGGCCCCTTTGGGCCGGGCGGATGAGGCTGCCCCAGGGACAACGCGGCTCCGCACACCGCCAGCACGGCTAGGATGGCGAAACCTCGACGCACCGTAACCTCCCATTTAACTGTGAAATCTACTCTAAAGCAGACGGCTGCATGCGGGAAGCCGGTTACCGCAGAATCCATTTCGGGTCCCGATTGAGCCGGGCTATAGCATCGCAGCACAATTAAGTGAATAATTGGATTGCCAGATGCCGAAACAGGTAAACGTGGCGTCTAATAGGACGAAGCGAAGCGGGGTTGGTGCGTTATCGCGCCATCCGGAGGTGAGGGATGAAGACGGGTCTGGGCAACTTGAAGACCGCAACGTGGGCCGCAATGGCGGCGGTTCTGGCTTTGACCGCCGCGGCATGGAGCCAGTCCACGCCGCAGTCGACCCCAGCCACCGGCACGCCGGCGGCGCAACAAACCACCCCCGCCCCCCAGCCGCAAGGGCAAAACCCGCCGGCTGCGCAGCAGGCGCCCTCCACATCGCAGAATGGCCAGGATCAGGGACAGAACAAGCCCACTGCAGACAACCCGGCACCCGGCACCGCTCCCGTAGCCGGCGATGTTCCGCCTCCACCTCCAGACCAAAAATCGGCCAACGATAAGAAAGACAAAAAGGACAAAAAGGACAAGAAGGACAACGACGACGAGAACGTCAAAGTGGACCCGGACAAGGTGGTCCCGGTGGGCGGCGACCTGATAAAGGTCAAGCCCGGAAGCATTGAGGACGTAGGCGCTGTAGGCAACCGCGACATCGGCGCCCGGGGGATGGGCAATTGGTACTCCACCGACAGCGAAATCAAGATGGGACGGTCGTACGCGGCGGAGATCGACAAGAGCACCAAGTTCATTACCGATCCCGTGATTAATGAATACGTGAATCGCATCGGCCAGAACCTGGTAAAGAATTCCGACTGCAAGGTGCCCTTTACCATCAGGATCATCGATTCGGACGAGATCAACGCCATGGCCCTTCCCGGCGGGTTCTTCTACGTGAATTCCGGGCTGATCCTGAATGCCGACGAAGAGGCGGAGATGGCCGGCGTGATGGCCCACGAGATCGCCCATGTCTGCGCCCACCACGCCGCCCGCGAGATGACTCGCATGAACTACGCCCAGCTGAGCACCATCCCGCTCATCATGATGACCGGCTATAGCTGGACGGGGTACGGCATTTATGAAGCGGCCCAGTTTGCGGTCCCGATTACGTTCCTCAAGTTCTCCCGCGACTTCGAGGCCCAGGCCGACTACCTCGGCGTCCAGTACATGTACAGGGCGGGGTACGATCCCCAGGCCTTCATCACCTTCTTTGAGAAGATCCAGGCGCTGGAGAAGCGGAAGCCAGGCCTGGTGGCCAAAGCGTTCTCAGACCACCCCCAGACTCCGGACCGGATTCTGCACTCGCAGCAGGAGATTGAGCGCATTCTCCCGGCCAAGCAGGATTACCTGGTGACCACGTCGGAGTTTAACGACATCAAGGCGCGGCTGGCGCGGATTGAAAACAAGCGGAGGCTGCTGGAAGCCAAGGACACCAACAAGCCCTCATTGCGCCGGGCCGACCAGCCGAGCAACGGCGACGACCGGCCGACACTGCAGCGGCGCGAGGATCAGAAGAACTAAACGGCGGCAAATTCTGAAACTGGGAGGGCGGGCCAAACCGGTCCGCCTTTTCCTTTGTTGGGCGGATTTTGCTTGTGTCCCGGGATTTCCCGGAAGTAATCTGGGTTCAGGATTCCTGGTACTTCCGGCGGAGATGGGCGTGAGTTCGAGGTCTAGCCGCCGGTTCCAGAATGTATTTGTTATGAAGAAGATTGCGATATTTGCCGCGGCTTTCGTTTTTATCTTGTTGCTCACCAAGATCGCCAATCAGGTGCCCCCGGATCCGCCTCCGGGCACTGCGTTTTCACTGAAAGCGCAAAAGGTCATCCAGTGCACACCCACGGAAATCACGCTGGTGGATAGGAACCAGACGGCCACCCACCTTTACAAGGACGGCAGCTGGCCCGAATGCGCTGTCTTTACCACCGACAAAGACCAGGTGCTGGACTTCTATCTTTCCCGCGGGGCAAAGACCACGTTCCTCAGCTTTGAGCGGACAGTCTGGTGGCGGAAGTCGCTCTGAATCGTAATGGGCAGTCCGGCAATTTTGCTCGAGACAATACTTTGACGTTCCATATCAATGACTTAGGGGATTGAGTTCATTCGATGAGGGTGTGGGTGGGCGGATTCACCTGCACATCGGTGTGCCATCCGCGATACGGCTCCTAGATATTGGGGACGGGGGCGCCGGACATCCTAAATGTTGGGCTCTTTGCCTGGGCCAGTTGCTGATGGGGGCCGGAAACAGAAGGAGGCAGACGGCTAGAATCCGCCTGTGCACCGAAAACCCTCTTGAAGCTCCGGCAAAAACAGCGTTAAATACAAAGCTACCGGCACATCTGCCGGACCAAACGGGTAATCCATCGGTCATTCGGAGGAAAGCATGCGGAGTGCGGCGCGTTCGAATCTTCTCGTTCCTGAAGTGCGCGAGGTCATGGACATTCGCCAGGCATCGGATTACCTGGGTATCTCGCCGGACACGCTCTACAAGTACGCGTCGGAGGGGTTTATGCCCGCATTCAAGCTGGGCAACCGGTGGCGTTTCAAGCGCTCGCGGCTGGATGAATGGATGGACCGTCAGTCAGAGGCGCACGCCGGCGTGGCCAGCGTCAACGCGGAGCAAAAAAAGCCTGTAAAGCCGGCGATGTAAGGCCGAGCATTCTCATCCGCCCGCCAACTGGATGGAAAACGTGACGGCGTGGCAGGTCAACCCTGAGGCTTGATGCCCCTGGCGCAAATCCAACTCTTTTCCGGCCAGGTGAAGACCTCGATCTCTTTGAGCCCTGCCGATGCCAGCAGCTCGCGGTGTTCGTCCGGCGAGAGCAGAGTCATGGCATATTTTGGGGCATGTTTTGCTGCGGCGCGAGCTATCGCGCTGGGTGCGTCCTTGTAAATCTCAGCGATGATGACGAACGTTCCGCCGGGCTTGAGCACGCGCACCACTTCGCGCACATCGCCAGGCAGGTTGGGCCAGAAGAAATGCGTCTCCACGGCGGTAACCAGGTCGAGCACCGAATCGTGGAAGGGAAGTTCGGAGACGGAGCCAGAAAGAATCTGGACACGTCCAGCTTCGATGGCTTTCGCATTGGTTTTGGTGGCTACGGCCAGGCTGGCCTCGGAGTGGTCCACGCCGTAAATCTTGCCCTCCGCGGCAGCAGCGGCCAGCTTGCCAACCGTGCGCCCGCCGCCGCAGCCCGCATCGAGGACGACGTCGCGCGCGCCGATCTTCACCTGCGAAAGGCCCCAATCCGTGACGCCGGAGTGGCGCGTGTTCATGTTGCGCAGGAGTAGCCGGCCAATCCAGCCGGAGGGTTTGTTCCACTGGTGCGGCATTGCTGCCTTCCTTTCCTGAGGCGCGCAAGAATCACCGCGCAGGCGCGAGATCTCCGGGGAACTACCCTTCATGGTAGCGCCTGCTCAGACCGGGATATCAACCCGGATACAGTCCTACGGAAATGTCGCGCGCTGCCTGTTCCACCTGCTCCGGCCGGCCGAGGTCGCGCCAGTAGAACGGGTCGGCGCGGAATAAGGCGATGCGTTCGCCTCGCGCAGCCAGCCGCAGATACGCCGGGATGATGGAGAATGGGCCTTCTTCCTCGAGCAGCGTAAAAATGCGGGGCGAGATCACGTGGATCCCTGCGAACGCGAGCGCAATCGGATCGGCAACCGGCCGGACCAGCTCCGGCACGCCTTCGCCTCCGACGCGCCGCCCGCAAAGCGTTCCATCATGATCGAAGAACAAAGGACGCGATGTGGGCCGATCGTGCACCGCCAGTGTGGCCAGTGCGCCACTCTCGCAATGAGCCCGCACCATGCTTGCAAAATCGATGGTGCTCAGCACATCCACGTTGTGCAGCAGAAACGGCTCTGCGGCATCGGGTCCCGGCTCCAGGAAAAACCATGCAGCTTTCTTCAGCCCGCCGCCCGTTTCCAGCAATTCGTCCTCGCGCGAGACTTCAATGCGCATGTCGACCGGGGTGTGCGCGCGCAGCCAATCGTCGATCCTCTCCGCGCAATGATGCGTGTTGACGATGACTTCGCGGATGCCGGAGCCACGCAGGCGCGCAAGCACGATTTCCAGCATGGTGCGCCCGCCCACTTCAACCAGGGCTTTGGGACGGTCATCGGTTAGAGGGCGCAGGCGCGTGCCCAGTCCGGCGGCGAGCACCATCGCCTTCATCGGCCCATCTTCTCCAGCTCGATGTGGCGGACCTCAACGTCGACGCCCGGCGTGCCGCGCAGGCGCGACGCAAGCTGCTCCGCAAGGTATACCGAGCGGTGCTGCCCGCCGGTGCAGCCGAACGAAACCATGAGGCTGGAGAAGTTGCGTCGCCGATACGCGGTTACGCTCGCCTCCACCATGGCGTGCGCACGCGCCAGAAATTGTTGCACGTCTTCTATCGCCCCAAGGTAGTCGATGACGGGCTGATCCTTGCCAGTGAGCGCGCGGAAGCGCTCTTCGCGTCCGGGATTGGGCAGGCAGCGTCCGTCGAAGACAAATCCCCCGCCGTTGCCGGACTCGTCAGCCGGCACCTGGCGATGAAACGAGAAGCTGAAAATGCGCACCGTGAGCCCGCCGGCCGGAGCGGACAGGTTTTGCAGCTTTTCCGATCCCTGCATCGCCTGAATCGCGGCCATCAGCGCGGGAAGTGCAATCGGCAGTTTGACGTTGTGCGCCAGCCAGCGCAGATTCTTCAGCGCGTACGGAACCGACTGCAGAAAATGCGCCTTGCGCTCGTAGAACCCGCGGAAGCCGTAGGCCCCCAGCGCCTGCAGAATGCGCACATAAACGAATGCGTAGTAATGCTCGAGAATCGCGGCGCGGTCGAGCGGAAGGTAGGCGGCGAGCGCATCCAGATAGTGGTCGAGCAGTTGCTGGCGCAGCGCCGGCGGCAGGTCTGCCTTGCCATCAAAGAGCAGGGAAGCGATGTCATAGTGCAGCGCGCCCTTGCGCCCGCCCTGGTAATCCAGGAACCAAGGCTGTCCATCGCGCAGCATGATATTGCGCGACTGGAAATCGCGATAAAGGAAATAGTCGCGTGGCGCCGCAAGCAGGAACCGGGTCAGCCGGCCAAAGTCGTCCTCGAGGGCCTGCTCGCTGAAAGGCACGCCCGCCAGGCGCAGGAAGTAATACTTGAAATAGTTCAAGTCCCAGGAGATCGACTGCCGGTCAAAGCTCGCGCGCGGATAGCAGAGCTTGTAATTCAGGTCGCGGCCGGCCTCCACCTGGAATCGCGGCAGCAACTCGACCGCCCTGCGATACGCGGCGACCGCAGGCTCTGCAATTTCATCGCCGGAGCGATGCTGACCAAGAAACTCGAAGAGCGTGACGTCGCCCAGGTCCTCTTCGAGGTAGGCGTTTTCAGCCAGTGCCTCGCCGTAAATCTCCGGGACGGGCAGACCATGACGCCGGAAGTGCCGGGAAAACTCGAGGAATGCGATGTTCTCCTCGCGCACCGGGTAGACGATGCCGATGGCGCTTGCGCCCTCGCCAGTCAGCCGCAGAATGGCGCGCCCCGATCCGCCAAGCTGGCCCTGGAGAGGCGTTACCGCGCGGGCCGGCGCGTGAAAGTGTTGCTCGAAGAGGCGTTTCAGAACATCCATGGAGATTCCGTGCCAGGCGGACTGCTTCCCTCAACATAACTGATCCGGGTGAATCGGGCGCAAGGTGCGGCCTTGTGTTTGTCGCGACGGCTCATCCACGCGGGCTTCGCATGATAAAACTGACCGGTGGACCACATTCGCCGCACAGGCGCGCTGCGCCGCCGAATGAGACGTGCCGGGCTCTCGGGCCTTCTGGTTACGCACCTTCCTGACGTGCGCTATGTTTGCGGTTTCACTGGATCCAGCGCGGCGCTGGCCATCGCGCGGCGAGGGGCGCGACTGTTTACGGACGGCCGCTACACTGCGCAGGCAAAAGCGGAAGTCCGGGGCGCCGATATCGAAATTGTCTCGCGTTCGCCGGCAATTGGCGCGGTGGAGTGGTTGGCCGCCCAGGCCGGAGCCGAGTATGCAGGGTTCGACCCCAGCCACACCACGGTAGCCGAGCTTAATCGGCTCAAATCGGCGCTTCCCGCGTCCATGCGCCGCACCTTCCTCACGGCGCTTCCTGCGTCGCTGGTCGAGCCGCTGCGTCTGATCAAGGATGAGGACGAGCTCGAGATCATTTGCGAGGCGGCCCTGATGGGGTGCCAGCTCTTCGCGCATATTCTTGGGTTTCTGCGGCCGGGTCTACGGGAAATCGACGTGGCCGCTGAACTGGAGTACCGCGCGCGGCTCAGCGGAGCTGAAGGAATGTCGTTTGAGACCATTGTGGCTTCCGGCGAGCGATCCTCCTTGCCGCACGGCCGCGCCACTGAGGCGCGCCTGCCCCGCCGCGGTTTTCTCACCCTCGACTTCGGTATAATCCACAAGGGTTACTGTTCTGATATGACGCGCACCGTGTACTTTGGCAGGCCTCGCGCCGAGGAGCGCGCTACCTACCAGGCGGTACTGGATGCGCAGCAGGCAGCGGTCGCGGCAATCGTGGCCGGAGTCGCCTGCGGCGAGGTGGACGAAGCCGCGCGGGGATTGCTCCGCAAGGCGGGATTGGCAGAGGCGTTTTCTCATTCCACCGGGCACGGCGTCGGCCTGGAGATTCATGAGGCGCCGCGGATCGGCACGGGGCAGACCAACCGCCTGCAGGCGGGTATGGTGGTTACCATCGAGCCGGGTGCCTACTTGCCAGGCCGGTTTGGCGTGCGGATTGAGGATATGGTGGCCGTCACCCGCACTGGCGGCGAAGTGCTGACGCCCGCGCCCAAGGCGCTGATTGAACTGTGATTCGGAGGATTTTTCTCCCGGTGAGCGGGAAGGTTAAGGAACGAATGAAACCTGAAGATATCGAAGATCTGAAGCAACTGGTCGAGTTTCTCAAGGAGAACCAGGTAGCGGAGTTCGACCTGGACCGGGGAGACATGAAAATCCGGCTCAAGTTCAGCCAGCCTGCGCAGGCCATCGCCGGCATTGCCCACGTGCTGGCCGGAGCCCCGGGAATGGCGTCGCAGCCGGTGATCGCGGCGCCGTTGGCGGCGGACGCGGCATCAGCCGCGCAGCCTGCAGCCGAGCCGGATGCCGGCCTACACATGATCAAATCTCCCATCGTGGGCACCTATTATGGCTCGCCCACGCCCGGTGCGCCGTCCTTCGTATCTCCCGGCGACCACGTCGATAAGGGCCAGGTGATCTGCATCGTCGAGGCCATGAAACTGATGAACGAGATTGAAGCCGATGTGGCCGGCGAGATCGTGAAATGCCTGGTGACCAACGGCCAGCCCATTGAGTTTGGTCAGCCGCTGTTCGCGGTGAGGATACCGTAGTTAGCGGTGCAAGCGGAGTTAGCGGAGTTAGCGAACCTCGGCTGCAAAGGTTGGGATGGCACGACCAAAGAGCTATCGGGATCTGATTGTCTGGCAAAAGGCAATGGCTTTGGCGCGGAATGTATACACGCTTACTGAGGGTCTGCCAAAGCGTGAGGCTTATGGGATTGCGGATCAGATGAGACGTGCCTCTGTGTCGATTGCCAGTAACGTTGCGGAAGGATACGGCCGGTTGAGCGATCCGCAATTTCGCCATTTTCTGGGAAATGCGCGCGGATCGCTATACGAGATGCAAACCCAGGCAGAATTAGCCATCGATTTGGGGTATCTGGACAAGGAGAAGGGCGGCAAATTGATGGAACAAGGATGGGAAGTGGCCCGCATCTTGAACGGATTGCTTTCGTCATTAGGATCGAGCGTGGCGCTGGCCGCAGCCTAGCTCCGCTAACCCAGCTAGCTCCGCAAACGCCGCTAACTCCGCTAACTCCGCGACCAAAGGACACTGATGTTTCGTAAGGTTCTCATAGCCAATCGCGGTGAAATTGCGCTGCGCGTCATCAATGCATGCCGGGAACTCGGCATCCGCACGGTCGCCGTTTACAGCGAAGCGGATCGCAACTCGCTCCATGTCCGCTTTGCCGACGAGGCCATCTGCATCGGCCCGCCGCGCCCCGCCGACAGCTATCTCAACGTTCCCGCCGTCATCTCCGCAGCGGAAATTGCCAACGTGGATGCCATCCATCCCGGCTACGGCCTGCTGAGCGAAAACGCCAACTTTGCCGAGGTCTGCCGCGCCTCCAACATCAAGTTCATCGGCCCTCCGCCGGAAGTCACCCGCCTGATGGGCGAAAAGGAAAAGGCGCGCCAGGCCATGAAGAAGGCCAAGGTGCCCATTCTGCCCGGGTCCGACGGCGTCATCGAGAGCGAAGACGACGCGCTGCATTGGGCCAAGAAGGTTGGCTTCCCGGTCATTCTCAAGGCCAAGGCCGGCGGCGGCGGCCGCGGCATGCGCATTGTGCGCACCGCCGAGGAACTGCCCAACCTGTTCCACGCCGCGTCCACCGAGGCCGCCAACGCCTTCGGCAACGGCGAACTCTACATGGAGAAGTTCATCGAGCGGCCGCGCCACATCGAGTTCCAGATTCTCGCCGACGAGCACGGCAACGTGGCCACGCTGTTTGAGCGCGAGTGCTCCATCCAGCGCCGCCATCAGAAGCTCATCGAAGAAGCGCCGTCGCTCAAAGTCACGCCGAAAATGCGCGAGGAGATCGACAAGACGCTCTGCCGCTGCCTCACCGAGATCGGCTATCAGAACGCGGGCACCGTCGAGTTCCTCATGGACGAAGACGGCGAGCTCTACTTCATCGAGATGAACACGCGCATCCAGGTCGAGCACCCGGTCACCGAGTTCATCACCGGCATCGACCTGGTGAAGGCGCAGCTGCTGCATCGCCGCTGGCGAAAAGCTCTCCAACATCCTGCCGCCCAAGCTCGGAGATCCGCGGCCACGCCATCGAGTGCCGCATCAACGCCGAGCATCCGGTCAAGTTCACGCCCTCGGCCGGCAAAATCACCGCGTTCAACGTTCCCGGCGGCAACGGCGTCCGCGTCGATACGGCGCAATATGCCGAGGGCGTCGTGCCGCCCTATTACGATTCGCTCATCGCCAAGCTCATCGTGCACGGCGTCGACCGCGCCGAGGCCATCGCCAAGATGGAGCGCGCCCTGAGCCAGTTCATCGTGCAGGGCATCGACACGTCCATCCCGCTGCACCAGGAGATCTTCGCCAACGAGGAATTCCGCCGCGGCGAATTCGACACCAAGTTCATGGAGCGGTTGCTGGCCGCGCGCAACGGGGAATGATCGCTCGCAGCGCCTGGAGAGTTACGTCAGCGGATTGACCTTGAGCCCCGCCGCCCGGGCTGCTCTGTGCTGCCTCTGGTCGAACGTGTACAGCGCGCTCGCCCTCAACTCGATGGCCGCTGCCACATGCAGAACATCTGCAGCACGAACACCAATGAATGGCGTCAAAGTCAGCGAAAAAGCTTTAGCCCGTTCAAAGGCGGCCTCTGGAAAAAGCAGCAAAAGCAGCAATCCGCTCTTGCGTAGATTCCGCTTCCAGATCGTCAATGTACTGCCTTGTGCATGTTCCGGTGTGTCCATTTGCTTGCCGAAATAGCCGCAGGCTGAAAGCGTTCATAAACTCAATGTCGACCAAAGATGATATCAGGACAAGTGGCTCGCGGACAGATCGAACCAGAGCAATCGCCGCGTGTGTATTGGCATCCTTACCTTGAAGAGAAAAGATTACGCTCGAATCAAGATAGATCATTCGTCACTCAGAACCGGTCTTCGCGATCTTCCGAGATCAGCTCCGCGCCGCTCACCTCGAATACCTTATCTCCATAAATCTCTTTAAGCCGCGCCTCGAAATCCGGCAGTGGCGCCCGGCCCGGAACCGCTCCGCCTTCGTTGTCCGGCTCTAGCTTCGCAATCACTTTTCCTCGCTTGGTTATACGCAGCGGCTGGCCCTCGCGCAGCATCCGCTCCACCTTGGGAAAGTCGTAGCGAAGATCGCGCACCGTCACCGTTTTCATGTGATACATTCTAGCATCACATTGGCATGCACCGCTCCGGCAACGCCTGCTCCCAAGAGGCCTCTTCAGCTACGGTCCCGTAGTGGCGGTGGCCGGCGCGGGTGGCTCAGCGCCATTCGGGAGAGGCGGCGGAATAGGGCGATGCCTGGCACGCAAATAATCGATAATCTGCGCGATTTCGTCGTCGCTCAGAGAATCGCGGAAGGGTGGCATCTTATCGCCGCCGTCAAGGATCTGCTCGGTCATCTTTTCCGGTGGCCAGGCCTTGTCCTCCCGGATTTTCAGCAACGAAGGAGCCTTTTGGTGTCCACTCCGCCGGAGCCGTGGCAGTAAGCACAGCCTTTATCGCGAAACAGCAGTGCGCCGGCCTTGGCCTCGGATTCGGAAGCAGCCTGCGCGGGGAACGTCCAAAAAGCAGGCCAAGCAGCAGTCAGGCCGGCAGCAAAAAGGGTGAAGACCTCAGTTTCACAATTCCATGCTCTCACACGGCAACATCTGCGCCCTCCATCCGGAGATGGAGTTGCGGAGGAGCATTGCAGCGCAACGGGCGGGGCGCATGCGGGAAACGATAAGCTCATCTCGTGGCCGCATCGGATCGGGATCGACGCGAGTCAACTTCGCCAGGAACTCGCCGCGCGCAATCGCGAATGGGCGCACAGGCGCAAGCATGTTGAAAGCCTGGGCGCCGATCCGGTGGTCGTATACCTCCCCGAAGAAGGCTTTCACGGCAATTTCTCGATCCGGCCTATGCGGCCATAGGTCGCGGCCGGAGTGGGCCAGGCGCTTCAATAAGGTGCATGCGCAGGGGCGCGCGCTGCCGCGGCCGAATAATCCAAACGCAAATGGCGCGAGCTCGACTCCTGCATGAGCTCGGATGCGCTGCTCATGAATGTCTTCTGCACGCCGGGGGTGGTGGATTCCCTGGTGTGCGGAGCATGCTTGGCGTGGACACCCACGAATCCCCGGTTTTCGGGTGGAAGGCGCGCGTGCCGCTCAAGTCGGGCCTGTTCGACCGCACTGAGGTGGATCTGCGCTGGGAGGCCTGCTCGTCGAAGCCAAGCTGACCGAAACGGATTTCCAGGAGCGCAAAGACGAAATCGTGGAGGCATATCGCGACTTCGACGAAGTGTTCGAGCGCGAAGAGTTGTCGCGCGTCCAGGTGGTGACAGCGCGGCGGCGCCACTCCACTGAGTTTCCCGAAGAGTTTACCCAGGAGTAGAAGAGACTGGCGAGGTGAGCGCCGACGAGACCGGCGCGATCGCCGCGGAGTTCCAATCGGGGCTGGTGGCGGAGACCGAAGCCCTCGCGCCTCGGGAGATCCGTTACCAGGGCTATCAGCTCATCCGCAACGTGCTCGCCGCCCACGCGCAGGGCGCCAGCTTTTGCGTAATCCACGATGAGCGGCGCCCGGACCTGCGCGAGGCATGGTTCCGCGTGTGCGCGCGGTTCGCAGCGCCCAGATGCGGACCCGCCTGAAAGTGCTCACATGGCAGGAACTGGCCGGGGGCGTTCCGGATATCTGCGGGCCTTCCTCGAGGCAAAGTACGGAATCGTGGCGGCGTGAAGCCCTTACATTTGATATAAAGGCTCGGACAAAGGAATCGGTCGAGGAGATCGCGCATGAGAGGAATTCGCTGTGGCGCGGTTGCGATTTGCTGGTGCCGGGGCGCTGACGGTGTATGCGCAATCGGGAGACATCACAGTGAGCGTGGATGCGACCCAGGTGTCGCAGAAGCTGCTGCACGTGGAAGAAGTCCTGCCCGTGCATGCCGGGCCATTGACGCTTTACTACCCCAAATGGATTCCGGGCGAGCATGGACCGGACGGCCCGGTGTCGGACCTTACCGGGCTGAAATTTGAAGCGGACGGCAAACCGGTGGAGTGGAAACGCGACCTGCTGGATATATACACGTTCCACCTGGATGTGCCCGAGGGCGCGACCAAGCTGCACGCGGCCTTTGACTACATCGAGGCTGCGGGTTACTCGGCCACAGACAAGCTGCTGGTGCTGGAGTGGAACGAGGTGGTGCTGTACCCGGCCGGGATAACTTCAGACAAGCTGACCTTTGACGCCAAGCTGAAAATGCCCGGCGGCTGGAAATTCGGCACGCCGCTGCCCGTGGCCGGCCAGGACGGCGACGAGGTGACGTTCAAGCCCATCTCGCTCGAGCTTCTGGTGGATTCGCCGGTGATCACGGGCGAGTACTTTCGCGTGATCGACCTGACGCCGCCGGGCGAGCCCATCCACCACGAAATCGATCTGGCGGCGGACAGCGAGGCTGCATTGAACATGCCGCCGGAGATCCAGAAGGGGCTCACCAATGTTGTGGCCGAGTCAGGCATGCTGTTTGGAACGCGGCACTATCGCGATTACCACTTCCTGCTGGCGCTGAGCGATCACGTGGCTCACTTCGGGCTGGAGCATCACGAGTCGAACGACAGCCGCCTTCCTGAGCGGGCGTTTCTCGAGCCCGGAGGGGCGTTCATGGTGGGTTCGCTGCTGGCCCATGAGTTTGTGCACTCGTGGAACGGAAAGTTTCGGCGGCCGGCGGATTTGACCACGCCGGAATACGAGACGCCCATGCAGACCGACTTGCTCTGGGTCTACGAAGGCCTGACCGACTACCTGGGGCCGATGTTGGCGGCGCGCAGCGGCCTGTGGACGCCGGAGCAGTATCACGCTTACCTGGCCGACATCGCGGCGAGCCTGGGGCCGGGACGCCCCGGGCGCACCTGGCGTCCGCTGTTGGACACCGCTGTGGGAGAGCCGGGCATGCGGCCTGCGCGCGGCTGGATGGACTGGGTGCGCGGTACCGACTACTACGATGAGGGCGACCTGCTGTGGCTTGAAGTGAACACCATCATCAGCCGCGTGACCAACGGGCAGAAGACCATCGACGATTTTTGCCATGCGTTCCACGGCGGGCCGAACGACGGCCCCCAGGTGAAGACCTACACGTTCGACCAGCTTGTGGACGCGCTCAACGGTGTGGCTCCATACGATTGGGCGGCTTTCCTCCACGAGCGATTGAATTCGCTTTCACCGGAGTCGCCCATGGGCGGGATTGAGAACGGCGGGTGGAAGGTCGTCTACACGGCAGAGCCCGTCAAACTGCCCGGGCGGCGCGGGAATTTGGGGACGCGTATTCGCTGGGGCTGCAGTTGGCGCCGGACGGAACTGTGAGCGAGTCGATTGTAGGCAGCCCGGCGTACAAGGCCGGAATCGGCCGGGATGAAGATCGCCGGTGTTGACGGGCACATTTACACCCACGATGTGCTGGAAGATGCGGTCAAATCGGAGCAGCCGATCTCGTTCCTTGTCATCAACGACGACTACTACAAGACGGTCACCGTGGATTATCGCGGCGGGCCAAAGTTCCCGCACCTGGTGCGCGAAGAAGGCAAGCCCGATCTGCTGGATGAGCTGATCAAACCGCGAGCGGAGATGAAGTAGCCGGAGCGCGCTCTTTCTTCTGCCAAATTAAAAAAGAACGGAGACCGAGAGAACGATAAGAATGTGATGGGGGGAGGTGCATGGACACCGCGGCCAGCAGTTGCTTGACCTGGCCGCGGACACCGGAAGCGCTACCTTCCGCCACCCCCATTCTTCGCGCGACTGGCCCATGCAGGATATGATTAGGAGTCTCATGCAGCTTGTGCTGCTCATATCCCAGTCATCCTGGCTGAGATCCGGCCGCACGTCTCAACCCGGTAAGGAGAGCGGTTATGGACCTGAAGATGCATACCCGAGAAGTAAAGGACATCACTATCATCGACCTCAGTGGCCGTCTCACCATGGGTGAGCCTTGCATTGCGATTCGCGACGAGATTCGTGACGAAATCGGCCATGGCGCCCGCAAGATCCTGATGAATCTGGGCGAAGTCAGTTACATCGACAGCGCCGGCTTGGGTGAATTAACGTCGGCGTACACCTCGGTGAAGAACCGTGACGGCGCCCTGAAGCTGTTGAATCTGACCAAGCGCGTCCACGACCTTCTGCAGATCACCAAGCTGTACACGGTCTTCGATGTCTTCGACGACGAGAAGACGGCGATTGCGTCGTTCGGCGCATAGACGCGGTTGGAAGACGCCAGCTCCGGGACGCCGGCTCGCCCCACTGAACTGGAACTAAAGTCTCGCGAACGCATGCGAATCTTCGTCACTGGCGCAACCGGATTTGTCGGCCATCACGTGGCAGAGCCCTCGCCGCCGAAGGCGCCGAGCTGCGTCTCCTCGTCCGCAAGACCAGCAAGCTCGCGAATCTCGAAGGCATCGCCGGCGACACAGACGTCGGCGACCTGGCCGAGCCGGAGACGCTCGGACCGCGCTCGCCGGGTTGCGACGCGGTGGTTCACGTCGCCGCCGACTACCGCCTCTGGATTCCCGATCCCGCAGCAATGTACCGCGCCAACGTGGACGGCACGCGCGAACTGCTGCGCCTGGCCCGCGAGGCCAGGCGTGCCGCGCTTCGTCTACACCTCGAGCGTCGCCACCATGCACTTCCGCACCGACGGCATCGTGATCAATGAAGACACGCCGGTCTCGCTGGCCGACATGGTGGGCCACTACAAGCGATCCAAGTTCCTGGCCGAGCAGGAAGCCATCACCGCCGCGCAAAACGGCCAGCAGGTCATGATCCTCAATCCCACCAGCCCCATCGGCTCCAACGACGCCAAGCCAACGCCCACCGGCCGCATCGTCCTCGATTTCCTGAACGGCAAATTTCCCGCCTACATGGATACCGGCCTCAATCTCGTCGACGTCTCCGAAGTCGCGCGCGCGCACGTGCTTGCGCTCACCAAGGGCACGCCCGGCCGCCGCTACATCCTGGGCGGCGAAAACCTGACCCTCAAGCAGATTCTCGACAAGATGTCGGCCATCACCGGCATTCCGTCGCCCACGGTCAAGATCCCCTTCGCCGTCGCCGC
Organism: uncultured Acidobacteriota bacterium; assembly: GCA_963771195.1. Classification (GTDB taxonomy): domain Bacteria; phylum Acidobacteriota; class Terriglobia; order Terriglobales; family Acidobacteriaceae; genus Telmatobacter. The sequence goes on from CAVYSS010000034.1 coordinate 50,587, forward strand.
GACCTACGCGTTCTTTGAGGAGCTGATCACCGGCAAGATTCGTGGAAAGGAACCGCGCGCCACGCTTGAGGAGGTTCGCATGGGCCGCAAGAAGATGTACGCATCGAGCGCCCGCGCGCAAGCTGAGCTGGGCTTCCGCATGCTGCCCGTGAATCCCGCCATGCGCGCCGCCATCGACTGGTTCCGCGCAAACGGCTATGCGCCATGAATCGGCGAGACCGTCTTGCTGCATCTGGTTCACAGTGCTATAGTATTGAGTGTTAGTAGGGGCTCGTGCAGGTCTACCTCAACAAGTGGATGGCTCGATTTACGCGGCGAGAACAGATCTTGGCCGCCAGCCTGAGTGAGGCGATTAACAGGGCCGAGTTGGGACTGATTGACGCGGACCTCGGAGGCGGACTCATTAAGCAACGGGTAGCCCGCGCTGGCCAGGGACGCTCAGGCGGCTATCGCACTATCGTGGCGTACCGCAGTGCGGGCAGAGCCGTTTTTCTTTACGGATTTGCTAAGAATGAGCGCGATAACATTGGCCCAAACGAATTAGCCGAGTTGCGAAAGGTGGGTCAGAACTGGCTTCGCGCTTCCCCGAAGGAAATCGCTGAAGCCCTTGACCAGGGCCTCTTGGAGGAGATTGACCTATGACAGCAAAGAAGAAGCTCAGCAAGCTCAGCCAGGCCATCTTCGAAATGGCTGGCGATCAGCATCGCATTGGATTGATGGACGATGCAACCTATGACAAGATCACAGTCCGCCATCTGGGTGAGAAGGCTAAGTCGATGGCCGCACCCATCACACCAAAGCAGATTCGCGCCATCCGCGACCGCGCCAAACTGAGCCAGGCAGCTTTAGCCAGCATGCTCAACATGACCGCCGGCTATCTTTCCCAACTCGAGCGCGGCGTCAAGCAGCCCAAGGGCCCATCTCTCGCCCTCCTCAACGTCATCCGCCGCAAGGGGATTGAGGCGATACTTTGACTGACGCCAAGTTACTTTCCAAGCGTCCCGCCATCGAGCGGCTCCGCGCCAAGGAGTTGAGCGTGTTGCAATGAACCTATCGCTCATTTCAACGCCCTGCAAAACTACGTTGCTTTTTGACCGCATTCTCACCATTGACTGGTACGACGGTTTCACTTCCGGCGCTGTCAATTGCGCGGCAGAATCGTCTGCGTTTCGCTTTGATCTGATCGCTTGGGGGCCGGGCCAATCGAGGCGTATCTTTGCCTTTTCAAGGATTGAGACCTCAGCGTTCGAAAATGTGGTTCAGCTCTGGAGCCTTCTGGAGCCGCCTCAATCACCCGTCTGGCACATCCCGTGGCGCCTGATGCAGGCCGACCTATTGAACTGGAACGGCAAGCTGGATTCGATCTTGGCAAACGCCGCGAAGCAAGAGATCGCAATGGAGACCGACAATTTGTTCCAAACAGCCTTCGCAGCCAGGGCGATTTCAGCGGAGGCTCCTGCGCTCCCAGAGGATTTCGGCGTCTGTCCACCTCCGGACGACTATGAAGCTGAGTGGTTCCGCGCTAACGGCTACGCGCAGGCGAAGCCATGACCCGCGTAGCCATCATTGCCGCCCTTCCCGGCGAGCTCAAGCCGCTCGTCCGCGGCTGGCCGCACTCGGAGCGCAACGGCGTCCACTTCTGGGCCCAGCGAAGCAAGGAAGAGGAATGGGAAGAGGAATGGGAAGAGGAGTGGATTGCCGCCTGCGCCGGCATGGGCCAGGAGGCCGCCACGCGAGCCTTCGCCGCCCTCGAGGACGGCGGACCCATCAGCCTGGTCTTTTCCCTCGGCTGGGCCGGCGCCATCTCCTTCCAGCCGAAGGCTGGCGAAGCCTACAACGTTGCCGGGGTTATCGATGCTCGCACCGGAGAACGCTTCAACTGCGACGCCGGGGCAGGCGATTACTGGCTTGTCAGCAGCCCGCGTGTGGCCGATCAGCCGGAGAAGCGGCGCCTTGCCACCACCTACAAAGCCGCCCTCGTCGACATGGAAGCCGCAGCCATCGGGCGGCTCGCCGCCATGCGCGAGATCCCGTTTTATTGCATCAAGGGCGTCAGCGACGCGCTCGACGACCATCTGCCTGACTTCAATCGATTTATCGCACCGGATGGCCAATTCCAGGCCGGCCGGTTCGCCCTTTCCGCGCTGGTCACCCCAAAGTACTGGCCCGCGCTCCTCCGCATGGGCGAAAATAGTAGAAAGGCTGCCCAGGGCATTGCCCGGTCGCTGGTCGAATTTCTCGATGCACGAGGTCACATCGAATAACGAAATGGCTACCCAAATCTCCAGCCCTGAGCTCGAAATCCCCGCGAAGATCCCCACCACGATGCGCGCGGTCGTCTATCGCGGCATTAACGACATGCGCATCGAGACCGTTCCCGTGCCCGCGATCGGGCCGGGCGAACTCCTGGTGCGCATTGCCACCTGCGGCATCTGCGGCACCGACCTCAAGAAGATTCATTACGGCTCCCACTCCGCCCCGCGCATCTTCGGCCACGAGATGTCCGGCACCATCGTTGCCCTGGGAGAAGGCGTGACCGGCTACCAGCTTGGCGAACGCGTCGTGGTTCACCATCATGTTCCCTGCAACCAGTGCTATTACTGCCGTAAAGGCACGCCGGCGCAGTGCCCGCTCTACAAAAAGACCGGTGTAACCGCTGGCTTCGAGCCCTCCGGCGGCGGCTTTGCCGAGTACATCCGCGTGATGAGCTTTGTGGTCACCAACGGCGGCGTGGTGCGCATCCCGGAAGGCGTCCCCTTCGAACAGGCGGCGTTCGTCGAGCCGGTGAACACGGTACTGAAGGGCGTCAAAATGCTCAATCTGGCATCAGATGACTCGGTTCTGGTCATCGGCCAGGGCCCCATCGGCCTGATGCATGCGTCGCTCGCCCTGCGCACCGGGGCAAAGGTGCTCACATCCGATCTCTACCCTGAGCGCCACGCCATCGCCGCGCACTTTGGCCTCAAGCATCCAATTCATGCGGGGCAAGAGAACGTCGTCGAGCGGGTACTGGCCGAGACGGAAGGCCGTGGCGCCGATGCTGTGATTCTTGCCGTCGGGGGCAACGCGCTCATTAAAACCGCAATGGACGCCTGCAGGCCGGGCGGCAAAGTGATGCTTTTTGCCCAGACCCAACACGGGGACTCCACCTTCGATCCTGGCGCCGTCTGCATGGATGAGAAAACGCTGATGGGCTCCTATTCCTCTTCCTTCAGCATCCTCGGCGAAGTCACCAGCCTGGTCTTCGATGGATACCGCAACGGCTTTGATCTGACCCAGTTGATTTCGCACCGTTTCCCGCTGGAACAGGCGGTGGCGGCGATTGATGTGGCATCTCACCCCAAAGCGGACTCGATGAAGATTATGATTGAGCCTGCACTGGGCCGGGGCAGGGAATAGGGGGCTCCCATGGCGAGCACGGTGAAGGACGCGATCCTCCGCGGCCGCAAGTCGGTCGAGACCGTGGTCGAGGAGAGTCGCAAGAAAGTCGAGAACGCCGTTGAGGGTAGCCTGAATACTGTCGAGACGGTCGTCGAAGTTGGCCTGAACACAGTCGAGACGGTGGTGGTGAAAGGCCGCAGGACGGTGGAAAGCGCCGTCAGCCTGGGCCGCAGGACTGTGGAGCACGCGCTTATCCGCGAGCGGAGCACCATGAGGGCCGCTGTACTTCACGGCCGCGAAGATATTCGCATCGAGCAGGTTCCCTTTCCCAAAGCAGCCGTGGGCGAGCTGATCGTTCAGGTGGGCGCAGCGCTCACTTGTGGAACGGATCTGAAGGTCTTTCGCCGCGGCTATCACGCGCGCATGATCGTGCCCCCGGCGCTCTTTGGGCATGAGATGGCCGGCACCATAGTGGAAGCGGGTGGTGGCGTTGCGGAGTTTGCGGCCGGCGATCGCGTGGTTGCGCTCAACTCCGCGCCTTGCGGGCACTGTTATTTTTGCCAGCGCAACCAGGAAAACCTCTGCGATGACTTGCTCTTCAACAATGGCGCCTATGCCGAGTTCATTCGCGTTCCCGCGCGCATCGTGGAGCGGAACACGCTGAAGGTTCCTGATCATGTGCCGCTGGAGCACGCTGCCCTGACCGAGCCGCTGGCTTGCGCCGTGCATGGATTTGAGGATTCGCACCCCCATCCCGGCGACACCGTGGCCATTATCGGCGGCGGACCGCTGGGGCTCATGATTCTGCACGTGGCCGCGCTCGCGGGCTGCGAAACGATCGCCCTGGTCAGGCACGATGGCCAGGTGGAGGCCGCGCGGCAGCTTGGCGCCGCTCACGTGGTGCAGACCACAAACATTCGCAAGGCCATTCAGGAAACCCGCGCCCTGACTCACGGCCGTGGTGTGGACATTGCCATTGAGGCCGTGGGAATTCCCGAGGCGTGGCAGGAGGCTGTCGAGCTGGTGCGCAAGGGCGGCACCGTCAACTTCTTCGGCGGATGTGCCGTGGGCACGCACGTCATGCTCGATACCAACCGCATCCATTACAGCGACATCACTCTGCGCGCCACGTTCCATCACACCCCGGCCATCTGCCGGCGCGCGCTCGATCTCATCGCAAGCGGGCGTTTCCAGGCCGGCGCATTCATCACCGGCCACGCGCACCTTTATGAGCTGAACCGCGTCTTTGAAAAGCTGATGAACCGTTCCAGCGAGATCAAGACGGCGATTGTGCCCTGAGGCTGACCATGACGACAGCATCCCAGCACGGCGGCACGGAACAGGCAGCGCCGGAAGAACTGATTGAGCGGGGCTGGTCGGCTCTTCCGGCTAGCTATCGCATTCCGGAGGTCGCGCCGTCGCTCGAAAACGCACAAGCCTATTGCCGCCGCCTGGCCGAGACGCATTACGAGAATTTTCATGTCGCCTCGTGGTTTCTGCCCCGCGCGCTGCGTCCGCACTTTCATTCCATCTACGCCTACTGCCGCATCTCCGACGATCTCGGTGACGAGGTGCCCGATCCCGCCGCCGCGCTGGCGTTGCTCAATCTCTGGGGCGGCGAGCTGGACGCCTGCTACGAAGGCCGCGCACGCCATCCCGTGTTTGTCGCGCTGGCTGAGACCATTCGCGCCTGTTCCATTCCTAAAGAGCCGTTCGCAAATCTGCTGGTTGCGTTCCGCCGGGACCAGACCGTCAACCGCTTTCCCACCATGAACGAAGTGCTTGCTTATTGCCATTACTCGGCGAATCCCGTGGGCCGGCTCGTCCTCTACGCGTGCAACGAAGTCAGCGAGGAGAATTTCCGTCTCTCCGATGCGACCTGTTCGGCGCTCCAGCTGGCGAATTTCTGGCAAGACGTGCGTGTGGATTACGGCAAGGAGCGCGTCTATCTGCCGCAAGCGGACATGGAGCGGTTTGGAGTGACCGAAGTGACGATAGCCTCGGGCGTGGCCACGCCGGAGTTCCGCGCGCTGCTGCGTCACGAAGTGGACTGTGCGCGCAACCTGTTTGAGCAGGGATTGCCGTTGATCGATCGCGTAAATCGCGAGCTGGCCCTGGATCTCGATCTGTTCAGCCGCGGCGGTCTGGAGATCCTGCGCGCCATCGAGCGCCAGGACTACGACGTGCTCAGTGCGCGCCCGGCCATCGCAAAAACCACCAAGCTGCAATTGGCGCTCCGTGCCTTGAGCGGCAAGTTTCTGCCGTTCCTTCGCCTGCATTCGCGCCGGGCCGAGAAGGCAGCGTGAGTACAGCCGTGGCAACCGATGCGCTCACTCTCGAGCAGGCTTACACCGTGTGCCGCGATATCGCGCGGCGCGAAGCCAAGAATTTCTACTACGCATTTCTCGCCTTGCCGGAGCCGCGCCGCAACGCCATCTGCGCCATTTACGCCTTCATGCGCAAGGCCGACGACCTTGCCGACGATGAGTCCGTGCCGCGAGAAGACCGGCGCCGGCAGATCGCAGCGTGGCTCGATGAGTGGCATGCCGTGCTTCGCGGCGCCGATACTTCCCATGCGGTGTTTATTGCCGTTCAGGATGCGATCGCGCGCTACCGTATTCCTCCGAGCCTTCTGGACGAGCTAGTAGCCGGCACCGCCATGGACCTGGGGCATGCAGCCACAGACGCGCCCGTCACCTACGCGACATTCGACGATCTCTATCGCTACTGCTATCTGGTCGCATCCGTTGTGGGCCTGGTCTGCATCCGCATCTTCGGCTACTCCGATCCACGCGCGGAGAAGCTGGCCGAGGAAACCGGCGTCGCGTTCCAGTTGACAAACATTCTCCGTGACGTGGCCGAGGATGCTGCTCGCCGCCGCGTGTATCTGCCGCTCGAAGATCTGGCCCGGCACAGCGTGCCCCTGGATGTGCTGCTGAACCGCAGGCCCGGTTCTCCTTTGACGGCGAATGAGCGCGCGCTGTTGGCCGATATTGCTTCACGTGCTGAGAATTACTACCAGTCGGCGCAAAAACTGCTGCCTCTCATCGACCGTGAAAGCCGTCCCGCGCTGTGGGTGCTGGTGCGAATTTACTACCGGCTGCTGATCCGCATTCGGCGCTCAGGCTACGATGTCTTCTCGAAGAGAATCGCCGTGCCCACTTTTCTGAAGCTCGAGATTCTTGCAGTGGGCATGGCGCGCATGGCGTGGGCGCGCGTGGCGCATTAATCCGGCCCTGTAAACTCAGCATGAGAACGATGCCGAATAGCGCGGGGAAGACTGTGACGGTGATTGGTGGCGGCGTTGCCGGCATGAGCGCGGCCTGCGCGCTCGCCGAGGCCGGATTCCGTATTCACCTGGTGGAGCGCCGCGGCTACCTGGGCGGACGCGCTTCGTCGTACTTGCATCCTGGCGTCAACGAGGTCATCGACAACTGCCAGCACGTGATCTTCGGCTGCTGCACCAATCTCATCGGCTTTTATCGCCGCATCGGCGCCGCGGACAAAATTCACTGGACCAGCGACATGGTGATGATCGAGCCGGGCGGGCGCAGATCCAAGCTCGGACCCGCACCGCTGCCGGCGCCGCTGCATGGCCTGTCGCGCCTGCTCACGTCTTCAGCATTTACGCTCGAAGACAAGTTCAGCCTGGCGCGCGCATTTCGCGCCATGTTACGGCCGGTTTCGTCCGATTCCCACGTGACGCTGGCCCAATGGCTTGTGCGGCACAAGCAGTCGCGCGGCGCCGTAGAGCGCTTCTGGAAGCTGGTCATCGCCAGCGCGCTCAATGCCGAGATCGAGTGCATTGCCGTGCCCTATGCGGCCAAGGTGATTCGCGAGCTGTTCATGAATTCAGCCAAGGCCGGCCGGATGGGCATGAACATCGTTCCGCTCAGCCAGCTTTATGCGGGCGTCGAGCCGCTGCTCAAGGAAAACGGATCTTCGGTCCATCTGAACAGCAATGTGGAACGGCTTGAATGGGACGAGGAAGTATCTGAGTGGTCCGTCCTGACGCGCGCGGAGACGCTGATCTCTCATCACGTTGTGCTCGCGCTCCCATTCGAAGCGTTAGCGAAGCTGATGCCGCAGATGCCGCCTGCCGAAGCAACAGAGACGCTGGCGAGCCGGATCGCGCGCCACGAACACTGGCCCATCTGCTCCGCGCACCTATGGTTCGATCGTGAAATTACGGAACTCGATCACGCGGTAATGCTCGACCGCGAGATTCACTGGCTCTTCAATCGCAGCAAGCTCCAGCCCTGGCGCAAGACTTTGGGCAGCTACATCGAAGTTGAGGTTAGCGCCTCGCGCATCTTCGCAGCCCGCGAGCGCAATGAGGCGATTGCGCTGACCCTGCGCGAACTGGCCGAATTCTTCCCGGCGGTGAATTCGGCAAAGCTGATGAAGGTCGCGCTGGTGAAGGAAGTCCGCGCCACCTTCGGCGTGCCGCCGGGAATCGACGCGGATCGTCCTTCCGCCACGCCAACGCCGTGGCCGAACGTGTTCCTCGCCGGCGACTGGACGGCTACCGGTTGGCCTTCGACGATGGAGAGCGCCGCACGCAGCGGACATCTGGCGGCCGAGGCTCTCTGCGCCGCCATCGGCGACCCGCGCACCATCCTCAACCCCGATCTGCCCCCCAGCGGCCTGATGGGGTTCTTCCGTTGATCCCGTCCGGTTTGGAGTAGGATGGTCTGTCTCCCGCAAGAGGGCGCGAAGGGAGCCGGAAATGCAGCAGCTACAGTCCCACGGACCAACCGTCCTCGCGCGCACCTCGAGCGCTGTGCGAAACACCGCGGCAGCCTTTGGGACTTATGCCGGAGTTCTCGGCATGGAGCACGGCTTCTTCGAAACATTGCGAGGCAATACCAATATCAAAGGCGTCCGAATCATGGCCGTCGGCGGTCCGGGATTGCCGTTCCCATTCGGCCACGAACCGGCCATGACGCTCATCCCCAATTACCTGCTCACCGGGATCGCCGCGATGCTCGCCGGCATGGCCATCGTCTTGTGGTCGGCAGCATGCCTCCAGAGCAAGTACGGCGCCGCGGTGCTTCTGCTGCTGTCGGTTGTTCTTCTGCTGGTAGGCGGAGGCTTCGGCCCCATCTCGCTTTTGATTGCAGCGTGCATCGCCGCAAGCCGCATCGGCAAGCCCGTGCCCTGGGGTTTGAAGCACCTTCCGCCCGGCGTCAAGCGGTCCCTTGCACAGCTCTGGCCCTGGGTGTTTTCCGCCGCTCTCCTATGGGTGCCTGCGGAGTTCGCGCTCGGCCATTTTCTCCACCTGCAGAACGACCACCGGCAAACCCTGTCCAACCTCAACCTGTTGCTCAGCTACCCGATGCTCGCGCTCTTCGCCCTCTCGCTCATCACAGGCGTCGTGCATCATTCACAGAGCCGGGGCGAGTAAGGACCTGCGGCTAACGCACATCGTGAACGCAGCAAGGCTCTGCTGATCCCTGACCCCCGTTTTCAGTGCGCCAGCAGGTACACTCCCACGCAAACAAACACCGCCGCCGCCCACCGCCGCCGGTCCACATTCTCTTTCAGGAAGATCTTGCCCGCGAACGCATTCGTCACCAAGGTCAGCGAGGCTGCAGCTGGCGCCACCAGGCTCAGTTCCAGGTGGTTCAAAGCGAACAGCAGCGAGAAAAACGCCAACGCCAGGAACGACACGCCCGCTAAGAACAACGGGCAGGTCACAACGGCCTTGATGGCGCCTTTGATACCGGAATGCGCGCGAATCTTGTCCAGGTCGCCGATGCGCTGCATCGCGGCTGCGGTCAGCACTTCACCGGCGGTGGACAACAGCACGGTGGCTGCAATCATTCTCGCGGCGGCCCACGCGCCGGGTGCGCCGGTTGAAGCGAGAAGCATCATCGCGCGTGCTCCTCTTCCGTTACTGCAGCAAGCTGCGCGGCGGCGTCATCGCCGGGCCGCTCAGTGCGCGACGGACCCCGGGCTACGAACCCCACACCAATGGTGATGAGAACGATGCCGCTCCAGCGCTCAAGCGAAATGTTGTTATGCAACCAGAATTTCGCCAACAGGGCGACGATCACGTTGCCGAAAGCCGTGGCCGGCAACACAAACGTCAGATCCGCCCAGGAGAGCGCAGTCAGGTAGCTGGCGAAAAACCCGATCAACAGCGCAATCCCGGCGGCCACCCACGGCGTAAACACTGCGGCGAGGAGCGTCCCCGGATGGTGCAGCGAGATGGCGGGAAGGTGCGTCATGCCGCGCGAAAGACACGTATCGCCAAGCGGCGCGCACAGCGCCACCACGAGCAGAATGAGCCATTGGTGCGGCGAGAGTCGATGTTGCGCCATGAATGCGAGCGGTTCCTTCACAAACAAAGAAGGGCGGACACGAGATGCGCCGCCCTTCGGGTCGAACTGCGTGGTCTGCGGCTACACGCCCGCGCTCACCGGCGCCTGCGGCTTATTCTGGCCTTTGCGCGTCTCTTTCACTTGCCTATTGCGCTGGGCGCGCAGCTTCAGGAACGACTTCGCCTCCACATACAGCCGCGGCACATCGCGATTCACAATCGCTTTCCACACCACGCGGAACGCCGCCCTGGGCCGGAAGTAGTATTCATCGTAGAAGCGGTGCACCATCTCCATCACGTAGTCGGTGGGCAGCCCCGGATACTCGATGTGCGCCATCTGGTGCCCGCCGCCGTCTTCCATCTTCTCGTTGGTGATAAACCCGTTGGCCTTTGCGTAATCGTAGAACTCCGTGCCCGGGTACGCGTGCGCAATCGAAACCTGGATCGTCTCGCAGTCCAGAGTCTTGGCGAAGTTGATGGTGTTGCGGATCGACTCCTTGGTCTCGCCCGGCAGGCCCAGGATGAAGTCGGCGTGAACCACCAGCCCCAGGTCGTGGCAATCCTTGGCGAACGCCCGCGCGCGCTCCACCGTGGCGCCCTTTTTAATGTTCTTAAGGATTTGCGGATCGCCTGATTCGAAGCCGACGATCAGCAGCCGGCAGCCCGCATCCTTCATGGCCTTCAGCGTGTCGCGGTCGGTAGTTACGCGGCTCGTGCAGCTCCAGGTCAGCCCCAGCGGCTGCAGCTTTTCGCACAGCTCGATGGTGCGCTGCTTCTGGATGTTGAATGTGTCGTCGTCGAAGAAGAACTCCTTCACGTGCGGGAAATTCTCCTTGGCCCATTTCAGCTCGGCGGCCACGTCATCCGTTGAACGCTTGCGCCACGCGTGTCCGCTGAGTGTCTGCGGCCACAGGCAAAATGTGCATTGCGCGGGGCAGCCGCGCGTGGAGTAGAGCGCGATGTACGGATGCAGCAGGAACGGGACGTTGTACCTGGTCACGTCCATGTCGCGCTTGTAAATCTTGGTGGCCCAGGGCATCGCGTCCAGGTCTTCCACTTGCGGACGGTCGGGATTGTGCACAATCCGCCGCGGCGGACCGTCCTCAACATAGCTGATGCCCAGGATTTCGTTGAGCGGCTTGCCCTGAGCAAACTCCACCACGGAATAATCGAACTCGCGCCGGCAAATGAAGTCCAGCGCCGAGCACTCGTTGAGCGCCTTGTCAGGCGAAGTGGTCACCGGCGGACCCACGAACGCGATGCGGATCGACGGGTTGGCCGCCTTGATCGCTTCGGCCAGCCTGTGGTCGCCTTCCCAGCCCACGGTTGAGGTGAACAGCACCAGGAACTCGTAGTCCTTGCAGATCTTGATCGTCTCTTCGGCGGAGACGTGGTGCGGAGGCGCATCCAGCAGCCGCGAGCCCTCCAGCATGCCGGCCGGATAGGTCAGCCACACCGGATACCAGTAGGACTCGATCTCACGCGTCGCCGGCCACCGCGAGCTCGCTCCTCCGTCGAAATTTTCAAAGGAAGGAGGGTTCAGGAACAGGGTTTTCAAGGGCATAGGCATCTCTACCATCTTATCATTATGAGATGTTTCCGAGTTCGGATGGGTGCGGCTAAATGCTTATTTCGCCTTTACTTCGTCAATCCAGTCCTGGATGTGCCCCAGCGCCCGCAGCAGCTCCAGCCGCGCCTTGTCCAGCTCCAGCCCAGCCTCCTGCGCGTCCTGGTACTTCTGCCGCTCGTCAATTTGCGCCAGCTCGCCCGCTTTGGGGCTGACCTGCGCCGGAGCCCCAGGCTGCCCCTCGGCTCCATTTCCGTTTTCCAGCTCCGTCTGCACTGTCTTCAACTGGTCCGCCGCAATTTGCTGCTTCAGGCTGGCTACTTCCGCCTGCGCATCCAGCTCTTTCAGGCTTGAAGTCAACTCGGCAATCTGCACTTCGTTCTGCCGCTGGATTTGTTCGGCCTCCACGGTCGCGCGCAGAGCGTCTGCGGCCGATTCCTGTGCCTTGGAACGGCGGCCAAGGTCGAATGGGATCGAGATGGCAATTCCGGAACTAAAATTGTTGGCTGGAATGGACTTATTGAAGTACGAGTTGTAGTTGTTCAGGAGCGTGGTGTTCCGGTTATACAGCGCGCTGAAACTCAACTGGGGCAAGTTATCGATCTCCTGGTCACCCTTCGCCAGGTTCTGCTTCGACCGCGCGATCAGATTCGCCGCGGTAATTCCCGGCAGTGTGCGTCGTTGCTCCGCGTGAATCTGAGGAATCTCCGGGATGCTGGCGTGATCCGGCAAAAGGGCTACCGTTGGTAAACCGGTGAGCGTTGCGAGCTCCGTCGAAAGCCGCGCCGCCCGCGCCTCCAAATGAATCCTGGCCAGTTTCTCATCGGCTGCGGTCAGCTTCGCCTCCAGCAAATCGTGCATCGAGTCCACTCCGGACTCAGCACGCTGCTGCTCGATGTTCACCAGGCGCGCCGCAAAGCTCTCTTGCTGACGCGCCGCCGCAAGCTCCTGCTCCACGGCATCCAGTTCGATGTATGCACTGGAAGCGTCCAGGGCCACCTGTTCGCTTGTATCCTTCAGACGCGCTATCGCGGCTTCCAAGCCGGAGCGGGCGGCTGCTATGTAACTTCTCTGGGGAATGCTGAAGACCAGCGATGAAATCTCCACCGACCAGATGGAGGGCGGCTGTCCCGTAAAGCCCACCTCGGGGAAAACCGGTACCCCGGTGCTCAACGCGGCGGAGGGCACAAATACATCCTTCGTCTCGGAAAGCACAGCCCGCGCCTTGTTCACATCCGCCCGCGCCGCCCGCACCGCCGTCGAGTTCCGCTGCGCCAGCTCCACCACGGTCCTGAGCGAGACTTGTGCTGGCGCAGATGCCGTACCGACAATGCTCATCGCCAGCAGAGCCGCCGGTCCGGTCCGTCCAATCCACGACATGTCAGCGATTCTCACGTGTGCGCATCCAGGATCAGGTTCAAATTCAGCGCAGGCTTATAGGTGCTGGCATCAGACAAGGCGGCATCGCGCTCCCGGTCGGCCGCGGCCGTGTCGCCTGCCTGCTTTTCCAGCCGCGCCAGCCACACGTGCGCCACAAAGGTCGGTCCTTCTTCCGTCTGCCTGGGAGCAGCCAGGTACTCGTGCAGCATGCGGATGGCCAGCGCGGAATTGCGTTGCGCCCCAATCAGCACTGAGGCTCCATTGAACAATGCCACTCCGGCCCGTGGGTCTCGGTCCGCGGCGGCCCTGCCGTTCTCCACCGCATTTTCCATGGCTGCCCACTTCTTGTTCTTGCGATAAAAGCTGGCCAACCGCATCCACTGGAACGCCGGATGCGGGCTTGCCGCCACCGCTGCCCTCAGCTCGCGTTCGGCCGTGGGGAAGTCGCGATTCTGCTGGGCGATGCCGGCCCTCAACTCATGCGCCCGGGCCTGGTCAACCCGGTCAAGGCGAGCTGCCACGTCCTCGGCCTTGGCCGTGCCGCCGCCCACAATGCCGGGAGCCTCGTCGTAGAACTCTCCCAAATCCGCCAGCGCCTCAGCGTTGCGCGGGTCCAGGGCAACTGCCTGCTCAAACTCCACTCGCGCGCGCTTGGCCAGACCATAGGCCTGCCAGAATGGCGCAGTATCGGCCTTCTCGCCCACCGCCCGGCCCAGCCACAGGTGAAACATGGAACTCTGCGGCTCCAGGCTGACCGCCTGCTGGCATTCACTCGCCGCATCGCTCCATTGTTCCAGCGCGAACAGCACCCGGCAACGCAGGTTGTGCGCCAGCGCCGAATTAGCCTCCGGCGCCGACAGCCCGCTCAGAATCGCCATCGCCGCGTCGGCTCGTCCCGCTTGCAGTGCCGCGTCGGCTTCTGCTAGCCCGGTCCGCTCCGCGTTGCCAAAAATGGCCATGGTAATTACGGCAAGGGCTGCAAGCGCCCGCAACCACCCTCCCCGTGCTACGCCTTCGATCGCCATCCTCCCCTTCACCGCACTTCCCTGATGAGAACGCCTTCTTGCAGCGGCTGTCCGCTCAAGGTCCCGGTTGCCACCCAATCTTCCGCATTCAATCCGGACAGAATCGCCGCCTCATTCACGTTTCGGGTGCCGTAGGTCACTGGCGTCCGCTTCAATTCATCTCCCACCACGCGGAACACAAAGGGGCGTCCGTTCTCCAACTGCAGCGCCGCGTTGGGAACAATCAATGCATTGGACTGGGTCGCCGTGGTTACGTATACCGTCACGCTGGTATCCGGCAGCAACTGCCCGTCGTTGTCATCCAGGCTGATCAGCGTCTCGCCCACGCGCCGCGTTTCGTACTGCGACACCGTAACCGGAATTCGCTCGATATGCCCGTGCCAAACTTTCCCCGGCAGTGCATCCCACGAGATCTGTACAGGCTGTCCAACTGCCAGCACGCCTATATCGGGCTCGTCGAAATACGCGCGCACGCGCTCCCGGCTCAGATCGGCCATCTCCGCCAGAACCTTGCCCTGATCCACGAAATCCGAAGCGCGCGCGTTCACGTTGTACACAGTTCCAGCGATGGGCGCTCGCACCTTCGTCCGGTCCTCCACGTCCTTCGCCGCCGCCAGCCCGGCTTCCGCATCTTTCAGCGCAGCCTCGGCGCGCGCCACCTCGGCCGGGGAATAGCGATCGTCGCCGCTGGTTCGCGCCGCATTCAATGCCGCTTCCGCCGAATCCAGCCGTTGCCGCGCCGCCGCCACCTCGCTGGCCGAGGCTGCTCCCGTCAGATTCAGTTTGGCCAAAGCCTCCAGGTCGCGTTGTGCCTGGTCGCGATCGATCCGGTCCCGGGCGATCTCCGCGGAGGATGCCTGCCTCTGCTCCTGCGTCCCGTTGTGCGTGGCCGCTTCCAGCGTTGCCTGCGCGCTTTTCACGGCCGTTTCTGCGGCGGCCAGCTGCGTCCGCGCATTCATGTCGTCCAGCAGCATCAGCACTTTGCCCGCGCGAACCTTGTCGCCGGGCTGTACATAAACGGCCTTCACCGTGGTCGCCAGCGGACTGGTGATCTGCTGGTTCATCTCCGGCTCAACCCGCCCGTTGGTGCTTTCTCTGCTGGTTAGCGATCCGCGCACCACACGCACCACGCGCACATCCAGCCGCTCCCGCGTCAGCGAGCGCACCGCCACAAAAACCAGAACCAGGATGATTGCTACGCCAAGCCAGACCCAACCCCAGCCCAAATGCCTGCGTTCTTTCGCCATTGCGCAACCTGAGTCAGTATATCCGACGCTTGGAGATCCCCCGAGGATGCGGGAAAATCTTGCAGGAGCACGGCTTGCGAGCCAACCGCGAATTAGGAACCACGAACCACGATCCACGAACCACGTAAAATAAACCCATGGCATCAACCGCCCCACGCTACACCGTCGACCACGCCAAATCCGGACTCGACTTCCAGTTTCCCCCCATCGAAACGTGGCGCAACCAGTTTCCCGCCTACGAGATCGAGATCGACGATCCCGAGCTGACCAGCGTCTGCCCCAAGACCGGCCTGCCCGACTTCGGTCACCTCACCATCCGCTACATGCCCCGTGACCGCTGCCTCGAGCTTAAGTCTCTAAAGGAATACCTCTTCAGTTATCGCAACCTGGGCATTTTTCAGGAAAACATTGTCAACCAGGTCCTCGAAGACGTGGTTAAGGCCGCCGATCCGGTTTGGGCTGTGGTAAAAGGTG
This sequence comes from uncultured Acidobacteriota bacterium, assembly GCA_963771195.1. Taxonomy (GTDB): domain Bacteria; phylum Acidobacteriota; class Terriglobia; order Terriglobales; family Acidobacteriaceae; genus Telmatobacter. The sequence goes on from CAVYSS010000034.1 coordinate 65,986, forward strand.
TTTTTCGTCCCCGTGGCGGCATCGCCACCACCGTCGAAGCCCGCTGGCCCCGCCCCCAGCAATAGCCGCCCGATCCACCACCCGCTCGATCCGACATGATCGTGGGTGGGAACCACCAAGTCCGGCCGAGTCTTTGCTTTTGTTCTTGTCCTTTTCTCTGTCACTTCAGTACCGAACCCGCGCCCCCTGGCATCTTGCCGCCGACCTCAATTCCATGCCAACGTGGTTCAAACGGCAGTAAGAGGACGTTATGAAACCAAGTTTCTCACCAAAGCTGTGTGCGATTGCTCTCGCCTTTGCAGCGGGCTTGACCCTCCACGCCCAGGACACCCCCGTACCACCGGACGTAAAGGCGTTCGCGGCGCAGTACGTGGCCGCCTACGACTCCGGTGACCTGGCTCGCCTCGAATCCCTGTATCTGCCGCAATCGCGCACATGCATCACGCCGGCCAACAAGGACGTCTACAACGAGCTGGCTTCCCTGAATGCGCACGACCATGTCCCGACCAAGGTCCTGCTTTCGTGGATGCCCGTGAACGAAGGCAACATGAACGCGCTTGCGGCTCAGGTGCACTTTCTGGTCAAGCCCGAGCGTGAACTGCACATCGACTACCAATATCCGAATACCAACGACGGCGGACAGCTCATACTCTGGCTGGTGCGTCAGAATGGCCGCTGGATGAGCGACTTTCCCTGCATGACCGAGCAGGGCATCAAGGATTTCCGCGATAGCGCCGCCGACCGCGAACAATACAAAGCCATTGCAGCCGCCATCAAAGACCCGCTGCGCGCCCAGCTCATCACTATGCTGCGCGCCCATCAACTCGGTGAAGCCGCGGAGCGCTATCAGAAGGCCACCGGCAACGACATGCCAACATGCATGCGGGTAATCGCCTCGCTCCAGGACCAGGTGCAATAACCCCTCCTGCTTGCCCTACAATCAAATGTTGGCCGGCCAGGCGCAGCGCCTGCGCCGTCGCATGTCAGGAGCAAGCGAGTTGATTGATCGTTATACCCGCCCGGCAATGGGCCGCATCTGGACCGAAGAGAGCAAGTACCGCTGCTGGCTTGAGGTTGAGGCTGCGGCCAGTGTGGTGCTGGCTGAAGACGGCGTGGTGCCGCAGGCCGCGGCGCGCGCCATTGCAGAAAAGGGCAGCTTCTCCGTCGAGCGGATCCGGGAAATCGAAGCCGAGGTGAAACACGACGTCATCGCCTTCACCACCGCGGTCGCGGAGTCGTTGAAGGCGCAAGGCCTCGCCGAAGAGTCCCGCTGGCTGCACTACGGGCTCACCTCGAACGACATCGTGGACACCGCGCAGGCGCTCCAGGTCAAGGCCGCGTCGAAGATCATCCACGAGGGCCTGGCCGCATTGGCTGCGGTTCTGCACCGCCGGGCCATCGAATTCAAGCACACGCCGACCATCGGCCGCACCCACGGCATCCACGCCGAGCCCACCACCTTCGGGCTCAAGCTGCTGAACTGGTACGCCGAAATCGAGCGCGACATCCAGCGCTTTGAAGCGGCGGCCGAGGACATGCGCGTGGGCAAGCTCTCCGGCGCGGTGGGCACCTTCGGCCATCTCAAGCCGGAGCACGAGGAGCGCATCTGCGCGCGGCTGGGACTGAAACCAGCGCCGGTGGCGACGCAGGTCATCCAGCGCGACCGCCACGCGGCCTACATCTCCACGCTGGCCATCCTCGGCAGCACGCTCGACAAGATCGCCGTCGAAGTGCGCCACCTCCAGCGCACCGAGGTTCGCGAGGCGCAGGAGTACTTCAGCGAAAAGCAGAAGGGCTCGTCGGCCATGCCACACAAGAAGAACCCCATCGTCAGCGAGCAGATCAGCGGCCTGGCGCGCGTGCTCCGCGGCAACGCACAGGCGGCGCTGGAGAATGTGGCGCTGTGGCACGAGCGCGACATCTCCCATTCATCAGTGGAACGGGTCATCTTTCCGGATTCGACCATCCTCGCCGACTACCTGCTGGCCAAAACGGCGGACCTGATCGATCGCCTGCTCGTCTACCCGGAGCGCATGAAAAAGAATCTGGAGTTGACGGGCGGCCTCATCTTCAGCGGTCAGCTCTTGCTGGACCTCGCCGAAGCCGGAATGCTCCGCGAGGATGCTTATCGTCTGGTGCAGGGCCACGCCACGCGGGCGTGGAAGGACGACCTCGTCTTTCGCGATGAAGTGGCGCGCGACCCCGAAATCCGCAAGCTGCTTTCGCCGGCGAGACTGGAAAAAACCTTCGATTACAACCGCCAGCTCGGAAACGTGGATGCGATCTTCAAGCGCGTCCTGGGGAGTGAATGATCGAAAACGCACGACAGCGAACCATCGCAATCCCGCAATATTCATTCATTTAAGGAGACTCGGATGAGATTAGTGGTTTGCCTTCTCGTGACGCTTGGCCCATTGTCCAGCTTCGCCCAGCAGCAGTCCAAAACGGCCGCAGACGCTGTGGATGGCCTTTCCTTCATGGAAGGCGACTGGTCAGGGCATCAGGATTTCAATACCAGCAACGGCCAGGCAATGGTCGGCGATGCAACCGACAATATCGCAGTCTGCATCAAAGGTAAGTACGTCTGTGAGATGCTCTCGACAACTTTACCCAACCGCAAACCGACGGACACACGGCATTTCATTTCATTCGACAAGCAAACGGGGAAGTACACGGCGTGGTGGTTCAACGACACCAGCGTCCGTCCGATGGAACTGACCGGCGAAGCCTCCGGCAACAAGCTGGTGCTGCTGAGCGATGCTTCCGCACCCGGCCCGGTGCTTCGCGCCACGTACGAACGAACCCCGGAGGACAAGCTTACCTTCCTGCTGGAGATGAAGCAGGGCGACTCCTGGACGAAGTTGTTTCTGACCACGTATGCCAAGAAGTGAGCGGGCGAGGGGCGCCAGTTTCCAGTCGCCGATTGGATAATTTGGAAGCCCCTTGCCTTGGGGACCTCCTGTTAACAACCACATAAGGACCCGTTCCACCAGCCGTCCGGCGTACAATCAATCGGGACCCGGCGCAGCGGATGGAGACGATCGGATATGTCGATCATTCTCGCAGGCAGATGGGACATCCCGCATTCACCACCAGGAAGCGATGCTCCTCGACAGCCGTTGAACACCAAGGTGCCACAACGGCCCCCTGTTATCGGAGGTTCCTTCATCAGATGCGAGGAATGCGATCGTGGCATATTAAGCCGCAAGACGGCCTTTCGGCTGAGCGGACCGCTGGTCGTCATTGGCTTTCTCCTGCTGATTCCCTCATTTCTTGGAATTGTGGCATGTGTCTCCATGCTGATCGGAATTAATGCAGACATCGTTTCGAGCGAATCCGCTCAGTCGCGTCAGACTACCTTCGACGCCACATTCCGTAGCGATTGCGCGCGGGATGTTCGGCGGAGCGTTCGAGCAGGGGGAATGGAGTCGTCTCAGGTCCTTACCGAAGAGTACTGTGAATGTGCCCTTGCCACGTTTAAAGAAACAAAGTCGGAAGCGTTGGCTGCAAAAGAATGCGGGGTAAGAGCGCAGAATGGCACACTGGGCGCACCGGCTCAAGAAGTGGATGTGCTTTATGCCGGCGACGACGCGGACGGAACCAAAAGCGCCGCGAGGCCTCAATTCCTTCTGGGTTCTGTCAGCAGCGCGCTCATAGTCGGCCTGGGGATCGCATTCTTCGTTGCAGGCTTGGTGGGCTGGCTCCTTATAAGGAAGAAGCAGGTACTCCATTGCAGTGCCTGTGACGCCGTTATGAATGCTTCCTAGAATGGCGCCGCGTCCGTCCTTGCCCCGCCGAGGCCTGCGAGAATAGACCAAGCGGCCGCAAGGAGGCAATCCCCTTTGTCACGTTATGCCGAGCCGATGGCGCGGCTCATTGAAGAACTGAAGAAGCTGCCCGGAGTGGGCACCAAGAGCGCGCAACGCTACGCGTTTCACATCCTGCGCGCTACGGATGCCGACGCGGAGGCGCTGGCCGAGGCTGTGCGCGGCCTCAAGGCTAACCTGCGTCTCTGCTCCGTCTGCAACAATGTCACCGACGTGGACCCCTGCGTCTACTGCACCAGTCCCACGCGCAACCAGCGCCAGGTGTGCGTGGTAGAGGAGCCCACCAGTATCGACGCCATTGAGCGGACCCGGGGATATAACGGCGTCTACCACGTGCTCCACGGGACGCTTTCGCCTCTCCACGGCGTGGGCACGGAGCAGCTTCGGGCTGGCGGGCTGCTGGAGCGTGCCGGACGCGACGAGATCGACGAGGTAATCCTTGCCACCAGCCCCACCCTCGAAGGCGAAGCGACGGCGAATTGGCTGGCATCGGTCCTGCGCCCAGCCGGCGTGCGGATCACTCGTATCGCTACCGGTGTTCCGGCGGGCAGCGACATTGAATACGCTGACGAGGTTACGATGACTCGTGCCATGGAAGGGCGGCGGGAACTATAACTTGCTTGGATTCAGCGTCTTGCCGAAGATCAAAGACGGATAATGCCAGATGCGTCTCCCTCTGCGCAGCCAGATTCCGAATGCGAACCAGATTGAACAGGGCACGGTGCACTTTTCGCCCCTGAACCGTCTAGCAAACAGGTGCAAGTTGTGATAAGGTACAGCTTTGCAACTGTGCTCGTTCGCGCCTTAAGCGATTCTGGATCAGGCACTTGGCGGCACACCCACTCGCAGAAAGCGGGGACACGGAATGCCCGATTACATTTACCTCCTGGAGAATCGGCTCTCGAGTGATCAGCAGCATGCCCTGCGCATCCTGCGGGATGCGGCGCGGGACGCAGGCATGATTGTATTTCTTACCGGAGACGCGGTGCGCGACCTGACCAGCGGTCATGCCGTCCGCGAGCTTGAAATTGCGGTTCACGGAAATGCCCTCAAGCTGAAGAAAGCAATTGAAAAAGCCGGCGGAAAAACATGGGGCGAGGACGAGCCTACCCGCACCTTCTACCTTTGCTTCCCGGGAACGGTCCGAGTGGACCTGGTCAGCACCCACCGAGTGGAATACAAGAAGCCCGGCCAGCCCATTTATCACTGGGCGTCGATCCAGGAAGATCTGCGGCGGCGTGACTTTACCGCCAATGGAATGGCAATTTCGCTGAATGAAGGGTCCTACGGCCTGCTCATGGATCCGCTGAACGGAGTGGCGGACATTGAGGCGCGGAGCCTGCGCCTGGTGTCGAACTACGGCTTCATTGAGGATCCGGAATTGCTCATCCGGGCCGTCCGTTACCGCACGCGGTTGAGTTGGGATCTTGATCCCCGCACTCAACAGCGCTATGAGAATGCAAAGGCGGATGGAGTCATCGAGTACCTCTCATCCAAGGCCAAAAGCCGAGAGCTGGAGCAGATCGGACACGAGGACGACGGGCTGGGGGTGCTAAAGGCTCTTGAGGCCGAGGGGTGGATGAAGATCCTTTGCCCGGCCTGGACCCATGCCAAGGCGGATACGGAAAAGCTGAAGGCGCTGCACGATCTGGCCGTGGACCTGCTCATGCAAGGGGTGCATGCTGACATTTCCGCGGCGCAGATGCAACTGCTGACCGCGAAAATGGCGCCCAAGGACTTGGCCAGCCTGAAAAAACAGCTGCTCCGGCCCGGTTTCGTTGAGGAGTGGAACAGCCTGGATTCGCTCGCGGCCGGTTTCCAGAAGATTTTGCTTTCCAAGCAAAACCAGGCCGCCTCGGCCACCTTCAAGCTATTCACCACCTATGACCCCGAGGCGATCCTCTGGCTTGGGTTCACCGCGAAGGATCCCGCCGTAAAGGAGAAGTACCACAACTTCCTCAAAGTGTGGCCGGAGATGCGGCAGCGGATCCCCTACGCCCTCATGCAGGAGATGCGCATCCGCCCTGAACTGCCAAACTACAACGAGATCGTGCATGCCATCTTCCTCCAGTTGATTGACGGCAAGCTCGAGACTCCCGAGGCAATGCGGACGTTCCTGGAGCCGTATTCGCCGCCGGCGCCGCCCCCGCAGCAGACCTATAAGCGGACCCGCGCAAAGCGTGGCGCGGAGGCCAAGGTGAAGGAGTCCTTCGAGGAAGAAGAGGAGGGCGAAGAAAGCTTGGAAGAGGATTTGGAGGATATGGGATCCGGCGACGAAGACGAGATTGGGCTGGGAATACCCAAGATCGCGCTGGAGCCGGAATTAGAAGAAGGCGAAGAAGAGGAAGAGACGGAAGAAGCCGAGGAGGAAGAAGAGGAAGAGCGCGCTGCGCCGGCGAAAAAAGGGAAGGCTGCGGCCGCGTCCAAGGCGCGGGCAAAGGCCGCGCCCAAGCCGGCGGCGAAACCGGTTCCCGCTCCTCCGGCCGCCGATAAGCACGCGGCCAAGCCTGCCGCAAAGGCGGAGGTCACGGCAAAGCCTGCAGCCAAAGCCGCTCCGGCCAGCGCTGCGCCTGCCAAGCCGGTCCACGCGCCTGCGCCCAAAACCGCTCCGGCGAAGAAGGCTCCCGAGCCGCCCAAGAAAGCTGTCAAACCCGTCGTAAAGGCGGCGGCGCTGAAGCCTGCGGCCAAGCCCGCGCACAAGTCGGTGCCAAAGAAGCCGGCAAAGCCGGTCGCCAAGCCCGCGCCCAAGAAGCCCGCGGCGAAGAAGCCCGCGCCCAAGCCGAAGCCTGCTCCTAAACCAGCGCCGAAGCCGAAGGCGAAGCCGCAGAAGCCGTCCAAGCGGGCCGCGAAAAAGCCGGCCGCGAAAGTCGGGAAAAAGCGCTGATAGCCATCGACTTCCTCGGCACACGATACACTCGGGTCCATGATTCGCCAGATCGCGCCCGTGTTGTTCGCCACTGACATTCCCTCCACGCTTGCCTGGTACAAAAGCAAGCTCGGCTTCGAGTGCGTCGGCACGTGGCAGGATCCGCCATCCTACGCCATCGTGATGCGCGACCAGTGCGCCATCCACTTCCGCTGCGCCGAACCGCCCATACCCAATCCGGGGAAATATGCGGACGAACTGCTCGACGCGTAGATCAACGTCAAAGATGCCAACGCGCTCTCCGCCGAATACACTGCCAGCGGAGCGGAGTTCACCCGGGAACTTGATGACACGCCATGGGGCACACGCGAGTTTGTGGTCCGGGATTGCGACGGCCGTCTTCTGGCTTTCGGTTCAAGCTCATAACTCGGCGAACCAAACCCCGCGTAAGCAACTCGCGTCAGCAGGGACCCTTATCCCTCCTGAGACCCTGAAAGGGCAACGCGGCCCAGACCTCTCGGATGCGCATCGTCACTTCTTAGGAGCGGAATCGCTTTGCTCGAGTGCCGCACTGATCGTAATATTGTCACCTTCGGTGACTGAGACCGATCGTTGCCAAACCTTGTACCCATGGAGGTCTACCCCGATCGCATGTTCTCCAGGTCTCACGTTGAGAGTTGATGGTGTGCTTCCAACGAACTTACCGTCAAGATTGATGTCGGCGCCATCGGGATTGGATTTGATGGTAACGGTCGCCATGCCCGAGCGCCCTGCGCCCTGGGACGAGTCGGGCGTGCCAGGCTCTGGGGAGAGAGACGAGTTGAGTTCGATAGCTCTGTCCAGGTTCGCCCAGAACCGCGCTGCCTCTTTGTCCTTCGCCTTCCCAACCCCGAAAACTTGCGGGTTCCCGATAGCCTGAGCAATAGAGAGCGACACGACCGTACCTTTTCCTCCGTTCGCTCTGCAAATGGCAGTTATGACGAGCGAGAACTGCCCACCCGTGAAGAATGTTGCACTGTGCCCTTCCCTCACGGCCGACTTGAGATTGTAGTCGGCTGAGGCCACCTGAACTAGTGAGCTATAAACATTCTCGACCGGCAGGTCGTAGGTCTTCGTCGCAGGCGCACTCACCTTGTTCGCAGCCGACAGGTGGCAACTGCAAACAATTAGCAGAAAAATGACACTGAATTGTCGACTCATCGCTTCGTTCCTCCAGGCTTGGGCGGCCGCCCCTCATTCAGAAAGAGAAGGCCGGCGCATAGGGGCGGTTCAGTGGTTAAGATAATAGTCTTTTCTTGCGATAATGGACCTGTGGAGATGTGCTGCTTTCGCGCGGAGTCCATCTGCCGTCAGATAAGGGAGAATCGCCGTGACCCAAGTTCTCGACAAACGTCTCTCTGATCAAATGAAGCGGGTCGAAATGGTAATCGCTGCACTGCGGCCCAACCTGGTTATTGTGTGGGATCCGGAGCCTCCGCCGGGAATGATTAGATTTCGGGTAGAGACAACCCTTGGAAAGGTGCGGGTTATTGAGAGCTCGGGGCATATTGGGTTGGATGAAATCGGAGGCTGGTCCGATGGAGAGTTGGCCAGCCGGCTGCACTCTCTCGGCGGCGGCCGTCTTTAATTCCCTCAGATACTCTGGGCCCAGGAACCGACTACGCTACTTGGCTGTCGAACCTGCGCCGACGAGGCGTGGTACCTTCATTTCATCCCGGAGGATCGATGATGCGTCTTCGCATTTGGCGTCTGCTTCCGCTTTGCTTCCTTGCGTGTTCCGTCTCAATGGCCGCAGCCCAGAACGGTGCTTCCGGCTCGCCCGGCTACCGCTTCCAGCGCGGCGGCTGGACCTACGTCCACCTCGAGGGCACGCCGGCCCAGATCGGCTACCAGCACGGGCAGCTGCTGGCCAACGAGATCGCCGACTTGATCCACGTAACCAAAGTCGAGACCCAGCACTCCACCAAACGCGACTGGGCCTTCTACCGCCAGGCCGCGCAGACCGACCTCTGGCCGCACATCGAGCCCGAATACCGGCAAGAGCTCCAGGGCATCGCGCGCGGCGCGCAGTCGCAGGGCGTCAAGCTCGACGTGTGGGACATCGTCGCGCTCAACGGCGCCCTCGAATTGTCCGAGTATTACGTCCCCTGGCTGGACAATCGCCGGAAAGCGGCCAATCCGCCTGCCGCCGCCAACGCGCCCCAGATTCGCCCTCAAGGCCGCTGCTCAGCATTTATCGCCACCGGCAGCTACACCAAAGACGGCAAAATCGTCATCGCGCACAATAACTGGTCCGGCTACGCCGACGGTGCGCGCTGGACCGTGATGTTCGATATCAAACCCGCGCATGGCCACCACGTCCTCATGGACGGCGAGCCGGGCGTGATTACCAGCCAAGACGATTTTGGCGTGAACGATGCCGGACTCATGGTGACCGAAACAACCATCACCGAATTCGAGGGCTGGAATTCCGACGGCATCCCCGAGTTCGTGCGCTCGCGCAAGGCGCTCCAGTACGCCGGCTCCATCGACGAGTACGCCGCCGTCATGCGCAAGGGCGACAACGGCGGATACGCCAACGACTGGCTCATCGGCGACCGCAAGACAGGAGAGATTGCGTATCTGGAACTGGGCCTCAAATACACTCCCATGTGGCGCAAGAAGGATGGCTACTTTGTCAGCTCGAACTTTGCCCGCGATCCGAGCCTGATCAAGGAGGAGACGCCGCACTGGGACGCGAGTAACCTCTCCCTGTCAGAGAACGCGCGCCACGTGGAGTGGAAGAAGAAGATGGCCGCGTTCAAGGGGCAAATCGACGTGCAACTCGCCGAGCAGTTCCTGGCCGACCACGAGGACAGCTACACCGGCAAAACCGGCGCGGACCAGCGCACGCTCTGCGGCCACGCGGACACGGTGAAGGCCGGCGTTCCGGAGTGGGACTGGCCTGCGTATTATCCCGGAGGCGCGGTCACGGGAAAGGTAACGGACTCCGATCTGGCTGCGAAGATGGAGCTGATTGCGCATGCCGGCCATCCCTGCGGCGAAAGTTTCTACGCCGCGCCATTCCTCAAGGCTCATCCTGAGTACGCGTATTTGAAAGGCGTGCTCAAAGACATGCCGGCAGGACCGTGGACGGAATTTGCCGCAGGGGAAAAGCCCTGACTCGTCAGGCCGCGGCGAATCTGGTTTCTCGCAGCAGCCCGAGACTCATCCCACCACGGCAGCGACCGGTTCCTCAATTGCGGCCACCACGCTGCGAATGGAATCGATGACGAACTCCGGACGATCGAGATGGATCCAGTGCGCGCAGTCTTCCACAATCTCCTGCCGTACATCGTCGCCGATGCTCGCCAGGCTTTCCCGCGTCAGCGGCTCGGAGTTGCCGGGCGTGAGCACAAGGATCGGGATATTCGGGATCGGCGGTTGTTCCTGGCGATGTCTGCGTCCCCAGAAACCCGCAGTCTCCCGGTCGCCGTAATACACTCGGAACCCGGTAAATGCGTCGATGAGCGCATTGGTGATTTAGCAACAACTTGCAAATGGGGAGGACCGCGCGCGGTACCGTCAGCTAGCCTTCGTTCACCCGGCAGCGCGTGATCTTACCTTGGCGGAAACCCTCCATGCAACGGTTGCAGGAAATGCAGTCGGCATTCGCGTCGCCTTTGCGTGCCTGCCAGCGGGCGGGAAGGTTGGGCTCGCGGATGAGGGGCCGCGCCATTGCGATGAAATCCGGCGGGCCCGCCTGGAGAATCTGCTCCAGCCGGTCGACGTTGCGGTTGCCGCCGGTCAGGATCACCGGCACTTTGACTCGCAATTTCTGCGCATATTTGAGGAAGTAGGATTCCGGTTCGGCTTTGCTGAACGGTCCAATCACGTCGATAGCCGCCACGCCGGCCTTTTCCACCTGGGCGGCCATAGCGGGAAAAGTGTCTATGTTGGTTCCACCCTCCACGTCGTCATCGCAGTTGAGTTTGGCCAGGATGGGGAAATCGTCTCCCACCAGTTTTCGGGCTTTGGCGACGATATCAGCGATGACGCGGACGCGGTTATCCAGGCTTCCCCCGAAGCGGTCGCTGCGCGTATTGGTATAGGGAGAAAGAAACGAGCCGAGCAGGTATCCGGCGGCGTAGATTTCCACGCCGTCGAAGCCAGCGGTTTTGGCGCGGCGAATGGCTTGCGCAAATTGCCCGGTCATCTCTTCGACTTCCTGAATGGTCATCGCGCGCGGCTGTCTTTTCCAGGAGGGAAGCGGCTTGGCCGACGCTGCGACGGGGTCGGCCAACTGGCCCACTGGCGCGGTGTGGGTAATCTGCGCCAATACTCTGCAGCCGTTGCCGGCGGCGTGGACCGCGTCGGCGATCTGGCGGATCGAGGGAATGAAGCGGTCGTCATAGATGCACGCTTGCAGTTCGCTGTAGCGGCCGCCTGCCATGGCGGCCATGTTGCCGGTGATGATGAGCGCGGCGCCGCCCTGACCGAGAGCGCGATAGATCGCGAAGCCCTCATCGGTCATCACGCCGTCCCGGCAGGCATTTTCCGAGGTAGCGCTGCGTACGAGACGATTCTTGAGCTGCAGATTGCCAATGCGGCCGGACGAGAAGATGCGCCGTTCCCCGGGGGAGGCCAGGGTGTTCAACTCCGCGCGGGCGAGGACAGCCAGCCCTGCGCCGGCGCTAAGACTCAGAAATGTTCTGCGAGTGGTCCACCATGAATAAGCCATGACGGTGACCATTTTAGCCCCCGGGAATGCCCACAGAGGAGGCAGTGCTGCAATTGTCGCAAATAGGCTGAGTCGCTCATTGACGGCGTTCTGGTCGAATTGGCGGCAACTTGTCCCCTTGAGTCTTCTCGCCGGAAACTTCGCTCACTTCAGCCCGCCAACACTTCATTTGTATTGCAAATGAACGGTAATGTTCGTCACCGGGCACGCCACCCGAACCAGCGCAGCGCGGAATGGGGCCGGCCCAAAACTTACGTGCGGATTGTTGGCGAAGCCGAAGCCTTCCTTGGGAATGCCGAGGAAGTTGCGGTCCAGCCGCGCGTTGCTGTTCTCATCGTGAATCGCTTCCACGCCATAAATTCCCGGCGGAAGCTGCCATTCGGCTACGGCGGTGCGGGTGGCTTTGTCGATAGGCGCGGGACCATAGCGAAAACTCTTGCTCATGTCCTCGGGCCATCCCTCAGCCGACGCGAAAATGGCAGTGCCCAGGTTGCCGCGGGTGTTGCGGAAGCCATCCACGTGAATGCGCAGCGTGCAGGTCGGAGGGGCCGCCGCCGCGTTCCCGACCAGAACCGTAGCGGAACCTCCGCCCGCTGCAGCAGCGGCCGCGAAGGCAAGCCAGGGAATGGGTCCGGTCATCAAGATTGAGTGGCTCTTGGGACGAACTCCGGCTCATCAAGTTACGCCAGAGGGAAGGGAGCCGAATCCGAGCCGCTATGGTGTCGTGCTTGACGGGAACCAGGAATTTCAGGTCCGAGTGAGCTGGGGAAGATTCGGACGGTTAGGGGTTATGCCCGCACGGGTCGGTTATGCCCGCATGCGAGCGCCGCCGCCGCTGCCTTTCCGCGCCTGGTAGCAGTCCCGGCAGTAGACCGGGCGATCGCCGCGAGGCTCAAAAGGCACCGTGGTGGGCTGCCCGCAACCGGAGCAGATAACGGGCGTGCCTTGCGTTGAGGAGGAACGATACCCGCCCCCGCCGCCATCGGCCTTTTTCGCCATGCGGCAGGCCTTGCAACGCTTGGGTGTTGAAAATCCTCTCTCCGAGAAAAACGCCTGATCCGCAGCGGTGAAGGTAAACTCTTGCCCGCAGTCGCTGCACGTAAGTTGCATATCGCCGGCCATGGAGACTCCTGGAACAGATATGGGCCAATGTACCATCTTTTGGCAAAAAATCCGATAAAGATTGTAAAAGCTTCAGAGTGCGGCTGGCGAGCGGGTCCGGCCCGAGCCTGTAGAATCGCAATCGAAAGCCACCCTCGACACCGTGGAATCCACCCCCAGCACGGCGACGCCGCCAGCCAATTCGGACCAGCAGGCTGAGTGCATCCGCCGCATTCTGGCGGGGGAGAAGCATTTGTTTCACGAGCTGATCCGCCCCTGCGAGCGGGCCATCTACGTGATGTTGCTGGGAATGCTGGGCAGCGAGGCCGATGCCGAGGATGCCGCGCAGGAGACGGCGATCAAGGCGTACCTTAACCTGAAGAACTTCCGCGGGGATGCCCAGTTCCGGACCTGGGTGATTTCGATTGCGCGCAACGAGGGGCTGGGCCGCCTCCGCCGCATGGCCGCGCGCAAGGAGGAGTCGCTGGACGCCGAGGCAGAGGAGCACGGCGGCGATTTCACCCCGGCCATCCTGACCAGCTGGCGCGAAGTGCCCCTGGAGGCGTTGGAACGCGAGGAACTGTCCGCCCTGCTGCGGGAGGCCATCCGGGGGTTGCCGGAGATTTACCGTAACGTTGTGATCCTGCGGGACATCGAAGAGATGGAGGGCAGGGAAGCGGCGGCCGTGCTGGGCATCACGGAAGGCGCCATGAAGGTTCGGCTGCACCGGGCGCGGGCGATGTTGCAAAAGGCGCTGGCGCCAAAGCTGAAAGCGTTTGCACCCAAGCCCGGGGGCTGGTTCGGGGGCCGGCGATGAGGATCGACTGCAAGCACGTGTGGGAGCACATCTCAGCCTACATCGACGGCGAGGTGGAGGCGGAGCTGCGGGCGACGATCGACCGGCACCTGGAGACGTGCGAGATCTGCTCGGCGGTGCTGGACTCGACGCGCAACGTGGTGGTGCTGGTGGCCGACGGCCGCGTGTTTGAGCTGCCGGCCGGCTTCAGCCAGCGGCTGCATGAGCGCCTGGACCGCGAGCTGGCGCTGGGTGGGAATTAGCCGCTCCCGCACGAAATAAAAAACGACGATGTCTTGTGCAATCATCGAGTTAAGCCACAAAAGTGCACAGAATTGCACGCACTCTGTCCGGGGATGGGGGGAGGGGTATATTTCTCCGATCAATTGAGATGTTGGCAAATACTTCTGAGCGGGAACCCTGGCGGGCGGGGATTTCCCTGGAGTATTGCAGCCGGGTTGTGGCGGCGATCATGATTGCGGGTTCCTTGTCCCTGAAATGCGGATGCCCGCCGGTGGGGCGGGCACATTTCGACTCACAAATAGACTGTAGCTCGGATTTCATGGCGTGGATGTGACGGCGGATACGGGGGGAAGGCAGAGTTAGCGGGGCTGGCGGAGTTGGCTGGGCCAGGGCTGGGGGTGGCAGGGAGGCTGCTTGGTTACCTTTGGTGGGGAGGGGGTTGCCCCAAAACGGCACTTGGCTGGGACTAGGTATTGGGATGCGGGACCGCAGCGGTGTTAGCGGGGTCAGCCGAGTCTAGGTGGTTACCTTTGGGCAGGCGGGTCGGGGCGTGAGATCCTTCCGTCCCTACGGGCCGACGGGCATCCCGCCCTAATTTGTGGTGAGGCGGCCTCATTGTTTCCCAGGTCTCAAAATCGAGACCTGGGGCGCCCGCACCCCTTCACGGATAGGACGGGGGACATCTGAGTATCCCACCCTAACTGCAAGAAGCGCGGTTAGGGGCACCCAGTTTGGTGGCAGATAAAACGAAAGGCAACCGCGGGTCCTTCGACTCCGGTCGCCGCGGCGACCTCCGCTCAGGAAGACAAACGGAATCGAAAGGCCGCCCGCCGGTGTTGCGAGGCCGCTCTACGCCGAGACGTGATGGCGGTGGGCGATGGGTTCGGCTTTGGATGCGAGGAACTTATTGACTGCTGCGGCGGCGCTGCGGCCTTCGGCGATGGCCCACACTACTAATGACTGGCCGCGGCGCATGTCGCCGGCGGCGAAGATGCCTTCGACGGAGGATTGGAAGTCGGTGGTGGCGACGTTGCCGCGATTGTCGAGGGCGAGGCCTAGTTGATCTATCATCCCGCTCTTGACGGGGCCGAGGAAACCCATGGCTAACAGGACTAGATCGACATCGACGGTGAACTCGCTGGCTGCGACGGGTTCGAATTTCGGCGGAGGGCCGACGCGGACGGCGTGGACCTGCTTCACGTTGCCGTGCTCGTCGCCGGTGAAGCGGATGGAGTTGATGGCCCAGTCGCGGAGGCCGCCTTCCTCGTGAGCGCCTTCCGTGCGGAGCTGCATGGGCCAGAGCGGCCAGGGCGTGGAGGCGGCGCGGCTGTCGGGCGGCTTGGGCATGATTTCCCACTGATGGACGACGGCCGCGCCCTGGCGATGAGTGGTGCCGAGGCAGTCGGCGCCGGTGTCACCGCCGCCGATGATGAGGACGCGCTTGCCGTTGGCGGTGATGGCGCGCGCGGGGTCGATGCGGTCGCCCTCGTTGCGGCGGTTCTGCTGGGGCAGGAAGTCCATGGCGAAGTGGATGCCGTTGAGGTCGCGGCCGGGGATGGGAAGGTCGCGAGGATGCTCGGCGCCGCCGCAGAGGAGGATGGCGTCGTAGTGGTTGGTGAGCTCGGCAACGGGGACGTTGACGCCGACGTGGGCGTTGGCGAGGAAGGTGACGCCTTCGGACTTCATCTGCGCGATGCGGCGGTCGACGACATGCTTTTCCAGCTTGAAGTTGGGGATGCCGTAGCGGAGCAGGCCGCCGATGCGGTCGTTCTTCTCGTAGACGGTGACGGAATGGCCGGCGCGGCGAAGCTGCTGCGCGGCGGCGAGACCAGACGGTCCGCTGCCGACCACGGCGACGCGGCGGCCGGTGTTCTGCTCCGGCGGCTCGGGATGGATCCAGCCTTCGTCCCAGGCGCGATCGACGATGCTGCGCTCGATGAGCTTGATGGAGACGGGCGGCTGATCGATGCCGAGAACGCAGGCGGCTTCGCACGGGGCGGGACAGATGCGGCCGGTGAATTCAGGAAAATTGTTGGTGGCGTGGAGGCGGCGGATGGCGGCTTCCCAGCGGCTGCTGTAAACGAGGTCGTTCCAGTCGGGGATGATGTTGTTGACGGGGCAGCCGGTGTGGCAGAACGGGACGCCGCAGTCCATGCAGCGGGCGGCCTGAGCCTTTTGCTTTTCCTCGGGGAACGGCTCGTAGATTTCGAACCAGTCCTTGATGCGGTCTTCCGGCTTGCGGCGGGTGGGCTGCTCGCGTTCGATTTCCAGGAATCCGGTGATCTTACCCATGGTGCGCCTCCGTTGCGGCGACCAGAGGCGATGCAACCGGCGCTGGCGCAGTGGATGAAGTGGATGCGGTGTCGGGACGGGCGATGCCGAGGACGCGTTTGAACTCGTGGGGAAAGACCTTGATGAAGTTGTCGCGAGCGATGGACCAGTTGTCGAGGATCCAGGCGGCGCGCGGGCTGCCGGTTAAGTCGCGGTGTTTTTCGAGCAGGGCGCGGAGGGTGGCGATGTCTTCTTCGTGCTCAAGCGGCTCGAGGTCGACGCTGGACTTGTTGCAGCGGCGAGTGGCGAAGTCGCCGGCGTCGTCGTAGACGTAAGCGATGCCGCCGCTCATGCCGGCGGCGAAGTTGCGGCCGGTGGAACCGATGACGGCGACGAGACCGCGGGTCATGTACTCGCAGCCGTGATCGCCCACGCCCTCGACGACCGCGGTTGCGCCGGAGTTGCGAACGGCGAAGCGCTCGCCGGCGATGCCGTTGAGGTAGACTTCGCCGCTGGTTGCGCCGTAGAGGACGACGTTGCCGACGAGGATGCTTTCCTCCGGCAGGAACGACGAGGTGCGCGGCGGATAGGCGATGATGCGGCCGCCGGAGAGGCCTTTGCCGAGGTAATCGTTGGAGTCGCCCTCAAGCTCGAGGGTGACGCCGTTGGGGACGAATGCGCCGAAGCTTTGGCCGGCGGAGCCCGTGAATTTGTAATGGATGGTGCCGTCGGGCAGGCCGGCTGAACCGTAGCGGCGGGCGATTTCGCCGCCCAGCATGGCGCCGACGGTGCGATGGACGTTGCGGATGGGGAAGGAGGCTTTGACGGGCTTTTTGGATTTGAGCGCGGGCGCGGCCTTCTCAATGAGCTGGTGGTCGAGGGCTGACTCGAGGCCGTGGTCTTGTTTCTTGACGCAGCGGCGAGAAACGCGGAGGGGCAGCGTGGGCGAGTAGAGGATGGAGCTGAGGTCGATGCCTTTGGCCTTCCAGTGCGCGTCGGCGAGGACGGTATCGAGCTTGTCGACGCGGCCGATCATCTCGTCCATGGTGCGGAAGCCGAGTTTGGCCATGTGCTGGCGGATCTGCTCGGCGAGGAAGAAGAAGAAGTTGATGACGTGCTCGGGCTGGCCGGTGAAACGGGCGCGCAAAACTGGGTCTTGCGTGGCGATGCCGACCGAGCAGGTGTTGAGGTGGCACTTGCGCATCATGATGCAACCCATGGCGATGAGCGGAGTGGTGGCGAAGCCGAATTCCTCGGCGCCGAGCAGAGCGGCGATGACGACGTCGCGGCCGGTCTGGAGCTTGCCGTCGGTCTGGACCTTGATGCGGCTGCGGAGGTCGTTGAGCAACAGGACTTGTTGCGTTTCCGCGAGGCCGAGCTCCCAGGGCAGGCCGGCGTGCTTGATGGAGCTGAGGGGGGATGCGCCGGTGCCGCCGGAGTCGCCGGAGATGAGGACGACGTCGGCGTGGGCTTTGCTGACGCCGGCGGCGACGGTGCCGACGCCGACTTCAGAGACAAGTTTGACGGCGATGCGCGCGCGCGGGTTGACGTTCTTGAGGTCGTAGATGAGCTGGGCGAGATCCTCGATGGAGTAGATGTCGTGGTGCGGCGGGGGCGAGATGAGGCCGACGCCGGGCGTGGAGTGGCGCACGCTGGCGATGACTTCGTCGACTTTGTGGCCGGGGAGCTGGCCGCCTTCGCCGGGCTTTGCGCCCTGCGCCATTTTGATTTGAAGCTCGTCGGCGTTGATGAGGTAATTGGTGGTGACGCCGAAACGGCCGCTGGCCACCTGCTTGACGGCGCTGCGGCGCGAGTCGCCGTTGGAATCGGGCTTGAAGCGGGATTCGTCCTCGCCGCCCTCGCCGGTGTTGGACATGCCGCCGATGCGGTTCATGGCGATGGCGAGGGTTTCGTGAGCTTCCTTGCTGATGGAGCCGTAGCTCATGGCGCCGGTGGTGAAGCGCTTGACGATCTCCTTGGCGGGCTCGACATCTTCGATGGAGATGGGGTGCTCAAGGTACTTGAGCTTGAGCAGGCCACGCAGCGTACAGAGGTTGCGGCTCTGGTCGTCGATGAGGCTGGTGTACTCCTCAAATGTTTTGGGGTTGTTCTGGCGAACGGAGTGCTGGAGCTTGCTGATGGTTTCGGGATTGAGGAGGTGATACTCGCCGCCAATACGGAATTGATAATGGCCGCCGACGACGAGCTCGGTTTCGGACTCGGTGAGCGGCTGGAAGGCGTAGTCGTGCTTCATCTGGGCTTCGCGGGCGAGGACATCGAGGCCGATGCCTTCAATGCGCGAGGCGGTGCCGGCGAAGTAGCTATCGATGAGCGACTGATTGATGCCGACGGCCTCAAAGACCTGCGCGCCACGATAGCTTTGCAGGGTCGAGATGCCCATCTTGGAGAAGGTTTTGAGCAGGCCCTTGTTGATGGCCTTGATGAAGTTCTTTTCCGCCTGATTGCCGGTGACGTTGTGGGGCAGCAGGCCGCGACGCTTGAGGTCGTGAAGAGTCTCGATGGCGAGATACGGATTGATGGCGCTGGCGCCGTAGCCGATGAGCAGGGCGAAGTGCATGACTTCGCGGGGATCGCCGCTCTCAATGATGAGCGCGACCACGGTGCGGGTCTTCTCGCGGACGAGGCGATTGTGGACAGCGGCCATGGCGAGCAGGCTGGGGATGGGCGCGTAAGTGGAATCGACGCCGCGGTCAGAGATGATGAGCAGCGAATAGCCGGAGGCGACGGCGTGCGAGGCGCGGGCGCTGAGGTCCTCAAGGGCCTGCTTGAGGCCGCGCTCGCCGTCCTCGGCGCGGAAGAGCGCGGGCAGGGTGGTGGCGAGGAGATCGCCGGAGGAGACGCGGCGGAGTTTTTCGAGATCGCGATTGGTGAGGATGGGATGCGGGAGCTTGAGGGTGTGGCAATTCTCCGGCGTCTCATCGAGGATGTTGCGCTCCGTGCCGATGTAGCTGATGAGCGACATGACCAGCTCTTCGCGGATGGGATCGATGGGCGGGTTGGTGACCTGCGCGAAGAGCTGGCGGAAGTAGTTGAAGAGCGGCTGGGGGCGATCGGAGAGACAAGCCAGCGGGGTGTCAGTGCCCATGGAGCCGACGGGCTCCTCGCCCTTTGCGCCCATGGGCGCGAGCAGGATGCGGAGATCCTCTTCGCTGTAGCCGTAGGCGCGCTGGCGGCGGAGGAGGGTCTCGGGATTGGAGGCGATGGTGCGCGAGGGCTCGGGGATGTGGTCGAGGGTGACCTGCTGTTCCTGAAGCCAGGTGCCGTAGGGCTGGCGCGCGGCGAGCAGCTTTTTGATTTCGGTGTCAGAGACGATGCGCTTCTGCTCGGTGTCAACGAGGAACATGCGGCCGGGCTGCAGTCGGCCCTTTTTGCGGACGTCTTCTGCGGGCACGTCGATAACGCCGGCTTCAGAGGCGAGGACGACGAGATCGTCCTTGGTGACGATGTAGCGGCCGGGGCGCAGGCCATTGCGGTCGAGGGTTGCGCCGATCACGCGGCCGTCGGTAAAGGCGATGGCGGCGGGGCCGTCCCAGGGTTCCATGAGAGAAGCGTGGTACTCGTAGAAGGCGCGCTTGTCCTCGTCCATGTCAGGATTGCCGGCCCAGGCTTCAGGGATGAGCATGGCCATAACGTGGGGGAGGGTGCGGCCGGACTGGTAAAGGAATTCGACGGCGTTGTCGAGCGAGGAGGAGTCGCTGCCGCCGGAAACGATAACGGGAAACAGGTCTTCGATATTTTCGCCGTGAAGAGGATGGTTAACGACGGACTGGCGCGCGTTCATCCAGCTCACATTGCCGCGGATGGTGTTGATTTCGCCGTTATGGGCGATGAAGCGGTAAGGGTGAGCGAGCTTCCAACTGGGGAAGGTGTTGGTTGAGAAACGCTGGTGGACGAGCGCGAGCGCGCTGGCGACCAGCGGATTTGCCAGCTCGAAGTAAAACTTTTCAATCTGGGGCGCGAGCATCAGGCCCTTGTAGATGATGGTGCGACATGAAAAGGAAGGAATGTAAAAGTCCTCCTTGCCCTCGATTTCGGACAGGGAGATCTCGTTTTCGCAGCGGCGGCGGATGCGGTAGAGGAGGCGCTCGAAGGCTTCCTCGTCGAGGCCTTCAGGGCGGCGGACGAAGAGCTGCTCAATGTAGGGCTGGGAGTTGCGGGCTTCGCGGCCGATGGCGTCGCCGTTGACGGGAGTGTCGCGCCAGCCGATGACGCCTGCGCCTTCCTGCTGGGCGATGCGCTCGAGCGCGCCTTCGCACTGCAGGCGGCTGTGCTTGTCAACGGGAAGGAAGCACATGGCGACGCCGTAAGCGCCGGCCTCAGGCAACTGCATGCCGAGCTCGCCGCACTCGCGGGCGAAGAAGACGTGAGGAACCTGGATGAGGATGCCGGCGCCGTCGCCGGTTTCGGGATCGCAGCCGGCGGCGCCGCGATGGGTGAGGTTGATGAGAACCTCAAGGCCCTTGCGGATGATGTCGTGGCTTTTTTCGCCGCGAATGCTGGCGACGAAGCCCATGCCACAGGCGTCGTGCTCGTTCTGCGGATGATAGAGGCCCTGCGGTTCAGGGGCACGAATAGGGCGATGCGATGATGGCATAGTAGACCCTCTTCCGGCAGGTTGAAAAAAGAGGCGATCGCGGCGCGGTCACCTGGAGGTATGGATCAAGTGTTCCTCGTACGCTTTCCGTCGAGGTTTGTTTTGTACAGCTTGCCCGCTTGCGCGAACCGGCTCCAAGGACTGGCGCGGAACTATTCAGGATAACTTAAATCGCTGTCAAGACCAAATGGTTTTCTTGAGGAAAAACGGTAACTGGGGACTTGTTTGGACGTGCTGTCAGGACGAAGTTTAAGAAGAAAGGCAAGAACCTCGGGGCTGAAGCCCGCCTGATTCTCTCCTGGCAGTGAATGTACCGGCTAAAGCCCGTACCCTTCAGAGCCGGCAGATGAGGAGCTCGCGCTCGTAGATCATCTCCGGCGGAAGGTGGTCATGGAGTTCGATGAAGAGACCCTCATGGCCGATGACTTCCTGCTTCCACGCGGCGCAGTCGACTTCCATGAGCTCGTCGAAGGTTTCCTGGGGGAAGTCGAGGCCGGACCAATCGATGTCGCCGTAGCGAGGGACCCAGCCGATGGGGGTCTCGCGGCCGTGGGTGCGGCCCTGCACGCGCTCCACGATCCAGCGGAGGACGCGCATGTTCTCACTGAAGCCGGGCCAAAGGAACTTGCCTTCAGCGTTTTTGCGGAACCAGTTGACGTTGAAGACGCGCGGCGTGGTCTCAAGGCCGCGCTGCATCCTGAGCCAATGGCGGAAGTAGTCGCCCATGTGATAGCCGCAGAAGGGAAGCATGGCCATGGGATCGCGGCGCACCTTGCCTACGGCGCCAGTGGCGGCGGCGGTGGTTTCAGAGCCCATGGTGGCGCCGGTGTAAACGCCGCTGGACCAGTTGAACGCCTGATAGACAAGCGGCAGCGTGTGGGAGCGGCGGCCGCCAAAGACGATGGCGCTGATGGGGACACCGTGGGGCGATTCCCAGGCAGGATCCATGGATGGACACTGCGCGGCGGGCGCGGTGAAGCGGCCGTTGGGGTGCGCGGCGGTGCGGCCGGTCTCACGGGCGAGCTCGGGCGTCCAGCGTTCGCCGCGCCAGTCTTCGCATTCGGCCGGGGGGATGTTGGTCATTCCTTCCCACCAGACACCGCCGTCGGGCGTAAGGGCGACATTGGTAAAGATGGAGTTGCGCGCGAGCGCTGCCATGGCCATCGGATTGGTTTTCTTGCTGGTGCCGGGAGCGACGCCGAAGAAGCCGTATTCAGGATTGATGCCGCGGAGGACGCCTTTCGAATCGGGGCGAATCCAGGCGATGTCGTCGCCGATGGTCCACACCTTCCAGCCCTTCATGGCCTTGGGCGGGATGAGCATGGCGAAGTTTGTTTTGCCGCAGGCAGAAGGGAAGGCTGCGGCGATGTAGGTTTTTTCGCCGGAGGGATCCTCGACGCCGAGGATGAGCATGTGTTCGGCCATCCAGCCTTCGTCGCGGGCGATGTTGGAGGCAATGCGCAGGGCGAAGCACTTTTTGCTGAGCAGCGCATTGCCGCCGTAGCCGGAGCCGTAAGACCAGATTTCGCGTGTTTCAGGGAAGTGGACGATGTACTTGGTGTCGTTGCAGGGCCAGGGCACGTCCAGCTCGCCCGGCTTGAGCGGCATGCCGACCGAATGGACGCAAGGGACCACGCGGCGCTCATCCTTGTCGATTTCAGCGAAGACGGGCGCGCCGATGCGGGCCATGATGCGCATGTTGACGACGACGTAGGGCGAATCAGTGAGTTCGACGCCGATGCCGGACATGGGCGAACCGACGGGCCCCATGCTGAACGGGAGCACGTACATTGTCCGGCCCTGCATGCAGCCTTTGAAGAGCTGCTTGAGCCGGCGGCGCATCGCGTAGGGGTCCTCCCAGTTATTGGTGGGGCCGGCTGCGTCTTTTGAGAGCGAACAGATGAAGGTGCGGTCTTCAACGCGGGCCACGTCGCCGGGGGCCGATCGCGCGTAGTAGCAGCCGGGCCAGAGGTCGGGGTTCAGGCGCTTGAAAGTGCCGGAATCGACCAGCCGGTCGCAGAGGAAGTCGTACTCAGCCTGGGAGCCGTCGACCCAGTGGATGGCGTCAGGGCGGCAGAGCTCGGCGATCTTCTCCACCCAGCGGATGAGGTGTTTGTTCCTGGTGAGGATCTTGTTTCCGGCGTCGGGAGTAGCGACAGATGATTTCATGGAAGGACGAGCACTCCTCAATAGCATTCTAACCAGAAGAAGTTAGGAGCGGTTGCGGCGCAGTGTGTGAGGACGGTGAGCATGGCTGCAAGACTGCGCGCTCGCTGAACAGCGAACGGAGACGGCGATTGCGCGTACGGCCAGAAATTCGGTTGCATATCGCTTTAGTGGGCCGCTCCATCCGGCCACGCCGCACGACCTCCGGAGCGCGTTCGCATCTAAGCAAGGGAAACGCGCTTCACCAGAGCGCATTTCAAACAGCAGCAGCGGAACGGTGAGGGGTCCATCACTCAGCGGCTAAAGCCGCATAAACCGCGGTCCCTCTACGGCACGAAAGCAGGTTCTTGAAATACGCTCTAAGCACAGGAGAAGTTTATGCGGGGTTTGAAGGGCAAAGTTGCCATTGTTACCGGAGCCGGGACGGGTATAGGGCAGGGAATCGCCAAACGGCTCGGCTGCGAAGGGGCGAAGGTGATCGTGGACTACATCGGTACGCCGGAAGGCGCCGAGGACACGGAGCGGGCCATTGAGGGGGCAGGCGGCGATGGCAAGATTGTCCGCGCCGACGTGACCAATATGGACGACGTGAATTGTCTTGTGAACACCGCCTGGGACGCGTTCGGGAGCGCGGACATCCTGGTGAACAATGCGGGCATGGAGAAACGCTCCGATTTCTGGGACACGCCGGAAGAGGACTACGACAAGGTGATGACGGTGAACCTGCGCGGGCCGTTTTTTCTGACCCAATCGTTTGTTCGCCGGCTGCGCGATGCAAAGAAGCCTGGGCGGATTGTCAACATCAGCTCCGTGCACGAGGACATGGTGTTTCCCGGCTTTACTACGTACTGCTGCAGCAAGGGCGGCATGCGCATGTTCATGCGCAATCTCTCGGTTGAGCTGGGACCGCTGGGCATCACAATCAACAACGTGGCTCCGGGCGCCATCGCCACGCCCATCAACAAGGCGCTGCTTGCCGACAAGCCGAAGCTGAACGCGCTGCTTGCCAATATACCGCTGGGACGGATGGGTACTCCCGACGACGTGGCGGGGCTGGTAGCGTTCCTTGTCTCCGACGACGCAACCTACATTACCGGATCGACCTTCGTAGTGGACGGCGGGTTGATGCGGAATTATCACGAGCAATAAAAATGGCCGCACGAATCGAGGATTACGCTCTTATCGGGGACTGTGAGACTGCGGCATTGGTGGATAACCGCGGTTCCATTGACTGGCTCTGCTGGCCCGATTTCGCCTCTGAGGCATGCTTTGCCTCCCTGCTGGGAAGCGAGGAGAACGGGTTCTGGCGCATCTGCCCTTGCGAAGGGGAGTGGAAAACAACTCGCTGTTATCGCGAGCACACGCTGATCCTGGAGACCACGTTTCATCACGCTGATGGGGTGGTTCAGCTCATCGACTTCATGCCTATTCGAGAGCGCCACTCGGACGTGGTGCGCTTTGTGGAGGGCGTGGAGGGAAGCGTGCCCATGCGCATGGAACTGAAGCTGCGTTTCGATTACGGCCGCACGGTTCCCTGGGTCACGGGCATCGAGGATGGCATACGCGCCGTAGCCGGGCCGAATCTGGCGATGTTGCACGCATCCGTTCCAGTGCGCGGCGAAAACCTTGCGACGGTTGCGGACTTCACCGTGGGCAAGGGCGAGCGCACCTGGTTCACACTGACTTATGGCGAGTCGTTCCGGCGGGATCCCGTGCGCATCGACCCGGAGCAGGCGCTTGAGGACACGGAGAAATTCTGGACGAAGTGGGCGGGCAAGCTGCGCTACAACGGCAAATACCGCGACCTGGTGGAGCGCTCGCTGATCACGCTGAAGGCGCTCACGTTTCGGCCCACGGGCGGTATTGTGGCCGCCGCGACGTCCTCGCTGCCGGAGCGGATTGGAGGCGTGCGTAACTGGGATTACCGGTACTGCTGGTTGCGCGACACCACGTTTACCTTGCTTGCGCTCACCGGCAACGGCTACTACGACGAGGCCACGGCCTGGCAGAACTGGCTATTGCGCGCGGTGGCAGGAAGCCCCGACCAGATCCAGATCATGTACGGGCTGAAAGGCGAGCGACAACTGGTGGAATGGGAAGCAGGCTGGCTTCCCGGCTATGAAGGCTCACGTCCGGTGCGCATTGGCAACGGCGCGGCCACCCAGGTGCAGCTTGATATTTATGGTGAAATGCTGGATTGCTTTTTCCATGCGCAGAAAAACTTGGCGGCTCACGGGGAAGAAGATTTTCGCGTTCTGGCGTTGCTCCTGGAGCATCTGGAGAAGATCTGGCGGGAGCCCGACGAAGGCATCTGGGAGATGCGCGGCGGCCGGCAGCAGTTCACTTACTCGAAGATGATGGCGTGGGTGGCCTTCGATCGTGCCGTGAAGCTGGCCGAGAACCTGAATTACGAGGCACCCACCGATCGATGGAAGAGCATCCGCGATGCGATTCACGCCGACATCTGCGCGCGCGGGTTCAATGCGGAAAAGAATAGCTTTGTGCAGGCCTACGGATCGGATCAGCTCGATGCCTCGTTGCTGCTGATGCCGCAGGTGGGCTTTCTTCCGAAGGAGGATCCGCGCGTCCGGGGCACCGTTGAAGCCGTGGAGCGGGAGCTGATGAGAGACGGTTTTGTGAAGCGCTACGACACGGAGAAAGTCCAGGACGGCCTGCCGCCGGGCGAAGGCGCATTTCTGGCCTGCAGTTTCTGGATGGTCAGCAGCCTGCATGCGATTGGACGCACGGACGATGCGCGCATTCTGTTTGAAACCCTGACCGGGCTGTGCAACGACGTGGGCCTGCTCTCAGAGGAATACGACATGGGCCGCAAGCGCCTGGTGGGCAATTTCCCGCAGGCCTTCTCGCACATTGCCCTGGTGATTGCCGCGTGTGACCTTGAAGGACCGATGGGGGAGACCGATCGCTCCGCGCAGCACACCGGCTCAAAGGAGATGGGCGGACGCCGCTAAGCAAAGGAACGGGGCAAAAGAACGGGAAAGCCGACTTATAGCTGGCCGCCGCGCTCAGCAATCAGGCGCATGGCCTCGGGGTCGACCAGTATTTGAGAGGGAGTTCTGGCGGTGGAGCGAGTCATGAGAGAACCGCTCTCCGCTTTGAAATTCCCGTTAACAGGGAAAAATACAGGGAATTTTCTTAATATGAGCCGCTATGGCCGGCAGCCAAGAGACTGTATATAGCCGCATATCAGATGGTTGCGGTATTCTCCGTTGACATTTGAGCGACGGCTAACAGGGAATTTATTAGTGGGTATCAGGGAAGAAACTGGCACTGAAAAGTGAAATTCAGGGATTTTACTTCTCGTTCGAATTCAATATCGAGTTAATCACACGAAGTGCGGCGCCTCGAGTTGTTCCTGTACTAACCGCGCCTTCTCGATGAAACACAATTACTCGCTAAGCCAGGTCAAATTGCTTTTGCCCTTCGCTTAGGTCACCCCACGTCTAATTCAATCTTGAAGTCCCATTTTTCAGATTAAAAATGTGAGCCGCTCAAAGTGGGGCTCCAATTTCAAAGGCGAGATCAAATAAACCCCGCCACCGGGCCTATCACCACCCCTTGTATCGGAGATCACTTACACGCGCCCCACTCGGCGCGATATTCCTCCGTAGCGGCAAAAACAAACCAGAACGCCGCAGGAAAGTGCGCACCCACTCCCGAGAATCCGCGTATTTTCAATCGTTGATCCAAGCCCCGCTTTGTCTCAGGGTCTGATTGCGCCACACCGAACTGCCGCAGGATCCGTTGCGTAAGCTTCCGCGCGATTCCGCACTGCATTCCCCGATCTACACACGAGACCCCTGTTCGGCTGCCCAGAGGACGGGCCACCGGCGTGACGACTGTAATTCACAAATTGAGAGGGAATTGCAATGAAGCCGCTAAAGAACGCGACCCACGCAGACTTCTGGTTCCGCGCCTCCGCCAGATCGCTTAAGTTCGGAGCCTTTTGTCTCACATTCCTAACAGTAGGGCCGGCCGCTCTGTGGGCTCAAGCGCCAGCAGGGGCAAACCGCCCGCCAACAGTGCCTGAAGCATACGTGATCACACCGTTTGGCTACGCCCACCCAAGCTGCGTCTGGCAGGTCGCCGAAGACGACATAATCCGAGACGACATAGGCGCCATCCAACACGCCAACGGAAGCATCGAGATCGTGCCACCCTGCGACTACCAGCGTTATAGCCTCACGGGAGAGGCCATAGATAATACAGGGCAGCAACAGCAACAACCGGGGACCGGCAACTGGATCGAGGCGGAATTCCTCTACAACGCCGGCACTTTCGGCCAGATCGTCGCCAACTGGACCGTTCCGCAATTCCCAACAACATATGACGGGCAGACGATCTATCTGTTCCCCGATCTGGAAGACGTCGGCGGACATCGCATCCTGCAGCCTGTCCTGCAATTCCTCGGAAGCGTCGGCGTCTGGCAGATTCAGAGCTGGAATTACGGACCTAATAACAACACCTTCACGGGACATCCCTACCTGGCGAATCCAGGCGACTCGATTCAGGGCACAGTCCGATCATTGTGCGAGAGCGGGGACCCGGCATGCAATAAATGGACAATCTCGACCAAAGACCTCAATACTGGTACAACTTCGGTCATCCCATCGAGCCCCACGGGCGGATACACAATGGCTATGGCAGACGCAGGCGTGCTGGAAGCCGTTGTCGAATATTGCACTGACTACCCCCCCAACGGCCCCACAACTTTCAGAAACGTGGCTGTGCTCGACGATAACTTCAATCCGATCTCCAACCCGACCTGGGGCCCGGTGGACAACTGGCTGCAAGGCCTGAGCCCGCAGTGCTCATACGGAACACAATCGACAGGGACAACCGCAACCGTCGACTACGGCCCCCAGTCGCAGACCGCGACCCCCTACGAAAGCAATGTCGAGGTCGTGCAAAACGGCCAGGTTAATGAGTACTTCGTCACCCTCCAAGACGATACGCATGGGGCAACCATCCATTACCAGGTAACCATTTGCGGTACACTCTACGCTTGGGCCACGACTAGCCCCGGCTCGCAGGTGGAATTCGACGTCCCTTGTAACTGCGAGCCACCATCCGGGCAGATGTATGCGACGGCGCAGGGCTACCTTCAGAGCCAAACGACCAGCATGTCCTTCTAAAATCTGCGCGGAAACGGATGCTTCGCCGGGAGCGTTAGCGCTCCCGGACCTAGGGAGGCGACAGTGGGCACGGAACCACAGAACAAACTATGGAAAAGCAAGGCCGTCAACCACCCCCAAAAGCCCTGCCGTTTCGTGATCGCCTTCGCGGGCTGCCTGTTCGCTGCGTGCTCCCCCTCACATACCGCAGCCCAGGCAACGCCATCATGGATTTGGAAGGGTGGCAGCAGCTCGATCGACCAACCAGGAAAATACGGGATACTTGGAAAGCCAGGTCCGGAGAATTTGCCGCCGGGCCGCTGGAGCAGCGCCACCTGGATCGATAAAGACGGGAACCTCTGGCTGTTCGGGGGTTCCAGCTTCAACGCCGCAACGGGATCTCGCGGAGACCTCGCCAACGACCTTTGGAAGTTCAGTCCAAATTTGAACCAGTGGACATGGATGGGAGGCAGCAGGGGAATAGGACTGGGGCGGCCCGCATACTATGGGACGAAGGGAGAACCGGGAAAACACAACATCCCTGGACCCCGCAGCGGAGCCGTAAGCTGGACCGACAAAAGCGGCAATTTCTGGCTCTTCGGCGGCAGCGGCTATGACGCCCTGGGCAAATCCGCCGACCTCAACGATCTCTGGAAACTCGACCTCTCCGCCGGCAAATGGACCTGGGTCAGCGGGAGCGCCACCGCCATCGTGTCTCACCACGACGGTCGGCCCGGAGTATACGGAACGCTCGGGGTGGCCAGCCATGAAAACGCGCCCGGAGGCCGTTCGGGAGCCGCGGGCTGGACCGATCCAGCCGACAATCTCTGGCTCTTCGGAGGGGACGGCCACGATGCCGACGGGAATGCTGGGGCTCTCAATGACCTCTGGGAGTACCGGCCCACCCTCAACGAATGGGCCTGGATGGGAGGAAGCAACAAGGTATCGAAGAGCGTCGGCTGGCCCGGGGTCTATGGTGTCCTCGGCGCAAACTCTCCCGCATCCTGGCCTGGAAGCCGTTCTGAGCCCGCCCCATGGACAGACGGGAATGGCGACCTTTGGCTCTTCGGCGGAGGCGGATACGACACGGCTGACAGCCCCGCTAACCTCAATGACCTATGGGAATTCAGCCGCTCTTCAAAAGAGTGGATTTGGCGGGGAGGAAGTGACCTTTCACTCGGGTGCTCCAAAAACAATTCGCCAATCCTCGATTGCAAAGGACAGCCGGGCGTCTACGGCAAACTCGGCGAACCTGCTGTCGGAAACATTCCGGGCGGACGTGCTGGCGCCGTGACCTGGAAAGACCCGAACGGCAACGTATGGCTCTTTGGCGGGCAGGGATTCGACTCGGTCGGGAACCGGGGCAGCCTCAATGACCTGTGGGAATTCAATCCGCACACCCACCTTTGGACCTGGTTTGGCGGAAGCTCCACAGAAAGTGGCTGCAAGTTTATTCCCGCAGGCGTTACGTTTTGCTACGGCCAGCCCGGAGAGTATGGAACCTCGGGCAGGCCCGATCCTGCCAACCATCCCGGTGCCCGCACCGAAGCGGCTGCGTGGGTCGACAAGCAAGGTAATCTCTGGCTCTTCGGCGGCTACGGCATGGACAGCGCGGGCAAAGAAATGGGCGCCCTGAACGACCTCTGGGAATACCAGCAAGCTCCAGCCGCAAATACGCCGTCGGAGAAGCCACGCAGTATGCCGTCGCCCTCACCGCCTCCAAAACCGTAACCGTCCGGCTGTCGGCGCGGCCAGTGGCCGCTGCGTCAGTCGGAATGAGTTGCAGTTTCTTATCAAACCAGTTAGACAGCTACTCAGGAAGTCGGGCTAAGGCCGGCAGACACCCCTCAGAGAGGTTCTTGCCGATCTTGGAGTTTCGCCCTTCTTGAGGGCCTTCGGCCATCTGAGAAATTTTGATTTGGCATGGCATCTTGGCCACGGAGGATGATTGCCGCAAGTTGGTCGTCAGTTAAATCTTCTGCTCTTACCGGTCGTACTAGTTCTGCTACCCGCTCAAAAGCTTGCGGCATCAAAGCGATGAGCAAACGTAGTTCCCGGATGTTCCCGCCGATTGCCCTGTTTACCAATTGCCTCGCCATCACCTCATATTTCGTGAGGATTCGTCGCTTTCCCTGCTCTTGGATAGGCACTTTTGAGTTGAGTTGTCGCACCAATTCCGATTCGAAGTCTGGCGATTTCTTCGGTCGCCCTAATGGGTTTCCCGAGAATCCCTTTTTGAATTGACCGCTTTTCGGAGGCTTCCCATATCCAATTTCATAGTCATCTTTCTTGCGATTATTGCGCACGCTTTTGTTTACCTCTCGTCTCTAGATTTGCTGTGCCCTGACTTGATTTGTGGGCTTCCTTGACCCCGAAGCTGTCTCCTGACTCAACGTGAATAGCATCGCGTTTTGTTCGGCGCTGCCAACGGCGAATGATGGTATCCACGTATAGCGGATCCAGTTCCAGGCCGTAGCAGACTCTCCCAGCGCGCTCTGCTGCAATTGTGCTCGTTCCCGAGCCGAGGAACGGGTCGAGAACCACAACTCCTCGGGCAGACGAATCCTTGATCGCATCCTCGATGAGTGCGACTGGCTTTGGTGTCGGGTGGAGTGCAAGCAGGTCCCCATCAGGATCTGATCGAGAGAACGTATTTGCCGAGGGGTAGTTCCATACGTTGGTCCGATATCGACCGAACCTGCCGAGCTGGATGTTGTTGCGATGCGAGCTGCCACCATTCTTGAAGAGGAAGATTAGTTCATGCGCACTGCGATAGAAGCTCCCCATGCCGCCGTTGTTCTTGGTCCACACACAGAGATTCATCAGATCCCCATAGATATCCTGGCCGGCCGTGAGAATCTCTTGCATATGCCTGAAGTCCATGAAGTAATAGGCGAGGGAGCCGCGTTGGCTGCTTTGTCTTGAAAGCCTCATCACCTTGCGCAGGAACTCGGTAAACTCACCCGCACTCATCTCACCCGAGGCCATTTGAAACTCCCGGTGACGGACCTTCCCGAGACCGCTGGCGTGGCCGTCGATGACCACGTTGTAAGGCGGATCGGTAATCACCAAATCTGCTTTGGCTCCCTCCATCAGCCGCTCGTAGTTCTCTGAAATCAGCGAGTCGCCGCAGAGCACTCGGTGCTTCCCGAGCTGCCATAGGTCGCCGATGACTGATACGGCTGACGCTTCAATTGCCGGGAGGCAGTCATCCGGATCGGACTGGCTCATGGTTTCGAGCCCGTCAATGAGCACATCAATCTCGGCCGTCTCAAAGCCGATGACCTCAAGATCAAAGTCCAGCTCAAATTCCGAGAGCACCTTGAGTTGTTCTCCCAGGAACCGTTCATCCCAGGAGGAGTTTTCGGTCAGACGGTTGTCGGCAATCAGGAAGGCTCGGTACTGGGACTCCGAGAGATGGTTCAGCTTGATTACCGGAACGGTCTTCCATCCGAGTCTCCGCGCGGCCAGCAACCGTCCATGTCCGGCAACCACATTCTGCCGGTCATCCACAAGGATTGGGACATTAAAACCGAATGTCTCGATGCTCTTGGCGATTTGCTGTACCTGCTTGTCGCTATGGACGCGCGGGTTCTGCGGGTGGGGTTTTAGAGACGTTGTAGGGAGGTAGATCACTTTCAGAGCTGTAGTCGACGATGGCATAATTCACCTCGGCAGGTAGGCCCACTCGATGAAGAAGCCGATGTGAACGAGACGATTTTTCACCGTGAACTCGGAGTAGCCGCGCACCCTGAGCGCGTCCAGATGCTCGTACATGAGCAGTTCCATCGGCGTCTTGGGCGCGGCCTGGGGCTTGCGGGTTTTGGTTATGCGGGCCATGCGCTGCCCCCTGTTCTGCCGTTGCCGTTTCCGTTGGGCTTTGTCATGGGTACGATTACGACGGGCGTTTGCGGGAAGCCGTTGGCCTCGGTCTCCATATATGCGTTTTTCGCGCTTTTAACAGAAAAACCGTCTTCCACCCGCGTCATTGCTGGCGATTTCGCATCGTGACCACCCCCAGACACCCCCGTGACACCCCCGTGTCCGGCGGGTGACAACCCGGCCTCGAAGTGTGACACCCCCTCCTCAGACCGTGACCGCTTCGCGCCGTAGCTCAGTCCCGGCAACACCGGCCTGCCGTTTTCGTCCATCTCGAAGTTGAGCGCATAGACGAAGCTCTGACCGGCCAGGCCGCGATGCAGCGCCAGGTATTCGAGGTCTTCAAGGCGCGAGAGATGTTTCTTTAGCTGCGAGTCTCCCCAGCCTGTGAACTGCCGCACCGTGGCCCGCGTGAAGCGGTAATCCAGCCGCTCGATCTGGAGCCGTTCGCATTCCGCCGTCACCATCTTGTCGATCAGCAGCAGCAGGCGGCGCGTCTGCGTCTGCACGTCGTCCAGCGAACGCATCAGCACATGGCTGGCAAGCTCCCACGCCAGCTTTACATCGGCCTCGGTCGCCTCGATGTACTCGTACGTTTCGCCGTCGTCGGTCGCGGTTGTTATCTCACGCTGATGCTGATGCAGCAGGGCTATCGCCTGGATCAGCGCGATGAACTTCATGTGGTCGCGGCGTGTGCGCGTCATGGTATCCGGGAAGCGGCGCTCCTTCAGGCACTCGATCACCACATCGACGGGCTTGAGAAGCCGCTGCGCGTTGCGGTGCAGGCGAACGATCTTCGTCCGTCGCGTCCGCGCCTTTAAGCCTTCGAGCGTCTGCGCTTCGCGCTGCTTCTGATGGATGGCCTGCGTCTGTTCGCGGTCCTCGTTGACCGCCAGCACGAGACAGCGGTTCATCAACTCCTCGTCCACCTCGTGCGCCGTCGTGGTCAGGAACAGCATCACCGGCCCTTCCACGGTGTACTCGTGCGTAACGTGCTTGCCGCTCACCGGGTCTTTGCCAGTCGATGCGATATTCAGCTTGCCCTCGGACTGCAAGAGTTTGAGCGGATAACTCGCGGCCTCCGCGCCCTGCTGCTCTGCGATGGCAAGGATTTTGTGTTTGAGGTTTTTCTGCCCCATGTAGAAAAGGGCTTGGCCGGTCATCGCCGTGTAGCTCTCCCGGTGCTCCTCCGGCATGAAGTCGAGTACCGCTTCCATCAACGCGCTTTTGCCAGCGGACGATGACGACTGCACCACGATGGCCAGCGGCTTCGACAGCATACGCGACACAGCGGCCAGATAACTGACCTTCTTGTTCGCTTCCTCGCCCACCGCGCCGCATTTCTCGAAGTCCTCAAGAACACGCTCCAACAGGCGCGGATCGCGCAGCAACTCCATCGCGGCCGCCTGCTCCTCGGCCGCCATCAGCGCGGTTTCCTCCGGCGGCGCAAGCACCTTGGCGATGCGCTCCCGCTGCAACTCCGCAAGCACTGTCCACAACTGGCCCACTTCCCGATGGATCGTCTCTTCCTTCGCGGCGAGCTCGTGCGCGGCCTGCTTCACGAACGCCGCCCGCTGCCGGAACGCTTCCATGTCCAGCGTGTCGCCGTGATAGCAGAACTCCCCGCGCACATTGTGGCCCGACACCTTCACGTTCACCCGCATCTGGCCCCGGCTCGTGCATTTGTCCAAGCCCAGTACGCGATACTCGCGCGGCCCGATGCTCACCGCTACTTCGCCGCCCTCCGTCTTCACCTGCGGCTCTGTCGGCACAGACAGCGGCATGGGCCGCGCGGCTGGCTCTTCGACAGGAACGGCGGGTAAAGGCACGGCATTTACAGCTAAAGAAAAAGCTCTCTCCTGCGGCTGCGTTGGCTCCGGGCCTGGCTCCGGCGTCGGCGCTGGCTCTGCTGCTGGTTCCGGCATTGGCTCCTCGATCTTTTTTTCTTTAGCTGTGCTTTTCGCTTCCGCTGGCAGTGGCTCGACGGTTGGCGCCGCCGCTCGAACTGGCTCGGCCACGACAACCGGAACCGGCGCGCGGCCCGCTGGCCGTGGCCCCTTGCCCATCCACGCCGCGCCCGTCAGCAAGACGCCCAGAGCCTTCGCCGCTGGCTGCGTCACACGCGCGTACTCGTTCGCGTCCTGGCCCTTGGGGAACTGCACACGGAAGCACTCGATGCCCATGCCCATCAGTTCCTCGGCCAGCTTCGCGGCGGCTTTGTCTCCGGCGTCGTCGCGGTCATAGGCGATGTAAACGCGCTCCGTGCCGTGCCGCTCGAAGGCGGCGCGATGATCGGCTGTGAAGCCGTTCACGCCATAGCTGGCCGTGACATTCCGGTAGCCCGCAACCCAGAACGTCAAGGCGTCGATCAGCGCCTCGCAGAGGATGATTTCTTTGGAAGCGAGGAAGGCTTCTTCGTTCCACACCCCGCGATGCGGCCCTGGAAGATACGTGTGGTCCGGAGTTCCTGCGCGCAGATTCGGCGTGATCTTCCGCCCGTACATCTCGACCACTTCACCGGCAAGATTGAACACCGGGATGACCAGCGAGCCATTGAAGTGCTCATGCCCTGGCTTCTGGTTGCGCAAAATGCCAAGCTCTTTCAGCCGCGTCCGCTGCGCGTCGCCGGCGGCGCGGTTCGACGCCGGCAGATGCAGACACAGCGAGCGGTTGGCGTAGCCCAGCTTGAAACGGTCGATGATTTCCGAGGATTCGAGGCCGCGCTTGACCAGATACCGCTGCGCCTCCGGCGAGTCTTTCAGCGTCCGGTTGTAGTAGTCCACCACCGTTCCCAACAGCTTTTTGTCGTCCGCCGTGGCGTCGATCAGCGGCGGCAGCTTCGGCACCGTGGCGATCTTCACCACCGGCCCCGCCGATGGCGCATAGTCCCGCTTCAACAACTCCAGCGCATGATGGAAGCTCACCCCCTCGGCCCGCATCACCCACAGAAAAACGTCGCCCCCCTCGCCGCAAGCCCCCTTGCAACTCCACACATTTTTCACCGGGTCGATGTTCAGGCTGGGGTTCCGGTCGTCGTGGAACGGGCACAGGCCGATAAGCTCCTTGCCGCTGCGCGTCAGCTTGATCCCCCGCGCCTCGGCAAGCCGCTGGATCGACACCTCGCGCTTCAACCGCTCTTTCACCTCGGGGGGAACGTAGGGCATCCGTGAACCCTCCTTTCTGCCGTTTTCCGGCCTTCTGCAAAAAACCTGTCAAGAGGGTAATGACCTTTTTTTCGCACCCTCTCAGTGTAAGACACTATAGAGCATAATACTCTATAGTGGAAACAGGGAGGCCCCCATTGCAGACAACCCACCGTTACACTCAGGCCATGCCCACGAAGTCCAAGCTGAAGCTCAAGCCGGTTGATATGGGCGACGAGTCCCTGGGACAGCGCCTCGCGCGTCTGCGTCGGGAACGCGGCCTGACGCAGAAGCAGATTGCCGAGAGAACCGGCCTCATTCAGGAGTTGGTTTCCAACTACGAAACGGACAAGCTGCGCCTCAACGCCGACATGATCCTGCGCTTTGCCGAAGTCTTCGAGGTCTCTGCCGATGAACTGCTGCGGGGCAGCAAGAGCACGATTACGGCCAAGAAACAGCCCAGCATTAAGCTCGTCCGCCGCATGGAACAGATTGAGGCCCTGCCGCTCTATGAGCAGCGCGCCTTGTTGACCACGATTGATAAATTTCTCGCCGCAGCGCAGAGTAGCTAAGAGAGGTTTCCCGATGGCTCTAGCCGCAACCAACCCGAAGCAGCAGGCCCACGAACTCATCAACCGCCTCTCCACCGGGCAGGCCTCCGCCGCCGTCATCTTCATCAACGCGATGCTCGATCCGGTGGACCGCGCCATCGCCAACGCGCCCTTTGAGGATGAAGAGATCAGCGACGAAGAGACCCGCGCCGTCGCCGCTTCCAAGGCTTGGCTTAAGGATCACGAGCCCATCCCTAACGAAGAAGTCCTGGCCGAGTTCGGCCTCACCGCCGAGGACTTCGAGCGCATGGGGCGCACGCCCCTCGATCCCGAACCGCGTCACCTGGGGCAGTAGGCATGGGACAGAAAAAGATCGCCTGGACTGACCCGGCCAAGGCCGACCTGCGCGCTATCGATAAGGACACGGCCCTGCGCATCCTGCACACCCTCACCCGCTATCTCGTCTCTGGCGAAGGCGACGTAAAACGCCTTCAGGACATCGAGCCGCCCGAGTTGCGCCTCCGCGTCGGCGACTATCGCGTCCGTTTCTATGACCACGGGGATTCCATCCTCGTCCTCGCCATCAAGCACCGCCGCGAAGTCTACCGCTGACCCCGAACAGACCTCGAACCCAGCACGAACAAGGCCGGACAGCGTCCGGCCTTTGTTGCATCTCCGTTCGATTCCGGGCCGCGGAACCGGCCCTGCTAAGCCGTCAGGCTTAGGGATGGTGTCTAGCTCCAACACACCGCCGGATACGCCACGGACACTCGCCAGCGCCCCGGCGCTGCGTGCTTCGCTGCCGGACCTCACCGCGCTGCCGATGGCCGGGAGCCGTCGCCCTGGTCATGTGGAACATGAGAAAAAGACATTTTTCTCATAGCTGGAAAACAGCCGCAGCGAGGATGGCGGTCAAGGGCGAGCGTTCTTTGCGCGTTCGTCGGAGCGAAGCGAAGACCCTTGACGGCCACCGCAGCGGAGGGTACGCGGCGTCAGCCGCGCCGGGAGGCCCTTGCAGCCTCGACCCTTTGATTTCAACACGTTAACGCCGCAGCAACCCAAGGTTACTCCCGCAGGAACCGCGAACCGCACATTTTCTCTTTAGTCGTTTTGTTTTCAACATGTTTACGCGCGTAAACACGGAAACGCCAGTCTTTGCGCGGTCGCGGACTGCATCGCGTTGGCGCTGCTCACGTTAACGCACAGTTACCGCGCGGTATCCCTGCAGCAACCCGCTGGGGGTGACGTGTCCTCCCTAAAACCGATGCCGAAGGCAGCGCGGGCTTCGGCAGACGGGCCAGAAACGTCGGATGGAGCCACAGTCAGAGCTGCAACCAAGCGCCTCCTTTGGCGGGCAAGTCATCAGAGTCGATTTGTTCCTGATGGACAAGCTTGTATATATCGCCCAGTTCGTATGGGCAATAGATTACGGCCATGTCGTACCGTCCATCTGGACACCGGAAGAGGTACACGTCAGCATCTGCGGATGTTGCCTGCCAGTCTTGAAAGCCTGCAAGCTCGTCCCACCGATGACTTCGAACCGCCTTCAACATGGCATCAAGGCGATTCGCTTTTCCCGCTTCAAGAGGCGTACTTGCGATGTGCTGGTAATGGTGGTTTTCCATTCGCTGCTCGCATACGGGACAAACCGGCATTGCTTCGGAAAGCAAGCCGCGCATTCCCTCGGATATGTCCGGTACAGCTTGAGGGGATTGGCCACCAAACGGCATGAGAAATCGTCTCGTTTTTTTGATCAAATTCACGACCTTCGCCTCGGTTGCATCTTGCGTCGATGGCTCTCTCGATTGCTTGCCTGCCCGCATCGCTCGGGTGTCCTTGTACCCTTGGTCGGTCTCACGGAGCAGGTTGAGTCAAGAGATAATTCAGTTGTTGTTGCTGGGGAGACCAATTAGGCGGTTGGGCGTTCACCACCCCACTCCCCACCGCCCCTCCGATGAGAGCCCCTGCGAACGCACCAAGTGGCCCGCCTGCCGCACCCACCCCTCCTCCTACTTCGGCCCCTGCGTACGAGGCACCAAGCGATAACGCGCCCTTAACAGCTGTGTTTCCCTTTTCGCCATCTGGGGCTTGAGCGGTGTCCACTACTACCGATGCCACACCGACCGCCATTCCAGCTGCACCAAGCGCCTTAGAGGCGTCTCCCAGGGCATTCACCCCAGCATTGGTTCTGGAGGCACTTTCAGCTAGTTGGTCCGTTGTTTTGCCCGCAAGCTGGTCTACACGACTCTGTTTGGCCGCATCAGTAATGCTCTGTCCTATCGGGCTTAGCTTGTTGTACGTAGAGGCTTGTAGAGCCTTCCTCGCGGCTGACGCGTTGGGGCCGCTCAATCCACCGGCGGCGGCCTTATAATTTGCGCGTTGCATTCCGTCATTCAACAGTTGGGCTGCGGTGCCGAATAGTGACTGAGCAGTCTTGCTTATCCAATCCCAGCAGCAGTGTCCGTCCGGATCAACTCCGCCCAGCGGGTTGTTCCGCATATACGCATAAAGATTCAGGCTCTGCGGGTTGTCCAGCTTCGCGTACGGCACGGGCTCCATCTTGGCAGACCAATCGGGCGATAAGAAACGCCCCATTGAACTTGCATAGTAGCGGGCCATGAAGTAGTCGTTTCCTGATTCGGTATCCCGTTCTTTGCCGGTGAAGTGGAGCGGCGTGGCATCGTCTGCTGTCGAGCTTGCGTCCTGGTCAGTGTAGGGGAAGAGGCCGTCTCCGAAGGGAAAAGACTGGATGTCGGTCTCCGGATTACCGACATAATTCACGGTGCCGCTCAACTGCATCCGCCGCGTGCCCAGCGGATCTTCGATGTGGAAGTGCAGCCCCAGTGTGTCGTAAGTGCCGATCAGCTTGCCGCCGGTGTACAGATTCGTCCGCTGCCAATTGGCGCCGCCATCCAGCATGCTCAGCTCCTCGCCTGAGGGGCCGAGCACGTAACTCTCCATGACCTGGAATCCGTTCGTGGTCGGGTCGCAGCTCCAACTGGTGAGGCTCCCCTTTGCAATGCGGACGCCCTCCCCATCGTAGAGGTAGCCGGTCATGATCGAGCCCCCAAGGCCAGACGGGCTTTCGACCGCACATATCCGACCTTCGGCATCATATAGGTATTGGTTCATCGATGTGTCGTCCACGGTGACGTTGCCGGCCGCATCGTAGGTGAGCGGAGAAGGCGATTGGCTGCCGCCGCCCGGCGGAATCACGCCCGAGACTCGATTGTTGTTCGTTCCATACACCCAAGCAGAGGCATTTTGCGCCGGGCAGGAGGCTGTCTGCTGCGAATTCGTCGTTCGATTGCCGAAGGAGTCATACGCCCAGCACAGGCTTTGGCCCGAAAAGGCCCCTGCAGAAGCCTTCCCCGAGGTTAAACGGTTAAGCGCATCGTAGGTGAAGGTCCAAGACCCCATGATGCTGCTGCTACTCCCGTCGATAGTGTCGGTATAGCTCGAAACGTTCCCGAGCCCATCGTATGACGCGCTGTAAGTGTAGACGGTTCCGGAGGACAATTGTTGGGCTTGGATCGTCATATCAAGCACTGCCTGATCCGATTGCGGGGGCGAGCTGCTATCCGCGACCTTGAATGTGATGCTGTCGGACGAAACCGCCGTGGTGGGCGTATCTGAGATGACCCCCGTCGATCCGTTCAGGGAGAGCCCGGCTGGCAGCGTGCCGCTCACAACCGACCACGTATAAGCGCCAGAGCCTCCGGAAGCATTCAGAGTTGCGCTGTAGCTTTGGTGGACTGCTCCGTCATGCAGAGATGAGGTGTCGATCTGTAGCTGGGTATTGGTTGGACCCGATGGACAGGAGCCTGAATAGACTCCGGGAGTGACGATGAAGGGCAGCCCGTTACTAGTCTTGCCTTCGACAATTATCTCTACCATGCCCGAGAACGCACCCGACGGCACCGGCAGAAATATCATGTTCGAATCCCACGTTGTGGGCATTGCCACGACCGGCTGCACATTTGTGTCAACCACACCATTCTTGTATGCAATGAACTCCACCGTCCCCTCGGCCCCGAAATCTGTCCCCGTCAAGACCAAAGGCGTGCCCGCGGGCCCGTATGCCACCGCCCCGGCGGCGTAGTTGTGCCCCGCCATCTGCACGGCTCCCTGGAGATTGTCGTAGGGCGCCTCGATGTTCCCCAAGACCGGCGTTTGCGCCGCACAGAAGAGAGTTCCGAATACCACCAACCCCGCCGTAATCGAAATCTGCCGCAATTGCATCGGGACAAGTCCTTTCAGGAGCACCTTTCGATCCGCTTGACTTGAGTGAGCCGCTTGAGCATCTATTCCAGTCATGGCGGCCTCCTACGGCAACTGCCCGGTCGTGGAGATACTGTTTACGAAGAATCGCTTGGTGTATCCAAGCACCTCGTTGATAGGCGACGCAGGAGAGCTACTGCAGCCGCTCGCTGTCGAGGAGGAGGTAGATCCAAGGTAGAAGCTCTTTAGGCCTCCGCCCGGTGAATAGCCGGGATTGGTTGTGCCTGGGCTAACCTCAAACAGATTCGGCGACGCCTCGGACGTCCAGCTGCTCGTGGTGAGGCATGGCCGGGAAACGGAATCGAAGAAATTGGTGAGCGTAAGCGGTTGCTTATTGGCCCCCACGGGGTTGGTGAGGGTCGTCATGTTGCCGATTAGGTCGTATGACGCGCCGACTAGATACGACTGTGGCGCAGTAGACGTTGTGCAATTGCCGGCTACGCAAGACTGTTGCTGGATGTTGAGTGGCCTTCCAACGGCATCAAAGGCACAGTAAGATTTCAGAGTGATGAAGGTGTTGGGCGCTGATGCGCAGCTCGTCGAAGCTGCTTGGGTCCACGCATTAGTAACGTGCCCCATAAGATTCGGGGTCGACGGCACACATGAAATTGACGAGTTGTCGTACTGGAAACATCCGATCGGAGTGGAACTGCCGCCGCCGGAGTAGGTCTTGGTAAGCAATCGGTTGAGGCTATCGTAGCTGTAGGAAGTGGTCACCGAGCGCGCATCGGTTTTGCGGCACGGGGCGGCTGGATCACCGGCACAAAGGGAGCTACCTGACGTTGTGTAGTAGTAGTTCGTCGCCCCCGCCTCAGGATTCGTGGCCAAGATGAGACGGCTCATGGCGTCATAATTGAAACTTCGCGACACTCCGTGCTGGCTCACCGAAGTCAAATCGTTCAATGGATCGTAAGCGTACGAGGTCAGAAATCCATTGCCGCCGTAATACAGGCCACAGGAACTGGGACTCACACCGGCATAAGGCTCCGAGGTTACCTCGCACACGTTTGTGAGCTGCCCGATGCCGTTCGTCTGCTGAATGTGCTGAACATGGGCATCATTGTTGGACGGCTCATAGATCTGTGTCGCAGTGGCCGCATATCCGAATGTCGTAACGGCGCCATCTGCCAAGGTTACCTGCGTCTTGCGGCCTAGCCCATCATAGAGATAGGTCGTGAGCCCATACGTCGGGTCGGATGTTGTGCAATAGGGATTGCTAACGGTGTAGACGCGGCTCATTGAATCATAAGTCGTGTCCACCTCGATATCGCTCGAGCATCCCGGATCTGCAGTTCGCGTCTCGGATTTCCGGCCTAATCCATCAAAGTACGTGATGGTATCGGTACCGACGCCGAGGGTATTGACTGTCCGGGCAGACAGACTCCTGATTCGATTGGAGGACATTATGTCGCCGCGTACGATTTTCCTGAGCAAGTTGTTCGGGCTCTACTTCATTCTCGTCGCACTGCTCATGATGCTGCACAAACAAGCCGTTGTGGATATGGTCACAGGGCTTCTCCACGACCCATCGACGATGTTTGTGCTTGGCTTGCTGGCGCTGGTTGCCGGGTTGGCCATGGTTCTGGCGCACAACATCTGGTCGGGCGGCGTGCTGCCAGTTGTCGTAACCATCGTCGGCTGGTTGGCCCTGGCAAAGGGCCTTATGTTTTTGCTCCTGTTCTCAGGCGACGCAGCGGGGTTTTACCTGGGGAGGCTTCACTACAGCCAGCTTTTCTACGTATACATGGCAATCTGTCTGGTGCTCGGCGCCTACCTCACCTACGGTGGATTCATGACGAAGAGCCGTTCGTGAGCAGGGCAATCACGACCAGGTCAGCAAGCTTGCCCGGCTCGATGGAGCCTTTCACCTTCTCCTGATGCTCGGCCATGGCAGAGCCCATGGTGTAGGAGCGCACGGCCTGGCGCACGGTGATGCGCGAGGCGACCCAGCCGTTGGAGTTCTTGCCGTCCTGCGTGCGCCTCGTGTCGGCGGCTTAGATGCCCACTAAGAACTCCTCAAGCAGCCTGCGGGCCGCTTGCACTTCTCCGATGCAGAAGGAGTCGCGTCCAGGCCAGGTGATGCAATCGCCGAAAAGTCAAATCTCTCGGGTTCCTTTTGTCCTGGTAACGGAACTGGCGAATTCGCCACCAGAGAAGTGCCGACAAATCGGCGAACATCGGTTGCGCCGGAGAACGCTCTCCAGTTCCATCACGCTCAGGAAACTCGCAAATTTGCGGAGAATTCAAACGATATCGTCGGTTTGCATATAGTAAGTTGTTGATTCTAAATATAGTTGGGAGGGAGGGATTCCTATTGTTGCTATAAGACTTTGTTAATCAATAGGATGCAGGTTGGCAATAAGTCTCATACCCGCAAATGTACCCACACGGAAGCGGCGCTTAAGCTGTTTTCCACTCCAAACCGAATGACTGGTAGCCCAGGCGTTTTGGTGCGCGCTTTCCGCGTGAACTCCGACGCGGCGCACTTCGCTGTAGGGCCTCACAGCGCCGTAGTGGGCCGCGAGCCGTGGCCCGGGCCATGTGAAACATGAGAAGAAAACATTCTTCTCATTGCTGAAAAACACCCGCAGCGAAGGCATCGGTCAAGGCCGACCGAAGGGAGCCGCCGCAGCGGGCGGAGCGAAGCGGAGAGCCTTTACGGATGCCGCAGCGGAGGGTACGCCGCGCCAGCGGCGAGAAAGCCTGATTTGCCACGATTCACCACGAACAACCACGATTAAGGCCGATTTTGACTGATTAAGCCTGATCGACTCTGCCCCGCCACAAAATCAGGCTATCTGAGCCTTTGTGAGCCCGTTTCCCTTCTCAGGCCGCTTTGAACCATGACGCAAACAGCCCCCTTCTAAAGTACAGAGGTGCGTCACTAGAAACCGCACAACCCAAACGGGATGCAAGAGCAAAACGGCCAATGTGCGTCTGCGCTTTATGTTCCACTACTGCATTCCCTCAGAAACACGGCGCACCAACCCCGCCCCTGACTTGGCGCTTCGGATCGGCACAACCCCACCCGCCGCTGGAGAAAAAGCACGAATAAAGAGAACTTTCACGACCGCCGCGCCCCAGCGCCGCGATTCTTCGATAGTCTCCATTGCTCGCCGTTGTTCGCAGAGAGTCGCCGATGTTGGCAGAAACCAGCCATCGGGTTAGTTGTCCGGGTTACGGGGCACTGGAATGGCCGTGACACCATTTGCCGGTCGCACGGGGTAGCAGAATCGCCGCTGAGATACTGAAAGAATTTGAGGAGCACCCCGGCCAGCTCGCCGGACTTTCGGAAGTTGTCCGGCCCGCACCCCATCGCAAAACCTCTGACGAGTTTTGCTCATTCACGGTCAGAAAGAATTAGAACCAAGAAATTGAGGGAAAAGTCGGCGCAAAAAATGGACAGGTTGGCCAGCGATCCCGCTCCTCCGCTCTGCGATGGCCCTCCCGAGCCCAACGCAAATACCCGCAAGTGATTCTCAAACTACGGCGCTGAAATGCGTATTTCCAGGAGAGAACCATCGGGGCCAGCACTTCTGACCACTAACGCGCCATTCTCCCGCCTCGTAGATACAGGCTGCATATTTTGTGGCTCCC
The DNA here is from genome assembly GCA_963771195.1 of uncultured Acidobacteriota bacterium. Classification (GTDB taxonomy): domain Bacteria; phylum Acidobacteriota; class Terriglobia; order Terriglobales; family Acidobacteriaceae; genus Telmatobacter. The sequence goes on from CAVYSS010000034.1 coordinate 109,177, forward strand.
CGGTAGCAGCGAAAGCCCTTCGATGGAATGTACGCAATTCCTCATCAGTGCGTGCCGAATCCTCAGCAACCACGGCATCGTAGACCCTTCGATCCACCGCTTGGAAGACATCGACATTCATTCGATCCTTCAACCCAACCCGCTGCCGAATGCCACTAAATTGGCCAAATTCATTTTCTGTTATCTCTGTCTCACGGGCTTCATATCTACGAGTTCTTCGGACCTTTGTATGTGTTTGCTCAAGCAGGGTTGCCGCTGCTTCGTCGGCCCCGGCAAAAGACAGCACTTTCGCATTCGAGAGCAATCGTGTTGATCGCACAAACTCGGCAGTGTCGCGGATCATCCATTCCCGTTCGCTAACGCGTTGAGGTTTCTCAGTGGGAGGCGAATCATCATCCCCCGGCGGGTCAATTAAGAGAACCCTGGTTTCTTTTTTCGACAAGCAGGTCGCAACAACAAGCGAAGGCGGAGTTGCTCGATTCGTAAAGGTCAAAGCCTGGACTTGCTCAGTTCCGCGTCGAACCTGATCGAGTGACATGGACCGCGACGACTGTGTCCCCTTGCACTCGACAACAAAAAGGTTGGTCTGTGTCGGATCAAAGAATAGATAATCTGGAGATGAATTGTTCTGACGGCCAATTTGCCAATTTGGGTCTTGCATCGCAATGCTCACATCTACGGCCAATGGGGCATTGAAATACGTGCCAAGCAGCAGAGCCGCTATTCCGACACCAATCTCGTCAGACAAGAGGGCCTTCTGGTGGAAGTCGATTCTTCGAGCCTCATCGCTTAGACGGAGGCGTGGATTCTGATCCCCAGGTGTGGGAATCTCGAAAGCCCAAAGATACCTCAGGTACGCCCAAGTCGAACAAATGTCGGCAAGATTCTCGACTGCTGGAGTTGTCACTACTCCAAGCCGGAGAAGTATGTACGCTGGCACGATTTGCACCTCTCGATTCGGAGCAAAGCTTGCAACTTCCGAAAGGTTATTCTTGCGAAGCGGAATGGTTTGGCCCTTCCGCTGGCGCTCCCTGTCTGTCCACGCATTTAACTGCTGCACCTTTTGAACGAGGGCCTGTGAAGATTCGACAATTACTCGTCGAGGCGTAGCGAGCGCCTGTTCCCATTCGTCAAGAGTCGGCATATTCTCACCTCAAGGCTCCACTTGAAAGAAAACGGATAAGACAATAGGCTCACACAGCAAATACTCTCAGCACCCAATCCCCGTAGTGCTTGATGACATTGAACGAGACCTTGCTCGCCCCCGGCTTGTTGAAAGGACGGCAGACCATGCTATGAGGCGGGATTAGGCCGTCTCAGAAAAACAACTGCACGTCAGCCAATCGTTGCCAAGACATATTCCATGCCGCGTTGCTTGCACCACATCTCCGCGGCTTTGCGTTTTCGCTGAACATCGTTGGAGTCCATACGGCTCGGGTCCTTTACTTCGATCACAGTCTTTCTGCCATCTTCATACTCGACAAGGAAGTCCGGGACATATCGCCTCTGGTGCTTTTGGCCATCTATCCAAGGGATTGTTATGCCATGGCGTTTCATCCATTTCACAACGTGCGGGTCCTTCTCCAAACGGTCCATCATTCGCCGTTCCAGGTCACTCTGGTACTTCTCGAAGTTCCAGGGGCTTTTCTTCGGGTTCGCGTATTCGCCATGAATGCTAATCGCCATTTTCAATGATCCCCGCTACTAGACCCGGAATAGCTTCGACTTTGCCCTTGACTTGTCGAAGCATCTTCCATGCAAAATCAATCTCGGATCGCCCTGCGAGTCCGATAGAATCGCCCGCCAAGAACTTGGCTCTTATATGGTGGAGCAATGCGCTGTAAACGCGATCCTTGAACGTGGCGGCATAGCCCGCCTCAACCGTCAGAGCTTCAGCAACCTCAAGGATTCTCTCCTTTACCGCTTCTCGTGCCTCTTCATCGGAGACCTTTGCGGCGGCTTCGACCTGTCCGCTTGCTTCTGGCGCGGAGAGGATTGTTTTCCAACCCTTTCCGCCCAGTTCCTGGCCTACAACCCCAGCAATGCCGACTTTCGTGATTTCGATAACTGTCGGGTCGTATTCGATTCCGTCGAGCGCATCCTGCCAATGCTCCACCGGCTTTGGCGGCGGCGAAACATCACCCAAGTCGAATTCTCCATCATCCAGAACAGACGGGTCCATCGGCGGAAGATCAATCGCAAGTTCAGGTTTCTCGAATTCCTGCTTAGGCGGAGGTGGCGGCAGGTCCTCAGTCTCGTCAAAAAGGTCGTCGATCTTAACATTTTGGCGTTTCCGCGCGTTGAAGATTTCCCACAGCCATTGGTGCTCCAACTTTGGATGATCCACCACGGCGCAGATTTGCGGCTCCGTTGGATCGACGCCCTTCGCTCGTACCCGCCGCAAACCGCGACCCACAACTTGTTGCCCGTAGACTTTGCTCCCAAACTTGCGCAGTAAGAGGATTACGCTCACTTCCGGAACGTCCCATCCTTCGCGTAGCATCAGCACGCTCACGACCGCTCTGTACGGCTTCGTGGACCTCTGCTCTCTGCCAAGCTCCCTCGCCTTCTGTCGATCCACTTCATCGCTGTCCTCGGTGACAAGAAGTGTTCTAACTTTGAAATACTTACTCAGTGTTTGCTCGGCCTTTTGCGCGTCTGCCTTACATACGGCCACTACAAAGAGAATTGGCTGGTAGCGCCCCTTTGCCCGCCGCTCCTGCTCTTCCAGGCGGCGGAGCGCGATAGCCATTTGCTGGCGCATCGGCTCGTCGTCAGTCACCCACTGTGTCGCATTCAATCCGAGACGGTCAACCTCATCCCAATCAATCTCCTCAACTTTGCGCTTTTCGCCGGTCCTTGCATCGGTAAACGTCAGTTGCACCGTTTTTATGTCCGGCTGATAGACCACCGGCGTCTTAATGATCGCATCGGCCAAAGCGTCGGTAACGCTGTACTCGTAAATCATTTCGCTGTCGGGTGCTTTGCCGTCAGCGCGGTCGGGAGTAGCGGTCGTGTCTATTCGCAAGACCACCTTGTCCCGCATCCTCCGCAATGTGGCGTCATATTCAGTTGCAGGCGAGTTGTGCGCCTCATCGTTGAACAGTGCAAACTCAGGCCCGTTCATCAAGGCCGACAAATTGCTCTGCCCGCTATTGTTGCTCTGGTAAAACTGGTGAATGTTTCCCAGAATGACGGTGGCGCTGAAAAGGCCTGCCCAGCCGCCTTCTCTACCGCTACCTAGCGTTGTGAGGACAAAATCACTTGGCCTGCATTCCGCCCATTGCGGTAATAAGTCCCGGTCCTTGAATACCTTTCCATCTTGAAAGTCATCTTCTAGACGGTCGCGCACGATTAGATTCGGGCAAAGAAGCACGAATTTTTGTACAGAATGGGCAACGCGGAGCCATGCGACAATAGCCGCGATGGCCGCTGTCTTTCCTCCACCCGTCACGATGTTGAGCAAGAGTCCATCTGCGCCGATCTCGCCTTTGCCGAGAATCTCGTGCGCGTAGATTACCCGCAGGAATGCCTCCCACTGATGCGGCCAAAGCGTTCCAGCCCGCGCCGTCTGGTCATCGTCTGGCGATGACAGGAATTCTATATAGTTATATGACTCTGCCTTGAGGCCCGGCATCCCATCACGCCGCCAGTCGCGGAAGCCATCTTCGTATTGTGCAAAGCGGTTGAACATTGCCTCAGCTCACCTCAATCTCTTTCGTCCAAAGCCCTTCACCGCCCATATCGTCCTGTACCTTACACGCGATCCTCTTCTTGCCCGACTCTGGAAACTCGTATTGCGCTTGCAACTCCGGCCCCTTGTTGCTCCCGTGCAGAAACGAAAATCCAGGCGTGCTCGAAAAACGCTTTCCGAAGTCAAAGTCCCATTGCACATTGATGATCTTCGCTCCGGCGTTCATGACCACAGTTTCACTCACGTCGAATTTGTAAGTGCGCGGGGATATGCGCTTATAACCCACCTCTACCCTCGGCGGTTGCACGAAGGTGAGGAAGTTCTCGTAGTCCGCGTGCTCGGTAGAAAGCGCCGTAATGTGCTCACGGAAACGCTGGGAGTCTATGCGGATCATGTCAAGCCGGATGAAGTTCAGGTCTGTCTGCTCAAGACGCCGCAGGCGCTCCGCCGCCTCTGTTGCGTCGGGCCGGAAGGCCCAGGCCAAGATGATTCCGTCCCGCAGGTTGTCCTGCTTATATCGGAGTGTCTTGCGCATCGCGTTGGCAAAGCCCTGCACATCCGCAGCGGTCACGGCTTTCTTCTGGTCTGGCTCGCCCACCCAAACGGGGATCGCGCCCTTGTAGCCGTGAATGCCCTTATCTCCCTCTTCCGGCACAGCGCCAAAGGCACGCAGGACAAAGCCACGGAATTGTTCCGGTGGTGCCTCAGCCAGCCGCCGCGCCTCGTACACGCCCCAATGCTCGACGGTGAAGTCCGGCACTGGGAACACCTTGCCTGTCTGCTCGTCAACCTGTCGCGTCAGTCGATCCGCAGTAATCGCTACAGCTACACGTGACTGGTCACAGGCGATCCACTGGCGGCCCAAACGTTGCGCCACAGCAGGGGTTGTGCCTCCGCCGGAGAAGAAGTCGGCAACAATATCTCCCTCAGCCGTTGAGGCCTTTATGGCCCGTTCAAGGAGTGACTCGGGCTTCTGTGTTGGGTATCCGATCCGTTCTTTATTGTCAGTCCCAATTACGAAGACATCGTCCCACACGTCGCGGCAGATTGAAAGGTGATACCACATTTGCTCTTCTTCATCGAAGTACTCTGGATATTTGGGATTGTAGTTATACTTCTTCTTTTGCCAAGATTTGTAGTACTGAACACTGAACTTGTACTGCGCGGATTTGGAGTAGTAGAGCAAGATATCGTGTTTTCTTTGCAAATGTCTTCTTGCTATTGCCACCGCTCTTATAGCTCCAAACGACTTCATTGATGAAGTTGGTTACACCGAAGATCTTGTCCAGTTCCGCTTTGATGTAGTGGCTCGCATGGTGGTCACAATGCACGTAGATGCTCCCTGTCTTTTTGAGCAGGCGCTTCATCTCGTAGAGCCGTGCATTGAGCCAGATGAGGTAGCCCGGCATTCCGCCTTCCCAGATGTCCGAGAAGGACCGAAGTTCGTTCTGGTCACCGAAGATGACGTTGTAGTTCCGGCCAGAGAAGAACGGGGGGTCAATGTAGATGAGGTCAATGCTCTCACTGGGAAGTTGCCGCATGACATGCAGGTTGTCACCCCAGATCAGGCGGTTGGGTTCGAGCGTTGGGTGTCCAAACTGGATACGCTCGACCACCTGAAAGGGTAGAGAGACCGGACGGGAATAGCTTGCGGAAGCCCCTGCGCCGGTCCCAGCCCAGCGGCTCCTTCTCGACTGGCACGCTCCCAAAGCGCGTAGGCGGTCGCCAGAAATCCTCCTGCTGGGGCAGCGCGTCCGCTCGCTCGTCCGCCTCTACCGGCGCGGGCGGAGCCACAAATTCTCCCTTACCCGGCCCCTTGACTTTATCTTCCTCTGGCGCCATCGAAATTCACCTCTCTCTTGCCTGAGTGCATTCCTTCCAGTGCAAATCTGCGCTATCGTAGGTACAGCAACATCCTACTATGTCCAAGAGCGTAGGGAGTTTGCGCTCGATTGCGAGGGGATATGGGCCGTCAGTATTCCACGCGCGACTTTTTCCGGCAGATGCCCAACCGGCTGCTGGACCGCTACTTTGAGGCGCATGGCGCACTCACGGACCTGGACTTTGCGGGCATGAAGGAAACCCGGATCGAGGGTTTGTTTGCCGCATGGCTGGAGCTGCCCGAAGACCGGCGCAACGAAATGGACGCCGAGCTGCTGGAAATCTCCGAGATGAGCAATGAGAAGGGTTTTCGCGCGATTCTGGACGAGGCGGAGTGGCAGTTGCGCGAGACGCCGGAAGAGCACGCGCAATTTGTGGAGAAGCTGGCGGCGCTGGCCAACCACTACGAGCGGGCAATGGTCACGTTTCTGGATCACCCGCAATTCTGGAAAGGTGCAACATACTTTTTCCATGCCGATGGTTTGTCCTATTGGCGTAAACGAAAGGGATTTTCGCACCAGTCTGCATCCGTCCATGAGGAAGGGCGGCAAGCGTTGGCGGCAAGCATTCGCGACTACTTTCACCGCATGGAAGGGCGCGGCAAGAACTGCAAAGTGGAGACGCTTCGCCGGGGCGAGCTGGACTACTTTTTTGCCTACCCGGAAGACTACTCGCAACACAGCATTGAGTGGGTAAACGGCGAGTTTGGCCGCAGACCCCATAACCCGGCCTTTGAAGTGATCTATGTCTACTCAAAACAAGACGGAACACTCGACCTGAATTTTCGCGGGGCTGTTAAGGCCGTGGAACCACTGCAAGCAATGTTTGCCACAGCGATTCTTGGCTTGCCTGAGTTGCCGCCGGACCCGGATGATACCCGCATCTATGACTTAAATCCTCTACGCGAACGGGGCTTTCCATTTGTCTACGATCCGGCCAGCGGCATTCAGAGCGTGGTGGTGAAGAAACTGCGGTTATCCTCAAAGGTAGTCAAGGGAGACCGCATCACGCTGGAAGCGGACGCAGCCGCGCGGGCTGAGGCAATCTATGACCTGCTGGATCAAGTCGGACATGCAGCGCGGCTTCGTACCTATCACGTGACGCTGGTAGAGCTGGCGGCACTGGTGGCAGTGAAGCCCAATGAGAAGCCGAAATCTGTCACGGTGCGGATTACGCATCCAAATTCCTGCTCACTGAAGTACGAGGATGTGGACCTGAGACTTCGCGAAATGCTGGTGGCCTCTGGCATAGAACCGAGAGAGCCAATGGAAAGCATGGAACTGGCAGAGGCGGAGGCCGCTGAGGCATGACGCCACTGGAGGCGCTGCTGGAACTGCTGGAGCGCGTGGGAGCGAGCCGAGGCGCGGCGCTGGTGAGCGAAGAGGAATTGCGCCAGTGGCCGGTTGAATCGGTACGCGCACTTAAATCTCAGAAGCTGCTGGTGAAGGCGAGCCCGGCGACCACCGTGGTCTGCCCTGGCTGCGAGCAAGAATGCACGATGCCCGTGGATACTGTGTCTGCCGGAACGGGCAAGGTAGCCTCGTTCGTTGTCTGTGACAAGCGGGATGACATCAACCGGGTAGCAGTATCTGCCGAACGGCTGAGGCAGTGGCGTTGCGGCGCGGAAGCCGTGGGCGCGTTTGTTGCGCAGAGCTTGGGCCTGCGGCCTGGCAGCCAGCGAAAGGCCGGTGCCGGACTGTGGGAGCTTGGTCTTGTGATGGGCAAGCGGCGCAGCCAGATGGTGTGCCTGGGAGCGAATGGCGCATTGGAATTGGTGGCCGGGCAGAATGCTGTCCCGTTGGTTGAGATTGTGCGCTTCGGGGCGGACGGCTATTCCGTAGACAGTGAAGCAATCCGGCAACTGGTGGATGCGGCGACCACCGGAGACAGCCGCTATACGCCCAGCAACGCCCGGCGCGAATCGCGCAAGCTGGAGACGCGCGGCTTGCACGAACGTTGGCGGAAAGAGTACCAGGCGCTGAAGAAGCGCCGCCTTGGGATGTCGGATGTTTGGTACTCCGAGCAGATTGCCAAGTCGGAAATCGCCCGGGGGCGGAGCGCGGAGACGATCCGCAAACACATGAAGGGACAAAAATAGTTGGGCGGAATTTTTTCGCCCAGCTTGCCGCCCGGAATCACCTTGTATTTAGCAGCGTTCCGCAGAGGAAACACCAAAATGCCGCCTCTGTGACGCGGCTGGCTTCCTCCCTAAAACCAGAAAAGCGCCGAAAATGCGTAGTCGCGCGGGGCGGACAGTGAGCTTTCATCGCCCAATGCGCACAGTCAGGATGGTTCCTGAGCGGTCCTGAATCGCCCAGGGAGAATCGAAAATGACCCATACCATCTTGAGGCTTCCTGCCGTGAAAGCGGCAACCGGCCTTTCGCGCAGCACGCTTTACCTACGCATCGCACATGGAGTCTTTACTCATCCGGTGAGCCTGGGCGGGCGCGCCGTGGGCTGGCCTGCTAACGAAGTGGCGGCGTTGAACGCTGCCCGCATCGCAGGCAAGGCGGACGCAGAAATTCGCGTTCTGGTGGCGCAACTGGAAACGGCCCGCAAGGCTGTGGCATAGGACGACCCGCACAATGCCTAAGCTCCCCAATTATCGTCGGGTCAAAATTCACCTCAGCTACACGGTGGAGGGGGTTGCGCGCCTGTTAGAGGTCCACAAGAACACGGTACGGGCATGGTTGAAGAGCCGGGCTAGCCAAAATCGACGACCGAGCGCCCCACAATGATTCTCGGTAAGGTTCTCTTTGACTTTCTCCACGCGCGCCGACAGAACAAGAAGCAGCCCTGCCAGCCGGGGGAATTCTACTGCCTGCGCTGCCGTGCGCCGAGGGTTCCTGCTGGCGGAATGGTGGACTACAAGGTCGAGAGCGAGACAAACGGGCGACTGGAGGCGATTTGCCCGGTTTGCGACTGCATCATGAACCGCTGGGTCAGTCTTGCCAAATGGGAGCAGATTTGCGGAAAAGCGGAGGTCACAAATACGGGAGCATCGGAACGAGTAAGCGATAGGACACAACCTGCCGTAAACAGTGACTTCAAAGAGGGGGTCTCAGACGATGCGAAAACACAGCCCAGAGAATGAACGAATCAAGCATCGGTATTTCGCGTATTTGAAGGAAGCCAAAAGCCATGGTGAACACACCGTCGATGCTGCTGCCAAGGCTTTGCATCGCTTTGAGGAGTACACCAAATTTCGGGATTTCAAATCATTTCACCAGAACCAGGCGATTGCGTTCAAGAAGTATCTGGCTGACCTGAAAGGCCAGCGGTCGGGAGAAAAGTTGAGCAAGGCGACACTCCATGCAACGCTGGTATCGCTCAAGCGTTTCTTTCAGTGGCTATACGGTCAACCAGGCTACAAGTCGCGTTTTCAATACTCCGACTCGGACTATTTCAATTTGTCAGAAAAGGATACTCGGATTGCCACAGCGCAAAGAGAAAAGCGAGCGCCGACGCTGGAGCAGATTCGCAACGTCATCCAAACAATGCCACACAGCAACGAAATAGAGTGCCGGGACCGGGCAGTGGTTGCGTTTACGCTGCTGACCGGGGCACGGGACAGCGCGATTGCATCCATGAAGCTGAAGCATGTTGACCTGATTGCGGGATGCGTTCACCAGGATGCGCGAGACGTGAGAACGAAATTCAGCAAGACATTTGACACTTTCTTTTTTCCGGTAGGAGATGAGGTCTCGCGGATCGTCGCGGAATGGGTTGGCTATCTGAGAGCGGAAGAGCTGTGGGGGAATGATGATCCTCTCTTTCCGGCAACGCGCGTCGCGGTTGGCGCGAATCGCCGGTTTGCGGCTTCTGGCCTAAGCCGGGTGCATTGGAGCAGCGCCTCGCCGATTCGCGGCATTTTTCGAGAGGCCTTTGAAAGAGCTGGGACCCCTTACTTCAACCCACACAGTTTCAGAAATACTCTCGTCCGGCTGGGCGAGGAACGGTGCAAGTCGCCCGAAGAATTCAAGGCGTGGAGCCAGAACCTCGGACATGAAAAGGTTCTGACGACATTTCTCAATTACGGATCAGTGACTTGCGACAGGCAGGGCGAGATTTTGCGCGGCCTCGCCACTCCGCAACAAACTGGGCAGCCGGGCGCGGATGAAATAGCAGAGGCACTCTTTACGAAATTGCGGGACGCTGGGGTTTATTTGCAGGGAAGTGACAACTAGGCTGCTGTTCCACGGAAAGGAAGTACTTTGCCGCCGCGCTGTGTTCGCTCCAGGAAGTCCGCCCAGTCCTGCATCATCTTGGCGCGTGGTTCCAGGTAAAGCGCGTGATTGTATGCGGCGCTGACGGCGTTGCGCGGCGCGTGGGCAAGCTGCAACTCGATGTGTTCATGGCTGTAGCCCTGTTCATGCAAAATGGTGGAGGCCAGCCCACGGAAGCCGTGGCCGGTCATGCGGCCCTTGTATCCCATGCGCTCAAGCGCCTTGAGGATGGTGTTGTTGCTCATCTGCTTCTTCGCATTACGGTCGCCGGGAAAGAGCCGATTGCTTTGGCCCGTCAATGTGCGGAGAGTGTCCAGCACGTCCAATGCCTGCCGGGAAAGGGGAACGATGTGCGGCGTCCGCATCTTCATGCGTTCGGCGGGAATGTTCCAGCGGGCGGCTTCCGTGTCAAACTCTGCCCACGTCGCTCCAATCAGCTCACTGGTACGCACGAAGGTCAAAGCCATGAGTTTCAAGGCCAGCCGCGTGACGTGGGTACCCTGATAGACCTCAATCGCCCGGAGCAGGTCCGGCAGTTCGCGCGCATCCACGCGGGCATAGTTGACCTTGCGCCCGGACTTGAGAACGTCACTGGGGCGAATCTCGCTGGCCGGGTTGCGGGTGGAATAACCATGGGCAATGGCGAAGCGGAAGACTTGCCCGGTTGTCTCCAGGGCGCGCTTGGCAATATCCCGAGCGCCGCGCTGCTCAATAGTTTTGGTCATGGCCACCAGTTCCGGGGCCTCAATCAGAGCGATGGGACGCGCGCCTAGGCAGGGAAAAATATCGGCGTCCATCCGGCGCTTCACATAGTCCACATGGCGTGGACTCTTACCATCCTGCCAATGCGCCAGCCAGAGACCGGCTACGCTTTGGAAGGAATTCTCCGTTGCTGCCTTTTCAGCCTTGCGCTCTGCCATTGGATCGATGCCGGTGGCCAGTAGTTTGCGTGACTCGGCGTGGCGCTCTCTGGCGAGAAATAGCGGCACATCAGGATACTTGCCAAAGGTCATGAGCTTGGACTGCCCCTCGTGCCGAAAGGCCCAGCGCCAAATCTTTCCGCCCGCTGGCGTAACCCACAGAAACAGCCCGCCGCCGTCACTGACCTTATAGGGCTTCGTGCCCGGCTTGATTCGCTTGATTTGGATGTCTGTCAACCGCATGGAAGCCACCTCCAGGCAATATACCCACAGCTCGCGGCGGATGTACCCACAGATGTACCCGCACGAGTTGCTGGCTTCCATAGTACGCAGATGGACGCACTAAAGCAATAAGATGTTTATTTTCAGCGTTTTTTGTTATGTATTGGACTTCTTAGGATGGCTTTGGAGGGGTTAATGGCGGAGAGGGAGGGATTCGAACCCCCGATACCCTTACGAGTATGCCTGATTTCGAGTCAGGTGCATTCAACCGGGCTCTGCCACCTCTCCGCTTTGTTTTGAACGATTTACCGGCCGGTGCAAAACTGGCTTAATGTGAGAATACCGCATCGTGATCTGGCCCGTCGAATGGTTGATGGCGGATCACACGTCAGCAACCATCCGCTCAACAAACCTTATTTAGAGGTTATGGCTTAAAGCGGAGCTCGCCAGCTGCTGTTTGCGCAGTCGATCGTAAAGACGAGCCATCTGGAGCGACATGGCTTCGATCGAGAATTCCGATCGGGCACGCTCCCACCCGGCCTGCCCCAATTCCGCCAGCCTGGTACGATCCTTGGCCAACGCGGCGATTTGGCGGACGAGAGCCTCAGTGTCTTTGGGTGAAATCAGGTATCCTGTCACTCCATCCACAACAATTTCCAGTAGACCGCCAACTCGGGAAGCAACAACGGGTCGCGCGGCTGCCATCGCTTCCAGAGCAGAGAGAGGAAAGGCCTCATCCAGAGAGGGCATCACGAGCAGATCCCAATTGGACAGTAAAGTCCGGATGTCCTGCTGCCATCCTAAGAAACAGATCCTGTCAGACACCTTGAGCTCTGCCGCGAGGATACGAAGCGCGGTTTCTGACGGCCCCGATCCGGCTATGTTCGCCTGGATCTCAATACCCAAGTCCCGCAACCGTGCTACGGCCTCTATGAATACATCCAGATTCTTAACCAGGGTCAAGCGAGACAGCACGCCAACCCGAAGAGGTCCCGAATGCAGCATAAGAGATTGAGGAGCGGGATTTACTTCGATTCCCGCATAAATCACTTCCACCCGGTGACTGGTGACATTTGCAGCAACTGCTTTGGAACAGGCAACAACCGCGTCCGCACCGGGGAACGACAAGCTCTGTGGGAGTTCGCCTGTGAGTTCATTGATTCGTCCGTGTAGGTGCTGTACGACAGCGAGTGCGCCGCCGAACCGGCTAATGGCTCGCACCGCGCGTCCGCCCCAGTGCAGATGTGCGATGCTGGCGCGGTGCCGCCGCAGCCAGAGGCACACGCGGGCGGCGCCGAAGACATCCTGGAACTTACCATTCCAGGGAATGATGTGGGCAGTGATTCCGGCAGCAGATGCCTGCGCCTGCAACGGACCGTCTGCAAGGAACAAGACAGTTACCTCATAACCATGTTGTCTGGCGCCCCTGGCCAAGTTCATCACGATCCGAAATACCCCGGTGCACTCCGCATCAGCGCTTTTCACAATGTGTATGCTGCGGAACAATGGGCACTCCTTTTCGAGGACTTGCGAAGAATCGGCGCTTAACCTTGTTTGAGTCCAATCTACCAAACTCGACAGAGAATGAATCCTGGAGACTCCCAGGCAACCGCGAGAGATTGTGGTGAGCCGGATTTTCGCCAGGATCAATTCAAGCGCAGTTGAATCCGTCCCGTGCGCGCATTACCATGCTTTCAGCCGATGCTCCCGACAATTGGACGGCGTCAGTGAGGTATCAGGGTCGCCCTGTGGGCTGCTGCAATTGGAAAGGATCTCCTCCAGGAATATGAGTCAAGCGCTGGCCGATCCCGTTCGAGCCGTCGATCGCCCATTGTGCGTTGACCTGGATGGCACGCTGGTTAAGGTCGACACGCTTCACGACGCGCTATTGCTTCTGATCCGCAAGAATCCGATGGCAATGGTGCGGATTCCGCGCTGGATTGCCGGGGGGAAGGCCAACTTTAAAGCGCATTTGACGCGCGCGGTGGAATTGGACGTCGCTCGTCTGCCCTATAACCAGCCGCTGCTGGAGTATCTGCATGCGCAGCATGCGGAAGGACGTTCTATTTACCTGGCAACCGGCGCGGATCAGGAGCTTGCGAAACGCGTTGCGGCTCACCTGGGAATCTTCAGCGGTGTGCTCTCGAGCGATGGGCAGAAGAATCTGACGGGGAAAACAAAGCTCGCCCGCTTCCGCGAGTTCTTCGACGGGCGCGAATTCGACTACATCGGCAATGCCGTTCCCGACGCGGATCTGCTGGCGGCTTCCATTGAGCCGCGCCTGGCCAATCCCAGCCTTGCCCTTCGCGCCGTGCTGCGGGTGCGCGGCATTCGCGTGGCCCAGCGTTTCAGCGACCGCGCGCCGTTGATAAGGAGCTTATTCCGCGCCATTCGCGTGCCCCAGTGGTCAAAGAACTTCCTTGTCCTGCTGCCATTCATGCTCGGCCATAAATGGCAGCTTGCAGCGGCGCGCTCGGCCCTCATCGCATTCTTCTGCTTCAGCCTGTGCGCGTCGGCCACCTATGTGGTGAACGACCTTCTCGATATCGAAAATGATCGCCATCATCCGCAAAAACGGTTTCGGCCATTTGCGGCCGGGGATTTGCCGGTGCAGGCGGGCGTTGTGCTGGGGGCCGTCTTGGCCGCGCTCTCGGCGGCATGCCTGTTTTTCCTGCCCTTGTCCTTCACGCTGTTGCTGCTGGCTTATTTCTTGTTCGCGATGGCGTATTCCTTATGGCTCAAGGGCATCGTTTTGCTGGATGTGATTGCGCTTTCCGGTCTTTATACTTTGCGCCTGCTGGCCGGCGGCGCGGCCACCTCCACACCCATCTCGCACTGGCTGGCGGGGTTCTCCATTTTTCTTTTCTTTTCGCTGGCCATTGCCAAGCGGTACGCCGAGCTCGAGAACACAGTGCTCCAGGGCGCTGCCCCCCAAACTGGGCGTGGCTATAGGCTTTCGGACATCGACCAGATGCGGAGCTTCGGTACTGCCAGCGCCTTTGCCGCCGTCGTGGTTTTTGCCATCTATATCAGCGGTTCCGATGTTGCCGTGCTGTATCACAAGCCGGGTATGCTCTGGCTGATCATGCCCTTGCTGATCCTGTGGCTGTGCAGGGTGTGGCTGCTGGCCTCGCGCGGCGAGCTCAATGAAGATCCGGTGGCCTTCGCCATTACGGACCGGATTAGCCTGGGGATCGGCGTAGTGATCGCGGCGATTGCACTTTTGGCGCAGTAGCGACGGTACGTTCAATGGCTCCTCGGCCCTCCTCTCGTGCCGCCATCCAACCACATCCCCTGGAAACGCGCATCGTAGCTCTGGAACCGGTGTCTGCGGATCGATTGCGCAGGATGCTGCTTTGAGCATGGTTTCAGCCTTGGCTGGGGTCCACCCGCTCCGATCGGTGATACTTATGACGTTCGCGGATTCCGAATGGGACTGGCCAGTTCGCCACTCAGGAGCCAAAAAGTAGCACAGCCGGAAAAGCGTTTACGACGATTGCTTATGATGGAATTCCACATTTCGCGCAGCGCACGCCAGCGATATCAGTTTCCTGACACGCTCTTCTCATGGAATGGCAACGTCGTTTTCGCCAGCATGCCGGCCTGCCGCGCGTTTGCGCATCGCATGAACCAGGTGCGCGAGGCCGACAAGCATCCGGACCGCGCCGTTCACGCCGGCGCAATTTACGCCATGGGCATGATCGACGAAGCCAGCCATGTGCTGATGGCGCGCTACCGGCAACAGTACGATGCCCAGGTACTGGCGGACGCACTTGCGTTTTTCGGAGCAGCAGGTTGGCCCCGAGCAGGTGGACAAACTTCTGTTCGCGTTTGTCGAGCACTTTCCGGGCTCGGCCATCATCGGCGGAAACCAGACACCGAGGGAGTGGCTTGTTGGTACCACGAATGGCATGCCGCATCGCGAGGCGGCGCTGGAAGAGATGCTGCTGCTGTGGATGGCCAATCGCAATCCTGCCTTCCAGCCATTCGCGGAGTTGTTTGAAGACAGGCCGCTGGCGGAGCGCACCGTCTATCGCCAAGTGACGCAGCAGCTGCCGGGCTACTTTGCCACGCGGCCGCTGGTGCCGCTGCCCGGGGCGGGCCAGGTGAATCTGTTCGACCTGCTGCGCCGTCCCGCCACCAGCGCGCCCACTTCGCTGCGCGATCAGCTCGAGCTGTTGCGCACGCTGTGGAGGCCCTTGCTGGGCGACGCGCTCGATCGCCACCTGAGCATCGCCGGCGAAATCCTGCGCGAAGAAGAACTGGCCATCTGGATGCAGTTCAATCCCGTTGCGGCGCACACGCGCGCCGCCGCGGAAGAGGCAGCGCGTCGCCGGCGCGAGCGCGGCGAGCAGCAGTGGCCCGAGCTCGCTTCCACGGCGGAGGTCATCACATTCGGCGATCCGGCGCATGAGTACGAGAAGTTTTCGCCGGATACGGCCTGGATGCCGACTGCGGTAATGATCGCCAAGAGCACATGGGTGTGGCTGGCGCAGCTCTCGCGCTTCTATGGCCGCCACATCCGCTACGTTTCCGACGTTCCCGACGAAGAGTTGGCTGCGCTGGCCGCGCGCGGCATCAATACGCTCTGGCTGATCGGCATCTGGGAACGCAGCCGCGCATCAAAAACCATCAAGCTGCTTTGCGGCAATCAGGACGCAGTCGCCTCGGCATACTCGCTGTTCGATTACCGCATTGCCGACGATCTAGGCGGAGAGCAGGCTTACATCCGTTTGCGCGATCGCGCCTTTCATCACGGAATCCGGCTTGCTTCGGATATGGTTCCGAACCACATGGGCATCGACTCGCCCTGGGTGGCGGAGCATCCCGAGTGGTTCATCTCGCGCTGGGAGTCGCCGTATCCTGCTTACAGCTTCAATGGCCCCGATCTTTCCGCCGATTCGCGCGTTGAGATTCGTATCGACGACCATTACTACACCCAGTCCGACGCCGCCGTCGTCTTCCAGCGCCGCGACAAGGCCACCGGCGAGGTTCGCTACATTTACCACGGCAACGACGGCACCAGCTTTCCCTGGAACGACACCGCGCAGCTCGATTACCTGAACCCCGCCGTGCGCGAGCAGGTAATTCAAACCATCTTGCACGTGGCGCGGCTGTTTCCTGTCATCCGCTTTGACGCGGCGATGACGCTGGCCAAGCGCCATTTCCATCGCCTGTGGTTTCCCGGGCCCGGTTCCTCGGGCGCCATCCCGTCGCGCGCCGAATCCGGCATGTCGCAGGCCGAGTTCGACAAGCACATGCCCCACGAGTTCTGGCGCGAGGTGGTGGATCGCGTCGCCGCCGAAGTTCCCGGCACGCTGCTGCTGGCCGAAGCCTTCTGGCTCATGGAGGGCTACTTCGTCCGCACCCTGGGCATGCATCGCGTATACAACTCGGCCTTCATGGTGATGACGCGCGACGAGGACAACGCCAAATATCGTTCCGTCATCAAGAACACGCTCGAGTTCGATCCGGACATCATGAAGCGCTACGTCAATTTCATGTCGAATCCGGACGAGCGCACCGCAATCGACCAATTCGGCAAAGGGCGACAAGGCCTTCGGCGTTACAGTGATGATGGCGACGCTGCCCGGCTTGCCCATGTTCGGCCACGGCCAGATCGAGGGCTTCACTGAGAAGTACGGCATGGAGTACCAGCGCCCGCGCTACGAGGAGAATCCCGATCCATGGATGGTGGAGCGGCACGATCGCGAAATCGCGCCGCTGCTCAAGCGCCGCTGGCTTTTCGCGGAAAGCTATAACTTCCTTCTCTATGATTTCTTCCACGACTCCGGCTCGGTGGACGAGAACGTCTTTGCGTATTCCAATCGCGTCAACGACCAGCGCGCGCTGGTGGTCTACAACAACGTCTACGGGCAGACGCAGGGCACAATACGAATTTCCGCTGCGTATGCCGACAAGGGTTCCGGCCATCTGCGTCAGCGCTCGCTGTGGGAAGGACTCGGCTTGTCGGACACTTCGTCCATCCTGGCTTTCCGCGATTCACTCACCGGGCTCAGCTTCCTGCGCCGCTCCCATGAAGTTGCCGAAGGCGGACTGCGTCTGGAACTGCACGCATACCAGAGCTACGTATTTCTGGATTGGCAGGAATTGCGGCCTTCCGCGGAGAAGCCGTGGGACCGGCTCTGCGATCATCTTGCCGGGCGCGGCGTGCCCTCGCTCGACGACGCGCTCATCAACATGGAATTGCGGCCGGTGCACGATGCGCTGAGGGCGGCGCTCGATCCGGCATTGATTCATTCGCTCGCTGAGAATGCAGAATCTCCGGCGGTCCCGGGCGCGTCCGCGCAAAAGATCAATATCAAGGCGCAGAATGCCGCGTTCGATCGCCTCTGGGATGTTTGTGTCGCGCTTCTCGCACCGGCTTTAAATTCGTACGTGCGGTTCCAGGGCGGGCGGCCAAATTACCATGCCGTGAAAGCCGAGGGACTGGCGCCATCCTTCCGCAAAATGCTGCGCGATGCCTCACGCCTGCCGGCGCTCGAAATTCTCTTTCCGTCCAAGTGGCCGGCCGGCGCGCGCCGCACTCTTCCCACTGAGAACCCGCAGCTTCCAGCCACGGGACTCTGGGGTCCGGTAGTTGCCTGGTTCATCCTGCAGATTCTCGCCCAGGCTGCGCTCGATTCTGGCGTAACCACAAGCAATGCTGAAACTCAAACAGCGCTCGATCTCTTCGACCGGCTGCGCCTGCGCGAGCCATTGGCGCAGTCGTTTCACGCGCTCGGACTCGAGGGCGAACCAGGATGGCAGGCCGCCGCGCGTATCAAGGCTCTGCTGTTGATCCAAAATGAGCGCGCGCGTCCGACGACCACGCCGGCCGAAACGGAGGGAAGGGAAGCGCCGGTTCCAGGCATTGAAGGAAGCGCCGTCCGAGCGGAAGCAGCCGCCAAAACACCAGTTGAAGAGGCGGACCCGGTTTCTGCGCCACCCGGATCGGTGCTTTTGATTCCGCCGGATCTGTGGTCCGACGCCGACATTTGCTGGCTCACCGGCGCACACATTGCCGAGGGCCACACCTACCTGGTGCGCGAGCCCTTTGAGGAATTGCTCTGGTGGATTCAGCTTCCAAATCTTCTGCGCCTGGCCGCTATGCCTTCTCCATCGCGCGCCGATGTCGAAGCCATTTCTGAATCCATTCATCGCGCGATGGTCGCGCTCGAACGGGCCGGCTACCAGCTCGATGGGATTCTTGAACCGCAGCCCGCCAGGGCTCCGGAAAATGAGCTGCGGGCTGACCCTGAAGTGCCTGTATCCGTTCCCAGGACCGGCAGAATCGCCGAGCCTGCGCCGGAGGATCTCCGTCCGCAGGAGCCGGTTGCCGCCAAGCCAATTCGGCCGGCCAATCCCGAAGATCCGCCGGAAGATCATTCATGAAAGGTTGCTCGCCTGACCGGCGAAGAGGGCGCATCGACGGGCCGCGGACCAGCGGGGTCCCTCAGCCCACCCCGAACCAATTGGCAAAAGCGCGGTAGAAGGCCGCAGCCGTTTCCGGGCCAATATTCTTGCCCTCGCGGCACGGTTTTCTTCCGTTTACGAAAATGTGCCAGTAGAGTGTTGGCCCCAGAAGCAGCGCGATGGCTACTTCAATATCGAGATCGCGCCTGAGTACCCCGCGCTGGACGCCGCGCTCCAGGATCCGCCGGAGACATTGCCGCGGCGGCTCCATCACGTTGTGCCGCCACGCGCTGCCGAATTCGGTGTGCACCGCGGAATAAGCGATCAACGTCGGCATCATTCGCATGCGCGCCTCTTCAAACTCGCCCGGCGGCTTGCAGCTGAGCACGATGGCGATGTCGCGTTCCAGGTCGCCAGTGTCCACATCCTCCGGTTCTCCGTAGAGCCCGTGTACCAGGAGCATGACTTCCATCAGCAGGGCTTCCTTGTCCGCCCAGTGCTTGTAGATGGTGGCCTTGCTCACGCCCGACACGCGCGCAATCGCATCCATGCTGGCGGATTCGATGCCGCGCTCGACAAACAGGGCGAGCGCGGCCTGGATCACTTTTTCATGTGCTTCTTCGCTGCGCGGCCTCACCACTCGAACATCCTCAGGCCTCGATCTTGCTGAACCGGTACGCCCCGAAAACCATCAAGAGGCATCCCAGCACCAACAGCACTATAAAATCTATTCGCGGATCGAACGCCGCCAGCGGTGATCCGAATGCGTTTCGCATCCCGTCGATGCCGTATGCCAGCGGATCGGCCTTGGTCACGTACTTCATCACCACGCCCAGCCCATCCAGCGGAAACAGCGCGCCGGAAAGAAAGAAAATCGGCATCACCAGGAAATTCATAATCAACTGGAATCCCTGCATGTCCTGCAGCCCCGATCCGATCGCCATCCCCAGCGCCGCAAAAAGGAGCGCGATCATCACCATGAACACAAACGCCAGCGGGATGAGTGCCAAGTGCGCCGGCCGGAACCCCGCGATCAGGCAAATCGTCATCACCAGCGTTCCCTGGATCACCGCCACCGTCGCTCCGCCCGCCGTCTTCCCAGCCATGATCTGCATCCGCGAAACCGGCGCCACCAGCGTCTCTTTCAAAAAGCCGAACTGCCGGTCCCACAACAGTCCCAGCCCTGAAAAAATCGACGAGAACAATACCGACATGCCGATCACGCCCGGCGCCAGAAATTGCAAATAGTTCCCCCCGCCGGCTTTCTTGAATACCGGCCCAAGGCCAAACCCCAGCGCCAGCAGGTACAGCAGCGGCTGGCCCAGCGATGCCACCACCTGCGCTCGCGACCGCGTGTACCGCTTCAACTCCCGCAACCACAGAATGTAAATCGCGCTCATCTCTTACCTCCTGCCCTGCTGCCACATCTTGGCAAATTGCCGCAACTGATCCGCCGAGCCCGCGCTTTCGTCGCGGATGGTCGAGCCCGTCAGCTTCAGAAATGCGTCCTCCAGCGTCTCCGTCCCGGTCGAGTCCTTGATCTCCCGCGGCGTCCCCTGCGCCACCAGCTTGCCGTGGTCGATCACTCCGATCCGGTGCGCCACGCGGTCCGCTTCGTCCATGTAGTGGGTGGTCAGCATCACCGTCACCTGCTCCGATTCGTTCACCCGCTTCACATGGCTCCAGAGCTGGTTGCGGCTCTGCGGGTCAAGCCCCAGCGTCGGCTCGTCCAGAAAGAGAATCTTCGGTGTATGCAGGAATCCCCGCGCAATTTCCAGCCGCCGCTTCATGCCGCCGGAAAACTTCTTCACCTGCTCGTCCCGCCGCTCCCACAACTCGAAGAGCTTCAGCAGTTCTTCGGTCCGTTGCTTCCGCACCTTGTGCGGCACGTGATACAGCACACCATGGATCTCCATGTTCTCTTTCGCCGTCAAATCTCCGTCCAGGCTGGGGTCCTGGAAGACGATCCCGAAACGCTTGCGCACCTCGTGCTGATGCGTCAACGGATCCATCCCGTCCAGCCGCATGCTCCCCGATGTAGGCGGCAATAGTGTCGTCAGCATTTTGATGGTGGTGGTTTTGCCCGCTCCATTCGGCCCCAGGAAAGCGAAAATCTCTCCCTGCGCCACATTGAACGTGATATCGTTCACGGCCGTAAACGAGCCAAAGGTCTTCACCAGGTTGTGGACTTGAATCATTCCGATCGACCTCCCGACTAAGCCATGACAATACTGAACGGTTTAGTTCAGTTATGTCAAGCCCATTGCGCTTGCCGGTTGTGGCTTTCGCGCCTCAAAGTCCCTTCCGCGCCCGAAACTCCCGCACCACCTCCGCCGGATCGCGATGCTCCCCATCCACTTCCTCGTTCATCTGCCGCATCTCGTCCCCGCTTACCTTGCCCGCCAGCGCATCCAGTGCCACTCGAATCCCCGGCCATCGCCGCAGCGCCTCATCGCGAACCAGCGGCACGGCCTGGTACGGCGGGAAATAATGCCGGTCATCTTGGAGCACCGTCAGTCCCAGCGCCGCAATCGGCCCATCGGTCGAGTTGGCCGCGATCATATCCACCTGGTGCGCCTCCAGCGCGCGATACAGCAGCCCCAGGTCCATCGTCCGCGGCGGCCCGTCGAATCGAAGCCCATACGCGGCACTCAGCCCCGGCAACCCATCCGGCCGCTGCTCGAATTCGTACCCCACGCCCAACTTCCATTACGGCGTGTACGGCGCTGCCTGGCTCAGAGTAGTCAGTTGCAGTCGCCGCGCGTCGTCCCCCCGCACCACCATGGCGAAGGTGTTCTCAAATCCCAGCGGCGGCCCCACCGTGACGTGATCCTTCTGCTCGTAGAGTCGCCGCACCGTCTGCAACACCTGCTCCGGATCGCCGTCCAGCGGCTGCTTCAGAATGGCCGTCAGCGCCGTCCCCGTGTACTCCACGTACCCGTCGATCCGACCAGCCACCAGCGCCTGGTTCGCTATGTAACTCCCGGCGAGGTAAAACCGCCGCTCCACCTTCAGCCCGGTCTTCGCCTCGATCTCCTGCGCCAGCAACTCGCCCAGTACCACCTGCTCGGTAAAGTTCTTCGCCCCGATGATGGGGCGATCCGCCCGCGGCGGCGAGCATCCCGCGAGGCATAGAGAGATAGGGAACGCAGCCAGCCCCGAAAGAACTCTTCGCCGAGTCTCGTCAAATTCGCGAGCGATGGGTGCCCCAGGTCTCCCGGTGTTGGAGACCTGGGAAACCACGGATCCCACCCGCCGAATCCTCACGCGTTCACCTTGAACCAGCGCTCGAGCAACCCCAGCGCCCCATCCGCTGCCAGCGCCAGCAGCGCCGCCGGCACTGCTCCGGCCAGCACCAGCCGGTTATCCACGCTGGCCACGCCGCGAAAAATCAACTCGCCCAGCCCGCCCGCGCCCACCGCCGCCGCAATCGTCGCAATCCCCACGCAAGTCACCGTCGCCGTGCGCAGCCCCGCCAGGATGAACGAAGCGGCCAGCGGCAGCTCCACCTTGAACAGTCTCTGCCGCCCCGTGAGCCCCAGCGCCCGCGCCACTTCGATCACCGCCGGATCGATCCCGCGAATCCCCGCATACGTGTTGCGCAGAATGGGAAGCAGCGCATACGCCGTCAGCGCCACAATAGCGATCCGCGCCGCACGCTCGCCCAGCCACGGCAGCGGCAGCAGGAATCCGAACATCGCCAGCGAGGGAATCGTCTGCAACACGTTGGCCACGCCGATCACCGGGTTCGCCCATCGCGGCCACCGCGTCAGCCAAACGCCTGCCGGCACAGCAATCGCAGTGGCAAATAGCATGGCCGCGCCAGTCAGCCACAAATGTTCCACCGTCAGCTCGCCGATCTCCCCGCCGTATTGCCCCAGAAATCCCGTCACTCAGTCATCTCTCCGCCATCGCGACACGAATCACGATCCACGAACCACGAAACACGAATCACGTACCACGAGCCACTCCCCGATGAAACGCCCGCCGATACGCCGCGACTTCCTTCTGCTCCGATCCCTCAAACTCCTCCGCTGTCAAGTCCGCCGCCACCCGCCCCTCGGTCATCAGCACAATCCGGCCGCCCAGCATCAGCGCCTCGTCCAGATCGTGTGTAACCAGCAGCACCGTCACGCGCAACTGATCCAGCAATCCCCGCAGCATGTCCTGCATCTCCGCCCGTGTCAGCGGATCGAGCGCCCCGAATGGCTCGTCCATCAGCAGGATGTCCGGCTTTGCCGCCAGCGCCCGCGCCAGTCCCACGCGCTGCCGCTGTCCTCCGGAAAGCTGGTTTGGATACCGTCGCCGGAACTCCTCCGGCGCAAGGCCCACCATGCCCAGCAGCTCGCGCGACCTCGCCTCACGCTCCGCCCGCGGCCGTTCCTCTGCCTCCAGCACCAGGCCCACATTGCGCTCCACGGTGAAATGCGGAAACAGCCCCGTCTCCTGGATCACGTACCCCATCGAGCGCCTTAGCGCGATCACATCACCGTCCGCGACGGATCGTCCCCGCACCTTCACCTCGCCCGAGGTCGGCTCAACCAGGCGGTTCATCGTTCGAAGCAGTGTGGTCTTACCCGCGCCGCTTCGTCCCAGAATCGCTGTCACGGTGCGCTCCTCCAGCGCTAGCTGCACGCCGTCCAGCAGCAGCCGCCCAGCCGTTTCATACGACACATCGCGGAATTCAATCGCTACGCCCATGCACTCTGGCTTACCAGTGTACGTGCCTCGGCATGCCAACGCGCTTCCCGGATGGAGCCTGCCGGAAATGAGTTACAATCACTACAGGAGTTACAAATGGGCTCGCCCCAATCTACTGTCATCAGCATGCGTCTTCCCGCCGAAAGCAGCCACCGCCTCAAGCGCCTGGCCCGCCGCCACGGCTGGACCCCCAGCGATGCCAGCGCCCGGCTTGTTGAAGAAGGACTGCGCCGCGCGGAATTCGCTTTCATCGATTTCCGCGATTCCGCTGCCGGCCGCCAGGCCTGCATCCAGGGCAGCTCGCTCGCCATATGGGAAGTGATCCTGCTTCTGCAGAGTTACAAGAGCGATATTCCGTCGGTTGCACAACATCTCGGCTGGCCGGAGGCAAAGGTCGCCGCTGCCGCGAACTATGCACAGGCGTACCCCGGTGAGATCGACGAAGCGCTGGCCGAGCAGAATGCCATCGGCCTAAGCCAATTGACCCGGATGTTGCCGCAGGCGCAAGTATTCCGGGCACGGAAGGGATCGGGTCGCGGGCGTGCTAAAGCTGCTGCTCGATGAGCACATCTCGCCGCAGACTGCGCATGGCCTGCGCCGTCGATTCCCGCGCCTTCCAGTCTTTCCTTTAGCTGAGTTCGGGCGCGGCCACCTGCTGGGCTGTGACGACGTCACCTGTCTCCGCGAGGCCGCCGTGCACGGCCTCACTCTCGTCACCTACGACCGGCGCACCATCCCGCCCCTGCTCAAGATTTGGGCCGAGGAGGGCGCCAGCCATTCCGGCGTGATCTTCGTGGACGAAAAGACCATCGCGCCTTCCGATATTGGCGGCCTGGTGAACGCCCTTTCTGAGCTGGTTCGCGCCACCCAGCGCCAGGACTGGGCTGACCGGGTCAGCTTCCTGACGAAAAGTGCGAATCCATAGACGATTGAAGCCCCGACTGGGGTTTTGCCCAACCGATCTAAACTCCCGCAACTACTTCGCTTTGTCCTTCCCGGCCTCGCCCCGTAGAATCAATGGAGGGCGGCGCAGCCTTGTCCCGGCCCGTCCCCAAGGTCCCGATGAGCGAGCAGCAGACTGGCAGTGCAACGCAGGCCCCGGCGGTCTCGGTAGCCTGGATGAAAGTTGAGCGGGCGCGCCATCCCCAGCGGCCCTACCCCATGGACTTTTTTGACCGGATCTTCACCGATTTCAGCGAGATTCACGGGGATCGCGCCTTTGGCGACGATGAGGCGGTCATCTGCGGCATGGCTCGCTTCCCCCGCCCCGGCGCAACTGATCCATCCCAGGCCGACGAGGTCCTCGTCATCGGCATTCGCAAGGGTGGCGCCACCCGGGAGCGCATCCGCCGCAATTTCGGCATGCCCAACCCCGAAGGCTATCGCAAGGCTCTCCGCTGCATGAAGCTGGCGGAGAAGTTCAATCGCCCGGTCATCGCCCTCATTGACGTCACCGCGGCCTATCCCGGCCTGGGAGCTGAGGAGCGCGGGCAAGCGGAAGCCATCGCCCGGAACCTCCGCGAAATGGCACGCCTCCGCGTCCCCTCCATCTCCGTCATCACCGGCGAAGGCGGCTCCGGCGGCGCGCTCGGCCTTGCCGTCTCCAGCCGCGTGTTGATCCTCGAAAATGCCATCTACTCCGTCATTCCGCCGGAAGGCGCCGCCGCCATCATGTGGCGCGACGCGGTTCACAAGCAGCTCGCGGCCGACGCCCTTCGCATCTCCGCCAGGGACGCATTGGAGCTGGGCTGCGTCGACGAGATCATTCCCGAACCCGCTGAGGGAGCCCACGCCGACCCCGACGCCACCGCCATAATCCTCGCCGAAACACTTCGCCGCCATCTCGACGAGCTTCAGGCCATGCCCGTTGACGCGATGGTTGCGGCTCGCCTGGCCAAGTTCCGTAACATCGCGCAGTTCTACACTCAGCCCTGATCGGCGCACGCCTGACGGGCGCATCGGACTCCTCATGCGGCTTTCCTTTAGCGGTTTCCCGGCTCATTCACGGTCCATGCGTTCTCACCCCGCAAGGCGGTGCCGGTGACTGCCCCCAATCAACCGGACAGCCGCCTGCGTGCCTACGGCCAATTTCTGGTCGCGCTCTTTTACTTCTTCCTCGTCTCGCCGCTCGCCCGTCACGCCGCACAACGCCTGGTAAATGACCAATGGTCCCCTTTGGTCGAACAGGCCATTCTCGCTTTCCTGCTTGTCTTCGGATTCGCGGGATTTGGTTTCACCCTCAATCGCTGCCAGCATCCCATCGCCGATCAGGGCCTGCCATCCCGTCCCGGCTGGCCGCGCGAATTCGCGCTCGGGCTCTCCATTGGCTGGGGCATGGCTGTTATCTGCGCCGTCGCCATGGCCCTCGATGGCGGCATCGTCGTCAGCTTCTCGTTCGGCCTGGTCAATTGGGGATGGTTCCTCGCTGACGCCGCATACTTCGCCCTCGCTGCATTGGTTGTCGAGGTTGCTTTTCGCGGCTACGCCTTCCAGCGCTTTGCTCGCGCCACCGGTTCCGCCGGCGCTGTTTTCGGCTTCTCGCTCCTCGACGGGTTCTTTGAGAGCATGCGCCCCGGTGCCACTCACTCCAGCGCCGCCGTCGCTTTTGTTCTGGCCGTCCTGCTGTCCACTGCGTATCTCCGCACTCGCGCTCTCTGGGTCGGTTGGGGCCTCAACTTCGGCTGGCAGGCCAGCCGCGCCCTCCTCTTTGGCCTCACCGTACGCGGAAATAGCTCCAACTCTCCCATCCTTCAAGGCGACCCCACAGGTCCCTTCTGGCTCACCGGCGGCGGCTACGGTCTCGACGCAAGCTGGTTCGCCGTCATCGTCATCCTGCTCGCGCTGCCCGTCCTCTACCGCGCCACCCGCGACCTGGACTACCGCTTCAACGCCCCGGTCCTGACTCCCGCGGGCATTCCCGTCGATCTCGATGCCGCGGCCCGGCAACAGCATGAAGCCGCCATGGGATCGGCCGAAGCCGCCGCGCCCGCCCTCGTCCAGATCGCCGCCTTCGGCGACCCTCCCGCTCAATCTACTCCCGCGCCCGTTCCCGAGACCGCCTCCGAATATCCCCACCCCGAGACAGGCAACGAATCCCACTGATCCGGATTCCCAGTAACTGAAGCGGCCGGCTCTTGATTCTGACGAAAGAGTAAGGCCAGCCAAGAAGTACCGCCGGTCTTCGGACAGGCTTTAATGCGGGAGTTCCCGCCCACAAATCTCGCCTGCCCAAAAGACCAGACAGGAAGTCTAACTACCAGAAGCCAGGAGCCAACACTTCGTCACCCACAAGTCTTCCCGGCTCTGTTTCGCCCATTCCGCATCGTTGCCCGGTTGAGCCGGATCAAACCGATTTCGATTTTTGCTCTTGCTTCGCTTCGTTCGGTGCGCCATCCTTGATGGCATCCATGGGAGGATTCCCCATGTCGGCTCCTAATTCGGCATACGCCCTTTCTTCCGTCTCGGTGCCTCTTCGTCTCGCCTTTTGTGCGGCAGTCGTCATATTGCTCGCCGCTCCCTCGGCGCGTGGCCAGGCCATCACCATTGACACCCATGGCAATCCTTCCAGTTCCGCCACAACCGTCGACCGCCGCTTCACCCAGATTCAGCCCACCAGCATCCAGCTTCCAAAAGGCGCGATGGATCCCCGATCCAGAACCGCCCTGATTCGCTCCCTCATAGGCGAGCAGGGCTGGGCCATGCGTCCCTTTCCCAAGGGCCACAGGGGACTGACGCTGATGGCCAATGGCAAGCTTGACCCCGCCGGCGAGGCCTACCTCGACATGGTCACCACCAACGGCCTTTCCGCTAAGCCCGGCGATGCCGTCGCCATCACCGATATCAAATTCGATCACGACAAGCTGGTCCTGAGCCTCAACGGTGGTCCTGACGCCAAACACCGCTTCTTGCAGCACATCGAGCTCGGGACCGGCCCGATGATGACCCCCGTAGTCCCCACCGACGCTGAAAACGATCCTCAGGGCGCGCACGTCACCCTCACCTTCAATGGCCGCATGCCTTCGGTCACTGACGTGCAGGTCAAGGCTCTCCTGGCGCCGCTCATCTCCTTCGACCTGAAGACCCCCGTCCAGGCCTTCACCGACACCCTCCCCAAACCTCTCAAGGATGCCATCCTCAATCACCGGGTAATGGTCGGAATGACCACCAATATGGTCATGTTCGCCCTCGGACAGCCCGACCAGAGAGTCCGCGAGATGGACGGCCAGATGCCCTTCGAGGAGTGGATCTACGGCAAGCCGCCCGACCCCGTCCAGTTTGTCCGCATCAATGGCAACCGCGTCATCCGCGTCGAGATCGCCAAGGTCGGCGAACCCCCGCAGATCTTCACCCAGGACGAGGTCGAACCTCTGATGCGCGCCAGCGGTACCCCGATCGCCCCAGTATCCAACACCAAAACCATCGCCATGGGGGACACTCACCCCAACCCCGATACCCAGGCGCCCGAAGCGCCGCCCTCCCTTCGAAACGCTGGCGAGACCCTCCCTCAGGACGATCCCAAGAACGACTCAGGGCAGGGAACCATGCGCCCCGTCGAGTTCCCCCAGCAGAAACCCGACGATTACCCAGATGCAAGCAATCTCCCGCGCACACCCCAGCCTGACGACTCCGCCCAGCCCGACGCCGCCAAGAAACCCGCTGACACCCAGCAGCCTGGCCAGAGCCAGCAGCCTGGCCAGAGCCGGCAGGACAAGTCCACCCAGCCAAAGCCCGCAGACAACCAGCCGGCCCAGTCGCCACCCGCCCAGCAGCCAGCCCCCAACCCTCAGTCGAACCCGCAATAAGCTGAAGGCTGCAGGCTGATTACTGACCGCTGAGAACTGAGAACTGTGAACTAAGAACTAAAGGCTGACAACTCGCCGTGTTGTACACTGAATCCAGCGAGTCGAACTCCCTCCCGTTTCGTCCCCGATTCAGCAGAGAGTCCCGTACCGCGCCGTCGAAGCCGCGTGGCGCATCGCCGCGTGTGAGCCCCAGACAACCACAAAGGAGAACCACCCACCATGGCCAAGATTGCAAAGACCGGCGACCGCAAGAAGATGATGGACACCACCAAGTCCACTGACTGCCCCAAGTGCTCCAAGCCCACGCGCATCGTCAAGCGCGTCAAGGACCGCGAGCGCGGCATCCCGGGCGGTGTCTATATCTCGTGCTCAGCCTGCGACTTCTACGAGAAGCTCTAAACTCCCACTTCAGCTTTCACAAAGCCAAAGCCCGGCCGCCAGGCCGGACTTTGCAGTCTATAGTTTGCGATTCTCGCGGCTGAAATCTGAAAGCTGATGGCTAAAAGCTGAGGGCTGATGGCTGAAGGCTGAGGGCTAGGGCAAAAGGCCTCTCCATCAGCCTTCCAGCGCCGCCGCCATCTCCCCCAGCACCCGCTCTGCCGCTTCCGCCGGATCCACCGCCTGCGTGATCGGCCGCCCCACCACCAGGTAGCTCGCTCCGCCGCGCAGCGCCTCCCCCGGCGTGGCAATCCGTTTCTGGTCGCCCGCAGCCGCGCCCGCCGGCCGGATTCCCGGCACCACCAGCGTCCCGCCCGGCCCCGTCATCCGCCGCAGCGCCTGCACCTCGTTCGGCGAACACACAAACCCCCGGATTCCTGCATCCATGCCCATCCGCGCCAGCAACTCTACTTGGCTCCCCGGCTCCCGGTGCACGCCCACAGCCTTCAACTGCATCTCGTCCATGCTGGTCAGCACCGTCACCGCCAGCAGTTCTGGAGGATTCGCCACCCCGCTCAGCGCGTCGTGCGCCGCCGCCAGCATCGCCGGCCCGCCGGCCGCGTGCACCGTCAGCATGCGCGCGCCCAGCGTCGCCGCCGACCGCACCGCCCCGGCAACCGTGTTGGGAATATCCATCAGCTTCAGATCCAGGAAAACCTGGTAATCGCGCCGCAGCAGCGGTTCCAGCACCGCCGGCCCCGCTGATACAAACAGTTCCAGTCCCACCTTGAACCAGGAGCAGGTATCGTCCAGCCGCTCCACCAGCACGGATGCCGCGGCAGCGTCCGCCACGTCCAGTGCCACAATCAGCCGTTCCCGCGCCGCGTCGCGCGGGTCCATCTTCCGCTGGCTTTGAGCGCCACTGTTGGCAATTGGTTGTGTGCTCGCCATATCTCCATCGTAGGACAAAAGCTTTCTCCGGGCTGGTGGAAAAGCCGCCAGATTCCAACGATCCCTTGTTCTCGCCTTTGCCTTTGCTGTTCTTTCTGTCATTCCCGACCGCGACGGGGAATCTGCTTTTCGCCCGGCCAAACCTCCTGCGGGTGCCCCATCCTAAGCGCGTTCCTTGCGCTTAGGGTGGGACGACAAGCCCCCATCCAACTTCCTCCACTATCCTTGAACTGGCCCCCTTCGCGCCCACCCGCCAAGCGGGCCTTACGATGAGGAGACTTCCAAATCTAAAAACAGCTCTAAGCTGCGCCTTGCTGCTGCTTCTCGGCTGCGGCGCAGCCCCCGCCTTTGCCGCCGAGGCCCACACCAATCCCCTCAATCGCGATCCCCTGGTCCGGGAAGCCTTCCAGCACTTCTACGACCTTGATTATCCGGGCGCAATCCAGCTCTTTGAGCGCGTCCTTGAGGCCCACCCCGGCGATCCTCAGGCCACTGCGCTCCTCCTCGAAGCCAACGTCTTTCAGGAGCTCTACCGCCAGGACCTCCTCGACACCACCTTCTATGCCAACGACGGCTTCCTCACCGGCAAACATGCCACTCAGGAAGATCCCGCAGTCCGCATCCGGATCTTCGCCCTGGCCGACGATGCCGTCCGCGAGGCTGACGCGCGCCTCAGCCACAATCCCAACGACGTCCACGCGCTCTACGCCCGCGGATGGGTTCGGGCCCTTCGCTGCACCTACGTCGCCATGGTGGAGCGTGCCTACGGCGCCGGTTTCCGCCTAGCCACCAAGGCCAGGGACGACGAGGAGCGCGTCCTTCAGCTCGATCCCGATTACGTGGACACCAAGCTCGTCGTCGGCGTTTACTCCTATGTCGTCGGCGCGCTGCCTCTGCCGTTTAAAATCCTCATCGGTTTTGCCGGCATCACCGGCTCCAAAGCGCAGGGCATGAAGCTGCTTTGGGACGCGGCCGACCACGGAGTCGCCAGCAGCGTTGAAGCCCGCACCGTAATCGCGCTGTTCCTCCGCCGCGAAGGGAAATACCAGCAGGCCATCCAGGTCGTCCGCGGCCTTGAGGGCCAGTACCCCCACGATTATCTCTTCGCGCTCGAAGAAGCCAACCTGCGCAAGGATGACGGCGAGGGCATGGCCGCGGTTACCAGCTACCAGGCCATCGTGGCAAACGCGCAGAAGCCCGGCTACTACGCGTCCGCTCAGCTCGAGCTCACTTACTTCGGCCTCGGCGACGCCCTCCGCGGCCAGCGCCACTACGCTGAAGCTGCCCAGGCCTACGAGCGCGCGGCCTACACCCAGCACGTCGGTCCGGAACTCAAAATCCGCTCCATGCTCGACGCCGGCCAGTGCCGCGATCTCACGGGGGAGCGCCAGCAAGCGCTAGCGGACTACCAGATGGCCATCGACGCCGGCCCCAACACCTCCCGCGCCGGCCAGGCCCGCCACTATCTCCGCTCCCCTTACACCGGCGCGTAGACCTGTTCCCCAGTCACGAGCTAGGGTGCTCCCAGTACCGTCACGGCAAATGGCGCCAGCCGGAGCTCTGCGCCATCGGCCTTTCCCGCGCGAGGCGCATCCTCCCCTGACGCCTCATCCACCGTCCACGTCGCACCCCCGGCCAGGTCAGCCTGCAGCTTCACTGTCCGTTCCGTATTCGTCTTGTTCACCAGCAGCACCTTGCGCCCTTCCGCCGTGATAAACCCCTGGATGGCGACCTCCGAGCTGTCGGATTCGGCTGGCCCCACCAGCTTGTCGCCGGGATGAAAGTTGTCCTTGATGAGCTTCAGCGCCCAATAGCGCGCATTGGGCTTGGCCGTAGTCCAGTCCATCATGGTCACGCTGGGAAACTGCGACGGATAACCCACCAGTTGCGACTCCCCAATGACGTCGACGCCAAGTTTCGACAGCTCGACGAACAGGTACGCGTAGAGCGCGGCAGCAGCGTTCCAGTAGCGCCTCGGGATGCGCGATGGCATTGCCAGCTGGCTCGCGGTTTCGCGGTTGTCGTTGGACAGAATCACGCCCAGCTCGTCGGTATCCACTTTTGTCGCCGGCGAAAGGCGGTCGCGGATTGCCAGAATGTAGCGCGTGGTGGCCAGGAATCCGTCGGCCTGGTCGAAGAAGGTGTGCTGCCACGTGTCCGGCGTCTCATCGGACGCGGGCGTGGCGTAAAAGTGGAAGGAGATGTAGTCGAGTGGAATGCCCGCTTTGTGATTCGCCGGATTCAGAAAGTACTCGAAAAAATGCGGGTTGGCGCCCGGCGCAGCCAGCGCCAGCCCCATGAATCTGGTTTGCGGGCTCACCCGCCGGATGGAGCTCACGATCGCGTCGTAGCGCAGGGTGTAGTCCTCCGGAGTGGTCGAGTGTTCCGCTTCCACTTCGTTCAGCACCTCCCAGATCGGAATGTCGTAGTGATAGCCCGACTCATGCCGGCGGCCCGCTTCATCGGTAAACCCTCCCTGCGTGTACCAGCTCACCAGGCGCGCATAGTAGTCGCCCACCTCCTTGCCCGAGGGATCGCGCAGCTCGGTCCCCTGTGTGTAGTCCCAGTCAACCTGCCCCGGATCCGCCGGATACGCCACTGGTTTGGCAGTCTTGAACATCCACGCCGGAATGGTGCTGAAGTTGATCAGCGTGCGGTGGCCGCTGGTAGCCGTAAAAAAGTCCTGCGTCACCGGGTCTATCGAGCTGAAGTCCCAGCTAGTCTTGTCAGCGGTGGGCGGCTCCAGCTCGGCCACAGCGGCTTTGGGGTAGGGAAGCCATGGCACATAGCGAACGTAGTCGGCCCCAAGTGCCTTTACCGCGGCAAATGAGGCGTCGTGGATTGCCGCGCCGCGGTAAAGCATGGGATTGACCACCACCTGCAGAGTGGGCGTGGAGCGGGAGACGAGCAGAACGCTGTTCCAGTCGATCCGGGTTTGCTGGGCATTGAGGCTGAGCAATGGCAAGGCGAGCAGTGCGGCTATGGACCCAGCGATTGCGCGCGGTTTCATGAACGCTCCAGGAAAGCGGAAGCAATCATAGCTGCCCGGCGTCGCGACGGCAACGGAAGCGAACCAGAAGCGCGGAAGGAAGACCGCCTTTATCCATCCGGTTGGGGTCCCGTTGTTCCGCGTTCATGAGCTTGCGACCATCGCACCAATGAGTCAGGCCGGCACGCCGCAGGGCACCAGCGTCACCGTCAGCACCGTAATGTCGTCCTCCTGGCCAAACTGGACGCCCGCAGCTGCGGCATCCTCCGCCGCCGCCGTGCTCCCCACCAACTTTGCCAGGCGCTCAAAGCCGAAAAGTCCGCCTGTGGAGTCGCGGGCTTCCAGCAGGCCGTCGGTGTAGAGAGTCAGCCGATCACCCGGCGCGAGAACTACTTCCTGATTTTCGTAGCGCTCGTTTGGGTTGAGCCCCAGGGGAAGCGCGCCCGGCATTTCCACCTCGTGGGCGTTCAGGAAAGGCGGCAGATGCCCGGCGTTCGCGAAGACGCAGCGTCCGTCGGGCTGCAGCAGCGCCACCAGGCAGGTGGCGAATCCACCGCCAAGACGGCCTTCGAGCCGGCGATTCAGTCCTGCCAGCACCTGTGCCGGATCGGTGCTCCCTTCTGCCAGGGTGCGAAGCGCGCCGACGATCAGCGAGACGGCCATCGCCGCTCTCAGGCCCTTGCCGCTCACGTCGCCGACAGCCACCAGCGCGGAATCGTCGGGGTTGGGAATGATCTGGAAGAAGTCGCCGCCTACCTCCTGCGCCGGACGGTAGGCGCTCGAAACCTGAAAGCAGCGCATCTCAGGCTGGGCTGAAGGAATCAGCACCCGCTGTAGCTCCTGCGCATTGCGAAGCTCCTCGTCGAGCAGGGTTCGCCGGTTTCGCTGTTCGGTTTCATAGCGCCAAACAGCGTAAAGAATCGATGCCAGCAGCAGAGTATCGGCCAGCGTCCCCGCGTTGAAGGCGTTCCCCGCCACCGTGAACAGCGGCCACGCCAGCGGATCGGCAATCGTCCAGTGAGTCCAGCGCGCTCCGGCGTCGCCCCAGTCGTGGACCGCCTGAAGCACGTCCACCAGCAGCGCCGCAATGGCCAGCAGCCAGCGGGCCGCGTCCAGCTTGCGCCGGAAGGCGAACCCTACCAGCACCAGCACCCAGCATTCCACCAGCAGCGCCGGGATCGTGAATCCGATGTCCCACGCCAGAAAACGATGCCCCGGCCAGGTCGTCCACTGGAAGAGTTGCAACGCTCCATCGCCACAATCGCCCATCACGGCTACCGCCGTCATCCATAGCGTCCACCGCACCAGCCGCCTATCGTCTCGCAGGTTCAGCAGGTAGAGCAGCACGAACCACAGCGAGATATCTTCCACGCCCACCACGGGCGCAATGAGCCCGTAGCCCAGCCGGAAGCTCCACAGCCCAGGCACCTGGAACGGCAGCAGCAGCACTGCGTGAACGGTATAGATTGCCAGCCAGAACAGCATCCACTGCCGCCGGTCGCGCAGCCAGGCCAGCAGCGCCAGCACTGCCACAAAGCCCGACACCAGCGTCAGGCCCAGCGTATACAGGCTGCCCTCCAGCCACTCCGAGCTCTGCCGGCCCACGTGATCGCGGATCGCCTCAGCGCTCCCGAGCTCCGGCGTGGCCGTCAACCCACCCACGTTGGGCGAGCTGAAAAAAACATACGGAGCCGTCCACACCCGGATCGCGAGCACCCCGGACCCCGGCCGCCCCAGCGCAAATTGCCCCCGCCCGCACGCGGGGCACAGGATCGCCACTCCCATCGGCCATACCGCGTCGTACCATACGGGATCCGGCGGCAGCTTTCCGTAGCTGCCGATGAGCCGCCCGTTCCAGTAAACCTCCGCCGCATTCTGCACTGCAGGCAGATACAGCACCAGCTTCCAAATCCTATGGATTCGCTCATTGAACTGGGGGTCGACGACGATTCGCCGCCGGTACCAGGCATACCCGGTGTAGTTGCGGAATCCCTGCTCCTCCCAGGTGCGGCCCGTCTCGATCTGCGCCCATCCGGAGTCGTCGAAATCCGGCGAAGCCCATGCTGGATTGTCGCCGGGGTGAAACTGCCACGGCCCGTC
The DNA here is from genome assembly GCA_963771195.1 of uncultured Acidobacteriota bacterium. Lineage (GTDB taxonomy): Bacteria > Acidobacteriota > Terriglobia > Terriglobales > Acidobacteriaceae > Telmatobacter. The sequence goes on from CAVYSS010000034.1 coordinate 143,458, forward strand.
CATGGGCAGGATGGCCTGTCCGATTGTGTCTATCGGCAAGGGCTGAGGCGCCGCAGCGACGACGGTGGGAGCGAGAAGCAGAGCTGCAATTAGGAGGGTTTTCCGCATTCCAGACTCAGTTGTCAGGGGCTTTCGGGGAGGGGTTCATCGTATCACGGCGCAACTTTTGAGCGCCGGATTACTGTTTGAGAATAAAGGCAGGTGGCCCGCCGACCAACATGGATCACCCGCCCGCAGCAATCAAAAGCTGTGCCCCGCTCATCGTTCGCCGCGGCGAACGATGAGCGGGAAAGCGTCCCGTAGGGACCGCAGGAAAATAGCCCCGGGTAGAGTCCGCCGTCCGCCGCGGCGGACGGCGGACTCTACCCGGGGAAACCGCGCCCCCAAAAGACCGCCGCGTCCCGTAGGGACGCAATGATATTGGCTGCCCCGTGGACCTGGGGAAACCACCGTCAGCTCGCTTGAAAGCCAAGAAACCAAGGAACCGGAACACAGGAATGCACGCTTGATCCAGACCGTCGATCTCAACACCGCCTTCGAGATCTGATCAACCGAAGACGGAATAGATACTGGCGATGCTGGACGGAAAAGTTGTGTACGACGCCTGCCATCGTACACTAAGCTGAAAACACGATGAATACCTGTGCACCCACCAACCGGTCGAAACCGCACGGTAGTTTCTATACGTGGGCTGCTGTTGGCTTATTCCTGGTCATTTTCGCCGGCTTTGCCCGCACCTACTACCTGAAGGCTCTGTTCGGCACGCGCGCGCTGCCCCTGCTTCTGCATCTCCACGGTCTGATTTTTACCCTCTGGTTCACATTGTTTTTCATTCAAGTGCGTCTGGTCGCTCGGCATCGCGTCGATCTGCATCGCCGCCTGGGGATTATCGGTGCCCTGCTGGCCCCACTTGCAGCATGCGTAGCTATTGCCGTTTCCTTTCATGCGGGAAGGCGAAGCTATCTGGCGAACCCAGGTTCGTTGGCCATGAATCTTCGCCCTCTCGCTCTCGACTTCGGGAGTAGTCTGACCTTCCTGGTTCTCGTTGCTTTTGGGCTATGCTTTCGCCGTCGTGGCGAAATTCACAAACGGGTAATGGTCCTCGCCTCCTGCGCTCTTCTTCTTCCGGCTGTGGGACGGTTTCTCGAACTCATTCCTCTGCCTATCCTTCTTGCAGGCGGCCTTTGGGAAATGGTCGCTTTCACCGAAATCCCCCCGATTGTGTGCATCGTCTACGACACCGTCAAACACCGGCGTCTGCATCCCGGGTTCGCTTGGGGTGGTCTTGGACTTTTGTCGTCTCTCCCCTTATTTATGGTCATCGGCAGCACACAAGCCTGGCTCAACTTCACAACGTGGCCGTTGAGCCAATGACGGGGTACCCGCGAACTTGGGCAGGACGGCTCTGTTCCACATGATCAAGGCTGACGGCTGAGGGCTGACGGCTGCCACGGAACCTCCACCCTCCCCACGCCGTATCATCACTTTGAGAGCAGTGGAGGTTTTCGTCATGCCTGTCTTTTGTTATCGCTGCGGATCGGGGTTGCCGTCCACGGCGCGCTTCTGCTCCAACTGCGGATCAACCGTGAACGTGGCCGCGCCGCCAACCAGCCGCCCGCTGGTCCGTCCCCATGTCGGCCGCCAGATCGCCGGCGTCTGCATCGCCCTCGCCCAGGCCTACGGCTGGGACGTCGCCATCGTCCGCATCTTCACCGTCCTCGGGTTCTTCTTCTCCGGCGGCCTCGTCGGCGTAGCCTATCTGGCCGGCTGGATCGGAATCCCCGAAGAGCCGTTTCCCATGCCCGGGACGCCCCCGCAGCCGTGAGAGGCTCCTATACAAATAACGCCGTCACTTTGAACTACGTGGAGCAGGGCAACGGAACGCCCGTCGTCTTCCTCCATCCCACGCCCCTCGACCATCGCTACTGGCTGCCTATGATCGCCCAGCTCCCCGGCGTGCGGGCAATCTTGCCGGATTTCCGCGGCCACGGCGCCTCAGAACTTGGTGTCAATTTGCCCGTAGGCGGCTTCGCCCGCGTGCCCGACGCCCCGGTGCTCTCCATGGGCCAGTTAGCAGACGAAGTGCTTGCCCTCCTCGACAAGTTGGAAATTGAGAAGGCCGTGTTCGCCGGCTGCTCCATCGGCGGCTACGTCCTGCTCGAGCTTTGGCGTCGCGCCCCCGAGCGCATGCAGGCGCTGGCCTTCCTCTGCTCCAAGCCGCAGGCCGATGGCGAACCGGCTCTGGCCAAGCGCGCCGAGAACATCGCCCGCGTCCGCTTGGAAGGCGCAAGCGGCTTTCTCGACACCATGGCCAACACGCTGCCCGGCGCAAGCTCGCGCGCGCAGCGGCCCGAGCTGGTCGATGAAGTCCGCTCCACAATGACCCTGACCGCCGAGGCGGTCATCGCAGTTCAGGCTGGCCTGGCCGCGCGCCCCGACTCGCTGCCCACGGTGGCGACGATCAACGTGCCGGTTCTAGCCATCGCCGGCGGCGAAGACGGCAGCATCGCTCCATCCGACATGGCCGCGTTCCAGAACGCCCCCGGCGGCTGCGCGTGGCATCTGCTCTCTGACGCCGGCCACCTCGCCGCCTTTGAGCAGCCGGACAGCGTGGCGGAGACTCTTGCTTCCTGGCTCATGCGTTTTTGACCCCGGCCCCGGCGGCACTGCCCCACTCCAGCCAGAGGTCGTCCAGGGCGTAGAAAAAGCGAATACTTAACAATGTCGATTTGGGAATGCCGCGCAACCTGGCCCGGATCGTCTCAGACGGGTGCAACAACTCGGGCCGGATCGTCTCAGACGGGTGAAACAACCCACCCCGGATCGTTCCACCCGTAGACCATCTACATCCTTTGAGCCTTATGTTTTTAGAAAATATGCACTTACCAGCCCAAAACGTAAGCAAACATCAGCGGCGCCACAATCGACGCATCCGACTCCACGATGAACTTCGGCGTCTTCTCCCCCAGCTTGCCCCAGGTGATTTTTTCGTTTGGAACCGCGCCCGAGTACGACCCGTAACTTGTTGTAGAATCACTGATTTGGCAGAAGTATGCCCATAGCGGCACATGCTCCCGCTGCAAATCCTGGTGCAGCATCGGCACCACGCAGATGGGAAAATCACCGGCAATCCCTCCCCCAATCTGGAAGAACCCAAGTGGCGTATTTTCAGTGGTTTGCGTGTACCACTCGGCCAGCTCCATCATGTACTCAATCCCCGTCCTGACAGTGTGTATGTTCTTCACATCATTGGAGATACAATGTCCGGCGAACATATTGCCAAGAGTAGCGTCTTCCCACCCTGGAACGAACATGGGGAGGTTCTTCTGGGCGGCGGCCAGCAACCACGAGTTCTTCGGATCGATCTGGTAGGACTTCTCTAACTGCCCTGAAAGCAATATCTTATACATGAACTGGTGGGGGAAGAAGCGCTCGCCGGCCCGGTCAGCCTTCACCCACTCCTCCAACACCTCGTTCTCGATGCGGCGCATGGCCTCCATTTCGGGGATGCAGGTGTCGGTGACGCGGTTCATGTGGCGCGAAAGCAGGGCGGCCTCGTCGGAAGGGGTCAGGTCGCGGTAATGGGGAACGCGCTCGTAATAGTCGTGGGCGACGAGGTTGAAGACGTCCTCTTCCAGGTTGGCGCCGGTGCAGCAGATGCCGTGGACCTTGTCCTGGCGAATCATTTCGGCGAGGGACAGGCCCAGCTCCGCGGTGGACATGGCCCCGGCGATGGTCATGAACATCTTGCCGCCGGAGTTGAGGTGGTCGACGTAGGCCTGGGCGGCGTCAATGAGGGCGGCGGCGTTGAAATGACGGTAATGATGCTTGAGGAACGAAGTAATCGCAGACATGGGTCTCCTCACTCCGGTGGGGCATGGATTTCCGTTGGTTGTGGTAACCGATACTCTCCCGCGGATTTTCCTTCCTCACGCGAGAGGCAGCGGGCGCGCTCCTGAGGGCACACCGGTCGGAACTGCTGGTAAATAACCTACCACAGGGGGTTGTGCGGGAATGTAAATAGCGGTGCGGAAAAGAAGCTGGATATTTCCGGCGGGAGATTGTACGGGCGCTCGAGGGGGGTAGTTGATTCAGAGTTGCTACCGGTATAGCCAAGGCACCGGCTTTTGGCGGCGCAAGGCCCGCTTACGAGGACCTTTCTTGCCCAGTCTCCGTTTTGCCGACAAACCGCCCGGAACGCCAAAAAGTGGCCGATGGAATCCCTCGCCTGAAGAGGCGGCACGTTCTCGAAATGATGCGAACATCCACAGCGAGAAGGCGGGCCTGGCTTTTGCCAGACCCGCATCCCGGGGGGCACGATGCAGAAGGCGCGAGTCCTTTGCGGATTGGCGACGCCCCCGCATCCTGCACGCGCCGTGTTGAATGGCTATCACGGCATCCAGACGAAGCTTTGATAGGCGTTGATCGAGTGCAAGTGGATCCCGTTGACCATCCCCCATGGTGTACGAATCCGGATCCCGATTGACCTGCCTCTGCGCCGTAGTCTACTTCGGCAATCGTACGAGCCCATGGTTGGCGAAGTTGCCGTCGTTCCAAAAGCCTGCCACTACCCCTTCCGCATTGATGGCGTAGCCGCCCGAGCCCTCGTAGGAACCTGGGACGACGGCCTGGTCGGGGTACCCAAACACAGTGATCTTGCCGTTGGCATCGCGCAGAAAGGCATTCACTTCAGCCTCATCGCTGATGACGTAGCCCGTGGTAGCCCCAACAGTGTTCACTGCGTTCGTCCAGGTGCCATCATCCGCATAGGCGGTCGTTGTGCCCGATCCCGAAGGTGCATAGGTCTTCAGCTTTCCGTCGGGCATTCGCTGATAGCCGATGAAATCGTAGGGACAACCACAGGTTTGATCATCAACTTGAGAGTATGAGCCTGCTATGACCCCAAAGTCGTTGATGTAGGCAGAGTTGAAGTAGGTGGTCAACGGGAATTCAAAATCAGGGAAACTTCCGTTTGGCATGCGCAGAAGGCCGGCGCTGACATTGTTCGAGAGGGTCGTTGCTCCCACGATCACCCCGAGATCGTTGATGCTGTAAGGCCAAGTCCCTTGGTTAACGCCTTTGCCCCCAGCCGGGTCGTCCAAGGTGGTGAATTTGCCATCGGCGGCGCGCAAAAACCCGTGCGCTGTGGCATTCGCGTCCCAGTAAAACCCCACCACCGCGCCGAGGATGTTGATGCTCATCGGATAGGTGCCAAAGTTCGCGTCCGTGGTGTCCGCGCCCGGGGCATCGAAAACCGAGATCTTGCCATTGGGGGCGCGCACAAACCCATGGTAGATGCCGTTGCCGTCAACGGAGTATCCCGTGATCACACCAAAGTCGTTAATGGCCTGCGCGCCTGTGCCGCCAAGAAGAGGATCTGCGCCAGGAGCGTCGAAAGCGGTGAACCCGCCCTTGAGCGTGCCTACGAATCCGTGCGTCCCGAAACTGCTGTCGGTCACACGTCCGGTAATCACACCCCCCAGGTTAATGCCGTACGCGACCGTGCCCTGGTTTGCGCCAGTGCCCGCATTCGGAGCGTCGAAGCTGATGATTTTCTGTGCGGAAGCTTGAGCCGCACATGCCAGTGCGGCGACTACGGCCATGGCGATCACAAGCGCCAGGCTTTTGGATCTCCTGCAGAGATTTGCATTGTTGTGCATCGTGTCCCCCTTGTTTGCATTCAATTTGGCGAGCAGAGGTTTGAACCCCGTTTGCGATGCACCGCACTCTGCGCCCTGGCCGCAAGCGTGGCAATCTACTGGGAGTCATTTCCAAGTCAAATCCTTGTCATCTTCTATATCGCTGGTGCAGTTATCTTTAAGCGCTGGCGTGCAAAGGGAATCTGCGACCTGAGAACCGTGCTAGACTTTCACCGCAGGTCCCCATAGGGGTGAAACTGTGGCGACGCCGGCAAGCACGAACCAGACCTGGCGTTTCGGTGTGTATGAAGTCGACGCGCGAAGAGTGGAATTGCGCCGCGACGGGTTCCCCGTCAAGCTTCGTGAGCAGTCGTTTCTTATCCTGATTTATCTCCTGGAAAATGCCGGCGAGATCGTCAGGCGCGAAGAGCTGCAACGCATCCTGTGGCCTTCCGATACCTACGTTGACTTCGACCACGGCCTGAACATGGCCATGAAGGGCCTGCGCGACACACTGGGCGACTCATCGGATGCGCCTTTGTTTATCGAGACCATCCCCAAGCGGGGCTATCGCTTCATCGCTCCGGTCACGCCGGTTGATGGCCGGTTTGCCGATCCACCGGAACTCCCGGTGGAAATGCCGGGCAAGCTGGCGCCCGCGGACCCCGCCATGCTCGGGAACAACGTCGCGGAAAAGGAGGTCCCGGCCAGGAAACCCGGTGCGGGTGCCAGCACGCTGCGGTGGCCGTGGCTAGTGGCGGCCGCCGTTCTCATCCTGGGTCTGGTTTCGACATTTTGGTACATCGGCCGTCCGCCGCCGCCGCCGCGCGTGACGGAGTACACGCAGATCACCCACGACAGCCACCACAAGAGCCTTGTAGGAACCGACGGAATCAGGCTCTACCTCAATCGATGGCCAGAACCGGAGCCCCTTGCCCAGGCCCCGATTGCTGGGGGAAAGATGGAGTCACTGCCGGTGGCGCTACCGGGTGCGAGGATGTTGGATCTTTCTCCGGACGGCTCCAGTCTCCTTGTGAGGTCGAACGATGGCGCCAAGTGGAGTCTTTGGAGTGTTCGGATTCCTGGAGGCTCGCTTCGTCATCTTATTGACGCTGACATCTCTAGCGGAGCCTGGTCTACCGATGGGAAGCAGGTCGTCTACTCGACGTTGAAGGGTGAAATCTATCTCATCAAGAGCGATGGAACCGAAGCTCACCGGCTTGTCTCCCTGGCGGCCACGCCGGTCGAAACCAGAAACCTGGCTCCCGAGAACTTCAACTGGTCGGCGGATGGCAGCAAGATCCGGTTCGACGATGGCCGCAGGCTGTTCGAGGTGTCCGCGAACGGATCGGGACTTCATCTGTTGCTACCGGGCTTTCGACCCTCGTCCTTGCAGTGCTGCGGCCGCTGGACCCCCGACGGGAGCTTCTTCGTATTCCTCTTACGGGACCCTTACTACGCTTTCGGTAGCAGCTTTCCGACAGGCGCATCCCAGATGTGGGCTCTCGACGAGCGCCGCAGCCTGTTCCGCCGCAATGCCATCGGCCCCTTTCCATTGACGTCAGGTCCCACCCGCTGGGGTTCGTCCATCCCCAGCAAGGACGGAAAGACGATCTATGCCCGGGGTGTGACAGAGCTTGGCGAACTGGTCCGCTACGACGGGAAGTCCCGTCAGATCCAGCCCTACCTGGCGGGAACCTCAGCGGAGTTCGTCGCGTTCGCCCCGGACGGCAACTCCCTGGCATATGTGACTTTTCCCGAAGGCATTCTATGGCGGGCGAACCGGGACGGAAGCAACCCCATACAGCTCACCGATCCTCCGTTGTATCCGACTTCGCTTCGCTGGTCGCCGGACGGGAGCCAGATCCTTTTCTGTGCCGTGGACACGGAGGGAATCGCAAAGAGCTATCTGATTCCTTTCCAGGGCGGCGCCCCGCGGCCAATTCTGCTCGGGGACGAGGAGCAGCAGAGCGATGCGAACTGGTCCCCAGACGGCGGCAAGATCGTGTTTTCTTCGTCGGGAGCAGGGTGGTTCAGTACACATCCCGTGGAAAAGATCCTCGATCTGGCCAGCCGCCAGTTATCCACACTTCCGGGGTCGGAGGGCACCAGGTCGCCGCGATGGTCGCCCGACGGCCGGCACATTGCCGCGATGTTCGGCAACAATGGTCTGAAGGTCTTCGACCTCGAGACGCAGCGCTGGACGGAATTGCAAAAGGCACAGACTGGGTTCCCGACCTGGTCGCGGGATGGCCAATTCATTTACTTCCTGCGCCTTGGGGATGATCCGGGCGTCTTTCGAATCCGCCCTTCGGGGGGCAAAGTGGAGCGCGTGGTCGATCTGAAGGGGTTTCACCACACGGGGTTATTTTGGGGTCTGGATGGGGCTCGATCCGGAGGACGCTCCACTGTTGCTGCGCGACGTGGGAACGGACGACATCTACGCCCTCACGCTGGAAACGAAGTGACGTGGTCTGGTTGCATTCAAGTATTGAATCTGAGAACCGTACGCTCCCGGGCTCGTTGTGCCCGTGTGACCGCCCGTCCGCCGTGGCGCCCGACAAGCAAAACTAAGGGTTCCGCCCGAAGAACCGGTTAACCGGAGACTACTCCTGTCAGGTCGGATTGTGTTGGTTGAACGGGGCTCAGCCCTTAGTGTGTGTGCTGGCCTTGGATTCGGTGAGTGGGCCAGCCGTCCGGCGCGACCCTGCGGATCGCGCCGGCGATTCTTCTTTTTTGGGTGCCGCTTACCCAGGAGTGCACCTCGGCTGCGCCGAGGCTTCTCCTGGGCTATTCTCCTGCTGTCCCTACGGGACGCTTTCCCCGCCCACTCATCGTTCGCCCCGGCGAACGATGAATGGGGAGCCGCCCTAAGTGTGTGTGCTGACCTTGGAGTCGGTGAGTGGGCCAGCCGCCGCCCGAAATGCAGGTCCTTCGACTGAGTTTGCCGCAAAGAGCGCGGCAAACTTCGCTCAGGATGACGGCGGAATATTTATTTCCGGCGAGATTCGCCATATAAGGATTGCGCCGTCCTTCAGGCGGTGACGAAATCGCGTCATCGTCGCTCATTGCGACTGAGAATAGTCGCGTGACGAAATACCGTCATCGTCACCGGTCGTCGCCGGGCTTGTCGTCACCGGCGGTTTGCCGCCGCGCATTCCAACTAAATCTTTTGTATTCAGGGGAGTTCGCTAGATGCGATTCGGCGTGGGCGGGTTTGGCATGGCGGGTGCATTAAGGGAAGGCGTACGAGGGAAAACGCAGTGCTGAAAGTTTCCATTCACGAGAACGCAGAAACAATTGAGTTCGTGCTTTCAGGACGGCTTGCCGGACTTTGGGTGAAGGAACTCGAACGGGCGTGGAGCGAAACTGCTCCACGCCTGGGCAAGAAGAGTCTGAAATTCGATCTGCGCGAATTGACGTATTCGGATTCCGATGGGAAGCGCGTTTTGACGACGATCTACGCGCAGACGAAAGCGGAGTTGATTGCCGGGTCCCTGTGGTCGCAACACCTGGCAGACGAAATCAAGGCCAACTAAAAACAACCGAACGGAAATGGAACAGAGGGGGTCGCACATGGAAACGCGTAAAACAGCCGAGATGTGCAGGAACACGAAAGTGGAACGGGCTGGGGAGTTTTTCAAGGGGTGGTCCGAGGCGGCGCTGGAGGACTGGTCGGCGCTGGAGTTTGCGCACGCGCATGGGCCGAACGTGGTGCTGTTCAGCGAGCGCGATGTGGCCAACGGGCTGTATGTGGTGCTCGATGGCGAGGTTCGTCTGTCAATCAACTCGAGTGACGGCAAGCGGCTGAGCCTGCGCATTGCGCGCAAGGGAGACGTGCTGGGGCTTTCGTCGGCGCTGTCGGGCATGGCCTACGAAACCACGGCAGAGACGCTGTATCCGGCGAGGGTGGCGCACATCAGCCGACGCGATTTTATGGGATTCATGGTGAAGCACGCGGAGATTTACATGAACGTGACGGAGGAGTTGAGCCGGCACGTGGGGATGGTATGCCACCAGTTGCGCAACGTGGGGCTGTCGTCGTCTGCGCCGGAGAAGCTGGCGCGGCTGCTGCTGGAGTGGAGCAGCAACGGGCAGGCGAATGGAACATGCACACGGATGCGGTTCTCGCTGACGCACGAGGAGATCGGTGAGTTTATCGGCGCTTCGCGGGAAACGGTAACGCGGACGCTGAGCACATTCAAGCATCGCCGACTGGTTTCGTTTCACGGCTCGATGCTGGAGATTCCCAACCGCAGCGCGCTCGCAGTATACGCGGGAGCTTGATTTCAACCAGTATCCAGCCAACTACCGTGGGCGGGGACAAAAGTCAGGAACAAGGGATGACAAAAGTCAGGAACAAGGGATAAGGACCCGCACAGAATGCTCGTCAACCGTAACGTCGAGATTCAGCAAGCGTGCAGTCAGCAAGAGATTGATTTCAGCGGGCGGGGGACCATAAGTTGACGCTCGTTGTACGGCGCCGGGGCTCGAGGAGTTGAGGCTCCTGTCTTTATGCATTGCGCACGTGGGCCCGGGACGGTGCAGTGGTTCGATCATGTTCCCGGGCATTTCTTTTGGGCGGGATCGCCGGGCGCTACAATGAGGGCCATCCGACCATGGAGGCTCCGATGCGCAAACGCTTTGCCAGCTTCTTCCTATTGCTCTTTGCCGCTTTCTGCGCGGCTCCGTTGATGGCCCAGGGCGCGCCACCCCAGGGCGCAGCCGACCAACCCTACACCGTGGAGTACTACTACAAGGTGCAGTGGGGCCATCAGCAGGAATTCCTTTCGCTCTTCCTGAAAAATCACTACCCGCTGCTGAAGAAGATTGAGTCGACGGGGCGGATTGTCAGCGTCAAGATCGAGTCGCCGGCGTATCACACCACGGAAGACGGCAGGTGGGATTATCGCGTGACTATCCGGTTCAAGAACTCTGCGTTGGCGACGACGGCCAATCCGGATGAAGAACAGTTCATTAAGGAACTGTGGCCGGACCAGGAGACCTACAAACGCGAGGAGCAGAGGCGGTTTGAGATTCTGCTGGGGCACTGGGATTTGCCGGTGACGGATATTACGCCGGGGCGGTGAGGGGGAATGTCCCGCTCATCGCGATAAAACTGCGATCCCTGTCCACCTGGTTCCTGCTTGTTGGCGGGTCACATCGCCTGCGGGCTTTCGATGCCGAGCCAGGAAAGCACCGTCACCAGCTCACGAAGAACCACCGCGGCAGTGGCCAGAAGGAAGGTTTTGCGCGCCGTGTCCTCCTCGGTGAGGATGTGGTGGTGGTGGTAGAAGTTGGAGAACTCCTGGGCGAGCTGGAAGGCATGCTTGGCCAGGAAAGCCGGCTCCGAGGAGGCGATGGCCTGATCGAGGACCATGGAGCGGCGGCCGGCGCGGAGCCAGAGCGCCCAGATGTCTTCGTTGGCGTCGCCGGCAAGGAAGCTGGCGAGGTCCGGTTCATTCTGCGGGGGCGTGGACGCCCCCGCCACAGCCGGCCAGGAGGCCGGCGCTACCCCCAGGCGGGCGAAGTCGGCGAGGACGGCTTCGGGCGTGATGTTGCCTTTGCGGAAGATGTTGCGGATGCGGACAACAGCGTACTGGCAGTAAGGGCCGGTTTCGCCCTCAAAGCTGAGCGCGTCTTTGAAATCGAAGGCGATGACTGAGTTGCGCGTGAATTTGAGCATGAAATAGCGAAGCGCGCCGATGGCGATCTGGGTGGCGATGCGCTGGCGCTCGACTTCAGAGCGGACAGTCTGGCGTGATTCCACCTCGGCGCTGGTGGCGGCGATGAGCTTGTCAATCAGATCGTCGGCCTTGACGCCGAAGCCCTTGCGGCCGCTGACCAGGATGTAGGGGCTATTGAGGTCTTCGGGCGCGACGTCGTAACCGAGGTCGACGGCGCAACGCGGAGTGAGAGCAACTTTCTCGTAGCCGAAATGGATGCAGTGGTCGGCCTGATTGACGTATCCCATGGCGCGCAGAGCCTGAGCAAGGTTGGCCTGGGGATCGGTCTGGCGCACGTCGATGACGTTGTAGATGGCCGTTGCACCGCCGAAGTTGGGGTGATCGGGCTCGCCATCAACGGTGGAGATCCAGCACTCGTGGTCGGGATAGCGAAAGAAGCGCCTGTAGCCAAAATCGCGGCCGAGCAGACCGAACTTCCAGAGGTGGTAGGCGATGTCTTTGCCCACGTAGGTGACGGTGCCGTTGGAACGGACGATGACCTTGGCGTCTTCGTCGGTGTCGCCTTCGGCAACGGCCTCCACGCCGGGACGGCGCATGACCCAGCAGCCCTTGTTTTTGCCTTCGGTTTCGAAATAGAGGACGCCGGTCTGCTTGAGCTGTTCGAAGGCCGAATCCCAGAAATGGAGATGGAGGATCTCGCTCTCGCGGGGCAGAAAGTCGTACTCGATGCCAAGGCGGAGCATGGTTTCGAGATGGCGGCGGAGAACGGCAGTGGAGATCAGGTCGGCGATCTCAGCCGTGTCATTGTTGCCTTCTTCGATGAGATGGAGAGTTTCATAGCGGAATTTCTTGCGCTCGGCGTTTTCTTCGGCCGTGCCTTCGTCGTACCAGGCTGAGGTGCGGGCGTAGAGGTCCCAGCAGTAGTAGTCGATGGCTGCGGCCGGACCTTCGGTGACGGCGCGGCGCTCGCATTCGGCGATGAGCGCGCGAATCTGTGCTGGCGTTTGGCCTTCAATGTGGAGGAAGCCGACGACCACGTCGGCAACCTGGACGCCGGTGTTGTCAATGTAGTTCTGAATGTCAACCTGGTGGCCGGCGGCGCGGAGGAGGCGGACGAAAGTATCGCCGAGGATGGCGTTGCGCAGGTGACCGATGTGGGCGGCCTTGTTGGGATTGATGCTGGTGTGCTCGACGAGGACGTGGTCGCGATGCGGGGCGAGGACGCCCCCGCCACAGCCGGCCGGGAGGCCGGCGCTACAGGTTCGGAAGCGATGTCGCGGACGGCGGCGGCGCGGTCGATGCGGGCGTTGATGTAACCGGCGCCGGCGACTTCAAAGGACGCAAAGCCGGGCAGATGGCCGAGGTCGGCAACGATGGCAGCACGATCTCCTGGGCGATGAGTTTGGGCGCCTTGCGGAGGTTGCGCGCTAGCTGGAGGGCGATGGGCGTGGCCAGCTCGCCGAACTTGAGTTCGGGCGGTATCTCGATGGGGATGGTGTCGAGGGCGAGCGAGTACTTCTGGTTGATCAGGGTGCGAAGGTGGTCCGCTAGACGTTGCTGGAGGTGGAGATACACGCGTGATGAGCCTCAAAACACTTGATTTTCAAGGTGATTTTAACAGAGCGACGCGTTATCCCCTGGGCCAGCGCGAACGCTGCATATTCCCTGCATGGTCGAATTGCGCAGCCCGGTGATGACGGGCTCCCGGACTACGACATTCGACTCAGTACTTCCCTCGCAACAGTTTTTTCCTGCCAGAAACGGGTCGAGCAACGTTCCGTCCAATAGGGGGGTGAATCATGCTTCGATTTTTGTGCGGCGCTTTGGTAACAGTCCTCGCGTGGTCAGGCTCGATCGCAGCTCAGGATCATCCGGCGCCGCCGACTCCCGCGGATCGCACGGCGGATACGTTCCGCATTTACTCCAGCCTCGTTCCGCTGGGCGAGACGGCGGGGCCCGATTGGCCGCACGGGCTTTGGCTGATCCGCGACGAGACGCTGGAGATGGCCTCGCCTGGGCAACCTTGCCACTCGAATAAGTCCTTCATGACCGATCCGCGTTCCTCCGTTCATCCACCCAGCGATCGTCAGCAGGATTTTACGGAGATCCTGCAGGATTACGATCGCCATTGCCACGATCGCTTCGATCTTCGCAGCGGATCATGGGATTTGAGCGGAACGGTGCGGCTGCTGACGCCGGCCGAACAGCAGGAGTTTGAAGCTTCGCGTTTCCACCCTGATAAGGAGCCTGATAAGAACGCAGCAGCCAGATTTGCGGGTGCTCCTGCGCTGTACGGTTTCAGTGCCGTCTACTTCAATGCACGGCAGACCGTTGCGCTGGTTTACGCCACCCATTGGTGCGGCGGGCTGTGCGGCCAGGGATTCTGGATCGCGCTGGAACTTAAGAATGGCGAGTGGAAGCAGCTCGGTTGGCATGCGGTCTCGTGGATTTCCTGAACGCACGCGCCCGACGAACCTTCGCTGCAAGGAAGCGCCCACGCAACGAAGATTGAACTGCATGGCTTAAGATGAGTGGAAGGAAAGCGCAAACCGGCGCGAATCTGAGCCCAACGCCGCCCATGCAGACGCACGAATCACAGAGCAGCATTTTTACCTGACCACGCCGATTTACTACGTGAATGCGCGGCCGCACCTGGGCCATGCCTACTCGACCATTGTGTGCGACGCGATGGCGCGGCGAAAGCGGGCGCTGGGCATTGAGACGTGGTTCCTGACCGGCACGGATGAGCACGGACAGAAGATTGAGCGCTCGGCAAAGCTGGCGGGGCGCACGCCGATGGAGTTTGCCACGGCGATTTCAGGCGAGTTCAGGGCGCTGTGGGACCGGCTGGGGCTGACGTACGACGACTTCATCCGGACGACAGAGGAACGGCACAAGCGCGGGGTGCAGAAGCTGTTTGCCACGCTGAGGGACCGTGGATTCATTTACAAGAGCAAGTATACGGGCCAGTATTGCGTGAGCGACGAGGCGTATGTGGATGGGCCGCCGGGAACGGTGTGCCCGAGCTGCGGGCGGCTGACGGAGACGGTGAGCGAGGAGAACTATTTCTTCAAGCTTTCGGCGTTTGAGCGGCGGCTGCTGGAGTTTTACGAGGCGAATCCGGCGTTCATGCAGCCGGAATCGACGCGCAAGGAAGTGATCAGTTTTGTGCGCTCGGGGTTGAAGGACCTTTCGGTGAGCCGGACGACTTTTGACTGGGGGATTCCGGTTCCGGGCGATGAGAAGCACGTGGTGTACGTGTGGCTGGACGCACTGGCCAACTACATTACGGCGCTGGGATACGGGCCGGAGACGAGGGGGTGACGACAGCAAGTTCAAGAAATTCTGGCCGGCGGACATGCACCTGATCGGGAAAGAGATCAGCCGGTTCCACTGCGTCTACTGGCCGGCGTTCCTGATGGCGGCGGGGATTGAGCCGCCGCGATCGGTGAGGGCCAACGGGTGGCTGCTGTTTGACGACACCAAGATGTCGAAGTCGATTGGCAACATTGTTCGCGCGGAGACGGTGGACACGGTGCTGGGCGCGGACGCGCTGCGCTACTTTCTGCTGCGCGAGATTCCATTTGGGCAGGACGGCAGCTTCAGCTTTGACGCGCTGGTGCGGCGCTATAACGGCGACCTGGCCAACGGCTACGGCAACCTGGTGAGCCGGGTTGTAAACATGATGCACAAGTACTTCGGCGGGGTGGTGCCGGAGGCGGGTGCCGGGACAGACGCGGAGGTTGCGCTGCGCGGGCTGCGGAGCGGGCGATGGCGGAGTTTGGGCCGCTGTTCGACGAGATGAATTTCTCTGACGCGCTGAAGAGCCTGTGGGCGCTGGTGGCGGAGACCGATGGCTACCTTACCGCGCATGCGCCGTGGAAGAAGCCTGCGGAGCGGACGGATGCGGATCATGCGGCGCTGCAGGCGCGGGTGCTGAGCCACGCGGCGGAGGCCATACGCGTGATCACGGCGCTGGTCTATCCCATTCTTCCGGTGTCGGCATCGAAGGTATGGCAGCAGCTTGGGCTGGGCGATTTGCAGGCTGCGGCGAAAAAGGCATTTCTGAAGGATCTGGCGTGGGGAGGGCTGAAGCCGGGAACCAAGTTTGGCGAGCCGGCGCCGCTGTTTCCCCGCGCGGAAAAGGACGCGACAGAACGTATGGAGAACCTGGAAAGAGAGAACAACGCGAGCGCGGTGGATGCGGCATCGGGCGAAAGAAGCCGCGATGCCGCATGCGCCGGCGGCCACGTCAGTTTCATCGACGGAGGCGGCTGCAGGGGTGCAGACGAGCCATGCAACGACGCCGACGACCGCGGCGCCGCACGACGCCGAGCGGCCGGTGGACACGGCCAAGGTGCACGAGGTTCCCCAGGATGTGGCCTCGGCGCGGCTGAAGACGTCGCCCTCCGCCGGAAGTGGGAGAGAAGAAGGTAAACCCTGATCCGGCTCCGCAGGCCGTTATACGGGGCAGCCTGCGCGGCTGATGCCGCAACCGCGGCTACGGCTGCGGAGCCGACGCAAATTACCATTGATGATTTCTTGAAGGTGGACTTGCGAGTGGCGCAGGTACTGGTGGCGGAGCGGATTCCCAAGGCGGACAAGCTGCTGCGGCTGGAGGTGGACCTGGGCTACGAGAAGCGGCAGATTCTGGCCGGGATTGCGCAGTTCTACGAGCCGGAGAAGCTGGTCGGGCGCAAGATTGTGATCGTGGCCAACCTGGCGCCGAGGAAGATGCGGGGCCTGGAGTCGAACGGCATGCTGCTGGCGGCGTCGATCCCGCCGGATGGCGCGCCGGTGCTGGCCAGTTTCCTGGAGGATGTGCCGCTGGGGGCGAAGCTGAAGTAGGGCGCAGTGGTCAGGGATCAGAAGCGGAGCATTTTTTTAGAACCTTGCCGATATGGGAATCGATTTCGGATTCCGTGGCCATCCAATCTGCCCGCAACTACCGCTTTCTTCGCAACCGGGGCATCGCTATCCGGAGTTCCGTTGACTATCTGATCGCCACGGTGTGCATCGAACAAGACTTCAGTCTGCTGCACAACGACAGCGACTTTGAGCCTTTCGAAATGCACCTGGGGCTTAAAATAGTACACCCAGAGGCTCTCGCAAATTGATCGCAGAAATTAAGAAGCGGACTGCCGAAATCGGGAGTGGAAGGAAACCCAAAACCGGCAGCCCGCTGGACCCTGAACCGGGTCTAGGTGGTACTCACTAGTGTGTCCCTTAATGGGACGAAAATCAAGTGCAAAGTTGATTAAGGCATCGGCGCAGTGATGCGGGGTTGTGCAGGCCGTGACAGCGGTCACAACCCATAGTGCTGAAGTGTCTTGTTGCGTTGACCGGCGAGGCATCTGCCTGATACAAGAGAATGTTTGGTTCCATCAATTCTGAAAGCTGACTGTCTGAAAGAAAAACCTCAACCAACATGGAATTCCTGATACATCAAGCCGGGATTATTCTGTTCGCCGCGGTGGTGGGTGCACAGCCGGAACCGAGCCTCGCGGACCAAGTGGGGCAGTTATTCATTGGCGCGGTGCCGACGGCTTTGTTGTTCATTCTATTGGTGTTGGCGTACCAGTTCCTGATGCAGAAGCCGTTGAGCCGGACGCTGGCGGAGCGCCGCACCCGGACGGAAGGGGCCATGGAGGCGGCACGCCAGGCGATCAGCCGGGCCGAGGAGCGCGCCCGCGAATATGAGGCAAAGCTGCGCCAGGCACGAGGGGAAGTCTACAAGGCTCGCGAGCAGCGGGTGCAGCAGTGGAATGCGGAGCGCGAGGCCGCGCTGGAGGCGACGCGCAAAGCTGCAGGTCAGAAGGTGGGCCAGGCAAAGGCGCAGTTGGATGCCGAAGCTGACCAGGCGCGCAAGACCATCCAGGGCGCTGCCGGCGACTTGGCCGGCCGGGTTGTGCGCGCGGTGCTGCCGGTGGCCGCCGGGGGGACGCGTTGACTCACCTTTGGCGCAGGACATTGAAGAACCGCTTGATTTTCTTTGCCGTGCTTGCGGTTGCGGCGGCTGGAATGGGACCCGCGCAGGCGCACGCGGCGCAGCTTGAGAGTCCTAATGCGCCACTCAAATCGGAGCTTGCAGAGCACGGGCAGGATGCGCTGCCGACGCAGCCGGAAAATGTCAAGCAGGGCGGCGTGAAGGCCGAGGAAGCCGACGAGGAGACGGTTTACACGCACACGGCTCTGGTGGCTTCCATCTCCGACGCCATTTTCCACGACAGTCCTGCGGCGACGGAGCCGGCGAAGATCGCGTTACGGCAGAGGCACATCGCCCTTACGGCGCGGTCCTTTGAATGGATCAACACGGCCATCATTCTGCTGTGTATTGTTCTGCCGATTTCGCGGATTCTTCCCAAGGTGCTGCGCAAGCGCGATCAGACGCTGAAGCACAACCTGGAGCTGGCGCGGACGACTTCCGCCGAGGCCAATGCGCGCCTGAGCGCGGTGGAATCGCTGCTGGCGCGGATGGATGAGGAGATTGCGAAGATACGCGCGCACGTGGAAGAAGAGGCCAGTCACGACGAGGTTCGCATCAAGGCTTCCATTGAAGAAGAGAGCGCGAAGATTGTGGCGTCGGCGGAGCAGGAGATTGCGGCCGCGGCGGCGCATGCGCAACGGAGCCTGAAAGCATTCGCAGCGGACCTGGCTATCGATCAGGCAGCCAGGCAGCTGAAGCTGACGCCGGAGACCGATCGCGAGTTGATCCAGGAATTTGTTGCCAGCGCCGCTGATGGAGAGGCGAGCTTTGGCGGCAAGGGAGGGCGCAGCTAATGCCGGCCTTTGTTGCATATTACGCGCGCGCCTTTGCCGATGTGGTAATCGGGGCCAAGTTTGACACTGCTGCAATCGATCGTCAGTTGAACGACTTCCTTGGCACCTGGGACGGCAGCAAGGAGTTGCGAGAGGTTTTTGAGAATCCTGCAATTGCGACGGAGCAGAAGGTGGCGTTTCTGGACAAGATGAACGCGAAGCTCGGAATGCAGAAAGAGCTGCGCAACTTGATCGCGGTTTTGATCCGGAACGATCGCATCGCGCACATTCGCGAGGTGGTGGAAGCGTATCGCGGCGAGTTGGAACAGCGCCAGGGTGTTCAGGAGGCGGAGATTCTGACTGCGCGGGAACTCGGCGACAAGGAGCGCGCGGAGTTGCTGGCGGGCGTGGGCAAGCTGGCCGGCGGCAAGGTGAAGGCAAGCTTCAAGCTGGACAAGTCGATCCTGGGCGGGACGATTGTGCGCATCGGATCGACGGTATACGACGGCTCGGTGAAGGGAAGGCTGGAGCGGTTAAGGGAAGAGCTGGCGGCGGGCTGAAGCCCGCGTGTTCACAGTTCTCTTAGGTTTGACGGTTGACGTTAGGCAAGACTAGTCGCGAAGAGCGGCGGAAGAAACGGGAGTCACAAGGCATGGATCAAGTGCGCAGGCTTCAGGGTTGAGTTTTGGACTCTGATGAAACTGCGAACTGTGAACTGCGAACTGTGAACTCCAAGGAATGCAAATGGCGCAGATCAAGGCAGACGAGATTACGCAACTTCTTCGCGAGCAGATCGCGAACTACGATTCGAAGGTCCAGGTGGACGAGGTGGGAACCATCACCTCTCTGGGCGACGGCATCGCGCGCATCCATGGACTCGACAAGGTGATGGCCGGCGAGTTGCTGAGCTTTCCGCATGGCATTGCGGGGCTGGCGCTGTCTCTTGAAGAGGACCAGGTGGGTTCGGTGGTGATGGGCGACTACACCGAGCTAAAGGAAGGCGACGAGGTCAAGCGCACGGGCAAGATTCTTTCCGTGCCCGTGGGCGACGCCATGATCGGCCGGGTGGTGAATGTGCTGGGGCAGCCCATCGACGACAAGGGACCGATCGCGACCACGGAGACGAATCCTGTAGAGCGCCTGGCGCCGGGAATCATTGACCGGCAGCCGGTGCGCGAGCCGATGGCAACCGGGCTGAAGGCTATCGACGCCATGATCCCGATCGGGCGCGGGCAGCGCGAGCTGATCATCGGCGACCGGCAGACGGGCAAGACCGCGGTGCTGCTCGACACCATCATCAACAACGCCAAGAACGATCTGGTCTGCATCTACTGCGCTATCGGCCAGAAGCGTTCGTCGATTGCGCAGGTGGTGCAGACGCTGACGGAGCACGGCGCCATGGGCCACACCATCATCGTGGCGGCATCGGCCTCGGAACCCGCGCCGATGCTCTATCTGGCGCCCTACGCGGCGTGCGCCATGGGCGAGTACTTCCGCGACAAGGGCAAGCATGCGCTGGTGATGTACGACGATCTCTCAAAGCACGCCATGGCGTACCGCGAGATTTCGTTGCTGCTGCGCCGGCCGCCGGGCCGCGAAGCTTATCCGGGCGACGTGTTCTACCTGCACTCGCGGCTGCTGGAGCGCGCTTCAAAGCTTTCAAAGGAGCGGGGCGGTGGTTCGCTGACGGCGCTGCCGGTGATCGAGACGCAGGCGGGTGACGTTTCCGCCTACATTCCGACCAACGTAATTTCGATTACGGACGGCCAGATTTTTCTTGAGACCGATTTGTTCAACTCGGGCGTTCGGCCGGCCGTGAACGTGGGCCTCTCGGTTTCGCGCGTGGGATTCTCGGCGGCAATCAAAGCAGTAAAGCAGGTAGGCTCTACGCTGAAGCTGGACCTGGCGCAATACCGCGAGCTGGCGGCGTTTGCGCAGTTCGGTTCGGACCTGGATCCGCTGACGCAGAAGCAGCTCAATCGCGGCCAGCGCCTGACGGAGCTGTTGAAGCAGCCTCAGTTCCAGCCGCTCACGTGGCAGCAGCAGGCGGTGGTGCTGTTTGCAGGCACGCAAGGCTATCTGGACGATTTGAAGGTGGAGCAGATCCGGGCGTTCGAGGACGGGCTGCACAAGTATTTTGAGAATCAGCAGTCGGCATTGATTGCCGATTTGACACAAAAGAAGCAGCTGGACGACGACCTGCGCAACCGCCTGCACGCCGCCATGAAGGAGTACAAGGAGACGTTCAAGGCGGAGCAGTCGGAAGCGGTAACGGCGTAAGGAGCGAGTGGTCAGTGATCGGTGGTCAGTGATCCGGCAGAGACGCGATCTACGAGCCACAAGTACTGATCACTGAACACTGACAACTGACCACTGGGAAGAAAATGGCGAACGTACTCGATCTTCGACGGCGCATCCGCAGCGTAAAGAACACGCGCCAGATCACCAAGGCCATGAAGATGGTCGCTGCGGCCAAGCTGCGCCGGGCGCAGGAACGCGCCATGGCGGCGCGTCCCTACGCGAAGATGATCACCAGCGTGCTGGAGTCGCTGACGCGGCGCATTGAGATTTTCGATCCCGCAACCGGCAAGCTACGCCATCCGCTGTTTGCCACGCGCGAGGAAAAGCGCGTTCTGCTGGTCGTGGTGAGCGGCGACAAGGGATTTGCCGGGGCGTTCAACGCCAACATTGTGAAGACTGCGACCCAGTTCATCGATGCGGGCGGGGAGAAGGAGTTCGACATTGAGGCGGTTGGCCGCAAGGGGCGCGATGTGCTGCGCCGGCGTTTCCCTACAGCGGAGTACGCGGAAACCGCGGAGGAGAACGACGAGGCGGCCAAGGTGCGCAGCGAGCGAAAAGGGCGCATCGAGATCACAGGCGACCATCCCGGCATGCTGCTAAAGCTGGAGGCGAACCGCGTTTTCAAATTGGCGGAGAGCATCATCTCGCGATACTGCCATGAAGAGATTGATGCCGCCTACATCGTCTACAACGAGTTCAAGTCGGTGATCGCGCAGCGGGTTGTGGTGGAGAAACTGCTGCCTCTGATCAAGATCGGCGCGCAGCAGGTGGCGGGTGCGGCGGAACCGAGCTTGGAGGAGCGCGAGCGCGCGGCAGAGGCGGCGTTAACCTCGGGCATTGCGCTGGAACCCGCGGACACGCATGAGGCCGACGAGGAAGCCAAGAAGTTCGGCACCGCAAACGTGGACTACATTTACGAGCAGCCGCCCGAGGAATTGTTCAACGGTCTGCTGCCGCAATACATCTCGGCCATGCTGTATCACGCCATGGCGGAATCAGTGGCCGCCGAGCATGCGGCGCGCATGACGGCGATGGATTCGGCAACCAATAATGCTTCCGACATGATCGACGCGCTGACGCTGAACATGAACCGCGTGCGCCAGGCGGCGATCACCAAGGAGATCATTGAGATTGTGAGCGGCGCCGCGGCGCTGTGAAATACAGCCGTCAGTTTTCGGTTGTCTTGTTAGTGGAGCGCTCATCCTGGACGAGACTGATGGCTGAGGGCTGAGGGCTAGGAACGAATTAGCGAGTTTCAAAGAAGGCGAAACGAATGGCACAGAACACAGGCAAGGTAATTCAGATATCCGGTCCGGCGGTGGACGTGCAGTTTGAAGAGGCGACGATGCCGCCCATCTACCAGGCGCTGCGCGTCACCAGCGAGGGCTTCAACACGCCCGTGCCCGTAAGCGTAATCCTCGAAGTGCAGCAGCACCTGGGCGAGGGGCGCGTGCGCACTGTGGCCATGGAAGACACCAACGGCATGGTGCGCGGCATGAAGGCCATCGACATGGGCGGGCCTATCCGGGTACCCGTGGGCAAGGAGACGCTGGGCCGCGTGATCAACGTGATCGGCGAGCCGGTGGACGAGCTCGGCCCCATCGGCGAAAAGCAGCGGATGCCCATTCATCGCCCCGCGCCGCTGTTCGACGAGCAATCCACGCACGAAGAAATGTTTGAGACCGGCATCAAGGTGATTGACCTGATTCAGCCGTTCTTGAAGGGCGGCAAGATCGGCCTCTTCGGCGGCGCCGGCGTGGGCAAGACGGTCATCATCCAGGAGCTCATCACCAACGTGGCCACCAAGCACGGCGGCTACTCCGTCTTCGGCGGCGTGGGCGAGCGCACCCGCGAAGGCAACGACCTCTGGCTCGAAATGACCGAGTCCGGCGTCATCAAGCCCGGCAAATGGCAGGAGTCGAAATGCGCCCTCGTCTACGGCCAGATGACCGAACCGCCCGGCGCGCGTCTGCGCGTGGCCCTCAGCGCGCTCACCGTCGCCGAGTACTTCCGCGACGTGGAAGGCGCTGACACGCTGCTGTTCATCGACAACATCTTCCGCTTCACCCAGGCTGGATCGGAAGTATCCACGCTGCTGGGCCGCATGCCCTCGGCCGTGGGTTACCAGCCCAACCTGGCGACGGAAATGGGCGAGTTGCAGGAGCGCATCACCTCGACCAGCAAAGGCTCTGTCACTTCGGTTCAGGCAGTCTACGTGCCCGCCGACGACCTGACCGATCCGGCGCCTGCGACGACGTTTGCCCACCTGGACGCTACCACCGTGTTAAGCCGTCCGCTTTCGGAGCTCGGCATCTATCCCGCTGTCGATCCGCTGGCCTCCACCTCGCGCATCCTGGCCGCGCGCATCGTGGGCGATGAGCATTACGACGTTGCCCAGGGCGTGAAGAAGATCCTGCAGCGCTACAAGGACCTGCAGGACATCATCGCCATTCTCGGCATTGACGAGCTGAGCGAAGAAGACAAGCTCACCGTGGGGCGAGCGCGAAAGATCCAAAAGTTCCTGTCGCAGCCCTTCCACGTGGCCGAAACTTTCACTGGCATCCCCGGCAAGTATGTCAAGATTGCAGACACGGTCCGCAGCTTCAAAGGCATTCTCGACGGCAAGTACGACGACGTTCCCGAGCAGGCGTTTTACATGCAGGGAGCCATCGAGGAAGTGCTGGCCGCGGCGGAGAAAATGAAGGCGACGGTGTAAGAACAGTTTACAGTTCGTAGTTCATAGATTCGTCAACCCGCTGTGAACCAACCGCTGTGAACTGAGAACTAAGAACTGAGAACTGATTTATGGCAGAAACATCCAACACGCTTCGCGTCCGGCTCGTTACACCTGAGCGCACGCTTTTTGATGCGGCCGCGGATGCCGTGGAGCTCCCCGCGAAGAACGGATATATGGAAGTGCTTTACGGGCACGCGCCGTTGCTGGCGGAGTTGGGCGCCGGCGATGTGCGGGTGCACGGCGGGGCCGGATCGGATTCCGGGAGCGAGCAGATTTACAACGTGAGCTGGGGATTCGTCGAGGTGCTTCCCGACCGCGTCACCGTCCTGGCCAACGACGCGCTGAAGCCCGAGGAAATCGACACGGCGCGGGCCCAGGAGCAGCTTGACCGAGGCCAGCAGATGTGGAAGGACGCCGGCGACAGCGAAGAAGCCTACACCCGCGCGCTGCACGTGATCTCAGAAGCAGAAGCCAAGCTTGCCACCGCGGCGGAAAAGCACTGAGCCCGCCCAGAAACACTTGTGCCGATGCAGAGCCACGCGCCGAACTTTTTCTTACTGCGCCTTTTCCAGTTCGGGGATCATTGTTCCCGGCATGATGTGTTCGTGCTCGCAGGCACCCGATTGCCGGAAGGCTTCGGCAAGGCGCATCCAGACATCGTCGCTCGAATGTCCTTTTCGGGCCCCGAGGCGCGCGTGCGGGAGCGAATCATTTTTCCGCGCCAGCCGCTGCGCCAGCTCCTGCACCGTTTCGCACGGCAGTTCCGTGGACCAGCGGGCGGTGGCGCGGAGCAGATGTTTTTCCACCCGGCTTTCCACCAATAGAAACGCCACTGCGGCGGGCATGGCAAAGAGCAACGCCCAGATGCCGCGGATCCAGTCCAGCGCATACAGCGCCCACCACAGGGCGATGACCGGCAGGCTGGCCACGGCCATGCTCGCCAGCATGACCCGATCCTGCATTCGACGGGAATGACTCAGCTGGGGAAACTGCCCGCCCGCCTTGCTGGCAATGGCATTCCAGCATTGCGCCCGATCGGCGGGCGGCACAAGTTCGGCCAGCCGGGTCCCAGGGTCAATGCTGTGCCGCGGGACTCCCAGCGCATCCGCCAGAACCCGCCGCGTCCGATAGAGCGCTCTGGCAAGGTGCAGCGAGTCTTCCCGTTCGAGCTTCCGCATCAGCAGAAGGTGCAGGTCTCCGGCCGTCCGCACTTTAAGCGCTTCTCCAACGGAGACACTGATCCCGAACTCATCCTCAACGCGCTGAATGAGTCCAGCCTTGACTGGATCCACGGCATACCTCACAACCGGGGGGACCTTGAGCGGAATTCAATATTCAGAACAGTAACAGGTTTGTCACATTTCGATAAGGATTATCTGCGCGATGGGGCTGCTGTTCTAAAGCGGGCAAGTTGAGGGCGGCTTACGGCGTTTTCGGCTCGACCGAAGCGGCTCCATCCAGAATCCTGGAGGTCACATGCGTCTTCTCAAAGTCCAGATTCTGTGCGTCAATAATGATCGTGCGCCGGAAAAAGAAAAGCACTTCGATCTTGAACTCGGTGGAGAAAGTCACGGGGAACCAGACACCATCGGGTTGAGGGGCATATGTCACGGTGAATCCCAAACCCGGAAAGTTGATGCCCATAAAAGTGCGCACCGCGAATGGGATTTTGCGCGCCATCCCAGTGGTGACCAGCACCGGCTCATATGCCACCGTGTCAATGTACGCATCGCCCTTCCAGCCGAAATCCTTCGGATCTTTGGGCAGAAAGATCACGTGGAAAACGTCGCGGCCGTTCATTCTCTCCTGGCCGGAGTATCGAAAGACATAATCTGCCTGTTCCTTTGAGGTCAGTGGGAAGAGTTTAGCGTCAATTCCATCCCGCGACTTGTCGTTCATCAGGCTATGGCGGATGTTCTCCACGAGCTGCCGGTCAATGCTTTGGTGATTGCCAATACTGATCGCGATGTCATCGTCGCTGTCGGGTGATTTCGTTTGGCCGCCGGACGCCGCTTCCTGCCCAGTCTGTCCGGGCTGGCCGCCTTTGGTCTGGGTAGAGTCCGCTTTTGAGGGGCCGCCGGAATTCTCGCCCTTGCCGCCCGCGTTCGCCCCATCGTCATCGTCGGGAAGCAGGGTTGTGTAGTCAATGTAGCGGTGCTTGTCGCGGAGCTGGCCTTTCACTTTCAGGAGCTCTTCGTGGGAGCCATCGGCTTCCGGGGTCACGCGATAGTCCGTTGTCTCCTGGTACAGGACCATGCCGCCCCGGCGGGAGACGGTCCTGGCATGCTGCACGTAGACGTAGTGGGCGCGTTCGGCCACAGCGCGGTCCTGGTTGGCGGCAACGCGAGCCATGATGGCCTCAGCCGTCAATGGCGCCGGTGCGTTCTGCGGCTTGGCGTTCAGGCAGGCCGCAAGAATTCCCATTCCAGCAGCCGGCAGAATTCTGATCATCGCTCTCCTGCAAGGCCTCCGCTTGGCTGCTTCCTCTATTGGTTTCCGCTGACTCGCTTCAATTTCACCGGCGTCGGATTTCCCATCTGCGTGAACGTTCCTTCCATGGTCTGCAAGTCGGCCGAGATCTTGCCTGCGAACACCGCGCCGATTCCGACAAAGGCGAACCTGACGGCGTTGTCTTTCTTCTCCACGGCGCTAGCCGGTATCCAGTTCTGACCCTGATCGGGACTCTGAAGTTGCGCGGTCAGGCCTTCCGAGGTGTTGGCAATCTTCACCACAATATGCAGCTGCGCCGTGCCGGTGTCGATAACGCCCGCCCAGGTTCCGTCGATCTGGGATGGCGCCGCGGGCTTGACCGGCGCCTTCGCAACCGCGCGCTTGAAGTTAAGCGCCAAGGACACTCCCTGTGTCCAGGTGCCCTCAATCGCGGTGGCGTCTGTGTTCACTGTGCCCTCGTACGAGCCCTGCACCGCATCCACGGTCAGGTTCAGTTTCCCTCCGTTGAGGGAAACTGAACTGACCGGAATCCCCATTGCACCCTGATCCACGCTATCCAGCGTCGCAGCCAAAGCGCCACCTGCGCCGAGGGACAGGTGAAGCACGAGGCGCAACTGGGCGGCCCCGGTATCCAGAGCGCCCTCCCAATCCCCCGCAACGGCGGCTGGAGCCATTCCCGCCGGAGCAGCAGACTGGATGGCTGCAGCGGGAGCAGCGGGAGTGGCCTGGCGCTTGAGTTCGAGCGGATCCGGACCTTCTTCCTGTGGCGCCGTTTGCGTCCACGTGCCGGTCACGTCAGTCAGGTCGGCGCTGAGCTTGCCCGCGAATGAGCCGCGAATATTCAACTGCTGCCCATTCGCGTCGACCTCGTCATCGACGTCGAAGGTAATATCGGAACCTTTCTTCTGGAGATTCTTCACCTTGATTCCAAGGATCGACTCATCCAGGTTGTCCACCGTGGAGGTGAGGTTGCCGTCGGCTCCCGCCGTAACATGCCACGCAATATGCATCGAATTACCGCCGGCGTTGAGCGTCCCCAGCCAGTCGCCGGCAAGGGGCGATTGACCGAATGCGGGTGACAGAAACAGGAAAAGAAGGCCAAAGAGCAGAGCAGGTTTTGCTGCCAGAGAACGTTGCATGCATCTCCTTTGCTGCGCGGACAGACTTTTTGCTGTCTCGGCGCGGTCAAGACATAACGCGACCCCCGGGGAAGATTGCAAAAAGGAATACGCCAGAGCCGGAAGGAAAGTTCAACACCGGCGCTCAAAGGGAGGACCGGCGACAAAAGGAACCGGGCTGCCGTACTGTGCAACCGCCCCTGCCAGCGCCTACAATTCTGATTGTCATGGCGAAGCACACAAAACCGACCGTAGAGAGCTTTGAAGTAGCCTGCCCCGATTGCGGGGCCATGATCAAGATCGATGCGGCGAGCGGCTTGGTGATCAGCCACACCCCTGCGCCGCGCAAGCGCATGTTTGAGGACCTTGAAACCGCGGCCAAAGCCATGCGCGAGCATGAGGATCGCAAGGAGTCCATTTTCCGCCAGAGCGTGGACGCGGAGCGCAACAAGGCCGACCTGCTGGAAAAGAAGTTTGCCGAGGCGCTCAAAAAGGCCAAGGACGCTCCCGACGTGAAGCCATTGCGCGAGTTCGACCTGGATTGATGCGGCCCCATCCGGACCATCCGCGCGGGGCTCCAGCGCATCTGTTCTGATGGCGGCTGGATGCTTCCGGCCTGAAATCAACAAGAACCGGCACGTTCCGTAGGCTGTAGAGCGGGACACCAGGCAAAAAGGAGAGAACCATGGGTGCAGTACCGCTTTCGCCCACAAACCCCGCTCAAAGCCACATGGAACCGCCGCGGACGGGGAACAGTTCGCCTGAATGGGTTCGTTATGGCGCCGCCGGCAGTTTATTGGCCGGCGGAATCCTGCTGCTCACGGGCCAGCGTCGCGCCGGCCTTTGGGCCAGCGCCGCGGGTGCCGC
The DNA here is from genome assembly GCA_963771195.1 of uncultured Acidobacteriota bacterium. Lineage (GTDB taxonomy): Bacteria > Acidobacteriota > Terriglobia > Terriglobales > Acidobacteriaceae > Telmatobacter. The sequence continues at coordinate 171,017 of CAVYSS010000034.1, forward strand.
TCTGGCCATGGTGGAGGAGAAGGAGTTGGTGAAGCAGTGCTGGGAGGCCCTGCCCGACTACCTGAACTCGGCCCAGCGCATGCTCGACGTGGCGCAGCAGACCATCGACGACATCGCCGCCAAACGCGACAAGATCCTTTCCATCATCGGCAAATCGGCCTAAATGCCGAGTTGCCGCCGCCCCGCATCGCTGATCCGGTGCGGCGTCCACTTCGGCTCCCACACCAGTTCCACATTCACCCTGGAAATGTCGGGAATCCCGCGCAGCCGGTTCTCGACTTGTTCCAGAATCAGCCCGCTGGCCGGGCATTGCGGCGTGGTCAGGGTCATCTGCACGCGAACCCATTGCCGGGGCCACCTGGGCGTGGAATCCGGATCGGGGCCGGTTTCGACGGTGTAGATCAGGCCGAGATCGACGAGGTTCAGCATGACTTCGGGATCGAAGCAGTCGCGCAGCGCGGTAAGGATGTCGGATTCGGAAAGCATCGTGAACGCAGCTTGTAGCCGGTAGCTCGTGGCCTGTAGGTCTCAGCTCCTGGCTACCGGCTGCAAGCTACAGGCTAATTCTTTCTCTCCACCAGATACCGCGCGACCGCCTTCAAACCCTCCGCACGGTCTTCATACGGGGCAAGCTCTTGAAAGGCTTCTTCAATCAGCCGGGTCGCGTCCCGCCGGCTCTGTTCGACCCCGTAAACCGCCGGCCAGGTGGCCTTTTCCGTGGCCAGATCCTTGCCCGCGGTCTTGCCCAGGTGCTGCGAGTCCACGGTCATATCGAGCACGTCATCGACGATCTGAAAGGCCAGGCCAGCCTTGCGGCCAAACCGGTCCAGTCGCGCCTCATCATGCCTGGTTGCGCCCGCGAACACGCCGCCCGCCACCACGCTCACGCGGATCAGCGCGCCTGTCTTTGCCCGGTGAATCGCCTCTACCAATTGCGCGGTCGGCTTCTGGTGCTCGCTCTCCAGGTCGAGCACCTGCCCGCCGATCATGCCCTCTACCGTTCCCACGGCGTTCGCCACCAACTGGATGATGCGCACGGTGGACGGCGGCGGGCATTTCAGGTTGGCCAGCACCTCGAATGCCCGCGTCTGCAGCGCGTCGCCAGCGAGGATGGCAAGGGCCTCTCCGTAGACCACGTGGCACGTCGGCTTGCCCCGCCGCAGGTCGTCGTTGTCCAGAGCGGGCAGATCGTCATGAATCAGCGAGTAGGTGTGCAGCATCTCGATGGCCGCGCCCAGCGCTTCAATTCCCTTGGGAACCTCGCCGCAAATGGCAACCGCCGCCTGGTAGGCCAGCAGCGGCCGCAGCCGCTTGCCTCCGGCAAACGTGGAGTGCCGCATAGCCGCGTGAATCGAAGACGGTACGGTCTCGATGTCCGGCAGCAGCGCCGTCAGAGCGACATCTGTCAGTTCTATCCCTAACTTTCTCAACAACTCTACGTCTGACATTTCAATTTATGATACCTGAGCCCTAGTCCGCCGCCGCTCCAGCACACACACGCCTGTGACAAGCAGGAGTGCGGCCAGGCTGAAGCCCCGTCCCGTCCACACGTCGGGCGTTGCCGTCCAGTCCACCGTTACTCGAATCGGGCCAGGCGGCACGGGCACGGCGATCAACCCATCCAGGCGGCGAGGCAGGCTTGATTCCGTCTGTCCGTTCACGCGTACACGCCATGCCGGGTACGCGCGCAACCGTAGAACCAGCCAACCGTTCCGCGATGCGGTTCCATGCAGGCCCCAGTGCTCCGCGTTGCCGCCGGAATCGAAGTGGAAGGTCTGAAGACAGCTCTTCTGTTCCGGGGTCCACTGCGGCTGCTGGTCCCCGATAGCAACCCCAAGCTCCGCCCGCGCATCTGCCACCAGGCAACCGCCGGGAAGCCCCATGGCGATGAGCGAGCTGTCCGCATACTCGGGCGAGTACTCGTCGGCGCCTTCAAAGCCGGTTCCCGCGCGAAATGCAGCGAGCATTCCGGGAACGGAGTCCTCCGGATAGCACGCGGTGAACCAGGTTCGCCCCGCCAGCACCGTCATCCCGAAGCAGGCAGCGCCGCAAGCGGCAGCCACCATCCATCGCCGGACATTGATTGAAGCGGCCGAAGGGGTCCAGACGGCCGCAGCCACGAAGATTCCCATGGGCGCTTCCACGACAACCAGCCAGCGCCAGGGAAACTGCAGCAATTGCATCCTGGGCAGCAGGTTCCACAACGGCAGCGACAAGGGAAGCAGCAGCACCAGCACACTGACGGGGATCAACGCCAGCGGGATCCACCAGCGCCGGCTGCCGGGCAACCGCTTGCGCCGCCAGCACACCGCCGCCCCGACGAGCGCCACCGCAATCATCCCCGCCGCGATCCACGAAACCTGCGCCAGCTCCGCGTCATGCAGGGCAGTCTCTGGACCCGAGCCGGCCTGATGGCCGAAGAGAAAGTTGTTCCGGATCTGCTCGCCCGGATCAAGCAGCGCCTGGCTGACGTCAACCCAATGCTGCTGCGCAGTGGCTGGGGCCAGGTAAATGCCTGCCAGCGCAAGCCCCAGCGCCAAGCCCGCCGCCGCCCGCGCCAAAGGCATCCAGCTTCGTTGGCCCACCGCGCGCGCCAGAGCCACTGCCACTAACAAGTAGCTTGCCATCAAGCCCACCGGAACGTTCAAAAGCCACGCCGCGGCGATGATTACCGCCAACCCCGGTACGCCTTCGATCGCCCGCCGCCACGCCGGCCCGGGCCTGCCATCCCGCAGCAGAACCTGTAGCATCAACGGAATGCAGATTCCGCCGGCCAGCTCCGCGTAAGCCGAGCGCGCATAGGCTGTGTACAGCGCATAGCCTGAGAAGATCGCCAGGCACCCGGCCAGCGTCGCCGGCCCGTCTTCCATGGCTTCGCGCGCCAGCTTCCTTGTCGCCAGCCCAGTTCCGGCCAACAGCAGGAACACCAGTACAGTAGGAACCGCTACCCAGGGCAGCACTGCTCCCAGCGCCGCGCCCAGCATCCACTCCAGCGGCGGATAAAACACGAATCGCGGCTCACCGGCGTTGTAATTGGCGTTCGCGGCCCAGTGCGGATACGCGATTCCATGCTGCCAGCTTTGAAGTGCGTCAATCCACGAAACCAAATGAAAATCGAAGTCGTTGCCGCAGGAGGTTCCGCGCAGAACAAGCGGGGCCGTGGCCAGCGCCGCGGACGCCAGCACCACGGCCAGTCCAAGCCTGCGCCTACCGCTAGCTGCGCTCATCTGCGCCCCATCGCCGCTCCTCGCCGACGCAACTAGCTGCGCCACGCGTGTCTCCCCTCTCTGCTCCCTGTCCCTGCTTTTCTGTTCCCTGTTCCCTGATCCCTGTTCCCTGCCTTTACGGCTCCAGCTTCATCGTGTGCACCGTCTTCGCAGCTACCGCCGTATCGCTGAATGGCATGGCAAACGTGGTCCCACCCAGCCAGTCGGCCCATTGATCGCGGAAATAGGGACTATACGGATTTTCGCTCTCGCCCAGCACGATGTTCTCGGTTGAACTGTCCACGTCGCTGAAATCCATGGTGAACCGTTGCGACGGGCCGAAGCTGCGGCCCACCTGCTTCACCGTAGTCACGTCTCCGCTCAGGGGTGCCGGGCCGGTCTGCGCCACGCTCGTTATAAGCGGAAGCAGCGCCGCCAGAGGATGCTCGGCGATTACGATATGCCAGCTCCCATACGCCCACTTGCTCACATCTTTTGGAGCCTTGCCCACGCTCATCCCTCGCCGCACGGCCTCCGCCAACACGTCATCCCATGTCTTATAGCCCGGCGGCAGCCATTCGCCGGTTCCGCGCATGATGATCTCTTCCTCGGCAAAGTCCTTTTCCTCCCAGTGGTAGCTCTTCATGAGCTTGCCCAGCTTCGGCTCCAGGATCAGCGGCCAGAACTGTTGCCGGGCCCGGTCGACGATCGAGGCCGCGGCGGAATCGGTGGTCAGCTTCCCATCCCAGCTCCGCATCAGGTCGGCGGCCTTGTGCAGCCGATCATCCACGTTGCCGGCATGGTCAATTGCGTAGGCGAACCGGTGCCCCAGTTCCTGGTCCACCTCGCTATAGATGTCAGTCTGAACCGCCAGCATGTCATTGGGTTTCAGCCCTTCGCGGCCCTGGAGCGACTTGTAGATCCGTTCCACGCGGTAAGGATCGACCCACTCCAGCGACAAGGGGTACGGCGACTTGTCCGTAGTCACCCTGGAGTTCGCGGTGGCCAGAAACCCAGAAGGCGGATCGAACGCGTTGGGCATACTGTCAAACGGGATGTACCCCGCCCACTCGTGGGCGTTGTCGGCGATGGGCAGGGCCTCTAATCCCGCCGGCCGCAGCGGCACCTTGCCCACTGCATGGTACGCAATGTGTCCCTGATCGTCGGCATACACCAGGTTCTGCGTAGGCCAGTCCCAGTTGGCCAGGGCTGCGGAAAACGCCGACCAGTTCGAAGCCGTGTTCATGGCGAAGATCGGCAGCCCGTGGAGCGACGGATCATACAGCGTCCACTTGAGCGCCAGGGGCCGCGTCTCGCCCGGAATTACCGGAGTAACAATCGGGCCGTGACCAGTCGACTGCACATCCACTATCACGTCCTTGCCGCCGCGGACGTGGATGGTCTCGCGATCGACGGACAGCGGCTGCCAGCTTCCATCAAGCGCCTGGTAATTGCCCTTGCCGTCCAGTTTCTCCACGTAAACGTCTTGCACATCGGCCATGAGCACGGTAAATCCCCAGGCCGCATGGTCATTATGCCCGGCAATCACCCCCGGTATACCCGGCAGCGTAACGCCCTCCACGTGAAAGCCAGGCGCTTCAAGCTCCGCCATGAACCAGATGTTGGGGACCTGGATGGGCAGATGCATGTCGTTGGCGAGCAGGGGAAGGCCGCTGGCGGTATGCTTTCCGCTAATGACCCAGTTATTCGAGCCCGGCACGCAACCGCCGCAATCGGGCAAACCCAGCTCGGCCTCCAGCGCGCTTACCCCCGCCAATACAGGCTGGCTTTGAAGGGGCACGGCTTTAGCCGTGCCGTAAATGCCAGCAGAAGCGAGCGGGGCTTTAGCGCCTGCGGGGCCGCCGCGCGCCGTCTCATTGTCCTCATCGGTCTGGGTTCGCGCCGGATCGGGCTTGGACCAGTCAATCGCATCGCCGGTGGGAGGATGGTCCCGCCACGACCCAACCGGGTACAGCTCCGCCTCCAGCTGCGGATTGTTGAGCGTGGCCCGGATCCGCTCCCGCTCCACCTTGACGTTCCAGTGCGTGTCCAGCATGTCGACCATGGTCGTGGCGACGCTGATGGAATCTGCGCTACTCCAGGGCTGGGGCTTGTAAAGCAGCATGCGGAACTCGGCCGGAAGATTGTCCTGGTGCTGCTGGATGAAGAGGTTGACGCCGCGCGCGTAGTCGTCCAGGCGGCGCTTGTCTCCCGCGTCCAGGCTGGCATAAATGTGCTCCGCTACGCGCCGAAACCCCAAAATCCGCTGCATCGTGTCGTGTTTCACCAGCGCGGGCCCGAGGATCTCGGCGAGCTCGCCGTTGGCGTTGCGCCGCCACACGTCCATCTGCCACAGCCGGTCCTGCGCCGTGACGTAGCCCTGCGCGGTGAACAGATCGTCCTGCGTAGCTGCGTCGATATACGGCACGCCGTGGCCATCGCGGCGCACCGTAACGGGAGCGGAGAGGCCGGGAACACTGATCACGCCATCCAGTTGCGGCATTGAGGCCTTTTCCGCCGCGCGCAGCCACAGCGCCCAGACCAGGGCGAGCACCATGAGCAGCAGAACCAGCACCGTGAGCGTGAACAGCAGAATGCGCAGCCAGCGCCACCGCCGCTTCTGCGCGGTCGATCGTAAGGTTCGGGCAAAAGAGGAAGCGATTGCGTCGGAGTCGGCCATCGGTCAATGACAGGATAACGCGATAAAGGCAGCGAGCCGGCAGGCTAGCGAGTCAGCCAGCCAGCTGGGCGGCAAGTCAACGTCGGCGCGTCCATTCACTCGACGGAGTAGATTGCCGCGCTTTGAGGCGCCATCTTTACGGAGATGTGTCCGTTCTCTACATCGGCGGCGGGGGCATTGGCCGGGAACAGCGGCCGGAATACGGCGCATCCAGCCAAGCCGGTATTGGCTGTGGCCAAGTCCAGTGGTCGCGGCTGGTCACCGTCATTCAAAACGATAAGGGTTCGGGCTAGGCTGCCGCTCGAACAGGCTTGATTCAATTCTTCGCCGCGCAGGAGTGCCATGCCGGTTTGGTCGGCGAACAAATCCTGCTGCTGGCCGGATCGGATGGCGCTGCTGCCCTCCCTAACGCGAAGCAGAGATGAAACCCAGATGTAGAGGTCCTGTTCCTCTGCAGTTCGGCCTGATGCCTTGAACGCATCATGAGTGCTATCGGGAAAGCCTCCCGGGAAATCCCGACGATTGTCCGGATCGTTCTTGCCTTGCATGGCGATTTCGTCTCCGGAGTAGATTTCCGGCGTGCCACGCACGGTAGCAATGAGAACGAAAGCCAGTTTCAATTTGGCGATGCTCGCTCCGGGTTCAGACAGGAACCGCATGGTGTCGTGGTTGCCGAAAAACGTCACCAGCCGTTCCGGGTGTGGATAGAGCGAATCGTCGGCCAGGACGGTGGCCAGCTCGGTCATCGGTTTTCCCCGCAAGAGCACGTCTCTCAGAGAGAAGTAGAAGGGAAAGTCGAACGGTGTGTACAGTCCCGTATCGATTCCGTCGTGGCTTGCTCCCCCGGCATAGAAAGAGGTGATAGCCGGATCCAGATTCCAGATCTCGCCAACCGAGGTGAGATTTGGATAGATGCTGTGAATTGCCTGGTGAAAGTCCCGCCAGAAGGGCCGGCCGACATAGGGATAGGTGTCAATGCGCAAGCCGTCAAGTCCCACTGTCTCGATCCACCAGATGGCGTTCTGAATCAGATACTGCGATACGAGGGGATTCTCCTGGTTCAGGTCGGGCATGGCATCGGTGAACCAGCCGTGGGTGATATCGAATGATTCGGCGGCCGTTGCATGTGGATCGATTAGCGACCGGAAATTCCCTTGCACGTGAGTGTGGTTTTCCGGCGTTCCATGAAACCAATCGGGCGTTGGCGGATCCTGTATCCACGGGTGCTCGAACCCGATGTGGTTGGGAACGATATCGAAAACAATCTTCATACCGCGGGCATGCAGGTCATCGACGAGGCGCTGGTAATCGCCCAATGAGCCGAAATGAGAGTCGATGGCATAGAGGTCTACCGCGGCGTATCCGTGATAGGAATCGTGCATGTTGCCGTTGGATAGAACCGGCGTTAACCAAAGGGTGGTGACGCCCAGTTGCTGAAGATAATCGATGTGCCGGTCGATGCCGCTCAGGTCTCCGCCATGCCACCCTCTCGGAGCCTGGGGCGCGTAACCGGGCTGATCGTTGCCGGGGTTTCCGTCGGCGAAGCGGTCCGTCATGATGAGGTAGAGGACGTCAGACGGGTTGAAGCCCTGATAGCGGTCAACCGCTTGTTTCCGTGCCTTCAGCTCATAAGGATCGGTTGCCACACCGGCGGGGTTTGCAGCTTTGATGACGATCTTTTGTGGGGCAGCGTCCCGCGTTGTGAGCCAAAGGAACGCGTAGTGACCGTTAGCAGAAGTTTGAACCCGATGGATGCGAACGCCGCGGCCGGCAACCGCGAAATGCGCGTTGGACAGGTTTTGCCCATACACGAGGAGCATGGGATCGGGCAAGGTGGACCACCAGTTCGGCGGATCGATTTTGTTGATGGCCGGAGCGGACGGAGCCTTACCCTGGCCGAGCGCCCGGAAGGCGGTCAGCGCGACCAGCATTACGATGGGCAGGCGGCGGTGGAATCGCATCCGTTACACATTCTAAGGAATCTCCCGTGGGCGCAGGACTCTTGCTTCGGTATTCCGGTGGGGTGTCGGCGATGGATGGGAAGATGATGGACTCAGATTGCGGCAGGCTCCGGCGGAGCGGCAATGGCCGCAGTCGCTCGCCGCCGCCTCCCGTAGAACACAATCAGGAAGATGAGGATCAGGAACACCGTTGGAATCACCAGCAGGCTCCCTTCAGGGCCATCCGTGCCGCCGCTCCACAAGGCCTTTCCCATCGGAGAGGTGGAAAGCAAGTGCCCGTTGGCTTGCAACCCGCTATCTGCTACTCCGTAGAAGTACGTTTGCGCCCAGTCCCAGCCGGCATGGCAACCGATGGCCCACCAAACCGAGCCGGTGACGTAAATGCTGACGCAAAACACCGCACCGATGGCTGCGGCGGAGAAGATCCCAATCCAGTTTTCGCCGTTATTGCCGGTGTGAACGAACCCGAACAGCGTCGAAGTGATCCAGGTCGCCTGCCAGAATCCATTGCCAGGCCGTCTTGTGACATGCAGCCAAAAGCAGGGAATCAGGCCCAGCGCAGCAATAACGTAGACGCCCCAAATCCCATTTCCTTTTCCCTTCCAAAGCAGCTCGCCGCAGACCGCGCCCACCAAGACGAGAGCCCACCAGAAGTTCACGCCGCGAGTCAGCGTGAATTGCAGGTAGCAGCGGAATATGCCTTCCTCCATGCAGCCGACGAGGAAGAACATCAATCCCCACGCTGCCGCATCGATGGCAATCTGGGCTCCGCTCAGTGCCACTCCACCGACGCGTAGCCATCCTCCTGCCGCAAGCGCACCCACCAAAATGGAGAGGAAAAGGAATCCGGTGCCCACTCCCTGGAGAAAATGACGAAACTTGCGCGGGCCGGCGAGGTTGTAGGCCAGCGGGCTGCGACGCTCCATCAGCGACATGAGGAACACGATCAGGATCAGGAATAAAACCCCAATGCCCTCGCCGAAGCACGCAGTCCACGGGTCCAGGCCATGCGACGAAGCCGCTTGGGGCGCGAGCCCCGCCTTCTGCATGTAGCGCACAAACAGGTTCAGCCCTGTGATGGGCCCCGCAAACAGTACGAGGAAGATGGCCACCGACCAGCCTGCGCGCAGCCCTTGCGGACCGAGGAACACCCAGCGGATGCCGCCGGGCGCGGGCGGAGTTGAAGCCCCGTTTGCGGGCGGAAAGCCGGCATCGCTTTCGGGCATGAGTGTCTGGTTGGATGGGATTTCATGCGCGGACGCGGTGTTCTCCGGTTCCATGGGCGCTCCTTGTCTGTTTCCTGGGTTGCCGAGAATATTACTCGATCAAGCCCTGTACGCGCAGTGCTTTTGAGGCTCCAGAGAACGAAAGCGCGCGCTCCCGGCATAGCACTCTTCAACCGGGCGCTCTTGCTCCTGTATGCTGCTAGGAACCTCGTCATGAGCAGTCGTTTCAGCTCGATTAGCGGCCGGAACGCGTCCGGCAACGGAGTGCACAACGGCCAAAAGAATTTCGGCCTCTCTCCGGGCGACCTGCGCACGCTGCGGGCGCTGAAAACGCCGGCGCGGATCCAAAAGTTTGTGGACGGGATCGAGTACGATTATGCGCACTCGGCGCGGTCGCCCGTGCGCGTGCTGCGCGAACGCAAAGGGCACTGCCTTGAAGGCGCCATGCTGGCGGCTGCCGCACTGCGCGTGAATGGCCACGCGCCGCTGCTGATGGACCTGGAGGCGGTTTACGACGACGACCACGTTGTGGCTCTCTACCGCGAGCAGGGACTCTGGGGAGCGATCGCCAAGTCCAACTTTGCCGGCCTGCGCTTCCGCGCGCCCGTTTACCGCACGCTGCGCGAGCTGACGCTGAGCTACTTTGAGCACTATTACAACCTGCGCGGCCAGCGAACCCTGCGCAGTTACTCGCAGGCGGTGAACCTGGCGCGGCTGGACCGGCTGCACTGGATGACCGGCGAGGAAGACGTGTGGTGCGTGCCCGAGCTGCTGATTGCGGCGCGGCATTATCCGATTGTTCCGGATCGCGTGGCGCGGGCGCTGCCGCGGCTGGACCGGCGGAGCTTTGAGGCGGGAATGCACGGGTCAGTAAAGCACTGACCGGCGTGGCGGAGAACTACGAACTGTGAACTGTGAACTGAGAACTAAGCGTAGCTCCGGACCCACTCCAGAATGGACCGCACGGCTACGCCGCTGGGGCCCTTGGCGATGAAGGGCTTGTTCTCGTCGATCCAGGCGAGGCCGGCGATGTCGAGGTGAATCCACGGGGTGTCCTCGGCGAAGACCTTGAGGAATTCCGCGGCGGTGATGGCTCCGCCGTAGCGGCCACCCGTGTTCTTGATGTCGCCGATATCGCTCTTGATCATGTCGGCGTACTCGTCGCCGAGGGGCATGCGCCAGAACTTTTCCCCGCTGACGGCGAGGGCGGCCTGGAATTTGGCGTAGGTGGGGTCGTCGTTGGAGAACGCGCCGGCGTTAATCGTGCCCAGGGCCACGCCGATGGCGCCGGTGAGGGTGGCGGCGTCGATCAGGTGGGTGGCACCGAGGCGGCGGGCGTAGGTGAGGCCGTCGGCGAGAACGAGGCGGCCCTCGGCGTCGGTGTTGATGATCTCAATGGTTTTGCCGGGCTTGTCCGGGGTTATGGGCATGGCGGTCTGCACGTCGCCGGGTTTTTGCGCCTTGCCGTCGGGCATGTTCTCTGTGGCGCAGACGATGGCGATGACGCGCACCCGCGGCTTGAGGAGGGCGATGGCGCGCATGGCGCCGATCATGGCCGCGCCGCCGGCCATGTCGTACTTCATCTTCTCCATGTTGTCTGAGGGCTTGATGGAGATGCCGCCTGTATCGAAAGTGACGCCTTTGCCGACAAGGCCGAGCACCGGGCCGTCGGTGACGCCCTCGGGCTGGTAGCGGAGCACGATGAGCGCGGGCGGCTCCGCCGAACCCTGGGCGACGCTCCAGAATGCGCCCATCTTCAGCTCATGGAGCTTGTCGGTGGAGTGGACTTCGCAATGGAGCCCGACCTCCTTTGCCATGGCGGCGGCGCGGCGGCCGAACTCAGTGGGAGTGAGCTTGTTGCCGGGCTCGTTGACCAGGGTGCGAGTGAAGTTCTGGCTCATGCCGACGATCCAGCCCTCGCGGAAGTCGTCCTCCACCTTGGCGTTGTTGTTGGTTTGAGGAGCGGCGACGGTGAAGGTCTGCACGCTCAAGTCCTTGCGGTCACTTCGGTAGGTGTCGGGATCGAAGTCGCCGACGAACGCGCCTTCGACGGCGGCGCGGGCGCAGGCGGGGGGAGGAAAGGCTTCAGGCGCGCCGGCGGGAATTGCGAAAGCGAGTTCGCGGATGCCCCGCGGCTTGGAGAAGCGGACAGCGGCGCCGGCGGCATTGCGAACGGAATGGACCGTTGCCTTGGCCTGCTTGCCCAGCCCAAGGATGAGGAGGCGCGCTGCTTTGAGGCCGGCAGGCGAGTGGATCAGCAGGGTTTCATTGGCGGCGGCCTTGAATTCGCCGCCGGCGAGGATGGCGGCAGCGGCGGATCTTACGGCGGCGTCGGAGGTGAGCAGCTCAGGCTGAGGCTTGGCGTCTGGGCTCTTGGAGGTTTGCATGTCAACGGCAGTGACGGCCAGAAGGGGAGTCTCAATGGAGGCGAGAGGGACGAAAGTGAGATCAGCGCGCATAGAAACAATTATGCAGGGTTCAGGTGACGGGATAGCGCTGCTACGGGCCGGAGTGGCGAAAGGTGCGAAAAATAGATCGGCGACGTCTTGTGGAATGATTGGCTTATGCCATCAAAGTGCACAGAATTGCGCGCCTTTGTTGCCGGGGTTTCCGGAGTTCCTTCGTGCTGGGCTGCGATCTGCATTTCGGGGTCTGCCTGCGCCATAAACATCAACGCCCGCCGGTGAGGCGGGCGCAATTCGACTCACGGTTAGACTCTAACCCGGATTTCCTCGGCTGGATGAGATGGCGGATACGGGAGGAAAGCGGAGCTAGCGGAGTGGGCGGAGTTGGCGGAGTTAGGGGCGGAGGTGCGGGAGAGGCTGCGAGGTTACCTTTGGTGGGGAGGGGGTCGCCTCAAATTGACGTTTTTCTGGGACGATTTACCGTAGTGCGATACTTCTGAGGCATTGACGGGGTGAGCACAGTCTGGGTGGTTACCGTTGGGTGGGGGGCCCCTTCCGACTCGCGCTCGGACCCGGGGTCTCTTCCCTCGGGAATGAAGAAAGGCAAGGGCGAAAGCAAGAACAGTGCGTAGTCGACTGTGGTGGTTCGCTGGTCTCAGAATCGAGACCTGGGGCGTCCGGCGCCCCGAAATGCAGGTCCTTCGACTCCGTTTGGCGCAAAGAGCGCGCCAACCTCCGCTCAGGATGACGGCGTCTTGGGATGGCTGGATCGAGGGGCCAAAGGCAAAAGCAAAAGCAACGGCAAGAGCAACAGCAGATTCCCTGCGGGGAATGACAGAAAGAGAAGCAAGAGCAACGGCAATTGCAAAGGACGAATTCACTCTTTGGAGCGGGAGCGGTGCTTGCTGGCGTTTACGGCGGCGCGGGCTTCGCGGTCGGCTTCGCGGCGGCGCTCGGTTTCGCGCCTGTCCCAGTCCTGTTTGCCCTTGGCGAGGGCGAGCTCGCATTTGACCTTGCCGTTTTTGAAATAGAGGCGGGTGGGGATGAGCGTGTGACCTTTAACCTGCGTCTTAGAGAGTAGCTTGCGAACCTCCTCGCGGTGCATGAGGAGCTTGCGAGTGCGAGTTTCGTCGTGATTGGCAATATTTCCGTGAGAATAAGGCCCGATGTGTACATTCAGGAGAAAGGCTTCGCCGTCCTTGATGAGGCCGTAGGCGTCCTTGAGGTTCGCATTGCCCTGGCGGATGGATTTGACTTCAGTGCCGCGGAGGGCGATGCCGGCCTCGAAGCGCTCGAGGAGGAAGTAATCGTGACTGGCGCGGCGGTTCTGGGCGGCATCGCGCTCGCCGGAGGCGAGAGAGTCGCGCGGGCGGGCGACTTTTGCCGGAGCGGCTTTGCCGGCCGGCTGGATGGTATGGCTGGACTGGCGGGGCATAGGGAAACGTCCTTGAATCTTCATGCTAGCACCGGGACAGGGAACGGGCTGCAGGTAGTGGAGCTTTGCTAAAATGGGGCAACGCAGGTGGGGTATTTCGGTAATCTCGGGAATAAGTTGGTTGGAAGCGGCATTGCGAAGGGCGGCGATTCGTGGGTAAGGGTAGGTCCGCCAATGCGGCTTCGGTCCTCTGCATTCCAGGAAAATGCATTCGCCCCGGAATCAATCGCGTCACAGGTGCGGGGATCGTCCACAGCGCTCGGGGGAACGGGGCGGGTGGTGGAGTCGCTGGCCGGACGCAAGGGAGTTCGATGAATCGCGCAGGTTTCGCGGCTGCCATGGGCAGAGCCCTTCTCCTTTTGTCGCTCATCCTGGTTGTGACCGGGCTGCTGGCGATGCGGCTTGAGGCGCAATACGACTCGATGGGGATGCCGGCCGCGCGCACCAAGGGCGGCGACTCCGCGAAGAGGCTCTACAAGGAAGGGCAAGCGGCGGAGCAGCGCGGAGACTTTGACGCTGCGTTTACTGACTACCAGAAGGCAGACCAGAAGGATCACAAGGACATCCGCTACCGGACTTCGATGGACCGGATTCGGGTGAATGCGGCAGGGCAGCACCTGAGCAAAGGGAAGCAACTGGAGAAATCGGGCGACTACCAGGGGGCGCTGACGGAGTATTTACGCGCGCAGGAGATTGACCCCACAGACGAGGCGGCGGGGCAGGCGATCAACGCGCTGCGGAACCAGGAGAATTCGGCGACTCCAGGAGTTCCGGCGACGACGCGGGCGGCGGCCAGCGAGGAAGAGGAGCTGAACACGCTGGGCTCTCCGGTGGAGTTGAAGCCGGTCTCGAACGAGCCGCTGACCATGCACTACACGCAAGACTCCAAGGTTGTGTACGAGGCCATCGGCAAAGCGGCAGGGATCAACGTGCTGTTCGACCCGGATTACGTATCCAAGCGGATCACGGTGGACCTGAACAACACCACGCTGCTGGATGCACTGAGGATCGTGGGGGTGGTTTCCAACACATTCTGGCGGGCGATTACGCCGAACACGATTTTTGTGGCCCAGAACTCGCGATCGAAGCGCACCGAACTGGATGAGGAGGCGGTGCAGACGTTCTACCTGGCCAATGCGTGGCAACAGAACGACCTGAACGACATCCAGACGGCGCTGCGCAACGTGCTGATGCAGATAAAGGTGTACGGACTGGCGAGCCAGAATGCGCTGGTGGTGCGGGGCACGCCGGACGAGCTGCTGCTGGCGCAGAAGATCATCAATGACCTGGACAAGGCGCGGCCGGAAGTTGTGGTGGACATAGCGGTGCTGGAAGTGAGCAAGAACTGGGAACGGACGATCGGGCTGCAGTGGCCGTCGAGCGTGAGCGTGCAGCTGCAGTCGCCGACGGCCAGTTCGTCCTCGACGACAACTTGTCCGACGGGGAGCACCACGTGTACGCCGACGACCGGAACGTCGACCACCAGCCCGACGATTTATAACCTGGCACACCTGAACTCGAACGACTTTGCGGTGACGGTGGGCGCGGCGACGGCGAACCTGCTGCTGAACGACTCCAATACGCGCATTCTGCAGAACCCGCGACTGCGGGCGACGGACATGCAGAAGGCGACGCTGAAGATCGGCGAGCGCATTCCTTACGCCACGGGCTCATTCCAGTCGGGACTGGGAGTATCGGCGGGAGCATACCCGGCGGCAGAAACGCAGTTCCAGTACCAGGACATCGGCGTGAACATCGAGATAACGCCGACGGTGCACTTTGACGACGACGTGACGCTTAAGTTGAAAGTGGAAGTGACGTCGCAGGCGGGGTCCACGAACATCGAAGGGGTGAGCGAGCCGATCATTGCGCAGAAGAGCAACGAAGAGACGGTGCGGCTGCGCGAGGGCGAGGTGAACATTCTATCGGGCATCCTGGACCAGCAGGACCAGGTGAGCTGGAGCGGGATACCGGGATTGAGCTCGATTCCGATCTTGAAGTACCTGTTCGGGTCGAAGGATCACACGATAACGAACGACGAAGTGGTGTTTCTTGTGACGCCGCACGTTGTGCGCGGAGCGGACATCTCCTCGTCGAACCTGCGGGCGGTGGACACGGGCCCGGGGCAGAACGTGGAGCTGCGGCGGATTGCGGAGACCGGTCCGGGAGTGAACATGCCGCCGCAGGTGCAGCCGGTGGATACGCAGAGGATTGCACCGCACATGCCGACGGCGCAGGCACAACAGGAAGCGACGGTGCCAGGAACGAGCCCATCGGCGGCTGGGCCGGCGGCGCTGGCGCAACTGCAGGCTTCGGCTGAAGGGACGACAACGCCTGTGCCCCAGCCGAACCTGAACCCGAAGAACCCGGTGACGCCGCCGGCAACTGGGGCCGCGCCGCCGGGGCAGGCGCCTCCGCCGGCGCAACCGACTCCGCCAGGGCAGGGTGTGAAGCTGATGATGGACGCGCCGGGCGCGGTGGCCAGCGGGGCCACGTTCGAAGTGCCGGTGGTGATCAGCAATGCATCGGACATTTCCGGTGTGCCGTTGCAGATCACGTACGATCCGGCCAAGCTGTCGCTGGTAAACGTGGGAGCGGGCGACTTCCTGACGCGGGATGGACAGGCGGCGGCGCTGGTGCATCGCGACGACGGGCCGGGCACGATCACGATCAATGCGTCGCGGCCGCCGGGGACGGCGGGCGTGAGCGGCGCGGGAGTGGTGTGCATGCTCGCCTTCCAGGCTAAGACGTCGGGACAGAGCACGATTTCAATCAGCAAGCCGGGAGCGATATCGAGCAAGCAAACGCCGGTTCCGGCAGAGGGCTCTGCGATTACCGTCAACGTTAAATAAGCAGGGAAATGAAGCTGCTGAGAATCACAAACCGGAAAGCGAGCGAGCAGGGGCTCACGCTGGTGGAACTGATCATCACGGTGGCCATACTGGCGATCCTGGCCTCAGCCGCCGCGCCGATCGCACGTTTCCAGGTGAAGCGCCAAAAAGAACGCGAGCTGCGCTACGACCTGTGGATGATGCGGGACGCGATCGATAAGTACAAGGACGCTGCGGACAAGGGCGCGATCCAGACCAAGGTGGACAGCCAGAACTATCCTCCGGACCTGGAGACTCTGGTAAAGGGAGTGGACATCCAGGGCAAGAAGGTGCGGTTTCTGCGCCGCATTCCCAGTGGATCCGATGACCGGCAACACCGACTGGGGCATGCGCTCCATGCAGGACGATCCGGACTCGGACTCCTACGGCGGGCAGAGCGTCTTCGACGTGTACTCCAAGTCGCAGGGGACGGCGCTGGACGGGACGAAGTATTCGACGTGGTGAAGAAGACAGGGAACAGGGAAAAGGGAACAGGGAACAGAGCATCGATTGCCGGTCAGGTAAAACGAAGTTGCAGAGACGCGGCGCACAATCCGGATTCACGCTCATCGAGCTGATGATCGTGATGGCCATCATCAGCATTCTTGCTGTGGTGGCGATTCCCAGCTACCTGGGCGCGGTGCGTCAGGCGCGCGAAGCGGTGCTGAAGGAAGACCTGCACGTAATGCGCAGCGCCATCGATTCCTACACAGCGGACAAGCAGAAGGCGCCGCAGTCGCTGGATGACCTGGTGCAGGAGGGTTATCTGCGGGAGATTCCCGAGGATCCCATGACGCACTCGACGACTTCATGGGTGACGGACACGAGCGACGCCTTGAGTTCGCTGGACCAGACCGACTCCGGCATCGGCAACGTACATTCTGGATCGGACGAACAGGGTTCGGACGGGCGTGCGTATTCGGAGTGGTAGGTCCGCGCTGGCGCAGATGATGCGTGTTGCGCAGGATGCGGTATTGTGGGATCAATGATGAATCCCACGGCCACCCTTGCTGAAGTGCGGACCGAGATGGAGCTGGTGTACCGGCACTATCTAGGATTGGCGAGCGAGACTGATTCCGAGACGGGATTGGGCGGCAAGCTGGTTTGGGCGGGCGAACTGGATGCCGAGGGCTGCCGGCTGGTGCGGGCGGCAAATATTGGCGGCGCTGCTTCATTGAGCGCGACGGCGGATGCAGCGGCGCAGCGGATGGCCATTCGCGAGGGCGTGATCGATTTCCTGGTTACGTCGCTGAGCGAAGCCCTTCGCATTCTCAAAAACGAGATTCGCAAGCGCAATGCGGTGGCCGTGGGGGTGACGGTGGCGCCGGAGCTCATGGAAGCGGAGATGTTGGCGCGGGGCGTTGCGCCGGACCTGGTGCGGACGATGGCGCGGGAGGTGGCGGCTGGGGATTTTTTGCAGCACGGCGCGCGCGCGATTGCACCGGGGCGAGTTGCGGATGATTGCGAGTTTTTCGTTATTGCGGATGCGCCGGCGGAATTCGAGGCGCGGGCGCTGACATTGATTCCGGAGACGGACTTGGCGCTGCGCCGATGGGTGCGCTTGTCGCCGCGGTATCTTGGTCCGCAGGCGCGGCGTATGCGAGCGATGCCGTGCGATCGGGAGATGGCGGCTAAATTGACTGAGATTCGATCTGTGCCCAGAGTTCCTTGATGCCGGCGGCGGTTTTTGCGGAGACGGGCAGCAGGGTGTCGATCGCCAGGCCTTTGCGTAGAGCGGCCAGGTTGCGGGTGCGCTCATTTCCACTGAGGCGGTCGATCTTGGTAGCCACGACGACGAATTCGCGATCGACGCCGCGCAGCCAGTCGAGGAGTTGCGCGTCGCGAGGCTGGGGCGGCACGTTGGAATCAACGAGGCAAACGCAAAGTTTCAGCGTGGTGCGATCCGCCATGTAGGGGTCAATGAACTTTGGCCATTCGGCGGAAATGGATTTTGAAATCTTCGAGTAGCCGTAACCGGGCAGGTCAGCGAAGCGCAGCTTCTCCCTGCTGCGCTCGTCGCAGAGCGCAAAAAAGTTGATGGCGCGGGTGCGTCCGGGCGTGGAGGAAACTTTGGCCGCCTTTTCGCCCACGAGCGCATTTAGAAGGCTTGATTTACCCACGTTGGAGCGGCCGAGGAAGGCGATCTCAGGGACAGTGGGGGCAGGGAACTGCGCGGCGGACAGGGCCGAGAGGAGGAACTGTGCGGTATAGCGCATAAGATTTAAAAGGAAAGCGGAACAGCAAGCAGGCGTACAGGCAAAGCCATGTACCTTCAAGGATACAGGAAGGGCGCTCGAAGGCTCCTGGCGCCTGGAGCCGAAGTGACAGTTCAACGGGGTCTTCTGTATAGTTGGCCGATCACCTTTCCAGGAATTATGACGACGAGGTTTCCATCATGCCAGGCGTTCAAGAGCGTGTTGATGCGGTTCTTGCCACCACCCAGAACTTGTTTACCGTTCTCAGGGATATGTTTCTTGCTTTGCTGCTTATCGTCCTGCTCGGCTTCCCAGCCCAGTTGAACTCGATCCTGAGCAAGGCGGGAATCACCCAGGTGAATGGGGGCGTGTTCACTTGGCAGCAGGCAACGCAGGCGGCTGCTCAAGGCACGGCCGCCGCCCAGGCAGACTCATCGGCCTCCGATACGCTCGAAGAGGTAGAGTCCACCCTCGACAACATTGCCAGCAATAGCTCCGATCCCAATATCAAAAAGATGGCCACGGATGCTGCGAACCAAGCGGCCACCACCCGCTCGTCTCTCGAGACCGCAAACAGCTCGCTGGCCCAATCGGTGGTTACCCTGCAAGCCGCCCCAGGCGCCGCCTCCGCGGCCAAGGCATCGCCCACTTCAGGCTGGGTCCTTCTTGGCAACGCAGACCCCACCCACCAACAATGGACAAAATCGACAAAGCCGAAGATTGCCGGATCGCCTGGTGTGACCGTCGGCCAGACCATTACCTTTAACGACAGTGTATTTTTGCGCGGGGACAAGGCTCCGAATCAGACTTTCAACCAGGCCCCAATTGTGGGAGCTGTCCGCAGCGGCAGCTCAGCCGTGGTCACCGATGTTGAGTATGTCCCCAACAAAAAAGGGAACGTCCACGTGTGGGTGAAAGTCAATATGAAAAGCAATCCGTAAGAGCGGTCCGCTTTCCTCAGGCTTATTGCCGTGCCGGCACGTTCGTCGCCAACCGTCCCACCATTTGCGGGAGGCGCTCATGGCCGCTTTCGCTGCCGAGTGGTTATTATTGTCCGGGAAGGAGACCGGCCACGTGTTCACTCCGCGTACCGTTGGATACGTTCGCAGCCTTTACCGGGAGACCAGCGCCATCCCTAAAGGGCTGGGCGTGAAGCATGACGCCGAAGGTGTATTAGAGATATTGCCGGAATTCGCGGATGGCTTGAAGGACGTTGAGGGATTTTCGCACCTGTTTGTGCTGTGGGTGTTTGACCGGTCTGAGGGATTCGACCTAGTGGGCCGGGGACCGGCGGACAGCCGGCCGCACGGCGTGTTTGCCACGCGATCGCCGCGGCGGCCGAATCCGATTGGGCTGACGGTGGTGGAGCTGTTGCGGCGCGAGGGAAACAAGCTTCATGTCCGCGGCGTGGACATGCTGGATTCGACGCCGATCCTCGATATCAAGCCGTACATGTCGAGCATTCCCGTAGAAAAGCTGCGGCGCGGATGGCTGGCGGAGGCGGAGGCGGCAGCAAGAAAGAAGCAATAAGACGGGGGTAACTCCTGGCTTCAACGGCGTGTCGTGGTTTTACTTTCGGCTGCCCATTCTCGCCACGGTCTGCTACGATAACATTCCAATCCCGGGCTTAGCTGTTTCTTCTCCGTTGCATTCGCATTGCCCAGTGTCACTCAGGCCACGCCGAAGCTCTGCGCCATGCTATTGCTAAGCCGGGAATCGGAGGAGATCATGATCGGTACAAACACCATCGTCGATATCTCGCATGTGCAAGGGCTGCCGGACTTCAGCCGGGTCAGCGCGGCTGGAATTACCAATGTGTTCCACAAGGCTACCGAAGGAGTCACCTGGGCCGATCCGAACTTTGCGAAGAATCGCGCCGCAATCCATGCCGCCGGCCTTCAATTTGGGGCGTATCACTTTGGCCGGCCGGATGACGGCGTGCAGCAAGCCCAGTTCTTTTTGAAGGCGGCAAACCCGCAGCCAGGCGACCTGCTCGTGCTCGATTTCGAGCAACCGCCGAATGGAGCCCCGCCGATGACCGCGGACCAGGCCCGCGCCTTTGTCCAGGTGGTGCACTCGGCCGTTGGGGTGTGGCCCGGGATCTACGGTTCGCCGAGCTTCCTCACGGCAAATATCGGCGCCGCGCCTGACCCGGTGCTGAGCAATTGCTGGCTGTGGCTGGCCCAGTATGACGCAAGCATCTCCTCGCCCACGCTTCCCGGCGCGTGGCCGGCATGGACCCTTTGGCAATACACCGATGGTTCCCACGGCTCGCAGCCCTGGTCGGTGGATGGCATTAGCAGCAATTGCGACCGCGATACCTTCAACGGCAGCCCGGACCAACTAGCGGCGTTCTGGCAGAACAGTGCGGTTCCCGCGCCCACGGCGCCATAAGCGAAGGACTTTCTCTCGCGAAGGAAGTGCTTTCAGCAACGTCTGGGATTATTGCCGCGCCACTTGGCCGCCGACCGTCTCCGTGCTTGAGGGCGGAGGTACCGGCACCGCGGCCATTGCTTCGGCCTCTTCTTCCTTCGGCTTGGGCAGCGGGCCTTCAAGAGCCAGCGCCAGCACTTCGTCCATTGAATCCACAAAGTGCAGCTTCATGGCGTTCTTGATGTTGTCGGGAAGCTCCTGCAGGTCCTTCTCGTTGCCGCGCGGAAGGATGGTCTCGAAGATTCCCGCGCGCAGGGCCGCAAGCAGTTTTTCCTTCAGGCCGCCGATGGGCAGAACCTTGCCGCGCAGGGTGATTTCGCCGGTCATGGCGATGTCGCGGCGCACGGGAATGCGGGCAAGCGCGCTGGCGAGCGCCGTGGCCATGGTGATGCCGGCGCTGGGGCCGTCCTTGGGAATTGCGCCCTCAGGCACGTGCAGGTGCAGGTCCACGTTGCGATAGAACTCGCGGCTGAGTCCGAGCATTTGCGCCTTGCTGCGGATATAGGCCAGCGCGGCCTGCGCCGACTCCTGCATCACGTCGCCGAGCTGGCCGGTGATGGTGAGCTTACCTTTGCCGTCGAGCACCTGGACCTCGGTGCTGAGGATGGAGCCGCCGACCTCAGTCCAAGCCAGGCCGGTTACCAGGCCGATCTCGCTCTTTTCGTGGACCTCGCTCTCGCGGAACTTGGGCACGCCGAGGAAATCCGCCACGTTGGCAGCGGAAACCTCTTCCTTGTGTTTGAGGCCGCCCTTGATGACCTTGCGCGCCACCTTGCGGCAGATGTTGCCGATTTCGCGCTCGAGATTGCGCACGCCGGCTTCGCGCGTGTAGGCGCGGATGATCTCGAGAATGGCGTCGTCCTGGAAGGCGATGTTCTTTTCGCTCAAACCGGTCTGCTCGCGCTGCTTTTTGACGAGATACTGCCGCGCGATCTCGAGCTTCTCATTCTCCGTGTAGCCCTGCAGGCGAAGGATCTCCATGCGGTCCTGGAGCGCGGGCGGAATGGTGTGGAGCACGTTGGCGGTGGCCACAAAAAGCACCTGCGAGAGGTCGTAATCGACGTCGAGGTAGTGATCCTGGAAGGCGGTGTTTTGTTCGGGATCGAGGACCTCAAGCAGCGCCGAGGCTGGATCGCCGCGGAAATCGGAGGAGATTTTGTCCACTTCGTCCAGCAGGAAAACCGGATTCTTGGTCCCGGCCTTCTTCATGTGCTGGATGATCTGCCCCGGGAGCGCGCCGATGTAGGTGCGGCGATGGCCGCGAACCTCTGCCTCGTCGCGCACACCGCCCAGGGAGAGGCGAACGAATTTGCGCCCGGTGGACTTGGCAATGGACATGCCCAGCGAAGTTTTGCCTACGCCCGGCGGCCCGACAAAGCAAAGAATGGATCCCTTGGGATTCTTGACCAGCTGGCGGACGGCCAGGAACTCGAGAATGCGCTCCTTGATTTTCTCCAGTCCGTAGTGGTCCTCGTTGAGCACCTTTTCGGCGAAGTCGATGGAGCGCGTCTCCTTGGAGCGCTTCTTCCAGGGCACGGCCAGGAGCCAGTCAATGTAATTGCGGCTCACGGTGGATTCGGCCGACATGGGCGGCATGGCTTCCAGCTTCTTGAGCTCCTGAATCGCTTTTTCCAGCACGTCCTTGGGCATGCCGGCGGCTTCAATCTTTTTCTTCAGCTCGTCGAACTCGCTTTTTTCGCCGCGGCCCAGCTCCTTCTGGATGGCCTTGATCTTCTCATTGAGGTAGTACTCTTTCTGCGCCCGCTCCATCTGGCGCTTGACGCGCGATTGGATGTTGCGGTCCAGGTCGAGCTTTTCAATTTCGATGTCGAGGACGTCGGCCACGCGCGCCAGCCGCGCCGCGGGGTCGAAGATGCTGAGCAGTTCCTGCTTTTCGTCGATGCCGAGCTGAAGATTCGCCGCAATCACGTCGGAGAGCTTGGCCGGCTCATCCATGCGCACGCTGGCGATGATGGTCTCGTAGTTGAGGCTCTGCTGCAGCTTTACGTACTGCTCAAAGAGGGAAGTGACGCGCTGCATGAGCTGTTCGACCGCCGGCGTCATCTCGAAATTCGATTTGCCCACGCGCACGGTGGCCACAAAGAAGCCGTCGCGGTCGGTGATCTCGAGGGACTTGGCGCGCTCCACGCCTTCCACCAGCACCTTGATGTTGCCGTCTGGCATTTTGACGCTCTGCACGATGTTGCAGATGGAGCCGACCTGGAAGATTTCCTTGGCCTTGGGCTCATCCACGCTTCCGTCGTGCTGGGTGGCGAGGAAGATTTTGCGGTCGCCGGTGAGAGCTTCTTCGAGCGCGCGCACGCTTGATTCGCGGCCCACTACGAAGGGCGTCATCATATAGGGGAAGATCACAAGCTCCCGGATGGGCATCATGGGCAGCTTGCGCGTGTCGTTTTTATCGCGAGATGAATTCATAGATACCTGTCCATTGGACGCGGCCGAACACACAAAGATTCCACTCCCTGGCGAACGGCTTATTGGGATTGTACAGCGGAAGCGCCAGCTGTGGGTTTAGAGAAGAAAGCCCAGGCTGAGGCCTGGGCTCTGCTTGATTTGCGTTCCGGTCCGGATCAGCCGGCCTTTTCCAGCAGGCAAAGCGACAAATCGCGGTGGTCCACCATCTCTCGCGTGATTTCAAGATCGCGCACGCGCTTGTTGGAGGGCAGGTGGTACATGAGGTCGAGCATCAGCTCTTCCAGGATCATGCGCAGGCCGCGCGCGCCAACTTTGCGGGCAAGCGCCTCGCGGGCCACCGCGCCCACCGCATCCTGGGAGAAATGCAGGCGGACGTTCTCATACTCAAACAGGCGCTGGTATTGCTTGAGGATGGCGTTGCGAGGCTTGGTGAGGATTTCGACCAGCGCCGGCTCATCCAGTTCGTCCAGGATGCCCATGACCGGCAGGCGGCCGACAAATTCCGGAATAAGGCCGTACTTGATGAGGTCCTGTGGCTCGGTCTTGCGCAGCAGCTCGGTGTCGCGATGGCTGCGCGTGGTTGCGGCATCGGCCTCGGCATCCGCGGCCTTGAAGCCGAGAGCCTTTTTGCCGACCCTGCGTCCCACTACGCGCTCCAGGCCCACAAACGCGCCGCCGCAGATGAACAGAATGTTGGTGGTGTCCACTGCCGTGAACTCCTGGTGCGGATGCTTACGCCCGCCCTGGGGCGGCACATTGGCCACCGTGCCTTCCAGGATCTTTAACAACGCCTGCTGCACGCCCTCGCCGCTCACGTCGCGGGTAATCGACGGGTTCTCGTCCTTGCGCCCGATCTTGTCGATTTCATCGATATAAATGATGCCTTGCTGCGCCCGGGTCACATCGCCGTCCGCTGCCTGGAGCAGCTTGAGGATGATGTTTTCCACGTCCTCGCCCACGTAGCCAGCTTCGGTCAGCGTGGTTGCGTCCACAATGGCGAAGGGCACATCCAGCATCTTGGCCAGGGTGTGCGCCAGAAGGGTTTTGCCGGAGCCGGTTGGCCCGATCAGCAGAATGTTCGACTTGGCCAGTTCTACTTCATTGTTTCGCATGCGATTCATCTGGATGCGCTTGTAGTGGTTGTAAACGGCCACCGCCAGCTTCTTTTTGGTCTGGTCCTGCCCGATCACATAATCGTCGAGAAAGCTTTTAACCTCGGACGGCTTGGGCAGGTGCCCCGCCGTGGTGGAGGGATGCGATTCGCCGCGGTCGTCCTCGAGAATCGAGTTGCATACCGCTACGCATTCGTCGCATATGTATGCCCGCGGATAGTCGCTTGGCGACGAGATCAATTTTGCAACCGCGTCCTGTGTCTTGTGACAGAACGAGCAGCGCAATGCTTCTTCAGGTCCCGTGCGCGTTTTCATGGTTAACGACTCCTCCGGACTTCAATTTCCCAATCCCCACTGCTATTTGCCCCCCATCGGGCCGTGCCTTTGTGCCCTTATAAACCCCTGGGCCGGTCGATTATCTCATCGATAATGCCGTACTCTTTGGCCTGCTGCGAGTTCATGATGAAGTCCCGTTCCACGTCCCGCTCGATCCTCTCGAGAGGCTGGCCGGTGTGCCGCGCCATCAGGTTGTTGGTGATCTCGCGAATGCGCAGGATCTCCCTTGCCTGAATATCAATGTCGGTGGCCTGTCCGCTCACCCCGCCCATCGATGGCTGATGGATGAGAATGCGCGAATTTGGTAGCGCAAACCGCTTGCCCTTGGTCCCCGCCATTAATAAGAATGCACCCATACTGGCCGCTTGTCCTATGCAGTACGTCACAACACTATTCTTGATGAACTGCATAGTGTCATAAATGGCCAGACCCGCCGTAATGGAACCTCCCGGCGAGTTGATGTAAAGCTGCACGTCTTTCTCCGGGTCTTCGCCGGAGAGGAACAGCATTTGCGCCACTATCAGATTGGCTACCTGGTCGTCGATCGGAGTGCCCAGGAAGATAATGTTGTCGCGCAGCAGACGGCTGTATATGTCGTAGGCGCGTTCGCCCCGGCTCGTCTGCTCAACCACCATGGGTACCAATGCCATGCTCTTCTCGCTCTTCGGTTGGGGGATTCGTCCTTGCTTGCCCGCCCGCGCGCCCGATCCTGCAGCCCGCGGCATCCTGCCCGGACTCTTCAGCCCGGCAGTCTTTCGTATAACAGTTGAGCAGTTTTTTCGCGTTTCAGTTGTTCCCGGATTCTAGCCAGTCCACCATCCTGAGTCAAACGCGAGCGTAACGTGTCCACAGGTTCCCGGCTTTGCAACGCCGCAATCTGGATCTCGCGATCCACTTCCTCGTCGGAAACCTCGATGTTTTCTTCGTGCGCAATCCGCGCCAGCAGCAAACCGGACTTGACCTCGGCCACGGCGCTGTCCCGCTGCGCCGCGCACAGCCGCTCAAAGTCCAGCTTGCGCATGGCCTCGGTGGTCATGCCCTGAGCTGCCAGCGCCCGCAATCCCCGCTCCAGGCGCGCGTCGACCTGCTCCTGCACCAGCGATTCCGGAACCGGGAACGGGAAACGGTCGATCATGGCCTCCATCAGCTTGTCCCTGGTTTCGCTCTCCACCGCGCGGCGTTTGCGGTTCTGAAAGTGGTCGCGAACCCGGTTCTCCAGCTCCGACAGATTCTCATATTCGCCCATCTCTTTGGCAAAATCATCGTTCAGTTCCGGCAGGGTGCGCTTCTTGATCGCCTTCACATCGATCTCGTAGTCCATCTTCTTGCCGGCCAGGCGTTTCTCGGGGTATTCCGCCGGATAGCTTGCCTCAACGTTCAGTTTCTGGCCCACCGTAGCGCCGCGCAGGGCGCTGGAGAATGCCTCCACGGTATCCGCACCGCCCACTTCGACCATCGAGTCGTCGCTGTGCAGGGGCGCCGCATCGTCCTCTTCCTGGATTTTGCCGGTATAAGTGATCTGCGCCCAATCGCCGTCGCGGATGGGCCGATCCTCTTCCACCGGTTCCATGGTCGCACGGCTCTCGCGCAACTGCTCCATCTCGCTGCGGAACTCTTCTTCGGTGGCCTCAACCGGAGGCTTGGGCACGATGACGTCCTTGTAGCCTTCGATGGAGAACTGGGGCAGATATTCAAAGACGGCCTTTACGTGCATGGGTTGGCCGTCTTCCACGGTCAACTCCGTTACCTGGGGCTGGCCGACCGGGCTTACTCCCATCTCCCGCACTGACTTCTGGAACCGCTCGGGCAGAAAGCCTTCGATCACGTCCTTGCGGATTTCGGCGGCGAATTTGCGCTTGATGACCGATTCCGGCACCTTTCCGGGGCGGAAACCGGGGATACGCGCGTGGCGCTGGAAATTGCGTGTGGTGTTGCGGAACGCCTTGCTGACCTCGTCGGCGGGAACATCCAGGACAAGTTCGCGGGTGCAATCGGGGTTCAGCACCGGACCGTGGCTGTGCTCATGGGCATTGTCATCGGGAGCGTGGGTGTGACCTTCGGGACCGGTCTCTGCCGGCGTTTCCTGCTTCTTTTCGAGGGTATCGGAGAAACTCAAATTTTCTCACCTTCCGGCGCGCCGGGCGCCGATGATAAAAACGCCACGCGGGACCGGCATACGGACTCAGTGCCGTCGCTCGCGTGGGAAAAGCGTTATACCCATGGTAAGAGGGAATTGCAGAGGGGGTCAAACCGGCAGGACTATTTGTAGGTTGTAGGGTCGCACGAAAGTTAATTACTGTTCCGATGCCTCCGGGTGGCGGACGTGAGGCAAAAACCTGGGGTGTGCGGCGCCGCACTCCCGATAATGCATCCGCGCTTCGTGCAGGCTGAGCATGCCGTTGACGGTGAGCCGCACCTCGGCGGCGTCGGCGTCCTCCTGGCCGTCGTCTTCCCACCAGCACACCGGGCACAGTTCCATCGATTCCGGCGCCTTGAGCGTCCGGCATCCGCAGCACGGGCAGCGGAACAGAGGGTTCATGTTGGGATGGACGTGTATTGAAAAGGCGGGTTTACGAAGCGCGATGCCGAACATGGTCCCTTTATCGGCGGAGAACCGGAAAACGGTACAGGGCGAGCGGCGAATCTGCAGCCGTACGCGCCAGGGACCAGAGCGGCAGGGAACACGGAAAGAAACCAAGGGGGCGTCACTTGTTGGCGGATTTGCGCTGAACAGGGCTGGAAGCGGCCTTGCGTTGCGCGCGGTCGCTGACGATGGTCATGGTTTCAAGGGAATAGGGAAAGCGTCTTCCGCACTTGAGGCACACTTTATAGGTTTCGCCTTCATTGGTGAAGGCTCGGCTGAGCTCCTTATGACGGCAGCCAAAGAACCAATCCCAGATCGTCCTCGCGATCAACACGAGCATCCCTCCGGGGCAAATTGCTCCTTACCGTGGATGGATGAAGGAAAGCGCCGCGGGGCTGCCCGCAGGGAGTTTGTGCAATTGAGCGCTGAGGCTCGGAAGCGGGACGCTATCGAAGTTGCTTAGATTAAGCAGCATGAAGCGTATTTACGAAGCAGCACTTGAGGTAATGGCGGATCCCTGACGGCAACAGAGCTTCATATCGCCAAACTCTGCTGAAGCTAGGAGTGCAGGCCTGAGTTTCTCCGAGAGAGCAGGCACGACTGCTCCGGAGAAGGAATTGGAGACTCGGCGCCAGGACGCTCAGGCCCCGGCGGGTCAGAAGTCTTCGAGCTCGGCCGGCGGCAGGACATCGCCATCGCGAGCCCACCACACGTAGAGCGCGGGCAACAGAAAAATGCCGATGACCAGATTGGCGAGCAGGCCGCCGACGATGACGATGGCAAATGGACGCTGGGAGTCGGATCCGATGGCGTGCGACATGGCGGCGGGAAGCAAGCCGAGCGTGGCCACCAGCATAGTCATCATAACCGGCCGGAGACGCAGGACCGATCCCTCGACGGCGGCCTCGACTATGTGCTCATAGTCAGAGACTTCAAGACCTTTGCGGCGGGCTCGCAACTGGTTGATGAACTCGATCATGATGACGCCGGTTTCCACCGATACCCCGAAAAGGGCGAGGAAACCTACGGCCGAGGAAACGGAGAAGTTGGTGTGGGTGATGAATAGGGCGAGCGGTCCGCC
>CAVYSS010000035.1:0-8936 GCA_963771195.1 uncultured Acidobacteriota bacterium
ACCGTAGTTAGCGGTGCAAGCGGAGTTAGCGGAGTTAGCGAACCTCGGCTGCAAAGGTTGGGATGGCACGACCAAAGAGCTATCGGGATCTGATTGTCTGGCAAAAGGCAATGGCTTTGGCTCGGAATGTATACACGCTTACTGAGGGTCTGCCAAAGCGTGAAGCTTATGGGATTGCGGATCAGATGAGACGTGCCTCTGTGTCGGTTGCCAGTAACGTTGCGGAAGGATACGGCCGGTTGAGCGATCCGCAATTTCGCCACTTTCTGGGAAATGCACGCGGATCGCTATACGAGATGCAAACCCAGGCAGAATTAGCCATCGATTTGGGGTATCTGGACAAGGAAAAGGGCGGCAAGCTGATGGATCAAGGGTGGGAAGTGGCGCGCATCTTGAACGGATTGATATCGTCCCTGGGATCGAGCGTGGCGCTGGCCGCACCTAGCTCCGCTAACCCAGCTAGCTCCGCAAACGCCGCTAACCCCGCTAACTCCGCGACCAAAGGACACGAATGTTTCGTAAGGTTCTCATAGCCAATCGCGGTGAAATTGCGCTGCGCGTCATCAATGCATGCCGGGAACTCGGCATCCGCACGGTCGCCGTTTACAGCGAAGCGGATCGCAACTCGCTCCATGTCCGGTTCGCCGACGAGGCCATCTGCATCGGCCCGCCGCGCCCCGCAGACAGCTATCTCAACGTTCCCGCCGTCATCTCCGCAGCGGAAATTGCCAACGTGGATGCGATCCATCCCGGCTACGGCCTGCTCAGCGAAAATGCCAACTTTGCCGAGGTCTGCCGCGCATCCAATATCAAGTTCATCGGCCCTCCGCCGGAAGTTACACGCCTGATGGGCGAAAAGGAAAAGGCGCGCCAGGCCATGAGGAAGGCCAAGGTGCCCATTCTGCCTGGGTCCGACGGCGTCATCGAGAGCGAACACGACGCGCTGCATTGGGCCAAAAAGGTTGGCTTCCCCGTCATTCTCAAAGCCAAGGCCGGAGGCGGCGGCCGCGGCATGCGCGTTGTGCGCACCGACGAGGAACTGCCCAACCTGTTCCACGCTGCCTCCACTGAGGCCGCCAACGCCTTTGGCAACGGCGAACTCTACATGGAGAAGTTCATCGAGCGGCCGCGCCACATCGAGTTCCAGATCCTCGCCGACGAACACGGCAACGTGGCCACGCTGTTTGAGCGCGAGTGCTCCATCCAACGCCGGCATCAAAAACTCATCGAAGAAGCGCCGTCGCTCAAAGTCACGCCGAAAATGCGCGAGGATATAGACCGCACCCTCCGCCGCTGCCTTACTGAGATCGGATATCAGAACGCGGGCACCGTCGAGTTCCTTATGGACGAAGACGGCGCGCTCTACTTCATTGAGATGAATACGCGCATCCAGGTCGAGCACCCGGTCACCGAATTCATTACGGGCATTGACCTCGTGAAGGCGCAACTGCTTATTGCCGATGGCGAAAAGCTCTCCAACATCCTGCCGCCCAAGCCGGAGATTCGCGGCCACTCCATTGAGTGCCGCATCAATGCCGAGCATCCGGTCAAGTTCACGCCCTCCGCAGGAAAAATCACCGCGTTCAACGTCCCCGGCGGCAACGGCATCCGCGTTGATACGGCGCAATACGCCGAGGGCATCGTCCCGCCCTATTACGATTCGCTCATCGCCAAGCTCATCGTGCACGGCGTCGACCGCGCCGAAGCCATCGCCAAGATGGAGCGCGCCCTGAGCCAGTTCATCGTGCAGGGCATCGACACGTCCATCCCGCTCCACCAGGAGATCTTCGCCAACGAGGAATTCCGCCGCGGCGAGTTTGATACCAAGTTCATGGAGCGATTGCTGGCAGCCCGCAACGGGGATTGATCGCTCGCAGCGCCTGGAGAGTTACGTCAGCGGATTGACCTTGAGCCCCGCCGCCGTCGCCGCGCGACGCTGCCTCTGGTCGAACGTGAATAGCGTAGTCGCCCCCAGCTCAATTGCCGCGGCTACATGCAGAAGGTCCGCAGAACGAACGCCAATGGATGGAGTCAAAGTCAGGGACAACGCCTTTGTCCGGCCAAAGGCTGCCTCAGGCAAAAGCATCAAAAGCAGCAATCCGTTCTGAGTATCCGCATCCAGATCGCGTACTGCCTTCTGCATGTTCCGGTGTGTCCATTCCTGCCGAAACAGCCGCAAGCTGAAAGCGTTCACCGCCTCAACGTCGACCAGGGACGATATCACTAGCTGTTCATGAGCCTGTTGGACCAATTGAAGCGCTGCCGGTGTGTTGGTATCCCGCATGTGAAGCGAACATACAAAACTAGCGTCTAGATAGATCATTGGCGTCAATCAAAACCGGTCTTCGCGGTCCGCCGATATCAATTCGGCGCCGGATACCTCAAAGATCTTGTCGCCGTAATTCTCGCGCATGCGCGCTTCAAAGTCCGGCAGCGGCGCTCGGCCCGGAACCACTCCGCCTTCGCTCTCCGGCTCTAGCTTCGCAATGACCTTACCGCGCTTGGTTATGCGCAGCGGCTTGCCCTCGCGCAGCATCCGCTCCACCTTGGGAAAGTCGTAACGAAGATCGCGCACCGTCACTGTTTTCATGTGATACATTCTAGCATCACATTGGCAGCGCCGCTCTGGCAGCGCCTGCTCCCAAGAGGCCTCTTCGCCTACGGTCCCGTGCTGGCGCTGGCCGGCGCCGGTGGCTCAGTGCCTTCCGGGAGCGGCGGTGGAACCGGACGATGCTTGGCACGCAGATAATCGACAATTTGCGCAATTTCGTCGTCACTGAGAGAGTCGCGGAAGGGCGGCATCTTGTCCCCGCCGTCAAGGATCTGTTCCGTCATCTTTTCCGGTGGCCATGCCTTGTCATCGCGGATTTTCACGAGCGAAGGGGCCTTTTGCGTGCCCACTCCGCCGGCGCCGTGACAGTGAGCGCAACCTTTATCGCGAAACAACAATGCGCCAGCCTTGGCATCGGCATTGGAAGCCGCCTGAACGGGGAACGTTACAAGAAGCCAGCCAAGCAGCACTCCGGCAGTCAGCAAAAAGGGTGAAGACCTCAGTTTCACATTTCCATGCTCTCACACGGCAACATCTGCGCCCTCCATCCGACGATGGAGCTGCGCGAGCGATTTCGCGCAACGGGCGAGGCGCATGCGGGACACGATAATCTCATCTCGTGGCCGCAGTCGGAACCGGATCGAACGCGAGTCAACTTCGCCAGGAACTCGCCGCGCGCAATCGCGAGTGGGCACGCGGGCGCAACCATGTTGAGAGCCTGGGCGCCGATCCAGTGGTCGTTTACCCCCCCGAGGAAGGCGTTCACGGCAACTTCTTTGACCCCGCCTATGCGGCCATTCTGGCGCGGCCGGAGTGGGCCAGGCGCTTCAATAAAGTGCATGCGCAGGGGCGCGCGCTTCCGCGGCCGAGTGATCCGGCACGCAAGTGGCGCGAGCTCGACTCCTGCATGAGCTCCGATGCGCTGCTCATGAACGTGTTCTGCACGCCGGGAGTGACGGATTCAGTCGTCCTGCGGCGCATGCTCGGCGTGGACACGAACGAAGCCCCGGTCTTCGGCTGGAAAGCACGCGTGCCGCTCGCGTCAGGCCTGTTCGACCGCACTGAGGTGGACATGCGCTGGGGCGGCTTACTGGTCGAAGCCAAGCTGACCGAAACGGATTTCCAGGAGCGCAAGGGGGAAATTGTGGAGTCCTACCGCGACTTCGACGAGGTGTTCGAGCGCGAAGAGTTGCCGCGCGTGGAAGTGGTAACGGCGCGGCGGAGACATGCCATTGAGTTCCCCGAGGAGTTTACCCAGGAGTGCGAAGAGGCTGGCGCAGTGAGCGCCGACGAGGCCAGCGTGATCGCCGCGGAGTTCCAGTCTGGGCTGGTGGCGCAAGCCGAAGCGCTCGCGCCGCGGGAAATCCGCTACCAGGGCTATCAGCTCATCCGCAACGTGCTCGCCGCGCACGAGCAGGGAGCCAGCTTTTGCGTGATCCACGATGAACGGCGCCCGGACCTGCGCGAGGCATGGTTCCGCGTGTTGCGCGCGGTGCGCAGCGCCCAGATGCGGACACGGCTGAAAGTGCTTACGTGGCAGGAACTGGCAGCGGGTGTTCCCGGGTACCTGCGGGCATTCCTTGAGGCGAAATATGGCATCGTGGCGGCGTGAACGGCCCTCGCATTTGATATAAAGGCTCGATAAACGAATCGGTCGAGGAGACAACGAATGAGGGGAATTCACTTTGGCGCGGCTGGGCTCTTGCTGGTCGCTGGAACACTCACGGTCTTCGCCCAATCGGGCGACATCACGGTGAGCGTGGATGCGACCCAGGTTCCGCAGAAGATGCTGCACGTGGAAGAAGTCCTGCCCGTGCATTCCGGGCCGCTGACACTTTACTACCCCAAGTGGATTCCCGGCGAGCATGGGCCGGACGGCCCTGTGTCGGCCCTTACCGGGTTGAAATTCGAAGCCGACGGAAAGCCGGTGCCGTGGAAGCGCGACCTGCTGGACGTGTTCACATTCCACGTGGATGTGCCAGAGGGCGCAACCACATTGCACGCGGCCTTCGACTATATCGAGAACGCAGGCTTTTCCGCCACGGACAAGCTCCTGGTCCTCGAGTGGAACGAGGTGCTCCTGTATCCGGCGGGCGTCACCTCTGACAAGCTGACCTTTGACGCGAAACTGAAAATGCCCGAGGGCTGGAAGTTCGGGACGCCGCTGCCGGTGGCCCGCCAGCACGGCGACGAGGTGACGTTCAAGCCCATCTCTCTTGAGCTTCTGGTGGATTCGCCGGTGATGACTGGCGAATACTATCGCTCGATCGACCTGACGCCCCCCGGCGAGCCCATTCACCACGAGATCGACCTGGTTGCCGACAGCGAGGCCGCGCTGAACATGCCGCCGGAGATCCAGAAGGGTCTCACCAACGTGGTGGCCGAGTCAGGCAAGCTTTTCGGAACGCGCCACTATCGCGATTACCACTTCCTTCTGGCGTTGAGCGATCACGTCGCCCACTTCGGGCTGGAGCATCACGAGTCGAACGACAGCCGGCTTCCGGAGCGGGTGTTCCTCGAGCCCGGAGGCGCATTCATGGTCGGCTCGCTGCTGTCGCATGAGTTCATGCACTCGTGGAACGGAAAATTCCGGCGGCCGGCGGATTTAACCACGCCCGAATACGAGACGCCCATGCAAACCGATCTGCTGTGGGTCTACGAAGGCCTGACCGACTACCTGGGGCCGATGCTGGCGGCGCGCAGCGGCCTGTGGACTCAGGAGCAGTATCACTCTTACCTGGCCAGCATTGCTGCCAGCCTGGGCCCGGGCCGGCCGGGACGTACCTGGCGCCCGCTTCTCGACACCGCCGTGGGCGAGCCGGGCATCCGGCCTCCGCGCGGCTGGATGGACTGGGTACGCGGCACCGACTATTACGATGAGGGCGACCTGCTGTGGCTTGAAGTTGCCACCATTCTCAATCGGGCCAGCAACGGGCAGAAATCGATCGACGATTTCTGCCACGCATTCCATGGCGGTCCAAACGATGGTCCCCAGGTGAAGACCTACACATTCGACCAGCTTGTCGAGGCGCTCAACAGCGTGGTCCCCTATGATTGGGCGGCCTTCTTCAAGGAGCGCTTGAATTCGCTGTCCCCCGAGTCTCCTGTTGGCGGGATCGAGAACGGCGGGTGGAAAGTGGATTACACGGCCGAGCCGTTGAGGCTCCCGGGTCGCCGCGCCAGCCTCGGGGACGAGTATTCGCTTGGTCTTACATTGGCGCCGGACGGAACTGTGAGCGAGTCGATTGTCGGCAGCCCCGCGTTCAAGGCTGGCATCGGCTCAGGGATGAAGATCGCCGGAATCAACGGTCACATTTACACCCACGATGTGCTCGATGATGCCGTCAAATCCCAGCAGCCGATCCAGGTGCTCGTGATTGCAGACGACTACTACAAGACCGTTACCGTGGATTATCGCGGAGGGCCGAGGTTCCCGCACCTGGTGCGCGTAGAAGGCAAGCCCGATCTGCTGGATGAACTAATCAAGCCGCAAGCGGAGACGAAATAGCAGGAGGCTTTCCCTCAGCCAAAGTCATATCAACATATCATGATGCGACAGTAGTATGCATATACATTCGAGTATGCACATTTCCGACATATCATGATATGTTGATGGGATTTCTGCACCACCGGCGGTGCACACAAACATTCCCTTGACACTCAATGGTAGAGCGTCTACCAGGCTGCATCGCTGCTGGTGGTGTCGGCGTTGGCCTGCCTGCTGCCAGCATGGAAAGCATCGCGAATCGATCCGATGCAGGCGCTGCGGACGGAATAACCACGAACGCTAAAAATACGGATTCCGAGCCAAGGTTCCTCGCGCGCCTCGCCCGTGCAGGTTATGATGAGTAGTCTCATACTGCGGCGTGCTGTTCATGTCCCTGCCATTCTGACTGAGATCTGCCTGCATGCCTGAACCCCCAAGGAGAGCGTTTATGGAACTGAAGATGCATACGCGAGAAGTAAAGGACATCACCGTCATTGAATTGAGTGGGCGTCTCACCATGGGCGAGCCCTGCAAAGCCATTCGCGACGAGATTCACGATGAGATCGGACAGGGCGCGCGCAAGATCCTGCTGAACCTGGGAGAAGTGACCTACATTGACAGCGCCGGCCTGGGCGAATTGACCTCGGCTTACACTTCGGTAAAGAACCGCGGCGGCGCCCTGAAGCTGATGAACCTGACCAAGCGGGTTCATGACCTCATGCAGATCACCAAGCTGTATACGGTTTTCGAGGTGTTCGACGACGAGAAGGCGGCGGTTGCGTCGTTCGGGGCGTAGCGCCCAAACGCCTCGAATCGGCCTGAGAGAGTCAAAACAGTGGGGCGAAACAATCTCACCCGTGATTCCGGGCACATCGTAAGCGGCGATTCTCCCGCATACTGCTTTCTTCAGAGGAGCCTCCATCGTGGGGCTCCTCAGCCATTGAGAGCAGAAGACAGGTACCCCCCTCCCCCCTCCATTCCCATTTCGGGACAAAATGGCGAGTGAACGGCGAAGAAAATGCATGAAGATTGGCTGCAATGTGAGTTGAATCACAATCGCCGTCGGTCGACCTTCGTCAGCGTTTGCTCCGGCGCAAGCATTTAAACTGAACACTCGCGAGCACGAATGCGGATCTTTGTCACCGGCGCAACCGGATTTGTCGGCCATCATGTGGCGCGCGCCCTCGCCGCCGACGGCGCGCAGTTGCGCCTGCTCGTCCGCAAGTCCAGCAATCTCGCCAACCTCGATGGCATCACCGGCGACACGCATGTCGGCGATCTGCTCGATCCCGAGTCGCTTCGTCCCGCGCTCGCCGGCTGCGATGCCGTAGTTCACGTCGCCGCGGACTATCGCCTCTGGATCCCCAACCCGAAGCAGATGTATCGCGCCAACGTCGACGGCACGCGCGAGCTCCTGGCGCTGGCCCGCGAGGCTAAAGTCCGCCGTTTCGTCTACACCTCGTCGGTCGCCACCATGCACTTCCGCACCGACGGCGTGGTCGTCAATGAGGACACGCCCGTTTCGCTTAAGGACATGGTTGGCCACTACAAGCGCTCCAAATTCATGGCCGAGCAGGAAGCGATCAGCGCTGCCGAATCCGGCCAGCGGGTCGTCATCCTCAACCCGACCAGCCCCATCGGATCGAACGACAGCAAGCCAACGCCCACCGGCCGCATCGTCCTCGACTTCCTGAACCGCAAATTCCCCGCCTACATGGACACCGGCCTCAACCTCGTCGACGTCAGCGAAGTCGCCCGCGCGCACGTCCTCGCGCTGGTTAAGGGCAAGCCCGGCCGCCGCTACATCCTGGGCGGCGAAAACCTCACCCTCAAGCAGATCCTCGACAAAATGTCCGCCATCACTGGCATCCCATCGCCTACGGTCAGGATCCCCTTCGCCATCGCCGCAACCTACGCCTTTTTTGAGGAGCTGATTACCGGCAAGATACGCGGCAGGGAGCCGAGGGCCACGCTCGAGGAGGTGCGTATGGGCCGCAAGAAGATGTACGCCTCCAGCGCTCGCGCGCAAGCTGAGCTTGGCTTCCGCATCCTGCCCGTAAACCCGGCCATGCGCGCCGCGATCGAGTGGTTCCGCGCTAACGGCTACGCGCCGAGACTTGCCGATCTATAACACCTAGTGTTATAGTTCGTGGTGTCAGAAAGGCCCGATGGAAGTTTACTTCACCAAGTGGATGGCGCGATATTCGCGGCGTGAAGGTATCTCCCATGCGAGCCTGTGTGAAGCAATCCGCCGAGCTGAACGGGGCCTGATCGACGCAGACCTCGGAGGCGGACTGATCAAGCAGCGAGTTGCGCGTGCAGGCAAGGGACCTTCCGGAGGATATCGCGCTATCGTCGCTTATCGCCGCGGGGACCGCGCGATTTTTGTGTTTGGGTTCGCCAAGAGCGATCGGGAAACCTTGGGGCCTGACGAATTGCAATCAGCGCGGGAGATCGGCGCAATCTGGCTTTCTGCCAATGCCAAAAGAATTGCAAGAGGAGTTCACGAAGGCGAATTGGAGGAGATTCTCGATGACAGCGAAGAAACTGACCCGCATGGCCGAGGCAATCCTTGAAACCGCCGAAGGCATGCATCGCATCGGCGTGATGGACGACGACACATACCGCAAGATCACGGTTCGCCACCTTGGGGATAAAGCCCACGATTTGGCCAAACCGCTGAGCGCCCGCGACATTCGCGCAATCCGGAAAAAGTCCAACCTGAGTCAAGCGGCATTGGCTTCGGTTTTGAATTTGACCGTCGGTTACGTTTCTCAGCTCGAGCGCGGCGTCAAGCAGCCGAAGGGCCCATCGCTTGCCCTCCTCAACGTCATTCGTCGCAAGGGCATTGAGGCGATACTTTGATTGCAGCAAAGTTACCGGCCCTGCGCGCCGCCA
>CAVYSS010000036.1:0-83853 GCA_963771195.1 uncultured Acidobacteriota bacterium
GCTTATGTGGCGCGCGCTCGTTCGTACGTATTGCTGAAGCCGACAGCGCCAGCACGGCTATCGCTCTGTTAATAGTCCTTGATCAGATCCATTCCCTTGTAAAGCGAGGCCACCTGCTCGCCGTAGCCATTGAACATGAGGGTTGTGCGGCGTTGCTCATAGAACGGCAGGCCGATGCGGCGCTCCGTTTTCTGGCTCCAGCGGGGATGATCGCGATTGGGATTCACGTTGGAGTAGAAGCCGTATTCGTTGGCCGACTGGTCGTTCCAGGTGGTGTGCGGCTGCTTATCGACAAAGCGGACGGTGACGATGGATTTCGCGGACTTGAAGCCGTATTTCCAGGGCACGACGATGCGCACGGGCGCGCCATCCTGATTGGGCAGCTCCTGGCCGTAGAGGCCGAAGGTGAGCAGCGTGAGCGGATGCATGGCCTCATCCATGCGCAGCCCCTCGGAATAGGGCCAGAAGATGGTGGATTCGTCCGTCCATCTTCCTTCCACATGACGGTCGTAGTAGGAGAGGAACTGAACGTATTTCGCCTTGCTGAGCGGCTCGCACTGATTGATGAACTCGGAGAGCGAGTAGCCGACCCAGGGAATGACCATGCTCCAGGCTTCCACGCAGCGATGACGATAGACGCGGTCCTCGAGAGGGCGCAGCTTGAGCAGCGAATCGATATCGAAGGTCTTCTCCTTCTTGACCAGGCCCTCCACTTTCACGGTCCAGGGACGAGTGGGGAGTACGCCGGCGTTGCGCGCGGGATCGTCCTTGTTGACGCCGAACTCGTAATAATTGTTGTAGTGGGTAATGTCGTCGAAGGTGGTGAGCTGCTCGCCGGTGGTGGTGAGGGGACTCTTAACCGTCTGGAGCTTGGC
The DNA here is from genome assembly GCA_963771195.1 of uncultured Acidobacteriota bacterium. Taxonomy (GTDB): domain Bacteria; phylum Acidobacteriota; class Terriglobia; order Terriglobales; family Acidobacteriaceae; genus Telmatobacter. The sequence continues at coordinate 876 of CAVYSS010000036.1, forward strand.
GCTGTCAGCGAGGGCGCGGGTGCGCGGATCGACCAGATCGGCGATGCGATTGACGCCCAGAGCTGCGCCGCCGGCGATAAGGGTTCCGGCCGCGGCACCGCGCATGAATTTGCGGCGGTTCATGTAAATCTCTTTGGGCGTGATGGATGAGGAGGGTATGTCAGACGGTTTGCGGATCAGCATGGCGACCTCGGGGAACCTCGGCAATCATTAGACACAATAATGCCCGACGGCGTTACAGAATTTGTGGGTGCGACCGGTCAACTCTCTTCCATCCGGCGAAAATCACTGGCCGCTCTTCAACAACGGCAGGTAGTCGGGGCTGTCAGAGATGGTGTTGTGGCCGACTTGAGGAACGACGACACAGCGAACGATTGCGGTTCTGAATCGCGTTCTGAGCCGCTCCGTGCTCGACCGAGGAATGACTTCGTCGTTTTCCGCCGCGAGGATGAGGGTTGGCGCCTTGACCTGTGAGGCAAATCGCCAAGATTCGAACTTGTCGTCCAGCAGCAAGCTCACAGGCAGGATTGGATACTGGCTTGCGGCGACGTCGACAAGACTGTCATAGGGAGTAACCAGCACGAGCCGCGCGACGGGTCGCTGACTAGCTACCTGAACGGCCACCCCCGAACCGAGGCTCCGGCCGATCAAAACAACATTGCTGTGGAGACTGTGGACGCGGTCAAAGAGCGCAAGGGCGTCCTCGACGATTCCCTTTTCCGTTGGCTTGCCACTGCTGCCGCCGTAGCCCGGGTAGTGAAGCAGATAAATGGCCGCGCCGGGAAACGTGTCAGTCAAACCCGGCATGTCGAGGGAGACATCCTCGGCGTTGCCACCGAAATAGATCATTGCCTGGTCGCCCTCATGAGGCCGCGATGAAACCAGCACGCGCTGGTTGTCAACCTGAAGGGTCAGGAGGGCGATGCCGCTGGTGTTTGTACGCGGCTGCGGATAGTAGATCAACGAACGCTGGGTAAAGAACAGGAGCGCGCAAAGGCCGACATAGACCGCAGCAGAGATGCCGAGTACGAAAATTAGTAGCTTGCGCATGCGCTTTCGCGTTCCTGGAACCTTTATCAGATTCTAGATCCGTCCAGTCGCTTCCCAGGCGAGAATGGCCACTGGCTGAGTCTAAAGGCGCGAATCCCGTAAATGATGGTGCCGGAAACGCCGATGGCGGCAGCAACGGCGAAGCCCTGCAATGCGTGCTCGCGATAAATAAGGAGAAAGAGGAAGCCGGCGATTGCGGCGAGTGGCGGCAGCGGATAAAGCGGCATGCGGAAGGGACGATTGAGTTCCGGGCGCTGAACGCGAAGGACGATCACGCCGATCTGCTGGAAGAGAAATTGCAGCAGGATGCGGGTGATGACGAGCATGGTGATGACCTGGGCAAGGGTGAAGAAACAGAAGACGGACGCAACTAATCCGAGCGCGATGAGCGAGCGATGGGGAATGTGGTGGCGGGGATGGACGGCGGCGAGGAAACGGAAGTAATTGCCGTCGCGGGCCGCGGCGTAGGGGACGCGCGAGTAGCCGAGCAGCAGAGAAAACACGGAGGCGAAGGCCGTCCACACTACGAGGGCCGCCATGATACGGCCGGCCCAGGCGCCGAATGCGGAGCGGGCGATCTCCGCCACCAGCTGGAGGTGCGCGGCGTTGGTTGCGGCGTGGGTGGCGCGGGCGGCAGCGGCGGCAGCGGAGGGCAGCGCGGCCATATTCATGGCGACGTACATTGCGGAGACGAACAAAACGGAGAGCAGGATGGCGCGGGGAATGGTTTTTTCCGGCTGACGCACTTCGCTGCCGAGGAAGGTGATGTTGTAGTAGCCCCAGTAGTCGTAAGTGGTGATGAGCGTGGCCTGGGCCATGCCGGCCGCGGCAAGAGCGACGGAGTAAGCCGGCGCGGCAGGCATGTGCCATCCGCTATGGGCAAAGCCGGAGACGATGACGCCAGCGATGGCGGTAAGCACGCCGGCAAACAGAATCCACGCCAGGCGAGTAACGGCGCTGAGGTTGCGGTAGAGAAGCATCATGACCAGCAGGCATGTTGCCGCGGCGGCAAAGTTGGCGTAGTGCAGGGCGGGCAGCGACGCGAACGGCGCTGACTCCAAGCTGGGCCAGAACCATGCCAGAAAGCTGGACAAACCGATGCAACCCGAGGCGATGGAGAGCGGAGCGGAGAAGCTGAGCTGCCAGACGTAGAGGAAGCTGAGCCAGTTGCCGGCGCGGTCGGGGCCGTAGATTTCGCGCAGAAACGCGTAGGAACCACCGGCGCGGGGAAAGGCTGCGCCCAATTCCGCCCACACCAGGCCGTCGGCAACGGCGATGGCCGCGCCCAATAACCATGCCCACACGGACAGGCGGACGCCGGCTGCGGCGATGACCAGGGGCAGAGTGATAAACGGTCCGACGCCGATCATTTCCAGCATGTTGAACAGCACGGCGGAGCGCAGGCCCAGGCGGCGCTCCAGATGCGCGGTGCCGGCGGATGCGGACGGTGTGGTCATGGGAGGATTGTGTTCTTTGGAGAGCACTCTGGCGGATTGTACACTGACGGCAACCATGTTCACGGATGCAAAGACCATTTCAAAGCCCACGTCCACCTTTGCGATTCTCGCTTTAGCTGCGATTGTTGTCGCGGGCGGCGCGCCGATGTCGCTTCGCGCGCAGGCGCCGGATCCATCGACAGTCTCGTTCGACGAACCCACATCGATCGCACTGGGCCTGCCGGAAGACCGCGGCAACGACGCGCTGGAGCAGTCGCTGAAGAAGCTGCACACCACCGCAAGCGTGATGATGATTGTGGCTCATCCCGATGACGAAGACGGGCCGCTGCTGACCTACCTGAGCCGCGGCCTGGGAGCGCGGGCCACGCTCTACACGCTGACCCGCGGCGAGGGCGGCCAGAACGTGATGAACGCGGACGAGAACGATGCGCTGGGGCTGATCCGCACCAACGAGTTGCTCAAGTCCGACGAGTACTCGGGCGCCAAGGAACTTTGGGGCACCCAGGTTGACTTTGGGTTTTCGAAGACGATGGAAGAATCCTTCGCGCAATGGGGACACGAGCGCGTGCTCTACGACGCCGTTCTGGCGGTGCGGCGCGCGCGGCCGCAAGTCATCGTGGCCACGTTTGTGGGCGCGGTGAGCGACGGACATGGACAGCACCAGGTCTCCGGGGAAATTGCCCAGGAGGTTTTCAAGGCCGCGGGCGATCCCAAGGTTTTCCCGGATCAGCTCAAGAACGGCCTCACTCCGTGGCAGCCGCTCGCCGTTTACGGGATGATTCCGTTTGCGCCCATTTCAGGTGGGCGCATGTTCGACTACGCCACGGGCAAATCGGCGCCGGCGGAGTTTCACAATTACGTGACCGGCGAGTTGATCCACGGCGAAATTTCGACCGATGCAAAGATTCCCACCGGCGATCGCGATGCGCAGCTCGGACTGAGCTACACGCAGATTTCGCGGGAAGGCTGGGGCATGCAGAAGTCACAGAACGGCGGAGCGAATCCGGTTCTCAGCGGTCCCTCGGAAGCGCGATATCATCTGTGGGCGGTGGTGGACGGCAGCAAGCAGAAGCCGGGCGAAGGCTCGGTTTCAGGCGGACTTTTCGACAATGGCAAGGTCGACATCGACACATCACTGATGGCTCTGGCGCGGCTTGCAGGCGAAAATCCTCCGGCGTGGCTGAGCAACAATCTGGGGGTGATCGCGCAGCGTCTGGCTCAATTCGATGCCGGGCGCCGCGGCCAGACCCCGCTTGAGGCAGCGCACGCCCTAACTGCCGCTTACGGCCTCACGCTCGATTTGCGCCGGCAGATCGATGCCAATGACAGCTTCACTTCCATCGCCAAAGCGAGCCTCCTGTTCGAACTCGACGCCAAGATCGCGGAGTTCCAGACGGCTTTGCGCGAGTTGTTTGGGCTGGATCTTGTTGCCTTCCGCACCAACGAGTCCGGCATCTCCGGCGGAGGGTTTCGCGGCAACTCGGCCGACGAAACCGCCTCCAGTGTCTCGCCGGGCGAAGCGTTCAAAGTGCGGATTCATGTTTCGAGTCTCAGCCCGGAGGTGCGCCTGATGAGGAGCTGGTTCGAGAGCCCGTATGGCGGATCGTGGAAGCAGGGCGAACCTCTTGCCGCGGTTGGTGCGGGAATGGTGTCCGACGCCATCTTCAGCCTCACGGTTCCCGAGATCGCTGAGCCTACGCGACCATATTTCACGCGGCCGGACATCGGGCAGCCGTATTACGACGTCTCCAACCCAGCCTGGCGCGGGCGGTCCTTTGCTCCGTGGCCGGTGAGCGCATGGGTCGAAGTCACCTTTGACGGACGCCCCATCCGCATCGGCGAAGTGGTGCAGACGCTGCAACGCGAAATGGGACGGGGCGGTTATTACCAGCCGCTCGTTGTCACTCCAGCAATCGGCTTAAGCGTCTCGCCGGAGGCACGCATTCTTCCCCTCGACGGCGACGCTCTTCCCGTACGCGTAACCGTGCACACGCTGGGAGCAGCGGACGGAATCGTGACTCTGAAGCTGCCGGATGGCTGGCGCTCCGATCCCGCCGAAACCCGATTCCATCGCACGGGCGCGGGCGATACCGAGCCAATGCTTTTCTCCGTCAGTCCGGCCGACCACAAAGGCGGGGAGTTCAAGATCGAAGCCATTGCCCAGTCAGGGGGCAAGGCGTACTCAAGCGGGTGGCGCAGCGTGGGCTACGCCGGCCTGCGTCCCTACAACATGTATAAGGATGCGGAGCTCAAAACGCGCCGCGTCGACGTGAAGCTTGCACCCGGGCTGCGCATTGCCTACGTAATGGGTCCCGGCGACCTTGTCCCCGAAGCAATCGAGGCCATGGGCGCGACGCCGCACCTCGTTTCCGACGAAGAGCTTGCTTCCGCCGATCTCTCCGCGTGGAACGTTATCGTGGTCGGCATTCGCGCATACTCCACGCGTCCTGAGCTTGCAGCCGCGGAGGCACGGCTGGCGGAGTTCGTCCGCAACGGCGGCACACTCGTTGTCCAATACCAGAGTGCGGATTTCCCTGCTCCTCTGCCGCTCAGCTTTTCGCGCTTCCCTGAGCGCGTAGTGGATGAGCAGGCCCCGGTGAAGCTGCTGGCGCCGGACAATTCCCTGCTTGACTGGCCCAACCGCATCACGCCCGCCGATTTCGACGGCTGGGTGGAAGAGCGCGGGCACTCCTTTATGTCCACCTGGGATCCAAGCTATACGGCCTTGACCGAAACCGCCGATCCCGGGCAGGACTCCCAGCGCGGAGGCCTGTTAGTGGCTCATCCCGGCAAGGGGACTTATATCTATGTTGCATATGCGCTCTATCGCCAGCTTCCGGAGTTAGTGCCGGGGGCCTATCGAATCCTGGCGAACTTACTCAGCGCCGGCGCCAGACATACCGGATCCGGGCAGGCGAAATGAAGATTGCGCGGGTGTGGCAGCACTGGCGCCCGCGCGATCCACAGCCACGATTATGAATGTGCGATTAATTTGGCGGGCAAATCCTTTTACTGGCCTCTAAGTGTCTTTGTTATGAGTGTCTGCGCTATCTTTAAAAACCTGTAAATTCGTTAAATATTCATCGAGTTCTGCGAGCCTTTGACTTGGAACCAAGCCGAAGATTGCCCCGCATCCGCGGCGTTACCGTAAGGGCTCCAAGTGTCAATGAATCTTTCGGACAAGGCAAGCTCCAATTGCCGTGCTGAATTTGCGGTTGGGAGCGGCGCTTGCGCCGAATGAGCGCAGACAAACCCAACAGACTCGTTTGACGAGAAGAGAGGCCCAATGAACTTACGAATGAAAGCAGCTGCCGCAATCGTACTGGCAGCGTGTGTCGTCAGCTTGAATGCGCAGGCGGGCGATGCACCACCAAAGAAGCACCACCCGCACAGGGCGGCCGCTCCTAAAGGGCCGACGGTAGAGGAACAGATCGAGGGTCTGCGGCAACAGCTTCAGAGCCAGCAGGGTCAGATTGACTCCTTGAAAACCGATCTAACCACGAAAGACGGGCAGTTGAAGCAGGCACAACAACAGGCTGCCGATGCACAAGCCGCAGCCGCGAAAGCTGAGCAGGATGCCTCCGCTCAGGAACAGGCCACCTCGCAGAACATGTCTGCCGTTTCTACCCTGCAAGCCACGGTGACCGACCTGAAGGCGAACCAGGCCACTCTGGTAGTCAACATGTCTGACGAGTCCGCCAAGATCAAGAAGGAGATTGAGAACCCCGACGCTATTCACTTCAAGGGCGCGACCATCTCGTTCAGCGGCAGCTTCCTGGCGGGTGAAACGGACTGGCGCGAGGGCGCCACGGGCGGCGGGCTCAATACCCCGTTCACCGGCGTTCCACTGCAAAACTCCGACGATGCGCAGATCAGCGAGTTCGACGGCACCGGCCGTCAGTCGCGCTTGGCCATTCGAGCGGTCGGCAAGTTGCCCGACTGGACCATGACCGGCTACTACGAGGCTGACTGGCTGGGCACCGGCATCACTTCCAACAACAACCAGAGCAACAGCTATGTGATGCGGCAGCGGCAGATGTGGGCCGACGCCAAAACGAACGGCGGCTGGGACTTCTCCGGCGGCCAGGGATGGTCGCTGGCGACGGAAACCACCCAGGGTCTGACCCGTGGCACCGAAATTCTGCCGGCCACCATCGACCCCCAGTACGAACCCGGCTTTGTGTGGACGCGCCAATACAGCTTCCGCATCAGCAAGAGCGTCGCCAACAAATTCTTCCTGGGCGCATCGGCTGAAAATGCCGAGACTCTGAACCCGGCCGGGAGCGGCCTGCCTACCAACCTGCTGATCGGTTCGGCTGGCAGCGGCGGCGGTCTCTACAATGCGACTGCCAACTACTCCTTCAACGAGAGCCCCGACTTCGTTGCCAAGATCGCTCTGGAACCAGGATGGGGCCACTGGGAGATCTTCGGCATCGAGCGCAACTTCCGCGACCGTATTTACCCGAATGAGGTCTGTACGACCTCGAGCAGTGGCACAACCACTTGTACGAATTCCACAGGCGCATATAACGATGCGATTCCCGGCGCGGGCATTGGCGGCGGCTTCAGGGTTCCGATGGCGAACAAGAAGCTGTCTATCGGCCTGAAGGGTCTGTGGGGCAAGGGTATGGGACGCTACGGCTCCTCCACCATCGCCGACATCACCCTCCGGCCTGACGCGCAGATCGATCCGCTGAAAGCCTTCTCCGCGCTCAGCACCGTTGAGATCAACCCCAACAAGCGCCTTTCTATCTACCTCAACTACGGTGGCGATTACGTCTACCGCGACTACACGGGCAAGGAGGGCTACGGTTCTCCACTCGCCAACATGTCCGGCTGCCATACCGAACCCGCCCCGGGGAACGGCGGAGCAGGCGCATACGGCGGCGGCGGCACCGGCTTCAATCCTGCCACTCCCTCCGGCTGCGGCAACCAGAACAAGGATGTCCAGGAGATCACCGCCGGCTATTGGTACAACATCTTCAGCGGTCCGCAGGGCAGGTTGCGCTACGGCCTGCAATACAGTCGCATCGAGCGCGATATCTGGTCCGGCGCCGGTGGGACCACTAACCCCGGCGGCGGTGCCGATGGCGTGGACAACATGTTCTTTACGTCGTTCCGTTACTACCTGCCGTAAACCACCTGCCGTATGAATTGCAGTAAAAAGGGCAGCCCCTCACGGGCTGCCCTTTAACTTTTCCCTGCTGAAGAATCTGGATCCCGGGTGAGCCGTTTTTATTGTACGCGCGGCTCTCCTGTGGACAGGAATTCCATTCCATCCCAGCTCCGGCCGGATGCCAGCGCGTCGCGCAGCCGTTCGGGATTGGGGCCGCTGACAGCTTCCGCAGCGCGCAGAATGGTGAGCGCGGAGGCCGGCTCGGTGGCCGCGGGCAGCCGAAAAATCCAAGGGATATTGGTCGACGTCAGCGTCTTGTCGCCGCTCAAGGCGATGACGGGAACGAAAGCTTTGAGAGCAAGCTGTTCCGCCAGGTGCGCGGAATCGCGGTCCAGCGCCACAATTACCAACGCGTGCTGCTCCGTCAATCCGCGCACCAACTGAGTGGAAGCCGCGCCCCAGTTCTGATTGCTATCCACGGGCAGGATCTGCCAACGTGCCTGCTGGTCCCCTTGGTTCAACACGGCGCGAACGCCAGCGGAGTCGGCTACGTCGCCCGCCCGTGGACCGAAGAGGATTATCTTCACCAGGCCGGGGGGCAAATCCGGCAGATGTGGGCCGAGATAAGTAACCGGGTCCTCGCCGATACGTGCGTATGGCTGCTCAGGCGCGGGAATTGCGGCTTGCGGTTGCGGCGGCGTTTTGTCCATCGTCGCCACACGGTATGTAATGGCGCCGTTCTGAACCGTGCCCAGGTACATTGGGCTGACGTTCTTGTTATTAGGATCGAAGACCATGTGGCTGGTGACGCCGTCGTATTGGTACACCTGGTCGAGCGCGTCCTGTATGCGCGCGCGATTTAACCCGGCCTTGCAGATGGAGTCCAACAGCATGTTCATGGCGTCGAAAGCCAGCGCGGCAAACTGCTCCGGCTTGGTTCCGTACCGCGCTTCATACCGCTGCTGAAACGCGAGCCAACGCGGATCGCGACGCGATGGATCGTAGGGGAACACCGCCTCGAATCCCTCCGCGGCCGGTCCGGCCTGAGCAAGCAGATCGTCGCCCAGAGTGCGATAGGCGCCGAATACCCGCTGCTTCATGCCCATGGCGCGCATCTCCTTGAGGATTTCCGCCGCTTCCGGCTGGTCGCCCCAAAGCACGATGGCGTCCGCACGCGAATCGCGGATAATGCGCAACTGGCGGCGAACGTCCATGTCTCCGGGCAGGTATTTCTGCTCGATCACAACGGGACGCCCGAGGCGGATCGCTGCGTCGCGGAACTTTTCCGCGGCCATTCGGCCATAGCGATTATTTACGCGCAGCAGCGCCGCCCGCTTCAGCCCCAGGTCCGTAAAAACGCGGCGGGCCAGCGTATAGGCCTGCACGCGATCATCCTGGATGTCAGTGAAGTACCAGGGAATGTAAGTCTCCGGCACGGTTGGATCGGTGGATGCCGAGTTGACGATGGGAAATTCCGCCTTCAGTGCCAGGCGGAGAATCATGTGGGTCGACTCCGAGCTGATGGAGCCAAAAACGGCCCAGACCTTTTCGTCGTACACCATTTTCACGGCTTCATCGAGGGGCGCGCCCCAGATGGCCGAATCGGTGGGCCGACGTTCGCCGCCTTCCGCACCGAACTGCCAGTTTGTGTAGTCGTCCTGCACCATTAGCCGGAATGGTTTGCCGCCATAGCCGCCGCGCGCATTGGCTTCGTCCACCGCCATCTGCGCGCCGTTGAGCATGCGCAGCCCGAACACCTGGTCCGCCTGCCCGGCGATGGGGCCAAGGAACCCGATCCGCACTTCCTTCACATCTTTGGGATCGGGAATGTCCCGTGCCGCGCCGGCGTAGATGTTGGGATGGGTGTAGTTCTGGTAGTACGGTTTGACGTAATGCTCGTAGGGCTCCAGGTCCTGCGGCGTTCCCGCGTACGGTGTCACCTCGCGATCCGGCGGCGGGCCCGGCGGATGCGCGCCGCACTCGCACGGATGCGCAGCCTGCCCCCACGCCAAAGCGCCGCTCGCGATTGCGACGGCGAACACGCTTGCCAACGAACCCAGGCTGCCCTTCACGTGACTACTCCTTGCTCCCGCCGGCCTTTTCCGTCAGGAACATTACGATGGCCTCGATTTCGATCAACAGTTCCGGCCGGCACAAATGGGCCTGGATTCCCGTGGACGCCGGAAGCGGATCGAGCCCCTGTTCCTTGAAAAACTTGGTGCGATCCTCGTTGAAGACGTCGTAATCGCGGTCGATGTCGCGCAGGTAGCACGAGGTGCGCACCACGTCGTGCCAGGTGCAGCCCTCGCTCTTCAGCAGTCCCGTGATGTTCTCGAAGGTTCGCCGCAATTGCGCGCGAAAATCGCCGATATGCACGCTCTTTCCGTTTTCATCGATCGAGGCAGTTCCGGAAATCAGCAGGATGGTCAGGCCGTTGAGGTCGATCCGCATGCCGCGCGAGAACGAGCTCGGTTTGGCATAGGCGAAGGCTTCGTTCAACACGCCCAGGTTGGTGATGGCGCGCTTGGCGATGGGCGCGTGGGCTATGGTCTCCAAAACTTTAGCAATTGAACTCACGTGTGATTGCTCCTTAGGGTTCATATGGGTTCTCGAGAATTCCGTGACTTAGTCCCCTGGCCGTGGCCACCCAGATGTCTTTCCCCTGGAAGTCGATGCCGAGGATGTAATTGTGAGCCGGCGCCGTGCTTACCGCTACCGGGATCTCATCTCCGTGCGCGTCCCGAACCAGCATCTCCGGCTTGCCGTTCGTGAGCGATGGCCGGTAGACGGCCCAGTTTATGCCGTCATAATAGGCCAGGCCTTTGTCCGTGCAAAACCATGCGCGATTGGCGTCCACGCCCTTCACAGAGTTCGTGAAGTTTGAGGGAAGTCCACTGTCTTTCGTGAGGAAGTTATGCCAATAGCGGCCATCATAGCGGCTGTCGCCGAAGTATGTCGATACCCAAACGATACCGTTGACGTAGCTGACCGAGCTGGTGATGTCGTGAATCAACCCCTGATCCTTCATCACCACGACTTCTGTTTCGCCGTCCGGGTCCTTGTACATGTCCCAGCCGCCGGTCTTCTGTGTGTACTCCAACAGCCCGCTGCCCCAGACGGCGAAGTACACCTTGTCAGCAGCGGCGGAAACGCCGTAGACCCAGATCTCCCGCATGGGCGTGTTGCGCTCGTTCCACAGCGACCACTCGCCGGTGCGGGTGTTCAGGCGGCAGGCGCCGGCCGCCGTCGCTACCCAGACGTTATCGCCCTCCACGGAAACTCCATAGACCACGTTGTTGCTGAGTCCCGAGTTGAGCTGGGTGAAGGTGTCAATGCGCCCGGCGGAGATGCGGCTCAACCCGCCCATGGTTCCCGCCCAGACCGAATCCGTACGCTTATCCAAAGCCAGCGAAAGGACCGCCTGATGCGCGAGGCCATCGGCGACCGTGTACACCTTCCAGTGGCCGCTCACGTATTCTGCCAGCCCATCGTCGGTGCCGGCCCAGATGCGGTCTCCATCCACCAGGACGGAATAAACGTGGTCGTTGGGGAGCCCGTTGGCCGTGGTGAAGTTTTCAAAACGGAATCTGGGCGCAGCGGCCAGGGCTTTCTGCATGGCTGCATCCGTTCCCGCTGCATGGGAGCTGCGCGCTGGCGTGGCCGGGTTCGTGGCAGCGTGCTTTTGAGGCGCGCCCGCCGCGCATGCGCACGCGGCAGCCAGGAAGCATGCGGCGATTGGGAGCCTTCTCATCGCGTCCTCAAGAACTCAATCAGGTCGTTGAGCTCGTCCTTGGTCAGGTCGTTGGTGCGCCCGTGCTTGTCGTTGGGGTTGAACACGGTCCAGATCTCTTCCAGCGTCTTTGCCGATCCGTCGTGCAGGTACGGTGCGGTCAGCGCAATGTTGGTCAACTGCGGCGTGTCAAGCAGTCCGGAGTTGTCCGTTGCCTTTTTCGTTCCCACATCGAAGGACTTCTGGCTCGTTCCCTTCGGGCCGCTGTGACAGTAAGAGCAGCGATTCTCGAGAGGAATTGGCTGACTCAGCTTGTCGGTGGCGCGCTCGAACAGCGCCTTGCCGTGCTCCTGCGCCGGCGTTAATTGGCCGTTGGGCAAACGCCAGCGGTTGGGCCGCAGGGGAATGCTGCGGATATACGTGACCAGGTCGGTCAGGGTCAGGTCATCGTAGTTTTCCGAGCGCCAGAAATACATCTCCGTCCGAGGCCCGCATTCGGTTGGCAGATTCGGATTCTTGCCATTCCACTTGAATGGTTCCGTTCCGCGCAGGTCTTCGATCAGCCGGTTGTCCACGATGTCGCGTCCAAAGCCGTCCGGCTCAAGATCCCACGTCAGCCCGTCGAAGGTTGAGTCGATGTGGCAATTCGCGCAGCCGATTTGGCCCTGGAACGAATAGTGCGATGTGTAGAACGTCTGCTCGCCGTGGCGCAGGACGGATATTCTGCCGGGCGTCGCCAGCCGGATCGTGTTCACGACACGGTTGCTGCGCGCGTCGATCACGCTGATGGTGTCGTCCAGCCGATTCGCCACCAGCACCTTGCCACCGTCCGGAGTAAAAACCACTCCGCGCGGGTCGTGTCCCACCGGAATGCGCGAGAGGACGTAATTCGCACTTGCAGCCAGGTCCTCCGCATTGGATCCAGGGTGTGTGCGCGCAAACCGGAGCAGCCTTGCTGTATCGATCGCGAGGACCGCTTCGGAGCCTTCGCAACTTACGAAGATTCGCGACATGTCCGGCGAGATGGCGACGCCGAAGGGCCGCGACGCGTAGCGATCGAGCTCGTCCAGCGGAACTTCAACCGGTTTGCCTACGTCGAGGCCGAACAACGTGAGCGTATCGGCAAATGCTCCGCCATGCTCCAGGTGCGCCAGCGGGACCAGGTTTTTGGGGTGCAAATCCGCCATGACGCCGAGCCGGCCGTCCCGCGAAATGGCCACGTGAAACTCGTGCGCCAATCCGTTCAGGCGAATGCGATCGACGACTACCGCGCGCCCGGCGTCGATCACCGTGATCTCGGCATGCGGAATCCCGCGGTCGCCGTCAATCGTATCTTCCGTGTTCGGGTTGGGATAGACGTGGGTCACGTATTCGCGGTTTCCGTCTGGCGATGCAGCGATGTAGCTGGCGCCCCGTCCGGCTTCCAAGCGCTTTTCTTCCAGGCCGGTTTTCGCATCCAGGACGGCAATATCATCCGAAATCCGGTTTGGTACAAATAGAAATCTGCCACCGCGATCCTCAGCCACGCTTGACGGCTCGGCGCCAACATTCCATGTCGCAGTGACCGCAAGCGTGCGCGCGTCGATGACGGAAATCGTATCGTCCCAGGAATTGGCCACAAAGACGCGCGCGCCATCCGCCGAAAGCGACAACCCGCGAGGCACGTGGCCCACGGAAATCCTCTTTATAGCGTCGTAGCCGTGCTGTGGATCGAGCACGCGAATCTCATCACTGCCCTGGCACAGCACGTAAAGCCGCGCGCCATCGCGAGAGAAGACCATCTCCACGGGAGACGCGTAGACAAGGTGTTCCCCGGTCAGCGGAGGCCGTACGACGGACTCGCGTGACTCGCCTCCTGCGGCCGCAATCACGGCAATCGCGCCTGCGGCAGCCAGGGCAGCCGCCAGTACCCGTGCGTTTTGCCGCCAGGTCACTTCGGCTCCTCCACGGTCACCACGTGGTCCACCGCAAGCTTCTCCAACGTTTGCATCTTGCCGCTGGGCCAATGCACCACCAGCTTGTCCACACTGGTCGCCGGGCCCAGTCCGAAGTGAAGCCGGGCATCATTTTGCGAAAGGTATCCCGACGAAGCCACGCGCTCTTCCATCCAGCGCTTGCCGCCCGCAAAAACTTCCACCCTGGCGCCGATCCCGTCGCGATTGCTCTTTGCGGTGTCTGATCCCATCGACTGGCTTCGATCGCCCGGACGCATCGCGCCCACCAGCTTGACTCCAATCCAGTGGCCGGTGCTCTCTGAGACGTTGTGCACCAGCGTGCCTTTCGCATCCAGGTTCACCACGAAAGCGTCCACTTTGCCGTCGTTGTCGTAATCGGCAAAGCATGCTCCGCGCGCCACGGTGCGTTTGCTCAGCACCTCGCCCGCTTGCCGCGATACGTCTTCATACCGATCGTTGCCCAGTCCCCGAAACAGCGAATGTTCCTGAGGGATCATGTGAATCAGGCCGCCATGAAAAATCAGGATGTCGAGATATCCGTCGTTGTCGTAGTCGTAAACGCCTGATCCCCAGCTCACGTATTGCGCGTTCGCCTGCGAAACGCCGTTCGACGCGCCTTCGTCTTCGAAACCCTGTTTGCCTGTATTGTGCAGATAGCGGTTATAGCGTCCATCCGACACCCAAAGGTCCAGCGCGCCACGTCCATCAAAGTCCGCGAACACCGGGCCCATCGACGAAGTCGATTCCCCGTTCTGCCCGAATGCTGTACCCGTATCGTTCGCAATTTCCTCAAACGTCCCGTCGTGTTTGTTGCGGAACAGGAAGTTCTCCGTGCGGTCGTTGGCCACGTAAATGTCGTCCCAGCCGTCGCCATCGAAGTCTGCGGCCGTGACGCCCATGGTGCGGCCCACGTATCCGGCAATCCCCGACCTTTCCGAAACGTCTGTGAAGGTGCCATCGCAGTTATTGTGAAAAAGCTTGTTGGTCTCGCCTTCGTAGTCGAGCGGTCCGGGATAATTGTCGGCCGCGTAATAGGCGCGGTATTTTGGATCGAACTTCACATACCGGCCCACGAACAGGTCCACACACCCGTCCTTGTCGTAATCGAGCCACGTGGAAGAGATCGCCCAGCCATCGACTTTGATGCCAGCCTTCGCTGTTACATCGGTAAAGTGCCCGTTTCCGTCGTTGTGATAGAGGATGGTCTTGCCGTACCCGGTCACCAGCAGGTCAACGTATCCATCGTTGTCGTAGTCCGCCGCCGTTACTGCAATGGAATACAGATCCGGATTCAATCCCGCCTGCTCCGTCACGTCTGTGAACGTGCCGTCGCCGTTGTTGCGATACAAGTGGTTGTGCGGCGCCGGGTTGGGCGGGTTCTCCAGAGGACTGGTGGTCATCGAGGCGGGGAGCGTGGTTCCGCTCAGAACGTAGAGGTCGGGCAGACCATCGTTGTTGTAATCGAACCACACGCAGCCGGAGCCGGTTCCCTCCAGCAGCGAACTCAGCTTCGCCGATCCGATGCTGTGCGTGAAGTCAATTCCCGCTTTACCCGATGCATCCTCAAATCGAATCTGCGCCGCGTCCTTCTTGCTCTGCGCCGGCGCAGCCTGCGCCACTTGCGCTGACATTACCGACTGGGAGCCCGCCAATAAAAAACATCCCGCCAAGACCAGTAATTTCATTTCATCGGCTCCCCGCATTTGTCTGCGCTGCGTCGCCTGTCAATTCCACCGGTATAGTGGTATGCAGCAGCACAGCGGGCACGCGATTCTCAAACGAACGCTCCGGCCCCGTATGGCATCCCACGCACACTCGCTGCTCGCCGCTGTGAATCCAGAACCAACCGCGTTGACTGCGCATCACCGCGCCCTTGCTGTCCAGCAGCGCAAACCGAATTGGCTTGTCTCCCGGCACCTGCACAAAAAACGACCCATCCTCCATCACCGGCGCCGTGCCCAGCACCACGGCGTTGCCGTTCACGTCCTGCATCTCCAATTGCACCCGCGCCGGCAGCGCTTTCAAATCGCCCTCGCGCGACTCCCTGACATTCATCGCCAGCATGTTTCCGAAGGCCCAATCGTGCAGCGCCGAAGGATGCTTGTTGGGCCGCTGCCGCGGTATCAGAAGAACGGGTTCGACCAGATCCTCTCCGGCGCGCGCATACACGATGCGCAATTCCGCCGTGCCCGGCTTCCAAGTTTCGATTGCATAGCTCGCTGTCGCATTCGGCCGCGCGCTTACCAGCCACTCTCCCGATTCGAGCTCCGCAATCGCCCCCGCATACTCCGCCTGCGGCGCAGGTATACGCACCTCGTGCGCTAGCGGCGAAGTGAACCGCGCGAGGCTGGTTCCGTGCGTGAACACCACGTCGCCCGACGCCAGTTGGCGCCCGCCCCAGCGCGCTGTCCCATGATCGCAGCGGTACGACTCCACTCCCGATCCATCCGAATACACCAGGAACATCTCGGGAGTCTTCCCCTCGCCCAACGGAAATCCTGACTCAAAAAGAATCCGCCCATCCGCAAGCACGTCGTCGGGCAGCGCGCTTCCGGACGTGAAACTGAGCGGCAGCTTGCCCGAACCATCGAGCCCCGCCGCCTCCATCTGAAACCCTTTTTCTCCTCGCCGCGCATACACCAGCCGATCGCCAGGAAGAAACATCGGCCTTACCACGTCCGTTGCGCCGCCAATCACTTTCCGCAGCGAGTGGTCGCTCAGGGTCAGCTCCCAGATGGCCCATGGATCGCCTGCAGACTTCTTTCCGGCAAACAGGACTCGCTCGGCGTCGAACGACACATTAGCGTCGGCGCTCGCAGCAAACTCCTCCACCAGCGGCGCCGCGCTCCCGTCCTTCACCAGCAGCAACTGCGCGCCGCGCGGAAACCGCTCCTCCCCGCGCAGCGCAGCAGCGCCGTCATACGCCGGTGCGGATGTCACAATCAGCGCAATGTTCAGTTTGTAAGAAATGGGCGCGCCAAACCCGCAAAGGAGCAATGCCAGAAGAGGCAAACAGGCCGCACATCTGCCCTGGGACAAAATCATCCCGCGGTCTCCATCGCGCGCGCCTCTTCTTGCGCAGGCAGGCTCGCAGCTCGGAGCGCAATGTACGGCTCCAGTGACGCCATCATTTCGTCGAACGCCGTAAAGCTCAGCGTCTGCTCCCCATCGCTCCACGCTTTGTCTGGATTGGGATGGACCTCGATCAGCAACCCGTCCGCGCCCGCTGCCACCGCGACCCGGGAAAGCACTGGCACCAGTTCGCGGTCGCCTGACGCGTGGCTCGGATCGGCAATCACCGGCAGATGCGAGATTTGTTTGAGGAGCGCGATTGCGCCCACGTCAAATGTGTTGCGTAATGCCGTTTCAAACGTGCGGATTCCACGCTCGCACAGGACGACGTTGGGATTGCCGTTGTCCAGGAGGAATTGTGCCGCGCGCAGAAAGTCCTGGATCGTCGCTACCATGCCGCGCTTCAGAAGAATCGGTTTGCCCGACCGAGCCGCCGCTTCCAGCAACGAGTAATTCTCCATGCTGCGGGAGCCGATCTGCAGAATATCCGCGTATTCGGCCACCATGGGCACGTCGCACTCGCTCATCGCTTCCGTCACAATGGCGAGGCCGGTCTCCTGGCGCGCGTGGGCCAGCATCTTCAGCCCCTCGAGGCCGAGACCCTGAAAAGAGTAGGGAGAACTGCGCGGCTTGAATGCGCCTCCGCGAAGGATGCGCGCGCCCGCGCGGCGCACATGATTAGCCGTGGCCAGCAGCTGGAACTCGGTTTCCACCGAGCACGGACCAGCCATGGTGACGAATTCGTCCCCGCCGATCTCGATGTCCAGCACCGGAACGATGGTCTGCTCCCGCCCCGGGCCCTTCAGAACATCAGGAGACTCCGCAAAATGGTCGTGCCACTTCGCTCGCACGCCTTCTGCTCCGTTCTCGCCTCCTGCCACAAACCGGGGAAGTTTCAGGCTACCTCCGCCGCCCATTCCGCGCCTCCATCCAAAGTTGGAGATGCGGACAGCAAACCCAGCCGCACCAGTCTTTTCGGTTTTACGGGCGCGTCAAAACGGTTGTCTGTGACGAATGAACTTGCGCTTTCCTCATCTCGGCGGTGTTCTGGCGTCTCACCTGCGCGTTAGCGTGGCCGTTGAACAGGTGGTCATCTGTGCGCCATCACCGGCGCGCAGTACCCGAAAGCCGCGTCGATCACCGATGCGATTCCCAGGACAACTTCATCTTCAAACGGCCGCGCTGCAACCTGTACCCCGATCGGCAAGCCCTCTGCCGACCGCCCCACCGGAACTACCACCGCCGGCGCGCCCAGCACGTTGAACCACTGCGTGTGCCGCACCGCATCCAAATACTTCACTTCGACTCCTTCGATCAACCACGCGCGCTCTCCGTGCTTCCACGCCGGTACGCTCGCCACCGGGCACAGCAACACCGGATACTCGCGCATCTCCTCCAGCATCTTCGCACGAAATACATCCATCTCCGCCCATGCGTTCAGCAGGTCCTTCGCCGTAAGTTCGCCGCGACCCTCCGCAATTCGGAGAAACTCATTGAAGATCGGGCTAAGCCGTTCGCGCTTCCCGCGGATCGCCGGCTCGTAGAACATCGCGCCGCACTGCACAAAGAATGTCCACCACAATTTGCGCAGTTGCTCCAGCGTGCGCGGCCGAAAGTCGTCGACTGTAAAGCCGGCATCGCGCAGCGCCTTCGCCGCGGCCTGCACCGCCGCGCGTGTCTCCGCCGTCACCGGCGCCAGGCCGTCATCTTCAAAAACTCCAATGCGCACCTTCCGCAGCTCTTCAGGATCAACCGCGCGCAAATTCACCGGCGCGCTCGCCGGGTCCTCCAGGTCCTGTCCGCTCAGCACGCGGAACATCATTGACACATCGCCCATGGTCCGCGCCATCGGTCCAATTGCACCCAGCGTCGAGAACGGCCCCACACACGGCGGCAGATGACCTCGCCCCGGCACCCGTCCCGGCGTCGGCTTGAGGCTGCAAATCCCGGTGAAATGCGCCGGCACGCGCACGGAACCTCCGCTATCCGAACCCAGCCCCGCCGCCGACATACCCGCCGCAATAGCCGCCGATTCGCCGCCGCTCGAACCGCCCGGCGTCCGCTCCAGGTCCCACGGATTCGCCGTCCGCCCATGCAGCAGGTTCGCTGTCTCATAGGCCATCAGGAACTCCGGACAATTCGTCGTGCCCAGAATCAGCGCTCCCGCCGCCCGCAGCCGCGCCACCACTACGGCATCCTCGCGTGAAACATCGCCCTCGTTCAGCAGGCTGCCGATTTCGCACTTGAATCCAGCCGCCGCAATCGAGGACTTCATCGTGACCGGCAATCCGCCCAAAGGCCCAGCCGGTCCGCTGCCCGCATCCATCTCCCTGGCTCGCGCCCACACCCGCTCCGCGTCGAAATCCGCAAACACGTTTAGCTTTGGATTCAGCCGCTCGACCTGCCGTATATGCGCCTCCGCCAGCTCCTCCACACTTACGTCCCTCGCCCGCAGCAACTCCAATTGCCGCACCGCCGGCAGCAGCACCAGTTCTTCCATTCCCACTCCTCTTCAGTGTTCGCGCGTTTCCATCCGGCTTCGTCCCGCGGTCACTGCTGTCCCGCGCCGAGCTTCACACTCGTGTCCTCAGCCGGAGTCGAAATCAGCTCGTGATAATCGAACCGGTAGGACCGCACCGGATTCCCCGACTCCCATCGCGTATTCCAGTTCAACCGGTACGAGAGCGCGCTATCGTCGTCGGGAAACTTCTCATTCGCAGGATAGGGGTAGCTCGTCATGGCATGGAACGGCAGTTGCGCCACTGTGAATGGCGACGCATCCCACCAGTCCATGTCCTTAACGAAGCCGTTGGCATAAAAGAAATAGTCGCGCTTCCATCCCGCGGGCAGCGCCGGCAACTTGGCCGGATCAAACTCCGCGGCGATCTCCTCACCGCTGCCGAAGATCACGTAGCGGTCGTCAATCGCCTTCACCAGTGCCGTTACGTCGCCGAACCGCGTGTACTCACCGCGCTCGCGCTGGAACTGCCCCGTAAGGCTCACGCGATCGTAGTCGTAGTCGAGGTCGCCAGGACTCGCGCCCTCAATCTGCGTTGGGTATCCGCGGAAATGCAGCGTCGCTAGGGTGAGCGGAACCTCGCTCGTCCGCGCCTGCGCATTCTCGCTCTGATCCACCAGCACCTGGTCCCAGAAAACCTCCAGGTTCGTCATCAGCCGGATGCGCCGAACGCCCGCCGGCACTTTTCCCGTCAGGTCCACCACAATCGTCCGCTCGAGGCCGGCCGGGAATCCCGCTTCGCCCGTGATCTTGCGCCAGCTGCCGTCCTGCATCTGCGCTTCCACATAGGGCGCAATCGGCTTGATCCCCGCCTGCCACGCAGCGTACAGCGATGTCGCGCTGAAGTAGTTCACATAGCCCGTCATCAGCAGCCGCAGCGAGGACTGCGCGTCCAGCGGACCCAGATCGAGTGTGAGGGCATGGAGATTTGCAAACCCGTCATACTGTGTCGGCGTAAATCCGCTGGCAAACTTGTGGTCGCGCGCCTTCAGTTCGCCCAGCACATCGTGGCCCTCGCCATCCCACGCGCCCACCGGCAGCCGTGCATCCTCTGAGGCCACTACGCGGCCCGACGCAAACGGCGGATCGTCCAAGAATTTTTCATCCGGATTCACTTCCACGTTCGCGGGATGGTCCACAGCAACCAGGCGCAACTGGTCGATGTAGTTGACTTCCTCCATCGGCTCGATGAACCGGATGCTCAACTTCCCGTTCACCGGTTTCAGTTGCTCGCCGCCCACCTTGATCCACTCCTGCGGATGCGGAATGTTGCGCCGCTGCGGCGTGAACCAGTGCCCCACCACCGCCGCGCCAATCACATCGGTCACAAGCCTGTACTTGTGCCCATCCCACGCAAACAGCACAGGGCACGAACTGCCCCGCCGGTCTGCTTCCTTCATCGCGATCGTCTCGCGCCCGTCCTTTAACGGCGGCAGATCGATTTCGTCCTGCAGAATCCCCGTCGGCCACAGAATACGCAGCAAGTCGATCCCCGGGGCATCGCCCAGGCCGACCAGAAGCTGCGGCGCCGACTGCGTCTGGTATCCCACCGCGCCCGCAAGCTCCCATTTCTGCCAGTACCCGTTGGCGAACACCTCCACCTTTGTTCCAAGCGAAGTCTTGTTGTCCGCAAGGCCGGTCAGGTCCAGCCGCACAAAGTGGTTCTTGTTCGCGCCCACATTGCGCAGCAACACCGGCGTCGCGCCTTCCTGGGTCACAATCAGGTCCGCAGCGCCGTCCCCATCCACGTCCGCAGCAATCAATCCGCGCGGATGATGCAACCGCACTTCATCTAGCCCCAGCGCATGGCTCACGTCCTCAAACGTCCCATCGCCGCGATTGCGCAGCACCAGCATTTCGGGGCCTTTTGCCGTTTCCACGATTGCCGCCAGGTCGATCCACCCATCGTTATCGATATCGACCGGCGTCACGCCCCATCCGCGCAGCGCGCCTTCAAGCGGCAGCGGGACGCGCTCAAATCGCCGGCCAGTATTCGCCGGCCCAGGCACGTTGCGCCATAGCGTCAATCCCGGCGCGCCCGCATGCGTTACCGCAATGTCCATCCAGCCGTCTTTGTTGAAGTCCAGCACCGCGATGCCCGTCGTTGCCGGCAGCTTCTCGCCTTCATACAGCGGCTGCGTTGGATACTTGCCCTCGCGTGGATTGATGAAGATCGCCGGCGACGCGCCATCGCCTGTCGTCACCAGGTCCACCGCGCGATCGTTATTGAAGTCGGTCAGAATCGCCGACGCGGTCTTGCCCGATCCCCCCAGACCTGTCGGCTCCGTCCAATCCGTGAACGTCTTGTTCCCGTTGTTCCGCCACAGCACGTTCGGCGCGCCGCCGGCATTCAACGGCGTCCCGGTAACAAACAGATCCAGATCGCCATCGTGGTCGTAATCCACAAACGTGATTCCGGAGGGCCGGTTCAACGGCTTTAATCCGGATTCCGCAGTCACGTCTTCAAACTTACTGTGACCCAAATTCCGAAACAGAATCAAGCGATCATCCATCGCCACAGCCAGGTCATTCAGTCCATCGCCGTCAAAGTCGCCCACCGCGCATGCAACCGCATGTCCGGCCGCCTTCAATCCCGCCGCCGACGCATCCAGCTCTTCAATATCCCGCCGACGTGCGATGGAGAACGCCGATCGCCTGCGAGCCCTCCCGCATCAGCACCAGGTCCATCTGCCCCGATCCGGTAACGTCAAGCATGCACGCGCCACCCGTGTTCGCCGCGTTCCCGGCGCTACGTGAAATCTCCTCCGCCACCAGCTTCACCGGGATCATCGCCTTCGGACGCGTCTCCGGCTCCACGATCGGCGTCACCGTGGAGTAATGCCCTTGCTCGCCGTACGCCAGCCCGATCGGCGACGAAATCTTGGTGCTGGTCATGTGCTGGAAAACCCGGAAGTGCTCCCGCGCGTCCTGCGTGTCCCCGCTGCGCTGCAAGGCGCGCGCCAGCGCAAACTCCGCCGACGCATGCAGCGGGTTCACCTTCAGCGCCTCGCGCAAAGTCTCCATCGCCTTGCCATACTCTTTCAGCTCGCTGTAGCACGCCCCCTCAAAGTAGTACGAGTCCGCGTCCCGCGGATCCAGCTTCACCGCTGTCTGAAAACTCTTCAGCGCCTCGTCCAGTTCGTTGTCCGAGTGCTCGGCCAGTCCCAGGTTGTACCACGCCTGCGGATTATCGGGATCAAGTGCAATGGCTTTTTTGAGAGCCGCCTTCGCCGCGTCCACTCTCTCCAGCGTCAACAGCGCGATGCCCTCGTTGATCGCCGGCTGCGCCAGCTCCGGATCAGCCTTCATGGCGTCGGCAAACGATTCCACCGCTTTTTCCGTGAACTGCTGGCCCATCTGCGCCACACCGCGATTGTTCAGCTTCACCGCGTCGTCATAGTCGGCCCTCTGCGCCTCCGCGTGCCATGCCGCCACCACCAGCACCAGCCCGAAAAGCACGCTACTCCGCATAGCTCGCTTCGCCACTCGTTCTCCCATCAACTTTTTTCCGTAAGTTTTTTAGACGGAACTATCCAGTGTATGCGAGCGCCGCCGCTCCTCAACCAAAGGGTGGATCAAGGAACGCGCAAAACGAAAGGGCCGCTCCAATTCTTCGGAGCGGCCCTCATTACTCGCGGAATTACGAACCGATTAGTGCGCCGCAACCGACGGCCGCGTATCCAGCTTGCCGCTGGCGTAGCCCTTGATCATTTCGCTGATCGGGAGCGGTGCGTAATCTTTGCCGTGACCAGCCTGCCCAAACTGCTGCATGCGCGCCGCCACCACCTTCTTCATGGCCTCGCGCGCGGGCTTCATGTAGTCGCGCGGATCGAACTTCTCCGGCGTCTCCCACAGCACCTTGCGGATCGCGCCCGTCATAGCCAGCCGGTTGTCGGTGTCCACGTTGATCTTGCGCACGCCGTTCTTGATGCCGAGCTGAATCTCTTCCACGGGCACGCCCCACGTCTGTTTCAGCTTGCCACCATATTGGTTGATAATGTCCTGCAGATCCTTGGGAACCGAGCTCGAACCGTGCATCACCAGATGCGTATACGGCAACCGGCGATGAATTTCGATGAGCACATCCATCTTGAGCACGGTGCCGTCCGGCTTCTTGCTGAACTTATAGGCGCCATGGCTGGTGCCGATGGCGAGAGCCAGCGCATCCACGCCGGTGCGCTCGGCAAACTCCACCGCCTGGTCGGGATCGGTAATGTGCTCCAGGCCCGTGCCCCCCGCGCCGTGCCCATCTTCCACGCCGCCCAGCACGCCAATCTCGCCCTCCACCGTGATGCCGCGCTCGTGCGCGTAGTCCACCACGCGCCGCGTCACATCCACGTTCTCTTCAAAAGTGGTGGGCGTCTTGCCGTCATCCTTGAGCGAGCCGTCCATCATCACCGACGTGAACCCGAGCGCGATGGCCGATTTGCAGGTGTCAAAGCTGTTGCCGTGATCCTGGTGCATGGCCAGCGGAATGCCGGGGTGCAGCTCGGCGGCCGCCAGAATAAGGTGATAAAGATAGCGGTCTTCGGCAAACTGACGCGCGCCGCGGCTGGCCTGGATGATGACCGGCGAGTTGGTCTCCTCGGCCGCGGCCATAATGGCCTGGATCTGTTCCATATCGTTGACGTTAAAGGCGCCGACGCCATAACCGCCCTTGGCGGCTTCGTCGAGGAGTTGCCGCATGGATACCAGTGGCATAAAAAGTTCTCCCTTTCTGCGGTTTCGGCCGCGAAAAAGGCACACACACCAGCCCTGCGGCGGAACTGCGATCACCCTAATGGTAGCAGAGGTCGGCAAGGGAAAAGTGTGCCGGAGAACACGGAATCGATAAGGGGACAAACCCCGACTTTCCTTCCCAAATTGACTCCGTCAAAATTCGACCCTTATCCCTTATCCCTTTTCCCTCGTTCCCTGTTCCCTGTTCCCTGTTCCCTGCAATAATCGCCCAGTGACACCATCCGCTCACGCGCACGATCTTTTCCTGCTGGGCTGCGTCGCCGCCACCGTCTTCGCGCTCCTGCTGCTCATCACCAAGGTGCGCCTTCATGCCGCGATTGCGCTTGCCCTCGCCGCGTTCGGGCTCGGCATCGGCTCCGGCATGACCCTCAAACAGGTCCCGCTCAGTTTCACCGCCGGCGTGGGCAACATGATGGGCCACATCGCCATCATCCTCGGCCTCGGCGCCATCCTCGGCTGCCTCCTGGCGCGCTCCGGCGGTGCGCAGGCGCTGGGTAGCGCCATCGTGGACAACACCGGCCCGCGCGGCATGCCATTCGCGCTCATGGGCCTCGGCATCGTCGTGGGCATGCCCGTCTTCTTTGAGGTGGGCCTCGTCCTGCTCATGCCCATCATCGCGGCGGCGGCAAAACGCGCGGGCAAGCCGCCCATTCTCGCTGGCCTGCCGCTGCTCGCCGGCCTCTCCATCGTGCATGGCACCCTGCCGCCGCATCCCGCTGCCATGCTGGCCGCCACTCAGTACCATGCCGACCTGGGCCGAACCATCGTCCTGGGCCTAATCATCGGCATTCCCTCCGCCATCCTCGCCGGCCCGTGCGTGGAGTGGGCCCTCACCTGGCTTCGCCGCCGCCGTGGAACCCTCGAAGCTCTCAGCAAGGAACAAGCGGTATTCGGCGGGGCAGCCATGGCCGCTCCGCGCGAGCCTGACGCCAGTAAGGCGAACATTCCCCCTCCAGCAGGCCCGGTTCGCGCCGCCTGCGCCGTGCTCCTGCCCATCGCGCTCATCTTTCTCGGCAGTTGGTCTGACTCGCTTGCGGCGCCCGGAAGCTCCGCGAACGATCTCATGCGCTTCATCGGCAGCCCTGACGTGGCGCTGCTCATTGCCGTCCTTGTCGCCTTGTTCACCCTCGGCCCCCGCATCCAAACCGGCCGCCATCATGGCGCGGAGATGCTGCGCCAATTGACTTCAGAATCCTTTGAGCCCATCGCCAACGTCATGGTCATCCTGGCTGCGGCCGGCGGCCTCAGCGGTGTATTGAAGGACTCCGGCGCCGCGGGGGCCACGGTGAGCCTGGCCCTCGGCGCGCACATGCCGCCCCTGGTGCTGGCCTGGCTGCTCGCCGCCGTGGTGCGCGTCTCCATGGGCTCGGCCACCGTGGCCATGGCAATTTCGGCTGGCGTTTTGGCGCCCATGGCGGCTCACGCGGGCGTCTCCCCGGAGCTCCTCGTCATCGCCACCGGAACCGGCTCGCTCATGCTCTCACACGTCAACGACCCCGGCTTCTGGATGATCCAGTCATTCTTCGAACTCGAAGTGAAGGAGACGCTGGCCACCTGGTCAGTGCTCGAAACCGTCCTCAGCTCGGCCGGATTGGTCTTCACGCTCGTGGCATCAGCGTTCGTGCACTAAGCAACAGCGGGGCTTTCTTGGTCCCTTGGTCCCTGGGTCCCTCGGTCCCTGCTTCAAAGCGATTGCACCGGTACCAGCGTCAAATCGTCCACCAGCCCCACTTCCTTCTGCACAAACGGTTCGCCGAAAGTGACGCCGCCCAGCAGCCCGTAGTGTCTCGCCTCCGCAAAAGTCCGCTCGCGAATCTCCTCTTCGGGCACGAACAGCGCGCTCCCCGCCTGCTGGTTTGCATACTGTGAGCGATACGCCATCAGTGCCGCGTGGCGCTGTTCTATAAACGGCGTGATATCGACAATGAAACTGGGCCGTACGTCGGCATAGAGACTCGCGTAAACAATCTTGAACGGCCGGAACGGCTCCGCACCGGTGTCGATCCGCGCCAGCCCTGACAGAAAGCATGCCTCATACCCAAGCGAGGCCACAATAGCGTGATCGGGATGCCGCGCCTGCCAATAGGGCAGAATCACCACCCGCGGGCGCAGCGCCCGCAGCACCCGCACAATCTTCAGCCGGTTCTCGAAAGTATTGGCGACCGCACCATCGGGCAGGTCAAGCGCATCTCTCCAGCCTGCGCCCAGGATCCGCGCCGATTCTTCGGCCTCTCGCGCGCGTTCCTCGGCGCTTCCGCGCGTGCCCGCCTCGCCCCGCGTCAGGTCTAGGATAGCTGTGCGTAATCCGCGTGCGGCCGACCGCAGCAGCGTCCCCCCGCACGTCTGTTCCACATCGTCACGGTGCGCCGCAATGGCCAGCACGTCGGCGCGGAACTCGGCAGGATTTGCCATGGGATCAGATTACGGCATGGGGGTCACTAACTCCGCTAACTCCGCTGGCCCCGCTCAATACACGGTATTATTCGCGTCGGTGAGCCCATCCATGTACGCCACGTCGTAGGCCGTCCCGGTCACCGTCACGTAGAAGTTATTCAGCGCCGTGCCGTCCGTAGTGGTGTAAATGTACACCTGCCCGCCCTCGGCCGTGTAGATCTTGTGCAGTCCGGTGCAATCGGCGATGCCGGTCGCGTCGCCCTGGAACGGCTCGATCTTCACCACTTTGTTGGTGGAGGTGTTATACATCGTCAGGCAGCCATAGGGCAGGCCCTTGGCATAGCGCTCGCCGTTGGTGCACTTCTGCATGCCGATCCACAGCGTATCGTCGTCGGCCTCGATGATCCGGCTCATCGCGCCCGGCTGCCCGTCGCTGATCGACACCGGGCTGCCCGCCGCTTTTGTCGCCAGATTCACCACCGTCAGATTGCCCGTAAACAGCCCGTCCTCCAGCAGCTTCTGCCCCACCACGTACATCGTCGAGCTATCGATGAGCGCATTGCTGGCGCCGCCGGGAATGGGAATGTTGGGGACCGTCCCCGTCACCGGAAATTTGCCCGATTGCAGATTCTCCTGGAATATCATGGGCCCGGTGGGCAGCAGCGAAATCGATGACGCCGTTCCGCCGCATTCGGCGCCGCAGTTGAGCACGTAGGCAATGCTGCCATCGCTGGAAAACACCGCCTTGATCGGCCGGTCGAAAGTGAGCGGCGCCCCGTAGTTCATGCCGTACTGGTCCACGTGATCCGGGCTCTGCACCTGGAAAAGGCACCACGTTGGATTATTCAGCGGCTCGCAATCCACTGCGGCTTTGGGCCAGGTGGTCGGCCCTCCGGAAAACGAAAGTGTCTGCGAGGTGCTCAACTCCAGGCCGTAGTAGGCATAATTCGAGTTCTGCGCGAACGCCAGAAACACGGTGCCGCCGGGGTTCACGCTCACGCGGTATACGTTGGGCAGGCTCAGCTCAGCACTCCCGCTCGTGCTTGCGTTAATGAGTGTGACCACGTTAGTAGTCTGGCTGGCAGCAATCACGAAGTTACGGTTGCGCGTCAAAAAAATGCTCGACGACGGCCCCGGAAGTCCCGACTGCCCCGAGCCGGCGGCCTCCTTCGCGTAGTCGATCGTGGTAAAGCTGCCGTCGCCCGATCCGTACACCGCCCCAATCTGCTCCTCCGGCATGTTCTGGATGGTAATGGGCAATGCTCCGCTGTACCCGCTGATTGAATAGGCCTTGGAAGGGTTGTTGTATTTGAACCGCACGTCATAGTGCGCGTCCATGATCTCCAGAGCTCCCCTCGCCAGCGCTCCCGGGTTTTGAATCGCCACCAGGACGCGATTGACCAGCCCGCTGGGCGGCAATACGCGCCCGGCAAAATAATTCGTGGTGCCACATCCCGCCAGAATGATGGAAACGGCCAGGGCCGCGGCGGTGCTCAACCAAAGACTGCTCTTCTTCAAAATCCCTACCCTCGTCCGGATGTGCCCAACAGGTCAGCGCGGCATTTCTGCGGGGAGGCTGAACCCCCGGGCGCGCATGGCCGAATGCCATCCCCGATCTTCATGTTTTGACTACCGAAGTATAACAGGCTTGGGCCTTAAATCCTTTAGAACCAAACTCCCAGCCTGCCCTCGCTAGGAAGGCATTGCTTATGCCAACGGTTCCCGCATCCACCGTCTGAATCAGGTACTGTCGGAGTTCATTGTACATGCCGTGGCGTGGCCTCCGGCCGATGTCCGCCTTCGTGCCCACACTGCGCAAACGGATGCGATGGCTCGTGCTGAAATGGACGCGCGAGCGCCGGTAAAGCGAGCACTCGACGGCTCCGCTTGCGCATTTCGCGCTTCCTCGTTTCTATCCCACCTGGCTCACCAGCGCGTCAGCGATACCCAGGTGCCGGTCCAGCGCTTCAATTCCAAGGTCCAGCTCCTCTTTGCTCACGATCAGCGGCGGCGCAATCACAAAGTGGCTCACCCACGACTGCTGCGCCACGCCATCGGCCATCATCTTCGCCGCAATCTGGTCCACCACCAGCGCCTTGCCTTCCACTTTGTCGCGCATGGTGTTGAACGGCTCACGGGTCTTTCGATTCTTTACCAGTTCCACGGCGAAGAAAAGCCCCATGCCTCGCACGTCGCCAACCGAAGGATGTTTCTCTTTCAGCGCCTCCAGCTTCTGCCGCACGTAAGGCTCGAGCTCGGACGCGCGCTCCACCAGCTTCAGCCGCTGCATCTCCTCAATGGTGGCCACGGCCGGTCCCAGCGTGATGGGGTGCGCCTCATACGTGTGCCCGTGCGAAAAATAGTGATCCTCAAAGTAATCGGCCAGCTTCTTCGTCGTAGCGCACAGTCCCAGCGGAACGTACGCCGAAGTGATTCCCTTGGCCGTGGTCAGAATGTCGGGCTTCACATCCCAGTGGTCGACGCAGAACCACTTCCCAGTGCGGCCCCAGCCCGTCATCACCTCATCGGCAATCAGCAACACTCCATGCCGGTCGCAAATCTCGCGCAGCTTCGGCATGTACTCGGGCGGCGGAACCAGGACCCCGTTGGTGCCCACGATCGGCTCCAAGATCACCGCCGCCACGTCGCTCTCATTGCGGATCATGTGCTCAATGTAGTCGGCGCAGGCAATGCCGCAGCCCGGATAACTGTGGCCGATGGGACACTTGTAGCAGTTGGTTTCCGGCGCAAAAACCACGTTGTGGATCTTCCCCGCCGGCTCCATCGCCCAGCGCCGCGGATCGCCCGTGGCCGCAATTGATCCCGCCGTCGAGCCGTGATAGGACCGGTAGCGGGAGATGATCTTGTTCTTTCCCGTCACCATGCGCGCAATCTTGAATGCGGCCTCATTGGCCTCCGTACCGCTGGTCGCGAAGAAAAACTTTTCAATGCCCGCCGGCAGAACTTCAAGTAGCTTTGCGCTCAGCCGCGCGCGAGCGGTGGTGGCAAATACCGGCCCCACAAAGGCCAGTTCCCTGGCCTGCTCCGCAATGGCCTCCACCACGCGCGCATTCTTGTGGCCAAGATTCACGCACATGAGCTGCGCAGAGAAATCGAGGTAACGCTTGCCGCTGGCATCGGTAAACCAGCATCCTTCTGCATCGACAACGTGCAGCGGCTTCCACGATTTCTGAAAGCGCCAGGTGCCGTAGTTGGTTTCGCGGGTAAGCTCGGAGACTTGGCTGGGATCGAGGGCGGTAGAGGGGACGCTCTGGCTCATAAGGGAACCTCGCTCGTGTTGACGAATCCATGCTAAGGCATGCAGCCCCGCACAAGCTTGCGGGATACAATCCAGAGAAAGTCTCCCCGACTGCGAGGTCCGGGACCCAGCTTCCGAGTTGCCGCGTCCCACGAATTGAACCTGCTTTGCTCGCGGCGCGTGACGTTCAGGAGGACACTTTGGAACCGATGAACGCGCCCAGCGCCTGGCACACCACTCCACTGAAGTCGAAGATCCTTTTTCTACTGGCTGTGTTCTTCGTGTTTGTGGGCATTGCCATTGCCAACGACGTGATCGATGTGGGCCGCACGTCGCCGCAGCGCTTCGCGGCTTCAGCACTCATCAATAGTGTGTTTGCCGTCTGTTATGCCGCGTCCGGCATCATTCTGCGGCGCAAGGCCTGGAAAGTTTTCATCCCGCTGTTCCTCGTCGAGTTCGCCTCCATGGGAATGCTGGGCCACTTTTATCCCGACGCGCCCGAGGCGACCCATCTGGATGCCGCTGCGACGGCGGCATTGCGCTCCCGGATCGCGATGGACGGAGAGGGAATCATTTTGTCGGTGTTGCTGGGCTATGTCGGATTCGTGTGGGTATCGGTCAGCGAAGGCAAGCGGTACATAAGGATCCAAACAGACAAGGCGCAGCTCGAAGGCGAGATGGCGGCGGCGCATGAAGTGCAGCGGGTAATGGTCCCCGAGTCGCTGCCGGCCGTCGACGGGTACGCCA
Organism: uncultured Acidobacteriota bacterium; assembly: GCA_963771195.1. GTDB lineage: Bacteria > Acidobacteriota > Terriglobia > Terriglobales > Acidobacteriaceae > Telmatobacter. The sequence continues at coordinate 30,914 of CAVYSS010000036.1, forward strand.
TTGAGAGCGTGTACCGGCCCGCTGCCGAGGTGGGCGGCGATTTCTTTCAGGTGATTCCGCTGGCCAGCGGGCGCACTCTGGTAGTGATCGGGGACGTGAGCGGCAAGGGCCTGCGCGCGGCCATGATCGTGTCGCTGATCGTGGGCATGCTGCGCACGGTGTCCGACTTCACCGAGGAGCCGGGGGAGATCCTGGCCGAGCTGAACCGGCGGCTGCACGGCCGCACCCAGGGAGCATTCGCTACCTGCCTGGCGGTGCGCCTGGAAGATGAGGGACGGCTGACGCTGGCCAACGCCGGGCACATTCCGCCCTACTTGAATGGAATGGAATTTCCGTTTGCCGGATCGTTGCCGCTGGGGCTGGTGGGCAACTCGGAGTACGAGCAGGTCGAGCTCGAAATAGGGGTGGGGGATCGCGTGGTGCTGGTCACGGACGGGATTGCGGAGGCGCGGAACAAGCAGAAGGAACTGCTCGGCTTCTCGCGCGTGGAGGGCCTGCTCAAGGAGGGTGCGACGGCGAAGAGCGTGGCAGATGTCGCGCAGCAGCATGGCCAGGAGGACGACCTGACGGTGATCGGAATCGCGCGGAGCGGGTGAGGGCGGCGGGACCGCGAAATCGGCGCGCTCTCAATATGTTCCACGTGGAACATTTTTACTAAATTGTTTATTTACAGTTATTTAACTAAATATCAACAGAATTAAAGTGCAAAAGTCACGTGATTTATATCACATTGAGCTGAAATTGCGGTCAGTAGGTCAGAGCCCCAGGTGGTGGTGTGGTCGACGGTGACTCCCACCCTACGCACGGTGATGCTGTGCGTAGGATGGGGCACCCAAGCGGAGCCTACGTAAATCCAATGCGTAAATTCAGAACCGATGACCGGCACCCGCCGCCCGATCGCGAGTGTCCATCTGCCTGACAGATGGACACTTCGGCCTTACCTAAGGCTCATCACAACGTCTGTAGAATTGAGACGAATCGAGGATCCTGCTTGATGGTTCGAACCGTGTTCGGCATCGTCCTTTTCTTGAGCACTGGCCTTCTCGCGACCAGCCAGGCCATCGATTCCCAAGGATCTCCGACGATCCGTCTTTACCTTCCGCCAGGCATTCCTTCGAACAGCGTCCAGATCAACTACTTCATGACAGGCCCATTCGGCGGATATGGAGGTTTCGTGACTCCGGAAAGCGGCCGGTCCGCTTATGAGATCATGGCGGCCGTAGATGGGAAGCCCGCAGAGAGGCTAAAGCTGATCGCCTATGCGCCGGGATGCCAGATCGAAACCCTCGATATCCAGGTGCAAAGCCAGACAATTTCACAACAGCTATTGTGTGTCCCTCTGGCACAGAAGATCTTGCGTGGGCAAATCACGCCTACCCCCATCGCGCATCAGCCTAGTGAAGTTGAGGTAACTTACCTGGCGATGTGGGATCACCGCTTCTTCGGAATAGCCGATGGGATGGTCACTGCGATTCGCGTCGCAACCGCGATTCCGGATCAGAACGGTGAATTCGAGGTCATGCTGCCTGACTTCAGCGCCCAGGCAAACCTGGGTGAAGCGGAATTCAATTTCACTAACAGGGAAACCAAGACCGGAAACATCATCGCCTTCCTCAGCCCAGGAGATGAGGCTCGTAGCCCTCTAGGACTGAAGGTTGATTCTTCGTATCCCCCGCTCATTTGGTTCTCATCAATACCGCCGTAGCTCCTTGCCATCAACTCACCCGCGCCCAAAATGGTGGAAACGGTAAATTTCGGACGCTCACACAGAAAGAAAGGCAAGAACAAAAGCAAAAGCAAGAACACGGTGGTGGTCGGATCGACGGTGACTCCCACCCTACGCACGGTGTTGCTGTGCGTAGGATGGGGCACCCAAGCGGAGTTCAGGCCGGCGTGTGACACGGTGCGCAAGTAAAAAAAAGCCCCGGCCGAAGCCGGGGCTTTGGGGGTGGGGTGGATCAGGGTTAGTTGCTGAAGAGGAGCACTCCGGCGGCCTTCTCCTCGGTACCGCCACCTTCTTCGGCGCTGACGGGGCGATAGAAGAGCTGGTTGGCGTCGAGGTAGACCTCAAGGAACGCGGGACGTTCGGCGATGTGTCCGGCAATGAGCGCCTCAGAGAGCGGGTCTTCCACGTAGCGCTGCAGAGCGCGGCGGAGCGGACGAGCCCCGTAGGTGCGGTCGACCAGCGTCTTATCGAGGATCCACTTCTTGGCCTCCTCGGTGACGGAGATGGTGATGGCCTTCTGCGCCAGGTTGCCGTTTAGTTGCTGCACCAGCAACTCGACGATCTGAAGCAGGTCGGCGTCGTTGAGCGACAGGAAGAGGATGACTTCGTCGAGTCGGTTGAGGAACTCGGGGTTGAAGGTCTTCTTCACCTCGTTCTTGACCAGCTCCTCCACCTTTTCGCTGACCAGGTCGTCGCGATCGGACTGGAAGCCGAGGCCCGACTTCTTTTGCAGATGCCGCGCGCCGATGTTCGAGGTCATGATGAGGATGGTGTTCTTGAAGTCGACAGTGTTGCCGAGTCCGTCAGTCAACTGGCCATCTTCAAAGACCTGCAGAAGCAGGTTGAACACATCCGGATGCGCCTTCTCGATTTCGTCGAGGAGGACGACGGAGTACGGCGAACGCTTGACGCGCTCGGTGAGTTGGCCGCCTTCCTCGTAGCCCACGTAACCCGGAGGCGAGCCGATGAGCTTGGAGACGGAGTGCTTCTCCATGAACTCCGACATGTCAAAGCGGATGAGGGCCTTGTCCGAGCCGAAGAGGAAGTTGGCGAGGGTACGCGCCATTTCGGTTTTGCCCACGCCGGTGGGGCCAAGGAACAGGAAACTTCCGATGGGCCGGTGCGGCGATTTGAGGCCTGCGCGCGAGCGGCGGATGGCGCGGGCCAGGGCGCTGATGGCCTTGTCCTGCGAGATGACGCGCTTGTGCAGCTCTTCCTCGACGCGGAGGAGCTTCTGGGTCTCTTCTTCCTTGATGCTGGTGACGGGGACGCCGGTCCAGCGGCTGACCACGTCCTCAATGTCCTCGCGGCCTACGATGCCGGCGGCGGAGTCGTCGAGGTGGTACTTGTCGCGAAGGGCGCGCAGGTTTTCGCGCTCCTTGCGCTCCTCGTCGGAGTAGAAGCGAGCTTTCTCGAACTCGTGGTTGGCGATGGCCGAGTCCATGCGATGGACGATGAACTTGATGCGCTTCTGGACTTCGGTGATCTCTTCCGGCAGCGAAGTCTGGCGGAGCTTGACGCGCGCGCCGGCCTCGTCGATGAGGTCGATGGCCTTGTCAGGCAGGAAGCGATCGGGGATGTAGCGGTTGGAGTGAAGGACCGAAAACTCAATGGCCGCATCGGTGTAGCTGACGGCGTGGAACTTCTCGTAGCGGTCCTTGATGCCCATGATGATCTTGACGGCGTCAGCCTCATTGGGCGGCGGGACCTTGACCGCCTGGAAGCGGCGCTCCAGGGAGCGATCCTTCTCGATGGACTTGCGGTACTCGGCAGGGGTGGTGGCGCCGATGCACTGGATTTCGCCACGGCTGAGGGCAGGCTTGAGGATGTTGGCGGCGTCGAGCGAGCCCTCGGCGGAGCCAGCGCCGACCAGCGTGTGCAGCTCATCGATGAAGATGATGGAGTTCTGGTTCTCCATCAGCTCTTTCATGATGGTCTTGAGGCGCTCTTCAAACTGGCCGCGGTACTTGGTGCCGGCGACGATGAGGGAAAGATCGAGGCCGAGGACACGCTTGTCGGCGAGGAAGGTGGGGACTTCGCCATCGGCAATGCGCTGGGCGAGACCTTCGACGATGGCAGTTTTGCCCACGCCGGGCTCGCCGATGAGAACGGGATTGTTCTTGGTGCGGCGGCAGAGGATCTGGATGACGCGCTCGAGCTCGCCATCGCGGCCGACCAGAGGGTCGAGCTGACCGTCCATGGCGGCCTGGGTGAGGTCGCGGGAGAACTCGGCCAGAAGGCTGGACTCGCGCTGGCGCTGCTGCGTGGGAGCTTTCTCCTGGGTGACGCGGGCGAGCTCGTCGCGAATCTGGGCGAGCTTGAGGCCGCGCTCCTGGAGAATCTCCGAGGCGAAGCATTTTTCTTCGCGCAAGAGACCAAGGAGCAGGTGCTCGGTGCCGATGTGCTTGTGGCCCAGGCGCTCCGCTTCTTCAGCGGCGTAGGCCAGGACACGCTTGCACTCATTGGAAAGCGGGAGGTCGACGGAGGTGGAGACCTTCTCGCGAATGGTTGTGTGGGCCTCAATTTGCTTGCGAATGGACTCAACCGAAGCATGCGAGCGCAGGAAACGGTTGGTGAGGGCCTTGTCTTCGCGCAGAAGTCCGAGCAGCAGGTGCTCGGTTTCAATGTAAGGGGAGCCAAACTGGCTGGCCTCATAGCGCGCGAAGAAGATTACCCGCCTTGCCTTCTCCGTGTAGCGTTCGAACATGGTGATCTCCCTGGCTCGGGTAGCGGCTGGAGTGGCCGTCCGGTAAAGCAGGAGAGAGGTTCCTGTTTCCGGATTCGGCCCAGCAACCGTGCCGAGCGAAACGTCGCCGCCCGAGGCCACTAAGCAACGCGCCTGCCTCGGAACAGCTCTTTGGGATGGTTCCGGAAGGTACTCCGAGCGCCCGCGGGATTAAGCTTACCGTCCCTAGGGCTTCCATCCACCTTTGCCGGCCTGGCGGGGATTGAATCCAGGCCACTACCCCCCTACTGTTATGAGACTCGTTCCGTTGCCGGAACGCTACTTAATTCGGACCCGAAATCGGGGTGAAGGTTGCTGGTTGCGGTGGACGAGGCGACGAGTGTGCCGTGCACGAGGCGCAGCATCCGGGAGCAGCGCTGGGCCAAATCCATGTTGTGGGTGACCACGATCGAAGTAAGGCCGTGATCCCGGTGAATCCGCTCAATGAGGTCAAAGACCTGGTGGGCGGTGGACTCGTCCAGATCGCCGGTGGGTTCGTCGGCAAGGAGCAGCCGAGGGTTATTGACAAGAGCGCGGGCCAGGGCTACGCGCTGCTGTTCTCCGCCGGAGAGCTCGCCGGGGCGATGATCGCGGCGGTCTTCCAGGCCTACTTCGCGGAGCCAGTTGGCCGCCAGTTCTGAGGCTTCTCTTTTAGCCATACCCCTTGCGAGCAGCGGCATGGCGACATTTTCCTGCGCCGTAAACTCAGGCAGCAGATAGTGGAACTGCCACACGTAGCCGATTTCGCGATTGCGGAAGGCCGCGGCCTGCCGGGGAGTGAGCGATACCACGTTGGTTGAGGCGCAGTATACCGTTCCAGCGGAAGGACGATCAAGGGCGCCGAGAATGTGTAAAAGTGTGCTTTTTCCCGAGCCGGACTGGCCGGTGATGGCCACGAGTTCGCCGGGGGCAACCTGAAAATCGAGATCTTTGAAGAGGGTAAGGGCGCCGCGGGCGGTGGAATAGGTTTTTTCCAGGCCCGTGACCGTGACCATCGACTCGTCAGCAGGCCGCGATTCGGTTGCCCGCGAGGTGCGGGAAGCCTGTGCGGCAGCCGCTGAAAGCATTTCGGTCATCCGTACACTCTATTTTACCGTGCCGTAACGGGCCCGGTATCCCCCGGAGGCGGCACATGCGGCCTCTGGGATGGGAATGATGTTCCCATGGCTCGTGGCGGATGACTGCGTCATTCGTCACACATGATTGGATGCAGATAAGGCGGAACTTAGAGGGCGCCGGCCTCGAATGCGGATGGTTTGGGAGTTTGTGCGGGCGGAGACTTCTCAACTGGGAATGGTCAGAAGAGGATTTTGGCGGGCGAGGCGATCCACGCTTCCATGGTGGCCAGGGCTTCCCCGAGCAGAAGCTGGGTGGCGGGGATGGTACGGTGCTGGATGGGTTTGCGGAGTTCGTCATAGAGGAAGGCATCGTCGAAGCCGGCGCGGGCGGCGTCGGCGGCCGAGCAGCCGAAGTAAATGGCATCGATGCGCGCCCAGTAGGCGGCGGAAAGGCACATGGGGCAGGGCTCGCAACTGGTGTAAAGGATGCAGCCGCGCAGCGAGAAGGTATTGAGCGCCTTGCAGGCGGCGCGAATGGCGTTGACTTCAGCGTGGGCGGTGGGATCGTTGGTTGCGGTGACGGTGTTGGCGGCTTCACTGATGATGCGGCCGTCCTTGACGATCACCGCGCCGAACGGGCCGCCGCGATTGGCGAACACGTTCTGAGTGGCGAGGGCGATGGCGCGGCGCAGGTGATGGGGATGGGGGGAGCCGGATAAGGTCATTGTCCATTCCTCTCTATTTGAGGCGTTCGAGGTCGGCAGGGGAATCGATGTCGATTTCGCCGCCCGCTAAGGGTACTTCCGCGATGGGGCAGTGCGAGTCGGCTAGGATGCCGCGCGCGCCCCTGTCTCCGGCGAGGGCGAGCAGGCGCGGGAATAACACACGCGGAAAAATGGCCGGTATACCACGCCCACCGCCGTAGGTGGATGCGATGGCGGCTGTTTCCGAGCTTGCGTGAAAATCTTCGATCAGGGCGCGGATGTGGGCGGCGCCGAGGCGCGGCTGGTCGCAGACCAGGAGGATGACGCCGGCCGCATCCGGGACAGAGGAGAGTAGCGAGCGAATGCCGGCGCGCAACGAGCTGGCGATTCCCTCCTGCCACTCCGGATTCAGTACCGTGACCACATCGTTCAGCGGCACGGATGCGGAGATTTCATGAGCATGGGCGCCGAGAACTACCAAAACGGGCTCGGCGCCGGAGTGGCGCGCGGCGTGGATGGTGCGCGCGAGCATAGTTTCGCCATCCACTTCCAGCAATTGCTTGGGGCGGCCGAGACGGCGGCTGGAGCCCGCGGCCAGGATGATGGCGGGAACGGCCATGGAATGAGTGTAGAGGGTGACGGGAAGCACGGAACGAGGGAACCAGGGAACAGGGACTAGGGACTAGGGACCGGAGAGAAGCTAGGGCTGCGCTTCTGTGTCCGGCTGCAAAACGATCAACAGAATAATGCCGCAAACGGCGAAGGTGCGAAAGGCTTCCTGCTGGCCGTTCCAGGCCGGCGATTGCCACATCTCGAACCACTCGCCGCCGACGATGAGGAATGCGCAGAGCCACATGAGGAGCGAAACCGTAAGGGCCAGGATGGGGATGCGCTTGGCCGAGTTGAATGCGGCCACGGGACGGCGAAGAGCACGCAGCAGGTTGAACGCGCCCCACCAGAGAAGGATGGCGCTGAGCGCTTCCCAAGCGATGATGGCGACGTAGAAGGCGAAATGGATGGATGGAGAGGCGATGGCGCGGCCATGAAGATGGCTGGAAGAAAAGGTGGAGTCCATGGTGAGGACGTGGCGGACAAACTGGTAGTTGACGTCGAAGTCAGTCAGGTTGTCGAGCACGATGAGCGTGTAATTGACGGCGATGGCCGCGATGAGCGCGATTTTTGCCAGGCGCGTGATCATGAGCATTGCATCCATTTATAGCGCAAGGGGAAGCTGGAGCGCCCTTTCGGAATTATGAGAAGCAACATTCCTGAGCGATGGGTCATTTCCTACAATACGCACATGGCCGTCCTGGGGACCATTCGCACTTTACGCAGCGCGCTGGCAAACAAGCTCACCGATCCCGTGCGCCTGGCCGAGAAGGCGCTGGCCAATGCTAATTCCAATCCGGGCCGCAACACGTATCTGTGGCAGGACCCGGCGTGGACTGGCGCGGAGGCGGAGCGAGCCATGGAGATGCCGGCTGAAGACGGAGGTCCGTTCGGCGACGGGCGCGACGCGCTGTGGGGATTGCCGGTTTCCGTCAAGGACTGCTTCGACCTGGCGGGGGCTCCAACGACATGCGGCACAAAGTTCTACCGCGACCTGAATGGCGTGGCGAAGCGCGATTCTTGGGTGGTGGAGCAGTTGCGCAGGCGCGGCGCTGTCATCACCGGAAAGACGCATCTGCATGCGCTGGCATACGGGATCACGGGAGAAAATCCCGAGTTTGGAGATTGCATTCAGCCGGCGACGAGCGATTCGCTGACCGGAGGGTCATCGTCGGGGGCGTGCGCGAGCGTTCTGGAGGGTTCGGCCGTGGCCGCCATCGGCACGGATACGGGAGGCTCGGTGCGCGTGCCTGCGGCGCTGTGCGGGCTGGCTGGATATCGCGCTTCACTGGGGCGCGGCGAGTGGCGCGGCGGCGCGCACCTGGCGGAATCCTTCGATACGCTCGGCTGGCTGTTCGCCGATCTTGAGGAAGCGCCGCTGCTCGGGAGCTTTTTCGCTCGCCAGGAAAAGAGTCCGGAAGACGTGCGGGCATTCACGCGGTTTGCGACTGTGCCGGACAGCTTTCTCCGCGATTGCGAGCCCGAGATTATGGCCTGTTACTGGCAGACAATTGCTGAGTTTGAAGCACTGGGATTGCAGCGAGCTGCGATTGAAGTTGACTGGTGGGGGGATGCGCGCGATATTTTTGCGCCGATTCAAGCTTCGGAGGCGGCGGCGTTGCATCGCGGGCATTTCGAGCGGTTCGAGCAGCCGATCCGGGAGCGGCTGGAGTGGGGCGCCAGCAAGAGCGGGGACGAGATTGCGGGATTGCGCCGGCGGCATGCGGAGTTCCGTTCGCGCATGGATGAGCTGTTCGAGAAGCACGACCTGATCCTGCTGCCGGCCGCGCCGGTGACTGTGTTGCGAGCGGGCGCGGACCACAGCCAGACGCGACCGCGGCTCCTGCGTTATACCGCGCCGTTCAGCCTGGCCGGAGTTCCCGCGGTCACCATCCCGTGCCGGCCGGGCGGGATGCAACTGGCTGCCGCGCGAGGACGGGATGAGGATCTGCTGCAGTTTGCCGCGGTGGTGGGCGCGTACCGCAAAGCTGCGGCGACGCTGAACTCAAATTGACCGGCGAGCATTTCCCCCCAATCACAGACCGGCCGTTACCGCTGGTGTTAGACTCGCCGACCGGAAGGGGAATGCAATGCGTACGATCCGTCTCCTGGCAGTCATGGCCATCATCTTTTTGCCGGCAATTTCGTTCGGCGGCGAACGCTTCGACGGGAACTGGCTCACCAAGCTGACCTGCCCGGCTAAAGGAAACACCGAAGGTTATACCTGGCAGTTTCCCGCCGTGATCGAGGGCAACAACTTTCGCGGCGAGCATGGCACCGCGGACCAGCCCGGCTACTTATTGATTGAAGGCGCAATCGGCAGTGACGGCAACGCCAAGCTGACTGCCAATGGCATCGTGGCGTCGCGGACGTACGCCAGGGGCGTCTTTGCGCACAAGGGTGAGAGCTACAGTTACGACGTTAAGGCCCAATTCAAAGAGACGACCGGCACAGGCGCAAGGGACCAGGGCCTCGGCATTGTGGGGCGTACTTGCACATTCGAATTCACAAAGCAACAGGCAACGGACCAGCCGGCAGGCCGGTAACGTTGGCCGCGATGGTGCCACATTGATTCATTCAGCTCAGATCTGCGAGACGGTCAGCGGACTCAGGACGAGATTGGTGATGTTGTCCACGATGGGTTCGAATGCGTAGCGGGGATCGGCGGAGAGCTTCTTCCAATTTGGATCGTTGCGGAACGCGTTCCACTTGACGTCCATGTCGGCAAGATCGGTGACGCAGAGCATGTAAGTGAGGCAGGGCATGCGGGTGCCGATGAGCATGTCTCCGAAGAAAATGGGCTGGAATCCGGCGGACTGGAAGATGGCGAATTCGCCGGAGTGAAACATCTCCACTTTACGCACGTGGTCGCTAAAGCTGGGGCTTTCATAGGTTCGCAACTGGAAGATCCGTTTGCCGTGGGCCAGCGGAGGCTGCGGAGGAGTGACACGCGGCCAACCCTCGAACGCCGCGAGCAAAGAGGATTCAACGCGGACAAACGCCTGCGCGTTGGCCGGAGCGCTCCAGAAGGGGTCGGCGGCCTTGAGGAATTCCGCATCGTGAGCCAGGTGGAGGTCGAGCGTGGCCAGCGCACCGATGGAGCGGGAAGGAATCAGCACATAGGTGACGGGCGTTTCTGGGCCGATGCCGAGGTGGAATGCGCCGACCGGCCCCATGCCGCGGCGCGCCAGGGCGGGAATCAGCGCATCGCTAATGTAGCGATCCGTGAGCGCGGCCTGCGGGCCGGATTGGAGAATGTATCGGCGCAGTTGGTAGAACTCGCGTTTGCCGTTCGCCGGAGTTTGCGCGGCAGAGGCGCGCGCGAGTGCGGCTGCGGATGTGGCCAGGGATGCGGCTAGAAAGGCGCGACGTTGCATGGAAGCCTCCGGGAGAGATTCTAAGCGGTGCTAGTCCTCGCCGATGTCCTCATTCCAAATCTCGGGATGGTGGGCGATGAAATCGGCGAGCAGTTCGCGACATTCCTGGCGGTCGAGGTCAATCACCGTCACTCCATTTTCGCGGAGCCACTCAATGCCGCCGGCGAAGGTGCGGCTTTCGCCGACGATGACCGCGCCGATGCGGAACTGCCGCACCAGGCCGCTGCAATACCAGCACGGGGCGAGCGTAGTGACCATGATCATCTCGCGGTAGCTGCGCTGTCGGCCGGCGCGGCGGAAGGCATCGGTTTCGCCGTGAATGCTGGGGTCACCGTCCTGCATTCGGCGATTGCGGCCACGGCTTACCAGTTGCCCGCTTTGCGTGAAAAGCGCCGCGCCGATGGGAATGCCGCCTTCCGCAAATCCGGCACGTGCTTCTTCGAGGGCTATGTCCAACATTTGTTCGAAATGTTCTCTTCCGGCCGATTCAATGGTCATCTTCAGCATCCTCATTGAGCGCGATAGCAGGTGTCGATCTCCGATGGTTCTTCGCGGGCTCTTCCAATCTTAAGAAATGTAAAGAAGGACGAACTTCTCATCCATCTTAGCGGGCAGATGTCGCTGCTGGATAAGGACTTAGTTGCGATTTTGGCAAGCTTCCGGAGTCATTTCAAGCGTCTTGACTTGAAGCGCGCACCAAGGAGTAGGTTGATGGTATGCGAGACGCAGGATACACGATCCGGACCATGGCCGAGCGTTGCGATATGACGACGCACACGCTCCGCTACTACGAGCGCGTTGGACTGATTCAACCGGTGGGACGGGCTCGCAATGGCCACCGCCGCTACTCCGATGCCGACGAGGCGTGGCTCAAGTTTCTCCACTGCATGCGGGCGACGAACATGCCGATCCGGGAGATGCAGCGCTATGCGGTGCTGCGGGAACGCGGGACGGATACGTCGCTGGAGCGGCGCAGGATTCTGGAGGAGCACCAGGCCACCATTGCGGCGCAAATTGCGGCTCTCGAGAAGGCGCATGCGTTGCTGACGCATAAGATTGCGAACTACCGCAAGATTGAGGAGCGGATTCGTGTCCCCAACACGGTTGCGGCGGAAGCTGATCTTGCAATGGCGGCAGCGAACTGATCGCGGGATCTGCCTGTCATTCGCTGCATTGCGTGAAGACGCCGGCAGTTGATTTGGATTTAGTCAAAACGAGCATTTTAAGCCGTCGCCAGGATGAAGTAGCATAACGGCACGGCGCTTCGACCGGCGTTGAAGCCGAAGCGAGGTTCTGGCCCCTTCGTTCCCCGGCATGCCGTTCCCCATTCCGATCCGGTTTAACTCGATCGGCTCTGCGGCAGGCCTCGAATCGGCCATGAAAAAAGCGAATCAGCAGCATCCTGCCCAAGGAGGTCAAAACCATGGCGGAAGCACCAATCCTGCGCTCTAAACCATTGCGCGGCCGCGATAAAAATCCAGGGAACGGGCAAGCGGAGCCGGAAGAGGAACGGCAGTCCATCGATCTGGAGCCACTCGATGCGGACGCGAAAGGACTCTTCAGCCGGCGCAGCTTTCTTTCCGGGCTGGGCGCCACCGGATTGCTTGCCGGCGCGGCGCCGCTGGTTCATGCAGCCCCTCCGATGGAAGAAGTGGCGCAGGAATCGCCGACCGCAGTCGAAACGGCCGATGTGACGCTGCGTGTGAACGGCAAGGAATACGCGCTGCGCGGACTGGATACGCGGGCCACGCTGCTGGACACGCTGCGGGAGCGCATCCAACTGACCGGGACGAAGAAGGGCTGCGATCACGGCCAGTGCGGCGCGTGCACGGTGCACGTGAATGGGCGGCGCGTGAACAGCTGCCTGTCGTTCGCGGTGATGCACGAAGGCGACGAGATTGCGACCATCGAGGGCATTGGTCAGCCCGACAACATGCACGCCATGCAGGCCGCTTTTGTGGAGCACGACGGCTACCAGTGCGGCTACTGCACCAGCGGGCAGATCATGAGCGCGGTGGCACTGCTGAAAGAGCCGGTCGGGCCGGCGGACGAGGACATCAAGCAGGCCATGGCTGGAAACATCTGCCGTTGCGGCGCCTACAAAAATATTGTGGCGGCGGTGCGCCAGGTGCGCCAGGCCCGCGCCTAGCCGGGAGAAGGAGCGGAGACATGCAGACCTTCAGTTACACAAAAGCAGCGAGCATCGACAAGGCACTGGCGCAGGCGAACGGCGCCAGATTCATCGCCGGAGGCACCACCCTGGTGGACCTGATGAAGCTGGAAGTGGAGAAGCCATCTGGGCTGGTGGACATCAACCTGCTGCCGCTGGACAAGATTGAGCCCACTTCATCGGGCGGGCTGCGCATCGGCGCAATGGTGCGCAACTCAGATCTGGCGTGGAACGCCGAAGTGGAGAAGAACTACGCGGTGCTGTCGCAGGCGCTGCTATCAGGCGCGTCCCCGCAGTTGCGCAACATGGCCACGACCGGCGGCAACCTGCTGCAGCGGACACGTTGTGTCTACTTCCGCGAACCCAGCGCCGGCACTGCCGGCGGCTATGGGTGCAACAAACGGACGCCCGGTTCCGGCTGCGCGGCCATGGATGGCTTTAACCGCATGCATGCCGTGCTAGGCACAAGCGACCAGTGCATCGCGACTCACCCTTCCGACATGTGCGTAGCCATGGCGGCGCTGGAAGCGGTGATTCACACCGAGGGACCGAAGGGAAAGCGCATAATTCCGTTTGCGGATTTTCACAAGCTGCCCGGGGACACGCCGCAAATTGAGACCGCGCTGGAGCCCGGCGAGCTGGTGACTTATGTAGAGTTGCCGAAACCGGTGCCCGGCGCGAAAAGCGTCTACCTGAAGCTTCGCGACCGCGCCAGTTATGAGTTTGCTCTTGCCTCCGCCGCAGTTGTGGCCAAGGTGGAGGGCGGGCATATCCGCTACATTCGCGTGGCCATGGGCGGGGTGGGCACCAAGCCGTGGCGTTCGCACGAGGCTGAAGCCGCGCTCGAGGGCAAGCCTGTCAACGCAGAGCATTTCCGCAAAGCTGCTGAAGCGGCGTTGTCCGGCGCAAAGCCGCACACGGACAGCGCATTCAAGATCGAGCTGGCGAAGCGCTGCGTGGTCCGTTCGTTGAAGATGGCGACGGTCTGAAGACTCGTGCGGCCGAACGAGGCCTCAACGAAGCAACCAGATCGCCAACCGCAGGAGGTTTTCATGGCGACAACTCAGATTCCCCAGGGCGAAGCAATCATCGGCGCGGCTGTTCCGCGCATCGACGGGCCGCTGAAGACTACGGGCACGGCACGCTACTCGCTCGATCGCAGCTTTCCCAATCTTGCCCACGGTGTGCTGGTACAGAGCACGATCGGCAAGGGCCGCATTCGCTCGCTCGATGCGAGCGCCGCGGAACAAATGCCCGGCGTGCTGCTGGTTCTTCATCACGGGAATTTGCAGAATGTGTATCGCACCATCCCGCGCGAGCAGGACGGCAGCATGGCCGAGGGCCGGCCTCCGTTTTCCGACGACCAGATCTACTACTGGGGTCAGTATGTGGCCGCGGTGGTGGCGGAGACGCTGGAGCAGGCACAGGCTGCGGCCGCAGCCATCCGGATCGAGTACGATGCGGAAACGCCCGACGTGCGCACGGACCTGAGTGCCGGATATGACGGCCCGCGCGAAAGCAGTTGGAAGCGCGGCGATCCCGATCAGGCGCTCAGTTCTGCTCCGGTGGTCGTGGATGAAACCTACGTCACTCCCATCGAAACGCACAACCCGATGGAGATGCACAGCACGGTCGCCGTCTGGGATGGCGACAACGTGACCCTGTATGACGGAAGCCAGGGCGTGGTGTCGCATCGGACGACGATGTCAGAGGTGCTGGGAGTACCGCGCGAGAACGTGCGCACCATTTCGCGTTTCATCGGCTCGGGATTTGGCGGCAAGCTTTCTCCGTGGCCGCAATGCACGGTTGCCGCGGCGGCTGCGCGCCAGCTTAATCGCCCAGTAAAGCTCAGCGTGGACCGGCGCATGATGTTCACCGGAGTGGGCCATCGCCCGCGCACGCAGCAGCACATTCGCCTGGGAGCAACCGAAGACGGCAAGCTGACGGCAATTCGTCAGGATTTCTACACCGAAACATCTTTGCTGGATGACTTTGTGGAACACTGCGGCGAGCAGACGCCGTTTCTGTATAGCTGCCCCAACCTGGAAGTCACAACGGCCATGGTTCGCCGCGGCGTGGGCGCTCCTGCGCCCATGCGCGGACCCGGCGCGGTCCCCGGGCTCTTTGCTGTGGAATCGGCGATGAACGAGCTGGCGGTGAAGCTGAACATGGACCCGGTCGAACTCCGCTTGAAGAACGATGCGGAGCGCGACGAGGGCAGGAACCTGCCGTTCAGCTCGCGCCACTGGAAAGAATGCCTGACCACCGGCGCAGAAAAGATCGGGTGGAAGAACCGCACGCCCGGCGTGGGATCCATGCGCCGCGACGGCAAGATCGTTGGCCTTGGAGTCGGCGGCGCTTCCTGGGCGGCCGCGCGCATTCCGTGCAGCGCCACGTTCGAGTTTTGCCCCAACGGCCGCGTTTGTGTCCGCTGCGCCACGCAGGACATCGGCACCGGGACCTACACTCTGTTCGCACAGGTGGCGCACGCCAAGACTGGCGTGCCGCTCGATCGCATCGATGTGTTCCTCGGCGACACGGAATTGCCCGACGGCCCAACTTCCGGCGGTTCCATGGTAACCAGCGCCATGCTGCCCGCCGCCACCAGCGCCACGGATCAGGCTGTAACCCGGCTCATTCACCTGGCTGCGCTCACGCCGGGCTCGCCGTTCCATGGCGCGCATCCGGATTCGCTCACCGTAGCGGAGGGCCGTGTGATGCTGAAGCCGGGCCAGCCGCAGGTTGTGGGAGCGGCGTATCACGGCGGCACGGACGTGGCTGCGAACGGCCTGCCATTTGAGGAAGTGCTGCGCCTGGCCGACGTCGGCTCAATTACCGGGTCCGGCCGCACCTTCCCTTCCTTCGAGGATCCCAAGGCAAAGCAGTATTCCCTGCACTCGTTCGGCTGCCATTTTGCTGAGATTGAGTGGGAGCCCGACATCGCGCGGGTTCGAGTTAGCCGCATTGTTTCGGTTTTCGATTGCGGCCGCATCATCAATACGAAGGCCGGCGCCAACCAGATTCTTGGAGCGGCCATCATGGGCGTGGGCATGTCGCTGCTGGAGGAGACGATTCACGATCCACGCACCGGACAGCCCATCAACGGCAGCTTCGCGGACTATCTTGTGGCCACCTGTGCCGATGCTCCCGAACTCGATGTGATTTTCCTCGATTATCCCGACACCATCGTGAACGAGTACGGGGCGCGCGGAATTGGCGAGATCGGATTGGCGGGAGTGGCTCCAGCCATTGCCGACGCGGTGTATTACGCAAGTGGGGTTCGCGTGCGCGAACTGCCGATTCGCATCGAAGACCTTCTGCAGTCGAAGATCACGGAAATTTAAATCGGCTGGCGATGGACGGAGCGGGCAGGCCCGGCGCCCGTGTCATTCCCTGTCAAATCCCGACTAGAATCGATTCAGGAGCTTCATGAGCGACCTTGAACAGATCCTCTCCCTCTGGCGCGAGCTGGAAAACGCGGGAGCGGATTATGTGCTGGCGACGATCGTCGCCGTCGAGGGCTCCAATTACC
This sequence comes from uncultured Acidobacteriota bacterium, assembly GCA_963771195.1. Taxonomy (GTDB): domain Bacteria; phylum Acidobacteriota; class Terriglobia; order Terriglobales; family Acidobacteriaceae; genus Telmatobacter. Next base: position 46,815 of record CAVYSS010000036.1, read on the forward strand.
GCCGTCCGGGCGCGCGCATGCTGCTGTCCGCAGACGGCCGCCGCGCCGGCACTGTAAGCGGCGGCTGCCTTGAAGCCGAAGTGGCGCGCCGCGCCTGGTGGCTCACGGAAAACGGACCCGCAGTCGGGCGCTACTCCACTCTGGAGGATGATGGCGATATGCCTTATGGCTCCGGTTGCGGAGGCGTTGTATTCATCCTGCTGGAGCGCCGCAGCACCGCAAACTTTTCGCTTGCAGCTCTCGACCGAGCGTTCGAGGCGCGCCGGCCGCTGGCCATTGCAACCATCATCGAAGGCGCGCACATCGGCGAACGGGCGATTCTTGCAGTGGAAGACGAGACGGAGAGGCAGGACGGCACTCCTTCCGGGCAGCCACTCGCATCCTGGCGCTCCGATCTCGGCCGCTTGCGCAGTCCGCGCTCGAACGCCGCCAATCCAGTGAAGAGCGCATCCCAATCGATGGCCAGCTTACCCGAGTCTGGGTTGATTATCGTCCCGCGCGTACGGGCCTCTGGATTTTCGGCGCGGGCGACGACGCCAAGCCTCTGCTCCAGTTCGCGCGCGAGCTCGGCTGGCGGGTTGCCATCGCCGACGGCCGCGCGCATCTTGCCACGGTAATCTCGCTTTCCCGCCGCGCAGCAAGTCACCACGCTCAGCATTGCGGATCTGCCGCACGCTTCGCCATCATCGCTCGATCTTCGCGCCAGCGACGCCGCCGTCCTGATGACGCACAGCTTTGAGCAGGATGCGAGGATTCTTGCGCTTTTGCTGTCACAACTTGCGGAGCAGCGGCCGGCCTACATCGGCGTGCTCGGGCCCCAGCACCGCACTCGCGAGCTGCTGAAAGAGGTTGCCCGCCTGCTCGGCGTCGTTCCCAATGCAGAATTAGTTGGCCGGTGGCTCGACGAGATTCACGCCCCCATGGGCCTTGACCTGGGCGCGGAAGCTCCTGCTCCCGTCGCCCTGTCCATCCTCGCCGAGATCCACAAGGCGCTCCAGCAGACGAGCGCGCTTCCTCTCAATGTGGTGCGCGCCACGCGGTTGGAAGCTGCTCCTCACGGGTGAGAGGAGTTGTCCTCAAACTTGTAGCCACGCCCCGGCACATAATCGGCCTTCAACAGGCCATCCCGGTAGTCAATGTGCAGCGTGAATTCCGTCAGGAAATCGCTGCCCAGGAATCCGGAAATCTGTGTTCCATCCGCGGCGGATGCCATCGCAGTGTCAGTAACCAGGATTCTCGGCCGCTTCTGGCCGACATGAGCAAAATTGAATGACACCATGTCGGCGTATTTCACGCCGCTTTCGTTGCTGATCTTCGTCACCGTCGATGCCACATTGCTGTCGATACTCGTCTGTTGGCCATAGTCCGGCAAGAACAGCTTGATCTCCTCCGCGCTCAGAGCTGTGGGCAACAACATATCGTGGCCGATGCGGTAATACTGGGTGTAGTCCTTCATCTCCGGAGCAACGTAGCGGTCCTCGGGCGTGCCCGCCACGGGGTCCCAATCCGCCGCAATCGTCATCAACTGCACTGTTGGCGCCGCTGCACCGGGGCGCGACGGCAGAGGCGCCAGTCCCAGCGTGCGCATGGGAAGATCCGCCGTGACTATGAACTTCGAGAACACATCCAACCCGATGAATCCGGCTCCGTCATCAAACGGGCTGTCTCCATCCTTGACATTCACTTCGCAGTCCTTGAATTCAAGTCCGCCGATCTTCACCGAATCCGCCACCACGGTGTAGCTGGGCTTTCCCATCGGCCCCGGCGCGGCATTTTTATCCTCGGCGCCAATCCGCTTCAGGCCGGCATGGTCCGCAGCCGGACGGAAGATAGTCAACCCCTGGCCGCGTGTATCCAATTGCAGACGCGTAGGCGTGCCATTCAGCCCAACTTCCAGCCCATAGGCGCGGGTGCGGTCGGCGCCCCACCCCGGGCCCTTGAAGCCAACCAGCCGGATGAACGGTATCTGCGCCGATGGCCCGCCTGAAACCAGCTTGCACTCGTGCCCCGGCTGGTCCTTGACCAGCTTCAGCCGAGCCAGCTCCGCTTTCAGCACTCCCTGCTGCATGGGGCCGATCCCGTTCGGCGCGGCCAGGAACGCCTCCAGCTCCGAGGCCCGCTGCGCCATCGGCAAGGTCTCGATCCACGCCAGCTTGATCTCCGGGTCGTCCGGATCGAAATCGTGCGCCAGCGTGTACTGCTGTTTGGCCGTCGCATAGCGCGCTTCCGCCTCCAGCAACCGGGCATAGAGCAGCCTCGTTCGGCCGTTGCATGGGTCCAGCTTGTACGACTCGATCACCGTGGGCTCAACACTCCACAACTCGCCCTTGGCGAATTCCACCTCTCCGCGAGCCGTAACCAGCGCTGCCGATTTGGGCAATGCCTTCAGCGCCTGGGCCACTTCCACCGCCGCCGAGTCCAACATCTGCTCGTGCAGCAAGGCATGAATCAGCCCCAGCTCTGAATCGCCGTCCGCAGGCTGCTTGGAGATCTCCGCTTTGTAGAGCTCTTCGGCCTTGGCGTAGTCTCCTGTGAGCATCGCCTTGTCCGCATCCGTGGGCGGCCTGTGTTTCGCCACCGTGCAGGTAAGTCCACGCACCTGCGTTCCGGCGCAGCCGAGCGCCACCAATGCAATCGCGCACTTCGTCACCATGCGAAGCGCCCACTGCCTCCCGCAAAATATGCGCATAAACCCTCGTAGATTCCGGGTCCGACTGAAACAGCGTTTCAACTCCGGGCAGCCCGGATTTTCTTGGAACTCTGCATTTTAGACGATCCTCACGCCGCCGAGGCCGCGAGATGCCGAATCCGGCGTCTGAACTCCCCGGTCGGCTGCCGCAAGCGCCACTGTTTTCCTCGGTTTGGCCGGCGCAAGCCGCCAGCCGATTTCGCGCCTGCTCACCAACCCACTCACGGCCTTCGCCTAAAATCATGGCATGATTCCTTCCTCTTCCAGCCTGCCTTCCAGCCTGGAAGAGCTGAACGCCCGCATTGTCGAGTGCGGCCTCTGCACCCGCCTGCGCGAGCATTGCACGAATGTTGCCGCGGTTCGCCGGCGCAAGTGGGCCGAATGGGAATACTGGGGCCGTCCCGTACCGTCTTTCGGCGATCCGCGCGCCCGTGTTCTCATCCTCGGGCTCGCGCCCGGCGCGCACGGCTCCAACCGCACCGGCCGCCCCTTTACCGGCGACGGGTCGGGCGATTTCCTGTTTCCCGTCCTGCACCAGGCAGGTTTCGCGTCGCAGCCTAACGCTCTCTCCCGCGACGATGGCATGCGCCTCAGCGATTTGTGGATCACCGCGGTAGCGCGCTGCGCTCCGCCCGGCAACAAGCCCACTCCCGACGAACTCCGCAACTGCGCGCCCTGGCTGGACCAGGAGATGCAACTGCTCAAGAACCTCCGCGTGGTGGTTTGCCTCGGCCGCATCGCCTTCGATGGCCTGTTGGCATGGGCGCTGCGCAATGGAATCCTCTCGTCGCGCTCCGGCTTTAGCTTCGGGCACGGACTCGAGTACCATTTGCCCAATGGCCTTCGGGTAATCACCAGCTATCATCCATCCCTGCAGAACACCAATACGGGCAAGTTGACGGCGCCCATGTTCCTGAAAGTTTTCCGGCGAGCCCGTCAATTGGCAGAGCGTGGCCGCTCTGCGAACGCGGGAGGCGTAACATGAAACCGACTCGAATGATTCCAGCAGCCCTGTTGCTGGTCACCGCAGGAGTTTTCGCACAAACCATGACACTCGACCATTGGACGCCGGCCCAGCTTCTCGAACGGGCACAACACCTCAAGCTGCTTGCGGCGCAAGGCGACGGCTCCGCCAGCGAAACGCTGGAGAAGTATCCGCGCCATTTCACCATGCTGGCCTTTCGTAATCGCAGCGGCGGTGGCGAGCTCCACCAGAACTACGCGGACCTGTTTTACATCCTCGACGGACATGCCACAATCGTCTCCGGCGGGCAGGTGGCATAGCCCAAAGACCACAGCCCCGGGCGAATCCGCGGCGCCGCAGTCATGGGCGGCACAAAGCAGGAAGTCGCTGCCGGCGATGTGGTGCACATCCCCGCGGGCGTGCCTCACCAGATGCTTCTGCCCCAGGGCGGCACTATCACTTATTTTGTGGTGAAGATTCGGGAGAAGGACTAGGCGCCCGGGATGCGAATGGAGCGGGAGACCGGGATCGAACCGGCGACATTCAGCTTGGGAAGCTGACGTTCTACCACTGAACTACTCCCGCCATTTAGAATCAATAGTTTAGAAGGAGGACCCCCTCCTTACTATCCAATTTACTATCCATCTTGCTAAAATAGTGCATCGCCACCGCGCCCAAAAACGCCGTACCACGAGCACCGGAATCGGGGTGAATCGACATGGATCGCAGCTCCAAGGTCAATCTCAAAAAGTATATCAAGATCGAAGGCCGCTGGCGTTTCGTGCCCGTCGTCAAGCGCAACGGAGTTCCCTTCCCCGGCGTGGTCCTCATCGGCGGGCAGGCAGTCCGCTCGAACAGCGGGACGTTTTACCTCGAATCCTACGAAGACGGCCGCCGCGTGCAGCGGCCGGTTGGGACCTCACCGCGGGATGCGAAAGACGCCTGGTACAGGCAGTGCCAGCCCGCATCCTCAGAAGCGGGGTTGCTGGCCGAGCTCGAATCGGAAACGGAATCCGATCCCGACAACGTCACCGTTGCCGCCGCCTTTCAGAAGTTCCTCGAGGAGGCCAGGGCAACCAAGCAACCGTCCACACATCGCGCCTACGCGGCGGATCTCGAGTGGGTAAGCGGGAGGCTCGGGCCGCAATTTGTCTCTGACGTTAAACGGAGCGACATTCTTCGGGTCATGGCCAAAGGGCGCGATGAGGGACTCAACCCGAAGACCGTCAATCGAAAGCTGATCGTCGCCCTGATGGCCCTGCGCAACGCCGGCGCCGCGATCACGATGAAACGAGGAGATTGGCGGAAGGCGGTCGAGCCGGTCGTCGAGATCTACGACCGCAAGCAGATGGAAATGCTTTTCGACGCCTGCACCCCGAGAGAGAAGTTGATCTTTCAAACCTTCCTCTGCTCCGGATTCCGCAAACAGGAACTGGCGACTCTGACCTGGAACCAGGTCAATTTTGGAGCTCGGACTCTAAGCGTGCAACGTCATCCGGACTACGGCTTCAATCCCAAAAACCATGAGGAGCGAACCGTGCCCGTACCCGCCGAGCTCGTCCGCAGTCTTGCCAGCTGGCAGCGGAAGCATCCAAACGCACGACTCGTATTCCCCTCTCCCTCGCACCCCAAACGGCCCAACTACGGAGGAGAGAGCCCCGATGCGCACCACCTGGAACTCTGCAAGCGGATCGCATGGCGGGCGAAGCTAAACTGCCGCCACTGCGTCACCGCCGCGGGACGCTGCGCCGTCGGCCCTCATTGCGCGCGCTGGACCCTGCACCGGTGGAGAGACACCTTCGCGACGAACGCGCTGCGGTCCAACCTCGACATGAAGACCCTTCAGGTGCTGCTCGGCCATAAGAACCTAGCGACCACGGAGAAGTACCTCAAGTCGCTCCCGCCTGCCGGATTGCGCAGCAAGATCGAGAAGTCGATCATGGCCTCAGTGCTGCGGGGGAAATGATGCCGGCTTCAGGGTGGCGCCTCATGCCGCGGCTCCAAACTGGCGGGCGGCAACGGCCAGGAGCGGCGCCTTGCGAATAAGCCACATCCATGTAAGTCAAAGTCAAGAGAAAAGCGCAGATGTTCGTGGCGCGCTCAGGAGAGCGCGCATTGATCGAATCAGGATGCACCGTCACGCATGGTTGGCCTCTCGGCCGTTGATTCTGCTCTCGAGCAGAACCAGACATCCATTTGCGGCCTCGAGCTCGAAGAGCCGTCGCCGAAGATTGAGTTTGTGTTCTCTGCCAGTCCCGAAACAATTCGTGGTGAGCCTCCGGAGTTTGATCTCCTTCGCACAGTGGCCAATCTGCAGGACCTGGCAGTCTGCGTGCGGAATGATCCTGATGTTGTTCCATTTTTAGGCAGGTTTTTAGGCTGCCGATGTGCCTGCGAACTTTTCGCCAGGCACGAAATCCTGTTTTCTGCGTTCTACCGCGAGGATCCAGCGGACCAGCTTTCTTGCCACCGCCAGCGTGGCTCGGTTGCGATTGCCCTTTTGCATCTCCTTTTCGTGGAGCATCGCCAGTTCGTGGCACAGCCTGGGCGCCAGCTTCGCAGCTTCGACCAGCACGTGCTGAATATGCTTATTGCGCTGCTTGGAAATGGGCATCCGCATCACCTTGTCAGCCGAACTTCTCTCTGCTCCGCACAGTCCGCAGTAACTAATCGCCTGCTTGATCGATCCGAACCGGGAGACATCGCCGATCTCCAATGCCCACGTTAGCGCAGTGATCGAGCCGACTCCGGGAACCGTTCTCAACCGCCTCAGTCTCTCTGCCAGAAGCGGGTCCCGCTCCAGCGAACTGACCAGGGCATAGTCGAGCTTCTGCGCACGAACGATGTGTTCGCGGCTCAGCTTGAGAAGCGGACGGATACTGGCGTCGATCTCGTCGTTGCCGGACATCAACTCGGCAAAATACCCCACCTTATGCAGCCGCCGTTTTGTATGAGTCACGCCTTTTTCCATCAGCAGCCCCGATACACGGTTCTTCATCTGTACCATCTGCTTGACCAGCAGACCGCGATAGCGCAGTGTGCGCCGGCGGTCCCGGATCTCTGTCGAAGCCATGTGGCACTCCGGAAGAAAGTCGCAGCGCAGGCAGTCGGCGATCTTGCTGGCATCGATGCGGTCGTTCTTCCGCTTGGCTGCCGCGATGGCCCGCAGCATCAGCGGGTGAGCCACCTTCACTGTCTCTGCGTGAGGAAGCAGGTGATCGTAAATCCAGCCCGTGAAGATCGTCGCTTCCATGGCAATCATCCGGGGTTGGGGAAGCGTCCCCACCCAGGCGTCCAACTCCCGCCGCGTGGATCCCACCTTCCCTTCCATGTGCACACAACCAGCCGCGTCCTTCACGCAATAGCTGATCGTCCTCTTGTGAACATCCAGTCCGATGTAATACATAGTCTCTGAGGAGCCTCCGAGGTCGTTCTCTGAATCAGCCTTACCGCTGAGTTCAGCCTTTTGCAACACCTCGCGCTCCTCTATGACTTAGCATTCAAACAATTCGAGCGAAGAGGGGTCGAACTTGAGCGAGCCCCCAAGGCTCATGTGCGGGATCTGATTGCGCCGCACCATGCGGTAAATGGCAAACTGCGACTTGTCCAGCAATTTGGCCACTTCCTTGACCGACATCAGGTGGCGAATGGATCTGAGCGCCAGCAGCACGTTGTACGGCGGGCGGTTGATCGCGGCCGCGTTTACGGGGGAGGCCGGTCCGCGATCGGTGGTTGGGCCGGGATGGACACTCGGCGCGCTCGCCGGCATCTTCGGCCCGGTAGCCGGTCTTGCGGCTTTAGTCTGCGACTCTTGGCGATGACTCTGTCTTCTTATTGACATTTCCTTCGAAAAGCTCCTTCAGCGAGAGGCTTATCGAGACGAACGCGTCGCTTTCGGCGCGTCGTCGATGAGCCTCGGTCTCGAGCCGCATCCAGGCATAGCTGGACACGGGCCCGGTTTGGGAGCGTTTCAAGGATTCTTGTTCGTGCTGCATCAGTTGCGTCCTTTCCCGGCGCGATTGGCCGATCTTTTCCAAATAGGCGACCGCGTGAGCGGGGCAATCCATGACCCAGGCGACAAAGGCCGCCCGCAGAACGGCCTCGGCATCCGGATAGTCTCGGTCGCATTGCCGCCAGAATTGCTCGAGGAATGCGCTGCCGGCCGTGGTCAGAGCCAAGTCTCTACGGTGCCGCTTCCCGGGGTCGGTTCGGGAGATAAGCTTCTCCTTTTCAAGGGTTCTCATTGCGGAACGGATCCCGCCCGGCTCTAAGCCGGCCTGCTGGCGGAGCTCGTAAAGGGACTTCAAGCCGAGTTTCCCGACCAGGGTCATGATGAAGAGCTCCATTACGCCCAGGCCAGCTCCGCCGTTCGAAATATCAACGTTCATACCAGAAGTGTACAACATTGTCTCAACACTCCAAAGCCCCCCCTCCGGAGCGGTATCGGACAAGGTGGCCGTGATCTGGGTTAGACGTTGAGGGCTGCTGGGGTCCGGAAGCCGCGGGCGCTGTGTTTCCCTTTTAAGAGGTTGGGAGGAACTGCCGCTTCGCCTCCTTGATGACTGGCTCCCATGGAACCTTCGGTTGCATTCGTAAGGGTGTTCCCCGCATTTTGATGCGGCCGCCCGAGGTTAGCTCAGCGGCCGGTAGCATGATAGGCACCTTTTTCCTCGAATGTTATGGGCAATATTTTGCCTCTTTCTCGGTATAATTGGCTTTAAAAGGTAATATATTGCCTGTTTATCTCAAGACCGTGCAAGAGGTGCAGACAGGGATTGCGGGGCGGTTCAAGGCCCGGCGTCTTGCGATGAACCTGACGCAGAGAGAACTGGCGGCTCGCTCGGGCGTGAGCTGGAGTTCTCTGAAGCGATTTGAGCGCAAAGGATTGATTGCGCTGAATTCGCTTCTGAACCTAGCCTTGGTGCTGGATTGCCTTGACGATTTTGACGAGCTTGTCGTGGAAAGCCAGCCAATTCCAGCTACCCAATCGCTCGACGCCCTGCTGTCCACGCCGGCGTCGCGGCGCAGAGCGACGGGCGGAAAAGGACGCAGCCATGGCGTATAGCCCGACAGAGCTTCTGACCGTCTATCTGGACGCGCGAAATCAACGTAATAAAGTTGGGCGCCTGGCGTTCAAGGATAGACAGGTCCTTTTCGAGTATGACGCCTCATTCATTGCTTCGGGCATCGAGATTTCGCCGATCAAACTTCCCCTCAAGCCTGGCGTAGCCATTGCCGACACCACGATCTTCGACGGCCTGTTCGGCGTATTCAATGACAGTCTGCCGGACGGATGGGGCCGCCTTCTGCTCGACCGTATGGTGGAAACGACTGGGATCCATCGCGGCCAATTGAACCCGCTCGACCGGTTGGCATATGTGGGACGGCATGGCATGGGCGCTCTCAGCTACGAGCCTGAGCGGAATGTCGAAAGCACCGATGATGGCCCTCTGGCGCTCGACAAACTCGCTGAGGAATCAGCCGCCGTGCAGGCCGGAGAAAGCGACGAGGTACTCGAAGAGTTGCTGGGTCTCAATGGCTCCTCCTCGGGCGCCCGGCCCAAGATCGTGGCGCAAGTGAACACCGACAAGATGAGGATCATTCACGGCCAGCATGAGTTGCAACCCGGCTTCGCGCACTGGATGATCAAGTTTTCGTCGTCCCAGGACGCGCGGGACGTGGGAGCGATCGAATACGCCTATAGCCTGATGGCAAAAGATGCGGGCGTGGAGATGCCTGAAACCCATCTTTTCTTGACGAAAAGGAACAAATACTTCGGCACGAAACGCTTCGACCGGGACGGCGATGCCCGCATCCATATGCATAGCCTTGGCGGCCTGATACATAGCGATCATCGCAGTCCCAGCCTCGACTACGATATGGTTCTGCGCGTGACCCTTGGGTTGACCAGGAATATCCGGGATGCCGAAAAGGCCTATGCGTTGGCCTGCTTCAACGTCCTTGCTCATAATCGCGACGATCATGTGAAGAATTTCTCATTCCTTTTGAACGCAAGAAACGAGTGGATTTTCGCGCCCGCTTACGACCTGGTGTTTTCCTATGGCCCGGGCGGCGAGCAAAGCATGCTCGTGATGGGTGAGGGAAGGAACCCCGGCGTAGCCGAACTTCAGGCATTGGGCAAAAAGCATGGGATAATGAACGCGCCTGAGATTCTAACGAAGGTAAAAAAGGCCATGGCGAACTGGCCACGCTATGCGGAACTCGCAGGCGTATCGGGAAAATCCACCCAGGAGATCGCAGGCAAGATCAAATTGCAGTGATCTTTTGCATTCTATCTGTCCAGGCCCCGGGCGGATCTTCGGCGACAATGGCAGCCCCAAGAGACTTTAGCGGATCGTCCACGTTAATGGTAGCCATCGCCAACAATTCACGATCGCTTGCTCGCCGACCTTCAGTCTACGTCGCTCTCAACTCGGGCCGACGAGGCGATAGTGTATTAACACGACATTATATACTTGTATTAGCGCATCATCAAAGACTTGCAATCACCCGATACGGGAGAGACCCATGGCGACGCCGAACGAAAAGCTGGCTGAATCCTTAGACGCGCTGAAAGCGCTTCAGGAGGGCGGAAAGCGTGTGTTCCGGTCAGACGATCTGAGTCGCATTCAACGTGAGCGGCTGCTCGCCAACGGCTTTGTGCAGGAAGTCATGCGCGGCTGGCTGATTTCCTCCAGCCCGAACGCGCGCGACGACGACAGCACGCCGTGGTATGCGTCATTCTGGGAATTCTGCGCTCGCTACTGCAACGACCGTTTCGGCGAGGATTGGCATCTGGCGCCAGAGCAATCTTTGTTGCTTCACGGCGAAAGAACGGTGATTCCGGCCCAGGTTGTGGTCAGCAGCCCGAAGGGCACGAACAATACAATCAAGCTTCTCTTCGGCACGTCGCTCTATGATCTGAAGGTATCCGATATGCCCGCGGCAACGGACCTCGTGGTGAGGGACGGCCTGCGGCTGTTCTCGCCGGTGGCGGCGCTGGTGAAGGTGCCGGAATCATTCTTCGCACGAAACCCCATCGAGGTACAGGTGGTGCTGGGCAGCCTCGGCGACGCATCGGATCTGCTGAGGATTCTGCTCAATGGCGGCCACTCCGCGAAAGCTGGCTATATCGCCGGGGCGTTCCGGGCAACCGGCCGGCCGAAGCTGGCTGATGAGATCACCCGCACGATGAAGAGTGCCGGCTATGATGTGCGCGAGAGCAATCCATTGGAGGCCGCGCAGACATTCGGCGCATCGATTCGGGCGGCGGCGCCCATCGTCGGCCGCGTGCAGATGATGTGGGAATCGATGCGCGGCGCCGTCCTCAGGAATTTTCCGCCGCCGCCGGGGCCGCCGAAAGACACGGATGCCTATCTGCGCTTCATCGATGAAATCTATCAGAGCGACGCCTATCACTCATTGTCCATCGAGGGATATTCGGTTACACCCGCCTTGATCGAGCGAGTGCGCGGGGGAAACTGGGACCCGGAACATCACGAAGATGACCGCAAGAGCCGCGACGCGCTGGCGGCACGGGGTTACTGGCAGGCATTCCAGAAGGTCAAAGCGACAGTAGCGGAAGTCATCGCGGGCGGAAACGCCGGCGCTCTTGTGGGCGAGGCGCACCAGGATTGGTACCGCGAAATGTTCCAGCCCTGTGTCGCGGCTGGTTTGATCGAAGCCGGAGCATTGGCCGGATACAGGAACCATCCTGTCTATCTGCGAACGTCTCGCTTCGTGCCCCCGCGATGGGAATCGGTGCGCGAGGCCATGCCGGCGCTGTTCGATCTGCTCGAAAAGGAATCAGAACCCGCTGTGTGCGCCGTGCTCGGTCACTGGCTGTTCGGCTACATCCATCCGTACCCGGACGGCAACGGGCGGATGGCGCGCTTCCTGATGAATGCGATGCTAGCTTCGGGCGGCTATCCCTGGACGGTGATCCGCGTCAGAGATCGCAACGCTTATCTGAAAGCGCTCGACAGCGCGAGCATCGACACGGATATCGAACCGTTCTCCGCGTTTGTGGCAAAGCGGGTACGATGGTCCCTTGAACAGCACGATCTGAGATTTCCTGAGGCGGAGGAGAAATATGATGTCAACCGCGATGTCGTCGTGTTCTGGGGACAGGATGGGAAGGCACGCGTGCGATGCGCCATCAGTAGCGAGGCGATCGACGATCACTTCAATGGGGATGACAAAGACAAGTTGGATGTATTCCGGGCCAGCCGCCAGGCCATCGAACTGAAAGCGCGGCGAAAATATCTCGATGGAGAAACAGAGCCGGATGGGTCTGTTCTCATCCGCACGGCTGACCTATAGAACTGTAAAGGAGGATGTCGTCGGATGGCTGTCATATCAAAATTGGACGATGCAGATTTACAGGCGATATGCGACATCCTCGGCGATACCAGCACAGGACAGACGCTGGGGGCTGCTGGGGCCCGGAAACTGCAGGCGCTGTGTTTTCCTGCTAAGAGGTTGGAAAGATCTGCCGCTCCGCCTCCTTGATTACTGGCTCATAGGGAGAACTCCTACGTCCTGGGGTTGGACGAAGCTGCAGAGAATACAGGAGCACCGCTAGCCACTTACCCAGCACCTCGGGATCCAAGAGGAGCGAAGCTTTCGTAAGTTCGTGAAGTTCGGGAATCGTGATTGACTCTGGCAGGTGTATGGGCCGGGTCAGGTTGGGCGCGAGGCTGGCATAGTAGCGCAAACTTACGAAAAGCCGCTGAATCCAAGCCTTCTTCTCCGGTGTGTCAGGAGACCCTAATTTCGCACGAATGAACTCAGTGATTAACTGGGGTGCCCGGCGCCTCAGTGATTCGCGGCTCTCTTTCATTTCAGGAGGTTCGTGACCGGGCGACCTCTTGGCCGGAGTGGTCGCAGGCCGGCTGTTGATGTCCTTTGAGAAAATCGGCGCCCGGGGGGCCTTCGGGTTCCGCTTTTCCGGCCGCGGCTTCAAGCAATAGCGCACGACCGACTCGGGCCGATGAATGTCCGCGGCGAGGCCTCGTCTCGAACAGCCCCGGTCCAGAAGATCCTTTAGAAGTCGTCTGCGTTCCTCTCTTTTTATGCGCTTCCACCGTCTACGGAGCCGTGCAATGAGTTCCATCACTCCCGGGTTCGCTGCCGCGCGGCGGTGCGCTGTCTGCTTCGGCTTGCGTTTGGAGTTGCTGCGCTGACGACGGGGCTGCTTGGATTGTTTGGTGTTGCTGTGGACCACAGTCATCCCGCCCCCTTCAATAATGAATGCGCTCTTGCACAAACTCGAGCAGCCCGGCTCTATTGTGTTCGCTTTGGCGAGGCACAGGTCCAGCAGGGCGCCGTTCAGCCGTTCGGAGTCGTAGACCCCGGTCCACTCGTCGAAGGGCAGGTTGCTGGCCGACAAACGACGTATCGCTGCGGATCCTCCATGGTCCGCTGCATGAATTCCAGGGACTCCACACAGTAGAAGCCGTCGTTGATGCGCTCGTCGAAGGTCCACTGTGCCTGAAGCATTTCCCGGACTGCGGGCCGGCCCGACCGATCCGCATCCAGCTGTCTTCCCGGTTTGCCGAGCACCGCAAACAGGCTGCAGGTTCCGTGCTCATAGAGATGATGAAAGGCGTTGTCAATGTGAATGGAGCCGAGGTTGGCGAGAAACATGCTGGAGTACATGGGATCGGGATCGATCATGAATGCTGGAAGAAGGTTGAAGCGGTCAAGGAGTTCTCCGGCCGCAACAACGGCGCGGAGCACGGGCATCGGCAGGCGGGTAAGGAACCGGACCTCGCGCTCGATGTGGCTTGGCCGGCCGGAACGGCCTTCGCTGACAGCTTCTGCGATGCGATCCACGCATTCGTCGAAGGAGAGCTCCTGAGGGAAGGCGAGCTTGACAGTAGACAGCGGAGCGTCTTCCTCGAAGCGCGTCTTGACCGCGAAGGACAGGAACACGCCGCGGCGCTGATAAATGCGGCCACCAGAGACGAACCGATTCAGGCCCGCCCGCTGATGGAGCATCCGAGCACTGGCATAGAGAACGAGATGGAAAAGCGTGGCCTGAGGCCGCACTCCGCGGCCCCGGTTGTAGTCGCGCAGCCAGATCCGTGCCCTGCCGATGTTCCATCGCGTCGTGTGATAGACGACGGAGTGGTTTCGTCCGGGCATGATGAGGGGCATCATGCGGCGAATGGGATCAAGGTTTGGCACCGGCTCGCCATCGCACCTGTGAAACATCGGCATACTTCTCTCCTTGGTTGGTTCCGACCGGATCCGGCGCCTGCTCCCGAAGCCCAAGGTGACGGAGCGCGGCACGAGCGCAGCCAATTCCTGAAAACCGCATCCGCGGCGGTGCGAAGTTGATGCTCGCTGAGCCGCGCCGTCACGAAGAAGCGGAGGCCAGCCCAGGGTTCTTCAACCACCGGGTTGAGATTTAGCCCGACCCCGATATCTGTCCGATCTTGTGTATGAAATCATAATCCGATTTCCATACCTCACTCGGATTGTCCTTGGACGTGATCCTCAGTAGCGGTCGCTCGGGTTCTTCGACTTGTGCAGGCGAGGGAAACGAAAGCTCGCGATCTGTGGAAACAGGCGATGTTCAAGAGGGTGATTCTCATTCAGCATAAGGAATGCGAAGGCTGGATTCGGAAACATGGTTCGGCCAGCAAGATACGGATCGGAGGCTTCCGCGATGCTGCGTTGGGTAAAGCCGCGAATCAGGGTGAATGATCCCGCGAGAAGCAGGGGCAGGATCCACACCAGAAAGACATCGCGCACGGAAAATGCCCGCAAGAGAATGCTGTAGATCAAGAAGAGAAATGCGTATTCGGTACAGATGAGTTTTCGTTGCGTTGCAGAACCATATTTGAGAGCCGAAACAGGAATCAGAATCATGTACAGCAAAGAGCCGCAGGTGAGCCAGACGAAGCGCAGGAACCATATTGTGGGGCGGCTGTGGGAGTGGATGTGGGAATGGTCAGGATTGCCTGGATCACCGAGATGTCGATGATGGCGAAGGTACAGAACTCGGTAGGCGGAAAACGAGATCAGGAGGGTCGCCCCCAACAAGGCCGAGATCATCCAGTTCCAGCGGCGGCTGGAAAGCAGCAACCCGTGCATTCCTTCCTGCAGCAGCAGCGGAAATGAGTAGAGCGCGACAGTACTAATAAGGATTCCGGCCGGGAGCGCGGCGGCAGGCGAATGAGCGAGCGCCCAGATGCTTGTCGAGATGCCGATCGCAGCCAGAGTCACGAAGATCGCGAAATCCTGGAAGCACCTGCCTGCATTGAGTCTTCGCGGAGCCTCGATCTGTTCCGGCGTATTCACCATCGTACGATCGCGAATGCGCAGGGTTTCGAGAACACCCTCGCTGTCGTCGGCTTCCACATGGACCGGCCGGAATATCAAGCTATAGACAATCCAAGCGAGTCCCGCTCCCGCGGCAACGTCGACAGCCGCATGGCGCTTGGTAAGGAGTGCCGATGCTATCACCACCAGCGTCCAGGTCCAAAATGCATATCGGGGAAATCCGGTTTTTATGCGCCGCAGGACGCACAGGGCACAATAGAGCGAAAGTGACGCATGGAGCGATGGGCACGCGTTCCTGGGCCGATCAATGGCAAGCAAGCCACGCAGCAGTGGATGCGTGTACGAGGTAGAGATTGCCGTGGGCCAGAAGAAGAACGCCACACAGGATGTAAAGACGATGAGCCCGAATCCGAAAGCTACGTCCCGAAATTCCTGTGCGTCGTTTGTGACAAAGAGCGGCGTGAACAACAGCAGATAGAAGGAGAAGTACGGCACAACGAAGAGCGGAGCAAATGGAATCGCGCGATCGACGGCGGTAACGGGCATGGGTATGGAGTTGAAGACCGAAGAGTGTAAGGTGGCGAAGTATAGAACCAGGATCTCGGCGGTCAAAAGCACCGCTAAAGCCGCCTTCTCGCGGTAGGAACTCATATCCGCGAATTGTAGCAACCTGCTGAACCTGTGCCTGGCCAAAACTCTGCACTACCGCCTATCAGGCATTCTCTGCCTCGCCTGGCCGCAACAGACCGGGATGTGTTGCGGCGCTTCTGGTCTGGATGAAATGAGGCGCTCGTAATCGTCCAACCGGAAACGGTCGTCCGGTGGCATTGGGCTGGATTCAGGTGCAGAGCACATTCAGCGGCTCGAACGGCCCCTAGAGTCATCGGGGGGACAATTAGGCTTCCAGGGCCTTTTGGAACACCCTGGCGCGGTGCTTTATAGCTGGTGTGCACCCGCTTTCAGAGTTTCCGGCGTAGGATGCCCAGCGCTGCCAGCAGCACCGAGTCCAGTTCGCAGAGTCAATAGTGTCACTTCCGGCGCCTGCTTTCGAACTCTGCAGAGGACGTGGATCCCCGGACTCGATCCAGCGGTTATACCGTTCTGTTGGCGACTCCGGCGTGAACGAAGCCAAGGAAAAGGGCAGGTCTCCCTGCCCTTCCTAGTCGAGAAACAAGAGGATCAAGCCGATTCTGCGCGCAAGACAAGGCCGGACCGTTTTCTCTTCCGGAAGGCCAACAGCGCCAAACCGACGAGCCCGGTGCCAAGCAGGAACAGAGAATCGGGTTCTGGAGCGGGAGTAACAGAATCTGAAACTGGGTCGCCGTTTAACCCATTGTCTAGCCATCCCGTCGCCGAGTTATATTCGTCGAAGTAAAGTTGGGTGCCAACGGACCAGATGTTTACATAATCACCGTCTGCAAGCAGGAACAGAAGTCCACCATTTGTCACAGGCGGGGTTCCCAGGGGGGTCAGGACATCGTCATATATGACCCATCCGGTATCAAGGAGGCTCCCTGGAGTTGGGTTCGCGACAATCGTTGCGGCTTGTCCGTTAATATCGAATCCGGTTGCGCCGGTGATGTTCCATTCACCGGGGGCGATCAAAGTGCCGGTAAGGGCACCAGTTGCAGAAATGCCCCCCCCGGTGAGGGCGAAATTGAACGAATCAGCAAAGGCATTCGGCGTGATCGCAAGAGCTGCTGCGACTGCGAGTAAAGATAACGAAAACTTCTTCAAGTTTCCTCCAGGAGTTGTCCCCGCGAGCATTCGACTACGATTGCAAAGACAACTGGGTCCGGCCCGAACTCCTCTTCCGGAAGGCCAACAACGCCAAGCCGAGGAACCCAGTGCCAAGCAATAACAGAGAGCTGGGCTCGGGAGTCAGCGAAACTGTGAATGAGCCTCCGCCTTTAATGTCAGCGTCGTCCCAAAACCAGTTGGAATAATCTGAACCATTACCGTAGTTATCCCCTGACCAGATTTCGTTGATGCCTCCTTCTTCTCCAGGGCCCATAGCGAAAATCAACCCAAGCCCGTCGAGGTATTGGCCGTTATTCGGGGAAAAAAAAGCAGGTTGTCGGCGTCATTTGCCGACATATCGCCTGGGTTGGTATCAATGGTGCCACTGTATGTGCCATAGCCGCTCGTTGTGGTGATCGATCCGCTGGTGATGGTGTACATGCCGGTATTTCCGTTCTCCGTTCCCACAAGCGTTCCGGTGGAGATGACACCGTTAGCGCTAAATTGGAAGTAGAAAGTATCAGCCATCGCCGCCGGTGTAATCGCAAGGGCTGCTGCCGCTGCGAGCAATGCTAACGTAAGCTTCTTCATGTTTCCTCCAGGAGTTGCCCTCGCGGGCATTTGTTCTGGTTGTGCCCCCTGCAGAGGGCAGGCCATAACGTAAAACTGCGGTTTTCAACGGCTTACTTGTTGAAGTTCCTGAAACGCGTAATGCCGTCTCTGGGTATTCGGTTAAAAGCCCTCAGTTGTGCACTTCAAGATGCGGATCAACTCAACATTCATCAACTGCGCGTCCCCGATGGCTGCGCACACCATGCCTGTGCAGACCAACAGTTTTCATATCTACGAGGAGCACATTGAGTGCCAAAGAGTAGATATTTAGATTCAGCTATTTACGGGCAGAAAGCTCGGGAAATGCGCAAGTTGTTGCGCATCAAGTGCCCGTAGAAGTTCTTCTTTTAACCCAAGGTGGTTCCTATTCTGGAGTGGGGATTCTGGTGGGCGGATAGGCGGGGATGATGAAGTCTCTTGCCTTTGTGAACGGATCGAATTGGTACACCGCAAACAGTCTGGATGTGGGCCCTGATGGGCCGAAGCCAACCGGTGGGCATTGAGTTTACCGCTCACACTCCGGAGAGCACGTTCGGGTATCCTGATCGTGACTGCCACGTACAATCAGACCATTCACAATGGGCTTTGTTCTAAGCGTTCTCTATCTCGTCACGTACTACCTCACGCCCGCTACCCTGTTCGGGCCGCTTGCGGTTGCGCGCATTGAGCTGATTCTTGCGGTGCTGATCCTGCTGGTATCCCTGCCCAAGCTGATCGGGTCGTTCACTCTCAAGACGCCGCAGTCTCTGGCCTTGATCGGGTTGGCGATTGCGACCATTTTGTCAGTGCTTTTTGGGGAGCATTGGGCCGGAGGCGCGGTGCAGGCGTTCCTGGATTTCATTCCCAATGCCTTTGCATTTTTCCTTGTGTGCCTGCACTGCAACTCGAAGAGGAAGTTGCAGGTTGTGGTCCTGATGCTGCTGTTCGTCTGCCTGTTCGTGATTGCGCACGGATCCATCGATCTGCTCCGCGGAGTTCCTGAGGGCGCGGCTGTTCAACCGGGAGCCGCGGAGAGCGTCAACGACGACGCTTGGAACATGGAGCACCCTTACCTCTTGGCAATGAGGAACGATCAGGGAGAGCTGTTTTACCGGCTAAGAGGGCTGGGAGTGATCAACGACCCGAATGACTTTGGCCAACTGCTCGTCTGCGTGATTCCGCTGCTGTTCATCTTCTGGCGGCCGAAGAAGCTGTTTTTGAACATTGCATTCGTGATTTTGCCGGTGTGCGTGTTGCTGGTCGGCGTCTATCTTACGCACTCGCGCGGCGCATTGCTGGCCTTGATGGCGGTGGCGATCGTGGCGGCGCGGCGGCGCATCGGGACCGTTCCTGCGTTGGTGCTGGCGGGCGTGCTCTTCGCTGGGGCAATGGCCCTGCACTTTACCGGTGGACGGCGATATCTCGGCCGAATCGGGCTCAGACCGCACGACACTTTGGGGCGAGGGGCTGCAAATTTTGAAGGCGCATCCGTTGTTCGGAGTGGGCTTCGGCAACATGCCGGATTATACCGATGACCATCAAACCGCGCACAACTCGCTGGTGGTCTGCGCGGCGGAGCTTGGCTTGTTCGGATTGTACTTCTGGTCTCTGTTCCTGTTCCCCACCATAAGAGACGCTCTGGCAGTTGCTTCGCCAACGAAAGTGACTGAAGGAGAGCCCATCGTGCCCGAGGAGTCGCGTCTTTCCGCAGCCGGCATGGAAGGTTGAAGAACTCGACAAGGCGGAGATCAACCGCTTGGGGCGTTTGATGGTTTTATCGCTCACAGGCTTTCTGGTTGCGGCCTGGTTTCTGTCGCGCGCTTATGTCATGACGTTTTTCCTGCTGGGCGGTATGGCCGAGGTCGTTTTCCAGATGGCATTGGAGCGAAGGATGATTGCTTCCCGACTGCCGTTGCCGCGTACCCTTGCGTATTCCGGCGTGATGATGATCGCGCTCGTGCTGGCCATGTATATCCTGCTGCGAGTCGTCAACCTCACGCACGCGTTCTGATTCACGCAGGCACTATGAAAATTGCGCACGTAGTCGATTCGATGGAGGTCGGGGGCGCCGAGACGCTCGTCTCTGCAGATGTGCCGTCTGCAGCGGGAGCAGGGGCACGACCCGTGCGTCTATGCGCTGGCGAGCTCTTGGCCCGCTCGGCGAGCGGATGCGGAAAGAAGGCTTCGCTGTGCAGGCGAACGTGGGCCGGCACTTGCCGGATGCCACGCGGAACTTTTTCGCATCTTCAAAGAGTCGCGACCCGACGTCGTCCATCTTCATAACCCGACGCCGACGATTTATGCGGCCATGGCTGCCCGGATGGCCGGCGTTCCCAGCATTGTTTCCACGCGGCATAGCCTGGTGGCTCCGCCGCACAGGGTGGTTGCGGAGTTGAAGTACAGAATTGCAGCGCGCTTCTGCGACTGGGTGGTTGGCATCTGCGATGCGACCGTGAGCAACTTGAAAGCGATTCACAGCGCCCCGGCGCGGAAGATTGTGCGCGTTTACAATGGCGCGGCCCCGCTCGAGCGGGCGGCGAAAGCAAGATTGGCCGCCGAAGAGCGGATTCACGCTGTCTACGTCGGCCGGCTTGAGCCCGTAAAGAACCACGCCTTGCTGCTGCATGCCTTTCGCGCGGCGCTCGAGTCGATGCCGGATCTGCGGCTTTGGATGGTGGGCGATGGCAGCGAACGCGCGGCGATGGAGCGCCTGGCCGCGGAGCTGGGCATCGCCGGGCAGGTGACCTTCTGGGGACAGCAACTCGACGTGGCGCCGTTCTTCTCCGCGGCCGATGCCTTCATCATGTCGTCGCGGTCGGAGGGGTTGCCCGTCTCGCTCCTGCAAGCCTTCTCGCTGGGACTGCCGGCCATCGTGACCGATGTAGGCGGAATGGCGGAGGTTGTGCGGCTGGCGCAGGCAGGCATCTACGGTGTCGGCGGACAGATCCTCGCGGAGATGGCCGCGGCGATTCTGCGCATGGCGGGCAACGATGCGGAACGGGCGCAATTCTCGGCGAACGCAGAAGCGGCATTCCACTCGCGCTTTACTCTGCAAACCATGGTCGATGCCTACATGGAGCTTTACCGGGACACACCGCGTGCCCGGTAAGAATGAGGGCCCCGAGCTTTGCCCGTCATTGGATTATCGTCAGTTGTTTGGAGGGCTTACGCATTGACTCGACAGCACATTTCTGAACGATCCCCGGTGCCCGGCAGCCCAAGTGCCGACAGATATCTTCTTGTCAAAGGGAAGGCTGGCCTGAGGAACCGCCTCCTTTGCACTTTGAGCAGCATTCTCTATGCCGATCTCACGGGGCGGAAGCTCTGCATTGATTGGACCGACAAACTCTTCTATGGCCTGAAAGGCAGGAACGGGTTTACGGAATTGTTCGACGCTCCGCAGGTTCACGACGCGGAACCAATCTGGGACTCTGACTCAGTCACGCCGATGATCTGGCGCGGGAACCTGCGCAGGTCGGTGGACGAGTTCATGTATGAGCGGGAGGCCGGTAGGGAGGACCCGGATAATTGTCCTCGGATCGCCGCGAAATACACGATTAACATAGGGTGCTTGAACTACCCGGAGCAAGTGGCTGTTCGCTGGGCGTGGAGCGACGAACTGTGGCGACTGCGGCCGCACCTTAAAGGGGCGTGTGCTGCCTGGACTGAACTTAGCGACGAAGAGATTCTCCGGAAACTGGCGCGGAGGTTGGTATTCGCTCCTGTCGTTTTGAGGAGAGCGGAAGAGTTTCAGAGACGAGAGTTCGGGCAGGTGACGGTCGGGATGCACATCCGCTATACAGACCGGAAGAACTCATATGCGAAGTACGAAAGTATCGCTAGCCGCATCATGCGCAACCACCCCGCCGCATCGGTGTTTCTAGCCACAGACAATAAGGCCGTGGAAGATGACCTGCGGAGCCGGCACCCCCATCTGATCGCGACGTCGAAGTGGTATGCTCCGCCCGGGACTCCACTGCACCGGACTAGGGAGTGTCCGGACGCGCTGGAACGGGAGGCAGACGCCCTTATAGAAATGTACCTGTTGTCACGCTGCGACTATTTAATCTACAACTCCACCTCAACCTACGGCGTCATGGCGAGGCTATTTTCGCAAGCCCCACCCGAGAGGGTGTGGAACACGGCTCCGAAACTCGTGAGTGGATTAAGGAAGCTGAAGCACAGAATCACGGAGGCCTTCGGATCCTAGCATTCCAGTGCCGCTGCGCCTCCTGGCAATCTTGGAGCCGAATCATATCGCGCACAGTCAGCTCAGGCGCGGAACAGTGTCGCATCGAGCTCAAGTAGTCGGCCGCTCCGCGGATGCGTAAAGCCAGGTTCGATTCCCCACGTGTTGAAGCCCAAAGCGTGCAGTCGGGCCATCAGCTCATCGTATGTGCATTCATTCTCATAAAGCGGTGTGAGCGCAAGCTCAAGCTGCACCCCCACCATCATCTCGAGGATCCTAGGCGCTCCATCGAGCACTTCGGCCTCGAACCCTTGAGTGTCGATTTTGAGAAAGGAAACGGAGTCCCCGTGAATATACGCAGGGCCCACCGTATCCAACCGCCTCAGAGGCACATCTTCCTTACCCACGTAGGACAAACTCGGTTTCGCGTCGCGGAAAGTATCCAGCATGTCGAGCGCAGAGCTCGATATAGAGTTTGAGGCTACGTGGATCTGAATGTCGCCATCCTTGCTACCGATTGCCATCCGCTGGGCAATCTCCCAGCCTGGGTAGGTCCTGCTGGCCTTTACGAGCTTCCCGTACGCAGCCGAAAGCGGCTCAAAGGATACGATACGTCCAGTGTATCCTGCGTTCCAAAGTGACCTGCCAAACTGGCCGGCGTTTGCACCGACATCAAACACCAGATTAACGTCGTGGGTTTTCAGTCTCTGGATTGCGCAGAAATCACTTGCGCCCGTAGAATCCCAGGGCCTCAGGTCCCATCCCAGTTTTCGTAAACTGCGTCTGGCAGCATCCTTCAACATCCCGGCCGTGTTTCCCTTCAAGATTGAACCTCGATTCCAGCTAGCGGCGGTAAACTCCATCCGTCACATCCACGTTCAGCGCTGCGAGCCCCCCGCGGGCGGCACAGTGCTCGATGACGCCGGCCCTCCAGTCGTTTGGTAACTGCTCGTCGCGTTCACGATGATTCCCGACACGTTGACCGGCTCAAAATCGTTTAGCCTCAAGCTGCCTAGGCAGGCCAGGTCGGCATCGTTCCACCGCGAATCCGGCGTGCCAATCAATCCGCCTGAAATGCCATTGTCCGCCAGAATGATGCCGTAATTACGAAAACCCTCGATAATGATCGCTGACTGCGGGCTCTTCGCTGCGCAGGCCGGCGTCGCCACGCTCGCCTTCAGCCGGTAAATCTCGCCCGCAGGCCCGCTGGTGCTGCAGGAGGCCGGCGGGTCCGACTGCTTCAGCATCCGATTCCCGTCCTCATAACCGCCTTTGCAGCTCCCAACGCCCGCATGCTCCGTCGCCGGCCAAACATAGGCGTTCAGCATGTGCCTGACAGTGAAGCGAACCGGGTGCTGCACCGATCCGTTCGGAGCGCTCGGCGTTCCTGTTCCAATTACCTCGTCCGCATTCAGCAGCAGCGGAAGAATCGGCAGCCCTGCTGCATCAGTCGAACCATTTCCCTGTGGAAGCATCGCATAGCTGCTCAGGTTCGCCCAGTGTGCATTGCTTGAATCCACCCAGGCGCCGCTCGAACCGCCCTGATAAATTCCCCCCCACATCTCCCACAGCGAGCAGTTCGCGCCGTCTCCCGCAGTCTGCAATACCAGCACATGTCGATCCCCCTGGTTATTGCTGCTGCCCTCTACCGGCGCATACGCCGGCACCGGCGCGCTCGAAAAGTAAGACTGATAGAGGTTCGTCGTCACCGGCACAAAGGGCTGATCATGCGGAACACGGATAAACGGAATCCCGTTCGGGTCCGGGCCCAGCCGGCGCGTTTCCAAAGAACGGCCGTCATCCTCGCGCCTAGATACGCCGGGTAGACCGGCGCGGAAGGAGACGTGTCCACGGGCAAGCCGGAAAGCTTGCGATGAAAGATCGAATCGTTCGGAAACAGCGTACAGCCGCCCAGCGTGCTGTCGCCGGCAAATGAGAATTTCACCTTGACCGTGGCCGTCGTCCCCAGGCTGTCCGTCGCCACAAACTGGGTCACGTAGCTGCCCTGTCCATAGACGGTCCCTGTAATGGCCCCGGTCGAAGAGTTCAACGCAATCCCTCCGGCAGCGCAGCCCACGAGTTATCTGTCACCATCTTCCACGCGTAGGTGTACGGTGGGGTTCCACCGGCTGCTGCCAGGGTGCAGCTGCCGTAGGTGGTGTACTGCTTCCCGGTCAGCGCGCAGGAACCGTTGGCTGCGATGGTCAGCGGCTTCAGCGCAATGGTCAGTGCGATCCCGGAGGTTGACGCAGCGTTGGAATTGCCGTCCGTCACTTTGAACGTCAGCGGCGTTGCCGAAACCGTTCCGGTAGAAGTCCCGGTGATCGCTCCGCCCGCAGTGAGGTTGAATCCGGCAGGCAGCGTTCCCGCAATCAGCGCCCAGGAAAACGGCCCTACTCCGCCGTTCTGTTGCAACTGCGCGCTGTATTTCGTTCCGGCAAAACCCTCCGGCAAACTTGTCGTGGCCACCATCAGAGGGGCAGGTGAGACCGTCGAGTAGAACGTGTCGGTTACCGTTGCGGCGCCGCCGTTCGGCGCATAGGTCCAGGTCGGATTAACCGGCCTGGCCTTGGTTTCAACCATGTACGACGAAACCGTTCCCAGCGACCCATTCCAACCGCCGTTGTAAGGAACTTCGTCAACCAGAGTC
The DNA here is from genome assembly GCA_963771195.1 of uncultured Acidobacteriota bacterium. Lineage (GTDB taxonomy): Bacteria > Acidobacteriota > Terriglobia > Terriglobales > Acidobacteriaceae > Telmatobacter. The sequence continues at coordinate 70,930 of CAVYSS010000036.1, forward strand.
AGGGGCGAGACGGTTGGAGATGCGATGGAAGGGTAAAACGACATGCAGCTCACCACAAGCTCATTCGCGTTTGTTGGCGTTACTAAGCCGGACGCGAGCGCGAACCGCGCAGCCTTTCATCGACTGGCTTTGCCGGTCCGGGCCCGTTGGCCACTTTTGAGAAAGCCATCACCGCTCCTGCCGGAGACTGACCCTTGAAGGTAAATGTGTGCGTGGCGCTTGTAGCCGGCCCAATCGCATACCAGAGACTCACCTGCAAGTCGCCGTCCTCTCTCTCCGTGTTGGCCAGGAGCCAGGTGTTCGATGCGGAATCGGAGGGCGCGGAAACGTTGCCTCGTGAGCCCGTGGCGCAAAGTGCAATCATGCTGGCCCCGGTGGTATCGATCGCCGATGTCGTCACCGGAGTAGAGCCCGAACCGGAACTGAACCCGGCAGCGGCGTGCGCCAGCAACGTAATCTGCGCGGTGGCTGGCAGAGGGAGCAGTAACGCGAGAAGAAGCATTCTTTTCATGAGTGGTCCCGCCATTCGCATATTGCGCTGTCACGTAAGTTTGCGGGCGGGCAGATGGCAAATGAAAGTTCCATTTTGCTTGCCCTGCCACCCGAGAGTATACCCCCGAGTGCAGCGCGCCACCTTTCCCGTTCGTTCCAACGGCGAGGACCTTGGCGCCCCCGCAGGGCCGCTGCCTAGGCCCCGGAAGCCATGTGACGCGCGACCGGGTCCTTGGCACTGGAGCCAATGAAAGAAAGACTGTGAGCGCGGGCAAACGAGGAAATATTGGCCCGCAGCCGAAAGGCAAAACGGAAATTCGGGTTAGAATGAGGCGTCAATTGATTCAGGATTGATATGGCACCCTTAGCCATGCATCGTCCGAAGCGTGTTGTGAGGCTTGCGTGCTTAAGACAATCGCAAAATCATTGTTGTCCCAGCGGCAGTACCGGGCGCTGCGCAACGCATGGATTGAGTGCCGCGCCTTCACTCATTCCCGCGATCTCAACCAGCTCGCGGTGATCTATGGGACCGACAAATGGGGCCGCCATTGGTACACCCAGCATTACCAGCGCTATTTCGCGATCTGGCGCAAGCGCCCGCTGAAGATTTTAGAGATCGGGGTCGGCGGTTATGAGGATCTTTCCGACGGCGCGCTATCGCTGCGCATGTGGAAATGCTTCTTCCCTAACTCTCAAATCGTTGGCATCGACATTTACGACAAATCCCAGCTCTCCGAGCACCGAGTAGATGTGCTCCAGTGTGACCAGACGGACGCTGCACGCCTTACGGAAATCTCGCAGCACTACGGCGGGTTCGATATTGTAATCGACGACGGGAGCCATCTCAACGAGCACGTGGTCCAGACTTTTAATATCCTTTTCCCTCTGCTTAGGACTCCGGGTTTCTACTGCATCGAAGATCTGCAGACTGCCTACTGGCCTACCTGGGGTGCGGTGAGCGGAAGCACCAGCATGGACCTGCTGCGTTCGCTCACCGACTGCGTCAATCAGGCCGAGCGCCCCTTTCACAAGCCCAATTACTTCGACCGCACTATCACCGAGATCGCTTTCTTCCACAATCTTTGCATTATTCGCAAGGAGCCGAATGCCGAGGCTACTGGTTCTCCCCGGGCGTTGGAAAAGGAACGCCAGTCAATGTCGGCGCTAAGGGCGGACTAGACCTCCAGTCCAAATCCATGTTCAACGCATTTTCAGGATAGCCCCGACGTGGGCACTTTCCCTCAAAGAGACATTTGGCGTCACTCCCCATTGCTGGGGCGAGGCGCCCCTTGCCCCAAGTCAATTCGAATTGATTCCACGAGTGCACGAACCTCCTGCCTCCCCTCCCCTCGAGCCCGGCTAATCTGGGCGGCGAGCTGGAGGGCATCGTCGATCAGCGCGAAACTACGGAGCATAAGCCGGCCTCCTAACGAATAACGGAGCGAGTTGAGCCGAAAATAATCTGCCCGCATTCCCGGATTGGCCGCAATGCCGCTCCTCTTGTACTCCATGACCTTCGAGCCGGCATAATGCTGTCGCGGGCTGAAACGCTCGTAATGCACCGCCCGCGCACCAAGAGTGTAATGGCAGGTCAGTCCCAGCCGCTGCACCCTCCAGCAAAGGAAGTCGTTCGCGTAATAAGTGACGAGACGGCGATCGATAGGGCTCGCCTGCTGCAGCGCCGCACCACGAAATAACATGCATACGCTCATGACGGTTTGCACGGACACGTCAGAACCTCGATCCCATAGGACCTCATCACAAAAGGGCTCCTTCCTGGTCACTATGTAGAACAGCTTGTTCGCGACGCGCTTCGCTTCGGAAGCCACGGTGGGGAAGCGCAGGCGTATCTTGTTTGGCGATCCATCGGGGTAGGAAAGGTCCGGCCCCACGACACCCGCGCTCGGATGTTCCCCCATGAACGTAGCCAGCGCAGCAACGCACCCCGGCGCCAGCTCAACATCGGGGTGCAAAATCACCACGTACTCGGCATTGGTCAGGGGTATCAGATAATTCAGCGCATCGACGAAGCCGGTATTCTCTATCGGAAAGAGCCTAACCGGCGCGCCCTCCGGCAAACTGGAAGGCGTCAACCTCCCGTCCTCCTCGGACGAATTATCGGCGATCAGAATCTCGTATTGCGAGCATCGCTCGAACTGCAGCGAGATGCTACGCACGACGTTGTGAACCAGCCCCGCCATGTTGAAATTAACCAGTAAAAAAGACCATTTCACGAGCGAGCACCCCCGTCGCAGTCGAGTAACTCCAGCGCAGATTCCGCGAGGGTCCGGCGGCGGCTCCAAACGGGCGGGTGACCCTCCCTAAGTCCTCTCCAGTCGATTCGCCCACAATCGGGGGTGCCCCGTCCTGGCTTGCTTAGCGTGGGATGCAATCGCACCCCCCCCTGCCCAAAGGTAACCACCAGAACTCCTCTCACTCCGCTAATACCGCCTCTGTCCCGCATCCCGGCACCTCGTCCCGCCCAAACGCCACTTTGAGGCGACCCCCTCCCCTCCAAAGGTAACCTCGCTAACTCCGCCAGCCCCGCTAACTCCGCCAACCCCGCTAACTCCGCTGCACCCCCGTATCCGCCGTCACAGACCTGATCCCCCAGCCCGCCTACACTCAATCTGTGAGTCAAAGTTTGCCCGCCCACCGGCGGGCATTCGCATCTCAGGCCAAGGAAGCCGCTGCAATGATCGCCGCCACAACCCGGCTGGAAAAAACCAGGGAAATCTCCGCCCGCAAGGATTCCAACCCGGTAACAATCGCCAACCTCTCCGTTGCTCACAAAATTAGTACCCCCCCTCCCCCCATACCCCGGACAAAGGTGCGCAGTTTTGTGCAGTTTTGTGGCTTAACTCGATGATTCCACAAGACATCGCCGTTTTTTATTGCGTGCGCGTCGGCTAATCCCCGCCCACCGCCAGCTCGCGATTCGTTGTTGAAGAGCGCAGTTTGTCCATTGGCAGCCCGATCACGCATCTCAGCTTGCCTGACGCGCTTCGGGGTATCTCCTCCACTTCGTCGATTTCGAGTTGCAGTTCAGGTCCAAATGACTTTCGAAACTCATTGGTAAGGAATTCATGACTCTCTCTGCTGAGCGGCTTTTGCAGAGCCAGACGCAGCACAATACGGTCGTAATCGGTCTGCTCCGCCTGGTATTGGCGGACCTCCGGAACATCTTTCAGAAAATGGCGAACCACAATGCCCGGGATCGTCCCGCCAGAGGGTGTCCGCAGGATATCCCACGTTTTACCCTCTAGAGAGGCCAGGCCGTGCAGTCCACGGCCACAGGTACATTGATCTTGCGAGAGCAACCCGGTATCGCCGATCCGATATCGGATGAAAGGCATCGCATAGTTGTGTAAATCGGTGACAAGAAGGTCCGACTGCCGGCCTTCCTCATCGTTTTCCAGATAGATGTTCTCCATGTTCCCATGGAAGCCGCCCTGGCCGCATTCCACGGCGATGGACATGAACTCGCGAGACCCGTAGGTGTTGAACAAAGGCGCACCAAAGGTTTGCTTCACGCGCTCGCGGAGGTCGGGATACACGGTCTCGGCCGCAGCAACGACACCCTTCACCGACGAGAATCTGATGCCGCGCTCCTGCGCGAATGCACATAGCTCCTCGATGTTCGAGGTGTATCCGACGATCGCAGTCGGACCGACAGTATCGATGGTCTTTATCACGTTGTGCCAAAATCCGGGGCCGCGATGGAAACTGTCGATTACGAATTCATTACGAATCCAGCGGTATGCATTGAGCTTGGTGCGGCTCCAAAGCGAGGGATGACCCGTGGGAGCGCCCCACAAATACAGAACGCGGTTACCGAGAATTGCGCCGGTCCAGGCGTAAGAACGTTCAGTGACGGCCATTCGCCAATCGTAGCTCTCGGGGGATCGGTAAAACTGGATCGGTACTCCGGTCGATCCCCCCGTAGAATGGGAAAGCAGCTTGCCGGTATAACTCGTGGAACACAGCTCCTCCTTGAAACGCCGGACATCATCGCGCTCCAGGACAGGTAGTCTGCGTAGGTCGGCGGGGGTCTGGATGTCGTCGAATCGCACTCCTGCTTCGGCATATCGTTTCTGGTAAAACGGCACTGAATCGAACGCGATGCGGAGCAGCTTCCGAAGTTCCTGAAACTGGAAGGCTTCCAACCTCTCCCTCGTCCACCATTGGGATTCTTCAGCGAAACGGCGGAACTGTGCGTACTTCCGCCCCTTGACCGATGAATGAAGGGGCAGAAGCATCGAATTCAGAAGCTTAGCGTAGACCATAGTGATCCGATGTCCCTTCATGGATGTGAATCGGTGGATAGGGTCTTGCCGATGTCTATGACCGCGGCGGTGACGGGCGGTTTTCGCGCGACGAGGGGTTCGGTTTCAGGGATCGTGCGCGCTTCCTCCGGCTTTGGTTCGGTCCAGATTTTCCAGAGCGGGCCGCGGGTGAACAGGAATTTGTAGAGAGCGCAGATGGCAGCGGCGTTGAGAACCAGCAGAGCGCTCGCCGGAGCTGCGATGCGATGGAGAAACGGGATGCGATGGAGCAAACCGGCGATGGCGAATGACAAGACCACAATTTGAAGCGTGGCGAATGCCGCATAGAGAGGAGACCGAACGGCGAGAATAACCGAGGAGATGAAAAGAAGTATGAAAAGGTAAGGCACGAAAAGCCGCATGACCTTGTGCGAGACGAGTTGGAAAACAACGCGATCTTGTCGGGTAAGCGTCCAAGGCGCGAGCTGAAAGAGCTGGAAGTTTCCCGCAAGAGTTCGCACCTTACGATGAAATTCGGTCCCAACTTTCTTCGGCCAGGCGTCGTAGACATTGGCATTCGGGTCCAGAACGGAGCGGTAGCCCTGGCGGATGATCGAAAGGGGCTGAAACATGTCGTCTAGGATCATTCCGGGCGGCTGCTGCACGGCGAGCTCACGGCGAATGGCATAGAAGCCGCCATACACTCCAACCGGGGAATCGACGATACTCTCACATTCCCGGATCCACTGTTCATATCGCCAGTAGAGCCCTCCGACTGCCGCAGAAGCAGCGTCGTGGCCGTCCTGGCGCAGAATGAGCTGACCCGCAACGCAACCGACCTTGGGATCGGTGAAGTTGCTGACCAAGTGTTGGATTGAGCCCGGAGCAATTTCAGGCCGGAGGTCCACGAAGAGGATCACCTCTGCCGTGGCTTCGGCCATACCGGTGTTGACGGCGACTGCCTTGCCAACGTGCTCTTTCAGGATGATGGTCTTGAGGAGCGAATGCTGTTGCCGACCCAGCATTTCTGCTGTTCCGTCGGTTGATCCATCCGAGACAATGATGATCTCTTGAATGTTTGGATAATCGAGACTGAGAAGTTGCTGAATCTTGCGCGGGAGAAGCGCTATACCATTATGCACGGCGAGAACGATGCTCACAGTCGGGGTGACCGGAGCGATCTTCCAGGCTCGTGGTCGCAATCGTGCGAGTGTCCACATCAGCGCAGGGTATCCAACGTAGGCGTACAGAATGCTGATGAGCGACAACCAGAAAATGATCTTCACTGCGCGCCCCTCTGCAGCACGATCGTCTTGATCGTTTCAAACATGATGAGCAGATCTAAACCAACGGATAAGTGCTTGACGTAGTAGAGATCGTATTCCAGTTTCCGTTTCGTTTCCTCCAGGCTTGCGCCGTAGTGATAGCGCACCTGTGCCCATCCTGTGATCCCTGGACGAATCATGTGCCGGAGGTCGTAGAAGGGAATTTCCTTGGCGAGCCACTGCACAAACTCGGGGCGTTCCGGGCGCGGGCCGACAAAGGACATGTCTCCACGAAGGACATTCCAGAGCTGAGGTATCTCGTCAAGGCGAGTCTTGCGCAGGAATCTGCCAATCCGGGTAACGCGTGGATCGTCCTTGGTAGCCCACACAGCTCCGTCTCCTTCGGCATCCTGCCGCATGGTACGAAACTTACGGAGAATAAAAGTGCGTCCACGCTGCCCGACACGTGCCTGGCTAAAGAAGATGGGACCAGGCGAAGAAAGGCGTACAGCAAGGATGATCAACGGGACAAACGGCAGACAGATGGCGAGACAGATGGAAGAGATGAGGATGGAGATCAGGCGCCGGACAACTTGTAGCGATGCTCCCAAGTTGAAACCATTCGTGAAGATGAGACTGCTGGTGGTGAGGCCCTCGAGCAGCACTTTGCCAGAGATCCGCTCTATCAGGGAACTGGCATCTTCGATTACAACGCCCCCAAGCCGAAGAGCAAGGAGTTCGCGAACGGGCATCGATCCGCGACGGTCTTCCATGGCGACGATCACCCGGTCAATGGGAGGTCTTGGAACGCACAAAGCGCGAAGATCAGCGGCAAAACGCTCACATTGTTCATGAGAGTCCCCATCGTTCCTTCCATCAATAACATCCATGCCGGCATCGCGTCTGGTACGCAGAGTCTCGACGACGATGTGCGCCAGTTTGCCGCTGCCTAGCACGTAAACCCGCTCGCGGAACACGGAAAGGCCAATTATCCAGTCATAAACCCATCGCCAGATGACGAGGACAATGGTCAGGATAGAAACGCCTGCGACAACAACATTCGGGCCGATTTCTATGTCAGGAAAGGCAAAGAGAAGCACCGCGAGGCTAAATGAGAGAACGCTGAGAACCAAAAACAGTCGAAAGTAGATCTCCCAGCGCCCCGAGATGCGTTGCGGCTCATAGAGATCGAAGTAGTAGGAAAGGAGGAGGGTGAAAAAGGTGATGCCTGCGATCTTCAAGATTCCGTTCTGGTACATCAGAGCAATGTACGTATCCGGTCCGATAAGATATAGCGAAGCCAGGAGAAAGGATCCACAGACGAGGAGAACTTCGCAAAGAAGCTCCACCAGTGCCCGTGTCGGATAATAGACGTTTAAAATCCTGATCATCCCTGGCTCCGCTTATCCCTTTCGCTGTTTAGCTTTACCGCTGGTTGCTTGCGGGGCGGAGTAATAGTAATACCCTCCGCGTGGGGCGTCCTTTACAGCATTGAGCACAAAGCCGAGGATCCGCGAGCTGCTAAAGGCTGCCTTCGTGCGCTGCGCCACATCGAATGGCGTGCTGGCTCCACGGGCAACGAGCAAAACTGCGTCGACGGCACGAGCGAGGTCCACCGCATCCGCAACCACCAGCACGGGTGGGGAGTCGATCAGGATCCAATCGAAGTGCGGCGAGAGCGTGGTGATCAGCTCTACGATGCGACGATTCGTCACGAGTTCTGCAGAGTTAACATCGCAGTTGCCAGCAGGAATAAACGTGAGGTTGGAGATCATGCCGACGCCGTCGTTATTAGCAGATTCGGTTTTACTGTCCCGCTGCATGATTTCCGTCAGGCCTACATTGCCTGCCAGGTACTCCGATAATCCGGGCACGTTGGGGGCGCCAAGCAAGCTGTGAAGGGTGGGCCGGCGCAGGTCGCCGTCGATGAGCAGAATCTTATTGACAGTGTGATGCGCCAGGCTCATGGCCAGGTTCGCGACGACCAAGCTCTTGCCCTCCTCAGGCATACCGCTCGAAACAAGGATGGTCTTCAGCGGAGCCTCATCCCGAAACCCGTAGAGGTGAGAGCGGAGCCTGCGAAACTGTTCGACACCGTCGCTTCGGTCTACGAGCATCGGAAAGGAAGGGGCAGACGGCTTCCATGGGTGCCGGGCGATATTCTCAAATGCGATTTCGGTCTTGGTTCGCAGCGGCTCGACGATATCGAAGGCATTTGAGAGGTCGGGAAGCTGACCCGCTTCTGATCCTTGCGGGTTCGTCAGTTCGAGGCGTGCTCTTTGGAGCGCATCGTAGATTCGGCTCATATCTTTTCATCCTTTGGAGAACCTGAAGGATTCACGGTAGGGCTGAAGGTGCTTGAAACGGCTGACGGCAAGGGTCTTGGCTGCAAGCGAGGTTCAGTGAACAGTGAGGGGTAGATTGGCACGTAAAAGCCAAGTTCTTTACCAACCGACTGAACAATTTGCCATGGCACGGGCTTGACTTGTTCAACGAAGGCGTTAATCATCGCGGTCTCACACAAGAGGTTGATGACGCGAGGAATGCCTCTTGAGTAGCGATGCACAAGCTGGATCGCTTCGGGAGTCAGCGCGGGCTGACTGGCACCGGCGATGCGCAATCTTTCGGCGATGTAGGCCTCCGTCTCGTCAGCAGTAAACGGACGCGTCTTGCACCAAAGCGATACGCGTTGGCGTAGCTGACGCGCATTGGGATCGCGGAGCTTACTTTCAAGTTCGGTTTGGCCGGAGAGCACAATCTGGAGCAGCTTCTCCGTTTCAGTCTCCAGATTCGTGAGCAGACGGATCTCTTCCAGGGTGTCCCAGGAAAGGTTCTGTGCTTCATCGACAACAATGGTGCATAGCCCACGGTTGTTGAAGCGCTCAATAAGCCAACGGTTGAGTTGAATCAGCATTCCGGACTTCGTCCGAGCCTTGGGCGGGATGCCGAAGTCCGTAAGCACGAATTCAAGAAAATCCAACACCTCAAAGCGCGGATTGAAGACAAAGGACGACGAAACTCGATCCTTGGAAAAGGTACTGAGGACAGTTTTGAGCAGTGTTGTCTTCCCGGTGCCCACTGGTCCCGTCATGACCACAAAGCCCTTTCGCGCCGCAATACCGTATTGCAAGCAGGCGAGCGCTTCCCGAATCTGCGGCGTCTTGTACAAAAAGTGCGGATCCGGATTGGCTCCAAATGGTTGGGCGCGAAGGCCAAAGAAGGATTTGTACATTGTTATCCTCGAACGCTCTCTATGGGCTTACCCGATGGTGGAACCGGCTTTCGGCGGCTGTTTGCTTTTGCAAGCTGTTTCAGTTCATCAATGTCGGAAATGATGGCCAGGGTCGGCAATTTGGTGAAAGCCCATATATCCCTTTCACTGCGCAGGGAAGTGTCGCGATACTCGAGAATCGCCGCGAGAAGCACGCCCAGAAACAGTCCAATGGCAAAGCCGCCGCCAGCAAAGACAAAACGATTGGGGAATTTCGGCTCGTCGGGAAGATTGGGAGCATCCATCACGTGAAACTGCTCGCCCTGCTGGCGGCGCTCGAGGGCGGTTGCCATAGAGGACTCGTTCATCTTGGTCAGAAGAGAGTTGTAGAACTGCTGAGCAGATTCATGATTGCGAGTGAGCTTCTTATACTCTTCCTCGACCAACGGACTCGATTCGATCCTCGATTCGTAGCTGTGAATCTGGCGCTCGATCTGAGTTTGGTCGTTCTTGGCTACGCCCATGGCTTGCTGCGCCGCTCGAAGTTGGGCCTTGAGCTGTTGTAGCTGGGGCGAATCAGGATGGTTTACGGGGGCCGCTTCTGGAGCAGGCTTGACGGGGGCGTGGGCGATCGCCGCCTTCAGAGCGGCAATCTTGCGCGAGATCTCCACCACGTCGGGATAATCAGGAGTGTACATCGCAGCAGATTCATGTCGCTCCGCTGAATTGCGATTCGCGCCAGCTGCTCCAACGCGCCCAGGTCAGACGAATTGATCTCTGTCGCCTGACGAAAGCTCTTTTCCGCTAAAGCGTTATCCCCCTTAGCCAGCGCCGCCTTACCCAGCCAGTACTGCAGGAAGGCGTCCTTCGGATAATTCGCAGTTGCATTCAGAAGGGCATTGACGGCATCGTTTGCCTTGCCGGCGTTGAGCAATACAATTCCATTCAATGCAAGGACTTGTGGATCCCTGCCGTTCTTCTTCATCAGCTCAGCAATTACGGTTCGGGCAGTGGCATAGTCCTTGACCTGAACCAGAGCCCGAACGTATGCCTCCTGCAATGACAAGTTCTTGGGATACTTTGCCGCAAGGCTTGCATACTCCGTCTTAGCCTTGTCGCTCTCCCCAGAACGTTCGAAGTAATCCGCCAGTAGTTGCACTCCCTGCGGATTGTCTGCGAGGTCGTGGGCCGCCTGCCGAAGCACTTCCTCGGCCATTGACTGATTGCCCTGTCTCAGAAAATCCTGCGCAAGACTTTGCCGGGCGGCAAGGCTCTTGGGATCCGCGGCGATCGCGTCCCGGCTCTGCTGTTCGGACTCTGACCAGCGGCTGTTCTTGGCATAGAAGGCCGCGAGCAGCAGCCTGGCGTTCGCCGACTTTGGATCAAGAGCAATGGACTTCTTCAGCTCTTCTTCCACAGAAGGAGCCTTTGTTGGATCGCCCGCTTGAAGGAGTGCTAAATCCTCGTGGAACGTTGCCCGATTCGGTGCAAGATCCAGAGCGCGCTGAATCTCGATCAGAGCCTGGTCATTCTGCCCACGTTTAACCGCGATTTCAGAGAGCAGCGCGTGGGCATCGGGGTTGTTTGGTTGCGCTGCCATAACGGCGTTTGCCTGGGCTTGCGCGTCGTCAATCTTGCCACCGGCGAGCAACAGGTTCCCAAGGTCAATCCGCGCCTTGTAGTTCTTAGGCTGAAGATCCACCGTGCGTGAGAGTTCTCCGTATGCTGCACGGAATTGGCCCAAATGGATGTACGCCTGCGCCAGTTCATAATGAGCGTCGGGATAGTTCTTGTCGATCTTTACGGCATTCAAAAACTGAATGGCGGCTTCCCTGTACTTCCCCTCGGCGCTGTACCGTTTCCCGCTCTCCAAATACTTCTGCTTCTTCACGTTTGGATCGCTGTGACATCCAGCCACGAATGCTACCGTAATAAGAACCACGACTACCCAAAGAAAACCTTGTCGATTCCTCATCTTCCACCTGCCATCAAAACCCGATTGAATTGCTCTGAATGGTCGTCCACTTCTTCCATCTCTGTCAGGTGCATCTCTTACAAATGTTGCCTACAATCCTGCACAAAACACCGGTGCCCTTTCCCGCTCTGCCCAATCCACCTAGTTCGGGACAAAGCGCGGGAGCATGGGCGCAAGCTGCGCAGTAAATGCCTCGGCCCGAGTCTTTGCGGCCGTTGCGCCCCCTTGGGGACCGATCGGCGTAATCACACGTGCCAGCGCGCCATCGGTACGATTGAGGCGAATTGCGTCCATGACCATATAGATCTTTGCCATGTATTCATTGGCCACGCTGCGCCCGTGTGCCTGATACCAGTAAATTACGAATTGCCTGTTCTCACCGTTGGCAATAACGTATTCGCCCACTCGGTGCGACTTGCCAGTTGCATCTCTCAGATCTAGGTAATGCGACGACTCAAAGGTCCAGCCAGCACCTGGAAGGCAGTTCTTCGGTGAATGAATCGTCACACCCGTCCTCTGAGTTGGGAAGTACCCTATGAAGAGTCCAATCGGCTGCGATTCTCCTTGTCGGGTGTAATTGCGCGATAGAAAGTCTCCGGCACCGAGAACATCGAGCGTCTCCTGATCAATCGCAACATCTCTTCCCGCCCATCCCGCGATCGTCTGCGGAACTTGCGAAAGGGACTCGCTTTGGGGAATGAGATCGCTGTCGCCGCGAGTTTGAAGCAAGAGCGCTGCTCCAGCCAGCATAAGGGTCACAATCCAGAACCGGAGGCCTCTCATCCCAGCCTCCTTTTCAACGGGAACAAACACATTGTGCGGTGAACGATGAAAAGACATCCGATAGAAACGAGAAAGATTACCCACCCGGAAAACTCGTGAAAGAACCCCACGGCTTTGTCAGGATTCCAGTACTGGACGCACAACCCCGTGCCAAGAATGCGCACTGCATTGGCCGCAATTGCAATCGGAACGCTGGCTAGGACCAGCGCGACTCTCCGCCAGATGGACTTTTCCATAAAGTAGCCATAGAAAACCGAGAGAGTGCACAAACTCATTAGAGAGCGGATGCCGCTGCATGCCTCTGCCACCTCCAGACTCATCGCGGGCAGTTCAATTACATTGCCCTCCCGAAGAACCGGCACGCCGAAAAGAGAGAGGAGCGCGCTAGCCAACTTCGAGGCCAGTATCTGCAGAGGCAGGGTTATCTGATTGAAAATAATAGCGGGAATTGGAATAGCCAGAAACAGGACAAGCAAAGCAAAGCGCAGCTCGTTTAGCAATTGCCACCCGCCAAAACAAAGGACCAGACCCGCCAATACGATCACCAGTGAGACCCTCGACAGGAACAGCTCGGCACCGTATTCCCCCAATAGAAGCACCATCAGGCCGAAGGCAATCACGGCAATTCCGTACCATGTGGGAGCGATAATCGTTCCAAGAAGCGATTCCCTTTTCGTCCACACCAGGTACGCCGCAAAGATGGGTACCAGAAAGCCGTGGGAGAAATCGGGAATCTGCCACCAATCGGTCACCAGCTTGGCTAACACCCGGTAGTAGACCGCAGCCATCAACACACCAAGGAGCACCGAGCCCCATATAAAATGAGCGGGTTGCAGAGACCGAAGGTCTTTGGGGATAGCTCGAGTCTGTACGCCTTGGGGCATGTTCTCCGTAATAGAAAATATAGGCATTTCGACCCGCTACACATTGATT
>CAVYSS010000037.1:0-173104 GCA_963771195.1 uncultured Acidobacteriota bacterium
GACGGTGCGAGCGTGGTTGGTTTGGCGCCAATGGGGTTGAGAAACCGGGAGAACGGAAATATGCGCAGACGGGATTTTCTGAAGACGTGTTCGGCGGCGGCCGTGGGCACAATGACACCCGCGTATCGATGGGCAACAGCGCAGGAACGCGCGCAGGCCGCGGCGGGACTGCTGCCGCATGTGCGGCCAATGGTGGGCACCGGCTGGCACGGGCACATGTTTCCCGGTGCGCTGGCTCCGTTCGGGATGGTGCAACTCAGCCCCGACACCAGCGGATCGCCGGAGCCAAAGTGGAACGAGAAGTGGGATTACCGAGCTGGGATCATTGCTCGGGATATCACTACCGCGACAATTTCGTTCTCGGCTTCAGCCATACGCATCTGCAGGGCACGGGTGCCTCAGACCTGGGCGATGTGCTGCTGATGCCGCTGGTGGAAGGACGTAACTGGAGCTGGAATACCGGCGATCCGGGGCAGGAAGCAGAAGCACAGGTGGAAGCGCTGGGCGGCAATTCCGGTTGGGTGTTTAACCAGGCAGAGAGCGGCTACCGCTCGGCCTTCTCGCATGAGCGCGAGACCGCGCGGCCGGGATACTACGCGGTGCATCTGGACACGCCCGATGTGCACGCGGAGCTGACGGCGACTACGCGCTGCGGAATGCACCGGTATCGTTATCCGGCGCTCCCGGTGGAGAAGCGGTGCGGGCTGATGCTGGACCTGTTGCACGGCATCGGCTGCGAGGTTTATGCGGCGGATCTGCAGATTGAGAGCAGCACGCGGGTGAGCGGCGTGCGCTCCACGCATGGATGGGCGGCGGACAAGCAAGTCTTTTTTGTGATGGAGCTTTCCAGGGCCTTTGCCGGGATCACTGTCCAGGTGGACGGCGCGGAACGCAGCGCCAGCGTAGGCGACCGAATCACAGGCAAACAGATTCGGGCGATCTTTACCGAGGGCGCGCAAGCCGAGCCGCTGGTAGTTCGCGTGGGAATCTCCGCGACCAGCGTTGACGGAGCAGCGAAGAATCTTGCGGCAGAGATGCCGCATTGGGATTTCGACGCTGTGGCGCGTGGCGCGGCGCAGGAGTGGGGCAACGCGCTGAGCGCGCTGGAAGCGGAGTTGTCGAGCCAGGCGCAGAACGAGACCTTTGCTTCGGGCGCGTATCACGGGCTGGTTGCGCCGGCTACGTTCAACGACGTGGACGGCGCGTACCGCGGGCAGGACCACAAGAACTATCCGAATCCCGGTTTCACAAAATACACCACGCTTTCGATCTGGGACATTTATCGCGGGGAATTTCGTCTTCCTGACGCTGACGCAGCCCAAACGGATCGGCGACATCGTGAAGACGATGCTGGCCGATTATCGCCAGCTCGACCAGCATTCGCTGCCCGTGTGGCCGCTGTGGGGGAATGAGACCTGGTGCATGACGGGCTTCCACGTGGTGGGCCTCATTGTCGGCGCGTACACGCGCGGGTTGCGCGATTTCGATGTGGAAGCTGCCTACGCGGCGATGCGGGACACGGCGCTGGTGGGCGCGACGCTGAACGGCAACAAGGCGCTGCAGGAACAATTCCGGAAGCTGGGTTATGTGGCGGCGGGCGAGCAGCGGCAATCGGTCTCGCGCACGCTCGATTTCGCCTATGACTACTGGTGCGTGGGCGCGATGGCGGAGTTGCTGGGCAAGCGGGACGATGCGGCCGAGTTCTACAAGCTCGGCCAGAATTACAAGAACCTGTTCGACCCGGCGAGCGGGTTCATGCGCGGAAAGATGGAAGACGGCAAATGGCGCGAGCCGTTCCGCCCCGACCAGGAGTATTGGGAAGACTACACCGAGTCTGACGGGTGGCAGGCGACGTTCAACGTGATGCAGGACGTGGAGGGGCTGATCGATTTGTACGGTGGAAATGCAGCGTTCATGGCCAAGCTGGACGCGCTGTTTGCCGCGGGATCGGACGTGCTGGAGTCGCCGCCGGACATTACCGGCATGGTGGGGCAGGATGCGCAAGGGAATGAACCAAGTAATCACATTCCGTATCTATATTCATTCGCCGGCGCGCCCTGGAAGACCCAGGAACGCGTGCGCCAGGTGGCGCGGCTCTACAACAACACGCCCGCGGGCGTTCCCGGCAACGACGATTGCGGGCAGATTTCTACGTGGTTCAATTTCGCGGCGCTGGGATTCTATCCGGTGAACGCAGTTACGGGTGTTTATGTGCTCGGCAGCCCGCTGGTGAACCATGCCACGCTGCGCGTTCCTGGGAGCGGGCAAGACGTTCAGCATTGTTGCGGAGAACAACTCCGATCGGAACATTTACGTCGAGAGCGTGGAGCTGAACGGCAAGCCGTTGATGCGCTCCTGGATCGCCCACGGGGAGATCGTGTCGGGTGGAGAGCTGCGCTTCCGCATGGGGAGCGAGCCAAACAAAACGTGGGCCGCCGCGCCCGGTGACCGCCCGCCTTCAGGGCTGGTTCAGAGCCGGCGATAGCGAACGCTGTTCGCGGACGAGCCTGCATGCCTGGCGCGCAGGCTCGCGGATGGTGGGCCGATGCGTGGCAAATATAATACTTGCTGAATCAACTCGCGTGAGGGAAGGTTCCTGGAATCCGCATGAGCGAAAAAACCACGTCCCGCGTCCGTTCGCAGGCGCTCCAGCAGCGCGCCGAGCGCTTCTTTCCCGGCGGCGTCAACTCGCCGGTGCGCGCCTTCCGCGCGGTCGGCGGCGCATCCGCCGTTCATTGAGCGCGCCCAGGGCGCTTATCTCTACGATGCCGATGGCAATCGCTACATCGACTACTTCGGCTCGTGGGGACCCATGATCCTGGGCCATGCATTTCCGCCGGTGGTGGAGGCAATCGAGCGCGCGGCGCGCAACTCGGCCAGCTTCGGCGCGTCCACCGCCGCCGAAGCCGATCTCGCCGAACGCATCGTGGCATGCTACCCAGCCATTGAGAAGATGCGCTTCGTCTCGTCGGGCACGGAAGCCACCATGAGCGCCATCCGCGTGGCCCGCGCCGCCACCAGCCGCAATCTCATCGTCAAGTTCGAAGGCTGCTACCACGGCCACGCCGACGGCCTCCTGGTCAAAGCCGGCTCCGGCGTCGCCACCTTCGGCATCCCCGGCTCGGCCGGCGTGCCTGATGCCATCGCTGCGCTCACGCTCGCGCTTCCTTATAACGATCTCGCCGCTGTCGAAGCCGCCTTCGCCGAGCATCCCGACGAAATCGCCGCCATCATCGTCGAGCCCGTCGTCGGCAACGCCGGTTGCATCCCGCCCGCGCCCGGTTACCTCGACGGCCTCCGCGAGCTTACCCGCCAGAACGGCGCGCTGCTCATTGCCGATGAAGTCATGACCGGCTTCCGCGTCGCGCTGGGCGGCGCTGTCCAGCTCTACTCGATCGATCCCGACCTGGTTACGCTGGGCAAGATCGTCGGCGGCGGTTTGCCCGTCGGCGTCTTCGGCGGCAAACGCGAAATCATGGATATGCTCGCGCCGCTCGGCCCCGTCTACCAGGCCGGCACGCTCAGCGGCAATCCGCTCGCCATGGCCGCCGGCATCGCTACGCTCGACTACCTCCAAGAGTCACGCCGCCGAGGTCTACCCGAAGATTGGAAACCGCGAGCAAGGCCGTTGCGGAAGGCGTGGCTGCGGAGGCCTCGCGCGCCGGCGTTGCCCTGACGACCAATCGCGTGGGCGCGATGTGGACGTGGTTCTTCACGCCGGATCCGGTGCGCAATTACGAAGAAGCGGCGAAGTCCGACACCGCTGCTTTCGGGCGGTTTCCATAACGCCATGCTCGACCGCGGCGTCTGGCTGCCGCCCTCGCAATTCGAAGCCGCATTTATGTCCTACGCGCACACCGACGCAGACATCCAGGCCACCATCGACGCTGCCCGGGAAGCATTCCGCGCCGCATAGACGCGCTACCGCTGCAGTAGATCGATCGGCTGATCGAAATCCGTGACCCGGATGTACTTCGCCAGCTCGGGATGCTGCCGCTCCAGCGCCCGGTACATCTCCCAAGCCACCTTGCGATAGCTGAAGTGTCCCGCCGGCGCGGACCTCAGCTCCGAGATGTACTGCGCCTCGGCAAAATCCATCTTGAACAGGCAGCGCACCCGCGTAGCCAGCGGCAGCAGATACAGCGCCGACACCGCCGTTTCCGGCGCGCTTCCCGCCGCAATCCGCGCGCTCGCCGCGTGCGCGCCTTCCACCGCGCGGCGGTAATCCTCCACCACTCCCGCCTCAGCCAACCCCGCCGCGTCGCCTGATTCCGGCGTCTCGTACCCGAGCCGCGCCGTGAACCCCTGCTGGATCTGCACGCACCTCCGGTGCCGGTGCATGTCGCGGAAGCCGCCGATGTCCATCAGTATGTCGAACCGCAGCACCGCGCCCGCGTGGAACGCCCGCAGCGCCTCGTCGTGCTTCCCGCGCTGGCGCAGCCCCAGCTCGATGATCTCGTTCACCCGCGCTTCGCTCAAGGCCGCCACCACATCGCGCACCTGCCGGTAGGGATGGTCGCTCGCCCAGTAGATCAGCGTGGCCGCCAGTTCCACCTCCAGCGTCTCCGTGCGTTCCACCAGGTCCACCAGTGGCGCCGGCGCTATGGCCACATCGCCCAGCAGCTCTCGCGCCGCCTGCTCCAGCAGCGTCCGCGTCTCCATCAGGTACGCATTCGCTTCGGCGTATTTCACCAGCGTTGGCGCCGTTCGCACCTCCCGCGTCAGCAGCGCTCTGGCCTGCTCGCCCAGCGCCGGATCCATCTTTGCAATCTCCGCCACCAGCGCCGCGCCGGCCTGCCCGTTCACGCACCACGCCGGCCCCGTGGCCGCTTCACGAAGCTTCCGCCCCAGGTCGCGCACCTCCGCCGCCGGATGCGACAGCAGCCGCGACACCTGCGTCTCCAGCGTCCGCGCATTCATAATTTGACCCAGCGAAGTGTTCGTCGCCAGCGGCAGCAGGTACCGCGCCACGTCAAACGCCCGCGCCTTCAGCGTCCGCTCATAGGCCTCCGGCTTCATCGCCTCCGGCCGCGCCACCCGCTCCTTCAGCGCTCCCAGCACCGCCGCGGCGGTGCGCTCGTAGGCCGCAAAAAGTCCTTCCGCGGTCTCCGCATAAAGCTCGCCTGACGCAACATCCGGTCCAAAATCCGGCATGTACCAGCCCGACTTCAAAAAATTCTGGTACCGCGTGGACCGCTCCTGCCCGTCCCAGCGCTGCTCGTCCACCAGCACGATGGCCGCCAGCAGGCTCAGCCGTTCCACCGCAAACGCAATGTGCGCCAGGTCCGCGATCGACCGGTGCCCGTACTGAAAATAAAAGGTGTTCAGGAACTGCTCCGCCCGCTGCGCGCTGATCTCCGCCAGGGACTCCCGCATCGAAAGCGCCGATCGCGAGTACTTGGCCATGGCGTAGGCCAGCACCTCCGGATCGGCTCCATGCACGGCAAAAACATCGGTCTGGTTGTGCGCGCCCGGATGCACAGGGGACTCCGTGGCGCCGGCTGACATGAAAGTTTTGCTGGACATGATCCCTCGCTCGCGATCAGAATACGTCAATACCCCCGCTCCGCTCCGGCCGGCGCCTTTGGCGCACTTGTGTATCCATCAGTTACCCTTTCCTGTTGGGGTTCTTCGGGATTTCGTCATGCGGGAATTTCGAGTGAAGACGTCGCATCGTCCCCGCCCGCTGCCCTCGGGCCGCTGGGTGATGACGCAGCGCTGGAACGACCTCCTCTTCGCTCACTGGCCCATCCCCGCCACCGCCTTGGCCGCGCTCATCCCCGAAGGCCTCCACGTGGATACATTTCAGGGTTCCGCGTGGATCGGCATCGTTCCCTTCTGGATGGACCGCATCAAGTTCCGCGGCATCCCCACCGTCCCCGGCGCCAGCAGCTTTCCTGAGCTCAACCTCCGCACCTACGTCCGCGATCCTCACACAGGTACGCCCGGCGTCTGGTTCTTTTCTCTCGATGCCCGCAACCCCGTTGCCGTCGTTTTTGCCAGGATGCTCTATCACCTGCCCTACTACTGGTCCGCCATGAGCATCGAGCGCCGCGGCGATCGCGAGTTCGCCTACTGGAGCCGCCGCCGTTTCTCTTCCACCCCCGTCGTTTTCCAGGCGCGCTACCGCGGGCTAGGCCCCACCCGCCGCCTTGCGGAATGCCTCCCCGGCAGTCTTGAGTACTTTCTTACTGAGCGCTACTGCCTCTTCACCCGCGATCGCGACGGCCAGATCATGCGCGCCAGCATCCATCATGTCTCCTGGCAGCTGGAGGAAGCGGAAGCCGATATCGCCCGCAACGATCTGGCCGAGGCCGTCGGCATCCGCCTTCCCAATACTCCACCCGTCCTTCACTACTCCCGGCGCCTGGCCGTTTACGTCTGGCAACTCGAGCGCCTCCGCCAGGCTCCTGCCACCCAGCGCATCCCAGCCACCGCCGTACCTTCCATCTGAAGTTTTTGGGCGGAGCAGACTCTCCCAATTCGCGATTTTGTTGCGATTGAGGATGCTACCGTGGAGCAGGAATGCGTGCCGTAGTCCAACGAGTCTCAAATGCTTCCGTCACCGTCGAGGGACAGATCGTCAGCGAAATCGGCCTGGGCTTGTTGGTGCTGCTTGCTGTTTCCCGCAACGATGGCAAACCGGACGCAGAGTATCTCGCCGAGAAGATCGCCGGCCTGCGCATTTTTGAGGACAGCCTGGGCAAGATGAACCTGAACGTGGCGGATGTTGGCGGGGCGGTGCTTGCCGTCTCCCAATTCACCCTTTACGGCGACGTCCGCCGCGGCAAGCGCCCCTCGTTTGACGAGGCTGCCCGCCCCGACTGCGCCCGCGAGCTCTACGAGTACTTTGTCGCCCAGATCCGGCAGCGTGGCCTGCGCTGCCAGACCGGCCAGTTCCAGGCCATGATGTCGGTGTCCTCGATCAACGAGGGACCGGTGACGATATTGCTGGACAGCTCGAAGTTGTTTTAGTGCGCAGCGGTCCGCGCGAGCGGGCAGAACCAGCGCCCACCGACGAAGAAAGCAAAGGACAGGCTGCGGGGAAGTTACACCGCGCGGCGCGTGGCTTCAAACAGGAACCAGTTGCGGCGCTGGGTCTGGTCAATCCAATTCTCGAGCAGGCTGGTAGTGGCCACGTCGCCGGCTTCGTCGCACAGGTCGTGGGCGGCGCGCATGCTCCGGATAAGAGCCAGCTCGTCTTCGTGCAGCTCGCTCAGCATGTCTTCGGGAGTCACGAACTCGGCGTCGTTGTCGGGAATGCGCTGCAGGCGGGCAATGTGGCCGATGGAGCGGATGGTGGTGCCGCCGATCTTGCGCACACGTTCGGCGATGTCGTCGGTCATGGCGAAGATCTGCGCGGCATGTTCGTCGAGCAGAAGGTGGTAGTCGCGGAAGTGCGGCCCGCTCATGTGCCAGTGGAAATTCTTGGTCTTCAGGTACAGGCTGAAGACGTCGGCGAGCAACGCATTGAGCGCGGCGGTGATGTCCTTGACGGCGTTGGGTTCGAGGTCAGAGCGCGTGGCGAGGGCAGACTTCTGGCGTTCGATCAGTTCTGAAGTGGTAGCCATGCAGATTTCTCCTCGGGTGTAGGATGCAGCCGGAGGGATTCTGGTTTCGCCTGATTTTTCCGATCCGGTCGAGCACCCCGGAGGGGTAGCAGGAAGTTAGCCCAGGATGGAGTCCTTGGCCGCTCGGGCGGCCAGGGACGGAATCCTGGGAATCGGCCAGCAGGAATCGGGAGCCCCGTAGGGGCGAAGGAAATCCTCCACCGCGATCCGCGCCTCAGCAAAACACCCGCCGGCTCATGCCAACACAGTGGCTGGCGACGGGAGGCATTTTCCGCCGATCAGGCGGCGCGGGGGAATGCCTGGATTCTGGGGCGTCTGCGGCGCGAAGCCCGCCAGAGGTCGTATTGCTGCTGAAGGCCGAGCCAGATATAAGGCTCATTACCGAAGGCATCTGAGAGGCGCAGCGCCATTGCCGCACTAACGGCGGCGTGGCCGTTCAGCAACCGCGAGAGAGTGGAGCGTGCGACGTGGAGCCGCTTTGCTGCTTCACTCACCGGCATGGAACCGAGGTACTCGCGGAGGAGTTCGCCAGGATGGGGCGGGTTGTACATCGTGTTCATGCGGGCTTCTCCTCTTCTAGTGATAGTCCCTGTAGTCAACAAGAATCGCGTCTTCGCCGTCAAACTTGAAGGTCATCCGCCAGTTTGCGTTCACCTTCACCGACCAATGATTTGCCAAATCGCCTTTGAGCGGATGCAGGTCCCAACCCGAGACGTCCATGGCTGCTGAATCCCGTGCAAGGTTGAGGGTGCCGAGCTGAATTGCCAGCTTTCTTGCATGCGCGGGCTGAATGCCGGCCTTGCTTCCCGTCGAAAAGAACTTTTCCAGCCCAGCGTGCCGGAACGACCGGATCATGGAAACACTGTAGCGCGTAGCGCGTCACGCGTCAAGGGAACCGAGAGGGGGCGTCGTGCACCTGGTGTCCCGTCCCTGAAGTTCCCAACAAAAACGGTGCCGTCATCCTGAGCGGAGTTTGCCGCGTTTTTTGCGGCAAACGCAGTCGAAATCCTGCCCTGAGCTTGCCGAAGGGGACCTGCTTCTCGGGTGTTCGCGGATGCGACGAACTTCTGGGACACCACAATCCTGTTTGCGCGGGGCTTCGGGCGGGGTCGCTCCCCAAGTCCCAAAACCGGGGAAATGGGGCACGCGGACGCCAATCCGAGGCTTCGGTGTTAGTCAATATGTAAGGAGATAGACAATTCTCGATTTGTTCTGTCTAACTTTGAAGAGGTAGGTTGGGTGCCTGTGCCAACTTGGCTCCGTGAACGTCTGGCCGAAGCCCAGCGACGTTATAAGGACCAAATTGGCTATTCCAAGGGACAGCATGAGTCCGCCCACATTGTCCGATCCATCGTTGAGCATTATAGTTCCTATCGTTATTCCTCCGAGCCTCCTAGTCTGGCCTGCAAAGGAGTGGTGGTAAAGCCCGAGTGGACTGGCCAAGTTGCTTTTCCCCATCAGTGCATCGAGAAGACCTGACGAGATGCTGCCCCATTCTTGTATTTTGCCGGACTGGCTTCGAATCTTACCTGCGGCAAGCAATCCGCAATAGACCTTTATCATCCATCGCTCAATATCAAGACCCGACGACAGATAAAAGGAAGTTACAGAATCCTCCGGATCGGCAGAACGTTCAATGTCTCTTGAAAGAGACTCAAATGTAGAAAAGGCGAGTCCAGCGGCTGCATCGAGGGGGCTCAATGCGGAATTATGGGCGTCGCACAAGACCTTGGCTGAAAAGGCGTCAATGCCGATTTCAACTTGGTCTTTTCCGCCAAAGAAATGTCCGGCGCCCGCAAATTTCAGCTTGTCCGTCGTAATCTGTTCGAGGATGTTTCTCGATATAAAATGCTCTTTAGTTATCTTGGAGCCGCAGTTATGAAGGGCCGACAAATAGCAGCGATCATTTGCAAACGCAGAGTCGTCGCTAGCCTCCACGCTGATCGGTCCAACCGGTGTCTTCTCCCACCTCCCGTCGCCCCTCCAGCAGCATTTATATGAGGGCTCTTTGCTTCCGCACGGGCAGCCCAAATTGAAGAATCGTCTGGTCCATGGAATGGCAGCTGACTTCATCGAAAGACGCCCTTCCGCGGGCATTTCCTTTGGCCTGATTGTGGTTTGCGCCAGAAAGGTGAGCTAATCTGCAGGATACCAGTCCCGAGAAATCCGACCTCGACGGGCTCCCAAAGCCCGGCCCGAATTGGGACCTGGGCCATCCGCCACCCAGATTCATGGCTTTTCAGAAGTGGGCCGCCCGCCTGTGTAGGAGTCCATTTGATGCTTCACGATGGCCGAAATTCTGTTGATGGCCTTCGTTAGGCCCGGATCGAGAGCGGCTACCGCGTATGATCCGGGCGGCTCTCGCGCAGATCCCACCCATTGCGTTCGCTCCCCGTAATAAGCCGCGACCTCGCCGAACTTCACGGCATGGAGCCTGACATCAACGACTACGATCTGCTTTTCGTAGCGCGCGTAATCAACACAGCCTGATTGCGCCGAACTTCCGACAGTCTTCAAGCAGTGGCCCTCCCCTTTGAAGAAAGAATAGAGGATGACCCAATATCTTCCGTCCGTCCGGTACTGGTCGACGTGCCATTGCGCCCATCCTTCACCGGTGATGTCGGGGATCAATATCTCAACCCGCGAATCCCCATAGACAGTGATCGGGATGGTTAGATTGCCGCCTTCGTCATACACTCCGACAGGCTCGCCGAATGGTCCGCGAACGATAGGAGAATCTTGCCCAGACGCGAAGCGTAGGAGCGCGGGCGGGAGTAGGAACAAGAGGATTCCATAGGCGCTGAAAGAAAACTTCACGACAAAGCTTCCTCATCTCGACCGGGAATGACAAACTGCGGGGCGGGACTGCCGCCCCGCAGGATTCTACTCTTCTTCCTCCACTAGGCGCTTGGCGTTGGCCAGGATCCTATCGGCTCCCAACTGCGGGACTATGTCGCAGCGGTCCATTTCCATGTGGCAGCTGCCCTTGCCCGAGGTGTCCCGCCCTCGCGACCTCTTTGTTGGGGCTCCCGGGCGGCTGCCGTTGCGCATTGGGGGCCGCCATTGCCTGCCGTAGCCAAAATGGCTACACTAGAGATCCGGAGGCTGAGTATGCGACAGGTATCGTTGCGGGAGTTTCGGACGCGGGGGGCCAAAGCGCTGGAGGCTGTGCCCAAGGGAGAGACGGTCCTGCTGGCCGGTCAAAAGGGGCCGGCGTACTTTCTGGTCCCGGTGATGGGCGATATTGCGGAGCAGGAAAGAGATATTCGCAGGGCAATTGCGCGGGCGAGTCTGCGGGAGACATGGGAGCTGGCGGAGAAGTATCCGATTACCGATGAGGAGATCGAGCAGGAGATACAGGCGGTTCGAGCCGAATCTCGCGCCATGCGCGCAAAGAACGACGCATCCTGAGAGCAGTACGGTCCCAATTTGAAATATTTCTATTGACACACTAATATTATGTGATCATAATGGACTCAACATTAGAACTCAAGCCCGCTGCTCCCCGGGGTCCCCACGGACAGGTCCACGTTCGTGGGGTGGTCATCCCTCCCCAGTCGCGCTCCGGACCCGAGATCGAGATTGGAGCGCAAAAAAACCGTGCTGAATGTTCCAAACCACGACCTCCAGGTCCAGTCCGGGCCTCAGCCCCACCGCCGGGCCGGCCTCCTCAGCCCCCGCACGGACCTCCAGGCTCCAGGCTCCCGCCCCCAATCCGAGCGCCAGGCAGAGGGGCACCCCCCTGCCCAAAGGTAACCACTCTGGCTCCGCTGAACCGCTGCCGCGGCCCTCTGGCCCGCATTCCAGCACCCCCACCCCGGCAGAACGCCGGTTTGAGGCCACCCCCCTCCCCCCCAAAGGTAACCATGCCGACTCCGCCGCCCCAGGCGGCAAGCCCCACGCCAAGCGAACGCACGGCGAACACAGTGTGTGCAGAAATAGCCCCTATCTCCATGATTCCGCATCACATCGCCGTTTTTTTGCGCGGTGAACGCCCAAAAAGGAGCCCCGGGCAGCCGGGATGCCTATTCTTCTTCTTCCTCCACCGGTCGCTTGGCGTTGGCCAGGATCTTTTCGGCTACTAACTGCGGGACTATGTCGTAGTGGTCCATCTCCATGCGGTAACTGCCCTTGCCCTGAGTCATGGCAGTTAGCTGGGTGCCGTACGTCAGCATCTCGGCCATGGGAACTTCGGCGTTGATGACGGTGGTGCGGCCCTTGCTCTCCATGCCCTGGACGCGGCCGCGGCGGCTGTTGAGGTCGCCCATGAGCGTGCCCGCAAACTCGTCGGGGGCTTCGAGCTCCACCTTCATGATGGGCTCAAGCAGACAGGGCTTGGCCATCTCCATGCATTTGCGGAAGGCGATGCGGCCGGCCATCTTGAACGACATTTCGTTGGAATCGACATCGTGGTAGCTGCCGTCGTAGACGATGACTTTGAAGTCGACGACGGGGAAGCCGGCAAGGTAGCCGCGGGCGGCTGACTCGACGATGCCCTTCTCAATGGCGGGGATGAAGTTGCGGGGGATGGCGCCGCCGAAGACTTCGCTGGCGAACTCAAAGCCGCCGCCGCGGGGCATCGGCTCCATCTTGATCTTGCAGTCGCCGAACTGGCCGTGGCCGCCGGTCTGCTTTTTGTGGCGGCCCTGGGCGTCGGCCTTGCCGCGGATGGTTTCGCGGTAGGGGACCTTGGGCGCCTTGAGGGTGACCTCGGCGTGGTAGCGCTTTTTGAGGCGCGAGACGATGGTTTCAATGTGGGGCTGGCCGGCGCCGGCGATGAGGAACTCATTCGTCTGCGGATCGCGGAAGAAGCGGATGAGCAGGTCCTCTTCCATCAGCTTGTGAATGGCCGGGGCTAGCTTGTCTTCGTCGGCGCGGGACTTGGGCTCGATGGCGTAGGTCATGGCCGGCTCGGGCACCGGGTGCAGGTCGATGAGGATGTCACCGCCCTTGACGCCGAGGGTGTCGCCGGTCAGGGTGTCGCGCAGCTTGGCCACGGCGCCGATGTCGCCGGCGTGCAGCTCAAGGACCTCGACGGCCTTGCGGCCCTGCATGACGCTGAGATGGGCGAAGCGCTCCTGTCCGCGGCGCGAGTAGTTCTCAAGAGTGGCGTCGTTCTTGATGACACCGCTGACCACCTTGAAGAAGCTGATGCGGCCGGCAAAGGGATCGGACATGGTTTTGAAGACGACCACGGCCGGCGGCTCGGAGTCAGAGATGGCGCGGGTAGCGGTTCCTGCGGCGGAGGCGTCGCTGCCTCCATCACCGCCGGCATTGGCTGCGACGGCGACCATGGCTGGAGTGCGAACGGGGATGGGCAGCGCGCTCAACCGGCGCGGGGGCGTAGACCTTGAAAAAGTCGAGGAGGTGATCGGTAGCAACGTTGGTTTCGCCGGCGCAGAAGAGGATGGGAAAGATGCGGTCTTCGCGGATGGCCTCATGGAGCGCGGCGACGAGGTGATCTTCAGGGATGGTGCCCTTCTCAAAGTACTCTTCCATCAGCTCGTCCTTGCCTTCGGCGACGAGCTCGACGAGGGCCTCGTGAGCCTCTTTGGCGGAGTGGGACAAGGTGGCGGGAATCTCGACGATCTTGCCGCGGCCGTCGCCGTTGGGCGCGTAGTGGAAGGCCTGCATGGTGACGAGGTCGACCACGCCCTGGAAGCCGTTGGCGTCAACGATGGGAAGCTGAACCGGGATGCAGGCGCGGCCCCAGCGCTCTTTTAGGTCGTCAATGAGCGCGGACAGGCCGCCGCCGCCGCCGGCCTTGGGGTGGTCCATCTGGTTGACGACGACAATGCGGGGAACGTTGGCCTCTTCAGCGTATTTCCAAACACGCTCGGTGACGGGTCCGACGCCGCTCTGGGCATTGATGACGATGAGTGCCGATTCCACAGGAAGGAGTGCGGCGCGGGCTTCATGCGAGAACATGTGGAACCCGGGCGTGTCTAGAAAATTGATCTTCGTGCCCTGCCACTCGGCGAAAGCGACGGCGTTCTGCATGGTGGTGCCACGGGCGATTTCCTCTTCGTCGTAGGCGGTAACGGCGGAGCCATCGTGGACGCGGCCCTGAGCGGGGGTCATTTTGGCGGCATGCAGCAGAGCGGCGATGAGGGTGGTTTTGCCGCTGTGCGCATGCCCCACTACAGCTACGTTGCGGATCTCACTTCCCGCGTAGGTTTTCATGCGGCTTCTCCTTGGTGGTGACGAAATGGATGACGCCGGCGCGATGGCCGGAACATGGCTTGAAGGAATTGGCGTATGCGGATTGGTGCAGCACGGAAAGGACTGGGAAGGCGGCGTGCGAAGAGGAACTGGCGGATGGCCCGGGAGCGGGGGCGATCCGCTTGACAGTAGCTGGAGCAAACGCTCCAGCCGACCTCCTCACGGCGCAGTTCCGTTGCGAAGCGATTGTCGGCGTGGGCGAGAGGGTCGGATTGCAGGGATGGCGGGAGGGCGTCCTGATGGGCGTCCGGATGGCTGTGATTGTCTGACAGGCCTCCCGGTCTGCCGACTTCCTCGTCCATGCGGAGAGTCTCCGGCAGGCGCCCGGAAGATGAATCTGCGATGAATCCGCCGGGCGTCTTTCAATCAAGAACCGAAGGCTATCACACCGGGAGTGTGAACGTCTTGTGACAGGAAATACAGGGACCAGGGGACAAAGTGGCAAGGGACGAGGGATAAGGGATAAGGGATAAGGGACAAGGGAAGAAAGGATAAAGGGACAGGCAGGCGGGTTACTTGCTGGAATCCTTGCGGTTAGCCTTTCCGTTCTTTTATGCTGCTCACATCCTCGGAGGCGACGGATGTCGAAGTTTCCACTGCGCCCTGCTCGGACTCACCGGGCTTGTCCGCTCATGATTGTTCTGGCACTGCTGCTGGCCCCGGCTGCTTCCTCCGCCCAGGGCGGGGATTTCCATGTGCGCATAGGCAACTCTGTAGCGGTGTTGACGGGGCCATGGAAGTTTCATCCGGGGGACGATCCGGCGTGGGCCAGTCCCGGCTTCGACGATGCGCAATGGGGAACGATGGACCTGACGCCGCCCGCCGGATCTTACGATCCGATAACGGGAGCCAGCGGATTCACCAGTGGCTGGACCAGGAAGGGGTACCCGAAGCTGATCGGGTTTGCCTGGTACAGGCTGCGCGTGGATGTGGAAAGCGATGCGCGAGGTCCCGGAGGCGCCGGGCTTGCGCTCACCATGCCGATCGATTTCGACGACGCGTACCAGGTGTTCGTGAATGGGCAGATGGTTGGGGAGTTCGGGGATTTCAAGACGCGCCCGGTGGAGTATTACAACGCACAGCCGCGTGCGTTCACTTTGCCTAACGGCGTGAGCAACGGGCCCGTGGTGATTGCCATCCGCATGTGGATGGACTCGTCCACGCCGCTGACCTCGCCAGACGTTGGCGGCCTGCACGGCCCGCTGATGCTGGGGCAGGCATCGGCGATCGACGCCATGCTGCGGCTGGAGTGGGACGCGGTGAACCGCACAGAGTTGGGAAACTTCATGACCGGAGTCCTCATGCTCCTGGCCTCCCTCCTCGGGATCGTTCTGTTCTGGCTCGATCGCAAGGAGCCTGCCTACTTCTGGCTGGCAATGGCCTGCCTTGTAAGCTTTCTTTTGCGATTTACCACGGTGACGGGCTACTACACGACGGTCATACCGATGATGCAGGAGACATTTTTGGAGGATGTCGGTTTGCAGTCGCTGGGACTAGGATTATGGGCCCTTTTCTGGGGCTACTGGTTCCGGCTGGATCGATTCCGAACTACCACGCGGCTGATTGTGGCGCTGGTGTGCCTGGCGTCTTTGAGCATTTCGCTGCTGCGGCCCCCGCTTTTTGGCGGGTTTGTCCCCGTAGGCGCGTCCGCATGGCTGGTTCCATTGTCCCTTGCATTCAAGCTGGCATTGGGAGTGGTGCTGCTTTGGATCACGTATCGGGGGATCAGGACGCGCGGCACGGAGGGATGGATGGCGCTGACGCCGGTGCTGCTTGCGATCGGCTGGCTATACCAGGAGGAGCTGGTAGTGGTGCACGTTCCGGTCAACCTGCGGCTCTACGCATTGAATGTCTCGGAAGGAGAGATTGATTCGCTGCTGATGCTGGCCATCATTACGATCCTGATGATGCACCGGTTCATTCGCTCGGAACGCGAGCGGGAGCTGTGGCGGATGGAGATTGAGCAGGCGCGGCAGGTGCAGCAGGTTCTGATTCCGGAGGCGCTGCCGAAGGTGCCGGGATTCAAGCTGGCCAGCGATTACCGGCCGGCGCAACAGGTGGGCGGCGACTTCTTTCAGATTCTGCCGATTGAAGGCGGAGGGGTTCTGGCGGTGATTGGCGACGTGAGCGGAAAGGGAATGCCGGCCGCCATGACGGTGAGCCTGCTGGTGGGCACGGTGCGCACGCTGGCGCACTTTACCACCAGTCCGGGCGCGATTCTGGAGGCGATGAACGTGCGCATGATGGCGCGCACCCAGGGCGGGTTCACCACTTGCCTGGTGCTGCGCCTGGATGCGAATGGATCGTTGACCGCGGCCAATGCGGGGCATCTTTCGCCCTATTGCAATGGCAAGGAGCTGACGGTGGATGCGGGGCTTCCGCTGGGGCTTAATGCGGACGCCAAGTATCCGGAAGCGCACTTCCGCCTGGAGCTGTCGCAGCAATTGACGCTGCTAACCGACGGCGTGGTGGAAGCGCGGGCGCGCGACGGCGAGCTGCTGGGGTTTGACCGGACCGCGGCCATGGCAACGCAGCCGGCGGACCGTATTGCGCAGGCGGCGCAGGACTTTGGGCAGGAGGACGATATCACCGTTCTGACGCTGACGCGGCTGGCTGTGGGCGAGGAGGCGGCGACGGTGGTGGGCAGCACGATTCTGTCGCCGACGCCAGCGTGATAGAAGCAGGGACCTAGGGAGCAAGGGACCAAGGGACCTAGGCACCGAGTAAGGACTACCAGCGGAGGACTGGCAGGAGGGCGGAGTAGTCGTCGGTCCAGACGCGCAGGCCGGGTCTGGGCCGGATGGGTTTGGCGTGGGCGGCCACGATGGGGTGATTCAAGAAGGCGTCGTTATGGGTGACCAGGACCCAGGAAGCGCTGAATTCGCCGGGCTGCTGGTCGGCGGTGCTGGAGACCAGTTTGGCCTGCATGCCTTCCGAGGAGCGACCAGGGCGATGGGCGGGCCGAGATTGACATGCTGATTGGAGACGTGGAAAGCGATGATGCCGCCAGGCGCAAGGTGGCGGCGATAGAGCGCCAGCGCCTGGGTGGTGAGCAGATGAAGAGGGATGGCGTCGCCGGTGAACGCATCGACTACGAGCACGTCAAAGTTTTGCGGGGGCTGGTGTTCGAGCGATGTGCGGGCGTCGCCGGGGACCACGTCCACCTGGGCGCCGGATTCGCGGATGTAGGTGAAGACATTGCGGGCGATGGGCTCGACGGCGGGATTGATCTCGTAGTAGCGGATGTGGTCGCCGGGGCGGCCGTAGGCGGCGATGGTTCCGGCGCCGAGGCCGATGACGCCGATGTTGCGCGGGCGCAGGGACCCGTCGGGGCGTAGGCAGCAGAAGCGCAGGGCGTAGCTTACGCCGGAATCCACCGCGTAGTAGGTGGTGGGAGTGTGGCGCAGTTCATCGCTGCCGAAGATCTGGGTTCCATGCTGGATGGAGCCGTTGAGCAGGGTGCGGACGGTGGTTCCGGGGTAGCTCAAATCCTGCTTGACGCGGAGGCTGGCGTAGAAATTGCGCACGGTGACGGTGGTGTCGTCGAGATAAGCGCGGCGCACCATGAAGGTGAGCTCCACCATGGCCGCGCAGGCCACGATCCACACCATGCGCTGGCTCCAGTTGGACCGCCAGTTGACGGCGAGAGCGAGCAGCGCGGTGACGAGGAAGGTGATGGGCAGGTCGAGATTGAGGCTGTAGAGTAGCGGCGCGGCCATGCCGATGAGGAACGAGCCCAGCGCGCCTCCGGCAGCGAAAAGAAAGTAGAAGAGAGTGGCTTCAGAGTCTCGCTGGGGCCGGAGCGCATAGGCCGCGCTGTGGCAGAAATAACAGGCGAAGAAAAGCTCAAGGAGAAAGAAGAGCAGCGAGAGCCAGAGGGGCAAGGAGTGGTCGGTTTGGGTAAGGAAGTAGGCCAGCCCGCCCAGGAGCACTACCAGAAAACGCGCGATGATTCCCCAAGGCAGCCGGGCACGGAACTGGAACGCGAAGATGAGGGTGAGCAGATAGACGCCCAGAGGCAGGACCCATAGCAGCGGGAATGGCGGCGACGTTGGCGGTGAGGTAAGCGGTGATGGCGCAGAGCTGCATGGCCGCGCCCATGGGGAGCGCAACCCAGAGGAGCTTGTCGCGCAGGGGAGTGGGTTCGGCGGCGTTGTGCGGAGCGCGGACCGGGAGGTCCGCACTACTGCCGGCCGGGAGGCCGGCGCTACTGTTTGCGGATGCGGCGCTGCTGCTCGGGAATGTTGCGCTGCTGGTTGCGGATGCGGCGGTGGCGCGCGTGCTGTGCATGAGCCAGAGCGTGAGGATGGCGAAGGCGGCGAATGCGCAGCACCAGGCGATGCGCTGAGCGCGAAGGGTAAAGTATGGCTCAACCACGCTGGGATATGCGGCGAGCGCAAGAAGCGAGGCGAGATTGGAAAGCGCGTAGAGGCGGTAAGGGATGCCGGAAGTTTCCGCGCGCGACCACCATACCTGCATCAGCGGACTGGTGGCGGCGAGAACGAGGAACGGCAGCCCGATGGAGAGCGAGAGCGCGAGGAATACTGTGGCGATGGGATGGCTGGCCGCGCCGGTGGCGGGAAGCGGGCGCGCGGCCCAGAGCACGGCAGCGGCCGAGGCGACGACAAGCAGCGCAACATGGAGGAGCGGTTGGGGGCGGCGCGCGAGCCAGTGCGCGTAGAGATAGCCTGCGAGGAGCGCGGTCTGGAAGAAGACCAGGCAGGTGATCCACACCGACGCCGATCCGCCGAGGACGGGCAGCAATTGCTTGGCCGCGATGGGCTCGACCATGAACAGAAGGAAGGCGGCGAGGAAGACCGCGGCGGAAAAAGTACACGCAGATGGGACATCCGATCCCTCGAGTGAGCGACTCCGCCATGGTAGCAGCCGATGGGCGTGGACGAACGCAGGGGAAATAGTGTGGAATGGAGGTTCAGCCGGATGAAATGCCGGAAGTAAATCGAATTAGGGGGAGTTTGCGGTGCGCATGGTTGAGGGGCTGTATGGAGGCGCGGTTTGGGTTCTTGCAGGAGCGTTGATGGGAACTTGCGGCGTTGCGGCGCAGAGCGTGCCGGCGGCGGCGCAAAATGGCGGGCAAGCGAGTCCAGCAGCGCAGCCCTCGCCGGCCTTCCACATGCCGCCACCTTATATAGATAAGCCGCTGGGCGAGATTGAGCGCTTCCCCGGCGATGGCAACGGCGCCTACAAGACTCACGAATACCGCGATCTGTTTGCCGAGGCCGGGCACTCGCCGGCGGAGAGCCGCGCCAAGATCGACAAGGCGTTCCAACAGCTTTTCCATGGGGACGGGCAGGAGGAACGTGTCTACTTTGAAAACGGCGCCAATGAAAACGGCACACTGGCTTACATCACGGACTGGGCCAACAACGACGCGCGCACCGAGGGCATGAGTTACGGCATGATGATCTCGGTCCAGCTGAACCACAAGCGCGAGTTCGACGCGATATGGAACTGGGCCCACACTTACATGCTGATTACCGACCCGAAAAATCCCTCCGTGGGGTACTTTGCGTGGTCAATGAGCACGGACGGGACGCCGCGCTCGACGGGTGCCGCGCCGGACGGCGAAGAGTATTTCGTCATGTCGCTTTATTTCGCGGCGCACCGCTGGGGCAATGGAAAGGGTATCTATAACTACCAGGCGGAGGCGGACAAAATCCTGCGCGGCATGCGGCATCATCCGGTGCTGACGGGCACGGGGCCGTTCCGCATTCATCCGGAGGATCCGCCGTTTGTGCAGCCGGACCATCCCTGGCCGAGCCCGAACAACCGGCGCATGGAAGAGGAGATGGCCAAAAGCGGGCGCAAGATGCCGGTGTTCCGGTTCCCGCGCGGTCCGCAGAAGCAGACGGTTGGGCCCATGGTGGACGAGGCGCACTCGATGGTCCGCTTTGTGCCGGAAGTGGATCGAGGCAATACCGATCCCTCCTACCACCTGCCCGCGTTTTATGAATTGTGGTCGCGATGGGGACCGAAGGAGGATCGCGCGTTCTGGGCCAAGGCCGCGGACGTGAGCCGGGATTTCTTTAACCGCGTGACCGGACCGGAAACGGGACTGACGCCGGACCAGGCGCACTTTGACGGCGGAACGGCGATGGGATGGGATGGAAAGCCAACGCCGTTCAGTTACGACTCATGGCGCAGCGTGAGCAACTGGAGCGTGGATTACCTGTGGTGGCGCAAGGACCGGCGGGAGACGGTGCTGAGCGACCGGATTCTGAAGTTCCTTTACGGGCAAGGCGTTGACAAGTTCGTGGACCGGTACACCCTGGACGGCGAGCCGCTTTCCGACCGGCACTCCATTGGGATGGCGGCGACGACGGCTGTGGGCTCTCAAGCGGCGACCGATGGACCAGTCTCGAAAGCGTTCGTTGAGGCGCTTTGGAATACGCCCACGCCCTCCGGCGAGCAGAGGTATTACGACGGCATGCTCTACCTGATGAGCCTGATGCATTGCAGCGGGGAGTTCCGGATCTATTAGTGGTTAGTGGCCAGTGATTAGTGGTCAGGGATCAGAGGTCAGGGGCCCTGGCAGATCTCAGGCTTATTCAAAGAGCAGAGCGAAAATACATTGGCTGCGTGGAGGCGGGTGAGTTAGACTCATGCGGTCTGGAGCCGTGCGCTTCCCCGCCCATCGAGCAGTCCATCCGATTACGGTTTTTTCTTCCCTTCCCTGGACAATCCGAGAAACGCGAGCACGAGGAGGTCGCTTATGAATCTGCCTGCAACTCAATCCGCAGCCCAATCCCTGGCTGGATCCGCTACCGCGCCCAGCCCCGAACACATTCTGCAAACGGGCTTGGGATTCTGGGCCTCGAAGACGCTTTTGAGCGCAGTTGAAATGGAAGTGTTCACCGAATTGGCGAAGCACCCCGAAGACCTGGAAGACCTGACCGGGCGATTGGGGCTGCATCCGCGGTCGGCAAGGGATTTTCTCGACGCGCTGGTGGCGTTGGGATTTCTGGAGCGGCACGACGGCGTGTACTCGAACACGCCCGCGACGGATCTGTTTCTCGACAAGAAGAAGCCGTCGTACATCGGCGGGCTACTGGAGATGGCCAACCACCGTTCCTACCCGCAATGGAACAATCTCACGGAGGGGCTGCGCACCGGGTTGCCGCAGAACGAATTGAAGGGCGGAGGAGCGCCGGTATTTGAGACGATTTACGCCGATCCCGCACGGCTGAAGGAGTTTCTGAAGGCGATGACCGGCGTGAGCCACGGCGCTAACCTGGCGATTGCAGCGAAGTTTCCGTGGGCGAACTACAGGACAGTTGTGGATGCAGGACCGGCGCAGGGCGATTTGCTGGTGCAGGTGACGCTGAAGAACCAGCACCTGCTGGGCATTGGATTCGACCTGGCCGAGGTGGGGCCGATCTTCGAGGAGTACGTGGAAGCAAGCGGATTATCGTCACGGGTGCAATTCCAGGCCGGCAACTTCTTTACCGATCCGCTGCCGAAGGCGGATGTGATCATGATGGGGCACATTCTGCATGACTGGAATCTTGACGAGAAACGCATGCTGATTGCGAAGGCATACGACGCGCTTCCCGAGGGCGGCGCGCTGCTGGTGTACGACGCGATTATTGACGATGACCGCTCGAAGAACGCGTTCGGCCTGATGATGAGCCTGCAGATGTTGATCGAGACCCATGGAGGGTTCGATTACACCGGCGCGGACTGCATGGGCTGGATGAAAGACGCGGGCTTCAGGGAGACGCGAGTGGAGCACCTGGTGGGGCCGGACTCGATGGTGGTGGGGATCAAGTAGATTCCCTGGATCGAGCAGAAGAAAGGGACGATGAAGACAGCGCAGGAGGCCTGGGATTGGCCGGAAGAACTGGATGCCATTATCGCTGCGCCGCGGCACCATACCGTCCTGTTCGAGAATGACGCGGTTCGAGTGCTCGACACGCGGATTGCGCCGGGCGAAACCGTGCCGCTGCACACGCACCGCTGGCCGAGCACTCTCTACCTGGTGAACTGGAGCGATTTTGTGCGCCGCGACGGCGCGGGAACGGTTCTGGCGGACAGCCGCGGCGGCAGCGGAATGCCCGAGGGAAGCGCATTGTGGTCAGGACCACTGCCCCCGCACACGCTGGAAAATGTGGGCATGCGGGAACTGCGCGTCATCAGTGTTGAGATAAAGGAAGCCAGCCCCAACGGGTCGAACTGAGGTCGGCGCTTCAGAGTGATCAGGCTGTCACGGTGGCCGGCAGGATGTCTTCCACGTCGACCCACTGGGTGGGGTAGTTGCCGGTGTAACAAGCGACACAAAAGCCTTTATCGCTTCCGCAGGCTTTGTAGAGACCGTCGAGCGAGAGATAGGCGAGCGAGTCGGCCTCAATGAATTCGCGAATCTCGTCGATGGTTTTGTTGGCGGCGATCAGGTCGCGCTTTGAGGGCGTGTCCACGCCGTAAAAACAGGGCGATATGGTGGGCGGGCAACTGATGCGGAGGTGAACCTCAGTTGCGCCGGCGCCGCGCACCATGCGCACAATTTTTCGCGATGTCGTGCCGCGGATAATGGAGTCGTCAATGAGAATGACGCGCTTGCCTTCGAGCAGATTGTGCACCGGGTTGAGCTTGAGCTTGACGCCGAAGTCGCGCACGCGCTGCTCGGGCTCAATGAAGGTGCGGCCCACGTAGTGATTGCGGATGAGGCCGAAGCGGAAAGGGAGGCTCGCCTCTTCTGCGTAGCCCAGAGCGGCGGTGACGCCGGAGTCGGGGACGGGAACGACGAGATCGGCGGGCACGCCGGACTCGCGGGCGAGCTGGCGGCCCATTTGGTCGCGGCTCTCCTGCACCCAGCGGCCATAAATCTTGCTGTCGGGCCGGGCGAAGTAAACATGCTCGAAGATGCAGCTAGTTTGCGGAACGCCGGTGGCGTACTGGCGGCTGGTGACGCCGTCCTCGGTCACCATGACGAGTTCGCCGGGGAGCACGTCGCGCTCGTATTCGGCGCGGAGCAGGTCAAAGGCGCAGGTCTCTGACGCGAAGACGATGGTGTCGGGGCCCTCTGGGTTGCGGATGCGGCCCATGGAAAGCGGGCGGAAGCCGCGGGGATCGCGAGCGGCAAAGATGCGGTCGCGGGTCATCATCACGATGGAGAACGCGCCGTCGATCTGCGACAGCGAATCGGCGATTGCATCCACAAGAGAGCCAGCGTGCGAGTGAGCGATGAGCTGGACGATGATCTCCGAATCAGAAGTGGTTTGAAAATATGCGCCATCGCGTTCCAGCCTGGCGCGCACATTGCCGAGATTGACCAGGTTGCCGTTGTGGGCGATGGCGATGAGTCCCTTGGTGGAATCGACGCGGATGGGCTGAGCGTTCAGAAGGGCGGAGTCGCCGGTGGTGGAGTAGCGCGTGTGGCCGATGGCCATCTGGCCGGGAAGCTTGGCGAGCACGTCGTCGGTGAAGATTTCAGAGACCAGGCCCATGCCCTTGATATTTGCGAGCCGCTGCCCATCGGCAGTGGCGATGCCGGCCGACTCCTGGCCGCGATGCTGAAGGGCGTAGAGGCCCAGGTAAGCCTGGCGAGCTGCATCGGGATGGCCGTGAATGGCGACCACGCCGCATTCTTCGTGGAGTTCGTCGCTGGAGGCGACGGACTCCAGGGAAGAGGGAACAGGGAACAGGGAACAGGAACCCTGCGAGCGAACGTCGCTGGTGCGATCCGCGACACCGGGGACGCCCTGGTAGAGGCGGCGCATCATGCAGTCACCTGTTCGTGCAGGGCGGACTCGAGGGCGTGGGCCCAGGGCCGGCGCAGCTCCTCCACCGATGCGGAGATGAAGGTGTTGCCGTAGACGGAAACCTCGATGCGATTGCCGCCGGTGGTTCCGATGTGCGCGAAGTTGTAGCCGTATTCGTCCGCCAGTTCTTCGATGGCACCGGCTTCCTTGGGATCGGCGGTGAGGAGGACAGTGGAAGCGGGCTCGGCGAAGAGGCCGAAGAGCGGGTGGACCATGAGGGACTGTTCCTGTTCGACGGCGGCGCCGATGCCGTGGCGGAACGTTGACTGCGCGAGGGCGACAGCGATGCCGCCGTCGGAGATGTCGCGGGCGGAGTGAAGGAAATGACGGTCCGCCAGCACTCCGAGCAGTGCGTGGAGATCGGCTTCGGCGGCCAGATCGAGCGGCGGAGGTGCTCCCCACAGCGAGCCGAGAATCACTTTGGCGTATTCCGAGGAGCCAAAGATAGCCATGGTGGTAGGCGCGATCTCACTGGTCAGGGGGGCCTCTTCTGAGACGACAACGGGTTCGTCGCCCATCACGCCAGGAACAGCGCTGGAGCTTGCGTCTGTTGATTCCGGGTGGGCTGGAACCTTGCGATTGGGATCTGGTTTTTCGGCGCGAGGAACCGGCCACAGCAGGAAGATGGCATCGCCGCCGCGTTGGAAGTCCGCGGGAACGGCCTTGGTGACGTCGTCGAGAATGCCGACGATGCCAAGCACTGGAGTGGGATAGATGCCGACGCCGCGGGTTTCGTTATAGAGCGAAACGTTGCCGCCGGTGATGGGCGTGTGCAACACCGTGCACGCCTCGGCGATCCCGCTGATGGCGGCGGAGAGCTGCGCCATGATCTCCGGCTTTTCGGGATTTCCGAAGTTGAGGCAATTGGTGGCGGCGACGGGCGTGGCGCCGGTCATGGCGACTTTGCGCACGCTTTCGGCAACGGCATGCTTTGCGCCGAGGCGGGGATCGAGATAGCACCAGCGGCCGCTGCCATCGAGCGCCATGGCGAGGCCGCGCTCATGATCTTCAGCGCCCGTGCCCTTGATGCGCATGACGCCGGCTTCGCCGCCGGGACCGAGGACCGTATTGGTCTGAACCATGGTGTCGTACTGCTCGTGGACCCAGCGTTTGGAGCAGATGTTGGCGCTGGCCAGCATGGTCTTCAAGTCGGCAGTAAAGTTGCGATCGCGGGCCAGCTCAGCGGCGGCGAAATCGGGCGGTTCGGACGGGACTGGCGGCTTCCAATGGCCGATGGGGCGGTGATAGAGGGGCGCATCGTCGGTAAGAGATTGGTTGGGGATGTCGGCAACCAGTTCGCCGTGGTGGCGGATGCGCAGGCGCGGCTCGGGCTCAACCGTGCCCACGGTCACCGCATCCAGGCCCCACTTGGCGAACACGCGGAGAACCTCGTGTTCCCTGCCCTTCTCCGCCACCAGCAGCATGCGCTCCTGGCTTTCCGAGAGCATGATTTCGTAGGCGCTCATCGCGGTTTCGCGCTGGGGCACGTTGTCGAGCTCGACATCGAGACCCACGCCGCCGCGCGCGCCCATCTCGCAGGTGGAGCAGGTGAGGCCGGCCGCGCCCATGTCCTGGATGCCGACGATGGCGCCGGTTTTCATGGCCTCCAAACACGCCTCAAGAAGCAGCTTTTCCATGAAGGGATCGCCGACCTGGACGTTGGGGCGCTTCTGTTCCGAGCCTTCCTTGAACTCTTCGCTGGCCATGGTGGCGCCGTGGATGCCATCGCGGCCGGTCTTGGCGCCGACGTAAATGACCGGGTTGCCGGTGCCTGTCGCCTTGGCGTAAAAGATCTCATCCTTGCGAACCAGTCCGAGGGCGAAGGCGTTGACCAGGGGATTGCCGCTATAGCAGGGCTCGAACTTGGTTTCGCCGCCCAGATTGGGCACGCCAAAACAGTTGCCGTAACCGGCGATGCCGCTGACCACGCCTTCGACCACGGCGTGATTGCGGTGGATGGTCTCCCGTTCAACGCCTGGTTCCGGTTCGATGGGGCCGAAACGGAGCGAGTCCATGACGGCGAGCGGACGCGCGCCCATGGTGAAGATATCGCGCAGGATTCCGCCAACTCCCGTTGCCGCGCCCTGGTAAGGCTCGATATAGCTGGGATGGTTGTGCGACTCGATTTTGAAGGCGCAGGCCCAGCCGTCGCCCACGTCAATGATGCCTGCATTTTCGCCTGGCCCCTGGACAACGCGATCACTCCTGGTGGGCAGGCGCTTGAGGTGCACGCGGCTGGATTTGTAAGAGCAGTGCTCGCTCCACATCACGCTGAAGATGCCCAGCTCGGTGAGCGACGGAACCCGGCCCAGTGCCGCGAGAATGCGTTGGTACTCGTCCGCGGTGATGCTGTGCGCAGCCAGCAATTCCGGTGTGACCGTTGCCGGCTCGGGGACGGATGAAGGGGCCTTTGTCATCGCGGTACTCTTCTATTGTCGCATGGCGTTCGCCGGGTTTGCCGGTGGGAATCCGGGGCGGGAATGTGCGAAAGGAAGGTGCGGCGGGGTCGCTTCGCGCTCCGGGCTGTCCGGGTAGAAAGCAGCAATTACCCGACTGCCACAATCCGGTCGACGCCAAGCGGGCGCGAGACTAAGTTTAGGCGATGCAAGACATCCGATGTACCGCTGGTTGCCTGCGGTCGCCGGTGACACCGTCCATTTCGGCAATTCGGACGGTAGCTTCTACGCTCTGGAGTAGAATACGGATGCGAAAAAGACACCAAAATGCCATGGAATGAAGTTGAAGACGGCAATGCGTGTCCTCGCGCGGTTCCTTTTTCAGGAAGGGACCAAAGAGAGGGAATGAACGGCAATTGGAGTGCGGTGAACCGGGTGGTGCGGACCAGGGCCGGCCAGATTCTGCTGCTGGCCCTGGGAATGACTTTGCTCGGAGCGGTTTTTTCGCTGGACATGGTCTCCGACATGGGCTGGGTGAAGGCGCTGGAGCAGGGGCTTGCCCAGTTCTGGGCCTGGGGACTGCTGGTTCCGCTCATCGTGGCCATTGACCGGCGGCTGCCGTTCGGCACCAAACAGATTGGCCGGCGCATGGGCGCGCACCTGGCCGCGTGCCTGGTGGTGACGGCCATCTACCTGTACGTGTTTTTCGCTTTGCAGGCGGCTTTTGGGGTGGAGAACTGGACCGCACTGCGGCCCAGCATCATGTTCAGCATGGCGCGGCTGGGGTGGTTCTTCTGGAGCCTGATCTTTTACTGGACCATAGTGGGCGGGGTGCAGGCCTTTCAGTATTACCAGCAATACCTGAGGTCGGAGTTGCAGTTGGAGCGTATGGAACGGAGCCTTGCAGAAGCGCGACTGAATGCCCTGCGAATGCAGTTGGATCCACATTTCCTGTTCAACGCGCTGAATACCATCTCCTCCCACGTGGAGCGGAATCCTAAACTGACACGGCGCATGATCGAACATCTGGGCGACCTGCTGCGGATGTCGCTGGAGTGCAAGGACCGGCAGGAAGTTCCGCTCAGCGAGGAGATGGCATTCCTGGAGCACTATCTGGAGATCCAGCGCATCCGCTTCGGGAACCATCTTCATGTCCGCCTGGAGATCGATCCCGCGGTGCGCTTTGCCAGCGTGCCATCACTGATGCTGCAGCCGCTTGTAGAGAACGCGATCCGCCACGGCATCTCCAGGCGCGGAACCGGGGGCACAGTGACGGTAACGGCGAAGGGCCACGACAACAGGCTGTCTATTCGAGTGCTCGACGATGGAATGGGGCTGCCGGACGGCTGGACTCTGGAGACCAGCGAAGGGCTGGGGTTGTCAGTGACTCGCGAACGCATTGCCGGGTTGTATCCGGACGGAGAGAGCTGGTTCGCCGTTCGGCCCCGCGAGGGTGGCGGAACCGCTGTGGAGATCGAGTTGCCGTTACGTATTGTTGGAGAGGAAGGGACGGAACATGCCGCGGACTGATTTGATCCAGGTGCTGGTGGCGGACGATGAAACGCCGGCGCGGCAGCGCCTGCTTGACTTGTTGCGCAAGGACACCGAGGTGGGCCGGATTGTGGAGGCCGCGGACGGGCTGGCAGCGGTGGACGCAATCCTGGCGCAGAAGTTCGACCTCGTCCTGCTGGACGTGCAGATGCCGGAACTCGACGGCCTGGGAGTGATCGACGCGGTGGGCTGCGAGGAAATGCCGCTCACGATTTTTGTGACCGCGTACGATCAGCACGCCATCCGCGCGTTCGAAGCCAACGCGCTCGATTACCTGCTGAAGCCTTTCAGCGACGAGCGTTTTGAGGCAGCCATGAGCCGGGTGAAGACACGGCTGGATGAGCGCAGTTTGCGCGAGTTCAGCCAACGCATGATTAGGATGGTTTCCGCGGCGCCCGCGGCCGAGCGGCGCTGGGACCGGCTGGTGATCAAGTCCGCTGGGACCACCCGCTTTCTGCGCGTCGCCGACATCGATTGGATTGAGGCCGCCGGGGTGTATGTGAATCTGCATGTCGCCGGCAAGGAACTGCTGTATCGTACCGCGCTGAACGAGCTTGCGGATCATCTGGACCCCAAGCGCTTCATCCGCGTGCACCGCTCCGCAATCGTAAACCTCGAAAGCATTCTGCAACTGGAGCCGCTGTCGCACGGGGAGTTCGATGTGGTGCTCAAAAACGGATCGCGCACCCGCGTGAGCCGGACCTATCGCGCGCTTCTGGAGCAGCGCCTGGGCCAGCCGCTCTGAAACAGTTCGCTCCTGTTTTTATTTATTTGGGATCAGCCGTATACGCGCGGTGAATGCGCGCCCCAGCGGTTCGCTGAAGGTGCGGTACTCAGGCGAATCCACGTCATTGTTCACCAGAAAAAAATCTCCGCTGTTGGTTGCGTTTTCCATCATTCCCCGCAGC
The DNA here is from genome assembly GCA_963771195.1 of uncultured Acidobacteriota bacterium. Lineage (GTDB taxonomy): Bacteria > Acidobacteriota > Terriglobia > Terriglobales > Acidobacteriaceae > Telmatobacter. Next base: position 28,428 of record CAVYSS010000037.1, read on the forward strand.
CCCAGGTAAAGCCCACGGAAGTGAAAACGCCACTCGAGACCCGGGCTCAAGGACTTGTAATTGGGATATCGCTGTCCGTTGGCCGCACCCACCACCTGGTAATTCGCGTCGATAGCAGTAAACGGGAACCCGGTGCGCCAGTCCGCTGTGTACACGAAATCCCAGCGCTTCCTGAACCAGGGCAACGGAACCGGCAACCATCCCCAGGACAGTATCCGGTTCGGCGTGTCCCACGCCAGCGGACCCGGCTGCTGCGGGCCGAGGAAGGAAATTGTCGGAAAGTAATCGATGGCTGAATTGGTATGTGCGGTGGAATGCGTGTAGGCGCCGAAGAGCGTGGAATCGCCGGCGAAGGTGCGCCGCGCCTCCACTTCTTCCATATCGTCGTGATCTTTGCGCGCGTTGGTGAGAGCGAAGTTTCCTGAAAGCGCCGCTGGCCCGCTCTGGTTCGCGTAAGTGAATTCGTGCTCGACGGTCTTGTGGATGTAATTCGCCTTTGCGTAAATTGCACCGGGAAGTTTCTGTTCTACTCCCACGCTCCAGTTGATGGCGTAAGCCTCTTTGAGCGAGCCTTGATTGTAAGTAAAGGTGGTTGGCAGCGGCGGGCCGGTGGGTGTTACGCCATCCGGCGCGAAGTATCTGTCATAACGGATTCCGGCAAGCGATCGCGTCAGGTATTCCAGTTGGGTGTGCTCGTAATAAACTCCGATGCCGAGCGAGATTTTCGTCTCTCCTGCTTTGCCGGGCGGCGCCCACACGCCGGCCAGGCGCGGCGAAAACAGTGGCCGCCGGATGATTTCGTCCCAGTCGTAACGCAGCCCGGGCTCGACCAGGAACCCGTTTCGCACGGTCCACCGATCCTCAATGTAGGCGCCCAGTTCCGCGTTATGCCGTTTGAAGGGCACGAACGCCGGAAACGTGCTTTGTCGCAGAAGTGTCCCGTCTTCGCGCATGTAGTTGACCGGCGCGCGCCGGTACGATTCGTAGAACCCGATATGATCCGCATCGATTCCTGCTCTCAAATCATGCCGTCCAAGCAAGTGTCGCGTGGGCAAATACAGGATTGCGTTTCCCTCCAGTCGTTGTGACTCGCTGGTAAGGTTCTCGAAATAGCTGCCCAGCGCGGTTTCCGGGGTGAGTTCATACGGATTTCCCGGATGCGGCTCATAACCATCGCGAAAACGCGTCTCGCCAATGCCCACGTCAAGGAGCGCGCCATCGTGAAAGCTCTGCTGGTCGCGTACATACGGGAGCCACGCGATGGTGTCGCGCTTGGTGGTGCTCTGCTGCGGCACCAGTGCCGACAATCCGTCGTATGGCGAGTGATAGTCATTCAACAGCAGCCCGGCTGAGAGAATGTTTTTGGGCATGACGTTCACTTGCGCCCGCGCCAGATTGCTTCCCCGGATGAGCTGATTCGTATCCGCGTTCGAGGGCAATTCCGGAATATAGATGTCGTCGTACTCGACCTCCAGCCCATCAAAGAACCATGCTCGGTTGCGCCGAATGGGTCCTGCGAACGTAAAGCGCGGCACGGCCTTATCAAAGCGGATTCCGTTTTTGTCTTGAAGCGAGGGGAGAAAATCGGTGGCATTGAAGTGAAATTTGTTGTCGCCCATTGCGGAGTAGAAAGCCAGTACTCCGCCGGTGCTGCGGCCGTATTGAACCGGGTAGCGCGTGGTTTCTTGGTCGATGGAGCGCACCGCGTCGGCGCTAAAGCGCATGGCAAGCTGGCCGCTGACCGGGGAGCGGATGTCAAAGTCATCGAGGGTGTCCAGCGTGGCCCAGGTCTCCGAGCCGTCCACGTGTACCTGGCCTGTTTGATCTTGTACCACGCCGGGGAAAAACGACAGCAGGTTGCGAATGTCGCGATCAGTCGGATAGGGAACATTGACGATCTCCGGCATCTCCATTGTCATCTTGTCGGAGACCTGGTCTGGATCGATGCCCGGCGACGACGCAGAAACATTCACCTGCTCCACCACCATCTGCTCGTGGGTCAGCACCACGCGAACGTCCGGCTGCCGCGCGCCCAGGAAGCTGATCTCCGATTGATAGAAACCCGGCTTTTCGACGTGCAGAGAATAGGACGCCGCACTGCTCAGTTCGAAGTTCAGATGTCCGCGAAAATCGGTGGCCATGCGGGCCGGCGCGCTTCGCGGCTGTGCGATGACGACTACTGCGCCGGATACCGCCGCGCCGTTTTCATCCACTACCGACAGGGTTATTTCCACCGGGGTATTCAATTCTTGAGCGCCGGCCGATAAGGCGCACAGCATCAGGGCAATACCCAGACCCGCATGAATGGCGCGCATCCCCGCAAGCATCGGCATATTCACTTTAGTCCATCTTAGATGCGCCTCTGGCTCCGGGCTTTGCGGAGTTGCCGGCTTTTCCGGATACGCTCGTAAATCCATTGCGCCACGACCGGAAATACCATCGCGCACGCGCCCCGCACGATCCGCGAGATTGCCTGTCCGGCACTAAGACAATCACTCGCAATGTACAATGCAATTGGGATTCTGAGAGCGGCCCTGCCGCTCCGACCGACCACAAGCCGGGATGGCGGAACTGGCAGACGCAGCGGACTCAAAATCCGCCGGCCCTTGCGGCCATGGGGGTTCGACCCCCCCTCCCGGCACCACAAAATAAAACACTTACGAAGTTTTCCTCTCTTCCTACCGAAGCATTCAAACCCAAAGTAGCCAATTATGTAGCCAAGCGGACTTACAATTTCGGCACCGAAGTTTTGTGCGATGCCACGAGCGCGGAAAGAGAAGAAGCATCGAGGGGTGTTCAGGATGTTAGCCGGTTCGCCGAAATTGGCGACAACTGCCACACCTGCAAGTTTTCGATGGTAGTTGATCTCCCTGTCCATTGCATTTGCACGTCTTGCGGACTGCTGCCGGGGACATAGAATCGCTTCGTGCAGGCGGCTTCGCCGTTGACGAATACTTCGATGACGGAGCCATCGACATAGAGATCAAAAGCCAGATTCTCGTTTTCACCCGGGAGAATCGGAATTGGATAGGCGTCCACGAATATTTGAGCGGGATGTTGCGGGTTGTATTTCAACGTCAGCCAGGGAGCCGTGCTCTGACTGGGACCATGGAGGAGCAATTGGAACGCCTCCCCGGTTCGTTTAACAGTGCACAGGATTTCTCCGCAGCATCCGTTCAGGCGCATGGAATCGATCTGAGCCAGATTATTCTGCTCGTCCGCGGTTACGTGCAAACTCTGCTCGCCGATGCGCAGTTGTTTCACTTCATCCGCCACGCGTGTTCGGAGGCGGCCGTCGCCAGTTACGGTGAGCACGCGCGGCAACGACATGACCCCCGCCCACCCCGCGGCTTTCGATTCTTCCACCGAACGCGATTCCTGAATCCAGCCCCAGAGGATGCGGTTTCCTGATTTGTCCAACTGGGTTTTTGCTGCATACAAGGCACCGTAGTCCAGGATGCCGGCCTGCATGGGGCGAAAGTCCATTGTGTCTTCATTGAGCTTGCCGCTTTGCCAGTACGTCCTGCTGGCGGTGGAATAAATCAGGACATGCCAATCGCCCAACGAGAAGAACTCGGGGCACTCCCACACCTCCCACGGCGATACGGGATTGAGGCCCGCGGGTCCGTCGCGATCTGTTTTGGACAGCATGTGCATATATTCCCAATTGCGCAGATCTTTCGACCTGTACAGCAGCACGCAGCCTCCCTGGCTGGGGACGCCGGCGGCGATGACCATGTACCACCATTCGCCTTGCCGCCAGGAAGAGGGATCGCGGAAGCCGTTCACCTGAAGGCCCGGCGGAGGTGCGGGCAGAACCAGAGTGGACATTTTTGTCCAAGTCCGCAAATCGGAGCAGTCAGAGATGGCCAGGCACTGAGATTCGCATAAAGGTGGGGCGCTTCCCATAATCGTGGCCTGATCCTGGGGTACCACCTTCACGCCGGTATACAAAAGGACGACACGGCCATCCTGAACCGCCGCTGTTCCGGTGAAGCAGCCGTCAGAATCCGGACCGCCGGGCGTGGGCGCCAAAGCGACGGGGAGATGCCGCCAATGAACCATGTCCGGGCTGACGGCATGTCCCCAATGCATGTTTCCCCAATACGCGCCATCCGGATTGTATTGGTAAAACATGTGATAGACGCCCTTCCAATAGATAGGGGCGTCCGGATCATTCATCCAGTTGGCCATTGGCAGCAGGTGATACTGAGGACGCCGAGGATCCGTTGCCAGGTCCACGGGTTGGATTGCCGCAGAAACTGGCTGCGCGAGGCAGATTCGGTTCAGGCCAGTTACACCTGCCACGCCTGCCATTCCCTTGAATAGTTGACGGCGATTCATTCGTCTCTTGTCTCCGGCATCGGGTTTCAGAATTGTCTACTTCGCGTCTACGACGCAGCGGAAACCAACAGCTCCCGAACGATCGTAGCTCGGAGCCATCAACAGCAGTTTCCCATGCTGATCGTTGCGATAGGCCTGCGGGAAATACCAGATCGAACCCTGGGGTTGATAGTGACTGCCTCCGCGCAGAATGCCGCCGCGGGTATGTTCATCGACGTACTCATCGGTCCACTGCCACACGTTGCCGACCATGTCGACGACTCCGAATGGACTGGCGCCATTGAGGTGTGCGTCCACATCGCTGGCGGGCTGCATGGTGCGGCCCTTGTCCGGAATCGGAGCAAGCGAATCCTTGGGATCTCCAAACACCGAGCATCCCTTAATGGGCGCGCCCGACGGACCAAGCGCCAGCCAGTCGCAATTACCCCATGGATAGATGCGGCCGTCGGTTCCCTGCGCCGCGTATTGCCACTCCCACTCGTGGGGCAAACGCTTTCCTGCCCATTTCGCATAGGCGCGGGCATCTTCGAGCGCAACCCACGTCACCGGCTTTTTGGCCCAGCCATCGGGGTAGGTTCCGTTCTTCCAATCCTTTAAGAAGTTGAGATCATCCTTGGGCTGATAGTGCGTGGCATCGAGAAACTTCTTGAAGTCCGCATTGGTGACCGGGTACTTGTCCATGTAAAACGGCTTGATCTGCATCCGGTGCTCGTGAAAGCGGCGGGCGCTGTCTTCCCATGGATATTGGACGTCAACGCCGATGTCATCAGAGCCTTCGATTTCGATGCCGTCCACTTTGAAGAGGAAGTCAGCGCCGTCGACGCGGACCATTCCGTCGGGAGCGGACGTTGCTGCCGGAGTCGGCTCAATGGGCACAAGTTGCTGCGGAATTGCCTTCCACTCATGCGAATAGGCCGACAGCTGGCTCCTGGTCATCGCCGCCATCTTGTCCATGAGTTGCCGCTGGTCTGCGCTTGGTTCGCTGGAGGTAGCGAGGACGGCGGCGTATCCGTGCGCCTCGATTGGGAAGGAAAGTATCGACGCTTCCCCTTCGCGAGCAGGCATCAGTTCCACGCCGTGATAGAGATCGAAGTAGCGCGTGCCTTCGTTATAAGGAACGCTCATTTGCCGCCCATCGGAGTTGTATTCATTGCGATTCACGATGGTCCAAAGTGTCTGGTCTTTCAGCGGCCACCGGCTGGCGAACACGCCGTACATGTGCATGGGATAAAACGGCTCCCAATCCTGGCTGACGAGGAAGGGCGCCATGGCGCGCTCAATTGTGGCTATGCGGCGCGTTGCCTCGCCATCCCGCGGAGTCACGCCGTTCCAGATACCCCAGACGTTCTCCCAGCTCTCCCAACCTTCTCCGTTGAAGAATGCGAACTGCAGATCGTCGGTCTTGTCGCGTACCCAGCGGCCCTGGATGTTGACCTGGTGGCGCGGCTCGAGCCAGCGATATTTATCGACAGTGGGAACAAACTCAAATTGATATTGGCCCCACGTCAGTACGTCCCATGACAGGGCCTCGTCGGAAGGGCTGCCCTCGGGCTCGAATGCGAGTGGATGCCCAATTTTTTCCGCGGCCAGCGAAAACGCCAGAGGCACGCCATCCTGGGTGTCGCCATTGATGCCGTCCGCATTGATCTGCTTCATGAATGCTGCGATGGCGTCGGGCCAGTCGGCGCCGGGATCGCGGGTTCCCTGGTCCCACATCATCATGGGAAACAAAACTCGGACGCCGCGGCGATGGAAGTCCGCGACCATTTGTTGCAATCCTTCGATGCCGCCGGGCATGGAGCGCACCATGTCATGCTGATTGCGGTCGTCGATGCCCATGTTTGGATAGGTGGCCCAGATGAGCACGGCGTCGATGCCGCCGTAGCGTTTCTCAAGGTCGTCGACGTACTTGTCCACCGTATACTTGCCCGCTACCGGATCGTAGAAGTAGCGGTCATGCACCATCATCTGGGGCTGCATGAAGGCGGATTGAGCCCACTGCAAAGCCGGAAGCTCGTAGCGGCTCGGATCGAATCCCGTGCGGATGCGCCGTTCGTTGCGCCAATGCGTAATGTCGGCGAGCCATTGTTGGTGGCTCAGCGGAGTGCAGGCAGAATAGCCGCCCTCCCACGCGCCGCGAATGATCAAGCACGGCGGCGGAGGAATCTGCTGGTTCCTGGGGGCGAAGTGCGTGTCCTGCGCGCCAAGGGGAGCGGCCGCCAGCAACACGACCGGGAAAAGGCATTGAAGGATTCGACGAGTTCTGTTCATTGGACGATCTCCTGTGCGATGGAAGCGCGCATTATGGTTCGGCCCGGAAGATGCGGTGGCCGTATCCGGGAAGTTCAAAGGCCAGTTTGTCCTTCCTGATATCGGTTACTGCTCCCGACTCAAGATCACGATAGAGGCTTGCATGGATCGCGCCGGTGTCAATCGTAGTCTCTTCCGGCCGAGCGGAAAAATTGAAGACCACCAAAACCCGCTCCGATTTGTCTCCCGCGGTGCGCAGCGTGGCGTAAACACTCTCGTCCTGGTTGGTGACGATGCGCCGCCGCGTGCTGTTCTGGTAGAGAGCCGGATGAGCTGTCTTGAGTTTGAGCAAGCGGGCGACGCCCTCGGCGGGGCGAAGCAACGATGGATTGGAGGAGCAGTAGCATGGCATGTCGCCGGATGTTGCCAAAAGCCCTTCGGCCAGCCGCTGCCTTCCAGCGTCTTTCATCTCAGGAACAGGCTGAATGAGCACTCCGCCGGCAGCGACCACGCGGTCATGGTAGCTTCGCAGCGCCTGCTCAAAGAGTGCGGGATCGCCGTTCTCAACGCTCGCAATCATCGGCCTTGAGTCTTTCTCCCACCAGATGTCGAGCCCGTAGTCGTAGAGCGCGTTCCAGCTTCCATCGCTGATCCAACCTGCCGGATCGTCGGTGTGGAATGCGCCGCTGCCCTCCGGCAGCATCAGCTTGTCCGCTCCATGATGGCGCAGCGCGGCAATCAGCGCCGCATTCTTGTTCCAATCGTATCCCGCGTACCAATTCACCGCGTCCACAACCATTCCGTCCAGACCGGTGCCCATCCAAAAGTTCACCACCCTCGCCGCTTCGCTGGACCACTCGGGTGAAGCCCAACTGTATTGCGGCAGGTGGGTGGTCTCTCCGTTCGCGTCCTTGCCGGGCCACCGTGTCCAGAAATACTGCTGTGCGATTTCGCTCCACTGCCAGAACTCGTTCTTGAGCGGGTCATAGCCGGGAGCGGAAGGACGAACCAGAAAGTAGCTGTCTCCCTTGGCCGGCGGAGGCGCATCCGCGCTCTTGCTCCAATAAAAGAAACGGCTCTCCCGCGTTGAGAGTCCGGCACGAACGTCCTGCTGGGCTTTTGTAAACTGCGGCGCATCCAGGGCGGCATAGCCAAGATTCTGAAACGTCACAATATGCATGCCCAGCGCGTGCGCCTGGCTCACCATGCGGCGAAAGTCGCTCATAGACCCAATCCCGGAATCCAGAGCAAACCTGTTCTTCGCATCCAGCCCGTTGTAGCTGTTGCCACCCTCTTCCGGAGCGAATACCTCGATCGCATCGATGCCCGAGTCTCTCCACGCGCGCAACTGCGATGCCGAATCGGAGGCCTTCAAGGAAAGATGCTCGTATTTCCAGTATTTTGTAGTGGGCTTTAGCAGAACACGATGGATGGCCCCAGCGCTTACGTACCACGGCACATGCGGCCCGTGCGGCGGCGCGATCTCCGCCGGCGTCCTGCGCGTCTGCGCGGCAAGCAGGGGCGCGGCTGCCCATAGCGCCAATCCGCCGAAGCCTATCAGCAGTTGCCGCACGGGCCGGCTCATTTCCAGCTGCTCCTGGCCGCCGCCTCTTCAAGGAACGCTTCCACTTCAGGCATTGCGGGCATAGATGGTTGCGCTCCGTGCCTGGTGACCGAGACGCCGGCCACCGCCGCCGCGAATATTGCACTTTCTACGGGAGACTTGCCGAGCATGAGCCCTGTCGCGAAACCCCCATTGAAAGCGTCGCCGGCCGCGGTTGTATCCACCGCCTTGACCGCGAATGCAGGGACAAATGTTCCTGTCCGGGCTCCAGAGGCGACATAGGCTCCCCTGGAACCCAGTTTAAGCAGAGCCGCATGGCACCCTTTGTCCAGAATCGCTTTTGCCATGGCGGCCGGATCTGCTCCGTTTGCGTCCGCTCCGATGAAGAATGCCGCCTCAATCTGGTTGGGCGTGAACCACGCGATGCGCTTGAAAAGTTCTGCGGGTAAATCTCTGGCGGGAGCAGGATCGAGAATCAAAGGCACCCCTTCGCGCGCGCAGACCATGGCCAGATATTCGACAGTTTCCAATGGAATCTCAAGCTGTGTGAGAACGATTCCGGCCCGGCGGATTCGCTCGAGGTTCTTCGCAACATCCTCTGGCGTGACCTTCGCATTTGCACCCGGCGTAACAACAATACTGTTCTCTCCTTCCGTGGAGAGGACGATAACCGCAACGCCCGACGTTCCCGTGCTGGCGGCCACGCCCTCAATATCCACTCCAGTGGTTTTCAGATACGACCTCAGTTGAGCGCCAAATGGATCATCGCCAAGCCGTCCGATCAACTGCACCGGGTACCCTAGCCGCGCGACCGCAACGGCCTGGTTCGCTCCCTTGCCTCCGGGATGGATTTGAAAGTCCGTGCCGATTACGGTTTCTCCAATAGCCGGGATTCTCCCGGCGACTGCCACAAGATCTGTATTGATACTGCCGACGACTACGATTGGCTTTTGAGAGGACACTTTGATTCTCCTCAGAGCGATGAAAAAAGACTTCTACAAAAACAGAGGCGCAATAGCAATCGCCGTCAAGCCAGATAAGAAGAAAAGAAACATCCACGCCAATGAGGTCTTGGAACGGGCGGGCGCGTGGGCAAACTCCTGCCAGACGAAGACTCCCCAGCATGCCGAAATCATGGTCGCCCCCTGCCCGAGGCGTTGTTCTGCGCGCGCTCTGAAAAGATGCTCCTTTAGGATCGAGCAAATTACATCGAGTCAGGAGAGCGGCCTAGAATACCACTTTTGCCGCAACTTGACAGATGCGCGCCTCATTCGCTCCGTTGACCATTCCAAAGGGGAATTGCGCGCTGCCGCTGGGGTAGCCGGTAACTACGCTGTTCCAGTTTGAGTGGTTGAACGCGTTGAAGGAGTCAACCCGGAACTCCAGATGGAGATTCTCATAGAGAGAAAATGTCTTGGCCAGCGAGAGGTCCGCTCGATTCTGCCCTGGACCTCTTACTGTCCCCAGTCCCGAGTTTCCCCGGACATTCATTGCCGGCACCGAGAACTTCGAAATGTCGAACTGCCGCATGAACGTCTTGGACGAGTGGCCGATATTGGGATCACCCGAAACGTTCAGTTCATCAAATCCGGCGCCGTCCTGGGCGCTCGAGCCGAAGCCAGTTGGGCACATGGGAGTTCCGGCGTCGCTGCTGGGACAAGCGGTGCCGGGACCGCCATTGGATACCGTCAGTGCATCGCCGGACTCCAGTGTCATGGTCCCGCTCAGACGCCAGCCCTGCAGCGGCAGCTTTGCCCACAGCGGCCACGACTTGCCGTACTCCGGCGACCAGATGCCGCTGAACACAAAACGGTTGCGGTGCGACTGGTTGCTCTCACCACGGCTGTACAGGTTGGGATACTGGAAACCACTGGCGCCCGCGCCTGCCGAACCGTTGCCTGAGAGTGCGCTCGTCCACGGGTAGTCTGAAACCGTTTTGCCCCACGTGTAGTTGCTCAAGGCCTGAAAACCCTTGCTGAAGTCATGTCGATACTGGACGATCAGCGCATTATAAAAGGAATTCAGTGTGGGCCGGATGACGTAAATGTCGCTAAAGTAGCCAGTGTTATTGGGGCGGGCGGCGTTAAAGGCGGGATCGCCACTGCCACCGCCGTAGGTCCATCCTGTTTGATATGGGGGCAGGTTGATGTTTACTTCCTGCGTTCCCTTTCTTCCCTGCACACCTGCGTACGACACCACGATCACATCGTGGGCGGCTACTTGTTCCTGGAGATCGAGGAGCATGCGCTGGTAGTAGGGCAGTGGCGTCGATTTCTGATCGTAATAGGTGATACCCGTCAACGCGCCCGGACCGTCCGTTCCTTCGCCCTTGCCCGTGGGGTCTGGGAACGATCCCAGGGTCGTGGACTGCGGTGCCGGAAAGACGTCGGCGAGAGTCAGGTAGGGTGTATCCACCGGCTTTCCCAGGGTCGCATTGTCTTCGTTGTAATTGACGGCGCTTGAGGTTCCATAGATCGCAGTTCCTACATTGTTGGAAATCTGGCTGGCTCCGGCGTTGTAGAAAATGCCGTACCCCGCCCGCACGACCGTCTTGAGGGTTGGACTATAAGCGATAGCGACACGCGGAGCGAAATCGTCCTTGCTCGCGGAGCGATAGTGGATCGGGAGCCCGGAAGCGATTCCGGGATACTCCAGAACGCCACCGCTGGGGAGAGTCGAATTTGCGGTGTAGATCGCGCAGCAGGGAGCGATGCTGGGGTTAGATGTATAGTCCGGGATGCTCAAATCCCAACGCAATCCCGCCGAGAAGGTCAGCTTTGGGCTGAGGCGGAACTTATCATTGACGTAGAAGCCCCAATATGGAAACCGTATGTTGTAATTCGGCGACGTGGCGTTTCCACCATTGATGGTGTAGCGAATCCACATGTCGGACGGAGTTCCCATCACCAAGTCGGCCATGGCATCGCCGCCTTCATAGCCCAGGTCGCCTCCGCTGCCGCTGAAGGCGTTGGGGCAGGCGCCAGAATAGTAATTGCAGCCAGCTCCGAACTGCACGTTGCGCGCCACGTCCCAGTCAATTTCACTCTTGCGGAAGTAGTTGAAGCCTGCGGTCAGTGTGTGCCGGCCTCGCACCCAGTCGACGTTGTCGGAGAATTGCCAGGACTCGTTCTCCGCGCGGAAGAACTCAGCGAGGCCCGCAGAGGGATAGTTAGAAACCCCCGGGCCAGCGTAAACACCAAAACCTCCATGCGTCATACCATCGCCGGTATTCTGAAAGTCCTGGTTGAGCGGATTGCTGCTGCCGTTGAAATAGCTCAGTTGGCTGCTCGAAATGGTGACGAGAGCGCCATCGCCGACTCCAAAGATGAATTCATTGGTCAGGTTCGGAGTAAAAATATGGGCGTAATTCGCCGTGATCAGGTACGACTGGTCCTGAACCGGAAATGAGTATAGTTGAGTGGGAGTAATACCGCCATGATAAGAGTTGCTGCCATTCGATTTCGACCACGTCACGAACAAATTGTCATTCGCAGTGATTCTGGCGTCAAAACGCGTGTCGATGTGATAGTTGGAGATTCCTGAACTCTGATAGGCAAAATAATTCACTTCATTGCTGGGCGTGTTGGGAATATTTGGCTGGGGATACAGAGCATTCATGATGGCCGCTGAGCTAGGATTGACGATTCCGGCATGATCGAGACGATTGTTCAAAATCGCTGGACGTGAACTCACCCCGGTCGATGGGTCATAGGTCGTCAAGAAGGGGTTGTAGAGTTGAACAGGATTGGGGTTGCTGCCAGGGCCTCCATCACAGGCAGGCGTTCCGCATAGCAACTCACTGAAGTCTCCCTTACGCTCAGCTCCCGAGGGTACTGAAGCAGTGACTTCTGTGCTACCGTCGCTTTCGCGAAAGTCCTCGTAGTTGGCAAAAAAGAAGAGCCTGTTTTTCAAGCCGGGAATGGGGATCGGACCACCCAGGTTCCCGCCGAATTGGTTGCGAATCAGCGTCGGCTTGATCGCGGGCGTGCCTAACGTGATCAGCGAGTAGGCGTTGGCCCAGGGGTTGACGGCATTCAGGTCCGTATTCTCAAGAAAGTCATAGGCCTCGCCGTGGAATTTGTTCCCACCACCCTTGGTTTGTATGTTCAGCGCGGAGATATCATGCCCCACCGCAGCGGAAAAATCCGACACTTGAACGGTTCCCGTCCCGATAGCCTCGGTGGATGGCGCGAAACTGATACTGCTCTCGTAATTGTCGTTGGCGTTCACTCCATTGATGTAAAAACCGTTGTCGCGCGAACCTTGAAATGCACCTCCGGCGGTGTATGCAGTTCCGCCCATGGCGAACTGCGCGCCAACGGAAAACGTCCCGCCCGGGTTGATGTTGGCCTGTGGGTAAGTCGCCACTCCGGGCACCAGCGCCGCGATGGCGGTGAAATTGCGCCCGTTCAGCGGCAAGTCTTCAAATTGCTGTGAAGTGACGTTGGTGTCGACGCTGACCTGATCCGTCTCCAGGCCCGCGGCCTGATCGGTCACCGTGACCGACTCGCTCACCGATCCCGGTTTTAACTTGAAGTCGTAGTGGCTGATCGCACCGATGTTGACCGCGATGGCATTCGACCGCTCCGTCTCAAATCCCTTCTGCGATGCGGTCAGCTGATACTGTCCCGCAGGGAGATTACTGAACTCAAAGTGACCGACGGTGTCTGCCTGCACTTTTTGGGTTTGATTCTGTGTCACGTCGAGCAGAGTCACCTCAACTCCCGGAATAACCGCGCCGGACTGGTCGAAGACGGTGCCCTCAATACTCCCGCGCTGGGCAAACTGCGCCCAAAGGTTTAGAGACGCGAGCAGCAGAACTGGGAATAGCAGGGAAGACAAGATCCGTCGATTCATGGCAGGCCTCAAAATGTTCCGATTATTTGAAAGCTTTCAATCACAATCAAGAGTACACGCTAATCTCGCCTCCGATTCGCTGTCAAGCGAAATCTGAACCCACATGCAATTCGGCTTGCCTATTGGCCAAGTCTACTCTCCACTCGAAGGCGCAGAGGAGATGGTCAGTTGTCCATTGTCTTGAAATGATTCAAGTACGACGATATTCTAGGAGGGCCGGGGCGATCTTTGTTCGCGAATGATCTCCGGCATAAGGTAAAAAGACGACGTGGCAAACATGATGATGATTGCGGAATTAGCCGGTGTTTCTCTCGGCACGGTTTCGCACGTCCTCAACAAGTCTGCTGGGGGTCGAGAATCGGTCAGAAAACGCGTGCTTGACGCCATGGAGGCCACCGGATATCAGCCAAGCCAACTGGCACGCGGCCTTCGACCTGACAAGACCAACATGATTGGAATGATCATTCCGGACTTGACCAATCCCTTTTTCGCCGCCGTGGTGCGTGGCGCAGAAGACGTCGCCTTTTCTAACGGATATCGCCCGATCCTCTGCAACGCCGATAATGATCATTCGAAGGAACTCGCGCATCTAAATGCTCTTCGAACCTACCTTCCCGCCGGACTGATCGTGATTCCGTCCAACTTCAGCGACTTGACTGTGCAAGCACAGTTCTATCGGAAGGCGGGGCTGCCGTGGTTTGCGTGGATCGCCTGCCTCGCGATTGGAAAGGTGATAGCGTCACGGTCGCTAATGAGGGAGGGGCATATCGTGCGGCCAGCTTGTTCACGCGGATGGGACACAAACAGATTGCGGTGATCACAGGCCCACTCCATCTCACCAATGCTCAGGATCGTCTTGCCGGTTTCAAGCGTGCATTGGGAGATGCAGGTATCCGCGTACAGCCCGATTACATCCAGGAAGCAACATTTGATAGAGAAGGCGGATACTCAAAGACCCTGATTCTTCTGCGCATGCTCCCGCGCCCAACCGCTATCTTTGCAACCAACAATCCCATCTCCCTGATTGCGATCAGAACTCCGATCGCGATCATTCCTCCTCGAACGTCGACTGAACGGGGGGTTCGATACAACCGGTGTCTCGTCGATGCCTCTCGAAAGCACATAGAGCCGCAGCAAGTAGCGTCCAAATTGAAGCTGAAGTTTCTCGAATGACCGGTTGCGCACATCGCCCACTGTACGCATTCCGAGTCGCGCCAACTTCTGCTCGGTTACTCGCCCGACACCGGGAATTCTGCCAACCGGCAAGGGAGCCGCGCAGATCACAGAACGTTTCCCTCACCAGGAATCAGCAACTTGCGTAGTATCAACAGCAGCTAGAATTCGACCCCATCCCGGCACTCTTTAACTATTTTTATAATCAATAACTTAAGATTCCCCATATTCCTTTGTTGTTGTGGTGTGCGGATTGAACTTCGCCTGATTCTCGCGCATTTACACTCTTGCAGACCCTCTTCTATACGGGTCCGGTACGCTCCGGGCTGATCTCTGTTACCCAACAAGCAACTGACAATCAGGCAACGATTCGTCCCGCATGCACTATTTACGTTGCGGCTCGCACTACCACAAGGCGTCATCCTTAGCGAAGCGCTTCTCAGCGGAATGAAGGATCTGCGGTTGCCCAAAATCTCATTGATGCGTTGCTTCGCGACGCGGTCGTGTCCCTGAGGATTTCTTCGATCCGATGCACTCTGCCAGCTCCGGACTCGAGGGGTGTTGCGCGTAGCGGTTTGAATTCATAGACAACGGCGAGGGCGCATTGCCGCGTATGGACCACGGATGCCGATTTCAACAGTCCTGCGAATGGAATACAATCTGCACAATATAAGCAGGGCTGTTACAGCAGCTTTTCTCCCCGCGTTTTCAGGCAGATAAACCGCTGTTCGATGTGGATCGGAATGGACGAAGCTAAAAAGCGGAATCTCGAGACAGAGGCGCAAACGCTGGTTGCCTTGGGTATTTCCAGCTCGGGAAGAGATGTCCCCAGCGGGCAGGGGAGCCCTGTGCCGGCAGCGGTGTCCGGCGATTCCTCAGATTTGCCAACGCTCGTCGATGATGCGGGTCGGGGCACCTTGCGCGCAGGGTCAAAAGTCCGTCCCATGGCAGATCCCGCGGCCGACTTGCAGCCGGGAACCGTCTTTGCAAAGCGATACGAAATCGACAGCATGCTAGGCAAAGGTGGAATGGGGGCTGTCTACAAGGCACGGGATCTGGAATTGGAACGAGTGGTCGCGCTCAAAGTCATCCGGCGCGAACTATCCGATGATCCCGAGATCCTGCTTCGCTTCAAACAGGAGCTAATTCTGGCGCGCCAGATCACCGATCGGAATATCATCCGGATTTTCGATCTCGGGGAATCCGGTGGTACCCGGTTCATTACGATGGAGTACGTTGACGGCGAGAACCTTCATCAGCTCCTGAAACAACGCGGCAAGCTGGACCCTGGGGAAGCTGTAGAAATTATGGAGCAAGTAGCCGCCGGGCTATCCGCTGCCCACCGGGAAGGAATCATCCACCGGGATCTGAAGCCCAGCAACATCATGCGGGACGTGAACGGCCGCGTCGTGATCATGGATTTTGGTTTGGCTCGCACTGTGGGCAGCGAGGGCATGACTCGCACCGGCGCCATGCTGGGCACGCTCGAGTACATGTCGCCGGAACAGGCGCAAGGCAAAGAGCTGAAGGCCAGTTCCGACATTTTCACAACTGGCCTGATTCTCTACGAATTGCTATTCGGGGCAACTCCTTTTCAAGCTGAGAGCGCCATCGCGAGCCTGCTGATGCGTGCCCAGCAGCGCGCCATACCCCTTGCCGATATCGATAAGAACATCCCGGGAACCCTGAGCAATATCACGGCGAAATGTCTGGAAAAGGATCCGGCAAACCGTTACCAGAGCGGAGAGGAACTGGATGCCGACCTGCGCGCGTGGCAGGGCACGGGCGCGGGGAAGAAAGTTTCCGCGTCCTCTTTGCGGTTGCGAATGATCCGGATTCGCGAGCTTCCCTGGCGGGTTCCAGCGGTGGCCGGGCTGCTCCTGGTGGCGATTGCGGCCGGAACCACCTGGTTCGTCAGCCGAAGGCAACCGGTGGCGAAGACAGGTCCGCATGCCCCGATCTCGGTGCTGGTGGCGGATTTTGCCAACCACACCGGGGACCCTGTTTTGGACAATACCCTGGAGCCGATGCTCGGCTTGGCGCTTGAGGGAGCCAGCTTCATCAACACTTACAATCGCGGCGACGCGCGTAAACAAGCCGAAAAGCTCCCCCATCCGACGGACAAACTCGACGAGGGGTCCGCGCGCCTTGTGGCCGTGAATCAGGGTGTCAATGCGGTGATTACGGGCGAGATAAATTTGCGCGACGATGGGTACCATGTTTCGGCAACGGCCCTCGATGCCGTGACCGGAAAGGTGCTGGCTACATCGGAGGTCCAGGTCGCCAACAAGGAGGAGATTGTCAACAAGCTTCCCAAGCTGGCCGCTCCCCTTCGCAATGCCTTGGGTGATACCACTCCTCCTTCAGTGCAGTTCGACCAGGTAAGCGGAGGTTTCAGCGCCGCATCGCTCGAAGTTGTTCATCAGGATGCGCTCGGTGTTGACGAGCAGTTCGCGGGCAAGTTTCAGGAGGCGTTCGATTCGTTTCAGGGAGCTTCGCAGCTAGACCCGAACTTTGCCCGGGCCTACACCGGAATGGCGGCGATGGCCCTGAACCTGGGCCGGCCCAGGGACGCCGCCAACTATATGAAACTGGCCATGGAACATGTGGACACCATGACCGAGCGGGAGCGCTATCGCGACCGCGGCCTGTACTACCTGACCACGGGCGAGTGGCAGAACTGCGTTCAGGAATACACCCAACTGGTGACACGCTACCCTGCTGATCGCGTGGGTCAGAACAACCTGGCCACCTGCTACACCAATCTGCGGAACGCACCCAAGGCGCTGGAAGCGGCGCGCAATGCGGTTGCGATTGTGCCGAAAGGGGTGGGGCAGCGGCTCAACCTGGCATTCATTAGCGCATTTGCCGGCGATTTCGCGGGAAGCGAGAAGGAAGCGCGCACCGCGTTATCGATCAATCCTTCGGCCGCGCAGGCTTATCTCGTGCTTGCCGAAGCGCAGCTCGGGCAAGGACAGCTCGACAAAGCCGCTGCATCGTTTCGCCAGCTTGGCAGCTTTGGACCGGTGGCGCAATCGACCGCGAATTTCGGCCTTGCAGATCTGGCGGCCTATCAGGGGAAGTATTCTGATGCGGAAAACACATTGAAACAGGAAGCCGCTGCCGATGTTGCGGCCAGGAGGAGCGATAACGCGGCAAGAAAGCTCCTGGCGCTTGCCAACATCGAGGAAATCGAGGGAAAACATGCGGCCACGCTCTCTGACCTCGGCAAAGCGTTGACCATCAGCCAGTCCACGGAGATCGAATTCCTGGCCGCCAGCACCTATGCCGATGCCGGAGAGTTCGCCAAGGCGGGAAAGCTTGCTTCAACCCTCTCTTCCTCGCTGTCAAGCGAGTCGCAGGCGTACGGGAAAATCGTTGACGGCATGATCGCGCTGAAGCGGAAGGATACGAATCAGGCGGTCAGGCAGATCAGCGCCGCGAACAGCCTCCTCGATACCTGGATCGGTCACTTCGATCTCGGGCTGGCTTACTTTGCAGCGGGAGCCTTTCCTGAAGCTGACTCGGAATTCGATCAATGCACCAAGCGGCGGGGTGAAGCTATCGAGCTCTTTATGGACAACGTGCCCACTTATGAGTATTTCCCGCCCGTGTATTACTACGAAGGGCGCGCCCGCCAGGGAATGAACAGCGGAGGGTACGCGGAATTCTACAAAAACTATCTCACCATCCGCGGGCAATCGCCGGATGATCCCATGGTTGCGGATATCCGGCATCGTCTCGGCCAATAAACGACAGCGAAATTGATCCCAATCGGTACGTGATTCGGGCCGCCATGCAATGGCGCGGGATCGTGAGCGCCTGACCGCGCTATCTCCTGGTTAGAACGCCGCGCACTGCCCAGTTTTCGAGGCCGCGGTGTTCCCGCTGCCGGTGATCGAGCTGTTGCTCTGGCATTGCAGGGCTCCCTTGATAACGTTGGTGAACACCTGCACTGCCCCCGTGTTGCTTATGATCTGCACTGCGCCGCCGACGGTGTTGCTGTCCGTCGTGGTCGCCCCGCTATTACTCTCCACCTGCAAACTTCCACTTACGTTGTTTCCATCCATGGTTACGGCCGCAGAGTTACTGATAACCTGAACGCTGCTCCCAATCACATTGCCTGCGCACGCTGAACCTGATCCCAGGAGGACGGCGGACTTATTGCTCTCGAATTGCAGGCTGCCGGAGATTTTCGCGCCGCACACCTGGTTGGTTGCCGATCCCGACGGAAGGCTCTCGATTTGCAGGCTTCCCTTGATGGTGTTGGAGGAGCCAATCGAGAAAGTGCCGCCGGTTATGGTCACGCTGCCACCTACGGTCGAGCCGTCGAGAGTAAGGTTGCCGCCCGTCTCAGTAATGTTGCCCGATGCGCCGCCGCCCACGAAGACGCAGTTCTGTCCGGTGGAGACAGTCAGGTTCCCCTTGAATGTGCCGGTGTAAGCGCCATTGCAGGTAGTGCTGGATGCTGGGACCGAGCCAGTGGCGGTGACGGTGAGGGTGCCATTCACAAAGGTGAACGTGTAGTTCGCCGCGGCCAGGGTTCCCTGACTCGCGGTGATCGGATACGTGCCGGGAAGGCTCGTTGTGGTTGCGGTTGTGGTGACGGTGGGGCTGCCGCTCAACACTGCAGAGGTATCGCTGTTCACGAACCCGGAGTAAGTGACGGCAAACGTGGGATTGGCCGCTCCAAAAGCACGTGAAGCGTTCGTTGCGGTCACGGTAAGAGTGGCCTTGCTCACAGAGAAGCTCTGCAGGACGCCTTTTACCGCCGCATTGTTTGTGGTGGCTCCGGCGCTGGCCTGGAGGGTGCAAGTTCCGGTTCCCACATACTTCACGGTGTTTCCGGAAACCGTACACACGGTTGTTGTGGATGACGCCACCGACTCCGTCGGCGTTCCGGTGCCCGAGTAGGCATAGGTCGCCGTGAAGCTTCCACCGTAGACCGCGCTCGACGGAATATTGCCGACGCTGATGGTGGCTGCAGCCTGTTGGATGGTCAACGTGCCGTTCACGTAGAGGAAAGAGTAATTTGCGGCCGCAAGCGAGCCCGTGGAAACCGTTATCGGGTAGGCGCCGGCGCTGCTCGACGCAGTTGCCGTGGTGGAGAGGGCGGGCGCGCCGCTGACGACGGAGGCTGAGTCGCTATTCACAAAGCCGGCGAGACTGTAGTTGACGTTGATGGCTGGAGTCAACGACGGAAGCGACTGCCCATACACACTGGTGAGGTTAATTGCCGTCACCGTGAGCGGCGCGGGGGTTATGGCGAACGATTGCGTGACCGAGGCAGCGCTGTAGGTACTGTTGGATGGTGCGGTCGCCGTGATCTTGCACAAGCCCGCGGCGGTGGCTTTGCCGCTGGCTGTACCGGTGGTGGTATTCACCGTGCACGCGCCGTTGGCTGACGCCGAGAAGCCGACTGCTTGCCCGGAGCTGGAAGTCGCACTTACTGAGAATGCGCCGCCATATTGCACGCTGGGCAACGCGGCAAAGGTGATGGTCTGCGATTGCGTGGTGGAACCCGGAGGCAGTATGGTGAAAGTCCCCGATACAGGAGCCGCCGCATTGTAGGCGGTTGTTCCCGACGCAGCCGTGGCGCTATCGCCCGCTTGCGAGGCAGTAATGGTGCAGCTTCCTGTGCCGTTCAGCGCTACAGTAACCGAAGAGACTCCGCTTGCATTCATCGAGGAGCCCGCCACCGAGCAGGCTCCCGAGGCGCTGAAAGTTACAAGCTGCATGTTCGCGGTGTTGTTCGATTCTGCGGTAGCCGTGACCACCGTGGGTTGCGTGTTGCCGAGCACGACCGAACTTGGCAACGCGCCAAGGACGATGGTCTGGTTCACCGTAATTACAGCCGGAGACGACGGGCTGCTCTGGCGCGGCGTCGAGCCGGTTGTGTCTGGAACCAGCGTGGTCGTAATGGTGTAGACCAACGTTCCAGCGGGAGGATTGGTGTCGGTAAATGTGGTCGCCGGGGCGGATCCGTTGACGCCGCTGACGCTGCCAATCACCACCGGGGACCCGCCATTCACGCTGCGATAAATCGTGTAAGTCTGAACGATTCCGAAGGCCGGCGCCATCCAATTCACTTGCGATACTACCTGCCGGCGTAATCGTATACGTGGGCGAATTCGGCGGACGAACTACCGAGTTCGCGGTGTTGTAATCCAATTCGTTGGTGCTGGCGCCACCGCTGCCCAGCGTCACATTGCCGCCGCTTCCCAACGCGATGGTCCCGCCGCTGCCCAGCGCGATAGTCCCGCCGCTACCTAAGGCGACGACTCCGCCGCTGCCCAGCGTGACCGTGCCGCCACTGCCCAGCGTGACGGTTCCGCCGCTGCCCATGGTGATGGTTCCGCCACTGCCCATCGTGACTGTGCCGCCGCTTCCCAACGTGACCGTGCCGCCGCTTCCCAGGGTGACAGTCCCGCCACTGCCTACTGTGTAGGCGCCGGGGCCAACCGATGTTGGTGTCCCGCCGCTACCCAGAGTGATGGTGCCGCCGCTGCCCAGGGTGACGGTGCCGCCGCTGCCCAGCGTGACCGTGCCACCGCTGCCCAGCGCGATGGTGCCGCCGCTGCCCAGCGTGACTGTGCCGCCGCTGCCCAGCGCAACCGTGCCGCCACTGCCCAGCGCAACTGTACCGCCGCTGCCCAGGGTGACGGTGCCGCCGCTGCCCAGGGTCACATTGCCGCCGCTGCCCAGCGTGACCGTGCCCCCGCTGCCGAGAGTGACGTTGCCGCCGCTGCCCATTGTGACGGTTCCGCCGCTGCCCAGCGTGATGGTGCCGCCGCTGCCCAGGGTGACGTTACCGCCGCTGCCGAGCGCGATAGTGCCGCCACTGCCCAGCGTTATGGTGCCGCCGCCGCCCAGCGTAACTGTGCCGCCGCTGCCCAGGGCCACCGTCCCGCCGCTACCCATGGCAATAGTGCCGCCGCTGCCTAGCGTGACTGTGCCGCCGCTGCCCAGCGCAACCGTGCCGCCACTGCCGAGAGTGATGGTCCCGCCGCTGTCGGGTAGAGTGTAGCTGCCTCCCGTGGAGGGAATCGTCACCGAGCCGCCGCTGCCCAGGGCAATGGTGCCACCGCTGCCCAGCACAACCGTGCCGCCGCTGCCCAGCGTAACCGTGCCGCCGCTGCCCAGCGTGATGGTGCCGCCGCTGCCCAGCGTGACCGTGCCCCCGCTGCCCAGCGCGACCGTGCCGCCGCTACCCAGCGCGATGGTGCCGCCACTTCCGAGAGTGACGTTTCCGCTCTTGTTGAGCGTCACACTTCCGCCGCTGCCGAGGGCGATCGTGCCGCCGCTGCCCAGCGTGACGTTGCCGCCGCTGCCCAGCGTTACCGTTCCGCCGCTGCCCAGAGCCACGGTGCCGCCGGCGCCCACGGTCACGCTTCCGCCCGGCGCGATATTCAACGGCGATTGTAGAGGAACCAAACGAAAGCACGCTGGCCAGGGATGCGAACTCACCGCCGGTGGCGCCCAATTGGCGCAGGTCGAGGTTGGCCACGTCGTTGTATCCCCGCAGGGTTGTATAGGGCAGTGGATCGTACGGAATCGCCCCGTTCGGCGGCACGCCATCGAAGGTAATGTTCTGCCCAATCGACCATGAGGGCGTAAGGGGAGCGACCGGCCCATCCACGCGATACCCCGTGTCGCCGGTAAGCGGAGTGCCGTCACAATGCATGGTGGCGGGGCTTGCGGTTGTGGTTGGAGCCGTGGGGGTGTACCAGGCCGAGGTTGGGAACGTGGCGGGATTTCCGGAGCCGTCGGTAAGCTGAGTCACCGAGGCCAGCGAAGATGAGGTTAGCGTGCGTCAAGAGACTGGTTGGAAAAGCCACGGCTGCACGGCCCCACCCCGTCGAGCTGGAACAGGTAGTTCATGATGCTCTGTAATTCGGCTTGCAATTCTCTTCGAAGGTCGGGACATAGCTGCCGGGAGGTTGTCATAGTAGAGCCCGCCATGGGTCAAGCCGAGCGTGTGGCCGATCTCATGGAACAGCGTGCCGGCAATGACGTTGGCGCGCTTGCTCATATCCTGGTTCGGAGTCGTCTCCCAAAGTCCCAGCGTGACTGCGGAATCGGCGCCGCCCAGATCGGAATACCCGGAGATGCTCGTAACCGTTCCGAAGGTCACGCCAATTTCGGGCTCCGGCATCGTGCTGTTCGGATAGCTCCAGTTGGAAACGCCGGGAGTGGCCACGGTAATGTGTTCGCGAGTCGGCACAGGATGTGGTGTTGTACACCCCATTCAGGGTCGGATTTCCCAGCACTCCGGAAATCGTGATGCGGCTTGGGCAATAGTTAATGCCGCCCTCGGGACCTCGATTGATGGTCGTGATCGTGGTTACGCCGCTGTTTACCGAAATTGCCGTCAGCGTCTGGTAGCGCGTGTTCCAGGCCGGAATGGCCAGCGAGTGACCGAACAGCACATAGTGGTAGCTGTCCTTCTGCCCGTACGGGAAACGTGGCGAGCAATCGCCGCCTGCCGCGCAGGAGGCAAGATTCTTCGGCCACACCTTGGAGAATTCCAGGCTGTTCTTCCACCCGATCACCCCCGGCTCGTTGGGGAATTGGCACAATTGCGGCGGATTGGTGGACGTATTGTCGGTGCAGGTGGTTTCCGGCACGGCGTTCCCAATTTCCAGATGCAGCACGATTCCGGGGCCCAAGGGAGGCGGTGTGGCGAATGCCTGCTTCACCATCGCCAGCGGATCATTGCCATCGGCGTCAGGCGACGGAAACAGATTCTCCTGGTTGGGATCGCAGGCCCCACTGGCCAGCACGGCGCCGCACATGTAATCGAGCTGAACGAAGAGATCCTTTTCGCCGTGTACCGCGCCGGGTAATGGCACCCAGGACCCGGTCTTCACGTCGTAATAACCTGGCTGCTCCCGCGTAGAAATCTCCCCCCGCCGGGCCGGCCTTCCAGGCGTCCAGAATGCCGTCGTTGTCGCTATTGGTTACGGGCGTGCATAAAATCACCGCGGCATAAGCGGCGCCGGCATTCAGCGGAGCGCTGTATTGGGCCGCGTGCGCGGCGAGCGAGACACTAGTGAAGCTGTTGTTCCAGCTGCCGCCGGCGTAGGACAGGGTCGTGCTCTCTCCAGCCGTTCCGCCCAGCGCGTCATAGAATCCCTGCATGTTCTGAGTGGTGGAAGTGGTTGGCACTGCCGAGCCGTCGTAAATCACGATCGACTTGAGCGGGAAATTCTGAGACATCACGCGATAGATCACCACCAGGCTTGCGCCTTCGGTCACCGGTAATGTGCTTCCGCCGCTATCGGGCAACGAGACCGTGAACGCGCCCGAGCCGGTACGCACCCCGCTGCCGTTCGTCGCCCCAGGGAAGTAGGTGTTTACATCGGCGCGATACACGCGCAGCGTCCCGGCCAACGTGCCGTCCGTATAGGGAATGTCGCTCCCGATCTGCTGCCCGGTGATGGGATAGCCCAGAAACTTTCCCGTATTGCCCGAAGCCGTGACCGTATTCTCCAGCGTCATCCAGTACAGGAAGCCATCGATGATGTCGGCGCCGTCAGGGACGCCCTGGGCGCCCGGACTGGTAGTGCTGTCAGCAATGGTGATGGTTCCGCTCGCCATGCCGCCCACACCTTTCCCCCGCAAAGCGACGCCACCTTCTGCATAATCGCCGGTGACGAAATAATTGTTGAGAAGCGAAAGCGGATTTGGCGTTGGCGGCGGTGCCTGGCCGGTCGAGACCAGCAGCCGCACCGCCGATCCGGGATTAACCACCGTCCCGGCCGAAGGGTTCGAGGCAATCACATCTCCCGACGGCACAACACTGCTCGATGCAGTGCTCACGGTCCCCTCGGCCAGGCCCGTGCCGGTAATGGACGTTGTTGCGGCCGCTTGTGGGAGCCCTACCACATTGGGAACCTGCACGCCTACAGGCTGACCGTTCAAGCCGCCATTGCCGCTGAGACTGATGGTCTCAAGGGAAACCGAAGACGAGAGGTTCATCGAGTTGTCGCTGAATGACGCCGAACCTGTCTGATACCCAGTGCTCGAGGGGATGAAACTGAAACTTTCAGAACAGGCCGAACCCGGAACAAGCGTAAATCCGCTTCCGCAAGTGGAGGCTGCGTTCGACGCGAAACTCGTGCCGAGGTTCAAAGCGAGGGTACCGCTCAGCGGCTGATTCCCGACGTTTTGAATGGAGACTAATTGCGGGCTGTCCGTGCTCGTGCTACCCACATTGGTCAGGGCAAAGCTCAACGATGGCGGAAGCGAGCGGGTCACTTCGAAAACTTGCGGTCCCGCGAGGTTGTCCACGACGAGATCGCCCGACGGGTCCACTTTTACGGCAACCGTATCGATCCAGCTCACCATCACCACCTGGCAAGCGCTGGTGGCGCAACCAGCCGGGACTTCGACAACCTCATCCAGCCCCGCATCCGCAACAAAGACATCACCAGCGGCGTCCACTGCCACACCATCCGGTTGACTCCATCCGCTGCCGATAGTCTTCTGGCAGGCGGCACTCGTGCATCCGGCTGGAACTTCAACCACCTTTTGCAGGCCGAAATCAGCGATGAACAAGTCACCCGCGGCATCCGTAGTCAAGTCGACCGGGTGCGGGCAGCTGTTACCGGTGCCACAACCCGGGTTCGGGTTGTACACGATGGTCTGGGGGCCTCCATTGGCGGGGACCTCCGCGACCTTGTTTTCCTCGAAATCGCCGATAAAGAGATCGCCTGCGCCATCGACCGCGACCCCCAACTGGCTCCGCAGAGTGAGCGGGTTGGGCACATATCGCTGGCACGCGCTCGAGGCGCAGCCCGCGGGAATCTCCACCACCTGGTTCAGGTTGTTGTCCGCCACAAAAAGGTCGCCCGCTCCGTCTTCCGCCATTCCCTGGGGGAATTGGAACCCGGAGCCTAAGCTGGACACACTCCCGCTGGGCGCGATCTTCAGCACTTCCTGCTTTGTGGTATCGGAGACAAAGAGATTGCCGGCTGCGTCGATCAGAAGGCCCTTGGGTTGGGACAGTGTGAACGATCCTGTGCTGATGGGAATTTGCGCGCTGGGGCTGAATGCAGCCGCGGGCGCCTGGCCAACGCCGTAGACAGGCGAGCTGGCCGCCAGGTTGCCGTTCTCGTCGTAGAGATTGACAGCCCCCATGCGTAGTCCGGGCGCGAGCGGCGTAAATTTCACGTTCACGACGCAGGAGCTTCCTGACGTAATCGCGCCGGTGCAGGTGCCGCCGCTGGCCTGCGAGAAGTCGAGGCCGGCTACGCCCTGCGTCACCACCTGGATCACGCCGAGGGTGGTGTTCTCATACACGTTGAGAGTTACCGCTATCGTGCTGCTGCATGGCGCTGGAGTGGATTGTCCCGTTGGACAAACGTTGGTGTTGGCGAAGCTCTGCGGCGAGAAACTCGCGCTCACGGCAGACGCGGCGTTCATGGTCAAGCTGATGCTGGAGAGGGCCGTCTGTGCGGTTCCGTTCCAGCCCGCGAAAACGGATCCTGCTGCGGCCGCGGCCGTCAGTTGCACCACCGTACCGCTCTGATAGCTCGCGGAACACGTTCCGGTGACGCTTCCATTCGAAATGGTGCAGTTGATCGCGCCCGTATTGTCCGTCACGGCGCCGTTGCCTGTTCCCAGGTTGGTCACCGTCAGCGTGTAGGTGGTCGCCACACCGGTGCCGCTCAGGGCTATCGTCTGTGTCGCCGGCGCAGCATTCAGCGAGTTGTCGGAAAAGACAGCCGTGCTGTTGAGCGGGCCGCCGCTCTGTGGCTCGAAGCCGATACTCAGGTTGCATTCCCCACCCGGCGCCAGGGAGAAGGTGCTCGAGCAATCGGCTGGCGCGCCCGGCCCGGCAACCTGGACGAAGTTGGGTCCGGCGACCGCCAGGCCGGGGCTAATGGCGTTCAATGGCTGGTTGCCAACATTCAAAGCCGTAATGGATTGCGGGCTGTCGCTGCTGGTGCTGCCGGCATTGGTGGTGGCAAAGCTCAACGATGGTGGCTGCGATCTGTTGATCTCGAGCGCTCGGTTGTTATTCGCGTCAGCGACAAAGACATCTCCCGCGGCGTTCGCCGCCACGCCGAACGATTCGATTCCGCTGGCCACCGCAATCTGACAACTGCTGCTATTGCACCCAGCCGGGATCTCCACCACCTCGTCCAAACCGATATCCGTGACGAACACGTCGCCCGCTGCGTCCACCGCTACGCCTTCAACTTGTGACCATCCGCTGCCCACCGTAGTTTGGCAACTGCTGCTCGCGCAGCCTGCCGGGACTTCCACGATCTCATGGAGGCCATAGTCGGCAACGAACAGATCTCCGGCCGCGTCCACCGCCAGACCAACTGGGCTGGAGTTTGTTCCCGGGCTGTACACGACCGTCTGCGTGCCCCCGTTTGCCGGCACCTTCGCGACCTCGTGGCCAGTGAAGTCGCCGATAAAGACGTCGCCGGCCCCATCAACGGCGACTCCCAGTTGAGCACTCAGACCACTTCCCACGGTCTTCTGACAGGCGGCGCTGGCGCAGCCAGCCGGAACTTCCACCACCTCATTGAGGTCGTTATCTGCAACAAACAGATCACCGGCCCCATCGACCGCCAATCCCTGCGGATAGCTCAGGCCAACCCCCACGGTGGTTTGGGTTCCATTCGCGATCTTGATCACGCGTCCGTCGCCGGTGTGGTTGTGGGTGTCCACGATGAAGACATCGCCCACCGCGTCCACCGCTATACCCTTGGGCGCGGTCAACGAATAGCTCCCGGTGTTCACCACAGATTGAGTGCCGGGGCCGAAGGCCATCGCCGGCGCCTGACCGATTCCGGAAATCAGGCTGGTCGTCAGCAGGTTCCCGCCGTTATCGAAGAGTCGAACCGCGCCCGCACGCAATCCAGGCGCCTTCGGAGCGAATGTGACGTTCACCGTGCAGGTGCTTCCCGCGGAAATGGTTCCGGTGCAAGCACCACCACTGGCCAGCGTGAAGTCGAGGCTGGCCGCGCCTTGCGTGACCACCTGTGGCGTGCCGAATGTAGTGGTGCTCAAAACGTTGTACGTCAGGGTGAGAGACTGCTGGCATGGCGCCGGCGTAGTTGCGCTGGAGGGGCAGACATTGATGTTTCCAAAGTTCGAAGGCGAGCCGAACTCCCAAGTGTCTACAAGCGGGCTCAAACCCGAGTACAAGATCACCTGCTCAATCGCCGAGTCGTACACCATGCCGTTGAAGGCGAGGCGAGCCTGCAGGTTGGCTGGGGAACTGACTTCAGTCCAATTGCTGCCGTCGAACACCCAGGTGTCGCCCAAATAGCTGCCGTTGGTTCCCCCGAACATGACAACCTGATTCAGCGCGGGGTTGTAGGCCATGCCTTGGGCATATCGTCCAGGAGGAATATTCGCGGGATTCAGTTGCGTCCAGGAGGTCCCGTTCCAAGCCCACGTGTCGCTCAGATTGCCGCCAGATCCGCTGCCTCCGAACAGAATTACTTCCCCCAGCGCCGAGTCGTAAGCCATGGAGTACATTTGCCGTGCCGATGGGCTGCTCGAGGGGTCCGCAGGGGTCACATTGGTCCAATTGCCTCCCTGCCATACCCAGGTGTCGTTGACAGGGGCTCCGTTAACGTTGCCGCCGAACAGGACGACCTCACCTTGCGCCGCGTCGTAGACCATCATGCAGTTGTCACGCGGAGTGGGGCTGTTCGCAGGAGACGCCTGCGTCCAGCTGCTCCCGTTCCACAGCCACGTGTCCTGCCCCAGCGTTCCGTTCTCGTCTCCGCCGAACAAAACCACGTTCCGGTCCGCGGCGTCGTAGACCATCGCGGCAGACCAGCGGGCCGGTGGGCTGCTCTGAGAGCTTGCGCTTGCCTGGCTCCAGTCGGTCCCGTTCCACAACCATGTATCGTTGCTCGCGTCGTTTCCGCTGAACAAGACCACCTGGCTATGCGCGGCATCGTAGGTTATCGTGGCGAGAAAACGCGGGCCAGGGTTGTTTGCCGGCGACAACTGATTCCAGCCGGGCTGGAGGACCGGCGCCTGCCCCAATGCTCCTGTCGAACCGGCCAGCATGAGCGCTGCCGCCAGCAAGACAATCGCCCAAGCCTGACTCAGTCCGTGCCGGAGGCTCGCGGTCTGACGGTTACAGAACCGATGCATTGAATTCCCGATATAGGAGCTCAAGTTGGCAGAGTGCAACTCGGAAGACGAACACCAAGACTGGCTGGACATATCTAACGTTCTCCTGGCAGTCGGAGCTGCCGGCGAATTAGCGGCGCTGGAGCGTTACCGTGAGCAATTCTCTGGCCGGAAGGCCCCAAAACCAGTAAACGAGCGGGGAAATAGCGACGCCTTCCAGCAGAGCCGGGATCCTGATTTTGGGCAATCGCCCAATGCTCGGCACACTCGGGCACCGATTCAAATCCTCAAATCACCATTGGGGAATGGCGGGGAAGTCTTGGCGACTGCCCATTCGTGCAATGAGATCGCTAGC
This sequence comes from uncultured Acidobacteriota bacterium, assembly GCA_963771195.1. Taxonomy (GTDB): domain Bacteria; phylum Acidobacteriota; class Terriglobia; order Terriglobales; family Acidobacteriaceae; genus Telmatobacter. The sequence goes on from CAVYSS010000037.1 coordinate 57,083, forward strand.
CACCTGCTGGATAACGTCTTTGATGTGACGAGATTACAACTTATTAATCGGAGCTTGGCTTGTCAAGACTCTGCTGTGAATGTCTGGTGAATTGGAGGATGAATGGCCGCTGCAGTTGATCATGCATTTTCCTGCATCGAGTTCGGAGCGTGTGAGAGTGGCATGGTCGGCCCCGCGTCGAAACTACTACACCAGTTGAGGGCGTTAACGGATCGCGCCTTCAGGAAGAATAGCGCCGCTGCGCGCCGGCGCATTTATTCCAGAACAGATTGCGCTGCGCGCCGAGCGAAAAGCTGAACAAAGGTAAACACTTCGCCGGGAAAGAGCAAGCTTCTCAGATCTGAGACTCTCGTGACGCCGAGGCTCTGCTGAATAAAAAGAAGCAGACAGGTCCACGGGCAGTTGCTCATTTTGTACACTTGACGCGAAGCAACGCGCTTCAGATTTACTGCCCCATGTGGACACGATGCGCGCGGAAAACACCTCAGAAAGCACAAAGCAGCGGATGCATCCTGCCGGATCGGTTACACCCCTGCCGGCAGCCCATCGGCGAAGGATGGTCAACCGATTAAGATGCAGGGGCGATCCGTCGAGCCTTGTTCCGTGCACTCAAAGGCGTATCGAGACAACTCAACGCCGCGGAGCTTGATGCTGTTCAGATCTCACAATACCCGTTGTTTGCTCTCGTGGCTTGATGCGCATTCCAGATCCGGAGAATAACCAATGATGCCGCGGCGGGCGTTGCACTGGACTTTATCGGCATCAACCCTGTGAAGGCGCTCTACTGGACCGCCGTCATCAATGGGCTATTGGCGCCTTTCCATCTCGTAGCAATCCTGATGGTCGCCGCCGACAAGAAGCTGATGCAAGGCCAGCTAGGTTCCCGCCTGGGATGGGTGATCGTGGCCTTCACGACAATAGCCATGTTCGCAGCGGGTGCGGCGACGTTTGTTTTATAGATGGGGAATTGAAACAAGGACGGCCGCGGAGACTAACCATGCAATGCAAGTTCCTTTGTGGCATCGATTCTGCGCAAGCCTCGAACCTTCCGGCGCGGCGATGGGCCAAAAGAGCGCCAGGACGAGAAGAACAACAATATAGTACCGAGCATGTACACCTCGATTCTCGCTGTGCATAGCTGCGCCATTCAACCTGCGGGCTCTTTCGAGCCCGCAGCGGATATCCGTCATGTTAGCGGAGGCTTCCGGTTGTTGTATTAGGCGGGACGCCAATTGCATCGCCCGATACAACCAGTTCCACTCTCCGATTTTCTTGCCGTCCAGCAGCGTTGTCGTTCGAGGCCACCGGGGAAGTATTGCCAAATCCCTCTGCGGTGACGGAGTTCGCCGCTACCCCCTGCTCCACCAGGTAATCGCGCACTGCGCCGGCGCGGTTCTCTGACAGTTTCTGATTCATCTGGTCGCCGCCCACATTGTCCGTGTAGCCACCGACCGCGATGTTAAGGCTCGGGTAGGCGATCAGGATTCCAGCTACCTTTGCCAGTTTCTCCCTTGCACCTGTCTTCAACGAATACTCCCCGGTTTCAAATAACACATCGGACATGCTGACGATAAGTCCGCGCGCGCTGTCGCGTGTCTCCAGAATCGTATTCAGCTGCAATGACAATTGCGCGCGCATGGCCGCCTTGTCGCTATCCGCCTTCTGCTCGTTCTGCTCCGCTTGCTGGGCTGCCAGGCGAGCCTGATCGGCGTCGGCCTGAGCGGCGGTTACTGCTGCCGCCGATGTTGCCTGATTGTTGGCCATATCGGCGTGGGCCTTTGCCGCGGCTGCCTGCGCGTCTGCTGCGTTAACTTCGGCGTTTGCCGCGTTGGATTGAGCAACTTCCTTTTGCCGGGTTGCCTCATCGGCTTGCGCCTGCGACTGTGCCTGTGCGTCCGCGGAAGCCTGGCGTTCGCTCGCCCTGTTAGCTTCTTCAATCCTTTTGACGGCAATCTCTCGTGCATCTTCCGCAGTCTGCACGGTCTCACGCGACGTTGCGATCAACTGCTTCTTATCCGAATGCCGGTCCGTGGCGTATCCGTCGGCCGTGTTCATCAGTTCAAATGCATGCTGATAACTCTCGCCGGCGTAAGTTTCGGCTCCCTCGGATTTGGCAATGCGCACTGCATTGCGCGCTTCCAGGAATTCCAATGGCAGCCCGGCATCCAGGACCACAGGATCGAACTTGTAGCCCGTGGGAATATAACCGCCGCGCTCCATCAATTCGTACTTTGCGCTTACGGCCTCCGCAGTTCCCTTGGTGTTGGCGCCGACGACGTTTTCAAGCACGACCACGTCGCTCGGCTGCCGGACAGCAAAATAGGGTTCGGCAGTGACGATCAGTGCGAATGTCTGCAAGTCGGTGGTAGCAGTCAGCTTGCTTCGATCGTTCCCGCCCACCAGTACTTCTCCAAGGTTCGCCGCGCGGCCATCGGGCGAGATCGCCCATAGCACGTAGGTGAGATATTCACCGCCAAAGGTTGTCGGGCTTTGCAGGTTTCCGAACTCCGCTTCCACTTCCATGGTGCCGCGCTTGCTCCGCACCTTGGCTTTCCCATCGGCTGAAGGCAGCAAAGCGGTGCCTGCAAGAGCCACATCCGCAGCTCCGCCGCGGTACCGATAGTTAATTGCTTCGACCGTGCGGCTCGTTACATTCACGACAAAGATGGGCGTTGAGCTGGTAGATTCGATGGTCATCCCCGTTTGCGGGCTGGATTGTGCAAACGCGCTCAGGCTGAGCGCACTTCCTATCACAAACAAAAGTGTCTGCTTCACGATAACTCCTGCAGTCAGAAGACTGCTGTTGCATTGTTGACTTAGATTGGGGGGAAGCCCGCTGACCTCGATGGTAGCGAGATGTCAGCGACCGACGCGGAATTGGTTGAGGTGCGCAAACAACCCGTAGAGGTTCGCGATCCACAGAACCAAAACAATGACAACCAACCCATTCAGGATCGATTTGATCTGGCTCTGCATCGGGATGAACCTATTCACAAGCCACAACAGAAGCCCCGCTGCGACGATCGTGATGATGACGGTGGTAAGTGGCATGACGCGCTCTCCAATCGCTCTTCTAACTGAGTGTTCCACCATCGCGGGCAGCGCGTCTGAGCAATTCTGCACTAGATCTGACGGCGACTCATCGCGCGGCAAACGTAGCGCGGGTCAATGACCAGACCATACGTTGCCGAGTCAGTGGCTATGGCTGGGGACTTGCCGGGATAGTGACCTGGGCCGATTTGCCGACGCCGATTGTCGATGCAACTGCGGCCGGAGCCGGTTGGTCTGCCGGTATCTCCGTTCCTTCCGGAAAGATGAGGATTTGGATTGATCCACCGTCCACACCGGGGCTTTCGCCGGTCTGCTTGCCCAAACCCAGGGTCTTAACCAGACTGTCATCAAATCCGAAGTTCTCGACCAGATACTCGCGTATGACCATGGCCCGGGCCTCCGTAAGGATGAGATCCCTTTGTGTATCGCCTTCCATGCCTGCGGAAACGGTGATCACTGCGACTCCGAACGGAGATTGTGCCAGGAAGTCGCCGGCAGCTTTGAGCGCCTTTGAATCCTTCAATTTGGCCGAATCGGCCCCATCGAAGAGCTGGCGGACGGCGTAGGTAAATGTCTTTTCCGGCATAACCTGGGGAAGTCTAATAATCCTGTTCGCTGCCAGGTCCGTTGCATCTTCGTATCCCCGTTTCTTGAAATATCCGCTTAGGAAGAAGTTGTGTTTCAACGCTTCCATATTCTCTTGGAAATCCGTCACTCCGACCTGCGCCTGCAGCATGGTGTCGTGGAGCGTGGTCGTAGTCTCTTCCAGGTTGCTGTATAGCTGCTTGTCGTTCACCAGGGCTCCCACCGTTCCCCGGCCGGAATCGATCTTGGCGCTAACTGAGCTCAGATGTGCAGTCGCCACAATTGTGTTCTGTATCGCCCGCTGGCTGCTATCCAGGATGCCGCTCATCTTCTTGAGCAGATCAGACGCTTGCAGCGGTGGATCGCTCCGAAGGATCTCGCCGTCCTTTACATCGGCCTGCCCGGCCGATCCAAACGAAATCGCCACGAATTGATTGCCTAGGACTCCAGCGGTTTCGATCGAGGCCACGGAGTCCTGCTTGATAATCTCGTGTGTCGACTTGGCGACTTCCATAAACACGGTAACCTTCTCTCCCGGCTTCTTTGGCAACACAATATCCGTCACGGTTCCGCTGTGCACTCCACCTACCTGCACGTCGGCTCCTTCGGCCAGCCCTGCCACATTGTCGAACTGCGCTTTCAATTGGTAAGTGGAGCGGAACAGATACTCCTTGCTTTCGATAATGAATACCCCGGCAGCAAGAATTGCCAGCGTTCCGACGATGAATGCTCCCAAGCGCGCTAATTTCGACATGGTTCCCCCTACGATTGCTTCAGAAACTCTTTTACAAACTCGATGCCGCTCTGCTGGAGATCCTCAAACTTGCCCTCCATCACCACGTTGCCCTGATCGAGGAGCGCCAGACGATTCGCAATTGTCTTGGCGCTGTGCAGATCGTGCGTCACCACGATGGACGCCATCTGACGCTCCCTCTGGAGTTTGAGAATCAACTCGTCTATCTCCCCGGAGCTGATGGGGTCGAGGCCGGCAGTGGGCTCGTCAAGCAGAAGGATCTCCGGGTCCAGGGCCAGTGCTCGTGCCAGCCCCACACGCTTTTGCATTCCACCTGAAATATCGGACGGCATTTTTTCCAGATTGCCCTCCATCCCCACCTCGGCCAGCAATTGCCTTACCCGGTCAGCCCTCTCGGATCCGGACACGTCTCTGCGATGGTGCTCAAGCGGGAACGCCACGTTCCCAGCGACGGTGAGCGAGTCGTAGAGCGCCGCGTGCTGAAACAGAAAACCCATCCTCTTCCGGATGTCGCCCATGCGATCCAGGGCCAGCCCGGCAATGTCCTGGCCATAAATGCAAACCGAACCAGAATCCGGGGCTTCGAGGCCGATAATCAGTCGCAGCAGGACGCTCTTTCCTGTGCCGCTGCGTCCCAGCACGGCGAGTGTCTCTCCGCGGCTCACGCCCAGGCTGATCCCGTTAAGTACCTGGTGAATTCCGAAGGTCTTGTACACGTTCCGGACTGCAACAACGGGCACACCGCCAACTTGCTTCGTTTCCGCTTGCGCCATCGCGATGTCAGAAAAAGTGGCCATGTTTGTTCCGCCGAACGCTTCAAGAAACAGTTAAGGAAAGAAAACGAGAATGAATTTCACCAGGACGACGTCGGCGAGAATAAGGAAGAGCGAGGCCAGTACGACCGAGTTGGTGGCGGCACGGCCCACGCCTGCGGCGCCTCCGCGCGTGCGCATTCCCTGGAAGCACGCAATAAGGCCGATGATGAGGCCATACACGGCGGTCTTAAATGTGGGCGGAAGAAACGCGTTGAAGGTGGCGCCGCTGAAGCCACTATTGATGAATTGATGGAACGAGAGCGGTTCAACAAGGGCCTGCGCAAACCAGCCGGTGAGCAACGCAAACGCGTCGGCAGCAAGGGTCAGCAGCGGCAGCATCAGAATGCAGGCAAGAATCCGTGTCGCTGCCAGGAGCCTGTATGGATTGATTGCGGACGCCTCGATGGCGTCGATCTGCTCGGTTACCTTCATTGACGCAAGTTCCGCGCCAATCCCGGCGCCTACGCGGCCGCTCACCACCAGCCCGGTAATGACCGGGCCCATCACCTGAACAACCGAGTAGACGAGCGTGGCGGGAAACATCGATTTGGCGCCAAATCGGCTCAGGCTGTAACGCGCTTCCAGCGAGATGACCACGCCGATTGCCGAACCGGCCAAAGCCACCAGCGGCAGGGACTTCGATCCCACCTCGTCGAGCTGCCGGATCAGCTCGCGCCATTCGTATGGTGGCGTGACGCCGGCGCAGAGAACGCGCCAGGAAAAGATTCCAAGGCTGCCGAACCACTCGAAGAAGCCGCTGACCACTCCCGCGACGGAGCCGACAACGGAGGCAACGGCCATGCCCCTCGGCACCGGAAGTTGAGGGCCTATCTCCGCGACTGTTGTGAATCCGCGCTCGCTCATTGGTTTGGGCCTTGAACCGTGGAGCCGTGCGCGTTGTTCAGATGCATACGTGAAATCAAGGCATGGGGCCCGCTATAGAAGAACTCCAGGGTAATGTTGCCGCCCATATATCCCAGCAGGCTGTAGTTGCCCATTCGGAACGCGTCCTTTGCGCCGAAGCGGTCTGGGTACCATGCGTAAACCGCAACCATGGAGCCCGCATAGGGCGCGACAAGCGCGGGGAAAGAGAAGACCCGATGACCGTCCTGGCCGCGGCGTCCCGTGAAGGTGGAGATCACGGCATGACGCAGCCGCGGAAACGGGCCAGAGCAGTCGCATCGGTAGTACAAGGTATCTTCCTTGAGGGCTTCCGCCAGTCCGTAGCGCGTCGTGGTTCCAATCGCCGCGATGGCGTAGTCAGAACCGAATCTCTTGCTGAAGCCACGAGCCCCCTGGCCCCACTCTGGCGGGGCATTGCTCCACTGGTTGATTCCTGCTGCCAACGCGGCGCCGCCAATTGGGTACGGACCGAACCCGTCGAACACATAGTTCTCCGCCATCGTTTTCTGCGTTGGCCGGACGTAAAGCTGGTCCTGCGTATTTGGGGCCGAAGGATATACAGAAGGAACCAGTGCTTGGGACAGCGCCGGCAACGGCATTGCCACCAGCATCGCAGCGACCAACACCAGGAGTATCCCCTGTTGGACCTTCCTGCCGGCATCCTTCTCGCCTGATCGGTCTACTCGGTTGCCTGCTCGATCCGCCCGGCAAGCCGATGCGAGTTGCGATTCCGATATCCGCTTGGATGACTTCAACGTCTCTCCTTCGATCGGTATCCGACCATTTCCAGCACTCTAAACAACATTGATGAGCTGTGGCGTTGGGGTCTACCTAAACGGATACTCGCAGAGAGAAGGCCTCAATGAATGGTCACATTTGCTCGCAATCGCAAGTCTTTTGGCCGTACCGGCCGGCGAGGGCCAAATCCGTAACAATCAGCAGCGGCTAGAATTCGTCCGCCCTCCCGGCACCATACTTAAAGCTATTTCCATTCCGTAGTGTACGAAAGCTAAGAGCTCAAATCCGGGACACCTCGGACAGGCTCAGGGTAGGCGCAGGGACATCCTTCGATGTTCTTACACCACCGCGTTTTGCGCTATGACGGCTTTGTACCACTCGGCGCTGAGCTTGGGCGTGCGCTTGAGGGTTTTGTAGTCGACGTAGTGGAGGCCGAAGCGCTTGGAGTAACCGTCGTCCCACTCGAAGTTGTCGAGCAGGCTCCAGCAGAAGTAGCCCTTGACGGGGTAGCCCTCGACGACGGCGCGATGGAGCTGGGTGAGGTGATTGCGCAGGTACATGATGCGGTCGGTGTCGTAGATATGGCCGTCGGAAGCGAGGACGTCGGATGAGGAGGTCCCGTTCTCGGTGATGTACATGGCGGGTGGATGCCAGAGATCGCAGACGTTGCGGATGCCCCAGTAGAGGCACTCGGGGCCGACGGTGATCCAGGATGAAGCCATATGAGGAAAGGACTCGGGGTTGTTGACGATTGTGTAGCCGTCGCGAGAGGAGGAATCGGCGCGGACGTACTGAGGCTGGTAGATGTTGACGCCGACGAAATCGAGGCGGCTGCCAATGGCCTGCATGTCGCCGGGCTCGATTTTGGGCGCATTGGCGCCTTCCCGCTGCAGATATTCGTCCGGGGACTTGCCTTCGAGCACGGTAGTGAGGAAGGGCGCGTTCTCCAATCGGGTGGCGCGCCGCGCGGCCTGGATGTGTTGCGGGGTCTCAATGATGGGGCAGAAGACGTTGGCGTTTTCCGCCAAGCCAACCTGGGTATCGGCGGGTGTGTTGGCGCGAATGGCCTGGACGGCGAGGCCGTGGGCGAGAATGCCATGGTGGCGCACCTGGTTGGCTTTTGCCGCCGGCAGCTTGAGCCCGGGAGCGAACCCACCCCAGCGATAGCCGACATCGGTAAAACAGACGAACTCGTTGGTGGTCATCCAGTGGCGAACGCGATCGCCGTAGTGTTTTGTGGTGAAGGCCGCATAATCGGCAAAAGCTCGGGCGGTATCTCGGTTCTGCCAGCCGCCGGGGAGTGCCGCGGGTGTGTCCCAGTGGAACAGGGTGATGTACGGCACGATGTTCGCGGCCAGCAGCTCATCGATGACACGGCTGTAGTAATCGATGCCGGCGGAGTTGGGCTCGCCTGTTCCTTTGGGAAAGATACGCGACCAGGAGATGGACATGCGATATACCTGGACGCCGAGGTTCTTCAACAACTGCACATCTTCCTTGTAGCGGTGATAAGAATCGTCGGCCACATCGCCGGTGTCGCCGTTGTGGGTTTTGCCCGGGGTGTGGGCAAAGACATCCCAGAGCGAAGGGCCGCGGCCGCCGTCGCGCGCGCCGCCTTCCACCTGGTAGGCAGCGGTGGCGCAGCCCCACTGGAAACCGGAGGGGTAGCTGAGGGTGGCGACTGCGGGATTGGGCTGGCCGAAGGAGAAGTTGGGGAAGAACAGGCCCGAGGCCGCGGCTGCCGCAGTTGCGGCTGCCGACTTGCCAAACAGGCGGCGCGTGATTTTTTTCATGAGGCCTCGAGGAGGGGATGGTTTTGTATGGAAGAAGTATACCGGCCTTGCGGTGCGGGATTCCTGTTCTCCCACCCATCGCGCGATGAGGCTGCGCGATGGATGGGCGCACGGCGAGTCGGCTAGGGACGGGCGCAGACAAAAAGGGCAGGCGGTTTGATTTCCGCCTGCCCTTTTGAGTGAAGAGAGTTTAGTCGTCAGTCGATGACGAATTTAAACGTGACGGGGTTTGCTGCGATGGAAGTGTCGGTGGAGTCGGTAGCCGTGATGGTTCCGGTGTAGGTGCCCTTGGGCGGATTGGAGATGCCGCTGGTGTATTCGGAGCTGCCGCAGGCGGAGAGGAACATGCCGGCGACTCCGAGGGCCAGTACCACCACCAGGTTGCGGAAGAGGCGCGCGCGGCGGCCGAGGAAGCCGGCCAGCACCAGGCCTGCAAATGCGATTGCCGGGGGAAGCGGGCTGCGGCGCTGAACGGGTGGAGTGTTGCCGGCGATGCGGCTATTCATGAAGTTGCGCAGCGAGACAAAGCCGGGTTTGACCTTGTCGCCGGCGCAGTCGCTGGCATTGGTGTCGAGAGTGAGGGTGACGGTGCCGGGTTGGGTGCCGGCAATCTGCACCACGCCGAGGCCTCCGACATCGGCTTGAGAGAAGCCGGCGCAAAGGTTGGAGAGGGCGCTGTCCTGGCTGCCGAAGTCGATATCGACATTGACCGTGCCGGTGTAGCCGCCGGAGGGAGTGATGGTGATGGTCTCGTTGCCGGTGTTGCCCTGCGCCACGGTGAGCGTAGGCGGCGATACTCCAGCCTTGATGCTGCCCTTTCCGGAGCTGGTGATAGCGATGCTGACAGCACCAACGCCGGTGGACGTGGCATGGGTGGAATCGCCGGAGTACTGCGCCACCACGGAGTGCATGCCCTGGGTGGTGAAGTTTGCGGTGTAGTTGACCTGGCCGCTGGAGCTGAGGGCCTGGTTGCTTACGGTTGTGCCACCGCAGTCAGCGCTGCTGCCCAGGGCGCCGCAGCCGGTGCCGCCGTCAACCTGGAGAGTGACGGTTCCGGTGGTGACGGGATTGCCGCTATCGTCGGTGACGGTGATGGTGAAGATGTCGTTCTGGTTCACGGTCGGTGCGGCATTGGCGGCGGAGACAGACACGCTGGTCCCGATGAGGTCTGCCTCAGCGGCGCTGGCGGCCGGCCATTTGGTGGCCAGTTTGCCAATGTCAAGAGAACCGAGGCCGGTCACTTCGTCATAGCCTGTTCCCGCGGAGTAGCCGACGCTGGGGCTGGCGCAGTTCTCCGGCACCTGGCAGTCATTGTTGCCCGAGGTCACGTCGTGGAATGCGGCCGAGTAGGTGGCGCTGGTGGCTGCCAGCGTATATAGGGTGGCGTTGATCTCGCCGGCGCCGGTGGTGTACTTGCCGTTCTGGTTGAGGAGGGCCACCATGCCGGCAAAGATGGGAGTGCCGAAGCTGGTGCCGCCGGCAACGGTCAGATCGCCTGTGGAGTTGTCACGGAAGCCGCTGTTACAGCTGGCCGCCTGACTCTGTCCCCATGCGGTTTGGTCGCTGGTGCAGTAGAGATAGCCGGGCTGCTCCGGCGAGGCGTAGAAGGAGATGTCCGGGACCAGGCGATGACCGCTGCTTGGATTGGTCTCGCCGGTGGCGGTGAAGTAAGTGGATTGGAAGCTTGGTTGGGCGACAAGTACGCTGGCGCCGCCGCCGCTCGAGGCGAGGCAGGAACTGGTATCGGTGCAAGAGGCACCGGAGGCCGCGGCGAGAGCGTCGTCGTTCCAGGCGACCTCAGGGATATAGGACTTGGCGGAGCTGAGAAGGTCAGTGCTGCCGCTGGCCGCATTCCAGTACTGAGAGATGCTCGACCCGCCGCTGGAGAATTCGCTGGCGATCTCAGTGCCGCCGACGGCGGTGACATAGGCGCTGGAGGCAGGATAGTTGACGGCCAGGCTTTCCTGGCTATCGGTGCCGGAGACGTTGAGGTCGGTGTCGCCGTAGCAGCCGGTCGAGCCTTCGTCCCCAGAGGCAGCGAGAACCGTCTGACCCTGGGACGTTGCCTGCATGTAGATTGCCTCTTCGCTGGAAATGTAGGAGGAGGTCACGTAGGGATCGAGTTCGCAGGCCGAGTAGCTCATGCTGATGATGTTGCCGAGGCCTTCGTCGATGGCGTAGGCGGCGGCGTCGAAGGTGCTGTAGTTGGGGCTGCTGCCGACGTAGACAAAGTCAACGGTGGCGCCGGGAGCTATGGCGCCGGACCACTCCAGGTCGAGGTCGGACTCCGATTCGTCACCGGAGGAGGTGCTGGAGTCGCCGGTTCCGGGGACGAGGACGAGGTTGGGATCCTTCTTGGTGAGACCCGAAGCGGCCTCGAAGGCCTCGATATCGGAAAGGACAACCTGAGACTGGCCGGCGATGACAATGGTTTGTCCGGCGCCGTTTACACCTGCACTATAAACAGGCTGGATGTCGTAAGTGGTGACGATGTCGGGCGGAGCGAAGAAGACATTTCCGCTCTGGGCGGAGGTGAAGGTTTTGCGCGGGATGATGTGGTCAGGATGGGGGCGGAAGTCGGAGAGGTTGTGGATGTCGGCGACTACGCCGGCGATGGCCGAGGGCACCGAGAGCGCGGTAGACGGGGCGAAGTGCTTTTGGCCGTTGACCTGGTAGAAGTGCATCTGGGTGGCGAAGGCCGATTCCACCTGGCCGGCGTTTCCGGAGAAGCGAATGGCGGTGTGGCTGCGGTTCACCGTGTCGATGGCGAATCCCTGCTGCTGAAGCCAGTTCTCAACCTTATCGATGTCGGACTGGGCGACGCCGAAGCGCGCGGCGAACTGGTCCGGAGTGAGCCACTGGTGGTAGAGGGGCGAGGAGGGATTCTGCTGCGCCTGGATGAGGGCGTCGAGCGCGGCTTCCTGCGCGGCGGAGCGATTGAACCGCAGCGTGATTCCGCTGATGGCCGTGTTCGAGGGCATGCGACCCAGATCGGGGGCGACGCGCGCAAGCGCGCTTTGCGAACCGGGAATGGGTGACAGACGGGAGGAAACGATCTCCGATTGGATGCGGGCCGCTGGCGTCTGCGCGGCCAGCATGGCGGAGGCCAGCACGAACGCCGCAGCGGCTGTGAAAATGTGGAGGGGCCGGGCCGGAAGTAAGGGCGTCATGATCTTCATGGTGTATTCCTTGTGTCGTGCACGAGTCAGAAGTCCCGGGTGAGGGACTTCAACGGGGACGAGATTCGAGCCGCAGCGCGGGGAACGAAGCAAGGCGCCAAAGCGAAGCGGAAGAATCAAACGAAAACGCCTGCGTCTTTTGGATCGAGGGGACTATTTCAAATTCAACATCTCCCCGGACAGCCCATGGGTGTCCCATTGCATAGACTCCGAAAGCCAGGCAAAGTTGTGATGCTGAGGTCATAAAAAGCCGCCACTTACAGCGGCGGCCACCGCGTGTTGTTAGATGAAAAAAACTGCCGGAAGGTTAGCAAAACTCAGGCGGGCTGGTCTTCGTCCCAGGCGCGGCGGTCCTGGGGAGCGAGGCGAAGGTCGGGCCGGGTAGGGCAGGGCGGCAAGTAGCCGGGGCAACGCCAGGCGATGGCGAGCTTTTCCCGGCTCAGAATCTTGCGGAGTTGGTTGCGCGCATGGTCGGCCCATGGACCATTGCGGTCAATGCGGAGATAGATCCGCCAGTGCTGGAGTGCCTGGCGGAGTTCGCCCTTGCGCTCCAGGGCGAGGGCGAGGTTGTAGTGCGCGTCGGCATAGCCGGGCGAGAGTGAGACCGCCTGGCGGTACGCTGCAATGGACTCTTCCATGCGATTGAGCTCGTCCAGCACGTTGCCAAGATCGAAGAAGGCCAGCACGTAGTCCGGATCCTCCTCGCTGGCGCGGCGGTAGAGTTCCTCGGCACGCTCGAATTGGCGCAGATGGAAGTAAATGGTGCCGAGATTAATGTAGGCGGCGGCGTAAGCGGGATCGGAGGCCAGGATCACGTTATAGATATCGATGGCACGCTGCTTGTTGCCGCTCTCCTCGGCCTGCACAGCGCCGAGGAAGAGATCCTGGAGTCGGCGCTGGAATTCGCCGGGGCGGCGCAGCGGCTCCGGTTCTCTCCTGGCGTCCTTTTGCCCGGCGCGGTCGAAGTCAAAAAGCAATTGGCGGCGGATGGGGTCAACCATGGCCCCGTGATGGCGGAAGGCGATGCGCGTGCTTCCAGTGCGAACAACGGTGGCCTCAAGCAGGGGATTGGCCATGCCGGCCACCGCTTTCATGGCCAGGATGGAGTGGCGGATGGAGGCCGCGGGCACGTCTTCTTCGCGCAGCGAACGGAGTGTGCGCAACTGGCCAAGATCCTGGAAAGTGTAGTCCTGACGGGAAGGAATCAAGCCGGCACGCTCCCACCCCTGCAACTGGCGGGAACTGATCTGGAGGATCCGCAACACATCCTGGCGGCTAAAGCTGCTCACTGACGATGGGCTCCTAGGCGTACCCGGTGAAACCCTTCCGCTGCTGATTATGCCAAGAATACAAGTGGATAAGCAGACCGTAACTCAAAGCTCAATAAAAAGTAGGTGGATAAGGAGTACCTGATCTGGTTCCTGCGGGAATGGAAAGCGGCGAGAACTGCAGCGCGGGAGGGATGGAGCCGACGATCGGACTTGAACCGATGACCTGCTGATTACGAATCAGCTGCTCTACCAACTGAGCTACGTCGGCGCGCTCTTCGATTGTAACGTCCGGCCCCTTTTGGGTAAAGGTGAGGTTTGGCCGCGACTCGCTGCGAGGGCGGACACCTGCTTTCTACCATTCAATCGCATTGGGTTTTGGACTTGCATATGGGCCGCAGTCACGGTCTCCATCCTGGAGGTGGCGCGGGCGATGACGGGCGAACTGGCTTCTGCGGCGCGCTGAGGAGAGCTATACTCCGGCCATGCAGGAAAGCCCCGACCAGGAATGGCGCCGGCTGGGTGAGCACTACGCCGGCATGTACGACGAAGAGCTGCTGGAATTGGCGCGCGATCACAAAAACCTGACCGAAATGGCACAGCAGGTGCTGCGCGACGAGATGAAGAAGCGCGGGCTGGGCGAGTCGCTGGCGCCGAGAGTGAGAGAAGCGAGTCAGCGGGTCAGCGAGTCAGCAAGACAGAGAGTGTACAAGACAGCAGGTCAGCCGGTGCGAGCCATCCCCAAAGTGGAAGCAGCGCTGGCGGATCCTCGCGCGGGGCAGGATCGGCTTCGATTCGCGGCGCATTACGCAACGCTCGCCGATGAAGACCTCATCGACCTTGCGGACGATGTGGAAAGCCTGACTGCCGGCGCGCAGCTCGCGCTGGGCCAGGAACTGGAGAAGCGCGGTTTGGGCTCGGCGGGAGGAATCACGAAAGAGGGGGATGGAGAAGAGAGCGACGCGTTGGCGCGGGCCGAAGCGCGTATGGGCGCGGTCGCGGATGATCCTGACGAGGAGAGTGAATCCGGCGGGCCTTCCGAATACACGTGGAAGGTGGACCTGAGCGACTACGACACTCGAGCAGAGGCGTTGCAGCGCATGGAGATGCTGCGCCGAGCGGGGATTGAAAGCTGGTTTGCGGACCCGTACGCTCAGTCTTCCACGTTCCGCATCACCGTAGCCGCCGATCAACTGGAGGAAGCGCAGCACGTGATCGCGCACCCGGTGCCGGCGGAGATCGTCGAGCAATCGCAAATGACTGTTCCGGAGTTCGAAATGCCTCGCTGTCCGCGATGCCGCGCGGCCGATCCGGTACTCATCGACACGGAGCCTGCCAACAAATGGCTCTGCGAATCGTGTGGACATGAATGGAGCGATCCGGATGCGGCGGACGCGCCAGGATGAGGGGAAATGGCAGCCCGAAAAAACGGAAAGAGCCGCCCGGCAATAGGGCAGCTCTTCCTTAGGGAGAATAGTTCCAACGGAGGCAAAGCCATCAGAACTTTCTGGCTGCATAGTAGGTTCCGGTCATCCGGGTGTCAAGGAGAATTCTGAATAATTTAACTCGTTTATTTTCTATTGATTATGCACAAACCGGAACAACGTCAGGAGGGGCGTTTTTCGCTGTATATTCTCCTTTTTAGTTCCCTGTTTTCTTGGGTTTCCGCCCTGTTTTCTGCGATTTCCACCCACTTTTCCACAGGTCTGGACTGATTCATTAACGCTTCGGATGCTCGCCGGCGGACTCCACATCCCGGCCCGCGATAAACCCCGCCAGATCCAGGCTGATGAACTCGGCTTCGTACATTGAGGAAATCGGCTTGCCTCTCGCCATGCGATATAGCGCCCTGCCTCCGCCAAGGAAGAATCCGAGCAAAATGGCGGCGAGTGAGCCGATCACGACCAGACTGGCAATGCCGAGCAGGAGCTGGCCGGTCTTGTGCACTTCAGATTCGGTGGGCTGGGGGACGGAGACAAGATCGGCCTCGTAATGCACGCTTTCGAGGAGGCGATGGCTTTCGTCTGGAATAGCATCGCCGGAGACGATGGCGACGACGGGGCCGCTGCGGCGGACTTCGAGCGAAGCCTGATCGGAATCTGCGAGCGGTTTGGGGAACGCCGGGAGCGCCTTGTTTCCCGCCTGGATGTAGGTGCGGATCTTTGGCTCCATGGCTTCGGCCATTTGCGGAGTGGGATAGTCGATGAGCGTAAGGGTGGCCGGTCCCGACGATAAAGAGTAGCTTGCGGTCACAGTTTCGGCGCCGCGATCGAAGCCGATCATGTCAGATGGGAGCACGCCGCCGGAGCCGGCATAACCGGCCGGACCGAGCGCGTAGTGCATGGTCTGCTTATCGAGCGAGCGCTGGGGCAGATTGGCCAGGATGGGCGGGGCCTGCGCGCTGGCGCCCTGGCTGGGCGGGATCTGGCCGGCAAGCTCGCGCAGCTCCGCGGCCGACATGGGGCCGACGTGCGAAAAGTTGGCGTCCACCATGATGTTGCCGCGCCAGAACAGCACGCGATTGTTGTCAGAGGCTGCGCCGGTGCCGATCTCCTCGCGAGGCCACGCGTCGCCGCGATAAAACGTGTACGCGCCATAGGCGCCGCTCAAGTCGCCGAACCGCAGCAGGCGGACGGTAAGGGTTTCGCCTTCACGTTTGTAGGTGGCCTGGAGGCCGTTCTCAAATCCGTACTCCTTCAGCGCCGCGGCATTGCTGCTGTCGGCCTGCGAGACGTCATTGAGGGTGGTTGGAGAGCCCGCCATCTCCCATCCCGAGAAACCCTGCGGCAAAGGCGGACGCGGAAGAGAGATGGTGATGGCGTTCCGCGGCTTTGGCTTCGGGGCAGGTTTCTGTTGTGCCGCGGCCGGCATAATGAAAGCCGACGCGGCAAGTACGGTGGCGGCAAAACGCATGAACTTCTCCAACTTACAGGGTACAGGCTCCTGCGCGCACGCGTGCAGCCCCTGTTCAGTTGGACACTGCGAGGGGACGAAAGGTTCCCGAAAGTTGAGTGCGGTGCGGGCCGGACTCACGAGCGGGGAGCTGTTTCGGCGACGATTTCCTGAGGAAACAATTCTTTCTCCAGGGGCGCATATCGGCTGCCGTAAAAGTAGAGGGCGTGGGCGCGAAGGAAGACCATGAGCGGTCCTCCGAGGAGAGCCGATGCGGCCGCGCCGATAACTGCGGCGAGCGAGGAGAACAGGATGGTTGACGCCACCTGCAAGCTGCCAACAAAGCCGGTGGAGTTGTCGAGCAGAGCAGCGTAGCCGGTGGCGGAGGCGCCGAGGACCCAGAACACAGGCCAGAGGATCAAAAAAGCGATTACGGCAAGGATGGGACCCGCGACGATGAGAATGAGCACGCGCAGCAGGAAATAAGAGAAGAACGACTCGCGGTCGGCGCGGATGGTTTTGCGCACCGATTGCCACGCCTGGCGAAGGGAAGCGCTCTCCAGCGCCATGTGGGGAAGAATGAAGTCGTTGAGAACAATCTGCATCAGGATGCTAAGAATCACTACGAATGCGGCGAAGCCAAGAGTGGGGAAGAAGAGAATGAGGAAGACGCCGGGATCGAGCTTGCCCTCCGGCGTGCGCAGAGTGGCTACGCTGAAGACCACGATGGCGACTGCGCCGACGATTGCGGCGACGAGCCCGGCGATGGAGAGCCAGACCACAATTTTGGCGCGGAAGAATTTTGCCGCCTGGCGTTCATAGAGTTTGAACCCGGGCGCCAGGGCCCGGCTGGCATGGATCAGGGAGCCAAACAGGGCGAAACGCAGGCGCGCCATGAAGTACCAGTAGAGGAGGACAAGATCGACTGCGAGCAGCGCGGCGATGAGAGTGAGAATTCCGAAACCGCCGGCCTGCCGGAACGCCAAGGGAATCGACGGGATCTCGATTCCTGAGCCGCCCGGCAGAGTGTAGCGGAAGTTGACCAGAAAACAGCTTGTGATTGCTGCGGTGGCCGTCAGCTTGAGATGGCTGCTCCACAGAAATGGCCGATAGAGTAGCTGCCACGTTCGGCGGAACGCGGGAGCGAGAGCCTGCGAGGCCGAAAGCGGCCTCATGCGGAGACCTCTGCGCACGGACGGCTCCCGCGCGGACGCGATTTGACTTCGCGCAACACTCGAGGCCCGAACTCCTTCATCATCCCGGAAGCGGAGCGGCTGCGGCCGGCGGCATGGGCGGATAGAGCACATCGCCCAGCGGCTGGTAGCGTGCGCCGTAAAACACCAGCGCGTAGTTGCGGATGGCGATGGAAAGAGGTCCTCCGAAGCAGATGGCCAGCATCAGACCGGCGACAGCCATTGCCAGCCCCGCCACAACCTGAAGGAAGATCCCGATGGGAGTGGCGCCGGCCGAAGACGCGTGCACCATCGCCACGAAGACTCCGAGCGAGCCGAAAACAATCACGATGGGAATGATGAGCAGGATGAAGATGCCGATCATGGCCAGGAAGGGCAGCAGAATCCGCAGCACCGCATAGAGCAGGAACGCGCCCTTCTCGGCGACGACACGATCCCACACCGCGCCCCAGGCTTCCCCGGCGGACGCGTTCTCCAGGGCGAAGTGGGGCAGCATGAAGTCGCGCATGACCACATCAAGTGCGATGCCAAGCAGAGCCAGACCGAGGAGGACGGGCAGAAGTTGAATGAACATGCCGATCATGACCCCGAAATCGACGTGGTTGCCGGCCTGAGTTTCGCGGAAGAGATGAATGAGTCCGGAGACGAACGGCGCCAGCGCCGCTATGGCGACGGCCAGGAAGGCGACGGCGATGACGATGCTGAACAGGAAGAAACGCCACGCCTGGTCACGGTAGCGACGCCAGCCGGGTGTGAGGAGACGCGATTGGTGAATGAGGCATTCAAAGAGCGCGAAACGCAGTCGCACGATGAGGTAGAACACCACGATGCCCACTATGAGGGCAAGAATGCCCAGCCCGATCAACAGGGGGATAAGTTCGTACGGCAGGGAGTTCATCACGTGGGGAGAGACGGTGGTTGGCCCATGGTGGCCGGGATTGTTCATGCGGAAGTTGCCTGACGCGCCCTCAGTGAGCACGGCAACGGCGCAGAGCTTCAGGAAGGTTCCCCAGCGGAACGGCCGGAACAGCAGCGAGGCGGTGCGATTGAGCGCAGGCGAGATGGCCTCAGGTGCGGTAAGGAATTGCATGGCGTTCCTCCTACGACGGGCCAGCGTACCACACAACCGTCAGAACCCGATGTGCAAAGACGACGTGTTGTTCTGGCCTGAGGCGCGAGCCGCCGGTGCAGAGCCTCGCGCGGCGAACCAGGCATCAAAGGCGTCCAGCGCGCGCGCGCACTGCAACCGGTGCCGCTCCTTCTTGTCTCGTATCCTCTTACGCATCTCTTCTTCCAGCGGTTCCAGCAGATCGAAAGTGATGTTCGCGGGCTGGAAGTGGTGGGGATCGGCATTCGTGATGTATCTCACAAGCGATCCAAGCGCCGTTCCGCGTGGAACCGGCGCGGGCTCCTCACCCCGCGCCAGCGAGGCCGCGTACAAGCCCGCCAGCATCCCCGTGGCAATCGACTCGGTGTAACCCTCCACGCCCGAAATCTGTCCTGCGAACATGATCGAGGGCTGCGTCCTGAGCCGAAGCACATCGTCCAGCAGTGCCGGCGCGCAGATGTAGGTATTGCGATGGATTTGGCCGTAACGCAGGAAGCGCGCGTTCTCAAGGCCGGGAATGAGGCGCATCACGCGCGCTTGCTCACTCCATTTCAGATGGTTTTGAAACCCTACCAGGTTATAGCTGTCCGCGCGCAGATTTTCCTTGCGCAACTGCACCACCGCCCAGGGATTTTTGCCGGTGCGCGGATCGCGCAGGCCGACCGGCTTCATGGGCCCAAAGCGCAGCGTGTCGCGGCCTCGCCGGGCCAGCACTTCGATGGGCAGGCAGCTTTCGAAATAATCGAGCTTCTCCCATTCCTTCTCCTCGGCCGGCTCGGCCGCGAGCAGCGCATCCAGAAACCGGTCGAACTCCTCGCGACTAAACGGACAATTGATATAGTCGGCCGTGCCCTTGTCCCAGCGCGCGGCAAAATACACCCGCTCCATGTCAATCGAGTCCGCATCGACGATGGGGGAGATGGAGTCATAGAACGCCAGGTGGCCGGAGCCGGTGATGCGTTGGATCTCCCGGCTCAACGCATCAGAAGTGAGCGGCCCGGTGGCAATGATGGTGAGGCCGGAATCGGCCTCCAGGCTGGTCACTTCCTCGCGGATAACGCGGATCCGCGGATCCGCTGCAATCGCCTCCGAGATGCGCCGCGAGAATTCCACGCGATCCACGGCCAGCGCATGGCCGGCCGGCACGGCGGTTTCATCCGCCAGACGCAACAGCGGTGAACCGGCCTTCCGCATCTCCTGTTTCAGCAGCCATGGCGCGGTGTTGGGTGACTCGCTTTTGAGCGAATTGGAGCAGACAAGCTCGCCGAAATCGGTAGTCTGGTGCGCAGGAGTCAGGCGCGGCTTGCCGTCCACCACGGTTCGCATCTCGAAGAGATCCACTTCGCAGCCCAGGCGCGCCGCAGTCAGAGCCGCCTCCGGCCCAGCCAAGCCGCCGCCGATGACCCTGATTTTCACGGCTGCCCCATCCTCTCGTCTGCTTCCTGGTGAAAAGGTGGGACATCTCCGTCTTCAGCTCCCGATCCCGCCAGCCGCCGCAGCGCTTTCCCGGTCAGGCGCACGTTGCGCCATGTGTCCATGAACTCCGCGCCCAGGCTGCGGTAGAACTCGATGGCCGGCTCATTCCAGTCGAGGACCTGCCACTTGAGGCGAGCGCAACCCTCTTCCAAAGCGATCTCCGCCAGCCGCTGGAGCAGCGCCTTGCCGATGCCGCGCCCGCGCAGCAGAGGATCCACGAACACGTCCTCCAGGTAGATTCCGGGGCGCCCCAGCCACGTCGAGTAGTCGTAAAAATAGAGGGCAAACCCCGCCGGCGCGCCATCCCACTCGGCCATCAGGCACTGGAAGTACGGCCTGGCGCCAAAACCGTGGCGTAGCAGGTTTTCCTCGGTGGCCACCACTGCGTCCGGTTCGCGTTCATACTTGGCCAGATCGCGGATAAACTTCAGTATCTGCGCTACATCCGCGGGAGTGGCCGGTCGGATCGTCAATCCCATACACTCATTTTATGGCTGTGATCCGCGCCACAACAGAGAGGCGGGCGCGAGTCTTAGCATGGATTCCGGAGTTGCGCCGGACGCAGCAGCACATCGCGAACTCAACCTCGGCCAGTCCGACTCGGGTCCGAGACGGTTTCGGAAACGCTCTTCAGGGCCCCCGCCCTTGTCTTGACCGTTGGATTGGTTTAACTTTGGCTGTGCTGGACGCGTGTACCGGCGGGAGCTTTTCTGCCTGTGGCGTCCCTCGCCCCGCCGGGGTTGTCCGCGCGGGGGTGGATTGAGGAATTTTGATTCTGCGAGCTCGCGGGCTTTTGCTTCGCGTCGCTCCCAAGGAGAAGAAAGAACATGAAACGCATCCTTCCACTGTGGCTTGGCCTTCTGGCATTCGCCGCGATGCCCGTACTGGCGCAGCAAGGCGTTCCCACGGGCAAGATCCACGGACAGGTCATTAACCCCACGGGCGCCCCGCAGACCACGGGTACTGTTACGGCCCAAGAGACTACGCGCGCGGCTTCCGGTCCCGGTCTGGCCGCACAAACGCAGGACCAGGGCGTCTTCAAAATAGACAGCAATGGCGAGTTTGGCGGCGACGTACCCCCTGGAACCTACAAGCTGATTTACCGCGCTCCCGATACCCCGCCGGACAAGGAGATAGATCACCTGGATAACGTGTTGGTGACCGTCGGCCAAACCACTACGGCGAACATTGACATGTCGCGTACGGACTATGTGAACAATCTCCCGGAAGACCAGAAGAAGCAGCTCGAGGAGTTGAGAAAGCACAATTCCGAAGCGCTCAAGGCCAATGAGATTATCAAGCACCTGAACGCCGATCTGAAGGCCGTGTCCGACGATTTGCACGATGCCGACGGTGCCCAGGCTGCGGCCGAACAACAGCTTGGCGCCGGCGCCACCAAGCAGGCAATCGACGCCAAGGTGGACGAAATCAAGACCGCCAAGTACTCGGATGCGGAAAGGTTGATGACCCAGGACACCGGAGCCAAGCCGGATGCCGCCATCCTTTGGGCGCGCCTCGGCCAGGCCCAGGACGGACTGAAAAAATATTCCGATGCCGAGGCGTCGTTCAAAAAGGCGCTTGATCTGGAGAATGCCTCAAAGAAGCCGCAGCCTGAAGTGCAGGGTCTGGCACAGAGCGGGCTGGCGGAGGCGCTGGCGCGCGAGGGCAAGACAGATGATGCCGCGGCCGCCTTCGATACAGCCGCCAAGATCAACCCTCCGCAGGCCGAGTTCTACCTGAAGAACGAGACTGTGATCTTCTTCCAGCTGGGCAACGCCACCGCCCAGGCGGCCGCCGCCGATAAAGCGATTGCCGCCGACACCAACCCCGACGATCCGAACCTCGCGGTCGTTTATTACTTGAAGGGCCAGGCACTTGTCGGCAACGCAACCATGGGGCCCGATCCAAAGAATCCCAAATTGCAGATCATCGTTCTGCCCCCGGGCTGCGCCGAGGCCTACCAGAAGTATCTGGAGCTGGCGCCCAATGGTCCCTATTCCACGGACGCCAAGGGCATTCTCGCCCAGGCCGGACAAGCCGTCACCACCTCCTATAAGGCCAGCAAGAAGAAGTAGCCGGTCACCTTGCTCCCCACCAAAGGGCGTCCAGATGGACGCCCTTTGCATTTCGGCAGCTTAGATCGCACAGTCTCCAGATCATTTCGTCCCGGAGTCCCGGAACTTCCCTGAGCGGCGCTTCTCCCATCTCCCTTCTCCCTTAGAATGATTCCCATGCCCGCTCGCTTGCCCGGTTATACGGAAGCCGCCACGCTTATCGCCGAACGCGCGGCGCAGCTGGCCGAACCCAGGCCGCGCAGCGAACTGGCCGCCCTGAGCGCGTCGCTCAGCCGGGTCCTTGCCCTGCCGGTTCGCGCTGATCAGGACTTGCCCTCATTTCCGCGCTCCACCCGCGACGGCTTTGCCTGCCGCGCCGCTGAAGCGAATGCCCATGCCCCGCTTGCCGTCGCCGGCTCTATTCGCGCCGGAGATCCGCCTGCCGCCCCGCTGAAGCCCGGCGCGGCATGGGAGATCATGACCGGCGCGGCGGTTCCAGCCGGGGCGGATGCCGTGGTCATGCTGGAGCACGTGGAGCACGCGGATGACAAAATTCGACTTTCCCCAGACCGCTCGATTGACCCCGGCGAGAACATCGTCCCGGCCGGAGCCGAAGCACGAGCCGGCGACGAATTGATCCCTGCGGGCACGCGCCTCGGCCCATCTCACATTGCCGCCGCAGCAGCTTGCGGTTATGCCATGGTCAGCGTCTTTGCCCTGCCGCGCGTCGCCATTCTCACCACCGGCGACGAGCTTGTTGCCGTGGATGCATCGCCCGCGCCAGGCCAGGTTCGCAACTCCAATGCATCCATGCTGGCCGCGCTGGTCGCCCAGGCCGGCGGTGAGCCCTGGATACTGCCTCCGGCCAAAGATGATGCGCAGCAGATCGAATCTGCGCTTCGTCACGCGCTCTCGGCCGATTTCCTGCTCATCTCCGGCGGCGTTTCCGCCGGCAAGTTCGATCTTGTAGAGCCGGCCCTTGACCGCCTGGGCACGCGCTTTCACTTCACCGGAGTGCGCATCCAGCCCGGCAAGCCGCTCGTCTTTTGCGAAATCCCGCGCCAGCAATCGCCCGTGCTGCCCGCCTTCGGCCTGCCCGGCAATCCCATCTCGTCTGCCGCCACGTTCCTGCTCTTCGCCGCGCCTGTCCTGGCTGCACTGGCCGGAAACAACCAGAAACTCCCCCGCTTTCACCAGGCCACAGTCGCTCGCGACATCAAAGGCCGCCCCGATCTCACCCGCTTCGTCCCCGCTTCCTCCACTTTTGCGGAAGGCCAAACGCTCGCCACTCCGGTCGGTTCGCAAGGCTCAGGCGATCTCGCCGCCTTTGCCCGCTCCGACTGCTTCGTCATGATCCCCGAAGGGCTCGACCGCCTACCCGCCGGCTCGCCCGCCAGCATTCTGCGCATCTGAGGAGTCCCATGTCCCAAACGCCAAAGCTCTCGCACTATGACCACGCCGGCCACGCGGCAATGGTCGACGTCAGCGGGAAACAACCGGGGCGCCGCACCGCCGTCGCCTCGGCCTTCGTTGACCTCTCGCCCGCTGTCCTGGCCGCATTGCCTCAGAACCCCAAAGGCGATCCACTCGAGGTCGCGCGCTTCGCCGGCATTCAGGCCGCCAAACGCACTGCCGAGCTGATCCCGATGTGTCATCCCCTCCCGCTCACCCACGTCGACGTCGAAGCGCGCATTGAGGGTACAGGCGTGCGCATCACCGCCACCGCCGCCACCGTTGGCCCAACCGGCGTCGAAATGGAAGCCCTGACTGCTGCCTCCGTAGCCGCCCTCACCGTGTACGACATGACCAAGGCCCTTGATAAGGCCATCGTCATCCGCAACATTCAGCTGGAATCGAAGACCGGCGGCAAATCCGGCGACTACGCCCGCGAAGGCGTCCCCGTCTGACCCCTTTTCGCCTCGCTCCCAGCCGGCGTCTCAACTTCCCGGTATAATCCTCGGTATAATCAAGGTGCGTCGGAGAGATGGCCGAGTGGCTGAAGGCGGCGGTTTGCTAAACCGTTGTACGGTCAAAAGCTGTACCGGGGGTTCGAATCCCCCTCTCTCCGCCATAGAGTCTTCAGAGTCAATAAATTCGAGAGAAAATGCCCTTCTGCGGCGTCAAGGCCAGTGGCTATGGCGGTTCGGAGGTAAAGCCGGAGTCCCCGAATTTAGCAATCTCCGCTGGGTCACAATTCAAACTACGAACAGACATTTCCCAGTTTGAGCGGCTGAGGTCGTGGGCCGTTACTTCGGTTGCAAGAACTGAGGCAAGAAGTCCATACGCGGAAGAAGGGACGAGAACAGAAGGGTATTCTGTTCCCTGAGAAACCGAGAAAATGAACCTCAAGCAACCGTTCGCCGGTATTGCCGCTTCGGCGCTCGTTATCGCAGTTTCACTTGGTTTCATCTCACTCTTTGATGCTCCGAAGTTTATGGGCTGGGTTTCTTTTTGCCTCATCTCCTTCATCCCAATGGAAATCGTTATCGGCATCTCCTGGGGATGCAAGAAACCGGAATTTGCAGCGTCGTGCCCCCAACCGCTCAAGGGGATTCTGCTGATCCTGTTGACACTCGTGGTAGGAGCAGTTGGCGGAGCTGCAACGCGAGCGGTTGTCGGCGGTAATGTCAATCCCCCGGCGCCAATGCTCATGGCGTGCACCATTGCAATGGTGGGGGTGACTTTCACGGCGGCCATCATGTTTGGCGGCTGGCCCTTCAGCTCATTCATCAAGGAGCCCGTCGCTGCCGGCCTGGTGATGCTTGCCGCCTGTTATGTCATAAACTATTTCTTGTTCCGCCTGTTATTTAATTACTCCTTCATGCAGGGCGCGCCCGTCTATGTCCCGTCCCTCGATCCCCACGGGCTCTTTAATGCCAACCTCGCCCTGGTCTTCTACATCACCTTTAACTCGATGATGTTTGTTGTGCTTAATTTCGATCTTTGGCCTTTCACTCTGTCTGCAAGGCTGATGAGGCAGCCGATGCTCGGACTGGTCTGGACTCTTCTTTGTCTGGTGCTCGCTGCCGTCATCCTCTATTTGGGAGTCTTTGTTCCAGGGATGGACTCGCTTAGATTCATGGTCCGTGTTCCGATCCCCTTCATTTTCGGAACTATCATCGTCAAGAATATGCTCCATGGAACTCTGTTCAGGAAGTTTGCGCAACCGGTGAAAGGTGTTCTAAATGTCCTGACCTCAGCCGTAATAGGCACCGTGCTTGCACTGCTCTATGGCGCCCTTTCCCGATCCATCAGCGGCCCGCTCAGGTCAGGCCCACCGGCAAATGACTTTGAGATCTGGCTCGCATCCGCGTTACTCGGCGTCACTTTCCCATTCTTAATTTTCTACGCGGAGTTCCTTCAATTCTGGCAGTTAAGAAAGCACGAATCGCAGATCGCCGTTAACCGCGATTAGCAATTCATTTCATCCGGACCCTTTGCCGCTCTCGCGACTAAGCTCCGGATGCGCGAGGAAGCCGAACACGCCCACCCCATGGGCGACGCTGATCATTACAACACCCTTCTTAGCGAAGTTGAAGCCGTCATAGGCGGACTTCCGGTTTGTCCGCCGAAGAAAGCCGCCCCTAAAAGACTGCTCTACTTATGTAGTGGGGTTTTGGGATGTTTTTCGCGACAAGGTCACGAGAAAATTTCTCCAACCCTCGCTGCTTTCCAAACATCATCGTATAAGCTCGTTAACTTCTAGAATGACCGGCGACATCGGAACATCTTGCTCAGTCAACCATGTACTTTTTCATCTTCCTGCTGTTGTGGAGCACGATCCCATGCTCAATCAGTACCCGTTCGATTACAGCATTGAGTTCAAGCACAGAGTTAAAAGGTCTAGGACGACCGGGGACAATTGCGTGCGACTCGTTTCTGGCAACGCGGACTACCCCAGAACCCCATGCGTGCTTCGGTCGTATTTGGTTGGCGTCTTCAATGCTATCCGTCCAAAATCTGACCTTGATTTCAATCATCTTTTCGCCGTGCTTCGCCTCTTTTGCTTCAATGCCGTTCGCTGAATCTCGAATCATCTAAATCTCCTCCGTGGAATCGTACCATTACGGCTTCTCCTTCTCTTGTTCAATGGTGAGCGAACGCGGGGTGCAATTGTCCATGCTCCCCGCTTCATCGCGTGTTGATGCATCCTGGTGCAATTTGCGTTCAAGCACTATTCCGGCAAGGCATACTGGCCATCGATGCGGAATTGGCCGCTGACTCCCGGCGCTCCGGTTTCAGGCTGCCCTCCGCCGATGCGGATGGTGTAGTCCCCTTGCGCGATAATCGGATTGCCGTCCTCGGTCACCATGCCCAGATCCCGGGGCTTCAACTCGAAATGGACTTTCTGGCTTGCGCCCGGATCGAGATGAATGCGCTCAAATCCGCGCAGCGCGATGCGGGGCGCGCCCTTCACCGGCGGGAACTTCAGATAGAGCTGTACCACCTCATTCCCCGCGACCGCACCGGTGTTGGTGACGGTCACATCGGCGCCCACGGGCTGTCCCGCAGCCACAGCCTGCGCAGGCACGTTGAGGTCGCTGTAGCGGAATGTTGTGTAGCTGAGCCCGTAGCCAAACGGATAAAGCGGCTTGCCGCTGAAATACCTGTAGGTCCGGTTCGCCATTCCGTAGTCCTCAAAATTCGGCAACTGGTTCAAGCCGGTGTAGAACGTTAGCGGCAGCCGGCCGGCGGGGTTGTTCTTCCCGCTCAGGGTTTCAGCAACGGCAGCGCCGCCCTCTTCGCCGGGATACCACGCCTCAAGAACGGCGTTGGCATGCTCGTTGATCCAGTTGACTGCGAGGGCGCTGCCATTCATGAGAACGACGGCAATCGGCTTGCCGGTTGCTGCCACGGCTTCCACCAGGTCTTCTTCCGGTTGAGGAAGATCGATGCTGGTGCGGTCACCGCCGAGGAAGCCCGGTTCGCTGACCGGCATCTCTTCGCCCTCAAGCTGGCTGGTGATGCCGACGACGGCGATCACCACATCGGCGCCTTTCGCGGCGGCGATCGCCTCCGGCGATGGCACATTGCTCGCCTTAGCCCAGATCAACTCCGCATCCGCCTTGCCATTCGCGCTCCCATAAACGATGTCGAGCGCGACCTTGTGCCCTTTCTCCAGGTGCACGCGGCCGACGCCGGCTGCGACACCATCGCCTCGGCCGAACGCCATCGCGACCTGCTTGCCATCGACCGTAAGCCTTCCAAATCCTTCGCAACGAATGCCGAGGTTGTAGTCGCCCGATTCGCTTGGCGTGAGGAATCCCGACCATTGCACGCCGAACGTCTTCTTCCCAGCGATTTCGGACGGCAGATTACTGTCAGTGAGCTTGACGTTGGGCTCCGTGCGGCTAGCAAGGGGCGTGGCGCTGGCTCCCGGCATCGGACGCCCGCGCATCATGCCTTCGTTGTAGTCGGCCTTCAGGCCGGCCTTACCGTCCGGAGTGGTCAGCAGAGCGTCCGGGACCGGGTTGCCGTCGGTGCGCAGAAACTGCGTTCCAGGCACGTAGTTGATGGTGGCGTTGGGGAACTCTGCCTTGATGCCATCGAGGATGGAGACGATGTGTGTCGGCTGGCCGGCGTAGTTGCCGAGCAGCGGTCTTGTCTGGTCTGCCAGAGGACCGACGACAGCGATCTTCTTGACCTCCTGCTTGAGAGGAAGCAGGCCGTCGTTTTTCAAAAGGACCATGGACTCATTCGCCAGCTTTCGCGCCTCGGCACGATGTTCTGCGCTGTCAAGCTCCTTCTCATCGATCTTTGTGTAGGGGACCATGTCCGGGGGATCGAACATGCCGAGCTTCATGCGCGCCGTGAACAGGCGAATAAGCGCGGTGTCGAGGTCGCTTTCCGGCAGATAACCCTGCTGCACCGCATCGATATACGCTTTGTCGACCGGTTCGCCGAATCGCGAAGTGAATGTCACGCACTCGTTGTCCATGCCGCGCAGCACGGAGATGGCCACGCCCTGCGCCTGCGTCGGACGGTAGCGATGGTTGGCGGCAACGTCCCTCACCGCGTCGCAGTCCGAGACCACATACCCCTGGAAACCCCACTTGCCGCGCAACTGGTCGTCCAGCAGATATTGGTTCGCGCACGCCGGCTGGCCGTTGATCGCGTTGTAAGCGCACATGATCGATCCGGCCTTGCTTTCCACGATGGCAGCGCGGAATGCGGGCTCGTAGGTATCCACCTCGTCGTGCTTGCTCACGTCCACATCCGCAAAGTGGCGCGTCGGTTCCGGTCCGCTATGGACGTCATAGTGTTTCGGCGTGGCAATGGTCAGGTAGTATTTGGGATCGTTGCCCTGCATTCCGGTCACGTAAGCAACTCCCATGCGGCCGGTAAGGAACGGATCTTCGCCGTAGGTCTCCTGGCCCCGGCCCCAGCGCGGGTCGCGAAAAATGTTCAGGTTGGGAGCCCAGAAATCCAGGCCTCCCATGATGCCGGTGTGCCCTTCGCGTTGGTTTTGCACATGCTTGATGCGTCCTTCTATGCCGATCTGGCCCGCCATGGTGTGAACCCCCGGCGTATCGAAGGTGGCGGCAAGGCCGATCGGCTCCGGATACTCGGTCACGCCATCGTTGATGACTCCGTGAAGGGCCTCGCTCCACCACTGGTACGCAGGAATGTTAAGCCGCGGAACCGCCGCGGAGTTGTTCTGCATCTCGGAGGCCTTCTCCGCAAGGGTCATGCGGCGTACCAGGTCGGTGGCGCGCTGCTCGGGTGAAAGCTGCGGATTCAAATAGGGAAGATTCGCGGAATCCTGGGCAACTGCGGAATGCACAACTGAGCTCAAGAGAAGCACTCCCGTAAACGCAAGGGTGCACTCGACAATTCGCGTCACGCGGTTTTTCATGGTTTTCTCCAAGGTGATTTTGCGGCCGAAGCCTCACTCCAGGTCACCGTCTCTTCATCAGCATCATGCGATCTGTTTTGCCGGAGCGAGTATGAGCCAATGGGATGCCGCTATCAATGTTTTTCCTGATGAAGATGACGACTGAACGGTCTTAAAGTTTCAAGGATGCGCTTGTTGGCTGTTTTGCCGTGAATGCGGCTGACGAGAGAAGGCTCTCCCTTCCCCGGTATCATGGCGCCGGTACCATTGGAGCCGGGCTCATATTGAACTGATCGTGAAGGAATTGCCGGGCGTGGGTCGCCTCCGGGGAGCTGTCGTTC
Source organism: uncultured Acidobacteriota bacterium (assembly GCA_963771195.1). Taxonomy (GTDB): domain Bacteria; phylum Acidobacteriota; class Terriglobia; order Terriglobales; family Acidobacteriaceae; genus Telmatobacter. The sequence continues at coordinate 86,068 of CAVYSS010000037.1, forward strand.
GGCAAAAGCTCCAGGAACCGCAGGTACGCTTCCCCGGCCCCGTCGAGATCCTTTTCGGCTTCCCGGTCCCTGCCGTTCTCGTAGATCTTGTGCGGAAGCTGTTCTACGCTCTGCCGCACCGCAGCCACCAGCGAAGCACTGGCGTCGTTCTCCACCGCTGTCAGAAACTCGGCCTGATCCACCTCGGCGCCAATTTCCTTGGTTCCGGTGGTGTCCTCCGGCTTCACGTTTTCCAGCACCGTGTACGTCTTCGGCTCCTCCGTGTTGATCGGAACCATGGGCTCGCTGCCAGAGGAATCGAAAACCCTGAACTGCATCGCAATGGAACCTGTCAACGTGACCGTCTTCTTGATGTAGGTGTAGGGCCGGATGATGTTCTCCGTTACCGTCTTCGGCGTTGCATCCAGCGCCACATGGGCGGCTTCCACGTTCTTCTCCGCCGCCGCAGCGGAACGCTCCAGGTCCTTCACCTGGCGTTTGTTGCTCTTGGCCTGCGCCCCCTGTAGCGAAGCCTGCGCAGTGGCCAGGTCCATCTTCGCCTTCTCGTAGGCGCGATTGGCTTTGTTCCAGTCCTCGCTTTCCACCTCCCGCGTCCCCATCAGATACTGCGACTCCACACTCTCCAGCTTTGAATCCACCCCCAGGTGATGACTCAAAACGTCGCCCTCAATCTGATAGTCCGGATCAACCGGTGTTGCTTCCCCTGCCCGTACTACCTTTGTCGGAATCTTGGAGCTTTCCAAGCCGGCGATGACCGCGTTCTCCAGTTGCCGCGCGAATCCCGCTCCCTCGCTCTTCGAGGTCTGATCCCGGATCTGCGCCCGGATCAACAGTTTCGACCGGATGGTGTGCGCCGGCTCCGCCGCCGTCATCGCTTCCCGCACTGCGCTCAGATTGCTCGCACGGTAGGAGAATGCCTCCGAAAGGTACGTCCAGCCCAGTTCCGTCCCCGATCCCAACGGCCTGGCCAGGAACCGCTTGGCCTGGTCAAGAAGATACGCGCTCAGCTCATCTCCCAGATGGTCCATGCGGCCATGGAACGATTCGTCTCCGCTCAGCTTGTATGCCTTTGACAGGTAGTTGTATGCCTGTTCGATGGCCTTTTCGTCGGCCAGGCTGCGCAAAGGCTCATGGATCTGGCGAAGCTCCCTGGCCGCTTGCGAACAGCGCTGAATGTAAGCCGGCTGCAACCGATTCAGATCGTCCGCGACCAGCTTGCGTTGCGAGTCCGGAAGCTGGTCCAGCATCTCGTACGCCTTCAGGATGTCCTTTAGCTGCTCATAGGAGGCGCTCTGGGCCTGCATAATCTGGGCAGCCACCCTGTCCTGGGCAGTCTTTAGCTGCGCGCGCGCATTGGCCAAAAGGCTGCGCTCTTCCGGCGTGCTTTTGGCTTTTTCCGCTTTCTCAAATTCCGCAATCGCCGTTCCCCAGCTGGGCAGGTCCTCGGCCCGCTTGCCGGCTTCAACGTGGTAGTTGAAATCCGCGTCAATGATGGCCGCAATGCGCGGCTCCTCGCCCACAAACGACCGGTAAGGATCGATCGCGGTGAGCGCCTCGTCGTACTGCCTCGCGGTTGCCAACGATTCCGCCTGTCGCATCGCGTCCTCGACCGCATCGTAGGCCTTCATTACGTCGGCCAGAAGGGCGTTGCCGCTCTTCGTTATCCCAATCCCGCTTGCGATTTCCACCAGGCTCTTGGCCCTTCCCAGGTGTCCGTACCCCGCGGTGCCTCCCTTCATGGCTGCAAGGTATGCATCCAGATGGTTCCGGCTCTTGTCCACAATCGCCGCCAGCGAGGCTTCCACGCCCTCATTCAGCTTCTTCACTTCCGGCGCGTCTGGAGCTGCCGCCATCGCCTGCTCCGCGAACGTCCGAGCCAATTTCAGGCTGCTATAGTCCGGCCCGGCTGATGCCGCGGTCTTTGTATAGCTGTCGAGCGCCGTCTGCCCGGCTTGCGCATAGAGCCCGGCCAGGCGGGTCTTGGCGTCGCCCGCGTGTTTTGCGGCGGGATACTTCCCCAGGTATGCCTGCCATCCCGGTATGTCGGAAGCCCGCGCCGCGCACAGATACTCGGCAAACTCCTGGTCCGGCGCTGCCACAAACACCAGCTTGACGCCGCGGGTGATCGGCTGCACGTTCTGGGAGGGCTCCCCCTGCAGCACGGCCTGGTCTGCCAGCTCGGCTGGCGTTTGGGATTCGCGGCGATCGAATTTCGCGTTCATGGGGACCACGATTACGGTGTGCCCATCTGTCCCCGTGTACCGCAACACTCCGTCCGCGCCCCGCTCCAGCGTGCCGCCGGCGCCCATGGCGATCTTGTTCAATTTGTCAAAGGAGCCATGGTCGATCGGCGTGTCAGACGTGCCCGTGACGCGCATTTCTATCTTGCCCGAAACCATCACATTGGTGAGCTGCACGTATGCGGCTCCGCCAGGCCCGCCAAGGAGCTCGATGGCGGTGAGCCCCGCTTCCTTGGCCCCCGCCGTGCCGTTGCATACTCCCAGACACACCAGCAACACTGCCGCCGTGCGCAACCCTCTACCTATGCCTGCAGCCTTTGTCTTGACTTGAGAGTGCGACGTCATGAATCCCCCGGAGCGGACTTCCTGCGTAGATAAGGAAAAGGCTTTATGGACTGGCGGCGGTGCCTACTGCAAAGCATAAAGCCCCTGCACCGGCCAATGGGGGGTATTGACGCACAAATTGAGGGCTTAGCGGGGCCCGAGATTTCCGCTAATCTACCACCTTCATAGAGGCAACGGCAATTTGAATATCCGCACCTTCGCACTGCGGTATCGGCGTCCCATCCTGGTCAGAATGCAGGCGAACAGGCTCCTTTCCGGGGAGGTGTTCGAAAGCGCACTCGCCAGCCAGATTGGGGCCAGCGGCGAACTGTTTGGCGTTTACCGCTTGGTCGGGCATACTAAATTGCTGCCCGGTTACACCGTTTTCCCGTCTATGCATTCGATCACCCAATGGTTTCTTCTGGCCGTCGCCGCTCTCGCGGCCGCTACGCTGGCTGCCGTCACCGGCTTTGGCGGCGCGGCGGTCCTGCTTCCCGTGCTGGTGCTCATCTTCGGGGCGCGCGCCGCCGTGCCCATCCTCACCGTCGCGCAATTGATCGGCAACGGCAGCCGGGTGTGGTTCAACCGCCGCGAGCTGGACTGGCGCGTTGTGGGCTGGTTCGCTCTGGGCGGAGTGCCATTGGCGCTTCTCGGCGGCTATCTATTCGCGGTGGCGCCGCTCCAGTTTCTGGTTCGGCTTCTGGGCGCGTTTCTTCTGCTGGTGGTGGTCTGGCGTCACGCGCGCCCCAAACGCCCGGCACGATTTGCCGCGCCGTGGTTTGTGGCGATAGGCGCCGGCTCCAGCTTCCTTTCCGCCCTGCTGGGCAGCGTGGGACCCATCATGGCGCCATTCTTCCTTGCATTTGGCCTGGTGAAGGGCGCTTACATCGGCACTGAGGCCATGTCCACCGTGGTGATGCACGTGACCAAGCTGGTTGCCTACCGGCAAACCTCGATCCTGACCGGGCCCGATGTTGTGGCCGGCCTCGCCCTCGGTCCCCTCATGATTTTGGGTTCGTTTCTGGGCAAGCACGTTGTCGATCGCTTGCCCGAACGCGTGTTTGTCTTCCTCATTGAGGCGGTGCTGGTCGCCGCCGGGCTGCTCTTTCTTATTCGCGGGCAATAGTGCAGGGAACAGGGGAACAAGGGACCAAGTGGCCAAAAGCGCAACGGGGCGCGGCGTGAGGTATTCTCCAAAGATGGTTCGAGTTTCGATCTTCTATCCGTCGCGGCCGGGCAGCCATTTCGACGTGGACTACTACCTGAACACGCACATGCCGCTGGTGCTGGGCCTGCTGGGTGCGGCGGTGAAAGCGGTTTCGGTTGAGATCGGCGTCTACGGCGGGATGCCGGAGCAGGCGCCGCCGTTCACGGCGATCTGCGCCTTTACCTGCGAAAGCGTGGAGGCTTTCACAGCGGCGTTTCTTCCCAATGCGGACGTGCTGCAAGGCGACATCCCCAACTACACCGACATCGCGCCCATGATCCAGGTGAGCGAGATACGAATGGCGCAGTAGCAGGACTAAAAGTTCCCCACTTGCCGGCCAATCGCCCGGAATCCGCATGCCGAAAATTCGTCAAAAACACGGCCAGAGGCCATTACAATTGCGTGCAATCGGAGGTCAACAAATGAGCAAATTCGCGAATATCACGGAAACTGTCGGCAATACTCCGGTGGTGCGCATCAATCGGCTGGCGCCCCCGGACGTAAACCTGTACGTGAAGGTGGAGGCGTTCAACCCGCTGGGGTCGGTGAAGGACCGGCTGGCCCTGGGCGTGATTGAAGAGGCGGAGCGGACGGGCAAGCTGAAGCCGGGGCAGACCGTGGTGGAGGCAACCAGCGGAAACACCGGAATCGGGCTCGCCATGGTATGCGCGGCGAAGGGTTACCCCCTGGTGGTGACGATGGCGGAGCCCTTCAGCATCGAGCGCCGCAAGCTGATGCGGTTTCTGGGCGCAAAGGTCGTAATCACGCCGGCTGCGGCAAGAGCCGTAGGAATGGTGAAGAAGACCGTTGAGCTGGCCGAGAAACACGGATGGTACTACACCCAGCAGTTCGAGAATGAAGCCAATGCGGACATGCACACGCGTACTACGGCGCAGGAGATCCTGAGGGATTTCAAGGACGAGCGGTTGGACTATTGGGTCACCGGATTCGGCACCGGGGGCACGCTGAAGGGCGTGGCGCGCGTGCTCGCCAAGGAGCGGCCGGAGACAAAAATCGTGGTCTGTGAGCCGGACGACGCGCCAATGCTTTCGAGCGGGATTGAGCAGCAGCGCAACCAGGACGGGACGCCGAGCGCTGGACATCCCAGCTGGAAGCCTCATCCGTTGCAGGGCTGGAGTCCGGATTTCGTGGCAAAACTCGCAGGCGACGCCATGGCATCGAAGGCGGTGAGCCAGGTTCTGCGAATCGCCAACGCCGATGCGATGCGCTGCAGCAAGGAGCTGGCGAAGAAGGAAGGCATCTTTGTCGGCATCACCTCCGGGGCCACGTTCGCGGGGGCGCTGCAAGTGGCCGCACAGGCACCCAGGGGCGCAACCATCCTGTGCATGCTGCCGGATACGGGCGAGCGCTACCTGAGCACTCCACTCTTTGCGGACGTGTCGGCGGACATGAACGAGGAGGAGTGGGAGATCGCTCGTTCCACGCCCGGATGCATCCTGGAACCAGCTAAATAACGCTGGAGGGTTCTCATCATGCTGATCCAGCTGGAGGCGCGGAAATGCTCGTGGGAATGCACCTATGCGCGGGGGGGGGCCTGAAAGTGAAATGGTCGGGACGGGCAGATTTGAACTGCCGACCCCTCGCACCCCAAGCGAGTGCTCTACCAGGCTGAGCCACGTCCCGACACGATTGAGCCGGCCCTGGGATGAGCCGGCTGTGGGGTCTTGAACAAGTTTACACCAGAGGCGGGCGCTCAATGGGATGCCGGCTTCCCTCCCATTTCTCTCCGCCGCGGCGGACGAGGCACCCTTCGGCTCCGCTCAGGGCAGGCTCCAGGGCGCCTGAGGTCAGTGCGACGGGGGGACGTACTCGCTCGGCAGGGCGGAGCCCGAGCCGAAGAAGAAGTCTTCCATCTGCTCCACGAGGAACTGCTGCGCCTGCGGAGTCCAGGGCTGGAGGCGGTACTCGTTGAGCAGCATTTTCTGGCGGTTGAGCCACTCGTCCCAGGCTTCCCTGGAGACGTTCTTGTAGATCTTCTGGCCAAATTCGGAGTCGAAGGGCGGCTCGTCCAGGCCTTCCATTTCGCGCTTGTTGCGGACGCAAAACACCATGTGCGGCATGCGGGGAATCCCTCTCTTTTCAGGTTCTATTGTAAGGGAACGGCGGGCGCGCGCCGATTCTGGACTGGCGGCTCTGTCGCGCGGTGCGTGGCGGAATTCTCTTGACAACAGGATGGAAACAGCGCTTTTCTGTTGGTGTTTGTGCTCCCGGGACCCGAGGGTCGCGCTTTCGCGATGATGTTTGCTCCCGCTGCGATTCGGCGACTGTGCGAACGACCTATAGCGCCTTGATTCATAAACCGCAAAGGAGCTTCCATGCCCGATCAATTTGAGCAAATCCCACCAGCCCCGCAGGCGCAACCCGGCGGATTGAGCGAGAACGCCACCAGCGCCCTTGCCTACATCACCTTCATTCCGGCGATCATCTTTCTGGCGATGGCTCCTTACAACCAGAGCGCGAAGGTGCGCTTCCATTGCTGGCAGTCGATCTTTCTGGCGATCGCCGCGGTTGTAATAGATGTCGTACTGAGGATCTCGCTCATCGTCCCGGGCTTGATCCTGATTATGGCCCCTATCGCGATGATCGTTTGGCTGGCGTTCTTCGTCCTCTGGCTCATCGTGGTGCTTAACGCGCTGAATGGGAAGATCTTCCGGATTCCGGTCATCGCGGACTTTGCGGCCAAGCAAAGCGGCTTGTAGCCGGATTCAGCACTCAAACCACTACGGTCAGCGGCGCTTGCCGCGGCCAAATTTGTTGCGCATCTTTGACGGACTCACACCTGCATCACTTCCGCTTCCTTGCGCTTGCACATCTCTTCCATCTTGCGGATCTCTTCATCCGTCATCTTCTGCACTTCCTCGAGCGCGCGCTTCTCTTCGTCCTCGCTGACCTTCTTGTCCTTGGCCAGCTTCTTCAGGGCATCGTTGCCGTCGCGGCGCACGTTGCGCACCGCCGTGCGATGCTCCTCGAGCACGCGGTTCAGGTGCTTCACCACGTCGCGCCGCCGCTCTTCGGTCATGGGCGGCACGGGGACGCGGATGATCTTGCCGTCGGTCTGCGGATTGAAGCCCAGATCCGATGCCTGGATGGCTCTTTCAATGTCCTTCACGATGCTGGGATCGTACGGCGATATCACAATGAGCTGCGCTTCCGGCGCGGCCACCTGCGCCATCTGCGGGATGGGCGTGGGCGTGCCGTAGTAGTCCACCTTGATGGAATCAAGCATGTGCGCGCTGGCGCGTCCCGTGCGCGTGGAGCCCAGTTGCGACTGGAATGTCGTTACCGCCTGGTCCATGCGGCGCTTCAGATCGCCATAGAGGTCCTTGAGTGCCGGAATCCCGGCCATTGCAGAGGGTGCCATTGCTTTCTCCTCGCAGAATGAGCAGTGTTGCCAACGGCTATTCTACTAAACCTCCGCCGGTGGTAGAGTTTGAGCATGGAAATCACGGTCAAGATTCCCGAGTCATTGGCTGCACGGGCAAAATCCAGCGGCTTGGCGCCGAGCGTGTTCGTGGAGCGGCTCCTTGCCCGAATCGCGGAGATCGCGCACCAGGACCTCGAGCGGGACGCGCTTCGCAATGAACTCGCAGCGGACTGGGAGCACTTTCAATCGACCGGGCTTCACCTGGATGACGAAGAAGTGGTTGCGTGGCTTGCCGCACTGGAGCGTGGCCGGAATCCCGATCTCCCCGAGCTCCACATCTAGATGGCCAAGATCCTCTGGACCCAAGGTGCCCGCAAAGATCTTCTGCGGCTCCGGGAGTTTCTTGCAGCTCAAAATCTTACGCCAGCACCTTCAGCCCCGTCGCCTCCGCCTGCTCGTGCGCGTGATAGCTCGACCGCACCAGCGGCCCCGACTCCACGTGCCGGAAGCCCATCTTCAGCGCCTCTGCTTTCAGCTCGGCAAACTCCCTGGGCGTGTAGAGACGCGTCATGGGCAGATGATCGCGCGAAGGACGCAGATACTGCCCGATGGTAAGGATGTCGCAGCCCACGGAGGCCAGGTCGCGGAAGACCTCGTGCAGCTCGCGCGTCTCCTCGCCCAGGCCAACCATCACGCCGGATTTCGTGATCTGGGCGGGGCTCAGTTCCTTGGCGTAGCGAAGCAATTCCAGCGTCCGCTCGTAGCGTGCTCCGCTGCGCACCACGCGGTAAAGCCGCGGCACCGACTCCGTGTTGTGGTCCAGGATTTCCGGCCGCGCCTCAACGACAATGCGGATCGCCTCGCGATCGCCCTGAAAGTCCGGTATCAGCACTTCCACCTTGCATCCGGGCGCCTGACGCCGGATTTCGTCTATCACCATTGCAAAAGCGCGTGCGCCGCCGACAAGATCGTCATCGCGGTTCACGCTGGTGATGACCGCAAACTCCAGCCCCAGCGCGGCCACCGCCTCCGCCACCCGCCTCGGCTCATCAAAGTCAATGGGCTCCGGCCGCCCTTTGGGCACCGCGCAGAATCCACATCGCCGCGTGCACAGGTTGCCCAGCATCATGAAGGTCGCGGTCTTGTGGTGCCAGCACTCGCCGATGTTCGGGCACTGCGCGCTCTCGCACACCGTGTGCAGGTTGAGGCTGCGTGCCAGCCGCTTGAGCGCGTGGTAATTCTCGCCCATGGGCGCGCGCGCCTTCAGCCACTCCGGCTTGGGTGCGGGGACACGCCGCGCCGGGGCAATCTGCACAAGCTCCATGAGCGCCAGATCTGTCACAGCCCTAATTGTATCGGGGCACGCATACCTGCATGAAGATTGTGCTGGCGCAACACGGTATTTCCCGATACCATGCGAACACTTCCCGACCGGTTCCCTAAGTGGATTCCAACCTGCTCGAATTCACTCGAATTCAATTCTGTCCAAATTTCGGAAGAGGTCGATCATGGGCAAGCCCTACCGGGTCATTCTCACCAATCTGGCTGTGTGCGCGTTGCTGCTGCCCGCCTCGCAGCAGGCCGGCGCTGCAAAGGTGCGCGCACACCCGAACAATTCCATTCCCACCAAAACTCAGGATGGCCTGATCGTCGCAGCCGTCGTGGTTATTGGCGCTGCGATTGGCATTGGCATTTACGTTGCTGTCCGCCACGGCAACACCATTACCGGCTGCGCAGCTTCAGGCCCGGACGGTCTCACCATCGAAAATGAAGGCGATCACCAGGCTTACTCCCTCATGGGGGACGTGGCCGCGGTCAAGACTGGAGACCGCATGCGCATTTCGGGCAAGAAAAAGAAGGCCCGCGGCGCCACTCGTCCCTTCCTCGTGGACAAGGTGAAGCGGGACTTCGGCGCCTGCGCGCATTGAGACCCGACTGACAAAAACGCCCTCGCGACAGCGCAACAGACATACGCAGCCGACGGCAAAACTGCGTCTCCGGCGGAAACCCGGGCGGAAATTTGAAATTTTCGACATTCGGTGCCCCTGCTGGGGGTGCGTCGAGTATGCTGGTTTGCTGTAACCGTATTCATGCATTGTTCCGCAGCAGGAGGGATTGAAATGCGTCGTCGTGATTTCTGCAAGATTCTCGGTGCGTCCGCAGCAACCATGGCCGCCACAAAGGCGTTTCCGCGCGGCCTGCCCGATGAGATCGCCAACCCGGCGGACTTCGACTACGCCCGTTTCTGCGCCACTCCGGAATCGGAGCGCGTGTTTTCCGCGGTCTCCGGTGACAAGATTGCCACCGTCAAGCTGGATCCCGCCACGTGGAAAGCCACTTCATGGGGCTCCCCACCCAAGCTGCCCGGCATTCCCGACTCCTGGGACGGTGTGTCCATGCAGTCGCCGCTGCCCGGCCTGGCCGGTACCGGCCCATATGCTCCCACCTGGGATTCGCTGCTTGGTTACGATGCTCCCGAGTGGTACCGCGACGCCAAGTTCGGCATCTGGGCCCACTGGAGCCCGCAATGCGTTCCCGAGGCGGGCGACTGGTACGCCCGCAATATGTATGAGCCCGGACAACGCCAGTACCAATACCACCAGGAGCACTACGGGCCGCCCTCGCGCCTTGGCTACAAAGACCTGTGCGCGCAATGGACGCTGCTGAACTGGGAGCCGGACGAGCTGATGGACCGCTACAAGAAAGCCGGCGCGCGCTTCTTCTTCTCCCTGGCCAATCATCACGACGGATTCGATTGCTGGGCCTCAAAGCACCAGCCCTGGAACGCACAGAGCATGGGGCCGCACCGCGACGTGGTGGGCACCTGGGCCAGGGCGGCTCGCGACCGCGGCATGCGCTTCGGCGTAACCACCCACCAGGCTCGCAACTGGTGGTGGTTCCAGACCTCGCACGGCGCCGACAAGCAGGGCCCCATGGCGGGCATTCCTTACGACGGCGAGCTCACCCTCGCAGACGGCAAGGACGCGTGGTGGCAGGGCAACGATCCACGGCGGCTCTACGGCCCTAAGCACCCGCAGGACGCCCTGCCGGATCCCTCTTACGTCAAAAACTTCTACGACCGCACCCGCGACCTCATCGACTTGCACGATCCCGACCTGCTTTACTTCGACAATGACTTGTTCCCGCTGGGCTGGGGCGGCATGAACATCGCGGCGTACTACTACAACAACTCGCTCATGAAGCGCGGCAAGGTGGACGTGGCCGCCAATGTCAAGAACGTGCCCGACCGCCTCGCCAAGTCCGTCGTCGCCGATTACGAACGCGGCCTCACCAGCGGCATCATGCCCTTCGCGTGGCAATCGGAAACCTGCATCGGCGAGTGGCACTACAATCGCGCTGTCTTCGATCGGCCGGGCGAGTTCGGCGGTTACCTCAACCCCCGCGACGTGATCCACTGGCTCGTCGATACGGTCAGCAAGAATGGCACTTTCGTGCTCAACATTCCTGGCAAGCCCGACGGCACCATCGACGCCAAGGAGATTGCCGTTCTCGACAAGATCACCGCATGGATGGGCGTGAACGGCGAAGCCATCTATGAGACGCGTCCGTGGAAGATCTACGGCGAGGGTCCCAACGCCATCAAGGCCGGCTCGTTCCAGGGCAACAGCGTCAGCAAGCTGGGCGCGCAGGATGTTCGCTTCACGCGCAACAAGAGCAACAACGTGCTCTACGCCATCGTGCTCGGCCTGCCCGCGCAGCAGATCACCATCGAAGCGCTGGGCCTCTCGAGCGCGAACTCCCCCGGCAAGATTGCCAGGCTTGAGGTGCTCGGCTCAACCCAGGCTCCCCAATGGAAACAGGCCGCCAATGGCCTGACCGTGAAAATGCCGAACGGAATCTCTGGGATTCCCGACTACGGTGTAGCGATCAAAGCATCGCTGGCCTGAGTCGCCGATAATTTGGGCAGCCGGTTTGCGGAATCGGCCCGCGCGGGCAGCTTGTCATTTCTTTCGCCTCGCGCTCGCACCGGAGGCGCTCCTTTTGACTCGTCGCTGGATTTCAATAGGCATTGTGTTGCTCGCGACCGCGCGCGTCGCGGTAGCCGCGCAGAAGCCGCTGGATTTCTCCACCATCGATCGCCTCGTAAACCAGGCGGTCGGCGAGCATCGGCTGCCCGGCGCTGTTGTCATCGTCGGCCACCACGGCCGTGTCGTCTATCGCAAGGCCTTCGGTTGGCGCTCACTCGAACCATCCCGCGAGCGCATGACCCTCGACACCATCTTCGACATGGCCTCGCTCACCAAGTGCCTGGCCACCGCAACCGCCATCATGCAGCTCTACCAGGAGGGCAAGCTCAGCCCCAACGATCCCGTCTCGAAGTACCTGCCCGAGTTCGCCGCCAACGGCAAGCAGGACATCACCCTTCGCGATCTGCTCACCCATTACTCAGGCCTCCCGCCCGACCTCGACTTGCTCGAGCCCTGGCAAGGCAAAGACGAAGCGTACCGTCGCGCGTATGCCGTTGCGCCGGACCGTCCGCCGGGCGAGCGCTTCGTCTACAGCGACATCAACTTCATCGTGCTGGGCGCGCTGGTCGAAAAACTCTCCGGCCTCACCCTCAACCAATACACGCGGAAGTTCATCATGGCGCCCATGGGCCTGGCGCACACGCGTTACCTGCCGCCGGCTTCGTGGATCCCGCGGATCGCGCCCACGCAGTGGGAACATGGCGCCGCTGCTTTCGGCAATCCGGCCTCGCGCACTTACTCCGGTGACACCATGCTGCGCGGCGTTGTTCACGATCCCACATCTCGTCGGATGGGCGGAGTGGCGGGCCATGCAGGGCTCTTCAGCACCGGAGATGATGTCGCCATCTTTTCGCAAAATCTGCTTGATCGGCTCGCCGGGCGCCCCAGCCGTTTCCCGCTCTCGCGCATCGTCCTCCAGAAGATGGTTGCGCCGGAGCAGCCTGCTACCGGCACTGCTCTGCGCGCCTTCGGCTGGGACATCGATTCCCCCTATTCGAGCAATCGCGGCACGCTTTTTCCCGTGGGCTCGTTCGGCCACACCGGATTCACCGGGACATCGCTCTGGATGGATCCCACCAGCGACACCTACATCGTGATCCTCGCCAACTCCGTTCACCCCGACGGCCCCAAGAGCATCACGGCACTGCGCGGCCAGATCGCGGACGCCGCCGCCGTGGCGCTCGGCATTCACAGCGACGGCGGCTCGCTCGCCGCCCGCATCACCGGCTACAACGAGTCGCTGAGTGGAATGCGACGCTGGCCGGCGAGGAACGGCGACGTGAAGACCGGCATCGACGTCCTCGAAGCCGATGATTTTCGCGAGTTGGCGGAGTTGGAGCAACGGCACGCAGGCAGCTTGCGGATGGGCCTCGTGACCAACCAGACCGGCGTAGACAACCAGGGCCGGCGCACCATCGATGTCCTTTTCCGCGATGCGCCCCACGCCGTTCCCGGCCTCGCGCTGACCACGCTCTTCAGCCCCGAGCACGGCATTCGCGGCGCTGCAGACGAGCCCGGTATTCCCAACTCGACTGACGCCACCACCGGCCTGCCCGTCATCAGTCTCTATGGCGCTGCCGATGCAGATCGCCGGCCAACACTTGAATCCCTGCGCAAGCTCGATGCGGTCGTGATCGATTTGCAAGATGCAGGTGTTCGCTTTTACACCTATGAGGCCGTCCTGCGCTACTTTCTTGAAGCCGCGGCAAAAACCGGCGCCGAGATCGTCGTTCTCGACCGCCCCGATCCCATCAACGGCGCCTTCGTCCAGGGTCCCATCTCCGATCCGGGCAGCGAAAGCTACGTCAACTCAATCCCGATCCCCGTCCGTCACGGCATGACTCTCGGCGAGCTCGCCCGCTTCGACAATGAGCAACTCCAGCTCCATGTCCCGCTCACAGTCGTCGCCATCGAGGGTTGGCAGCGCAGCGACTGGTACGACTCCACCGGTCTCGCGTGGATCAATCCTTCGCCCAATCTCCGCAACACGGAAGAAGCTACGCTCTACCCCGGAATCGGCTTGATCGAAACCACGAACATCTCCGTGGGCCGCGGCACCGACACTCCCTTCGAACTCATCGGCGCGCCATGGATCGACGCAACTGCTCTCGCGAAATACCTGAATGGCCGCCAACTGCCGAGCGTGCGCTTCGTGCCCGTGGATTTCACGCCGCAAAAGCCCTACCCATACGGCGGCCAGCTATGCCATGGCGTGCACGTTCTCATTCTCGATCGCAATGTTCTCGACGCGCCGGAACTGGGGCTGGAAATTGCGTCGGCCTTGCACCGTCTTTATCCGCAGCAGTTTGCGCTGGATAAGATCGACACTCTCCTCGCCAATCAAACCGTGCTGGCAGAACTGAACAGCGGCGATGATCCCGAGCGCATTGCCGAAGGCTGGCGCGCAGCCCTGGAAGCTTTCGAAAAGCAGCGCGCGAAGGCTCTGCTGTATTAGCGGTGCTTCACCCGCCGATCTTTTCCGTCAGCTCTACCCAGCGTTCGTAAACGGCGTGGTGTTCCGCTGTTGCCGCTTCCAGTTCCCCGAGGGCGGCGGTGAGCGCTTCTGGATCGATGACAACTTCGGCCGCCTGAATGCGCAGCTCGGCGGCGGCAAGGCGCGCGTCCGCTTCATCGATGCGGCTTTCCAGGTTGTCGTACTCTCGCTGCTCCATGTAGGAGAGCTTTTTGCGAGGTCGCGATTCGGAAGATGCGGCTCGCGGCGGCTGCGGCACTTCCTCCGCGGCTCCCGATTCCTCCCGTATCCGCTGATCGCGCCACGCTTCCCACTGAAGGTAATCCGCGAAGAGCGCGGCGTTGCCACGGCCGTCGAGACCGAGAACAGCGTTGGTGACCCGATCGAGCAAATAGCGGTCGTGCGTGACGAGAACCAGCGCGCCGGGAAATTCGAGCAGCGATTCTTCCAGAATTTCGAGCGTGGGGATATCGAGATCGTTGGTCGGCTCGTCGAGGATGAGCACGTCAGCGGGCGCAAGCATCAGGCGGGCGATGAGCACGCGGGCGCGCTCGCCGCCGCTGAGGCGCTCTACCGGCTGATTCAGTTGTTCGCTGGTGAACAGAAATCGCGACGCGTAGCCGGCGACATGAACCACGCGGTCCTGATAGATCACGGAGTCGGAATCGGGCGCCAGCGTGCGGCGAAGCGTGAGCGCAGTATCGAGCTCCCGCATCTGCGAGAAATAGACGATGCGCAGGCCCGGCGCGCGGCGGATCTCGCCGGCGCTCAGTGCGATTTCGCCGGTGATGGCGCGCAGCAGCGTGGTTTTTCCGGAACCGTTGGCGCCGGCAAGGCCGAGCCTCAAGCCGTTGGTCAGCGTGAGGCTGACGCCGCGGAGGATTTCGCGCTCGCCAAGGATGACGGTCGCATTCTCAACTTCGATAAGACGTTTGGTCTGCCGGCCGGTGGCGTCGAAGGTGATGCCGGCCGTCGCGCTTCGTGTGCGGGATTCGGAATCGCGCAGCTCGGAGATCAGTGCGTTGGCGTTGTCAATGCGCGCTTTGGATTTGGTGGTTCGCGCCTTGGGCCCGCGGCGCAGCCAATCAATCTCAACCCGGACGCGATTGCGCAGGCTCTCCTGCGCGCGCTGCTGCCACTCAACGTAAGCCTCGCGGTCTTCAAGAAATTTTGAATAGCTGCCCTTTACCCGCAGAAGTCCGTCGGAGTAAATGCGGTTGAGCTCGACGACTTCAGAGGCGACGTTCTCCAGGAAGTAGCGGTCGTGAGTGACCACCACCAAAGCAAAACTTGCGGCCCGCAGCACGCCTTCCAGCCATTCAATCCCGTCCAGGTCGAGGTGATTTGTGGGCTCATCGAGGAGCAGGACCTGGGGTTCGGTGACGAGAGCTTCGGCGATGGCCAGCCGTTTGCGCCAGCCGCCGCTCAGGCTCGCGGCTTCGCGGTCCATGCCGGGATTGCCGGGAGTGTCCCGTTCGGTAAATCCGGCGCGGCCCAGCGTGTCGCGGAGCCGTTGCTCGCGCGCGGAAGCAGGAACGGCGGCGCGGTCGAGCGCGGCCTCAATCACCTGGCGAACGGTAATTCCAGAAACGAAGTCAGAGATCTGATGGACATAACCGATGCGAACACCCTTGCGGAAGGAGACTTCGCCGGAGTCGGCCTGCTGCTCCGCGCCGAGGATGGTGAGCAGCGTGGATTTGCCCGCGCCGTTAGGACCGATGAGGCCGATCCGTTCGCCGTCGTGGACCGCGAAGGAGATGTTCTCGAACAGCGGAGTGGCGCCGAAACGCTTCGAGATTTTCTGCGCAATTAGAATCGGCGGCATGTTTTCAGTCTACGGGTTGAGTTGCCGGGCCAGCCTCAGCCGCTGTAGGGCGTGCGCAAGACCTACAGCGACGTGCCCGTGCGGCGGCCTTTAGGTGTCCGGGCGTGCTACTGAAGAGACTTTGCGAATTGATTGACCTCAAATACCTTGAACTTTCCTGAGAATTCGCCGCTAATGAAAGGCGCTTTTACCGGCAGGGTCGGCTCTGGCCAAGTCGATCCCGCTGGAGTTGATCCAGAAACTAATTGAACTATGTAGGTTTGGTGACTCATTCGAGGTAAATCCGAGCAATGAATCCGAAAGCTCCCCTGATAGAAACGCGACTTTCCATCTGGGCTACGCCAGAACATCACCCTGTCATGGCCCGAAATCTCGTCAGGGTCCGGATTGCCCGAAATCAGGGCACAACCATCTATGTGATTGAACGAACGAACCTCTCCAATGAATGAATTGCCCCCTGGGGTGACGGCCAAGTCCACGTCCCTATAGTCGTCCCTTGGAGAGTCATTGTTGATTTTCACGTCCAGTTGCCCCTTCTCGACTAAGTAGCCAAATGAAATTGGATCAGCGTGAGAAACAACAGCAATCCAGAAACATATTCCCCCTGCAGTTAACGCGGCGGATATAAACAGCTTGACTGGCCCCTTCCAAACCTCCAAGAACAATGAATCGAGCAGGAGAATGAAGAGACCAATGTAAAACGCAATCGTGCAAGTGACGAAGGCCGATGGAGCCACCGCACTCACCGCCGGCCCCAAAAGGAGGGTCGCGAAGCTGATGTTTCTAAGCCACTGAAGAATGGATATCCAAACCCTTTGAGAACGGAAGGCCTGCTGCAAGAAGGAGAAGATTCTGTGCCCTGCTGTATTGGGTGGAGGCACGGATTGCATTGGGTGCCGGACGGGGACGTTCTTGCCCCTATTCCTTTTCCGATGCGACATCGTTCATGATCTCCGTCCCAGAAATACTTATGCGTCAAGTATCTAATTCCCAAAACAAAGTCGGAGATGATAGCCGGCCCGATGCAATGAAGGTGCACTGAACATTCCGTCAATGCCAACCTTGCGCTCCGCCAGCTCTAGATGTCCAGGTTCTTCACGTCCAGCGCGTTGTCCTCAATAAATTTGCGCCGCGCTTCCACGTCCTCGCCCATCAGCGTGGTGAAAATGGCCTCGGTCTCGGCGATATCTTCAAGTTTCACGCTCAGCAGCGTGCGCCGCTCGGGATCCATCGTCGTCTCCCACAACTGCGTCGCCGTCATCTCGCCCAGTCCCTTGTAGCGCTGCACCTGGTAGTCCTTCTTGCCCTGCTCCACGATGTACGCGAACAGTTCGCGCGCCGTCTGCTTCTCCACCGGCTCCCGCGGAATCCGCGACGGGCGCCCCTTGGCTTCGCGCGTCTCCACGCTGCCCGGCGATGGCGCACCCTCTGCGTCCGGCTCCTCTTCCTCGCCTTCCTTGGCCTGTTCCGCGCCCTTGGGAAGGAACTCAATAAGAAACGGCGGCTCCAGGTAGTCCTTGATCTGCGTGTACTTCGCCATCATCTGCCGGAACTCGGGACTCGATGCCACCGCCCAGTCGACGCATCGCGATCGCGCCCTGCCCATCCGTAAAGCAAAGCGACCAGGTGTGATGCTCCTCGTCCTGCACCGGATCGTGCAGCTTGATCTGGAACCCGTCTGCCATTTCCTTCAACTGCGCCTGCAACGCCGCGATCTTCTCCGGCAGGTCGCCTTTGTTCTTCGACGTGAAGTCCGCGCGGTGGGTCAGCTCCGCACGTGCCAGCAGCTCCACCAGCTTTTCGTTGCGGAAGCGCTTGTCTACCTTCTCCACCAGCGCCAGGTACTCATCCAGCGTGCTCATGAAACGCGCACGGTCCGCGACCTTCAATCTTGCTGCGCGTTCTCGCCGTGGCGAATCGCCATGCCTTCTGAGGCGCGCTTCACCATCACCTTCACAAATTCACGATCGTCCTTGATGTACTGCTCGAAGCGGCCCTTCTTGATCTTGTACAGCGGCGGCTGCGCAATATACACGTTGTCGCGCTTGATCAGGTCCGTCATGTGCCGGAAGAAAAATGTCAGCAACAGCGTGCGGATGTGCGATCCGTCCACGTCGGCGTCCGTCATCAGGATGATTTTGCCGTAGCGCAGCTTGGCCGGGTCAAAGTCGTCCTTGCCGATGCCCGTTCCCAGCGCCGTAATCATGGCGCGGATTTCCTCGTGGCCCAGCATCTTGTCGTAGCGCGCCTTCTCCACGTTCAGGATTTTGCCCTTCAGCGGAAGAATCGCCTGGAACCTGCGATCGCGTCCCTGCTTCGCCGTTCCGCCGGCCGACTCGCCCTCCACCAGGTAAAGCTCGCAACGGTCCGGATTGCGCTCCGAGCAATCCGCCAGCTTGCCCGGCAGCCCGCCGCCATCCAGCGCCCCTTTGCGCCGCGTCAGGTCGCGCGCCTTGCGCGCCGCTTCGCGAGCCCGCGCCGCTTCAATCGCCTTGTTGATGATGCGCTTGGCCACCGGCGGGTTCTGTTCCAGGAACATACCCAGCCGCTCGTTCACAAACGCCTGCACCGTGCCCGCGATATCCGAGTTCAGCTTGCCCTTGGTCTGCCCCTCAAACTGCGGCTGCGACAGCTTTACGCTCACCACCGCCACCAGACCCTCGCGCACGTCGTCGCCGCTCAGGTTCTCCTTCATGTCCTTGAAGAGCCCCAACTGCTGGCCGATCGCATTGATCGTTCGCGTCAGTGACGTGCGGAATCCCGACAAATGCGAGCCGCCGTCCACCGTGTTGATGTTGTTGGCGAAGCTGAACACCGTCTCCGAGTAGCTGTCGTTGTATTGCAGCGCGATCTCGAGTTCTACGCTGTCCCGCGTCGCCTCCATCATGATCGGCTTGTCGTGCAGTACCTGCTTGCCGCGATTCAGATGCTTTACAAACTCCGCAATGCCGCCCGCGTACTTGAACTCCGTCCGCTTGGCCTCGCCCGTCTTCGCATCGGCCGTGCGCTCGTCGGTCAGCGTGATTTCCAGGCCCTTGTTCAGGAAAGCCAGCTCCCGCAGCCGCTGCGCCAGGGTGTCGTAGTTGTACTCGGTGGCGGCAAAAATCGTCCTATCCGGCAAAAAGTGGATCTTGGTCCCCCGCCGCTTGGAGGCTCCGGTGCGCTTCAGTTCGGTAATCGGAATGCCCCGAGAGTAGCTCTGCTCGAAGGTGTAACTTGGCTCGCCCTCTTTTACGGGGCGCCAGATCTCCACCTCAAATTCCTCGCTGAGCGCGTTCACGCAGCTCACGCCTACTCCGTGCAGCCCGCCGGAAACCTTGTAATTGGACGAGTCGAACTTGCCCCCTGCGTGCAGCTTGGTCAGCACCACCTGCACCGCAGGCATTTTCTCGCCGTTGCCCACGTCCATCATGTCCACGGGAATGCCGCGGCCATCATCGACAACCGTTATGGAGTTGTCCACGTGGATGGTGACGTCGACCTTCTTCGCGTACCCCGCCAGCGCTTCATCCACCGAGTTGTCCACCACCTCGTACACCAGGTGGTGCAGGCCCATCTCGCCCGTCGACCCGATGTACATGGCGGGGCGAAGGCGCACTGCTTCCAGCCCCGCCAGGATCTTGATGTTTTCGCCGGTGTAACCGGACTCTTTGGGGTCGTCGGGCATGGGGGTCAGTTCAGTCGCCATAGTGATCCATTGGGCAGTCGCTCCGCACACCCGGCAAGGGTCCCGCCAGGGACTCTAATTTCACACTAACCAGTTGAAAAATCGGGGGCTTCGGGCCGATTCTGCCTGCTGTTATTTTAGCACGCAAGGCGGGCATTTTACCCCCCATCCGGATGCCCTTACTCCGGTAACACAGTGACGGTTACGAACAGGTGATATGACTAAAGTAATGCATGCCTTCCACTTCAAATGAATCGTTCTGAAAAAGCTGGCTTTAACCCCGGATTCTGGGCTACCATCTTTGTGTGACTTGAGGGGTGACCTCAGTCAACAAAAATCCCAAAGAGGTAACTCATCATGAAAGCTGCCATTCGCGTTTTTGCTTTTGGTCTCGTCCTCGCCGGTGCTGCTGCTGCTTCTCTTGGCTCTTCCTCGAGTCGCGTGTTCGCCAGCCATCAGTCGGCCACCGCCGGGCTTCCGATCCCCACTTGCGGGCCGAATGTGCCGCTGTGCAACGGTCGATAGGGGAACCGGTAATTACACTAAAGTGCTAGGAAAATAAAGCACTTTTCCCTTCCAGAGGGCTGGAA
The DNA here is from genome assembly GCA_963771195.1 of uncultured Acidobacteriota bacterium. GTDB lineage: Bacteria > Acidobacteriota > Terriglobia > Terriglobales > Acidobacteriaceae > Telmatobacter. Next base: position 105,768 of record CAVYSS010000037.1, read on the forward strand.
TCGGCGCTATCCTTACCTTACTCTTTGGATGGCGGACGGCCCCGTATGTCTTCGAACTTTGCAATGTCCGTGATGAGCGCAGTGGAGTTCCTCCTCTGGGCCACCCTCGGGTATGTTTTCTGGACAAAAAAACTCCAGAAGCGCTTTCCGGCGATGAGTACCTATCTCGCCCTGCGCGTAATCTCCATGCCGCTCCTGCTGACCGCGCTATGGGTGTACTCGCAGCCCTGGGGCCACGGCTACTACGTGGTTTACTTTTTCGGCTACTGGCTCGTTTACATCGCCAGCGCCGTGATTCTGTTTTTCATCTGCAAGGAGATCTTCAACGCCGTTCTCTCCGGCTTCTCCGGCCTCACGCGTTTCAGTTCCGTCATCTTCCGCTGGGCCGCCCTGGCTTCGCTCATTGTGAGCCTCTCGAATGTTCCATTTGGCCACCGTAGCGGCATGCTCATGATGACCGATATTGCTGGGGGCCTGATGCGTTCGGTCAGTATTCTGGAGCTCTGCCTGCTCGGATTCCTGTGCTTCGCCATGAATGCGCTGCGCATGTCGGTGCGCGATCTCACTTTTGGCTGGGCGCTCGGCTTTGGCGTAATGTCCGCTAACGATTTCATCTCCATTACTCTGGTCTCAGCCAAGACCAATCTGACCGAGCCGGCGCAGTTCGCCTATGAAGCCATCATTCTTCTGACTGTGGGCCTCTGGGTCGCTTATGTCGTCCAGCCCGAACCGGCCCGTAAGCCCATTGTGGTCGCGGCCAACTCCGCCATCTACCGCTGGAATGAGATCGCCTCGGCCCTCGGCCACAAAGGCGCCAGTATCGCCGTTCCCGCGCCCGCCAACAGCTTCTTCCTCACCGATGTGGAGAAGGTGGTGGATAAAGTCCTCACCCGCAACCTCCGTGAGAGCGAAACCCGCACTTAGTCAACTCAACAAGTTCGCGCGTTGTTTCTTTTGAAGGCGTCCCCCCAGGGACGCCTTCGTCATTTCTGAGGGGATAGGGGAATAGGGGAATAAGGGAACACCCTCAGTCCCCTATACCTCTGAACCTCACCAAATCATTCCTGAGGGAATAGGGGCAATGAAGGAACGCCCTGGTAGTGTCCTAATTTGTCGGGATTGGCGGCTGCAACGTTTCATCCGAGATTACTGGAAACATGTAGTATTTGGGCTTTGGATACTGATCTCCCTGTTTCATCATTTCCAGCATATTAGTGCCAAGACACGGACCGAACAGGAGAGAACTGGTTTCGTGAACGCTACAGAAGGTAGCCTCGGTGGTGCGCTGAGGGGTGCCGAGGAAGCCATCGTAGTAATCGATCTCAAGCCCAAGGTGGATAACTTGAATACCGTTTCGGGCCTGCTCGGGGTCGAAAGACACTTGAGGAGATGTGATTGGGGCGGTATCGGTCATGCTCTTAAGCCACGAGTCAGTCCACTTCATCTGCACGGAACTCCCGCCCCCGGGATTCCTCGTGATTTGAGTAATGTGAAGAATTATATGTACTTGCCCAGATGGAATGTGTCCCCTGTTTTCAATCGGGATGAAAATGACCTTTCTATTCCAATCGATTTGGGGGTTTCCATTAACAATATAGGCTCCTTGAGAAATGTGCAGAGCGTCTTTGGCGGTTTGGGCGGCGCTCTGGGCAGCATTTGCTTGAACGACTGCCTGAGCGGCTATCGTCCTCGTTTGGTCAGCCTGCTCTTTCATCCTATCGGCCAAGTCTTTGGTCCGGTCGGCTTGCGTCTTCATGTTATCGGCAAGGTGCTGCGTCGATTCAGCTTGACCCTTAGCAACGACGGCCAGATCGTGAGTATCGGTTCCCCCCGACCGCATTTCCCGAAGCTGTCCGTTCATCGCTCCCCATTGGAGAATTCCGACCACCACAGAACACAGGGCGAAGAAGGCAACAGCTCCAGTGAGCCCTATCATCCATTTTTCGGCACGGTGTACGCGATCCTCCAGGTTCTTTCTCTGTTTTTCGTCGCCGGCGCTGCTTATCTCCTGTGCTGTTTGGGGGGGTGGAGCATTTGGGGGCGCTGTCGGAGAAATAGCCTGCGCTGGCGGGACTGGGGTACGGGGCTCGCCCTTTGGGGCTTCGCTTTCGGGATTGTCCGGCATGCATTTAATGTAGCACAAAAACTATTGACACTTTGAGTGTATTTGTAATACATTTATGTCAGTGTGGCTACTATGGCGAACGTACTGCCGTAGGATAGGCAAATCACGGTTATAGCAGCTTTGGCTGAAGGGACCAGCATCAGCGCCATTGAGCGCATGACCGGCATTCTGAAAATCCCACCCGCTATTTCCCAAGTAACCGCAGTCAGGGTTCCCATCATGCAGGAGCTACGCGATGCCGAAACAGCCTAAACAGATCAAGAGGAAACCAGGTCGACCCAAGTTGGCCGAAGATGAAGCTAGAGGGAAGATCGTCCCCGTTCGGTTTGCGGCAGGAGAAGTGACACGGATCGCCAAGGCCGCAGGGAAAGCAAACCAGACCATCTCACAGTGGATTCGAAGCACGTTGAATGCCGCGGTGGAAGGATAAGCCTGTGGATTTCAAATTAGGACACTACCGACGCCCTCTGTCCCTTATACCTCTGAACCTTGTTCCTTGTACTTCAGTACCTCTGTACCTCAGTCCCCTTTTCCTCTGTTCCCGTATTCCGCTATTCCCCTAATCCCTTATTCCCCTGCCCCTGCAATTAAACTGATCTAGGACCTTTCCCGCCGGACGTCGCCCGTTGTCGTCGCTCCTCTCCAATCTGAATCCCGAACAGCGCGCCGCTGTCGAAGCCACCGATGGCCCGCTGCTCATCCTGGCTGGCGCCGGCTCCGGGAAAACCCGCGTCATCACCAGCCGCATCGCCTGGCTGATCCGCGAAAAAGGTGTTGCCCCCGATTCCATCCTCGCCGTCACCTTTACCAACAAGGCTGCGGCGGAAATGGCCGAGCGCGTCGACCGCCTCATCGGCCACGCGGCCCTCGCCAAACCTCTCATCTCCACCTTCCACTCCCTTTGCGTCCGCATCCTGCGCCGCGACATTGAAACCCTCCGCGTGGGGAAAGAAGGCCTCACCCGCGCCTTCGCCATCTACGACGAAAACGACCAGCAGTCCATCGTCAAGCAGGTGATGAAGCGCATGGGCCTCGACACCAAACAGCTCACCCCGCGCACCGTCCTCGGCCGCATCTCCTGGGCCAAAAACCACATGATCGACCCCCAGGAGTACTACCTCGGCTCCAAAGACCCCAACTCCGAGCGCATCGCGCACATCTTCCAGGCCTACCGCGCTGAGCTCGGCAAAAACAACGCGCTCGACTTCGACGACCTGTTGCTCGATGCCGTCCGCCTGCTTCGCGCCTCTGAGGAAGTCCGCCGCCGCTACCAGCGCCGCTACCGCTATCTCCTCGTCGACGAGTACCAGGACACCAACCGTCCCCAGTACGAGCTGATGAAGCTGCTCTCCGGCGAAGAGAAAAACGTCTGCGCCGTCGGCGATGAGGACCAGAGCATCTACTCCTGGCGCGGCGCTGAAATCCGCAACATCCTCGAGTTCGAGCAGGATTTCCCCAACGCCCGCATCGTCCGCCTGGAGCAAAACTACCGCTCCACCCAGAACATCCTCTCCGCCGCCGGCGCCGTCGTCGCCAACAACGTCCGCCGCAAGGGCAAAAAACTCTGGACCGAGCGCCAGGGAGGCTCCCTCATCGGCTTTTACGAGGCTCCCGACGGCGAAAACGAAGCTCTCTTCATTGCCGACCGCATCCAGAAGTTTCTGCGCGAAACCGAGGACGAACCCGAGCACAACAAGAGCGCCGTCCTCTACCGAACTAATTCGCAATCGCGCCTGGTGGAAGAGGCGCTGCGCCGCTACAACATCCGCTACACCATGGTGGGCGGCTTCAGTTTTTACGAGCGTGCCGAAGTGAAGGACCTGCTTGGCTACCTCCGCCTCGTCCGCAACCCGCACGACTCCATGGCTCTCCAGCGCGTCGTCAACACACCCGCCCGCGGCATCGGCGCCACCACCCTTGCCACCCTGGAGCGGTTGGCTCTCGAAACCGGCACGTCCACCTGGGAAGCCATCGGCGCTGCCCTCCAGAACCGCCTCATTCCGCCCCGCGCGCTCTCTGCGCTCGAGAGCTTCCGCACCCTCATCGTCGACGCCCAGGCCATGCTCGACCCCGACTTCGCCGGCAAACTCTCCGCTGACGTGGCCGCCGCCGGCGCGGACGCTGGCGACACCGATTTTTCGTTTGGCTCCGCGGACAACGAGGCCGAAGCCGCCCTGGCCGACGCCGAAGCCGCCGACTTCAGCTTCGGCGGCAATCAAGATCAGCTAAAGCTCCTCGACCCCACCCATTTCTCGCCATTTACCAATCAGCCACCCAAGCCGTTCCTAAAAATGCCTCCAAAAGACGTTGCGCCCCCGGTCTCGATGTTGAGACCTGGGGACGACGCCACCCCGCCCACCGGCCCAGGCCCCGTCGAAGGTTTCCGCGCCCCCGGCGACGCCGCCACCCTCCCCGAACTCATCCGTTTCCTCAATGACCGAACCGGCTACATCAAGGCCCTCGAGACCGAAGGCTCGCCGGAAGCTTTCAGCCGCATTGAAAACCTGAAGGAACTGGCCAACGCCGCCCATGACGCCCAGGTCCGCGGCGAAACCCTAGCCGACTTCCTTGACCACGCCGCCCTCGCCTCTGACACCGACCAGTTCGATCCCTCCGCGCGCGTCACCCTCATGACCCTCCACGCCGCCAAGGGCCTCGAGTTCCCCCTGGTCTTCCTCGCCGGCCTCGAAGAAGGCCTGTTTCCCCACTCGCGCACCCTCAACAATCCCGACGAGCTTGAGGAGGAACGCCGCCTCTGCTACGTGGGCATGACCCGCGCCATGAACACCCTAATCCTCACCCGCGCGCATTACCGCCGCCGCTACGGCAACGACGCGCCCGAGATGAGCATCCCTTCGCGTTTTCTTGAGGAGATCCCGCCCGCGCTCATTGAGAACCTGGGCGGCCGCCAGCCGGCGTGGGCCCGCCCAACTTACTCGAACGGTTCTCGAAGCGGCTCGACCGGCGACTTCGCCGAACGCCACTACGACTACGAAAACGAGAGCCAGGATACGAGTCAGGAAACGAGTCAGGATACGCCGCGGTTCTCATCCAGCCCCAACACGCGTCCAAAAGGCTCCCGCCCCGACGGCAGCTCACTGGACAACATCGCCAGCTTCTTCTCCGGCCGCGGCGCTCGCACTGGCGGCTTCACGCGCCCGAAGATCGACATCCCCGAGCCCTCTGGCGCCTCCGGCCTCAAAAAGGGCCAGCGCGTCCGCCACAGCAAGTACGGCGAAGGAACCATCCTGATGCGCGAAGGCGACGGCGAAGACGCCAAACTCACCGTCCAGTTCGTACGCCACGGGCTGAAAAAACTGGTGGAAAAATTCGCCAACCTGGAACGAATCTAAGCGCCATCGCAATCGTGAGCTTCCCGTGCGCCAGGATGGGATAACATTGCACCGGGATTCTGGGGGATGCGCCGGATGCCGGCAAAGAAATGGTGCCGCCAGGGAACGCGCATGCGCCCTCAGTCTTTTCGATCGGAGTCTTGGATGCGCGGAATCATTTTTTTCATAGCGCTGATGGCGGCAACTTGCGTTTATGCCGCATCGCCGGATGCAAACACTTCAAAAAAAATCACTCCCGATGAGCTGGCGCAGACGGTGGCGTCCGCGCAACAAACCACTGACGCCGATCTGGCGCAAAAGCTTACCGGCCTGGAACTCACTGCCCGGCTGAGCGGTGAGCGGCTGGCCACGCTCACCAGCAAGCTGCCCGGCGAAAAGTCGCGCATGGCGCTTCTGATGCTCGCCGACCGGTCAGTGTTTCAGCCGCCGCCCGGGGATGAGATTCCCGCAGACCCCGTGCCGGATCCGGCGGCGATGCGACCGATGCTGGTCAAGCTGGTCAACTATGTCAACACGACCGTCCGCCAGTTACCCAACCTTATGGCCACCCGTTCCACAAACGGTTTTGAGGACCGGCCGCGAGAGGAGAAGCTTACGGATACCGGTGTCGAGAGCCTCGGTTACCTGCCTCTTCACTGGGTCGGCAGCATCAGCGTGGGTGTCACCTATCGCGACCGAAAAGAAGTGGAAGATGCCAAGGTGAAGACAAAGAAGGAAGGATCGGGTGTGGGCGGCCTGGTAACTTCAGGCGAGTTCGGGCCCATCCTGTCCACGGTTCTGGCGGACGCGCTGAAAGGAAAAATCACCTGGGGGCGCTGGGAAAAAAGCGCGGGCGGCACGCTGGCCGTCTTCCATTACTCGGTTCCGGACGACAAGTCGAATTACCATGTGCAGTTCTGCTGCATCCTTGAAGGTTACGGAACCGACGGGAGCCCGATCCGGCAAATCTTCGATGAGCAAGCCCCCTATGACGGAGACATCGTTTTCAATCCGGCGGATGGATCCATCCGGCTGCTGACGCTCGAGGCTGAGGTTCCGCAGGGAGGCCTGGTCACGGCCGCCGGCATGGCGGTCGAGTACGCGGCGACCGATATCGGCGGGCGCAGCTACATCTGCCCGGTCAAGAGCGTATCCATGCTGCAGGCGCACACCGCGCAGCAGTCGGGCGCGTTTTCCCGGTCCGATTACAAGGGACCGACCAAGACTTTTCTGAACGACGTGATGTTCAGCAACTACCGCCGCTTCGGCTCCGAGATGAAGATCGTGACGGACTCATCCGGCGACTGACCTTCCGAAAGAGAGAAGGTACACAGCCATGGCCACGCCCACCAGCACCAGGAACACCGCGATGGCGATGACCGCGCGGGAAGAGTGGAAGCCGGCAGCTTTGTTCTCATCGAACATCCGGATCATGCGAATGTGCCGCCACGCCGAGAGCGCGCACACCGCGATGCCGGCCGCGATCAGCAGGGTGCCCAGCCAGAGCGAAAGTCCCGATGAGTGCGCCGGCTGCGCGTGTTGCAGTAACTGGATCTGCTGAAGAAACAGGCCGAAGCGCGCCACCACGAACCCGAATCCCATCAGGGCAAGACCGGTGCGCAGCCATGCCAGGAAGGTGCGTTCGGCGGCAAGATAATCGCGGGGATCGGCCATGGCAACCTCAGCCTGCGCCAGGCGCGGGCTTCTTATCAGCTTATCTTTGCCGGCCCGCGCTATGCAGAAATGTGCGCTCGTTTCAAAGCGTAATACTCCCCGCCAAACCAGATCAGCGCCACCAGAGCGATCAACGCGATGATCGTCTGCGAAATGACACAGTAGATGCACCACATATGAATCACGTACTCTTCCAGGAAGCTCAGCCGCAGCGCGAATCCCAGCCCGGCTATCGCCGCAAGAAAGGTAAGAAAGCGCTGCCGGAACAGCGCCAGGCCGCCCAGCACAAGATACCCCGCAATACCGATCGCCGCCACCGGAACGCCGTCGATATCGGAAAACATGCTGTGGTTCACAATGCCGCAGTCCCAGCGCTGGTTCACATAACACGGCTCCGTCTTGGTGGAGTAGTGCACCTCCAGCGCCATCGCCGAAACCACCGCGCCAGCCAGGGCAAGCAACGCGACGATGGTGCACAATGCCTTCAATTCAGCCTCCGATCGGAAATCTGCAACGCGGGGCGCCCCGCTATCCCCCGCAATAACCCATTCTATGGGCGAAACCCCGGATCACTTCCGCTTGGCCCGCAATCCGACCGGAACATATGGAGCTAATGCGAAGAAAGTGAAAGACGGCGCTGGCGATCAAACATCTGCGGTTGAGAGGATCGGTAGAGCCTACGGACCGTGTGAGCTGAATTCCGGGCAGCCAGATAGATAGCTGTTTCAGACCTTCATTGCCTGCATATCCAGATCGCGAGCTGTTGTGACTCTCTTCGGGTACTCTTTGTGATATAGGTTGTGGGTGAATTCCCGAGTCGCGACGAGTGAATGAATAAGCTTCCCCTGCTTCTTCTCGGCATCCTGCTTGGTGCCTGCGGTGTGCTGCGCGCCCAAAGCTTCGACCTCACCACCGGTCGTGTGCCGTTGGCGTCGCTCGACGGCCTGTGGCGCTTTCACACCGGCGACAGCCCGGATTGGGCTGACCCCAACTTCGACGATTCAAAGTGGCCCCTGCTGCGATCCGATAGAACCTGGGACAGCCAGGGATACAAAGGCTACAGCGGTCTAGCGTGGTATCGCTTTCAGGTCACCGTTCCGGATGGGTTGAACGATGTCTCTCTTTATCTTCCACATATCAACACCGCCTATGAGGCCTATGCAGATGGAAAGCTGATTGGGACTTACGGCAAGATGCCGCCCAATTCCGGGCCCTACGTTGGCGGAGGGAGTTTTCAGGTCTATTCGCTTCCTGACAGGAAGCACGGGAAGGAGATGATTCAGGTCGCCCTGCGGGTGTGGCAGTGGCCAGGCTGGGTCAAGTACAACCCGGGCGGTCCTGAACGCGGTGGTGGGCTTGTTGGCGAAACGAAGGAGATCGAGAATCGAAATGATCGGGATCGAGATCATTCCTTGCGATCCGGATCAGACTACGAGATTCTGGGATTGCTGGAGGCACTGGCAGGGCTCGGCGCGCTAACTCTGTTTGCCCTGCGGCGGAAGGAACCGGAATATCTATGGTTCAGCGCGATGACGTTGTTCACCGCCGCAGCCTATTGGATTTTTGTGTCGTTGATCGCTCAGACCTGGAATGTGGAACTTTTCGATTTTATCTATGGAGCAGTGTATGCCTGCGGCAGCCTTGCCTCTATCGGTTTCTATCAGCAGTTGCTTCAACCAAGGCGCACATGGCTGCTGACGCTGGCCCTCGCTTCGGTTGCCCTTGCATTGCTGGACCAGGTTACCGCGAGCCTGTCGGGAAGCTTTCAGGGTGTCTGGCTCCAAAGCCTCATCGTCCATCTTTGTTACCTCATCCTCCAAGCTTGGATCGTGGCTGCGGTCATCTCCCGTGCGCGGCAGAAGTCCCTGGACGCGCGCCTGCTGGTTGCGCCGGTGGTCTTGAGCACATTTGTTGGCCTGCTAGGCGGTGCTGAAGGGGTCAGCAACATTTTGGGCTGGCAACAGAGGTGGAGGGGCGACCTTACACTCACTCGAAGGCCATTTCCAATCGGGTTTGCCGATGTGACGGAGGCGCTCTTCCTATTAGCTGTTTCTGGCATTCTCATCCTTCGCTTCACCCGCACGCGCAGCCAGGAAGAACGATTTGAGAGCGAGGTGCGGGCCGCGCGGGAGGTACAGCAGTATCTGATCCCTGTACACCTGCCTCTCACGCCGGGTTTCACCATTGAAAGCGAGTACCGTCCTGCGCGCGAGGTTGGAGGAGACTTCTTTCAGGTTCTTCCCAACGCGGAAGACGGCAGCGTGCTGCTGGTTTTAGGCGACGTAGCAGGCAAGGGGCTCCATGCAGGAATGTTAGCCACGCTGATCGTCGGCGCCATACGGACCGCGGCCAAATTCACGACCGATCCTGAGAGGGTGCTTGAACTGCTCAACGAGCGGGTCCAGGGCCGTGGGCTTGTCACTTGCCAGGCACTCCTGATCGAGCGCGATGGCAACGTGACCTTGGCAAATGCCGGCCATCTTCCGCCCTACTTGAATCAACGAGAAATGCCGATGGAAGGAGCATTGCCGCTCGGCGCCATCCCAGGAATGGAGTTTTCGGTCGTGCGCTTTCAGCTTGCTGAAGGCGACTCGTTAATGCTCATGTCCGACGGCGTGGCCGAGGCGCAGGATGTTCGCGGAAATCTGTTTGGCTTTGAGCGTATCGGCGCAATGCTAACCGACGGAGCCACGGCCGCCGGCCTTGCAATCGCCGCGCAAAACTTCGGCCAGGAAGACGACATCACCGTGCTCACGGTGGCCCGCGCAATGCCCAAAGTAGGGTCACTCCCGTGCATAGCGCCCGGATAACCGCCTATGCGGAACTTTCAGCATTTTTCGCCCTGACTCCCTCTCCTGGAAACAGGCATCCTAACCGGATTGAGCAGCTTGCCAGCGTACGCCCAAAAACCACTCCGACCTCTGCACCATTTCTGCGACAAATCGCGGAATGGATCGCCGTTTTTTATTCTGTGCGGGAGCGCCCAGAGCGGCTTGCTTGGTCCCTTGGTCCATGCACTACTCCAGCCCGATGACCAGCGCTTTGCGGCGTTCCTTAATCGACTCGGAAGCGGCAAAAACCTTGGGCTCCTCCTCGCCGTCGAGCACGCGGAAGACGCCCTCGGCCAGCGCACGCAGCTCGTCCTCACCGGGGTACACGGCGATGGGCGCGATCCACTCGATCGAACGGCGCAGCTGCCCGACAAGCCGCTCGGAGTGCGCCATGCCTCCGGTCAACAGCAACGCGTCCACTCGGCCTTCGAGCACCGCCGTCATGGCGCCAATCTCTTTCACCAGCTTGTAGATCATGGCGTCATAGACCTGTTCGGCCAGCGCTTCGCCGGAGTCGATCCGCCGCTCCACTTCCACCAGGTCGCGGGTGCCCAGGTAGGCATACAAGCCGCCCTCGCCGAAAACCATGCGGTCCAGCTGCTTCTCGTTGTACTGGCCGGAGAAGCAGAGCTTGATGAGCTGGCGCACCGGCAGCCAGCCGGTGCGGTCGGGCGCGAACGGACCCTCCTCCGGCGTGTTCTGGTCGATCATGAGCCCGTCGCGATGGGCGGAGACGGTGATGCCGCTGCCCATGTGGACCACGATGAGGCGCATCGACTCGTAGCTGCGCCCGGCCCCGCGCGCGTAGCGGCGCGCCACCGCCTTGGTGTTCAGCACGTGCCCGATGGCCGAGCGCTCGATGAGCGGCGTGCCGGAGAAACGCGCCGCATCCTGCCATTCGTCCGCGGTGACCGGATCGACAATGTATGCGCGCACGCCAGCCGAGCGCGCAAACCGCCAGGCCAGCACTGCGCCCAGGTTGGAAGCATGCTCGCCACGCCGAGCCTGGCGCAACTCCTCGATCATGGCCGGATTCACCAGCCACGTGCCGCAGGCCATGGGCGGCAGCAGGCCCCCGCGCCCGGCCACGGCGGCAAAACTTGCCGGCGTATATCCGGCCGCATGCAGCGCCCGGCGAATGACTGCGGCGCGAAAGTCGATCTGCTGGAACGCGGAGAAGCCGCGAAAGCGCTCCAGTTCCTCGTCCGAGTGGCGTGCGCTGGTTTCCCACTCGCAGCCGTCGCGGCGATACACGCCGATCTTGGTGGAAGTGGATCCGGGATTGATGGTCAGCACGCGACCGTTGTTCTTCTCAGAAGCGTCCATTGAGGCACAACGAGTGTACGGTAGCACGTTGAACCAGGAAGTGACCTGCCTCACCGGTTCGGCCCTTGCCGGCGGGAGCGAAATGACGATATTGCGGGGGCCCGGTTTTCCATTGCGCCCTACCGGTACCCTGCGTATACTTCGCTATCCTCCGAATCGACTGAATCCTCCCCCGGAAAGAGACCTTATGGGCAAGATCAACATTTCGCGTTGGCTTCTCGGCGGTATCGTAGGCGGAATCGTGGGCGACATCATCGGCTACCTGGTGGACGGTGTCTTGCTCGCGCCGCGGTGGGCCGATGGCATGACCGCGCTGGGACACAGCAGCACCTTCACTTCGCACCAATTGATCTGGTTCAACGTGCTCGGCATCGTGTCCGGAATGCTGGCGGTGTGGATTTATGCCGCCATCCGCCCGCGATTCGGCGCCGGAGTAATGACCGCGATCTACGCCGGATTGGCAGCATGGATTCTGGCCGTGGTGATCCCCAACTCGGGCTTCATGTGCGTGGACGGGCTGTTTTCAAAGCATCTGGCCCTGTACACCACCATTGGCGGACTGTTCGAGTACGTGATCGGCACGATCGTCGGAGCCTGGCTTTACAAGGAAGAGTAGAGCCGAGGCGCCCATGCAATCTGACAGTGGCACGGAGCCGGACATCGCCGGCTCCAGATGCCTTAGCCTTGCTCCGGAGGCTCGGTCAGCTTCAACTGCTCGGTGTCCAGGTTGTCCCTGGCCTCGCACGTGTCGTTGAAGATCATGGTGGTGCGATCGGCGGCGGTAAAGGGCTTCCAGTGCGGAAGCGCTTTCGTATTGGGGTTGCCGCTGCGGGCAAAGGCGATCCAGGCATCGCTCACTTTGGCAGCCAGCGCGCGGGCGGCTTCGCCGTCGCCGGTCATGCGGTCGCAGCGCGCGGTGTTGTTGAACACGAACGCCAGCTCAGAGCAATGGAACGACATCAGCCGCCCGTTCAGGATGGGCGTTTGCCACGTGAACTGGTAGCAGTATGCCGGGGCCGCATTCTGCGCAGCCTTGCGTGTGCACTGCTCGATCACGCTGCGGCGCACGCCGGAGGTGGCGATAACGCTCCAGAGCTGGAACGGGTTGGCGTTGGGATAGAGCTGGCGGTAGCTTGCGATCACCTTGGCGGCACGGTCCTGGAAGGATTCCGCCGCATGCTTTTCGAGCTCCGCCTGGGTCATGTCGAATGCGTCTGGGCGGCCGATGCCGGTGGTGAACTCGTTCAGCGTGCAGCCCACGAGCATGGGCACCGACGCCGAGAGCGGAGAAGCCTGCGGATCGAACGGGTGCTGCGCAACGATTCGGCCATCCATCACGGGATACCAGCCGGGCCGCTTGGACATGCTGCGGAAGTTGATAACGCCGGTGAGGCGCGGCGGGCGCAGGATCTTTACACCCGCGGCCTGGAGATCGCCGATGGGAACGTCATGCAGCTTCTCGACGGAGTCCTTGTCGATGCCCAGCTCCTTGAGCAGGGCAGCGGCGGTGGAGCGGGACACGTCTTCTTCGCCGACGCGGAGGGTTGAACCGCTTTCGACTACGGCGCGGTGGAACAGTCCTCTGGCCGCGGGCATGGCCATGAGCGTGGAGACTTTGCCGCCTCCGCCGGACTGACCGAAGATGAGCACGCGCCCCGGATCGCCGCCGAAGTTTGCGATGTTGTCGCGGACCCACTCGAGCGCGGCGACAATGTCCAGCATGCCCACGTTGGCGGAGTCGGTGTACTGCGATCCGTAGTCGGCGAGGTTGAGGTAGCCGAGAACGTTGAGGCGATGGTTGATGCTGACCACGACCACGTCGCCGCGGCGGGCAAGGCTTTCGCCATCGTAGGAGGGCAGCTCCTGCCCGGAGCCGGCGGTGTAGCCGCCGCCGTGCAGCCAGAACATGACCGGACGCTTCCGGTTATCGAGGCCCGGCGACCAGATGTTGACGCGGAGACAGTCCTCGCCGGGCTGGCCATCGTCCCAATTGAAGAGCCATGCTTCTTCGTCATGGGCCCAGCCGGCGCGCGCGGGCTGCGGGCTCACTTCGCCGTAGGTGAGCGAGCTGCGGATGCCGGTCCAGGGCGTGGCTTTCTGCGGCGGCAGGAAGCGCGCCGCGCCGGCGGTTGAGGCGGCGTAGGGAATGCCCTTGAAGGCGAAGATGCCGTTGCGCGAAGAGCCACGGACCTTTCCCGAGGCGGTTTCGACCACGGCATAATCGGCTTCGGCGAGGACGCGGTCGCCGGTAGTGGGAGCTTGTCCGGGATAGTCGGGCGCGGCGGAGATGGCCCGCGGGAGGGTGGTTGCGGCGGCGGCGATCACGGAGCTCTTGAGCAGGTTGCGGCGAGAGAGCATGGGTTCCTCCGATGAATTTCAGACCGGACCATGGTACTCGGGCGGGGTGGGTTGCGGAGGGTTGGAGCGTAGTTGAAGAAAGTAAGTGAGTGAGTCGGCGCAGGTGAGGGTCTGGAGACCCGCACGACAGCCGATCTGGAGATCGGCGGTACGTCTCTTGGCCGGTGGTGTGGGTCAGCCGGCGACGTCGATACGGACCGTGGCGGGTTCGAGGCCGGGCGATTCCGCACGAAGCTCAATCGAACCAGGTTGGCCGGTCGGCCGCACGATGGCCACGCATACGCCCTGATACGTGCGCCGATGCGGCTGGCGAAAGCTGGCGACATCCTTGGGATTGCCATTGCCGACCGCGGCCAACTCGCCCGCGCCCGTGAGCGTGAAGGAAACCGGAACAACGGCATCGGGAACGGGACGGCCTTGCTCGTCGGCAACCTGGACCATGACGTAGCTCAGATCGTCGCGGCTAGCCATGAGTCCTGGCTGGTCCGGCGTGAGCACAAGCTTGTGCGGCTTTCCTGCGGTGGTGAAAGTGATGGTTCCGATCTCGCTGCCGTTCTGGTAGGCGACGGCCTTGAGCTCGCCGGGCGCGTAGGGCACGGTGAACTCGGCGCGCAAGGCATCCTGGTCGGTGAGGTCTTTCGATGCCACTTGCTTGCCGTTGAGGAAGAGCGCAGCCTTGTCGCCACGGGTGGAAACGCGGACGGTCATGGGCATGCCGTCGAACCCAGGCCACGTCCAACTGGGCAGCTCGTCGCTCCAGCCCCACAAGCTGACGTTCTCGGTGTAGCCCTTGGGGATGGGGCGCTGGACGGCCATCTCCACTTTGCTGCGCCGCCACACCACGTCGCGGAAGTACGACTGCGGTTTCTTGTTGCCGATGAGGTCGATGTCGCCGCAGTAGGAGTTGAACCAGGGGTAGGGGCCGGTGAAGGAGTCCGGGCTGGGGCCGTTATGGATGCTGGCGTGGCCGATGCCGGACTCGCCGAGGTAGTCGATGGCGGTCCAGATGAAGTCGCCGATGACCCATGAGCCGGCCTCGACCGCGCGCCAATTCTGGAAGGACTGATTGGGGAAGGACTCGGTGCCGACCATCACGCGATCGGGATACATTGCGTGGTCCTTCTCGTACTCCGTCCACTCGTAGTTGTATCCGCCCACGTCGAGATAGGTGAAGGCTGGCTGCAAATCCTTCCAGGATTGGCCGGGGTAGTCCCAGGGTTGGCAGATGGCGGCGGTGACTTTGCGCGTGGGATCGAGCTTGTGGGCGAGCGCGGCAAGATTCTTGCCGATGGCGACTCCCTCCGGCGTGGCGCGCTCATGGATTTCGTTGCCGATGCTCCAGAGAATCACGCAAGGGTGATTGCGGTCGCGGACGATCATGCTGGTGAGGTCGCGCTGCCACCAGTCCTTGAAGTAGAGGTGGTAGTCGTCAGGGTTCTTGGTGCCGGCCTCCCAGCAGTCGAAGGCTTCATCGATCACCAGCACGCCCTGGCGGTCGCAGGCGTCGAGAAAAGCGGGCGACGGCGGATTATGGCTGGTGCGAATGGCGTTGTAGCCGCTGGCCTTGAGGAGTTGGACGCGGCGTTCTTCGGCGCGCGGAATGCAGGCGGAGCCGAGCGGGCCGTTGTCATGATGCACGCAGCCGCCGCGCAGCTTCGTCGGCACGCCGTTGATGCGCAGGCCTTGAGTGGCGTCGATTTCCACCTTGCGGATGCCGAAGTGGACGATGGTGGAGTCGATGATTTTGCCGGCGAATTCCAGTAAGACATTAGCGCGGTAGAGGTCGGGGCTATCCGGAGACCAGAGGCTGGGATTTGCGAGCGGAAGTGAGAAGTCGACTGTGCTGGAGCCTGCGGGAACAGGGCGAGAGGTAAGGGCCTCGGCGGCCACTGCGCCGGAGCGGTCAAGGACGGCGACGCGGAAGGTGACGCGCTCGGGGGTGTTGATGCTGCTCTCCACGGTAATTTCAAGATGGACGTCGGCGGAGGAGGCGGAGACCTCAGCGGTGGTAACGCAAACGCCGTGGACAGGGATCGAGAGCGGGCCAGAGGTCGAGAGCCAGACTTTGCGGAAGATGCCGGAGCCGGAGTACCAGCGGCTGTTCTTGCCGGTGTTCTTCACCTGCACGGCCACTGTGTTCCCGCCGTCCTTGAGGTGCGGCGTGATGTCGTACGCGAATTCGGTGTAGCCGTAGGGATGGTTGCCGAGGTGAACGCCGTTGATCCAGACATCGGAGTTCATGTAGACGCCCTCGAAGCGGAGCTCCGCTCTTCCACTTTCCGGGAGCGATGGCCTGTCAAAAGATTTGCGATACCAGCCGATGCCGCCGACGGTCCAGCCGGTGGCCATCTGGCCTTCGCTCTCGTACATGTCGAATGGGCCGGTGCGCAGCGGCGTCACGCCGCCGGTCCATTCCGCGCCGCGGCCTTCGTCGGCGTGCGTGGGAAGATCTTCGATGGTCCAGTCGTGGGGCACGTCGAGCGCCCGCCAGGCGGAGTCGTCGAAGCTGGCCGCGTCGGCGCCCTGCGCATCGCCGCGATGGAAGCGCCAACCATCGTTGAAAGGCAGCACGCGGTTTTCGCCCTGCGCATCGGCCGGCCAGGCCGCGGCCGCTTCATTGCGCTTGGTTTCCGCGTTCAAGGGCAACATGGCAGCGGCGGCAACGCCGGCGATGCCCTGCAGTGCTTCGCGGCGCGTCAACATATTGTCGTTTCCCATTGGCCATCCCTTGCGCAGGATCCGGTTGAGGCGACCTGCGCGCATCGAAAAAGAACCAGAAGGATTATTGCACCCTGGGGCGGTTTCAAGCGGCCCAGAAGCGCGACATCATTTTCCGATGCCTGACCATCTACTGGTCGTCAATCATGCCGATGAGCCGCAGCACCGAGCCCGCCGGGCCACCAATTCCAATCGCCTGCAATGCGAAGGAGCGCAGGACCGATCACAATTCGAACCAGTGTGGCGTCAATCAGGACGGCTACCGCCAGCGTGAATCCGATCATCTTGACAACCAGGAAATCTCCGAACGTGAAGGCCGCGAATACCACGATCATGATGGCGGCAGCGCTGGTAATCAGGCCCGCAGTTCGCGCCATCCCCTCCGGGATTGCGTCCATTTCACTCAATCCGCTCCTACGCGCTTCAAGAACGCGCGCCACCAAGGAACACTTCGTAATCCATGCTGAGTCCGAAGACGATGGCAAAGGCGACGATAGGAACCAGGGGAAACACGCTCCCCGTTCCTCCGGGAACGCCCAGCAACGCGCTTCCGTGACCATCCTGGAAGACCAGGACCAATGCTCCGAATGAGGCGGCGACCGAGAAGCAGGTTCAGTGCGATGGCCTTCACCGCGGCAAAGAGGGATCGAAATCCGCCCATTAGCGCCAGTAACGTTCCCAGCACCACCAGCGACATCGCCGGCACAAAGCGGTCGTCGACAATCGTCTGATAATCGGCATTCAGAGCGGGAATGCCGCCGACGAATAGCGTGGAGCCGGGCACTCCGGTAAGAGCTGTCGCGCCGGTCTTCCTGAGTTGCCTGACCCAGTCGACTTGTCCTCGGAGTGAAACCGAAGTCGCCGGCATCACCTCAATCAAAGCGGCGCGTCCGTCGCTGCTGAGAAATGTTCGGCGAGTGTCGCGCGAGAGGTCGTCTAAGCGCAGAGCGGTTGTCCGCCGCGAGCGACGTGATTGAGATTACGCGGTCGCAGCGGGGGTCGCTCGCGAGCCGCTTGGAGAGACGATCGATGGCATTCCACCCCGCGTCGGTATGCGGCAATGGAATCCGAGGGCAGTTCGACAACGATGCGCAATGATTCAACAACGCCGTTCCGGCCCATATTGTCCGAGCGCATTGAGCGCATGTACCGATTCCGCCGCCTGGGGAAGCCAATTCCCGCGGGGGAGACTGGTATCGAGCCGCGTGGCCTGCCAGGCGAGCAGCAGCATGGGGGCGCCTGCCAGAAAAAGGGCACGCCAGGGGTGGGCCACAATGACCGTTCCCCATCGCCTCCATCGATTTCCCGTGCGTTCGGCCCATTGCGCATCCAATCGCGGACGTAAAGGGCAGCCGGCCGGCTTCGATCCGGTGACCGAGCAACGCCAGCACCGCCGGAACAAGGGTGTTGGCCAGCAGCACACACATTCCCGCCACCAGGAATCCAGCCACGCCGATGGAACGAATCTCGCTGATGGGAACCGTCAAGAGAGCGAGAAATCCGATGGCTACCGTCGAGGCCGAAATCAAGAGAGTGTGTCCTGCCTGGCGTGCCGCGATGCTTTGCGGCCGCGGGTCCGTCGTTTCCTGCGCAGAGCGCCTCCCTGAATCGGCTCACCATGAGGAGCGCGTAGTCGATGCCCAGGCCCAAACCCGAGCATGGTGGCCAGATTCTGCACCAGGATGGACAAGTGAAAGCGCGAGGCCAGAAGGCCGGTAATGGCCATGGTGGTGGCGATGGCGAGCTCGCCAACCGCCAATGGAATGAGGGCTGCGACAGCGCTGCCGAATGCCAGCAGCAAGAGCGCGAGGGTGGCGGGAATCGCCAGACTTTCGCTGTGATGGACCTCGTCGGCGCTGGCCTTGCGAATGTCGAAATTCAGCGGAATCTCGCCCGTCAGTTCGAGTTTTACGGCGGGATAACGACTCCGCAATTGATCTTCAAGCGAGTGTGCCTGTTGATGAAGCTCGGGAACGAGCGATTCCACCGGCCCGTTCGGCGACTCAAGCCCGATGAGAACAAACGTTCCACCGCCGTTGCCCAGGAAAACCGGATCGTGCAAGTCAAGGTAGGAAACGACTCCCGAAACGCCCGGTTCGTCTTTCAGTCCCGCCTCAATGGTGGCTAAGCGCCTGCCCGCCTGGCTGGGAATCCGCCGGCGGCAGTCCCTGAACCACCAGCACAACCTGGTCAACAAATGGCGAATGAAAACGGCTGCTCAGCTCCTGCCGGACAGTTTCCGCCTGGCTCCCTTCGACGCGGGTTGCCGTCTCAAGATGGCGTTCGGCGTGAAATGAGAATGGCAGAAGCGCAACCACGGCGATAAGGACGATCCCGGCCACCCAGAAACGGCGTACATGCATGAGACTCATGATTTCAGACCGAGATCGCCAACCGTTAAGCAATATTCCTCTTCTCCGCCGGCATCGAAGGACTTGAGGCACCCTATCGGTCGACCCGGTGCGCAAGCAGTTCGTATAGTAGTAAGGATGCGGCCTCGGAAGCTCCCGGCTAGCCGCCCAGCGGCGATTTGCCGGGATTTGCGGCCCTTGGCCGGTGGAGGACTTATTCGTAAATTTGTATTGCTCGCATTGCTTGTTCGCTGTTCCATTGTGGGCGGCTGACCCTCGCATTGGCTCCTGGAAGCTGGTCTCCGCGCAATCGACCCTCGATCCTCCCAACAAACTCTCGATCACCGAATCTTCATGACGTGGTGCATGTGGTGATGTCCGGCGATAAGAGCATGGATTTCACAGCGAGCGGGAAGGGACACGAAACCTCCGTTACAGGCAACCCGGCATTCGATCAAGTGGAGTTGCACAGGATCGACAAGAGGCACGCCGAAGTGAAGGAGAAGAAGGACGGAGCGCTGGTGGCAACGGTGCGTCGAATAGCTTTCGGCCGATGGAAACGAGCTGACGATCACGACTACGAGCATCGGCCATGCCGACCAGATCAGCTGTGTGGACGCGAAGCGGAGGTGCGAAGGCCGCCCGCGATCTGTTCGCCGGCGACTGGACGCAGGATATGAGCAAGACCCGTTTGCGGCAAGGGATGCCGCTCAAGATCGAGGCGGAGGGAAACGATGGGGTCCGTTTTTCCGGCGAGTTCAGCTACACTGCCCGTTTTGACGGAAAGCAGTACGACCTGAGGAACTCGCGCAACGACACCGTGACGCTTCAACTTGTCGATGCGCACACGGTGGATGCAATTTACCGGCGAGACGATCAAGTGACGTCAAAAGGACAGGTGGGTGGTTTCCGCCGACGGGCAGCAGATGACGATGACCACCTCCGGCACCTATGAAACCGGCCAGCAGCTGACCGAGAAGCTGGTATTCAAAAAGCAGTAAGGGATTGCGCTTCCGCTTATGCGTCCGACCAGGCCAATCGGCCGTTGGTTTCCGGCACCGGCGCAGGGACGGCGGCGGAGACAGGCGCAGGCACAGCTTTGGTCTCCCGAGCCTCGACTGAAATGATGCCCTTGCGGTGCATGAATTTCAGAATGCCGCTGACCGTATCTTCGAGCGACGGATCGGCTTTGCCCCACTCCGAAGCATCCCGCGCCTTTTGATACGCGGTACTGTCGTAGCGTTTGAACTCCATCGCGGTGATGTTGTCCACGGAGCCCACCAGAAAATCCAGCAGCGGAAAGAGAAGATCTTCCTTCCGGCATCTGCGGATCAGTTCGGGAACGAAATCGGTGACGCTGAAAATTTCGAATTGCCGTCCGGTCGCCTTGGTGATGAGCCCGGTAATATCCATCATGTTCGCGTAGTCGTCGCGCACAACATGGTAAGTTTTATTCTCCGTTCCGGGAGTGGTGGAGATGGCAACAATGTTGTTTGCCGCAATGTCAGCGGGCACAAAACTCACCTGGTTCAGAGCGTCCACTCCAATGCCGTGATTCACCATGAACGCAACCAGGCGAACGGCGATATCGAAGTTGTTGCCGCCGCCCGTAACGGAAGGGCTCACCAGCGCGGGCCGGAAGATCCGGACGGAAAGCCCCTTGCTGCGCGCGTCATCGACCACCTGTTCCGCTACCCACTTTGACTGGCTGTATCCGAAGTCGAGAAGCTCCATGTCCTTGTTCTGGTCGGTCTCATACAGAACGCTTTTCACCGCCCAGCCAAACACGAATGTCGTCGAGACGTAGTTCAGATTCTTGGGCCGTCCTTCGAAAGCCAGTCTCAAGACCTCGTTGGTCCCCAGCACGTTGGCTTCCCGCATGCGGTCGTAGTTGAACAGATAGTTGACGGTCGCGCCGTTGTGGAACACCGTGTCCATTTCATTGGCGAGGAAATCCCAGACATCCTGCGTCAGGCCCAGATTCTGGCTGTCCGAGATCGCCGCAAATGGGAATGACGCGAGCCTCAAACATCGGCATCAGACCCGGCGGGGCAAGGGCCCATCGATTCCATCGCCGCCCTCAATCTTTGCCTGCCCTGCTCTTCGTCCGATGCCCTGACGAGAACATAGATCTTCGCCCGCGTCTGTTCCAGCAGGCTCTTCATCAGGAACGGCCCGATGAAACCGGTGCCGCCCGTAAGCAACACATGATTCAGAGACCGGTATCGCGGGCACGGGCGCAGGCGCCGCGGGCGCAAAGATGAGCTTCCTGTCGTTGCTCATCATCTGCTTTTCTGCCGCGCGCTGCTCTTCACGGAAAACCGCCAGGGAATGACGCAGCAACATCAGCGCCTCTTCGGGAGCGCGCTCCAACTGTTCGGCCAGTTGAAACAGTTCGGCTACGCTCACGCGCTGAATCACGCCGATGTCTACCTGCCTTGCCAGCATATCGGCGCCTTTATCCTTCAAAAGCTCCTTGAGCTCATGCATGAACACGACAAGGTCCAGCGAATCCAGGCCGGCTTCGACGAGGTTGTACGATTCCGTGTCCGGTCAGGTTGTACCGGGCTTTCAGCGCGTCGAAAGAGGTCTGGATGTGAGAACAGGACTCCGCGGTCGCCGGCGTCCTTCTCCCGCGAAAACTCCGAGAGAACGTTGAACTCGCCGTGCCAGCCACATTTGCTTGGCCTTGTGGCGCATGATCTTGCCCGAACTGGTTCTCGGAATCGCACGAGGCGCTATGAAGGAAATCAACGCCACTTCAACGTTGAGATAATTCCGGACCGCGGCGGCAATCTTGCGCGCATCCGGAATCGCCTTGGGGTTTTTCACTTCGGCCACGATGGCCAGCGCCGGCTCGCTGTCTTCGTGAATCTGGAACGCGGCGACGCAATTGCCCCGGATCAGTCCTGACGCCTTCTCCACAACGTTCTCGATATCCTGCGGGTAATAGTTTTGCCCGCGGAGAATAATCATGTCCTTGATGCGGCCGCAAACATACAGCTCGCCGTTGTGGAAGAAGCCCATGTCGCCGGTTCGCAGGTAGCCATCGTCATAGGGGCTGTCGTCTACCAGGCGCGCGCGAAACTGCTTCAGCGTCATTTCCGGGTTTTTCCAGTAGCCCTGGCACTTGCCGCTTCCGGCGATCCATATTTCGCCGACAAGGCCTTCCTTGAGAGCGACGTGCCGCTCCGGATCCACGATCTTGACATCGAGACCGGGGAGCGGAGTTCCGCAACTGACAATCTGCGTGGAGGCGTCGATCTCCGAGACCTCGGTCGTCATGCGGGCCTTGCCCAGCGCGAGGGCGCGCTTGTTGACGGAAACAATATTGCGGCCGCCGAGCGAAACCGCCAGCGTGTTTTCGGCCAGCCCGTAAGCGGCATAAAAGCTCTCCGACTTGAGCCCGTAGGGCTGAAACGTCTCAAGAAACCGCGTGTAGGTATCCGGTTTGACGGGCTCCGCCGCCACCATCAACACCTCGAGCGAACTCAGGTCGCAATCTTCCAGGCTCTCCTTGGAAAGCCTTCCGGCGCGCAGGCAATAGTCAAAAGCGAAGTTGGGCGCAGCCGTCGCGGTAGCCCGATAGGTTTTGATGGTGTCAAACCACAGGGCCGGCCGCTGAATGAAATCCATGGGAGCGAAGCCGTAGGTCGTCCCGCCCTTCAGCGCGGGATACAGGTAGCACCCGATCAGCCCCATATCGTGATACTGCGGAAGCCAGGAAACCACTACCGGCTCAGGATGGTCGATCACCAGCGGGTAGGTATCCAGGATGTTTTCATGCGATACGATCACACCCTTGGGCTCCATCGTCGACCCTGAAGTGTACTGAAGAAACAGAATCTTCGAAGCTTCAAAAATGAGCGTTCGTCCGAGATCGTATCCACAAAGTTTTCCGTGGCAATCCAGGGGAGATTGGAGATGTAGTCAACGTCTACGCCGGATGTCGCAACTCCGCTTCGGGTAAGATTCGTCTTCAAAGATGCGCGGTAGTCGCTGCTGGTTAAGATCCCGGCCGCCTGGCAATCCTTGGCGATGTGGACCATCTTGTACAGGGCGCTCTGGAAGCCGCGCGAACCCGGGGGATACACAGGCACGGGGATCAATCCGGCGCGCACGCAACCAAAAAACGCGCAGATCATTTCCAGGCCTGGCGGGTAGGCGAGCAAGAGCCGGTCTCCCGCCGCGAAACCATGCTCCTCCCGCAAGTGTCCGGCGATCGCCTTCGTCCTGTGGAGAAACGACGCGTAGGAGTAGCACTCGATTGGATTGCCGTTCAGGTCAAGGTACGAGTAGAGGAGTTTGTTTGGGTGCTCATCCCCGAGCCTATCCAGTTGGTCCAATATCGACGCCATATTCGATCAGCGATACCCTTCAAAGTGGAGTTGGAGAACTCAGCGCGTGGGAAACACTTACACTCTTGCTGTTGTGCGGGCCAAGATGCTGCGAAGTACGGCTGAGCCACGGGGTGCGGAGCTTCAGTCCAGGCCAACATTGAGAACAACGGCAATTACCGCTCTTTGCCAATGTGCCGCTCGGTCCGGTCGGGGACAAATCTCTATGACGGCCGGGCTCAGGCGGCGGGGAAGTCTTCCAGGGTCTGCCGGGCCTCAATTGCCCATTCAACGTATTTTCATACAGTCTGTCGGTCCATGGTAGCAGAGCCAGCAGGCAATGCAACGCATTTTCGCTGCTAAGAATGGCCGCCCTGCGCCCGTCCGTCCTACCCGAATTCCCTTGATTCCTAATGGACTTTCGCGCTAAGATTCAGACTTCGAGGCTGGCGGTGACGAGTCGATTAAAAGCGCCTGCTCCCCTGGGCAGCCGATGCCGCCGGCCGGCGCGTGCCGGATCGGCTTAACACAATAGTGGAGGCGCAGGTGACGTCCGGGACCGAAGCGGTAATCACTTTAAGGCCGGAATGTGGATGATCTCGTACCCTCCGAGGCTTCGCTGTCACAGTCCATCGGCGACCCGGCAATTGCGACCTTCCTTCCCGAAAGTCTTGCGCCGCCGCCTCGAGAATTTCTTCGCCGACCAGAAAATCTCTCCCAAAGCCGACGGCTCAATGTGGCTCAAAGTTGCCGTGGGTCTTTCAGCGCTGCTGGGCAGCTGGATTGCCATCTACGCACTCAGGCCGGATTCATGGAGGTTTGTCGCTCTCTACCTCCTGGGCGGCCTTGCCCAGACATTCCTTTTGCTGAACATCGCCCACGACAGCAACCACAACGCCATCTCCACCGTGCCGTCCGTCAACAAGCTTCTGAATTATGTTTTCGACGTTTGCGGAATCAGCTCCTACATGTGGCGAATTCTCCATCATCGCGGCCACCACTCCTGCATCAATCTCCAGGGCGAAGACGATGCGCTTACCGGACGAGGCATCTTTCGGTTTACGCCCCATGAACCGCGCACGCGCATGCACCGGTTCCAGCACATCTATGCGCTGTTTTTTTACGCGCTGTTCTCTCTCGACTATGTTTTCCTCAGGGACTTTGAAGCCTTTTTCTTCCCCTCCCACGATTATTTGAAGCGCACCAAACATCCGGCGCGAGAGTACGCAATCTTATTTGCGGGCAAGGGACTCTACCTCACCTACATGCTGATTTTGCCGGTTGTGGTGTTGGGCAAACCGCTTTTGCTGGTCGCCCTGGCGTTCGTGCTGGTCCATTTGATCATCGGTTTGACCGTATCGCTGGTCTTCCAGACTACGCACACTGTCGACAGCACTTACTTCCCTTCGGACCGCAGCGAGTTCGACAATGGCGTATACCACATCTTTGCCACCACGGCCGATTATGCGACGGAAAACCCGCTCGTGGCCTGGCTCACCGGCGGGCTAAACCACCACATCGCCCATCATCTGTGCCCTTACGTGTGCCACACTCACTACGCTCCGCTGACCCGGATTGTGAAGCAGACCGCCGAGGAATTTGGGGTTCCCTATCGGCAACATCCCACCATGACGCGGGCAATTCGGCATCATCTGATACTTTTGAAGCAGCTGGGAAACGAAGACTGATGCCAGGATGCTCGACCTGGATCACCCAACCTTCGACTACGACCGCTTCAGGCAGAACCCATGAGATTCTCCACCTTTCAAAGCAAGCATCCGGGCGAGGTATAACGTTGCCCACGCCTATTACCCGTTGTTTCCCGAATTCGTTCTTTTGCTGACTCGCCTGCGATGGTTCGCAATCCCGTACAGGTCTTGACCAAGTACACCGAGCTCTACGGCGATACATTCCGGTTCTATATAGGCGGTCTTAAAGAAGCCATCGTTACTACCAATCCCGACGTGATTCAGCACGTGTTGAAGACCAACGCGGAGAACTACCAGAAATCTGAAATTCAAGTAAAGCGGATGGGCCATTTTCTGGGCAAAGGCCTTCTCACCACCCACGGGGAAGCCTGGCGCACGCAGCGGCGTCTTATCCAGAAGGGCTTCGATCGAAAACAACTTGAGGCTCTGTCTTCCATCATGCAGGACTCGCTCGCCGAGTCGATGAAGGGTTTCGAAAGACAAGTCCGCAGCCGGCTCCGTCGATATTTACCCGCACCTGATGAAAATGACCTTCTCGATGGTTGCCCGATCGCTGTTCGGCGCAAAGTTGAAAGACGAAGACATCGACCTGGTCAGCCACACCATCTGCACCGTCCAGGAGTTCATCGTTCGGCAAACCCTTCAGCCTTACATGAATCCCTGGTTTGCGCGTCTCGGGCGACCTGCGCAAACACGAAGAGATGCGCGTCCGCGCCGACAGCATCCTGATGGCTTACATCAAGCAGCGCCGCCACCAGGAGCCAGGCCACGATCTGCTGCAGACATTGATGGATGCCCGTTACAGCGACGGCGAAGGCATGAGCGATGAGCTGGTTCTGAGCGAGAGCATGCAACTGCTGGTTGCCGGCCATGAAACATCGTCGAACGCACTATCATGGATGTTCTATCTATTGAGCTCGCATCCGGATTGTCTCGAAAAGATGCGGCAGGAATTCGATTCCGTGCTGGGCGATGCGCCTTTGAGTTACAACGACGTTCCCCGGTTTGAGTTTACCGCCCAGGTCATTCAGGAGGCGCTCCGCCTCTACCCGCCGTTTTGGATGATCGACCGCAATGGCTGTTGCGGACGACCGCGCAGGGGATGTCGCCATACCCCGAGGATCGACGGTGATTGTGTTCGTGTACGGCGCGCACCATGCGCCCAAGTACTGGCAGAACGCCGGAGAATTTCGACCCCGAGCGATTTCACCAAAGAAAACGAAAAGCTGCAACCGCCCTTCACCTATCTGCCATTCGGCGGCGGACCGCGGGGCTGTATCGGCGGTAACTTCGCGATGCTGCAAATCCTCATGATCCTGAGCGTTCTGCTGCAGGAGATACGATTTTCAACTGGCTCCGGGCCAGACGATCGAGGCGCGCCCGATGGTCATCCTGCGCCCCAAACACGGAATCCGCATGAACTTCACCGAGGCAATCGCACGCGACCATCTCGCGACCGTCCAGGAATAAGGTCTTTCCCTGAGATCCCGCAGTTCGCTGCGGACAGATTCCCATTGCCTTTGTTCCTGAACTCGGCTGTACCTGCTTGCCTCCTGGTACAACACGGAAACCACGAATAGCTGGTTTGAGCAAAATCGCGTGCGCTACTAGTGTGCCGCACCGATGCTCGAATGAACGTGGAAGGATTTCGAATTTAGTCTCGAGAAAGCGGAGAAGATCCGTGGCCGGCCGTTCAGTTAAGACGGATTTGAGGGCCCTCAAAAGAAGCTGAGCCGTAATTCCGTCCTTCTCGCGGCGGAGTTATTCCTACTCAGAGCAACAGTCGTACAATCTGTTTGACAATCCCGGCAAGCCGACGGCCTCTGTGAACGAGGAAGGTCGTTCATACGTGTATCGCTGAAGCAAGCCGGAGGGGGCTGCTAATTGATCGTCTCGCTTTTATCGAGTGGTCTACGGGGTCTGCGGCGTACTATCGCAACCCGGTTTTTCCGGGGTATGGGGTTTGCATTGCCATGCAGCCTCGCGGCAATGCTCTTGCTGGCCCCTGTGGCGCCTGCGCAAGAGGCGGCGCAGGCAAGACCCCAGGCCGCGACCCTGCAGGGAACGGTACGTGACAGCAGCGGGAGAGCAGTCGAAAATGCTCACGTTATTCTGACAGCAAAGAACTCGACAGTATCCCGTGAGACAGCCACCGATGCGGCAGGACGCTTCACGTTTGCCGATGTCGCGACCGGTGAATTTACATTGACGGCAAGCTCGGGAGGATCCCGTGCGATAGCCGTGGTCAGCGTATCGGCGCAGGGCGAACAGCCGCCAATGAACCTGGTGCTGGATGAGACGGGCACACAGGCATCGGTGCACAGGGATACGAGCCAGGCGATGCAGTTCGCCGACAACCCCGATTTTTCCATCGCCGCTGTGACCGATTGGACGGCTGCGGGAGGACACGGATCGGACTCGATTCTACGCGCCAGTGAAGCGCTCACCCGGCAAGCCGTGAACCTGAAATCCGGCGAGATGCAACCTGCATCGGCTACGCCGCCCAGCGGAGGTGAACCGAAGGAATCGGAAAACGCGTTGCGTACTGCTGCCGAGAAAGATCCCCAAGGCTTTGCAGCAAATTCCATGCTGGGCCAGTTTTATTTGCAGGCGGGCCGGTATAGAGAGGCAATTCCGCCGTTCGAGGCCGCGTACCGGGCCGACTTCGCAAATTATGACAACGAATACGAATTGGCGCAAGCGCTCAAAATGGCCGGCGACACGGCACAGGCGCGCGAGCACGTGGGCCGGCTGATGGCGCACCGTCCGAGCGCAAACCTGCTCAGCATAGAAGGCGAACTGGACGAAAAGCTGGGGAATCCGCTCTCGGCGGTGCGCGAATTTCAAGAAGCGGCAAGCGAAGATCCGAGCGAGGATCACTATTTTGCGTGGGGTTCGGAACTACTCTTTCATCGCGCCATCTGGCAGGCAAAAGAGGTGTTTGACGAAGGCACCCGGCTTTATCCGGATTCCGCGCGCATGCTGACCGCACGTGGAGCGGCGCTGTTTGCCAGCGCAATGTACGACGAAGCCGCGCTGGATCTTTGCCGGGCGTCCGATCTGACTCCCGGCAGCGCGGAGCCTTACCTGTTCATGGGCAAGATTGAGGTTGCGGCGCCCAATCCGCTGCCTTGCGTGGTGGAAAAGCTGGCGCGATTCGAAAAACTGCAGCCAGGAAATTCCCTGGCGAACTATTACTACGCGATGGCCCTATGGAAACAGCAGAGCGCGGGCAGGGACCCGCAGCTCATGGAAAGAGTGCACGCGATGCTGACCGCGGCAGTGACGCTCGATCACAAATGTGCTGACGGATATTTGCAACTCGGGAACCTGAGCGCAAACCAAAAGCAGTGGGAGCCGGCCATCGAGCTTTACCGGAAGGCGATCGAAGCCGATCCAGAGCTGAGCGAAGCGCATTATCGGCTGGGGGTCGCGTATGAACGGGTTGGGGAAGAAGCGAAAGCGAAAGTACAGTTTCAACTCCACGACGCAATCGGCAAGGAGCAAGCCTCGGAAATCCAACGTCAGCGCGAGGCGGTGAAGCAGTTCCTGGTGGTTTTGCCGAACCACACCGGCAAGCAGCAAACCCCGTAACCGCGCTGGATTTTCAAGAAGCCGGATTCAAGGTGCGATCGGCCACGCGAAGAGCACGGCACGAGCCTCTTACTCCCTTCGAAGGTCAATCAGGATTTAGTCGGCTTGGGCGGCTTGAACGTGGAAACGATTCCGCTGCCCTCGCGAATGGTGAGAATCTGATTGGCCCTGGTTCCGGTGAAGCGCTCGACCGCGTGGGTGGTCGGCCATTTCACTTCGATCAGATCGACGGTGTCTGCACGGCCTATTCCGAAATGCAGCCGCAGATCGCTTTGTGACATGACGCTTCCGCCGCTATGCACTTCGTCGATCTGGGCATGCTTGCCCACGACCACGCGCACGCGCGCTCCAATGGCAGTTCGATTGCACTTTGTGCCAAGCAGCTTGATTTTGATCCAGTTCTGCCTATTCCCGCCAACATTGTGTAGCAGCGACGGCAAATCGTTCATGTTGTTGACAAGCACGTCGATGCCGCCATCGTTGTCGTAGTCCCCAAAGGCCGCGCCCCGGCTTGAGAAGCGGGCACTGATACCCGGCCCCATCTCCTTGGAGACGTCGCTGAAGTGACCGTTGCCTAAGTTCTTGTAGACGATACGCGGATTCTTAAATTGCTCGCCGATGGTGTAGTGGTCCACCTCGGGATAAACATGTCCGTTGACCTGGATGATGTCGGACCAACCGTCATTGTCGTAATCGGCAAATCCGCAACCCCAGGCGACGAGGCTGTTGTTGATGCCAACCCCGGAGCTGAAGGAAAGATCGCTGAAGGTTCCATCGCCGTTGTTGTGGTAGAGATCGCAGGTATCATCGGCGAAATTGGTTTTGAAGATATCGAGCCAGCCGTCACAATCGTAATCAGCCACACCGATCCCCATGCCGGCCTGCTCGTGGCCATCGTCGTTGTAAGCGCATCCTTCCATCACGGCAACGTCGGTAAAGGTGCCGTCGTGATTGTTCTTGAACAGGATGCTCGGCTCCGAATCGACGGCCACGTAAACATCGGGCCAACCGTCATTGTCGAAGTCGTAGGCGACAGACGTGATGGAATAGCGCGGACCCGGCTTGAGGATACCTGCCTTCTCGGATACATCGGTGAAGGTCCCGTCGCCGTTGTTGTGGTAAAGGATATTGGTATCGCCGGGAAGACCGCGCGGACCGCACATGGTCGGAATGCCCTTCCACTGGCAGAAAGTCAT
Source organism: uncultured Acidobacteriota bacterium (assembly GCA_963771195.1). GTDB lineage: Bacteria > Acidobacteriota > Terriglobia > Terriglobales > Acidobacteriaceae > Telmatobacter. The sequence goes on from CAVYSS010000037.1 coordinate 135,319, forward strand.
GTCATCGAGCGATGGTGGTTTGTCCGGATCAAGTTCGACAAAGTTGCAGACAAAGAGATCGAGGTGGCCATCGCAGTCGTAATCGAAGAACGTGCATCCGGTTCCCCAGCGCCCTTTTTCCTGGTAGAGACCGGCTTTGCGCGTTGCGTCGGTGAACGTGCCGTCGCCGTTGTTGTGGAAGAGGATGTTTCGTCCCCAAAAAGTACAAAACAGGTCGTCCCAACCGTCGTTGTCGTAGTCGCCTACGCAGACTCCGGTTTGCCAGCCGGATCTAGCAATTCCCGATTTCTCCGAAACATCGGTGAAAGTGCCGTCACGATTGTTTTTGTACAGATGCGTTGTGGGGGCCTGGCCTGTAGGCCAATGCGCGTCCAGGCGGCTGCCATTCGTCAGGTAGATGTCGAGCCAGCCGTCGTTGTCGTAATCGAAAAATGCGATGCCGCTGCCTTTGGTCTCGATGATGAGACGCTTGTGGTCGACTCCGCCCCAAACATTGGGAATATGCAAACCGGCCTGCTGGGCTACGTCGAAATACTGAACCGGAGAGGCGCCCGTTGTGTCCGTGGCCGCTCGGACCACGACCGGATTTCTCCATTTCCAGATTGGTGTGGCAAGGGCATCGAGGAGAGTGCCCCCCAAAGCGATGAGCGAAGAACCGAGGAATTGCCTGCGAGGCAGAGTCATGAGATGGGCTCATTATATCTATAGAGATTTGAGTTCATCGCCGCGAAAAACCCGGACATGCGTTGCGCGGGAAACTCCCGAGCCAGAAGTCGATTCATCTCGGCGTTACCTTCGGAAAGGGATGCGGCACTATGCCGACGCCCTCTTTGATGGCGACGATGCGGTCGATGGGAACATCGGTCAGCCTGTCGACGCGGCCGCTTGGCCAGGTAATGACGAGGGAATCGATTTTGGTTCGCTTGCCAAGGCCGAAGTGAATTCGCGGGTCGCTTGCCGACATGTAGCTTGATCCGCCCTTGGCTTGTTCCACGCGCACGAAGCCCTGTGCGGTGAGTTTGAGGGTGGAACCGACGCCGTCACGGTTCGACTTTGTGCCAATGAGAAGAACTTCGAGCCAGTGATTCTGATTGCCGCCGACGTTACGCAGAATTTCGGGATAATCGCCTCGGCAAACGACAGCTAGACCGACCGCTCCATCATTGAAAAAATCGGCGGTGGCAAGGCCGCGGCCAGCAATAGGACGCATAAAGTCAGCGCCCAGCGTTTCCGAAGTCTTTTCGAATTTTCCGTGGCCAAGATTGCGAAACATCAGCAGCGGCTCTTTGTACTGAATTGCGCTGTGGTAGAGGGCGATATTATCGAGCATGGCGCCGTTGGCCTGCACAATATCGGGCCAGCCGTCGTTGTCGTAGTCGATAAACTTGGTTGCGACACCGCTCAACAGGATGGCCTTGTTGCCGATTCCGGAGCTGTAAGTTACGTCGGTAAAGGTACCGTCGCCATTGTTGTGATAGAGCCGGCTTAACTCGAAATCGAGATGGGTGATGTACACGTCCATTAATCCATCGCCGTCCACGTCCGCCGCATCGATCCCCATTCCGGCCTCGTAGCGGCCGTCTTCGCTGGCCGCCAGGCCGGAGATCAGCGAGTCGTCTGAAAACGTGCCGTCGCGGTTGTTCTGAAAGTAGAAATTGGGCCAGGTGTCGTTGGCGATAACAATGTCGGGCCAGCCGTCATTATTCAGGTCCGCGGTGACAACCCCCATCCCCTTGGCCTCCGGTTTGCCCACTCCTGTCTTGTCGCTGACGTCGGTAAAAGTACCGTCGTGATTATTGTGGTAAATTCTGATTCTCTCGCCACGGTAATCATTCGGAGTGCAGTAGGAGCGGTAACCGGGGGTACGCTCCCCGCACCAGGGATTGTTCTCAGGTGTCCATTGGAGATAATTCAATACCACCAGGTCGAGCCATCCATCCTTGTCGTAATCGACCCATGCAGCGCTGGTTGACCACTGGCCCGCATCGGCAACGCCGGCCTTTTCCGTCACATCGGTGAAGGTTCCGTCGCCGTTGTTGTGATACAGAATGGCGCGGCCGTAACCGGTCACGAACATATCCGGGTAACCTTCGTTGTTGTAATCCCCGACCGCGACACCTTGACCAAAATGGCCTTCGCCGCCCACGCCGGCTTTTTCGGTGACGTCGGTAAAGGTCCCATCTCCGTTGTTGCGATAGAGCGCAGACCGCAAGGGATGCGAGGGTTTATAGGCGCTGGTTGCCCCAGTCTGCACGAAATAGAGATCCATCAGGCCGTCCTGATTGTAGTCAATCCAGGCGACGCCGCTGCCCATGGTTTCGAGATAGTATTTCTGATCGGATTCAGCAGAATCCTGAACGAAGGTGATTCCCGCGGCCTTGCGGATGTCAGTGAATTGGACCCGGACCGATTCTTCGCGGGAGTGCGATGGCGCTTGCGTCCAAATCGTTTTCGCGAGCAAAACCGCGGAAATAACGAAAAGCAATCTTCCAATCCAGAATCGAACCGTCGAGGCGGAACCTTGAAGCCGTGCCATTGTCATAGGCTTCTGTCTGCAACCGCCAGCGCGAACTGGAGAAACTGCGCCTTGTTTTCGATGGTCCCTGGTGTATCGCTCGCTGAAGCAACTTGAGACGACTGATTGAGCACCTGTTCGATCCCGCTCACATCGAGGTCGCGGGTCGCGCTGCTCTCCTTGTACCGGTCCAGCACCTCTCGGGATTTCGCGACCTGTCCGCACTGAAAATAAAAGACCCCCAGCGTGGCATAGCCGCCAGACCACTCCGGCAGCAGTTCCACGGCGCGTTCAAACTGTTGCGCAGCTTCGGGGACATGGTTCTCCAGCACAGAAACAAGTCCCAATCCCCAAAAGAGCTTTCCCGATCCAGGCACGCGGGATTGACCTTTCAGCAAGGTGGCCCTGGCGGCAGCAACATCGTTTTGCCGCAATTGAATCAGAGCGAGCGAGAGATAGTATTGATCGTTATCGGGATTGCGCGCAATCGCATTGCGAAATATCTCCGAGGCTCGCCCGGTATCTTCCATGTGCGCATAAATATCGCCCAGTAGCGAGAGGTAGGCGTCATCCTTCTGGCCCGCTGCCGATACGGTGAGGGCGGTCTCAAGCGCCTGGCTATACGTGTGCTTGCGAAAGTATGCGTCGGCAAGGTCGAATTTCACATCGTCGGAATCGGGAGAGGCCTTCAACGCTTGCTGAAAATGGGTGATGGCATCGTCATACAAGCGATAGTGGGCGAGTAACACGCCGACGCCGGCAAGGGTGCGAAAGTCGGCGGAACTGGCCTGATCGAGCTGGGCGATCGTGCTTCGCGCATCTTCAATCCGTCCAGCTTTCAAATACGCTTCCGCCAGCATGTATAAATCTTCCGGCTGATCCGGATGCCGCTTGATTTCATCTGTCAGGTCGGCAAGGTCCAGATCGGTGCGTGCCGGTTCCGTCAGCGTTGCGCGATGATCGAGATAATCGAAAAGATGCTGGTATGGATAGGGGCCGTTGGAGGTGTTTTTAGACAGGGATTTGAACACATCCAGGTCGCGGTCGGCAGCCGTCATCTCATGCAGGCTTCTCTCCACCATCGCCAGTTTGTAATAACCGTTGGCAGGATCTGCGCTGACCTTCACATACCGCCGGAGATAAGTTTCGGCATCCGCATAGCGCTTGGCGGCGATGCGAAGATTCGCCAGCTCGATGAGAGCGTCGGGGAAATTCGGATTGGCCTCAAGCGCTTTTTGAAAATAGGATTCTGCCTCGGCGGCGTTCCCCTGGCGCTCGGCAATGAAGCCGAGATTATAGGAGCACGAGGCGCTGTGAGGATCGAGCTGAAGTCCCTTCTGGAAGTATGTCTTGGCTTCGTCGAAGCGCCCGAGATTGCGATAGGAAAGGCCCAGAAAGGCATATGAGCGGGCGCTGTTGTCGACCTGGCGGAGCTGATTGAAGACATCGATTGCCTTGTCGACCTTGCCCGCCATGAAGTAGCTTTCGCCGAGCGCGGCCAGCAGATCGGCTCGCTGGGGCGCAATCTTCAGGCCAGATTCAAGCAGCGGGATGGCATCTTCAAAATAATTCTGAGACATGCTGACCTGGGCCATCATGAAGATCACATCCACATTGTCGGGCGCCAGTTTATGCGCACGCATGAGGTGACCGAGCGCGTCGAGAGGGCGCGACTGGTTGGATTCGGCCTGGGCAAGCAAATAGAGCGTTTCAACAGAGTCCGGCTGGAGTTTGAGCGCCCGGTTCAAAGCCAATTCAGCCTGCGGATTTTGGCCCTCGCGGAGCAGAACCTGGCCGAGATTGTAGATAATCTCAAATGTATCCGGCTGCAGGGCGTCGGCTTGTTCCAGCTCAAATTGCGCTCTTTTGAACTGCCCTTCCGAGGCCATCAGGACGCCCAGTGAAAAATGTACTCGGACGCTGTCCTTCTGCTGCGTGGAGAGCTGATTGGCCAGGCGCAGACCCTCTTCAACGTGCTTGCTCTCCAGCAGCGCGCGAAGCAAGTTGAACTGTGTCGGCTGGTCGGGCGGTTGCACGCGTTCCAGATAACTTATCGCCGCAGCTGGCGAACCCCTGGCCAGCAGAACTACGCCGAGGTTGTAGTTCCCGTCGCGGTCATGCGGCGCAAGGCGAACCACCGTGCGGAATTCTTTTTCGGCCAAGTCGAATTTCATTTCGGCCACATAAACGTTGCCCAGGTTGTTGTGTGCCTTGATCGAGGTGGGTTCTATCTCGAGTGCTTTTTCAAAGGCCGCGGCAGCGTCGGTGTAGTCCTGCTGGCCGGCTTCGATCATTCCAAGCAGGGTATAGCCCCGAGGGCTCGAGGGATCGGCGAGGAGCCCTCGTAAAGCGAGTGCACGTGCTTCCACCAGACGGTTTTGCTGGAGCAGCACTTCGGCCTGCTGGAAATCGTGTCCGCCGTTGGATTGAGACTGCAGAGCGAAGCCGCCCGGAGTGAGTAGGATTGATGCCGCCGCCAGGAGAGCGCATCGGGACCTAGAGCATCGCCGAGCGGCTCTGTCTGTCGACTCGATGGGAATTGCGCGCAGCTCGTAATCGATGGCCGCCCAGGTTCTCGAGAAGAGTGTCATGGCAGCATCCCCAAAGCTTGTTTTGCCGCGGCATTGTCTGGCTGCACGCGCAGCAGTTCAATGAGTGTGTCGCGCGCGCTTTGCCGGTCGTTTTGCATGACATAGAGACGCGCCAGGTTCAGGTAAGGCTGATCGTAATTCGGCGCTACGCGGATGCCGGCTTTGAATTGCTCCTCCGCCTGCGCCAAACTCTGAGCTCTGACGAAGAGAACGCCAAGGTTGTTCAGTGCTTCAGCATCATTGGGACGCAGGGCAATCGCTTTTTCAAGATATCCGGAGGCCTGTTCCAGTTGTCCCTGTTGCGCATAGAGCATGCCAAAACTGTAGTTCACTTCAGGATCATCCGGCTGAATACGGATGGCCTGGTCGAAGCATTTCCGCGCGTTCTCAAAATCTCGCTGGCGGCGATAAAGATTGCCCAAATTGAGAAGCGCGGTCGCATATTGGGGGCGTTGCGCAAGCGAGTTCCGGAAATCCCGAATGGCCTCGTCCGCATTGCCCGACTGCGCGGCCAGCATGCCCAGGTTGTTCCACGCTTCAGGGTAATCAGGCCGCAATTGGAGACACTTCTCAAGATATTGACGAGCCTGTGTGAAATCCTTTTGTCCGAGCCGGAGAGTGCCGAGATTGTAATACGCATCCGGGGCTTTATCCGGGCGGTCGGCCACAACCTCGAGAAACGAAGCCGCAGCCTGCTCCAAGTAGCCGTGCTGGAACATCGCCACGCCATAGGTAAAGTCATTGCGCTGAAATGCATCCTGTATGAGCTGCCCCTCAAAAGGGAGCGCCTTGCGAAACCGTTCCGCGGCAGTCGCAGGGATGGATTTCAGGTCTTCGAGCACCTGATTCGCCGCGACGGCGCCTTGATAAACCTTCACGATCATGCCTTCGCGATCGAGCAGGAAACACATTGGCAAAGGGAGATCTTTGCGCCGGTCGAACAAATGGCGATAAATGAGGTTGTAGATGCCGGCAGTCTCGGCGGACGCGAAAAGGATCGGATAAGAGAACCACTCGCTGTTGGCCAGCGAACGGGCCGCGGAAAGATCGTTACCGTCATCTACGTTGACGGCAAGCGGGACCAGCGAAGCCGCGGCCAGCGCCGGGTAGTGTTGCTGGAATTGATCGAGTTGCTGGCGGCACTGCGTACTTGCTGCGGACCAGAAGTGCAGAAGTACAAAATTGCCACGGTACGACTTGAGACTGCGCGGGTTCCCTTTGGTATCGGGGGCCGAGAAATCGGGCGCGCTCAGGGGTTCGACAAGCCACGTTTCGACCAATTGCGGAAGCCGTTCCGGTGCAGGCGGTGGGCCGGCTTCCGCGTAGGCCGCAGGCGAAGAGGCGAAGCGTACGGCGTCGAAGCGGCTGGAACCTTCCTCGATCTGAATCCGGTGATTCGCGGGAATATCGTCAAATTGCTGCACCAGGCCGTTGGGCCACCGAATTGTGGCGCGGATATTGACGCCAGACGATCCCAGGCCAAAGAACAATTCCTTGCTGTGCTGGGCCAGGAATCCGGTTCCAGCCTGGCGGAATTTGGTTTGGCGCAGGCCACCGGTTTCAACCGTGACCGCGGCGCCGATTGCATCGCGATTGCTTGTTGTTCCCCGCAGTTGAAACGAAACCACATCCCCAATCTCCCGCATCGCGTTGTGCAGAATACGAATCTGCGGCGCGTTCCGGCTTTTCAGAATCACTTCCAGACGCCCGTCATGGTCGATATCCGCCAAGGCGAAGCTTCGGCCGTCCTGGGTAAAATCCAACCCTGCTGGTCCGGATATCTCAGTGAAAGTGCCGTCGTGGTTGTTCGCAAATAAAACATTGCGCGCGTAACCGTGCCAGGTACGGTCAGAGCGTACCAATTCGTTGATCGCATTCCATCCCCGCTCGTACGCCGGTGCCGCGTTGGCATCCTCTGGAGACTTGGCCACAACCTGTCTCCAGAAGAAGCTTGCCAGATCATATTTCTCCGGTCCCGAGAGATAGCCGTTCGATACATAGAGGTCGGAATAGCCGTCGTGGTCAAAGTCGAAGAAATCCGCGGACCAGGACCAGCGGCCCATCTCCACGCCGGCATGGTGTCCGGCATTCTCGAAGGTTCCGTTCCCCAAATTGCGATAGAGGGCGTTGCCACGCGCGTGGCGGCGATAGAGCCCTCGAATCCGCTCTGGCGCCGCGGAGTGAAACTGCTCTTGCTCGGAGACCCTTTGGCCGGCCGCCTCCCACATGCTTGGAACGTAGACATCCTGGCGGCCGTCGTTGTCGAAATCGCACCAGCAGCAGCTCATGCCGGCGCCGACCCCTTCCACGCCCGCCTCGGCGGATACGTCGCTAAACGTGCCGTCGCCGTTGTTGCGGTAAAGCTGAGACGTCCCAAAGTCATTGGACACAAACAAATCGGGCAAGCCGTTGCCGTGGGCGTCGCCCCAGGCGCACGAGAAAGTGTAGCGGTTGTTTTCCTGGTTCAGGCCGGCGGCTTCGGTCGCTTCGACGAACGTCGCGTTGCCCTCGTTGTGAAAAAGGCAGTTTGGCGGGCCATTTCGGGCGTCGTAGTAGGGAATCGGATAGTGATACTGGTCCAGCCCCAGATAGTACATGTACATGCAAAAGTACACGTCGAGCCTGCCGTCGCGATCATAGTCGGCGATTGCGGCATGGGTAAATGTGCCTTGTGGTTGGCGCGCAAACCGGAATGCGTCACGCTTCCGGCGAAAAGTTCCGTCTCCCTGGTTCAGATAGAGCAGCGGCCCCGTTCCGCAAACAACCAGAAGATCCTGGAGGCCTTTATTTTCAAAATCTGCAAAGAGCGCGCAGGCGGTGTTGTCGAGAATGCCAAGACCGGCCTTTTCCGTCACATCTTCAAACGTGCCGTCTCCGCGATTACGAAGAAGCCGGTTGGGCAAGCCAGCGGGCTGGCAAATGTAAAAGTCATCCTGTCCGTCATTATCGAAGTCGCCCACCGCAACGCCATTGTTGCAGTAGACGTCTACGCCGACAGCTCCGTCGAGTACAGTGCGCCAATAATCGGCTCCGTGGGTCAGTTGCCGGCGATAGCAATCAGCTCCGCCCAGGGCCTGTGCCGTGACATCGATAAATACGGGACCTGTTGTGGTGGCGATCGACTCCTGATCGGCTTTCCAGCTTCGCGCCTTCCAGGCGCCAGATGCATCTCGAATCCATTCAGTGCGCCACGAGCCCACGCGTTCTTCGCGGCGCGTACCGCTTCGCGTCGAGACGATGTCGTAGCGGATATCCGCGCGTACTGCAAGGGGGGTATCGGCGATTTGTTGGATGCCGAAAATCTCGAATTCTGCGGTTTCTATCTGGAGCGGCTTCGCCAGCCAGCTGCGCAAGTTCTCCAAAAAGCGTTCCCGGCCGCGCACAAGATCGGAGGTGAATTTCCGTCTGACCGTCTGGATACCGTAGGCGGAGCGAAGCACACTCTCCGAGGCCGTGACAAGAGTTGAAGCCCCAATGGATTCATCCAGTGATCCGGACAGGACGGCCAGCGCATCCGGACCTGACTTGAGTGCGTCGCTCCAATTCTTCAGTACGATTCCGATCTCATCGGCATATTTCTCCGTGATATAGCCGTCGGCACCCGGGGCTACAAGCGTAAGAATATCCGCAAGCGGAGATTTGGCGGGATACTGGGGTGTCAGGCGAAGATCGGTAAAATCAACGCCCGCCTGCAGTTTCGAAGTCAAAGGACCGGTCAGGAGCGGGCCGGCAAACAGCGGGGCTGCACGAAGGGCGACCGGCGCCAATGCCACTCTCTTCAGGATTTCCCGGCGAGTAATGAGTTTGTTTCCGTCCTTGGGGCGAGACGACATTTTGAGAGTCCCTGGAACAGGGAAAGATGCCCGTATCATAGCACCGGGGCAGACTTCCTCCTTCCAACCAGCCCGGCGGCGCGCGAAGAGCGGGAAGGTGCGAGCCGGCGCGGCGCACAAATCAGCGACCAGAATCCCGAGCTCTGGCTGGGTGCCAGCCTGAGCGAGCAGAATCAGGCCTTTCAAACGTCAGCAGCTTGGCGAGACCTCATTGGCAAGCTGTTACACGAGCCGCATCGCGTCCGCGCCGCGGTGGATTTCTCTCTCAACTTTTCGATTGACAAAGTTTTGGCGAATGTAATAGTCTTTCGCCCGATTCTGAAAGCGTTTACAGCGGCGCTACAAAAACCTGCACGTAAACAGTTTTTGTGCGGATGTATCAACCTTCTGGGCAGCGACCAACTGGTCTTAATGAGTGATTTTGCTGGAGGGTATTCGGATGCTTAGTGATCGCAAATCAATGAGTCTGGGAAGGGCGTTCTGTTTTATGGCCTTCTCCTGCGTGTTCTTCATCCTGCTTCCGAATCACTTCGCATTCGGGCAGGTGGATGAAGGCTCGATTACGGGAACGGTAACGGACACAACCGGAGCGCTTATACCGAGTGCGCAGGTGACCCTGGTCAACACTGATCAGGGCATTACTATGCAAACGCGTACGAGTGCCACGGGCGGCTACACGTTTTCGCCCGTGCGCATCGGACACTACACCATTAAGGTCACGGGCAAGGGCTTCGAGACCACCACGCAAACCAACCTTACCGTTCAAGTGGCCCAGGTGCTTCAGGTAAACGTCACGATGAAGGCAGGCGCGGCCACAGAAACCGTAGAAGTGACCTCCGCGCCCCCATTGCTGCAAACTGAGGAAGCCTCGGTGGGGCAAGTGATCGACCAACAGGAAGTGAATGCTCTGCCCCTCAACGGCCGCAATTTCACCTTTCTGGCGCAGCTTGGCGCGGGTATGCAGACCCCGCAGGCGGACACGCGGGGCAACGCGGGGTCGGGCGCCTTCTCCGCCAACGGCGAGCGGCCCGCCCAGAACAACTACCTTCTTGACGGCGTCGACAACAACTCGGACAACGTGGACTTCCTCAATGGCACCAACTACGTCATCCTGCCCCCGATTGACGCCATTCAGGAATTCAAAGTCCAGACCGGAGATTACAGCGCGCAGCTGGGCCGGGCCGCTGGCGCGGTTTTGAACGCCACCGTCAAATCCGGCACTAATTCGCTCCATGGGGACGTATGGGAGTTTTTCCGCAACGACAAACTTGACGCGGCCGATTGGTTCGAAGACAACTCCACGACTCCGATAAAGGGCGAATATCGTCTCAATCAGTTCGGTGGAACGGTTGGCGGCCCGATCATCAAGAACAAGGTCTTTTTCTTCGGCGATTACGAAGGGAAGCGCCGTGTGCAGGGTACGTCGTTTACCAGTTCCGTGCCGACCCTGGCCGAGCGAAGCAGCAACTTCCAAAACCTCCAGGACATCCTGACCCAGCAGGCGGGAGCCGCCAGAACCGACATTCTGGGCCGCTCCATCCAACGCGGCACTATCCTGGATCCGGGCACGACCCGGTTCGTGGCTGCTGGAGCCGTCGATCCAGTGTCGCACCTGACCAACAGTTCAGGCGCCGACGGCTATGTGCGCGATCCGTTCAGCAGCGTGTGCGGACCGGGGACTACGACCGTTACCCTTACTACCTGTCCTGACCTCAACAAGCTGCCGACCAGCCGCATCGATCCCAACGCGGTGAAGCTGCTGCAGCTTTATCCGGCGCCGAATGCAGGCAGTGCGCCCGAAAGCACCTACCAGGACAGCCCCGCCCTGTACGAACACTCCAATGAATTCGATGCGCGTGGAGACTTCAACCCGAACGACAATAACCAGGTGTTCGCCCGCTTCAGCTATTCCGACGACCCGCAGTTCATTCCCGGGCCGTTTGCAGGCGTAGCCGACGGCGGCGCCTTCCAGCAGGGCCTTCAGACCGCGAAAGCGGCCCAGATGGTAGCGGCATACACCCACGTATTCAGCCCCAACGTTGTGAACCAGGTACGGGCGGGTTTTGCCCACCTGCACACCACGCGCTATGGGCCGGTGGGCAGCCAGTTGGGGGTTCCTGCGCAATACGGGATTCAGGGTATTCCCCAGGTTGCTGAAAACGGCGGGTTGCCCGACTTCTACATCGGCAACCTGACCAACCTGGGCAGCAACAATTACCTGCCCTCCGACGAAGCCACCGCTACCCTCCAGGTCACCGATGACTTCACGCGCATCTACGGCAAGCACAGTTTCAAAATGGGCGTGGAGTACCAGCACGTGAAGTTCTCCACTTTGCAGCCTGCCTGGTCGCGTGGCGCCTGGGACTACTCCAGCAACTTCACTGACATCCCGAATCAGGGAAGCACCAACGGCGGCATGGCCCAGATGCTGCTGCCTCCGGTGGCGGCGCCCACAACGATTGGCGGTAACCCAAATCCAAACGGCTTCAGCTATTCCGGCGGAGCCGACAGTGTCTACGCCTCCAACATCGGCAAAACCTACGACGAGAAAATGTACTTTGCCACCTACTTCGAAGACGACTGGAAGATGACCCCGAAGCTGACGTTGAATCTCGGCGTCCGTTGGGATTACTTCGGCCCGATCAACGAGCAAAATGGAGGCCAGGCCAACTTCGTTCCCATCCCCCTGCCGGCGCATGGGCTTGGCAATCCGACGTTTATCCTTCCAGCCACTGGAAAAGACAATCGGACCCTGTCCACGGGCGCGGGCACGAGTTCACCGGGTAGCTGTCAAGGAGTGGGGTGCTGGGGCCTGGTCAACCTTCTGGCGGCAGATGGCATCACGCTCGACGAAACCAATCGGTACGGGCAAGGACTCCTGCAGACGCAAAAGGAGAACTTTGCTCCGCGTCTTGGCCTGAACTACCAGATCACCCGGAAGCTGGTAGGACGCGGCGGCTTTGGCCTGTTCTACAACTCGTTTGAAAATCAGGGGTACGGTCCAAACATCGGCGAGAACTATCCCTTCCAATTCAACTTCAATCCTTCAGTACACGGGAACCCTTCCAGCCCACATGCGTCGATTGTTTCGCAGGTCTCTCCGGTCAGTTACAACACTCCATTTGCCGGTTGCTCCACCGCCGGCCCGGGCGGCACCGCATCGCTCGAGTCCGGATTCTCCTGCATCCCCCTGACGCCGACAGCGGTCAACGCACTGGGACTCGGGCTGCAGGGTCTGCAGTTCGACTACCAGACTCCGCGCACATACAGCGCAAACGTTACCCTCGAATACTCCATCACTTCTTCGCTGGCGGCGACGGCGGCGTATGTGTACACGCACGACGGCGATCTGCAGGGTGGCGTCGGTTACCAGAACGTGCCGGAGATTTTACCCGCCGGCATCAGTACCGGCCCTGGCTGCCCGTATGGAAACTACTCCGTAGGCACGCACCCCGGAGAATTGAGTTGTTATCCCTTCCCGGATTTCGGCGGCGGAAGTTACCAGGCGACCTACGGCACCAGTTCGTATCACGCGTTGCAAACCAAGCTGGAGCAACAATTCTCGCACGGGCTAACTTTCCTGCTCGATTGGACGTGGGCGAAGGCCCTGACCGATGCAGGCGACCTGCTGAACGGCGGCAGCACGGGCGGACTCCGCGCCTATGCGGTCCCGGGCCTCGGTCCCAAGTTCGATTATGCTTTGGCCGACTTCGATCTCCGCAATGTCGTTCACTTCAGCGGCAGTTACGACTTGCCCTTCGGCAAGGACAGGCAATTCATGAACCAGGGAGGCGTTGCCAATCAGGTCCTCGGAGGCTGGTCCATCAACTGGTTGGCGCCTCTACAGGGCGGACAGCCCATCAACTTTGGCTGCCATTCCGGCACAACCTCGGGTTTGGGCTGTAACGATCTTCTCGTTCCCGGCCAAAGCCCGAAGCTTGGGATCAAGGTCGAAAACGAGGGCGGCTATCACGGGCCGTTCTGGATCGGAAACCCGTCTGCAATTTCGCAAGCGTGCCAGTTGGGCGGAACACCGGGAGCACTCACCCCGATCACAGGATCGGCGCCCAATTGTATTGCTTTGAACGGGGCCGCTGCGCTGGGCAGCAAACCAGGGCAAATCGCAGGGCCGGGATACCACAAGCTTGATTTCTCTTTGTTCAAGACGTTCCCGTTAACCGAAAGGTTCAGGCTTGTGTTCCGCTCGGAGTTCTTCAACATCACCAACCATCCCAACTTCAACGCCCCGAACTTCGGCGGGAACGGCGTCGTAGCCGTCGGCGGATCGGGCGACTACACCAGCAGTACCTTCGGAGCCATCGGATCAACGCGCGACAATCCATACGATCCACGCCAGATCCAGTTTGCGCTCAAGCTGTATTACTAAGGCATGTGATCAATACCTGGGAAGAGCAGGTACGGTTCACAAGTGATGGGTTAAGATGAGGAACGCCCCGGTTCGGCACGTTTCGCGGGTGCCGGAGTGGGGCGTTCTTCTTGAGGGCGCCTTGCTCAAGCGGAGAACTGGGAGACAAGGTGTGAGCAAAGTGTCTCGGCTCGGCTGGTCGGCATTGTTTGCAGTATTCGGCTGCACCACGCTTCTCTGCGCGCAGGACGCATCGAGGCAGAAACTCGATGCGATTTATCAGTCGGCCGTAGCCGATTACGAGGCGGGTAGATATGCGGACGCCGCTCATCGGCTGGAAACCGTCCTTCCCTTCGCTACAAAAAGCTTTGAAGTGCACGAACTCCTGGGGCTTACTTATGCTTCAATGTCGGAGAATGCGAAGGCCTTGGGTCAGCTTAAGCTTGCGGTTCAATTGAAGCCTGATTCGGCTGCGGGGCGGACTAACCTAGGCGCGATCCTGCTTCAATCCGGCAACGCGGATCTTGCCGGCCAGCAATTCCGAAAAGCACTGCAACTGGATCCCGCGAGCTACGATGCCAATCATGATCTGGGCGAGTTCTATATACAATCCGGGCGGGTCGCCGACGCGCTGCCTCTTCTGAGATCGGCCTATGGCATTAAACCCGATGCGTACGACAACAGCTACGATCTGGCGATGGCCGACTTACTGCTTGGGCGACTGGACGAGGCGCGGCAAATTGTTGAGAAACTATTAGGAGAGAGGGATAGCGGCGAATTGCATAACCTGCTCGCGCAAATCGATGAAAAGCAGGACAAGTTCGTTGATGCGGCAAACGAATACGCGACCGCCGCGCATTTGGATCCAACGGAGGAAAACTTGTTTGACTGGGGAAGCGAGGCCCTCTTACACGCAACTTACGACCCAGCCATCGCCATTTTTCAGGCCGCGGTGGGGCGCTACCCGAATTCCGCGCGGCTGCAAATCGGACTGGGGCTGTCATTCTATTCACGCGATAAGTTTGACGATGCGGTAAAGGCGCTGCTGATCGCAGTGGCCCTGACGCCCGGCGATCCGCGCTGCTACTACTTTCTTTCCAAGGCTTACGACAGTTCTCCCAACCGCGCCGACGAGGTGATCCAGGCATTCCGCCAGTATGCGCAGAGCGAACCTCAAAATGCTCTGGCGCAGTATTACTATGCGCTCAGCTTGTGGAAGGGCCGGCGTTCTGGGGGAGCTTCCCCGGAATTGCACCAAGTCGAGACCTTGCTGAAGAAAGCAACTGCCCTGAATGATCGGCTTCCCGAAGCCCACTTGCAGCTTGGCGACCTTTATGCGGATCAGCACTTATACGAAAAATCGATTCCCGAGTACGAACGCGCTCTTGCACTGAACCCCGGCCTGTCTGATGCCCATTACCGGCTAGGAACGGATTATGTACACGTGGGTCAAAAAGAGAAGGCGCAACAGGAGTTTGCGGTTTACCAGAAACTGCGCTCCGAACATTTGGCGGAGGTTGACAAACAACGAGCAGATGTGAGGCAGTTTGTATATTCGGCTAAGTCGCCGGATTCCGGTAAGCAGTGATTCGGGCTTGGGAATCATCGTAAGTGCAAAATCGAAGTTGCCGAATCTCCGGCGGCGCGATCGTGTGGAGGGTGTACCGGGAGAGCCTTTGCGCTAAGACCAATACGATGAGTGAAGTTTTTCAAAACACGAGTTCACTTACCAGCGTTTTGGCCGGCAGGTCACTGAGCGCTCGCGAAATCTCGCGGCGTCAGAGCCTGAGTAGGCGTGATTTCTTGCGCAGGGCAACGGGTGCTGCCCTGGGCTCGGCCGTTTCCAGCGCCAGCCCCTTCGCCTATGGGGAAAGGACTCAGCGGAAGCGGAAAGTGATCGTGATTACGTTTGGCGGAGGTGCGCGAGACCAGGAGACCTTTGCGCCCGAAGGGCAGGAAAACATTCCTCACCTTCTGAATGAGCTTGCTCCGCAATCCAGTTTCTTTACTCACGTGACCAATCTTGGAATCTTGGGGCATTACGTGGCGACCGCGAGTTTGGCCACCGGAGTTTACGAAGCATTCAACAATTTTGCCGCCGTTCCACCGGATCATCCAACGGTCTTTGAGTATTTTCGCAAGGACTTGCGGCGTCCTCCGTCCGATGCCTGGGTCGTTGCACCGAGCAATGGCTTTAATCGTATTGGCGAGAGCAACTGTAGATCCTACGGCCCCGGGCTGGGAGCCACGGTCATCCTGCCGAAACATTTGTTGACGGCGGCGACCTCCGGTTCGGGACTCAACCTGGATCATCTGGTCCGCGACAATTACGAGAATCCCCTGTACACGCCGGTTCTGGAGGGCGGTGAATTCGAACTCAACCAGTTGGATCAAATTCTGCGCCTCTCGGTAAATGACTTTACGGCGCACGCCCGCACGCTCTCGAGCCCTGACGAATTGTCGGTATACATTGCGAAACGTCTGATGCACCAGGAGGCGCCGAGTCTTCTTTGGATCACGATGCACGACATTGATATTGCGCATTCCGGCGCATTTTCGCTCTATATTGAGGGAATCAGGCGCACCGACCGGTTGTGCGCAGAGATCTGGGCAGCTGTCCAGAACGAGCCGGAATACAAGGACAACACGACACTCTTCGTTCTCCCCGATTTTGGCCGCGACGCCGACTACGACGAGGGAGGAAATGGATTTCAACATCATCGCACCGGCGACATAGCCAGTCGCACCACGTGGATGATGGCTGTCGGCAAGGGCGTGCGCGAAGGAGTCGTCTACGACCAGCCAATGCAATCGATTGACCTTGTACCCAGCCTTGGCGCGATCATGGGATTTTCTCCGCAGATGGCGCAGGGCAAGCCGATTAAGGAATTATTGTAGACCGCATGCAGCCTTCGCATCTCAAACCCGAAGATTTTGCCAAGTACCCGCCGCAGGCGCGAAAGCTGATCCTCGAGTACTTGGAAACGATCCGGCGGCTTCCATTGAGTTTCGTGCCGAATCTTCTGCGCGAGGCGATCGATTACGATTTCCAGTTTCCAGCGGAACGAACTGCAATCGAAAGAGAACTGACGGTGATCAGCTCTCTTTCCGGTGCGGATCTCGATGATTGGTTTCGCGGATTCGTGAACATCAGCCTCGCCTCGGCGCTTGAGAATTTCGACTGGGTGAATCGGCCGGCGCAGTTCGTGGAACGGGAATCAGCTTACTTGTGGACGACCGGTCAGCAGGACGCCTTTGGCGAAACCGCGAGGGCGTATGGCGCGCGATTGATGGCAGCAGCACCGCCCAGCCAGCCGCCAGTCCAAAGACTGGGTATAGCAATCATCGGACAGCGAGTGGCCAGCTACGACGCACCTCTCTTTCGCGATCTCCGCGCGCATGGGACCTACTTCAGCCACGTAAGCCCCGAAGACGGCCTGTCGATTCTGCTCAAAGCAGTTGGCGCGCGCGCAAATGCTCACCCCATTCCCTATGGACATTGGTATGTGGATGGTGGTGAACCGGCCGAACACAGTCCCCTTTTAACCTGTGTTTCCTATGGAGCTCTCGAGGGCGCACGCGCGACGCTGCTGAACAGAATGCAGGCGGAAATTCATCGTCCCGGTATGGGGCCTGAAGAATTGCGTACCTACCTCGCAGAGTTAAAGCCCTCCGATCTCGGAATGGATAAGGCGGGTGATCCGGTTCTGGATCGGTTTCAGTTGAAGCTCTTTACCGAAGGCTCCGGAACACAGATCTTCAGCACCACGTTCGCCCAATGGACGGCTCGCGAAGCGTTGCGGAGGGCACAACCTCTGACTTTGCTGGTCAGGTTCGCGCCGCGCCAGCGCCAGCGCCCTATGAATGAACTGCTCTCGACCACAGCCGGCAACCCCGGGCTGGATCTCGTCGGATCGATTGTGGACGCAGATATGGGCGCCTATTATCACTGGATCAACCAGCAGCGGTTACCGGGAGCGCCGCAATCGGTCTTCCTCGCCTGGTTTGAAGACCATCAGCAGGCGATTACGGTTTCCCCCGCTCTGCCTCACGGAGTCGAATCGACGTCGCCCATCGACCTTCGAAAGCTCCTCAATCTGGCCTTGAGTTAACGCTCGGAAGAGCGTTGATCGGGCCCCATTCTGCGCTTATAATTGGTTCACTTTTAACTGAAGATCCGGTATGCGGCTGGACCTCGGGAATCGATCCCTGGGGAGGCGTAGCGATGGAGAACGGCTTACCCGGTGTCGCGGGCTTGCACACGAGGCTGTCAGCGGGCATAGAGTTACCCCCGGACGCGTCCCGGCGCAGGTTTCTCAGCGCAGCCGGCCTGCTCATTGCGGAGGCCATGCTTCCCGAGGTGGGTGCGGCGCGGAACCGGAAGGTGGAAGGATCCGGGCATAAGGTGGTTGTGGCCATCATCGGTGGCATTCGCCGATCGGAAAGCTTTTCGCCGGAAGGATTGCAGTATATCCCTCACCTTGTTTCGGACCTTGGGCCGAACTCGGTGCTCTATCTGCATGCGCGCAATGAGGGCGTCACTGCCCACTTCAACGCCATCTCAAGCATTCTCACCGGCAACTGGCAGAGAGTGGACGACTGGGGTAACCAAGCCCCTGCCACTCCGACGCTGTTTGAACAGTACCGCAAGAGTGCGCGTGCCGATGCGGGAGACGCGTGGGTTGTGGCCAGCAACAAGGCGCTTACCAGCCGGATTGGCGCAAGCTCCGCAACGAACTATGGACCGCAATACGGGGCGAATGTTGTTTTTCCCAAGCAACTCATGCTGATGGCCATTGTGAGCGCAATGCGCAGCGGCCGCAGCGGAGACATGGCTGATCGCGATAAGGTTGAGGCGGAGCTTGAGACCGCTATGGCCGGGAGCAATTATGAGGGACTCGGCTGGAACGTATTCGATGCGGCAGATCAGCTCGATCCTCGCGTGCGCGGCAGCATCGAATCCGCCATTGCCAGCTTTGTTCACGGCGGAGGACCGACATCGGGGGACGAACTCACCTTCTTCATGACCCGGGAGATTATGCGCAAGTTTGCTCCCAACCTGCTGGTGACCGTATTTTCTGATGTCGAAGCGGCGCACTTTGGTTCCTACGCGATGCACCTGGGAGGGATCAGGACGGCGGACCGGCTTGTCTATCAGCTTTGGCAGGAGATCGAGAACAATCCCGAGTACCGCAGCAAGACCACCTTCCTTATTCTTCCCGAATTCGGCCGGGACCCCGACGGATCTTCGACCAACGGATTTTTCAATCACCGCGCCAACGAGGACTCCACGCGCGACACCTGGGCAATGGCTTTGGGCGCCGCTATCGACAAGCCCGCGATTGTGGAGCGGCCAATCCAGCAGGTCGATCTCTGTCCCACTCTGGCCAACTTGCTAGGTTGCCGCGCGCAGGAATCGCAAGGAATAAGCCTCCCGGAGCTTCGCCTGTGAAGGCACTGAGAGTTTGATCGCCGGAAGGAGAGAACGATGGAAGCGTCAACTCAGTTGCCGGAAAAATTGCAGGAAGCGCTTCGGCGTGGTGTTCTCAACCGGTTGCCTGTAACTATTCTTCCATTTCTCAATCAACAAATCCGCGATTGGAATTTCCTGTTCCCCAACGAAAGACGGTCGACTGAGAGACTCATTCTTTACTTAGATAGCCGCAGCCCCGATCAATCTGCTGCACTCTTCCGCGACTTGGTCCGCCTGGAAGAACAAATGGGCGTGCGGCAATGGCACTTATCAACCGAAGAGCAGACAATCCAAAACTCATCTCAATTGGCCCGGTCGCCGCGGTTCCAGGAATGGCGCAAGGCGGTGCAGGAGGTCTTTGACGCCGCCGATCGCTATCAGATGCAGGCTGTGGGCCTTCCCAGCAAGCCGCGCAATCGTGCCATTGTGCTGGACCTCCCGCCTTCGCTTCCCGTGGAAGAGGCGGATGCGTGGCGGCATTGGCACGGAATGGGCAAGCGGGTTCAGTTGCAGATTCCCGCGTCGCAGTCGAAGAATGGGGGACTGGAGGGTGCATTCGCGGCTTTAATCGCCCACGCGGCCGCAGCCGGCGGACCACCGAATGCATCCACTGAAGACTCGTCCGCGGAGCTCTGGGTAATCGACGGAGCAAGCGGCCTAGTGGATGCCTGCCTTGCCGCGGTGCCGCCTATCGTGCCTTCAAACGGCATACTCTTGAGCTACACAAGGCTGGATGCATATCGGGAAAGTTTCTCGCACGAGATGAATACCATGCGCAAGAATCTGTCGGATGCAGACTCGGTTTACGATCATTTGCGCAAGGTGGATGTGACCGCCTGGTGCCCGGCGGAGATCGCCGCGTACCCGGCGGTGCGGGAGTTCGTTCGCGCCGTGTATCTGAGCGGCAACGGAGCTGTAATCTTTGGCAATTCCTTTGTGGAATGGGCTGCGTCGGAAGCCCTGCGGCGGGCGCGTCCTCGATTTCTGGCGGCAAGGTTCGCCGTACGCAGCAAGCCTAAGCCCTTCACGGGCGTGGCCGTATTTGAAAATCCCGACACCGTCAACCCGGTTCCCGCTCTTGACGACAACCCAGGAAGTGCCATCGACGCGCAAATTCTGGCGCCCTACATCTGGTTGTCAGCCATACGTTATGAGGAATACCGGCAATCAACGGTGTGCGTATGTGTCGCTGGGAACATCGCCGAAGCCTACCTGGTTGCGCCTCCCGATTTTTCTTTGCAAGGTGTAACCGAGCCAATTCCGATCGAAGCGCTCACTGACGCGCTGCAGACCTGGATCGCATAATACTTTCGCATCCCTGCCTGAGGACCGCGGGTGCTAAAAAAAGAGCGTCCAGTTCGCGATCAGGTTCAGTGCGCTGGGAACGTGAGGCGTGATCGCAGGCCCGAAGTCATAGCCCAATCCCATGCTCAAGTAGTCGCCGCGCGCCACGCGCAGAGAATAACTCCCCGTGAGGGTCGTGCTTGCACGCCATACAGTTTTGCCCTGAGATAAAAGAGCATCGGTAAATACGCTGCTGTACCCGGTACGCGATGCCACAGCCGAAAGCACATCGTTCGGCCGCGATCGGAACGGAGCCTCGTTATACATCCTTGCCTCGAAATACCGCGAATACGCATTCCTGGACTGCGGCGCCGTCATCCATGACCCGCCGGCATAGATGCCCCGCTGCGGATGTTCCCGGTCTGTCTGAATCAGTTGGCCATCCACCAGCGCGTAAGCGCAAAAGTCGCCTGTCTCCTGCCGTCCGGTAGCTTCATTTAGATACTGCGAAGCATTCCTGATATATCCCGCGCGAAACCATGCCTCGTGCGCGTTTCGATCGGCTGCCCGCAAATATCCGCCTTCATTGATGAGTACAACTTTGTCCCCATACGGGATGAATCGGAATCCGCTGCGATTGCGGGCCACTTCGGTCGGACCGCCCCTGGGGTCAATGCTCCGCTGCGCTGCGGATTTGATATAAGTGTGCATCGGTCCGCGCAATCGCACATTGAACGAAGGCGCAGTCAGCGGGAAATAGGACATGCCCGCTTCGTAGGGCAACACCGCGTAAACACCCTGCGCTCCCGTCGCAGTTGAACCGCCTACAAACAGCCCCACAAAATTCATGTTATTGGCGATGTAACCGGCTTTCACCTCCACGCGGTCCTCGCCGAATTCCTTGTAGAAATACAGGGCCCACAGCTGGAGCGATTTTGGCCCCGCAGGCTCCCAGCTTGCCCAGTTCCATACTCCGCCCATGTACAACTGCGCATGGCCCACGTGCAACTGGCTCATGTCCCAAGCCAGAATCGGCTGCACAAAAGAGGTTTCAAACGGCCGCTGCCCCACGTACACCTGTGCATCGGCGGTCACCGGCGCATCCAGCGTGTTCTGTGTGTACTGCATCCCGGTGATCACACGAAAGGCCATGCCTTCTCGTAGCAGTGCCTGCCGAAACTCCGAATTGGGATCAATGAGACTGTCGGAAAACGGAGGCATCGCAGCCTCGCCGCCCAGGTAGTTCAATTCTTCAATGGATTGCTGCGTAGCTACCGGGGCTTGCGGGGTCTGCTCGTTCCCTGGTTCGGCCTGCGCACCGGCTTCCCGTATCGCGCAAACCACCATCGCGCCCGCGAAGATCAAACTCACTGCCCGGTTTATGCTTTGTACTTTGTTCCAGGATCTTTTTCTGGCCAATGCAACCCCGATTCTAACCCGTACGAGCTACTGCGCTGCAGCCAGGGGCGTCTCGCGCTCCAGGGTCAACGCAGATGCCTGAAAGTCCCCGCGCATCTCCATCTGCACGCCAACATTCATCCAGTAAGTGCCGCTGGCCGTCGCAGGCGTATCGCGATCTGCATTCCCCTCGATCATTTGCAGGCGATACGAATCCCTCGGATTCAGCCCGCGCAGATGGATGCGGGGGAATGCGTGCCCCATCTGGCTGGAGTGGAGGAACGCAGACAACACCGCCTGCGATCCGTCGGCGGCAACGGATTCCGTTGCGGAATACTCGCTGTTATCGGCGGGCGAGATCAGCCTGTACAGACTCCCCTGCTGCACCGTCGCGCGAATCCGTTTGTACTCCGCAACCAACTTCTTTGCACTGGCAAAGTCCTGCGGCGTCCACTTGTTCAGATCGGCGCCTACGCCGAGTGATCCCTGCATCGCAGACCAAAACCGGTATGTTAGCGATGTCTCGCGATGGTTAAGCCAGTTCGGCGAATCCGTAACCCACGCCATCATGATGGCAGGCGCAAATGGATAGGTGAATCCATTCTGTATGGTCAGCCGGTCGAAAGCATCGGTATTGTCCGAGGTCCACACCTCGTCGGTGTAGCGCAGAATGCCGAGGTCCACGCGCCCGCCACCGCCAGAACACGATTCGATCTCCACCTTCGGATGCCGCGCCCGCAACTCCGCCAGAATCGAATACAGGTTTTCGACGTACTTCACATAAACTTCCTTCTCCTCGTCGGGCGCCACGGCGGGCCAACCCGGCTCGGACCAGTTGCGGTTGTAATCCCATTTCAAAAATGCAATGTCATTCTCCGTCAGCAACTTGTCCAGGAAGCCAAACACATACGCGCGCACGTCTGGCCGCGCCAGGTTCAGCACCAGCTGGTTGCGCGCCTCGGTGCGCGGACGATCGGGAAAGTTGAGCACCCAATCCGGATGTTCGCGATAGAGCTTGCTGTCGGGGTTCACCATCTCCGGCTCAACCCACAGGCCGAAATCCATCCCCAGCGACCGAACCTTGTCAATCAGCGGTTTTAATCCGTGGGGAAACTTCTGCGGATTCGGAAACCAGTCCCCAAGTCCGGCAGTGTCGTTGTTCCTCTCCCCAAACCAGCCATCGTCCATTACAAACCGTTCCACACCGATGCTGGCCGCCTTCTCCGCCAGAGCCTCCTGCCCCGCCTCATTCACAGCAAACTCCGTCGCCTCCCATGAGTTGTAGAGAACAGGCCGCAAACGCGGATGAGGACTCTGGGGCAGAATCCTCGCCAGCTCAAAACGATGCAGCATTCGCGATGCTCCGCCGATTCCTTGCTCCGAAACCCCGCCATAGAACTCCGGGAGCTTCAGCGACGCGCCCGGCTCTAATTCATAGGCGAAGTCAAACGGATTGAATCCGCCGGTCACACGCACCTGCATCTCCTGGTTCTGCTCGATCGCAATCTGCCACGACCCGCTCCAGCCCAGCGTTCCGAACCATACCTCGCCGCTATCTTCGTCGGCCGACTTCCCGCGCTCGATCGCAAACCACGGGCTGTTCTGATGACCGGTCGAACCACGCCGGCTTTCCAGAATGGTCTTCCCCGGTTGCATCGCCTGTTCGTGCAGGTTCCACTCCCCCGCCCACTCTCCGGAGAGGTAGCGCAGTTGGTAATCGCTCGCCGGCGGCAGATTCCATGTCCCCGATGAAGCCTCCTCAATCGTGAATTGCTTGCCGGTCTTGTTTTCCACCGTGGCCGAGCGTTGCAGAACGCCCGTGTCCCCGTCTGCTTGATAAGCCAGCGTTACGTACACTTCGCGCGCGATGTCCTTCATTACCACCTTCAGCTCGGGGCCCTCGATGGTATGGGAAACGTAGCGGAGTTCCAGATCCCTGTTGCCGTCGGGGAACATGATCTTCAGATCGGGAGTGTTGTACAGCCCCCCGCCCCAACCGGTGAATTCCTGCGGAGTGGCATTCACTGAAGCAGTGAATGAGGCCCGAGGCGGCAAGGAGTGCGCGACAGGAAACTGGTCCGTTGGGGCGAGCTTCCGGCCCCAGTAGATCGACTGCAGCTCGCCTTTCTCGTTCACGCCAAAGATGTAGGAGCTGCCGCCCGCATCGATGCGGAAGATCCGCGAAGCCGGTTCGTAGCGAATCGAGGCCGGCAAATCTTCTGCGAATGCCGAAGCGCACCATGCGCTCAAGGCGAACGCAATCAAGACACAGCGTGCCAGGCACAACCATGGAAAAAGAAAATGCGATCGAAGTGACATGGGTAACTCCAGCGTGTTTCCGGCCGCCGCATTCGAAGCCGTCGGATTTGATAACAACCACTTGATTCTATTGAATCTAGCTGAGTATATGCCGAGTTGCGGGCTGGTTGTCGGTGATTGGGAAAGTTGGAATCATTTTCCGATACAGAAGGTGGAAAAAATCAAGGTGAGAATGTCGTCCGTCGTGGTTTGACCGGTGAGGGAATCCAGCGCGGAGAGCGCGCGGTAAAGGTCGAGCAAAATCATCTCATGCGGTATCGCGGCCTCGTTTGCTTTCGCCGCGTCGTGAATCCCGGCCAGTGCGGCGGTCACTGCCTGGTGATGCCGCAAGCTGGTCAGCATGCCCGGCTCGCTGGCGGCGCCGCCGGATGCCAGGGCAAGAATCCTCGCTCGCAGCTCCGGCACTCCCTCGCCGGTCAGTGCGGACGTACGCAGCACCGGAACGCCGGCCAGCTCAGCCGCTGCCGCATCGTTGTGCCCGCCCAGATCGCACTTGTTCATCGCCGCCAGCGCCGGCCGTCCCTGAACCGCAGCCAGCAACTCCCGTTCTTCCTCGTTGAGCTTTTGCGTGGCGTCCAGCACCACCAGCACAATGGCCGCATCGGCAAGCGCCTCCCGGCTGCGCGCAATGCCGAGCTGCTCGGCAACGTCATGCGCCTCGCGCAATCCTGCCGTGTCCACCAGCTCCAGCGGGATTCCATCCAGCGAGATGCGCTCGCTCACCGTGTCGCGCGTGGTGCCCGGCGACGCCGTCACGATGGCCCGCTCGCGCTCCACCAGCTGGTTGAACAGCGAGCTCTTGCCGGCATTCGGGCGGCCCACAATCGCCAGCGTCAGGCCATCGTGCACAATGCGTCCCCGCGAAAACGATGCCTCCAGCGCGGCCAGCGGCGCAACCAGCTCGCTCATGCGGCGCGCAATCTCCGCCTGCGGCGCCACATCAATATCGTCTTCGGCGAAATCGATGCCCGTCTCCAGCAGCGCGATCAGTTCCACCAGCGCGTGCTTCACCGGAGCCACCCGGCTGCTGAGCGCGCCGCCCATCTGGCTTGCGGCCTGGCGCGCCTGCGTCAGGGTCTGCGCCTCAATCAAATCGCGCACTGCTTCCGCCTGGGTCAGGTCCATCCGCCCGGAGAGAAACGCGCGCTGCGTGAATTCGCCCGGCTCCGCCAGCCGCGCGCCCTTCTCCATGGCCCGGCGCAAAAGATGATCGAGCACCACCGGCGAACCGTGCGCGGCAATCTCCACCAGGTCCTCTGAGGTGTACGAAGTCGGCGCTGCAAAATAGGTCACCACGGCCTCGTCGATGCGCCCGCTCTCCGCATCCGGAGCCTCGGAATCGGCCACGTCCGCCCGCCGCGCGCGGCCGTGTTCAAGCGGCTGCCGCAACTGCACAAGCTCGTTCGCGATCGAAGCCGCCAGCGGCCCGCTCAGGCGCACAATCCCGATGCCGCCGCGCCCTGGAGGCGTGGATACGGCGGCGATGGTGTCGACTGCGGGCAGCTTCTGATCGGGCTCAGCCATCTTGGGTCCGGTGTCACCTCATTGTAGGAGAAGCGCGCAGCGTCTCGAATTGACCCAGCCTTGAAACGGCGCAATTCACAGCCTGCTGAAGGATTTTTGCCGCGAGCCGCTCATCGATACGGATGCCGTGCCGCCTTGGAGCGCGGTCGAACCACACCGGAACCCTTTGAAGCTTTCTATGGGAGCGAACCGGTATAATCTAAGTCAAACAGATCCAACGCAAATCTCCGCAGAAGTCTGTCTCTTTTCTGAAGCCAGAGCCACTCATGCATTCATATCTTGAAACGGAACACTCAGCCTTCAAATCGCATTTTTTCGTTTTGCCGGGAATCGCACGGCGTTTCGCGCTGTTGCTTATCTTGCTCTTGGGCGCGGCGTGGATTTCCGCGCAGGAGCCGGCAACGTCAGTCCCGTGGCAGGGCAGGATTCATAACACCGGCGGCGCGCCCATGGCCGGAGCAAAGGTCTGGCTGAACGGCCCGGGAAAATCCGCCCACGCAATTGCCGGCGAGGATGGCGCATTTCGCATCGCCTCGCTGCCCGCGGGACACTACCGGCTCACCATTGAGGCGGGCGGGCGCAAGGCCGGCTACGCGCAACCCATCGATCTGGAGCCGGGTTCGAAGCCGGTGGACATCGAGATCTCCGACCGCGGCGAAATCACCGTGACGGTTCTCAGCAATCAGGCCGGCTCCACCGGCGGCGAGGCGCTCTCCGGCCAGGCCGTGAGCTCGCTGCCCCTGAATGGCCGCGACTTCAGCACTCTGCTCCTGCTCGCAGCCGGAACCATGACGGATGCGAATGGGGCCACCAACTTCACCCAGCAGTTCGCCATCGACGGCCAGCGCGGCGTTGAGGCCGCCTTCGCCATGGACGGAGCCGACATCTCCGATCCCGAGATGGGCGGAAGCACTTTCACCAATTTCAATGTGGACGCGATTGAGAACCTTCAATCAAGTTCCGGCTGGATGCCTGCGGAAATCGGCCAGGGCGCATCTGGATTCACCAACATCGTCACCCGCTCCGGCGCCAGCGGATTTCACGGCTCCTTCTTCGAGTTCGTGCGCAATTCCGTGCTCGACGCACGCAACTTCTTTGACCATCCCACCCCCGTCTATCCGGGAAGGATTCCTCCCTTCCGGCGTAATGAATTCGGCTTCACCAACGGCGGCCCGGTCTATCTTCCCCACGCCTACGACGGCCGCAAGCGCACCTTCTACTTCACTGAGTACCAGGGCTTCCGCCAGGCGCTCGGCACCACGCAAGTGTTTCCCGTGCCCAGCCTGGCGGAGCGCGCCGGAACTGATGTCGTCACCTACCCCGGCGGCTCTACCGACACCCTGAACGTGCCCGTCAATCCGCACATCGCCGCCATCCTTGCCCGCTATCCCAAGCCCAATGACCCCACCGGCCCCTACGGAGCGCGCACCTACGCCACGCCATCAATGGTGGCTACCAATGCGGACCAGTTCTCCGTCCGTATCGACCAGAAGATTACCGACAAGGATCAGTTCTTCGCGCGCTTCACCATGGACAATCTGACCGGCCCGACGACGAATCCCGATCAGTCCGCAATCGATCCGGCGTTTAGCGTCGAATACGTAGACCGCCAGCGCAATGTGGTGGGCACATGGACGCGCACAGCCACTCCGCACCTGAGCTTCGAATCCTCCGTCAGCATCGTCCGCTCCACGCCGGGCTTTCCCACCTCCGACACAACCGACCCCGCGGTGCAGTTCAACGACGGCACATTCGAAGCGTTTGACTCCGCGGCCGGCTCGGTGATGCAGGCCTATGGCAACCTGTTTCAGGGCCGCGAGAATGTTTCCTACACAGCCGGAAAGCATGCCTGGAAAGCCGGCGCCGACGTCCGCATCAACCGAGACACCACTTACTTCGGCATCGCCCCCGACGGCGCATACGGCTTCGGCGGCGGAGCCGCTTACGCCACGGAAGCGATTCCTTCCCAGAGCGGCAAGCACGACGTCGCCGTAGGCGATCCGCTGCCCGACACGGTCTCGGCATTCCTCTCCGGCAGCGCATTTTCCTACAGTGTCGCCATCGCCTCGCCCGGCTTCTCCGGCGGCCAGCACATCGGGCCGGCGGCCATCAACCGCAGCAACTTCGCTGCCTACCTCCAAGACACGTGGAAAATCACCAACCGGCTGGCGCTGAACTACGGCGTGCGCTGGGATCTCTATACGCCCATCACCGAGCGCGCCCACCGCACCTCCGCCTTCCGCAACATCGACGGCGTGCAGCAGTTCGTCATCAACCCGCAACCGGGTTACGCCACCAACTATCTCGCCTTTGAGCCGCGCGTGCAGGCTGTCTGGCAGGTCACGCCCAAGCTCCAGGCCAATGTGGGGGGCAGCATCATGGCCATCCCACCCAACATCTGGCAGGACAATTTCCTCACCGGTTCCACGCCCTTCGTGGTCTATCCCCGCGCGGTGGCCAATGTGGGCATACCCATTCCCTATGGCTTTACCATTACGCCCGCGCAATTGCCCCAGGTGTTCACGCCCTCCGGCCAGAACATCTTTTCCACCTGGACAACCAAACAAGTCCCCGCAAACACCATCATGGACGTTGACCGCTATGAAAAGGCCATGGCTACGTTGACCCCGGGAAACGTGGTCAGCCCGCTCAACCTGAGCGGCATCGACCGTAACTTCGACAACGCCACGCTATACACCTGGACCCTGGGCCTGGAGCGTAAGTTCGGGAATCTAGTCGCTGACGCCGCCTACGTCGGCACGGCGGCGGAAAAGCTCCCGCGCTACAGTTATCCCAATGCCTATCCGGGAGCCGGACCTGGCTTCGCGCCCCACACCCAGTTCAATAGCGCGGGCAACGCCATCGGCGGCTTCGGAGTGGAGAACGTCATCGTCTCCGACGCGCACTCCTCCTATAACGCTCTGCAAACATCGCTCTCCGGCACCGTGGGCCACGGCGGTCCCGGCCTCCAGGCCGGCTACACCTGGAGCAAATCCATCGACAATACCAGCCTCGTCCTCGGCGGAACCGGTTCCACCGGCGCGGTCACTTCGGGCGTTTCTCAAAATCCCTACGACACCCGTCCGGAAAAAGGCCCGTCGAACTTTGATGCAACCCATAACTTCAGCCTGAGCGTGGCCCAGGACCTCCACATGGAAAGCGCACAGTGGCTGCGGCCCGTCAGCCGCAAGATCACTTACGGCTGGGAGCTGCTCAGTATCTCCAGCATCAGTTCCGGCGCACCCTTCACGGTCTACTCCGGCATCCAGCAGACCGGCTACGGCGACGGCGGCGTCGACCGCCCTGACCAGATCGCCACGCCCCACCTCTCCACCGCGCGCAAGGTCCGTCAGGATTACTTCGGTGAGGGCGCCAACAACGCCGCCGATTTCTTTTCCATTCCCATCCACATCGCCGGCGGCAGCGGCCCCAACCAAGGTCAGCTCGGCACCCTCGGCCGCAACACCTTCCGCGGCCCGGCCTATTACGACTACGATTTCGCCCTCATCAAAGACACGCCCTTCGGCCGCCGCCCCAGCGGAGCCGAGCGCATGGACCTGCAGCTCCGCTCTGAGTTCTTCAACCTCTTCAACATCGTCAACATGGGCCTGCCCGCGAACATCCTCACCGGCTCCGGCTTCGGCCAGATCAGCCGCACCGCCGGCACCTCGCGCCAGATCCAGTTCTCCCTGAAAATGATTTACTAATCCATGGGTGCCCCATCCTAACCGTGTTCTTTGCGGTTAGGGTGGGACGGAACGACCCGCTAACTCGCTGATTCGCTATCCCCGCGTCCCCGACATCGCGTGCAGCTTCAACACCGTGTTCCAGTTCCGCGCCGTGCCCCTTACCCCGCTCAGCGCGCGATCCAACAGCCCGCCCGTAAACTTGCTCTCCGCCGCACCATCGGGCAAATGCAGATACAGCGTGCCGCCCGCCAGGTGAAATCGGTCCCGCCGCGCCGGATACTGCGCCACGATGCGCCCTAATCCCTCTCGCGCCTCCGCCGGCGCCGCCCGCTCCAGGAACACCGCATGCACTCTCGCCCCATCCGCCGCAGCCTCCGCCGCAAACGGATTCTCCGCGATAACTCGCGATAACTCCTCGTGCGTCCGGACCATAACTCCCACCGGCGCACCCGTAAGCTTCTCGAGTGCCGCCGCAAGCTCTCGCGCCACGCCCTCCGCGGTTCCCATCGCCTCAAACACAACGTTGCCGCTCTGGATGTAAGTCTCCACCCGCTTGTAGCCCAGCTTCTCCACCAGAACGCGCAAGTCGGCCATCGCCAGTTTCCCGTATCCACCCACATTCACCGCGCGCAGCAGCGCAACATAAACCGCCATCCGCAGCCTCCGATATAGCCACACGATATCAGCCGCGAACCAACCGTCAACCGCCGTGCGGCTTTGCCTATTCCTTTTTCCCTACTCCCTGTTGTTCTGTTCCCTTTTCCCTTTCCCCTTTTCCCTGATTCTCAATGCCGGTGCCAAGCCTCCACCGCCACCTCGATCACCGCAAACAGCACGCTCACCGCCGCCAAAAATCCCTTGGCCCGTTGCCAGTTCTGCTCGTGCCGGTCCATCCGGTGCTCCAGTTCCGCCAGTCGCCCGCCGTTCCCATCGCCCATCAGTCCCGTCATCTGCGTCTTCAGCACACACAGATCGCTCAATACCTGCGCCTCAAACTCATTCATCATTCGCATCGCATCCTCGCAAGGGAACAGTGGACAGTGAACAGCCCGGCAACAATCACTGCCCCAATCCGTTCCAGCCTCACAAATTCGCTGTCTTTCACTTTTTCACTTCTTCACTTGTTCACTGATTCACTATCCACTGTTCACTATCACAGCGGCAGATTCACAAACACCGCCGCCGAAAACTCTGAGTAATTCGGCGGGCTCGCTCCATCGTACATTCGCACGTAATATCGGTCCGCCGCGCTTACCCGCTCCAGCATCAGGTTTGGCTGCGATCCCCGCAACGCCAGCCCCGGATCCTCCCCCGGCATAAAGCTGAAGTCCCGGGTCCGCACTTCGAACCCTCCTCCTGTCGGCGCCGTCGCGCCCGTATTCAGCGTGATCGTCGATCCCGTCAGCGCCGTCACCGTCAGCGCGTTCAAGTTCGCCACCGGGGTCAGTCCCGCCGTCGCCGGCAGCCACGTGTTTCCCGGCACCGCCGCGCTTGTCTTGATCGCCAGGTCATCCGCCCAGTCATTCGCAAACGCCACCTCGTACTGCACCCTGTCCGGCACGCTCGCCTTGTAACTCACCTTCACCGCCCGCACCACCATCTGCGCGTTCAGCCCGCAGGATGGCGCGTTCAACGCCAGCGCATCTCCCGGCCACACGTCCACGGAAAAATCAAGGCTCGTCCCGCGGTAAGTCCCGCTCCACAACGCGTTCACGCTTGCTGCCGCCTGTGCCAGCACGCTCGCCGCGCTGCGGCAGTCCGCCGAACAGCGCGCCGGCGGGTTCGTCACTGTCCCAATCCACGCCGCCGTCCCCGCCGCCTCCTGGCTCGCCGCGTTCACTTGCCGCCCAACCGCGCGCCCCAGCGTCCTGTAGCTCACCGCCACCTGCTCGCCCACCGCCGGCGCGTACCCCGTGTAAAACACCAGCTTCCCCGTCCGCTCCACGTGGCACTCGGCCGACTCCGCCGTCGTCCCCACCCTCCGCGTGTATGGGCCCCCGCTCGTCGGCGTGCTCACCACCCAGCCCGATCCCAGGTTCGTCAGGTGCAGCGCGCGCATGGCTCCGTGCAGATTCATGCTGCTTGCCGCCACCACCACGCACGCCGCCGGTACTCCGCCCACCGCGCCGTCGTAGAGCGTCACCGGCGTCGCCGCCACCCCGTTCACAATTTCCTGCACCTCAAACTGCAGCTTGCCCGGCGCCAGGTTCATCTGTCCCCCCGCCGTGATCGCGCCGCTGTCGCCAAAGGAAATGTAAGTGGCCTGCGCGCGCAGGCACTCCGGGCAATGCACGCGGATGCGCAAGTTATATTGGTTCGCCGGATTGATCGCGAACGTCGCGCCCGCTGCTGCTCCGTACACAATCGGCTGCACCGTCACCGCTCCCGTTCCCTGCTGCGCCGCTGCCTGGAACCCCGCCACGCAACCCGCAGTCGTCTCCGGCCCGGAGTAGAGCGCCGCCAGTATCCCCGTGCTCGCGTTCTGGAGCGTTAAGCCATCGGCTTCCACCAGCAGCGTCCCGCCCATCTCCACCGGGTCCAGCCACGCAAGCTGCGTCTGCCCATCCACGCCGCTGCCTCCGTTCATCGCCAGGCCCGCGGCCCCCAGCGTAAAGTAAGTGTTGCCGCTCGGATTGCCCCACACCGTCGTATTGATCGCCGCTTCATTGAACAGCTCCGCGATAATGTTTTCCTTGCCCGACGCCGGAAACCACGGATCTTCCGCCAGGTAGAACGTCGTCGTGGTTCCGTCTCCCAGGAAATACTCCGTCACGTAAGCCACCGGCTCGTTCTCGCCGCACACCGTAAAGTCGTTGGCCAGCGCCCGCTTCACCGCCGGCGTTCAGCGTCAGGTTCTGGAGCGTCAGGCTGCCGTCGCTCTCGTTCAGCGGATGCACCGCCGCAGGAATCGTCGTTAACACCAGCGCCGCCGCTTTGCGCGCGATACGCCGCCCGCACCCGGCTCGCCACCTGTCCCGCGCTCTTGCTGAACGGCGCCCCCGGCTCCGGCGCGAAACTCCCCACCGGCGCCGCCAGCGTAAGCGCCGCCGTGTTCAACGCCGCCGATCCCGTGTGCGCCGCCAGCAATCCCACCAGCGCGCCCGCCGTCACATTGCTCGCGCCTTTCACCGGCGCCATCAGCGCCTGGTCCAGCAGAATCTCGTCGCTCACCGCCTCCACCGCATAGCGGTAGCGCGGCCCTTCCATCGCCAGTCCCGCGTACTCCGGCATCGGCGTGGCCGCAACGTACCCGGTAAAGTACACCGTGCCGTTGTCGCCCGTGATCGTTACCTGCTGCAATCGCGCCGGCACAGCCAGGCCACGCCGGCAAACTCAACCCAAGCGTGCACACGCCTGGCTCATTTAGCGTGCGCGTAATCGTGATCGGCCGCGATGCATCCAGCGCGGCCGAGTAATCCTGACCCTGAATTACAATCTTCATGACATTTCCTTACCTGAGTTAGCGGAGTTACCTGAGTTAGCGGAGCCAGCGGCGTTAGCGGGGCCAGAGACGTTAGCGCAGTTTCTTAGTGCCGGCACGAGACTTGGAGGTGTTCGCGAACTTGCCAACTCGCGATGTCGCGAAGCGACGCCAACTAGCCGCTCTTGTCCCTTATCCCTCGGTCCCTTTTTCCCTTTTCCCTTATCCCTCGGTCCCTGCCTTTAAACCAACGCATTCTTCGCCGGCAAGAAGCTGCGATAGCACACCACCCGCTCGCCATCCAGCGGATCCGTTACCGGCAGCGCCAGAAATTGTGCCCCCAGCGCAATACGTTCCAGCTTGCCCTGCCCTTTGGCCGCCAGCGGCTGCGCGGCTTCTTCGGCTCCCGTCTTTGGCTGCAGGCGCGGATAGTGGTAAAAAATGCGCTCGCCCAGGCCGCCCTCCATGAGAAACAGCGCCGACCACTCCTGGTAAAAGCTGCCTCCCTCGCGATCCACAAACCCGGTAACAGCCTGCACTTTCATCCCAGCCCCGGGCGCTCCGCCGGGCAGCGGCTGCGCCAGCGCAAGTCCCGTCGATGTTACCTGCCCCACCAGCGCCACGTTGAACGTCACGCGCCGAATGTAGTCCACATCCGTCAGCGCTTGCCGCACGTACGCGCCTGCCACCGGCGAGCCCACATAGCCCGTCTGTCCGGCATAGTCCGCGTCCACTGCAACAATCTGCCCAGCGCTGAACTTTGCCGCATCCGCGCTCGCCAGCGCGATCGATGTCGCCGTCGATCCGCTCTGGACTTGCGCCGCCCCAGCCGCCTGTGCGCCCACGCACGCCGGCGTCGCACCGGTCGCGGCCCCAAGCACGTTCATGTGTTGCGAGCCCGTCGCCAGCGCCATCGTTAGCTTCGTCCATGCCTCGAACTGAAAGCTCACCTGCGCGCCCAGCGACTCTCGCACCTGTTCCAGTGGCGCGGCTGGAATTCCTGTTTCCAACGGCCCGCTCTTGCTCAATGGCTTGCGCCCGAAATTCTGAATATAGCCGAGGCTGATCCACGGCGCGGGCGGCGTATTCAGCGCAAACCAGCCCTCCTCGCCCGGATCGAAGACTACCGGCGCCTGTGCCGTACGATTCACCGGCGCAAAATACGCGCGCACGCGGCGGCTCACCGGCGCGGCAGCGGAAAACGAAGTTGCGTTCATTTTGAAGTCCCTCTTGGTCCGTGGTTCGTGATTCGTGATTCGTGGTCCGTGGTTAGCGGCGCGAGACTCATGGCGCGTGGTTCGCGATCCGCGATCCTCGAGCGATTCGCTAATCACGATTCACGGTTCACGGTCCACGGTTCACGGTTCACGGTCCACGAATCACGAACCAGTTACTCGCCCGCTTCCTGGTAGCTGTACACCATAACTTTGGCGGAACGGCCAATGCGGTCCCGTTGCGTTACGCACGGCGTAAACACCGGCTCATCCCAGAACACATTGGTCAGCAGCGCCGCCGGCGGCGTGGCCGTGTAATTCAGCTTGGGCGTGTAGAACGGCTGCACAAGTGCCGCCAGTTCTTCGTCCATCTGGCTCAGCGCGCGGCCCCGGTCCAACCCTCCGTACGTCTGGCACCCGCAGGTCTGATAGAGAATCTCGCACTCCTCGGCCACCAGCGTGGAGGCACAATCGACGTCCGCGCCCATTGCCAGCCAGCGCAGCACAAACACGTCCGCGGGCAGCTGGTTGAACGGCGCTTCCGCCTCCTCCACCAGGATGCCGGGCCGGCTTGCGCCGCGCAGCATGATGGTCCGCTCCGGGTTCACCACCGTCAGCCGGTTGCGCAGGGCCATATAGAAACTGTCTTTCGCGTTTTGCATGACAACTCCGTTTCAGTTCATAGTTCGCAGTTCACAGTTCATTGTCCCTGCGTCGGAACGAGCAGTTAGCTGACGATTACCTTCACCGTCAGGGACAGCAGTTAGCGGTTAGTCGATCGCCCTCTCACCCGAGCCACAACTGCGAACCACGAACTATGAACTGTGAACTTTGTTTACACCGCCTGGTGTCTCCCCTCGCGCAGCAACAGCCGGTACAGATACACCTGCCCGAAGGCTTCGTTGGAAGCAATGGACTCGATCAGGTAGTCCTGCCCGGCAACGGTTACCGCCAGGGTCATGCCGAATAGCGACTGCGCGGAATCCAGTGAGAGAGCGCTTAACTGTGCCTCCACGCTGGTTGCGGAAACCAGTAACTCCCACTTCGATTGGTCGCCTTCCTGCCACGTCGGGCGCAGCTTGCGCAGCACCACCGGTGACACCACCACGTCCACAAACGCGGTGGCCACTAGCCCCACCTCTGACATGCTGCCATCTGAAGATACATTGGTTACGCGTAATTGCGCGCTGGCCCCTCCCACGCTGCGAAGCAGCGCGTCGGCCAGCATTTGCGGCGCGCCCACGGGATTGCGCGGTGCGGTGTCGCTCATATTTACTCCCTTCACTCACTCCGGCCTCAAGCGCCGGCCTCTCGGTCCCTTGGTCCTTTAGTCCCTTGGTCCCTCGGTCCCTCGGTCTCTGTCTTCTTCACCCCACCCTGCTCGCCACGTACGGACTCAGCCACGCCTGCACCGTTTCGTCCAGCAGCGAGCTCGAAAAGTACTGCATCTGCATGGTGTCAATCTTGGCGTGGCTCGCGTTCAGCGCAGGCGTCGATTGCGCGTTGCGCACAATCTGCGCGCAGGCGCTCTTGATGTCGTCGCCGATCGTCGCCAGTCCAGCCGTGTAAGTCACCGCAACTTCGTTGAAGGGCAGTCCCAGGATGTTATAGGCAAGCGTTAGCTCGCCGGTGTTCGGATCAAAGTCCACTGTCGATGGGTCGATGCCCACCCACTGGCCGGGCAGCGAAAACGCCCACACCATCTGCATCAGCGGCTCTTCAACCAGCTCGCCCCGCCGCGGCCGCGCATACCGGCCTTCCATGCTCACCAGCGGCGAAATGGCCGGTGCCAGCGCCGCCAGCGGCAGGTAACTCAGGTGAACCGTCTGCGAACCGCGTACGACGCGCAGGCGTTCGCTGTATTGAATGACATTCAGATCCGGCCGCCGGCAATAACTGTTGATCAGGGCCGTGGCGGCCGTAATCCAGTCCGCCGAAGTCGATGCCGGCAATCCGTAGTTGGGGTAATCTGTTGGCTGCAAATAAGGCATAACTTCCTCCCGGAACAGGGTTCAGACTTCAGTTTCAGGTGTCAGAGATCAGGTGGACACGCAGGTTCGCGTGCGCAAAAGACTCAGGGTTCAGAGAGCAAGTCTCTGAACCCTGACACCTGAGCCCTGATCCCTGCTGGTTACCGCTCCACCGTCACCTGGATGTGCGCAAAGTTTGCGCCCTTCACCACCGGCGCGCCGAACTTCACCGCGACGTACTGGTAGGCCAGCGAACTCGGCAGCCCGAGCTGGAAGATGCGCGGAGCCGGATCGCCCAGCCAGTGGTACTCGATCAGGTCCTCGGTCACGATGTAGGCTGGCAGCACCGCATTGCCCGTGCCCGGTGTGCCCGTGTAGGGCAGGCTCCAGTCGGGAATCAGCGGCAGATCGCCCGCCTGCGTCGACAGCATCTTCACGCGGAAACCGCCCGTGATCTGGTCGGTGTTCAGCACCACGTTGTACTCCGCCTTCAGCTCCTGGTCGATCAGGTCCAGCAGCACCGGATTGGCGTAGATCGCGGTGGGCCGCACGTAGTAGCCGTTACTGGCCACCATTTGCGCCACCGTGGTCTTCATGGTGTCCACAATCTTCATTGAAGTCGTGACCGTCACGCTGTTGCCGCCGGCCGCGATCTGCGCCGCGCAGCCCATATACTGCGTGGTCGTCGGTGCGCTCAGGCTGGTGTCGTTGCCTTGCCAAAGCGCCACGTCGTGGCTCACCATCACGCCGGAGATGGTGTCCGCCAGGTCTTTCGCCTGGAGATACGCGAACTGCTTCTGCTGGTCGCCTAACTCCATGTCGAAGAGGTTGTAGTTGATCTGCGCCACAATGGCCTTCAGCGGTACGCTCAGCTCGATGCGCGTCGGCGCCACCACCGTCGGACTGATGCTGCGCGGATTCACAAAGCCTGCCGTGCCCGGGTTCGGAATCGCCGTCTCCTCGAAGAATCGCGAGGGATGGCCCGTGGCCGGGACCTGCTTGATGCGCTGGCCAAAAAGCGACGACCGGCGGCATATGTCGAAGATCTCCGTCTGGTAGTGAGGCACTTCAATGGCGCCGGGTCCGATGTAGTCGGCGGCGGCATGGATGTCGGCAAAGGTTGCTTTCATGGTGTTCTTTCTGCCGTAAAAGGCAAGTTACGCCGGTAGCTTCTAGCTGCTAGCTTCTAGCCTCTAGCTTGTTTCCGGACAGTTGATCGGTAATAGGTCATAAGCTTGCGTGTCGCAACGGCAAGTGGCGCCCATCTACCGTAGCTAGTAGTTAGTAGCTGCCTCTACGATCGCTCCCGCTCTTGCCAGCTGACTCTTGATGGCAATGCGCTGCTCCAGTCCCAGGCTCTTGAGCGCCTCGTCCACTACGTGCACATCCACCGGCTTGTCGCCGGAAATGCCGTGCTTGGCCAGCATCTCCGAAGCTGCCGTGGTGCGCCGCTGCGTCGCCGGCCGTGCCCCGGCTGCGGCGGCTGCTTTCAGCTCGGAAACCAGCGCTTCCGCCGCCGCCAGCTTTTCCTCGAGTTCGGCCTCGCGGCGGCTCTGCTCCACCGTGGCCGAAATCTTCTCTACCTCGCCTGCAAGCGCAGCCTGGCGTTCTTCCAGCCAGGCCAGCGTCCGCTCCAGTGCGGTGGCCGCGGCCTCCAACCGCTCGATAACTTCCTGTTCCGTGTGTTCCATGGGATATGTCCTTTCTTCAGGTGAAAGCAGCCATCAACTCTCGGCTGTTAGCTGCTGACGTGTTGATCCGGCCTATGCCGGGGTGGAAGAGCGCAAAACAAAAGCCCCGCGCCAGCGGAGCCGGTTGGAAATGCAAATGGTGCTGTCGGCCAAACGCAAAGAGCTAATAGCTAACAGCTAACAGCTAGGAGCTTCGAGCCACCTCCTCGCAAACCGCCATTGGCTGACGGCCAACGGTTGAAGGCTGGGCGCTGAATGCGGACGGCAGACGGCTACCTTTCCCCAGCGCAAAGCTTGTCCCCTTGTACGCCGCTTTCTCGCGCAACAGGATCGCCGCGCCGGTGAAGGTCACCCGGGTCAGCTTCCAAACTTCCGCGCGCATGTCCTCGATGCGGCAATCGGCGAGCTCATAACTCATGCCCAGCATCGCCGGGGCGTGGGCCTCAATCTCGCGCGCCGCCTCGGGAAAATCGCGCGCGTACAGATAGCCGCGCACCA
>CAVYSS010000038.1:0-12322 GCA_963771195.1 uncultured Acidobacteriota bacterium
GCCAAAGTCGGAACCTTCTCGGCGGCCGTTCATGTCTACGAGCAGCGCACGGCGGCGATTCGACTGGGCGTGCTCCTTCCCAACTCGCCGCGGCGGGGCGTCAGATTTTCTGAACTGGCGGCGGAAGCGATCAAGTTCTCCGAAAAGCATCACCGCGCCTCAAAAGACTTCAAGCAGCGGGTGAACCTGGCTGTTGAAGAGTTCGGCGACCGCGTCGCCGAATCCATCACGACGCGGGAGCTGCAGGACTGGATCGACGAGATGGCCGAGGAGCGGGAGTGGACAGGAGGCACACGGAACCGGTTCAAGTCCTCACTGAGCACGGTGTTCCGGGAGGGCAAGAGGGCCGGCAAGATCACAGTAAATCCGGCCCGGCTGATCCGGCGCTCGAAGGAGTCCCTGGGGCGGGTCCGGTTTCTGTCCTATGAGGAAGAGGCCAAGCTCCGCAAAGCCATCGCCGCCACTCTGCCCGGCCGGATCAAGGACGAAGGCGAGAGCGCCTTCGCCCAGCTCGATGTCGCCCTGCATACCGGGATGCGCAAGTCCGAGCAGTTTACCGCAACTTGGGACCAGGTCGATCTCGAACAGGGGTTCATCTACCTGTCGATGACCAAGAACGGGTCGGACCGCTTCGTCACGCTCAACAGTGCCGCCGTAGAGGTCCTCAAGCGGCTCCAGGAGCGTCACAAGGAGCTTGGGCTACCTCCGGACTCCACCCTGTTCCATTCCAAGCGTGACGGGCTGATTAAGAACCCGCGCAAATGGTTCGCCACCGCCCTCGAACAGGCCGAAGATCGAGGGCGTTACCTGGCACACCCTCCGGCACACCTTCGCTAGCCGTCTGGTGATGGCTGGGGTAGACTTAAAAACAGTGCAGGAACTGATGGGACACAAGACGATCGCCATGACCGCCCGGTACGCCCACCTCGCCCCGACTCACAAGTTGCAGGCGCTGGAGACCTTGGTTCGTCCGGGGTCGGTTTCGGTACAAAGTGGCTACAAATTGGCTACCAACGCCAAAAAGCCGCGCAGGACAGAAAATTGAATAGCATTCAACTTATTGAATCTAAATAAGTTGAAACAGATGTGAGCTCGTAGCTCAGTTGGTAGAGCAACGCCCTTTTAAGGCGTGGGTCCTGGGTTCGAATCCCAGCGAGCTCACCACCCACCCGGCCGCGTCCCCGCAACAGTGTTGCAGGATTCCGATGCGGATGCATCACTCCCCATGCCCTCCGCAGTGCATCACGCCCAGAAACTTCGTCCACGGCCCCACGGCCTCGCGATACTGAAAAGCCAGCACCCGCGAAATCTGGTGCAGATGGGTTAGATCGTGTCCCGCCCACGCCGCCAGCAGCTCGCTCAGGGTCACCGGCCCCAGGGCCGGGTGCGTGCCGCGACGCTCCAGATCTGCCCCGCAAAGTCCCATCGCGCGCAATTCTTCCAGGCGATCGGCCCGCAGCCGCGCAAACTCGTCCAGAAGATCGGCCACTGTCTTTCCCTGCATCGCGAGCCGCTGGCCCAGCCGGTCGAACGGCGGAAACGGCCGCGCCTCGCCAAACTCCAGCAGGTGCTTCACCCGCGGCATCCAGTCCGTCCGTTCGCAATGGGACAGATGCGCCACGATCTCCCCCGCATTCCAGGTGTCGCCGCCCTCATTGCGCTCCGTCCATTCCGCCGGAAGGCCGCGCAACAGTTCATCCAAAGCTCCCGGCGTCCGTTCCAGCAGCGCAATCGTGTGGTCAAGGTTATGTCTCATTGGCGAGTTTTCTCGGATCCCAGTAGTCCCCAAGTTCCTTTGTCCCTTACTCCCTTACTCCCTTAGTCCCTTATTCCCCTATTCCCTTGTCCTTTGTCCCTTGGTCCCTAGGTCCCTTGGTCCCTGCCTTTACGCCGGCACGCAGATCTCTGAAATCAACTCCGCCTCCGGCGTCGTGCGCGGGTCGTTAACGTAGTTCTCGATGTTCCAGTCGTCGCGCACGGCAATTCCCTGCTCCTTCACCATTTCCATCACGCGTCCCGTGGCTGGCCCCAGTTGCGAGTACGGCCCGGTCAGCACGAACTTCGCGTATCGCCCGCCCTCAAACTTCTCATAACTGAACCCCTTCGGCAGTTCCGACGGCGGCGCTTCCAGCGCAAAGCCCGCGCGATACGTGCTCGTCGTCATCTTGTAGAGGCTCATGTAGCCGGTGATCTTGTTGTGCTCCAGCAGCGCGGGAGCCAGAGCATGCGCCTCGCCCCACGCCGCCGGCGCATTCTGCATAAACGGCCCAACCTTCTCCACAAAAACGTAATAGGTTTCCGGCCAGTGGATGTATTCGGGTTCCTGGGTCAGGTTCATCGCAGCCTCTCTTCGAGCTTGATTGGATGCGCGCCGGCGTGTCAATGGCCGGCTGGCTGGTTAGTGCTGAACCTGCGGAGCCGGCGAGCCGTCGGACCAGTGGTCCGCCCACACCATCATGATCGTCATCCGCTCTTCAGGATCATCCGCCGCAATAACCGGCGAGCCCGCCACATTCGCTCCCCAGCTTGCTGCCACCTGGCCGGGAACAAACCACATCAGGTGTGGATGCCAGTTCCCGGCTTCGTCGTTCAAGTACTGCTGCTTCGACATCATGTAGCACATCGCGCCGGGCTCCGGCAGCGGCAGCACCTTGTTGTCGAAAGCCGATGTGACCGCTTGTGCGATCTCCGCCTTCGTCTTTCCCGCGAGCACTAATTTGGCCTTCATCTCGACCAGCGGCAGATTGGTCCGGACGGCCGCCGCATTCAAGCAGATAGGCGAACGGTTTTTGGGATTCCAGTACTCCGAAAAATCGGTGGAGGCGGCGAATGCCCGTTCCACCAGGCAGACAAACCCGTTCCCGCCCTTCACTGCCGTGGTATATCCATCCCGTCCCAGCACCAGCACTTCGGCATCGTCCGAGATGGATTTCGGGGCAGCCGTGCGAGCCAGGGCGATCTCCGCATCGCGATCGGCTATCAAATATTGGTCAATCGGGGCCATCGTCGGATATGCAGATTTGGCCTCCTGCGCCGGCGCCCGCCACGCCGCAGGCAACATAACCGCCAGCGCACCCGCAGATAGCGCGAATGTCCTCAGTGGCATCGTCTTCAATTTCACTGGTTTCTCCTGATGGGGAATTCCCGGTTAGGAAACCTGGCGGCCAATGGATTCCCCTTTGCCGCTCTCCTCGTAGATACGTTGATATCAATATAATTTGACCGTGTCAATCTTAATTGGGCAGATTTTGAGCCGGCGACCTTGGCTGGCTGCTCCGCGCGGCCCTATTGGACCGCTTTCTCCGCCAGGGCGACAGCGGCTTGCAGTTTCTGTTCCGCGGCCATCGTCTGCTGATCGAGTTCGTGGAACACAGCGTACTGAGCCGCAGTAGGACGCGCGTAGGCGACTTCGACGTCCGCCGCCAGGTAGGCCAGGTGGCCGTGCAGCTTCACCTCCTGCATGGTGTCTCCCTCGCTGGACCGGATCTTCATCTGCACTTCGCTGTCGATGACCGAATTCAGCGCGTCCATCGCGCCGGCCGCCTGGGCCTCGGTCAGGCTGTGCGCGGAAACTGCCTTTTCCAGCTTGTCCCTCGCCGCGATCGCGGCATTCACTTCCCCGTTCAGGGCATTCACATCCGCCCGGATCTGCTGCGTGAGCGCCAGCCGCGCGGCCAAGTCCTGCGCGGTCGCATTCAGCCGCGGGTCAAGAGCGATGGGGAAGGTCTGGCGGGATTTCTCCCCGCCATAATCGAGCACAACCGTATACGTGCCGGGTACGGCCATGGGTCCGTTGGTGGAGTAGTCCAGTCCTCCCGCGGCTTCCGGCGAATGGTAGCCATTTACCTCCACCGAGGGCGGGTAGCGCAGGTCCCACTGCAACTTGTTCATGCCCGGCTCAACCGCGGTCAGCTTTGCCAGGGCTCTCTGCGTCTGCTCAATGGCGCTCTCCGCGCTGTGATCCGGTTCGGGCTTGCCGGCTTCCTCGTCGGCCTTCTCCTTTTTCTGTTCGTCGGTTTCAAGATGGAGGGTGAAGCTGCGCACCACCTTTCCGTCGGCATCTTCAAACGTCAGCGTGGCCGGCGTCTTGCCGTCGTAATTGGCGGGAACCCTGAAGAACACGGTGGCGCCGAAAGGCGGATTGTCCCCGGCATTCGGCTCCATTTCGTCCGGATCGTCTGGCGCGCCGTAGGCGTGGGTGAGCCACGCCTTCTCCGGCGCGAAAACATACCCGCTGCCTGCCGCCACAGCCGGTTTGCTCGTCAACTGCTCCAGCAGGGCCAGGTTGTCCAGCACCCAGAAGGCGCGGCCGTGCGTCGCCGCAACCACGTCGCCCTGGCGCGAGTCGATGGCGATGTCGCGCACCTCGGCGGGCGGCAGATTCAGGGTGAGCGGCTGCCAGTGCGCGGCGCCGTCAAAGCTGACGTAGACCGTGCTGAAGGTTCCCAGGAACAACAGGCTGGGGTCGCTGGGGTCCTGGCGAATGTTGAACGCAAATTCGTTGTCGGGCAGCCCGGTGGTAATCGCGGTCCAATGCTTGCCCAGGTCCGTGGTCTCGTAAACGTAAGGCCGGAGATCGTCCCACATATAGCGCCAGGCGGTCAGGTAAGCGGTCGCTTTGTCGCTATGCGAGGGCTCGATGGAACTGATGGCGCACTCTGCCGGCAGACCCGGCGGAGTCACTAACTGCCAGCTCTTGCCGCCGTTGGTGGTTACGTGCACCAGTCCGTCGTCGGAGCCTGCCCACAAAAGATTGCCATCGAGCGGCGAAACCGCCAGCGCATAAACTTCGGGATAGATTTCGGCGCCGGTCTGATCCAGATCGACAGGGCCTCCGCTGGGGATTTCCGTAGCCGGCTGGTTGCGGGTTAAATCCGGCGAGATACGGGACCATGTCATACCGTAGTCGTCGCTTTTGAACACATTCTGGGCCGAGATGAACATCTCCCTGGGGTTGGCCGGCGAGAACAGGATGGGATGCGTCCATCCGAAGCGGTACTCGTTCTCCGCGGACGAAGAGCCGCTGCGATAGAGCGGCCACGGGCTCACGCTCTGGAGCTCGCCGGTGGGCTCGTCCAATTTCACAAAGATGCTGTAGTAGCCGCTGCCGTAAGTGATGTTGGGACTGCCAGGCTGGGGCACGACAAACGTGCTTTCTCCAGACGCCACGGTCTTCCAGTCGCCCACCGGAATGGAACCGTTAGGATCGGCGCTAGGTCCTTCATACGCACCTTCGTCCTGCTGCGCTCCGTAGATGTGAAAGGGAAACTGGTCGTCGAGATTGACGTGGTAAAACTGCCCGGTGGGCTGGTTGTGATCGAAGCTCCAGGTCTTGCCGCCGTCGGTGGAGACGGTGGCCCCGCCGTCATTGCCTTCGAGCAGTATCCGCGTGTCGTTGGGATTGATCCATAG
This sequence comes from uncultured Acidobacteriota bacterium, assembly GCA_963771195.1. GTDB lineage: Bacteria > Acidobacteriota > Terriglobia > Terriglobales > Acidobacteriaceae > Telmatobacter. The sequence goes on from CAVYSS010000038.1 coordinate 5,413, forward strand.
CGCGTGATTGTCGCCGTGCGGCGTGTGCAGCTTGGTAAAAGTCTTGCCGCCGTCATGCGAAACCCACAGCGAGTCCACCTGGGGCGCGTAGACGGTGTGGGCATCTTTGGGGTCGGCAAAGATGGCCATGTAATAGAAGGCCCGCTGCCGGAGCTTCATCTCGTTATTGACCATCTTCCATGTGGCGCCGGCGTCGTCTGACCGGAAGACGCCGCCATCCTTGGCCTGAACAATGGCATACACCGTATCCGGCTGGCTGGCGGCAAGAGAGACGCCGATGCGCCCCAGAATTCCCTGAGGAAGTCCGGGATTGCGGGTCAGGTTGGTCCAGTTCTCGCCGCCGTCGGTGGTTTTATACAGCCCGCTTCCCGGCCCGCCGCTGATCAGCCCCCACGGCATGCGCTGCGCCTGCCACATGGTGGCGTAGAGCAGGTCCGGATGGTTCGGGTCCATCACCAGGTCGATGGCTCCCGTCTTGTCGTCCACAAACAGAATCTTCTTCCAGCTCTTGCCGCCGTCCGTGGACTTGTATACTCCGCGATCGGCGCCGGCGACGAAGACGTGCCCCATGGAGGATGCGTAGACCACGTTGGGGTCCTGCGGGCTCACCACAATCTCGCTGATCGATTGCGTTTCGCGCAGCCCCGCGTACTGCCACGTCTCGCCCGCGTCGGTGGATTTGTAAATGCCGTCGCCGGGAATCATGTCGTTGCGAATATCGTCCTCGCCGGTGCCCACGTAGATGGTCGAAGGATCGGAGGGCGCCACCGCGATGGCCCCGATGCTGGAACTTAGGCCGGGCAGCTTTTTGTCGGAGATGTTCTCCCACTTGATGCCTTCGTCCGAGCTCTTCCACACGCCGCCGCCGACCGCCCCGGCATAGAACAGGTTGGCGTTGCCGGGAACGCCGGCCACGGTGACCACCCGGCCGCCGATATACGGTCCCACCGAGCGCCACTTGAGCTGGCTCATCAGGTCCTGCGGCGTCACCGGCCCTGTTTCCTGCGGCGCAGCCAGCGCGGGAAGCAATCCCGCAAGGACAAAAATGGAAAGCACGCGGACAGTTGCGAAAGGGAAGACACGTCGCATGTTTCGATTCCTCTGAATGAGTTTTTTCTTGCGACCCCTGGAGAGTCGAATCATAACACCGCAAATGCAGCCGTCAGCCAGAAGCTACCGGCTCGGAGGGGTTCCCCGTTCCCTTTCCCCTTTTCCCTGTTCCCTGCCTTTATCCCTTATCCCTTATCCCTGTTTTCCGCTCCCTGCCCTTACGCCGTCGGCTTCTCCGGCGCCGGCATCCTGGCCAGGTAGAGCCGCGCAAACTCCGCGCTGTACTCCTCCAGCAGATATTTCACTCGCTCCGCCTGCATCGAGCGCACAATCAGCCCCGCATGGTGATGCTTCTTCATCCGGTATACGATCTCCGGCGCGGAAAACTGGCTGGTGTCGGGCTCCGCCGTGTGCGCCAGGCAAAGCACGCTCCCCGCATACTCCTCGTAATTCGCCGGCAGCTCGTATCGAACTCCGCGCAAGTCGCTCACCTCAATCCGCGCCCACTCCCGCCACAGGTTGATCCCCGTCGCCGCCTGCACCAGGTCCACAATAAACGCCCCGCCCACCCGCGCCGCAATCTCCAGAAAGTAGTTGAGCCCGTCCCCGTGCGCGCGGATGTACTCCGCGTGGGTCACGCCGCGAACCATTCCCAGCGCCGGCGCCAGGCGCTCATTCAGTTCCGTCAGCTCCTGCCATTCGCGGCTCCCGCGGTCTACGGTGCGCGTGGTAAACACGCCGCCCTCGTGCATCACCTGCATCGGCGGCCGCCCGTACTGGTGCACACCTGAAAACACCACGCGGCCGTCGCTCACAATCGAGTCGACGTGGAAAATGTCGCCGGGCACAAACTGCTCCAGAAGGAAATGGCTCTGGCGGTCGCCCAGCTCATCCAGCGCGCGCCACAGTTGCTCCGGCTCCTCAATCTTGCGAATCCCCAGCGCCGACGCTTCCGCCCGCGGCTTCAGCAGCCACGGCGCCTTCGTGCTCTGCATGTACTCGCGCAGATCGTCGTAATTCAGCACCGGGCAGAACTCCGGCGTGAGAAATCCGGCCTCGCGCGCCCCTTTGCGCATGGCCAGCTTGTCGCGATAGAACGCCGTGGTGCTCAGGTTCATCCCCGGCAGTCGCCAATGCTCCCGCACCGCCGCCGCCGTTTCCTGGTCAAACTCGTCCAGCGCCACCACGCGATCGAACCGCCGCCCCCGCGCCATCCAGCTCACCGTGTTCAAAATCTGTTCTCGGCTCAGCTCCGCAGGCATCAGCGCCACGTCTTCCAGCGCTTCGCGTGGCCAGTCGGCATTCCGCAGCTTCTCCACCGTCAGCAGCGTGGGCCGCACTCCCATGGCCGCGCACTGGCGGATGAAGTCCTGCCCCTTCTCATACGTGGAGATCAAAAGAATCCGCTCTGCCGCGCCGCTCATTCGTTCTCTCCCCCATCGCTCGCTTTGGACCGCCGGACCAGCATAGTTCTACCATAGACCCTGTTATAAGAAGAGTCTGGGCGCGCTACACTAAAGCCCAACTTCATGCAATCGGGAGCCGGGCATCCCATGCGGCGGACTTGGATCAAAAACGCGGCAGCCTGCGTCGTCATGGGCGTCATCGCTGCCGCCGTCACCTTCAACATCGAACGCATCTCCGCCCATTCTTCCAACCTGCTGGAGCGCTGGCTCCAGGCCATCGCATTCACCCTCGTCATGCCCGGCCTGCTTGCCGAGTTCTTTGCCGGCAGGTCGGGACACAACCTCTCCGTATGGATGGCTGCGTCCTGCAACTTCCTCTTCTGGCTCGCCTTCGCCTGGCTGTTCCGTTTCCTGGTCAACAAGCTCCGCCAGCAAATCCGTGTTCTGGCTTCGCACTTCTGATGCTCTCCGCCAACTCCATCACCGAACTCCACGACCGGCTCACGGCTCTCTGGCACACCCAGCCAAACGCCGAGCCGCCGCAGCCGGACCCATTCCTCTCTCTCGTTGCCGGCCAGCACCACGCCAATTTTGACCTGTGGCACATTGAGGACGAGGCCCGCCGCCCCGCCGCACCGGACGCCGAAATCGCCGCTGTAAAGCGGGGCATCGATCGCGCCAATCAGCTTCGCAACGATCTCGCCGAGCAGCTCGACGAGGCCCTCCTCCAGCACCTTGCCTCCCGCGGCCTGCCCAATAGCGCGGCCCCGCTCCATTCCGAATCGCCCGGTCTCATCATCGACCGGCTCTCCATCCTGGCCCTGAAGATCTATCACACCCGGGAAGAAGCCGTTCGCGCCGGCGCACCCAAGGGACACACGCAACGGAACCAGGCGCGCCTCGATGTACTCAAAGAGCAGCGCAAGGATCTGGCCGAATGCCTCAACTGCCTGTGGACCGAGACCCTTGCCGGCAAGCGTAGATTCAAGCTCTATCGCCAGTTGAAGATGTACAACGACCCGGCGCTGAACCCCGCCATTTACGGTTCGCGCCCTTGATGATGCTTCCTCTAAGGCCCGAAGCCGTTCCTGAACAAGGGCAATCTCCGACTCGCCGGTGATCCGCCCCAGCCCCGGAGGGGCGTCCGAAAATAGCCCCGGGCATTGGCCTGTTCTCGTTAGTTGAGAACCCATCGGCGACGCGGATGCGGAAAAGCCGCACGGCGCCGCGATTTTCCTGGGGTTGGAAAACCAAACCATTCTATACTTAGGCGTTTTCCCGCTATGCAGATTTCCGGGATGTAGGAATGGAATCCCGCCGCGCGGTTGATTCATGCCCCTTTGCAGCAAGGGAGATTGCCAGTGAAGCGTCGTGATTTGCTCAAGAGCGCAGCATTCGCGGTTCCAGCAGCAGGTTTTCCAGCGGCAGGGTTCGAGGCTTTTGCTCTCGGCCAGAGTGCCGCGCTTCCGCCCTCTGGCGGGATCCATCCGGTGGAAGCGGGACAAGACCGGTTTGGGGAGACGCACTCGCTGGGATACAGCACGATTCTGTTTAAGGCGGTGCCACGCGAGACCAATGGCGGCTTGCTCATGATTGAACACAAGAACCTGATGAAAGGCGGTCCTCCACGGCACTTCCATTTCCATCAGGATGAGTGGTTCTACGTGATGGAGGGCGAGGTGCTGTTTCAGGTTGGCGACAGCCGGACGACATTGCGCGCGGGGGAATCGATCCTGGGGCCGCGCGGGATTCCGCATGCTTTTTCCGGGGTCGGCCAGACACCGGCGCACATGCTGATTGCGTTTACTCCCGCGGGGAAGATGGAGGAGTTCTTCCGCTATGTCGCGGTGCCGAACGGGCCGAAGATGGACGCAGAAGTATTTGCGCGCTACGACATGCAATATGTTGGGCCGCCGCTAGTAGCATAGTTGCCCGCTATGCCGCAGGATGCCGCGTGTGCATGCCCTCGCCATCAAATCGGCATTGGAAATTGTGGAACTCGGTGCGGCCGAGTTCCGTGGCCACCGTGCCCGTCGTTATTCGGTAGCGCAAAGCCCTTCGCTGGGTGACCGCCTAATCGGAAGTTACCCGATTTTTGAATCAGTCCCCATAGCGTGACGAACCGCAGGCTGAACAACTGGAAGTCGAAAAACTTCGACGCCCTGTTTTGTCGTCTCGATCATGCCACATTCCCCAATCATTGGCCGACATGGAATTCAGCGCGGATGGCTTCAATGCGCGAAACATGATCGGCCAACCTTCTGCTCGGTTAGGCCTGCGATCTGAGCGGTCCACGATTTAGCAATCGGCAGAGGCTCATTCGTGGTGAGGAAAAATGGATGCTGTCGAGCCTGCCCGCGTCTCCTTTTTGGGCCCCGGTACGGACCACTCGCCACGTGGGCTGCGACTGCTCGAGTTTGACCTGACATCCCTGCGTGAGGAGTTTTTCACGGTCGATTCACGAACGACGAGGCTAGTGGAGACCAGGAATTCGCGTTGAATGTTTGGGTTGTTCGGCTCGTCTACCTGCAGTCGCAGCGCATTGAATGCCGCACGTGCCAAGTCAGCGCGGGAAAGACGGATTGTCGTCAAGGGTGGCAGCGTAAACGCTGCAAGGTCTATGTCGTCCAGGCCGAGCACTGAAAGATCTTGGGGCAATCTTAATCCCTTCGCATAGGCTGCGCGCATCACCCCAATTGCGGTCATGTCGTTTGAGCACATAATCGCAGTAGGGTGCGACATGCACGCATTCAAACGCGCAAAACCAGCCACTCCACCTTGGAGCGTGTGATCGCATTCGTTAATCCATTCGTCAACGATTGGCAGTCCCCCCTCCTCCATGGCGCCGCGGAAGTCATTCTCGCGTGTGATTGCCGAGTGCAGCGTGTGAGGCCCCGTCAGAAATGCGATCTTGCTATGCCCAAGTCCTTTCAGATATTCCACTGCGGCTCGGATGCCTGTCTTGTAGTCGAGGAGGATCGTGCTGACTTTAGCGACGCCCAGTCGAAACTCGGCAAGGACTATGGGAATATCACGGTGCAAGAACTGGTTAAGTACCGGTTCTTCGGCACCGAAACTCAGCACCGCAACGCCGTCCACCTTGCGCTCAATCATCCTGCGCACGCAGTTGGATAGGATTGCAGCATCGCCATTTGAAGAGCTAACCAGGATCTCGTACCCGCTAGCCACTGCAATGTCCTCAAAGCTTTGGACAAGTTCGGGAAAGAACGGGTTAGTGATGTTCTCCACAATGATCCCAAAAATGCGGCTCCGCCCTGATCCCAGACTACGCGCATGTATGTTGGGAAGGTAATTCAACTGTCGGATTGCTTGCCAGACGCGTCCTGATAATCGGTCGCTTACGCCAGCTGAACCATTGATGGTCCTTGACACTGTAGCGATGGAAACTGCGGCCAAATCTGCGACTGCGCGAATATCCGGCGAGTTCCTGCGAAGTTTGACGCTCGTCTTTCGAGCCATACACAAATCCAGATGCAAACTGTCTTTGAATAATTCTATAACTTCCACCAATCCAAGATCGCGTATTGCAAAGTGGGCTGGCACCTCCCGAAACAAGCGGCGGGCACGAGGTTGCCGGTGCTTATTAAAAAGGCCGTATTTAGGCCACACCACTCTTTTGACATTGCCGCGACCCCTCGGCAGCCCTAACCGGCAGTGCCGTTGAAGTCATGAGAATCAACTCGTCTGAATTGCTGAGCTGCGCTTTCGGCTTCTTTTCGTTGTTCCGGGTGTATCGTCGCCGAATGGGAAGTTTCGAGTGGCTCAAGTCACGGGCCGGTGGACGGAAAAGCAAAGATCTGGCAAAGGGACGCATCGCCGGTGATTCGACCACCTCGCGCCTTTCGTCCCGGAGGGACGAACCGAAAATAGCCCCGGGTGAAACCCGGGGAATGCAGCGCAATCTCAATTCGCGCCCCGTAGGTGGCGCAGCGAGTGGCCAGGCTGAAGTTTCCCCATCGCCGGTTATACGTCCGCAATGCTGCGTTCGGACATGACCACAGCAGACCTATTGCTTGGTTGACAGATCATGCACTACAAGGTGAGGCACCGACTCGACGCAGACCATCTGCATGTGTCCCGGCTCTTCTTGCGTGAATGGCCAAACCTCGAAATCACCGTATTCTTCAGCAGGCCATCTCAGCATTTCTTTCGGGCAGATCGGTGCGTCTGCATCGTCCGCGACAGGACCCGCTGTAACCCCAAGCATTCGCTTCGTACCGATTGGCCAAATTCGCAAAGATAGAGTGCCATTGCCGAATCGCGCTCGACCATGAACCGTAAAGCATTCGCCAACAACTTTCGGATTGCCCTTGCAGCGGGGCGTTTGGCTAAGCGCCGGGATCGCGATAAGCGGAACAAGAATCAAATATTTCCCTCGCATCTCCACCTCAATGGAGCAGTGTAACGCTCATCTGCGAGTCGCTCGCGGACTT
>CAVYSS010000039.1:0-38847 GCA_963771195.1 uncultured Acidobacteriota bacterium
TTTGCTCCCAAGTGAGCTCGCGGCAGCGCTTGAACCCGTGCTTGGCGGCGCGCAGCACAACGGGGTTTTTGGCGGCGAGCTTGCGGGCGAGGGCGATGGTTTCGTCGCGCAGGTTTTCGAGCGGCACAGCGCGGTTGACGAGGCCCATCTCCGCGGCCTGGCGGCCGGTGAAGGTTTCGCCGGTCATGATGTACTCGAGCGCCTTGCGCTGGCCGATGGTATCGGCGATCGCCTTGCTGACGAGATTGCCGGGAGGGATGCCCCAGTTGATTTCCGAGACGCCGAAGACCGCGGTTTCAGAGGCGATGGCGAGGTCGCAGGCGACGAGCGGCGAAAATGCGCCGCCAAAGCACCATCCGTTGACCATGGCGATGGTGGGCTTGGAATACATGCGCAGAAGCTTCCATTGCCAGGTGGAAGCGTCGCGGCGTATGCGCTCCTGGACGATCTCGGGCGCCTGATCGATTTCGCGAAAATATTCTTTGAGGTCCATGCCCGCAGTCCAGGATTCGCCGGCGCCGGTGAGGACCAGCACTTTGACTGCATCGTCGAGTTCGAGCGCCTGGAGGATGTCGCACATTTCGCGATTGAGCGTGGGACTCATGGCGTTGCGCTTTTCCGGCCGGTTGAGGATGACCCAGCCGATGTCCTGCTCAATCTCCACGCGAACTGTGGTCCAGCGTCCTTCGTAGTTCGTCATTGCGGGTGATCCTTTCTGCAAATCTTGTCGGACGAGAAAACAGATACCAGGCGACGGCCGCGGATTCACTCCAGCGGCAGGCCAACGTAATTTTCAGCAAGTGAAGTTTGAGCGGCGCGTGAATTCATCAGGTATTCGAGTTCGGCTTGTTGCCGTTTGTGCTCGAAGCTCGATGCGTCTTCGCAACAGTGAAGAAGTGAGGTCATCCAGGCGGAGAAGCGTTGCGCATTCCAGATGCGGCGGAGGCAGGTGGCGGAGTAGGCAGCGAGCTTTGATTCGTCGTTGTCGTGGAACTTTGCACGAAGGGCTTCGGCAAGGTAGTGCACGTCAGCGAGGGCGAGGTTCATGCCCTTGGCGCCGGTGGGAGGCACCACGTGCGCGGCATCGCCGGCGAGGAAGAGCCGCCCGCATTGCAATGGCTCAGCCACAAAGCTGCGCATGCCGGTGATTCCTTTTTGAAGGATCGGGCCCTCGGCGGGCTTCCAGCCGTCATCGCAGGCGAGGCGCGCGTGCAGCTCATTCCAGATGCGGTCGTCACTCCAGTCGGCAAGTTGTTCATCGGGCCGGCACTGGAGGTAGAGGCGCGTAATTCGCGGAGAACGCATGCTGTAAAGAGCGAAGCCGCGGTTGGTATGCATGTAGAGGAGTTCCTCGCGCGAGGGTGCGGCCTCAGCGAGGATGCCTAGCCATGCAAATGGGTAGACGTGCCCGTAGAGGGCGAGCGAGCCCGCGGGGAAGAACGAGCGGGAGACGCCATGCGAGCCGTCGCAGCCGGCGATGAAGTGGCATGCGATGGAATCGACGTTGCCGGCCGCGCGGACTTCGATCGACGGCGAACCATCGATAAAACTTTCGAGAGAGATTTCGCCACATTCAAAACGCAGATCGCCGCCATCGGCCAGGCGGCGCGCGATCAGATCCTTCACCACTTCCTGCTGTCCGTAGACGGTGACGGCTTTGCCTGTCAGTTCGAGAAAGGGAATGCGCCGGCGCCGGCCCTGAATGCCTATCTCGATCCCTTCATGCAGGAGGCTTTCCCTATCGAGGCGTTCGGCGACGCCGACATCGCGCAGCATCTGGACCGTGGTGTGTTCGAGGACGCCCGCGCGGACGCGGCCTTCACAATAGGCGCGGGACCGGGCCTCAAGCACGATGGACGAGATGCCGTGAAGATGAAGCAGATGCGAGAGCATAAGCCCCGCCGGCCCGGCGCCCACGATTCCGACTTGTGTGCTGGATTTGGCCACGGATTCGATCAGCTCGCCGGATCGCGCTCGTCGAGCACCTGATGCGCGATGTGGAATGCGGAATTGGCCGCGGGGACGCCGCAATAGATGCAGCACTGCAGCAGCACTTCGCGAATCTCGTCCGGAGTCACCCCGTTATTTGCGGCGGCACGAAGATGGAGGCGCAGTTCCTCAGGGCGATTGAGGGCCACCATCATGGCGATGGTAAGCAGGCTTCGCGTGTGGCGGGGAAGCCCTGGGCGCGACCAGATTTCCCCCCAGGCATAGCGGGTGATCAGATCCTGGAACTCCTCGTCGAAGGAAGTTTTCGCTTCTTCCGCGCGGTTGACGTGGGCCTCGCCGAGCACGCTGCGGCGGATGCTCATGCCCGTTTTGTGGCGATCTCTTTCATCCATCGTTTTGTTCCTCTTCAAAAAGAAACGCACGCACTGCTTCAGCGAATTCCGCAGGCCGCTCCCATGCGGACAAATGTGCTGCATCCAGCTCCAGATATCGCGCATGGCGCAGGCCTGATTCGAGGAGCCGGCCGTCTACCGGTGGTGTGGCCGCGTCGTGGGTCCCGGTTATGACAAGGCAGGGAGCCTGGATGCGCGCGAGGCCGCCGCGCAGGTCCGTGTCGCGCAGCACGCCGCTACAACCGATGTAGCCTTCCGGCGGAGTCCGCTCGATCATGGAACGAATCGCTTCAGCATCTTCGGGATATTGGCGAACGCATTGGGGCGTAAGCCAGCGATCGATGGTACTGCGCGCGAGCGCGGCCATCCCCTGCGACTTGACCGAGGCGATTCGAGCATCCCACATTTCCCGGGAGCCGATGAGCGCCGCCGTGTTGGCAAGAACCAGACGCCGGATTCTTTCAGGGAAGTGCAATGCGAGCCAGAGGCCAAGCATTCCGCCAAGCGAAAGACCGCAGAGGTGGACGCGATCGATCGAGAGCGCGTTGAGCAGCCCAATGAGATCGCCGGCGAGCATTTCCATCGACCACGGGAGCGTGGGCGTGCCGCTCAATCCGTGCCCGCGGGAGTCATAGCGCAATACGCGAAAATCGTGCTCCAGAAGAGGGACAACCTTGTCCCACATGTGCAGGTCGGAGCCGAGCGAGTTGGAGAATACGAGAGTTGGAGCGGACGCCGGGCCGCGGATTTCGAAATGGATGGACACGCCGTCAAGCTCAATGACCGGCATCGTCGCCCTCCAGAGCCTGATGAATGAAGCGCGCCGCGCTGCCCAGATATTCCGTGGGATCGAGAAGCCGGTCAATTTCTTCGTCGTTGAGATGCGCGGTCACATCGGGCATGGATTTGAGCACAACGGAGAGATGTTTTCCCTTCGCGGCGGCCTCTTGCGCGGCGGTTTCCAGCAGAGAATGTGCGGCGCTTCGGCCGATCTTTCCGGCGAGAGCGACGGCGACAGCTTCGGACTGGGTCAGGCCCAGGCGCGCGTCCAGGTTGGCTGCCATGCGAGCGGCATCGACCTCGAGGCCCTCTGCGATTTCAATGGAACGCGCGAGGGCGCATGCGGCGAGCCGGAAGATTTCCGGAATGGTCTCCCACTCTGCCGGCCACAGGCCGAGGCCGCGCTCATGCTCCTGCGGCATGGCTGCGAGCAGCGTGGCAACGAGGCCGGGAACGCGCGCCGCGCATGCGAGCACGGCGGCGCACGCCACTGGATTTCGTTTGTGCGGCATGGTGGAAGACCCGCCGCGACCGGCTTGCGCGCCTTCAGATGCTTCGCCCACTTCGGCCTGCATCAGGAGGGCGATGTCGCGGGCGAATTTGCCCAGCGTGCCCACAAGCAGCGCAAGCATTGCGGCGATTTCGACCAGATTGTCGCGATGAGAGTGCCAGGGCAATTCGGGTTCGTCGAGGTTAAGGATGCGTGCGAGTTCTTTGGAGACGCGGCCGCCTTCCGGCCCCAGCGCGGCAAGCGTTCCCACGGCTCCGCCAAACTGCACCATCAGCGCGCGCTGCGCGGCCTGATGAATACGCGAGCGATGACGGCGCAGCGCGGAAACGAAGCCGGCCAGCTTGAGTCCGAAGGTTGTGGGTGGTCCGGGTTGCAGCCAGGTCCGGCGCCGTCATCAGCGTGCGTGCGTGCGCCCGAGCCTGTTTCTGGAGCGCACGGTCGAGGCGGCTGATGGAATCGACGATGAGTTGCAGCGCCTCCTGATTTGCAGGACCAGCGCCGTATCGAGAACATCCTGGCTGGTAGCGCCGAGGTGGATGGTTCTTGCGGCCGCTTCATTTTCTTCTCTCACTATTGCAGTGAGCTGATGGATGAGGGGGATGGCAATATTGCCCGCGTTGAGGGCTTCGGAGCGAAGTACATCAAGATCGACGAACTGCGCATCCATATGCCGCTTTACGGCGTCGCCGGAACCGGCTTCTGCCAGTCCGCATTCTTGGAGCGCGCAGCTCAGCGCCCATTCGAATTGCATCATGGCGCGCAGTTGATGCGACAAGGAGAAGATCTCCGTCATGGCCGGCGTGGAGAAGAGGAATTCGATGGAATCCTGGCTCATGGAATGATTTCCTTCTACCACGCAAAGAATGCGGTTTCAGATTCGCCCTGGAGGACGACGTCCCAATGATAGTGGCCGGCATCCGCATCGGAGGCGCGTGCAATCAGGGTGTGCCTGCGGTCCGCGGGGATCTGGAGCAGGACCGGATCGGTTTCATTACCGATTTCATCTGGGAAATAGACGCGGGCGATGAGGTGGCGCAGTAGGCCTCGGGCAAACACCAGCACCAGGAAATGCGGAGACTGAAATTGGCCATCGCGAAGCGGCACAGGTCCGGGCTTGACGATCGAAATGGAAAAACGTCCTTCGCTGTCGGTTGCGGCGCGGCGAAATCCAGAAGGCAGATCTGCCGGCGGTTGTGCGGGGTCGGGATAGCTGCCGGTGGCGTCAGCGCCCCAGAACTCCAGCAACGCATCGGGAACTGGGGCGCCATTGCCGTCGATTACGCAGCCGGACAGAATGATCGAGCCGGCCGCCGGCGCGTACGCGTGCTGGCGATCGATCATGTGCTCAAGACAAATGCGAAAGAACGGACCGACAGTTTGCGAACTGCTGGGAACCAGTCGTTTCGTCATCGGCGCGCCTCCTCGAACGGAGTTTCAGAACGACCACGCAAAACAATATCGAACTCGTACGCGAGGGCGTCGTGCGGCCGCGATCGTTCCATGTCGAGGCGGGACACCAGGCGCTGGCGTGCAGATGGATCGGGAATGCTGTTGAAGATGGGGTCGAGCGCCTGCAGCGGGTCGCCGGGAAAGTACATCTGCGTGACTAGGCGCGAGAGAATGCCGGCGCCGAACAGAGAAAAATGAATGTGCGAAGGACGCCACGCGTTGGGGTGATTGACCCACGGATACGGGCCCGGCTTGATGGTCTTGATGCAATAGCGCCCCTGATCGTCGGTCAGCAGGCGGCCCGAGCCGGAGAAGTTAGGATCCAGAGGCGCATCGTAACTGTCGGCTTTATGGCGATAGCGGCCGCCGGCGTTCGCCTGCCAAACCTCGACCAGCGCGCCGCGTAGCGGACGTCCGTCTTCATCGAGCACGCGCCCGTGGACGAAGATGCGTTCGCCGATCGGCTCGCCGTCATGATGCGCGGTGAGATCGTGGTCGTTGGCTTGAATCAGGCCATGACCGAATACAGGACCGGTGCGCTCGGTAAGTGTGTCAGGCAACACAATGAGCGGCAGACGAGGCGAGCGCGCGACGGAAGACAAGTACGGCGGAAAGCAGAAGTCGGGCTGGGCGCCGGGAGCTGCCGCTGCGGGTGTATCGATCATCAATGACCTCCTTATATGCACTCCATGGCGAGCGCGATGCCCTGTCCGACGCCGATGCACATGGTCGCCAGCGCGAATCGACCGCCAAATTTCTCCAACTGATGCGCCGCCGTCATGACCAGGCGCGCGCCGCTCATGCCCAGGGGGTGACCAAGCGCGATAGCTCCGCCGGTCGAGTTGACCTGCTCGGCATCTTCCGGCAGGCCGAATTGGCGAAGGCATGCGATGGCCTGGCTTGCGAATGCTTCGTTGAGCTGAATCCAATCGAAGTCCGCGACCTTTTTCCCGAGCCGCGCCAGTAGCTTGTCGGTTGCGGGCACTGGGCCCATGCCCATCACGCGCGGCGGCACACCGGCCACCGCCATTCCCAGGATGCGCGCCCGCGGGCGCAGGCCGTGACGAACACAGGCATCGTGTGAAGCGACAATCATTGCCGCAGCGCCGTCGTTTATTCCCGAGGCATTGCCCGCGGTGATGGTGCCGTTGGGAAAGAGCGGCCGGAGTTGGGCCAGCTTCTCCAGTGTTGTAGCGGGCCGGGGATGCTCGTCGCAAGCGATAAGAGTTGCGGTCTCTCCGCGGCCAGTTTCGACGGGGACAATCTCTTCGGCAAGGAACCCGCTTTCGATGGCCCGCGCGGTTCGCTGCTGGCTGCGCCAGGCAAATGCGTCCTGGGCTTCGCGGCTTACGTTCGATTCACGCGCGACATTCTCGCCGGTCTCCGGCATCGAGTCGACGCCGAACTGCTCCCGCATTTGCGGATGGATAAAGCGCCATCCGATGGTGGTGTCGTAGATTTCAGGGGAACGCTGGAACGGCGACTCTGCCTTGCCAAGCACAAAGGGCGCGCGAGACATCGATTCCACTCCGCCGGCGATGATCCAATCGGCCTCGCCGCATTGGATGGCGCGCGCCGCGGAGCCCACCGCATCCATTCCGGAGCCGCAAAGCCGGTTCACGGTGACGCCGGAGATTTGCTCAGGAAGCCCCGCAAGAAGCAGCGCCATGCGGGCGACATTGCGATTGTCCTCTCCTGCCTGATTGGCGCAACCGAGGATGACATCGTCGAGGGCGCTCCAATCCGCATGCGGATTGCGCCGTGTGAGCTCGCGGATTGGGATCGCCGCCAGGTCGTCCGCGCGTACTTTGGCCAACGCTCCGGCATAGCGCCCGATCGGCGTGCGTACGGCGTCGCAGATAAAAGCGTCTCTCACGCTGCGTCTCCTTGTACGCCGTGGGCCGCGGCGGTACGCGCTTTCAGATCGCGCAGCGCGGCGAGCTCAACCGCAGTGGGCGCCGGCGTCTCGCCGCAGTCGTCCGCAAATTGGATGGTCCAGCCGGTGTTGGCTTGAATGGTCTCGCGGTCGACTCCCGGGTGCATGCTGGACACCTTGAGTTCGCGCGACGCAGGATCCGGGCGCAGGATGCAGAGGTCCGTAATGACGGCCACTGGGCCCTTGCCGGATAGGCCTGCGGCCTCGCGCGAATTCCCGCCCCGCAAGAAGCCGACCGACGTGATGAAGTCGACCTTCTCCACGAAGACTCGCTTCGACTGCTTGACCACGATCAGAACTTCCTTAGCCGAAGAACTGATCTCCGGCGCGCCACCCGCCCCGGGCAGCCGGATCTTTGGCTTTCGGTAGGGGCCGATTACCGTGGTGTTGATGTTGGCGAAGCGGTCGAGCTGCGCCGCGCCAAGGAAGCCCACGTCGATTCTGCCGCCCTGAAGCCAGTAGCGAAAAATCTCCGGCGTGGAAACGACCGTGTCCGCGGTTTCCGCCAGGTCGCCGTCGCCGATGGATAGCGGCAGAACAGAAGGCTTGGCGCCGATGGGCCCCGATTCATACACCAGAACCGCATCGGGTGCGTGGGTGAGGCGGGCGAGGTTTGCCGCGGTGGAAGGCAGCCCGATGCCGACGAAACAGACGGATCGATTGGGCAGCATGCGCGCGGCAGCCACCGTCATCATCTCGTCGGCGCTGAAAGAGTGGTTCAATGTTTTACCGCCTGCGCTCTTTGCTTTGCCTGAAGCGCGAGATATCCGGAAAAATCGCGCGTGTTCAAAATGAATTCTTCCATCCATCCGCTGAAGCGCTCTCGATCGCGCGAGATTTCATCCCATGCCTGGTAAAAAGGATTGTCACGCTGGTAATAGCCGTGCGCATAAGACGGCGTGGCTCCGCGGGGCTCCTCGCACACCGCGGTGACGACCCAATGGGGCAGGATGCAGGCGTTCGGAGGCGCGTCGAGCGAGCGCACGCGCTCCTCCACGGTGACGATCGATCGTCTCGCTGCGAGCACGGCTTCCTTTTGAACGCCTACGATGCCCCAGAGCAGAACGTTTCCTTTGGCGTCGGCCTGCTGCGCGTGAATGACGGCGACATCAGGCCTGACCGCTGGCGTGGCGGCGAGCGCTTCTCCGGTGAACGGGCAGGTGACGAAGCGAATCCGGCTGTTGACTGAAGGGAAGTCCGAGCCCGTGTAGCCGCGGAACACGGCGAAGGGCAGATTGGCCGCGCCGGCCACATAAGCATTGGCCAGATCGCTGTGGCTCCGCTCCTCGATCTCCAGCGGGCAAGGCCAGCCGTTCTCCACGGCGTCGCGAAATCTGTGCAGAGAGCCCACGCCGGGATTTCCGCCCCATGAGAACGCAATCCGGGACGCGCATCCGGCGCCGATGAGCTGGTCGTAGATCAGGTCCGGGGTCATGCGGATGAGAGACAGGTTGCGGCGGCGCTGCCGAATTACCTCGTGACCCGCGGCAAAGGGGATGAGATGGGTGAATCCTTCCATGGCGATGGAGTCGCCGTCGTGCACCAGCGCAGCGATTGCCTCGGAAATGCTCATCCACTCAGCCATTGCTTCCCGTCCGTTGTGATCAGCATTATTACGCGAATGGCGAATCTTGTACAAGGTGTGCGATAATCGGTCACTCGAAAGTACCATGGCGCAAAAGCCAAATCTCGCGGACGAGCTGAGACCGGAAACCGGGGATGCATTCGTCGCGCACGCCGGGAATCCCGATTTCGTGCTGTCGCTGGCGCGAGGTTTGCGCGTGATTGAAGCCTTTGCGGGACACCGTGAAGGAAGAAGCATCGTGGAATTCGGGCAGGCCACCCGGCTTTCGCGCGCCTCCATCCGGCGCATTCTACTCACCCTTGAATTGCTCGGCTACGTGGAGCGCTCCCGGCAGATCTACAGGCTCAAAACCCAGGCCCTGCGCCTCGGATTCTCGTTTCTGTCCTCGTCGAGTGTGGTGGAGGCAGCCAGGCCGGTGCTGGAGAGAATTACGGAAACGGCGCACGAATCTTCGTCGATGAGCATGCTGGACGGCGGCGAGATCGTCTATGTGGCGCGTTCGGCGGCGAGCCGCGTGCTGGCCGCAGGCCTGTCCGTGGGCAGCCGCCTGCCCGCATACTGCACTTCGATGGGTCGTGTTCTGCTGGCGGCGCTGCCGGATTCCGAACTGAACGCGTACCTGCGCGGACTCAGGCCAAAGGCCTACACCGCGAAGACGATTGTGAAGATTCCTGAGTTGAGGCGAACCATTCTGCAGGCAAGAAAACAAGGCTACGCCATTGTGAAGGAAGAATTGGAAGCGGGGCTGCGGTCGGTCGCAGTTCCCGTGTGCACGCGCGACAACCGCGTGGTCGCGGCCATCAATGTCGGGACTCACATCTCCCGCGTGGATAGAAACACGCTGATGAAAGTTTGCCTGCCCGCGCTGCGGGAAGGCGCCCGGACACTGCGCGACGTTCTGTACTGAGCAATTCACGCCGAGCACGCAGGATGGGTATCAACGCAATAAGAAGGAGCAGCATGACCCCTGTATATCGCGCTGACCACGTAGGAAGTTTTCTTCGACCGCCGGATTTGCTGGAGGCGCGGAAAACCGGCATGCCCGCAGCCGAGCTTCATGCCCTTGAGGATCGCCACATTCTGCGGGTCCTTGAAAAGCAGAAGGAACTTGGCTTTGAAGTGTGCACCGATGGCGAACTGCGGCGAAGCAACTTCATGAGCGACTTTACCGACGCGGTGGAGGGTTTTGATTTTGGCGATGCCGTGTCGCGCAAATGGAGCGAAGATGCAAAGGATGCCGTCGCGCAGTCGGCGCAGGTGAGCCACGTTAACGGCATCGTCACTGGCAAGCTGAGGCAGCGCGAGCCCCTCACCGGGCGCGAGTTGCCATTCCTCAAGAAACATGCTCCGGCGGCGATGAAGATGACGCTGCCCAGCGCGACGCAATTCCCCGCCATCTCCTTCAAGTACGGCGTTACCGACGCTGCATACGCCGATCCCTACGCGCTCCTGAGCGCCATCACGGACATCATGGCGGAGGACGTGAAGGCGCTGTCCACCAGCGGCATTTCGTATCTGCAAATCGACGCGCCGCGCTACAGCTATTACCTCGACGCGAAGTGGACCGCATGGATGGAAAAGGAGCTGCGCGTAGATCCGGCGCAGATGCTCACGGCATCGCTCAATGCGGACAATGCATGTTTCCGGGCAGCGCGGCGGCCGGGCATCACGCTCGCCATTCACCTTTGCCGCGGAAACAATCGCAGCCATTGGTACGCCGAGGGTGGATACGACGCGATTGCCGAACGGCTCTTCCATGAGCTGGCCGTGGACCGATTCCTGCTGGAGTACGACGATGCGCGGTCCGGCAGCTTTGCGCCGTTGCGCTTCGTTCCCAGGGGAAAAACCGTGGTGCTGGGGCTCATCAGCACCAAGCACGCCGCGCTGGAGCGCAAGCAAGACGTGTTGAAGAGAATTGACGAGGCGGCCAGAGTGCTTCCGCTCGAGCAATTGGCAGTGAGCCCGCAGTGCGGCTTCGCATCCACCATGGAAGGCAATTTGCTGACGGAAGACGACCAGTGGGCAAAGTTGAAGCTGGTGGCGGAAGTTGCCCGCGAAGTGTGGGGCTGATGGCTCGGCGCCGCTAGAGATCTCCCCTGGTTACAATCCGGTGACAATCTTCGCGGGTGTCGACGGATATCATCGACGGTAGCTTTCCCGGAGGAACAGGCATGCGCAAACTGAGTTTGATCTTGATGCTGTGCTTCGCGGCAACCGCTTTTGCGGCAGGCGCGAATAGCATTTACCAGTTCAACATGAAGTCGATTGACGGGCAGCCGGTGAAACTGAAGCATTACAAGGGCAAGGTGGTAATGGTGGTCAACGTGGCCAGCCGCTGCGGGTACACGCCCCAGTACGCGGGCCTGGAGAAGCTGTACGAGCAGTACAAGGATCGCGGATTCGTGATCGTTGGCGTGCCTGCGAACAACTTTGCCCAGCAGGAACCGGGCACCAACGAGGAGATCAAGAAGTTCTGCTCGACCAAGTACAACGTGACGTTCCCGATGATGTCGAAGGTATCAGTGAAAGGCGACGACAAAACGCCGCTCTACCAGTACCTGACCAGTGCGACCGAAGATCCGCAGTTTGGCGGAGAGATCAAGTGGAACTTCACCAAGTTCCTGGTGGGCCGCGATGGAAAACTGGTGGCGCGTTTTGAGCCGGCGATCACGCCGGATTCGCCGCAGGTGAAGGCGGCGATCGAGTCGGCGCTCACGCAATAAAGATGGTTGCGCCGTTTTCAAACACAAAGGCCGGGGCGAAACCCCGGCCTACGTGTTGTTGCCGATCAATTGGCCATGGAGAGCGACGGCGACTTGAGCCCATCCAGGAGCTTGGTGAGCCGCGAAAACGCTTCATCGCGCGCGGTCTTGTTGGCCGGATTGGTGTTGTTAGGGTCTTCGCCAGCGCGCATAAAGCCATGGCCGGCGCCGTCGTAGGTCACAGGGTCGTAGGTTTTGCCGGCGGCCTTCATCGCGGTGATAGTTCCGGGAACGGTGGCGCCCACGCGCGAATCGTTGCCGGCGTAGAAGCCGAAAACCGGCGCGGTAATGGTCGTGACGTCAGTCGGCGCGGTGCCGTAAAAAACGTAGGCGGCGCTCAGGTCCTTGCTTTGCGCAGCGAAGGCGAAGGACTTGGAGCCGCCCCAGCAGAAGCCGACCACCGCCAGCTTGCCGTTGAACGCGGGAATTTTGCGCGCGTAGTCAGCGGCCGCGTCGAGATCGGCCAGGACGCCATCGGGATCGAGCATGGAGACGGCCTTCACCGCGTCATCCACGGTGGCGAACTCGCTGGAGCCGCCGCCCTTGGGGCCTTTGCCGGAAAGCAGATCGGGGGCGACCACGATAACGCCCTGCGCAGCCAGCTCATCGGCCATCTCCTTGGCCCAGTCGCTGAGGCCGAATATCTCGTGAATCAGAATGACGGCCGGCGCCTTGCCCTTCACTTCGGGATAAGCCACAAATGCCTGCACGGTGCGGCCGTGGTGCTTCAGATTGACATACTCGTGGTGTCGCGGCGAGGCGTCGAGGCGGGCTTTCGCCCAGTCCTGCGCAGGGAGCGTGAGAGCGGGCAGGAGCAGAAGGCTGGCGCAGAGAGCGAGGGCGCGGGGAAGCGTGCTTTTCATGCGCTACAGTCTAGCCTTGGTCCGACGCGCTGGCAAGAAAAGTCTGCAAACAACAACGGCCTCGGAGGAGACGCTCCTTCGAGGCCGCTTGAAAAACGCCGTCGCGTTTACGCCATCGCCTCGCGTCCCATCGGCTCAAACGCAAGCTGGTTGGTCTTGCGGTCCACGTCGATCCTCACATGCGAGCCGTGCAGCACCTCGCCGTCCAGGATCTTCATGGCCAGCGGGTCCTGCACCATGCGCTGCAGCGCGCGCTTCAGCGGCCGCGCGCCGTAAGCCGGGTCCCAGCCCTGCGCCAGGATCAGCGTTCGCGCCTGCTCGGTGAGCTCGAGTGAAATCTGCCTGTCTTCCAGCAGCTTCTGCAGCTCGGTAATGCGCAGGTCGAGAATCGCGTTCATCTGCGCGTGCCCGAGGGAGCGGAAGATGACCATGTCGTCCACGCGGTTCAGGAACTCCGGCCGGAAATGCTCGCGCAGTATGCGCATCACACTCTCCCGCGCCATGTCCTCACTGGCTTTGCCCTCGCGGTCCTGCTCGCTCTTCTGCGGCTCGGTTAAGAACGCCGCGCCCAGGTTCGAGGTCATGATGAGCACCGTGTTTTTAAAGTCCACGGTGCGGCCCTTCGAGTCGGTCAGCCTCCCGTCGTCCATCACCTGCAGCAGCACGTTGAACACGTCCGGGTGTGCTTTCTCGATCTCGTCGAACAGAATGACCGAGTACGGCCTGCGGCGAACAGCCTCGGTGAGCTGCCCGCCTTCGTCGTAACCGATGTATCCCGGAGGCGCGCCGATCAACCGCGCCACCGCGTGCTTCTCCATGTACTCGCTCATGTCGATGCGGATCATGGCCTGCTCGTCGTCGAACAAAAACTCCGCCAGCGCGCGAGCCGTCTCCGTTTTACCCACACCCGTCGGCCCCAGAAAAATAAATGACCCAATCGGCCGCTTGGGATCGCTGAGGCCGGCACGCGAACGCCGGATCGCGTTAGCCACGACGCGCAGCGCTTCGTCCTGCCCCACCACGCGCTCGCGCAGCCGATCCTCCATGGTGACCAGCTTCTTCACTTCGCCTTCCAGCATGCGGCTCACCGGGATGCCCGTCCACTTGCTCACAATTTTGGCGATGTCTTCCTCGTCCACTTCTTCTTTCAGCATGCGCGCCACCCCGCCGGTGCCGCTGGCCGCGGCCTCTTGCACGCTGTTCAGCCTCTTCAGCTCCGTTTCCAATCGCGGCAGCTCGCCGTACTGGATCTGCGCCGCGCGGTCGAGCTGGCCGCGGCGCGTCTGCTCCTCGGCTTCGAAGCGCAGCGCCTCAATCTGCTTCTTCAGCTCGCTGATGCGCGTGATGGCCTCCCGCTCCTGGTTCCAGCGCGAACGCAGCGCGGTGATGTTCTCCTTCAGCGTTGCCAGCTCGCGCTCCACTTCCTCGCGGCGCTCCTTGCTGTTGGCATCGGTTTCGCGCTTCAGCGCCGCCCGCTCAATCTCAAGCGACGTAGCCTGGCGCTCAAGCTGATCGATCTCCGTGGGCACGCTACCGATCTGGATGGCCAGCGATGCCGCCGCCTCGTCCACAAGATCAATCGCCTTGTCGGGAAGGAACCGGTCGCTGATGTACCGATGCGACAGCGTAGCCGCCGCCACAATCGCCGAATCCTTGATGCGCACGTTGTGGTGCGCCTCGTAGCGCTCCTTCAGCCCGCGCAGGATCGCAATCGTGTCCTCCACGTTAGGCTCGCCCACATAGACAATCTGGAACCGCCGCTCCAGCGCCGCGTCCTTTTCGATGTACTTGCGATACTCGTTCAGCGTAGTCGCGCCAATCGCCCGCAGCTCGCCACGCGCCAGCGCCGGCTTCAGCATGTTGCTGGCGTCGATCGCCCCCTCAGCCGCGCCCGCGCCCACCAGCGTGTGCAGCTCATCGATGAACAGCACAACCTGCCCGTTCGACTCCTCGATCTCCTTCAGCACAGCCTTCAGCCGGTCTTCAAACTCGCCGCGATACTTCGCCCCGGCCAGCATCGACCCCAGGTCGAGCGAGATGACGCGCTTGTCCTTCAAAATCTCCGGCACGTCGCCCGAAGCAATCCTCCGCGCCAGCCCTTCCACAATCGCCGTCTTGCCCACGCCCGGCTCGCCAATCAGCACTGGATTGTTTTTCGTCCGCCGGCTCAGCACTTGGATCACGCGGCGAATCTCCTCGTCGCGCCCGATCACCGGGTCCAGCTTGCCTCTCCGCGCCAGCTCCGTCAGGTCCTTCGCGTACTTCTCCAGCGCCTGGAATTTGCCCTCAGGATTCTGGTCCGTCACCCGCTGCGATCCGCGCACCGCGGTCAGCGCCTTCAGAATCGCGTCGTGCGTCGCGCCCAGCGCCAGCAGTGCCTGCGCCGCAGCGTCGCCCTTCTGGTGCGCCACGCCCAGCAGCAAGTGCTCGGTGGAAACATACTCATCCTTGAAGTTGGCCGCTTCCTTGAACGCCTGGTCGAACACGCGGTTCAGCGCCGCGCTCAGGTTGGGCTGGGCGGCAGCTCCTGAAACCCGCGGCAGCTTCTCCTCAATCGCGTGCAGATCGTTCTCCAGCCGCTCGATGGGCACACCGATCTTGCCCAGCACCGAAGGAATCACGCCCTCGCGGTCTTCCACCAGCGCCAGCAACAGATGCACCGGCAGCATCTCCGGATTGCCCAGCTCGCCCGCGCGCCGCTGCGCCTGCTCCACAGCCTGTTGCGATTTGACGGTCAGTTTTTCCCAGCGAATTGCCATAACGTCTCCAGTTGTCAGTGATCAGTGCTCAGTGATCAGAATCTGTCGTGCACGCCCGTTCGTCGCGGCAAAATCGGAGTGCGCCCCGTGGCCAGTATGAGCCGATTTGGTTGAATCCTCAAAAACAATGGCCAGTTGCCCGCCCCGAGACTGGGAACCCCCGCTCCCCACCCCGGGACTGACCACTGACCACTGAGCACTAACCACTCCGTCTTACCGCGCCCCCACCAGCTCCGGCTCGTCCTTGTGGGACTCGATCTTCTGCTGGCCGCTGACATTCACCTTGATCTGCTTGGGCTGCGCCTCAGGCTTCTTTTGGAGCTCGAGCTTCAGCACCCCGGCAGTGTAGCTGGCGTTGATGTGCTCGGAATCCACGGTCTGCGGCAGCGTAAACGCGCGATAGAAGCTCCCATAGCGCCGCTCAATGCGATGGAAGTTCTCTTCCTTCTCGTCCTTCTCGAACTTGCGCTCGCCCTTCACCGTCAGCGTGTTGTTCTCCACGCGAACGTCCAGGTCCTTCTCTTCCATGCCCGGAACCTCGAGCTTGAGCACGACTTTCTGCGGGTCCTCATAGATATCGACAGCCGGCACAAAGCTGGCCGTCGTCAGCGGATTGTCGCCCTCATTCATCTCGCGGAAAAGCGAGTTCACACGGTTCTGCAACGCAACAACTTCACGGAACGGATCCCAACGGGTAATCGTCATTTCAATTTCCTCCAGATGGTATTTCGGAATTTTCGAAGAGCTCAGGAAGGTGCCTTCCGAGCCCTGTCAACCTATCTGATAAAAACTATAGCACAAATGATTCATAAAATATGAGCGTTATAAACTAATATTCTTAGTTTCCCTTCAAATGATTGATTATGTTTATTTTGTATCGTTAATTGGGGCCTGCTCCCAGCCGGAAATAAAGCTTTTCCCCTCTTGGACGCAGTTTCCTCTCCACGCGCGGTCTCCCGAAAGTAGTTTTAAGAGCAAATCAGAGCCCGCTTCCCCGAGAATCTCCGTGCCCCATCCTTGCGCCTTTTTTCTGGCGCAAGGGTGGGAAGGTCACCGCATCTGGGACTCCGCACTAGAATGGCTGTGCCCCAATCAGGAGACTCAACCTCGCATGAATCGAATCGTCGTCGTCACCCTCGCCGCCTTCGCCGTCCTCGCCTCCCTGCCCGCCCGCGCCCAGGTCAAACAGACCCGCGACCAGATCCTCTTCTACACCTCGCAATGGCACGGCGACCGCTTTCCTGACGGCCGCCCCCGTCTCCCCGACTCCCTCGTCGAGCGCGCCCGGGACATGACCATCGAGGACGTCTGGGAATTTCTCCGCGAGCACGGCTACCGCAACCAGTTCGAAGGCGGCTGGCAGGCCCTGCACATCGACAAGCCATTCGCCGGCCGCGCCCTCACCGCCCAATACATGCCTACGCGCCCTGACATGCGCGCCGCCATCCTCGCCGAAGGCAAAGCCGAGGGCCGCATCCCCGACACCAACTCCTGGCCCATCGCCGAACTCCAGAACGGCGATGTCTACGTGGCCGACGGTTTCGGCAAAATCGTCGAAGGCACGCTCATCGGCTCCAACCTCGGCAACGCCGTGGCCGCCCACACCCACACCGGTTTCGTGTTTGACGCCGGCATTCGCGACCAGGAGGAGAACCGCGAGATCCCCAACTTCAACGGCTTCTATCGCGGCTACGATCCCAGCGCCTGGGCCGACATGGAGCTCACCGGCATCGATGCCCCGCTGCGCATCGGCCGCGCCGTAGTCCTCCCCGGCGACCTGGTCCTCGCCAAGCCCGAAGGCGTCCTCTTCATCCCCGCCATCCTCGCAGAAGACGCCATCAGCCACGCCGAGTTCACCGCCCTGACCGACGACTTCAACTTCGATCTGAACAAGTCCGGCGCCAACGGCGCCCAGTTTGAAGGCGGCTGGACCGCAGCGAAATACGACGCCTTCGCCAAGTGGATCGACCAGCACCCCGACAAGCTAAAGATGCGGCACAGCGAGTTCGATGACTTACTAACCAAAGCCAAGCAGCACGCGGAGAAATGAAGGCGCGATAATGAATGGAACTCCGCAAGCCAGAACCCACTCTCGATCGATGCCGCGCATCCCGCGCCGGAGGCGTTCGCCGCGGCGAATTAGCCCCGCGCTTCAGCGTGGGGTAGGAAGCCAATAAACGGGCCCGGAGTCCCGTAGGGACGGTGGAAAATGGCACACACGTACGCGACCAATTTCATTCACTGCATCTTCAGCACAAAGGAACGCAAGCCCACCCTTGCCGTGAACAGGATGGCGGATCTGCATGCGTACCTTGGCGGAATTGCGCGGAGCGAAGGGCTCACTCTGATTGCCGCCGGCGGGACCGCCAAGCACCTGAATCTTCTTATCGTTCTTCCGCCGATCACGAACCTGGCGACCGCGGTCCAAAAACTTAAAGGCAGTTCATCGCGATGGCTGGGAGAGGGATTCGGGTGGCAGGAAGGATATGGGGCGTTCAGCGTCAGTCCCTCCCAGGTTCCCGCGGTCAAGAGGTATATCGGCAACCAGGAAGCCCATCATCGCAAGCGCAGTTTTGAGGAGGAGTTCACGGAGATGCTGCGGAAATGCGGAGTCGATTGCGATCCGCGGTATGTGTTTGGGTGAAGGGCGAGTCCATCGTCCCTACGGGACTCAATCGCGCTTTGGAAACGCCCACCCCACGTTGAAACGCGGGGCTAATTCGCCGCGGCGAACGCCTCCGGCGCGGCACAGCGAACGTGCCGAACGGGATTACAAGGAGAGACATGGCGAGACAAACCCGTGAGCGCGTCGTTCCCGGTAGCGGCAATGTGTCTGCCGATATATGCCGGGTGCCCCATCCTAACCGCGCTTTGTGCGGTTAGGATGGGATACCACCGATCCCCACACGCTGACGCGTTGCCGACTCGGTAACTAGCTCCGCTAACTCCGCTAGCCCCGCTATCTCCGCTTCTCCTCCATCAACGCCGCCTGCAGCATCGCCTTGGCATACGCAATGTCGTACACGTCGCCCGTATACCCGCCCCCGCCCGGATATCCGTGTATCGGCCCGCGCGCCCGGTCGTAGTCGAGCGCCCGCGGATGCTCCGGATAAATCTCCCGCGCGTATCCCACCCGGATCAGCTCCCGCATCACCGCCAACATGTTCACGTCGCCCTCGTCGATGAACCCCTCGTCGTAATCCACATACGGCTTCCTCACGTGCGGGTTGCGATAGTGCATGTGGTTGATCCTGTCGCGCGAGCCGAACCAGCGGCACACCTCCACCGGATCCTCGCCCAGCTCCCGCGCCACCCCGCAGTCAAACGTGATTCCGTTCGCCGGGCTGTCCACAATTTCAATCAGGTGCTTCCACCCCGCCAGCGTCGCCATGATCTGCTCGGATCCGCGGCTCAAAGGAAACGGCGGATCGTTGGGATGCAGCGCCAGGCGCACGTTCGCCTTTTCCGCTGCGGGAACCACGGCCTTCAGGAAATACGCGATGTTCGCCCACATCTCACTGAGCGTGTGCGCGCCCTCATCCGGCAGCGGCGGCAAATCCTTCATGCGGCCGTAGTCGGCGCCCGTGAGCCCCGCACCGCCGCGGCCCGTTTCTTCAAAGTAACCCTCCATGGCGCGATGCGCATAGAAGTTGTACTCGACCACCGGCAGCCCCGCCTTGCCCGCCGCCTCAATCGACTGCTGCACCTTGTCGATCTCTTCGTCGCGCCCCGGCTGCCCATAGATGGTCTTCGGAAACCCTCCGATCATCAGGTTGCCCAGCGCCACGCCCGCAGACTTCAGCCTGTCCATCAGCGGCTGTAGCTCGCCGACGGTCCACGGAATCGCCGGCCCGCCCGACAGCACGTGAGTCACTCCGAGCTGCGTAACCCTGCGGATGGCCTCGTCCGTGATGCCATGGCTTAGGTCGATGGCGCAGGCAATCTTGGGCGTGTTTGCGCTCTCCTGCGGCATCCCGTCGCCCAGCCACCACGGCTTCTTCTCGTCCTGCGCCAGCAGCGCCAGCGGACGCAGCGCCCCACCCAGCGCAGCCACACCGGCACTCTTCACCAGCCTTCTTCGCGAAATCCTCTTCTCGATCGGAACCATAGCCACGCATTGTTCCACTGCTGCGCGGGTTGAGTCCACCCGGCTCTCAGGTAAGATGGGTGCGCTCGCTTGCAATCGCCGGAGGATGCGCCGAAATGTCCCAGGGAAAAAATCTGCTGAACCGCCGCAATCTGCTCAAGTCTTCTGCCGCGCTGCTCGCCGGCGGCGCCGTCGCGTCCGCCGCGCCGATCGAAGCTGAAATTAAGGGCGTCAACACCGCCTCCAGCCCGTCCACGCTCAAGATCACCGACATGCGCTACGCGGTCATCGTGAAGCCGGGGCCGAGCCCGTGCGTCATCATCCGAATCGACACCAACCAGGGCGTCTACGGCCTGGGCGAGGTGCGCGACATCGCCGGCCCGCAGTACGCATTGGTGCTCAAGAGCCGCCTGCTGGGCGAGAATCCTCTGCGCATCGACTTTCTTTTCCAGAAGATCCAGCAGTTTGGCGGCAACGCGCGCCAGGCCGGCGGCGTCTGCGCCGTGGAGATGGCGCTGTGGGATATCGCCGGCAAGGTCTACAACATTCCCGTTTACCAGATGCTGGGCGGAAAGTGGCGCGACAAGATCCGCATCTACGCCGACACCACGGAGTCGGAAGATCCCGCCGAATACGGCCGCCGCGCCAAAGAGCGCAAGGCCATGGGACTGACCTGGATGAAGATGGACCTCGGCATCAACGTGCTGGAGGGCATGCCGGGCACGGTGATGGAGCCGGCAGGCATGAGCCAGTGGGAGCTGCGCGACCAGCCGCATCCGTTTGTGGCAACGGAGGTTACGGACAAGGGCATTGACCGGCTATGCGAGTACGTTTCCGCGGTTCGCGACAACATCGGCTACGACATGCCGCTGTCCATGGATCATCTCGGACACATCGGCGTAAAGTCCTGCATCCGCTTGGGTAAGGCGTACGAGAAGTTCAACCTGGAGTGGATGGAAGACGTCATGCCGTGGTACTACACCGACCTGCTGAAGGAGATTCGCGAGGCCAGCCCCACGCCAATCCTGACCGGCGAGGACATTTACCGGATTGAAGATTTTGAGACCCTGTGCCGCGAGCACGCAGTGGACAAGATTCATCCCGATCTGGCGACGAGCGGAGGCATTCTCCAGACGCATCGCATCGGCAACATGGCATTTACCTACGGGGTTCCGATGGCGATGCACATGGCGGGGACGCCGGTGGCGAACTCGGCCAGCGTGCATTGCGCCGCGGCCACGCGGAACTTTCTGGCGCTGGAGAATCACTCGCTGGATGTGCCGTGGTGGCAGGACCTGGTGGAAGGACCTGCAAAGCCCATCATCCAGGAGGGTTACATCGCGGTGCCGGAGGCGCCGGGGCTGGGGGTGACGCTGAACGACGACGTGTGCGGGCAGCACCTGAAGCCGGGGACCGAGTACTTTGCGCCCACGCCGAAGTGGAATGAGGCGCAGTCGTGGGATGACGCGACCTTTAGTTGATCCTGGATTGTTGCGAGCAAGTGATTGAAATAACGCATCTTATTGTATTTAACAAACAGACCGGTCGGTATGTTACGGTGAGATTCCGACGCTTGGTTGTTCTCATTTCGTAAATTAATGAAAACAATTGTTTTGTTGCGCTCTTGTTAATCGCGAGATGGTGTCTGATGGGGCAATTGTAGCTACATACCGACCGGTATGTATGCAACAGAATCGAAGCCGAAGTATCCGCCAACGCGGAAGCGGGCGAGGTGCGCGGAGGAGGACCCTTCGGCTTCGCTCGGGGCAGGCTCCGCGCCACAGCCGGCCGGGAGGCCGGCGCTACATAAACCTCGCTGTTTATGGCGTCGTGGGCGGAGGAAGGAAGTCGTTCAGGTTGAATGGGCGCATCGATTCGCCGGGCGGCTGGATGCTGAGGACCAGGGCCAGCGAAATTGGTGGGCCCTGAAAATAGGGAACGTGGATGGAATGCCATCCAATGGAAAGCGCGTTCTGGGCGGTCATTTCGTCGACCGGGTGGACTCCATCCAGATCAATCAGAAGATTGTCGTCTATTTCCAATCGCGAGCCGTCGTCGGAGATAAGTTGGAAGACGTACTCGCCGGGTTTAGCTACATAGAATTTGCCGTAATAGTCGACCGCGAACCAGACGCTCGAGTGAGTTATGCCGGGGATGCCGCCCATGCGGGTAATGTCCTGGTTGGGAACGTCGAGGGTGTTGGTGTAGAGCGAGCCAACGGGATCGAACTCTCCCAACTCGGAAACGGAGCTAACGCCGGGCGATAGTTCGTAAACGTCGCCACAGAAGCTGTTATCGCCGGGGGTGACGGAGCCGAAGGCACGAATATCGCCGACGAGCTTCCGCCGTTTCTCCGCGCGGCTTGTCTGGGCTGCGACCGGGAGAGGCCGCGAGACATCGACGACACCCAAGTTACCGGTGTTGCGATCCAGGACGGCCAGACGCACCAGGGCCGGCGGCTCGGGTCCGGGAGATTCCAGCAGATTGACAAAGCCATGACTTGGCAGTTTAGCCATGTCGGCGGGGTTTAGTTGGTGATCGACGGTGGAGAGCAGGTAATGCGCTACTTCGCCGTCGGCATCGAAGACGCACATGCCGAAATCGAGCTGGACGCGCGGAACGGCGCCGTAAACACCGATGTCCGAGAGCGATTCCGGCTTGATGACGACGGAATAACGTGTGCCAATTCCGCCGGGCGCCTGGAGCGCTTTAGCAGTAAGTGCAAGCGTGGGCGGGGTGAGCGGGCGATAACACGCCGCTTCTTCCAACGCTTCTGGAGTTACTAACTTCTTCAGGTCGGTTGGCGTGGCGTTTTCCCGGCTATGGCCAACATAGTACTGCCGGCGAAAGGTCAGATTGACGCGCGGCCGCGTGGTCTTGACAAGAATAGCGTGGTAGCCGGGTTCGGACGATGCCGGTATGGCGATCTGGTAATGAAGTGTGTAATCCAGCGCGCAAACCGCGCCCGAAGTTACGTGAAAGCCGCCGGTTGAATCTTGCTCCTGATTCTTCCGCTCCGGATCGATGGTGCGGATGTAGAGGATGCGGAGGGGGATCGGGCGGCCATGCTTGGGAACCTCGTAGACCTGGAATTCGCCGGCGACTAAGTCGGTGATGGGCAAATTGTGGCGGTCACGCGCGATGACGTCGAACACGGCTTCGCGGGATTCGATATGCAACACCGTCGCTGGGTCATATTGCTCAGCAGACGGAGTTGCTTGAGCTGCCGCGAAGGGACAGAGCAAAAACGCCAAGCAGGTTGCGCAGAAAATAGGATCAAAGAAAGATGATTTGCGCGGCATGGGGGCCACTCTACGTTGGTAGCTGCGAGGCGGTCAAGGCGTGGAAGAACTGGGCAGTGGTGGTTTCCCAAGTCCTCAAACCGGGGAGCCGTTCGGCAGGCCTCGGGAAGTCTATGGGCAGCCGGCCGTAATGGTGAATTGGCCGGTGTGCGGAGACATCTGCGAAAAGCAAGTGCGGAACGCGTCCCTGCGGGACGCGTTCTTTTATTCTCCTTCTTCTTCGTGCTTACCCCGGGTTCCCGCGCTGCTCCGCAGCGCGTCCACCCGGGGCTATTTTCGTGCTGTCCCTACGGGACGCCTTCCCGCTCATCGTTCGCCGCGGTGAACGATGAGCGAGGCACAGTCCGGAAGAACCAAGACGTTGCGCAACTGATGAGCGAGCACCCGGCCGGAACGTTCACACTGCTGCGATGACCGGGAGACTGGCCGCGTCCCATGCGGCTAGGCCTCCCGCCATTTCAATCAGATTTGTAATCCCGTGCTGGTGCAGAATGCTGCTGGCGATGGAGGAACGGTAGCCGCCCGCACAGTGGACGGCGATGCGGCGGCCGCGGGGAACCTCCGCGATGCGCTCCTGAAGATGATTCAGGGGGATGTTCACGCTTTGGGCGATGTGCCTGGTTTCCCACTCGCGGGGATTGCGAATGTCAAGCAGCAGCGGCGGCTCCGTGCTCGCGAGCTCTTCAGCCACGATGCCGGCGGTGACGCGCTCCGTGGGCCACACCAGGTCAGGACGCTCGGCCAGGGCGGCCATGCCGCCATCGAGATAACCCATGACGTGATCGAAGCCGATGCGGCCGAGGCGCAACGCGGCTTCCTGTTCGCGACCCGGCTCGGCAACAATGACAATGGGGCGGGCGCGATCGAGGACGGTGCCGGCCCAGGTGGCGAATTGGCCGCCAAGGCCGATGTTGATGCTGCCGGCCAGATGGCCTTTGGCGAACTCGGCCGCGTCGCGCACATCGAGCACCTGCGCGCCGGCGTCTCCGCGGCGGATGACTTCATCGAGCGCGACCGGCTGCAGAACCTTTTCGAGATTGGTGTCCAGCGTGATCCGCTCGCGGGTGTTGAGGATGGCGTCGTAAGTGAAGTACTGCGGGGCATCGGGCTGGTCGGCGGTGACCAGGCGAATGAAGTCCTCCTTGGACATGGGCTGGAGCGCGTAGTTCATGCGGCGCTGATCGCCGAGCGAAGAAACCGTGTCAGAGGATAGCTGCTTGCCGCAAAGAGAGCCGGCGCCGTGGGCCGGGTAAACCAGCGTGGCATCGGGCAGCGGCAACAGCTTGTTGTGCAGCGAGTGATAGAGATGAGCGCCGAGATCGTTGGCGGAGAAGCCGAGAGAAGCGCGAAGGTCCGGCCTGCCCACATCGCCGATGAACAACGTGTCGCCGGTGAGAACGGCGTGGGGCACTGCCTCGCTCTTTGCGCGATCGAAGACCAGGATGGAGATGGATTCGATAGTGTGGCCGGGAGTGTGCAGGACCTGCAGGCGCATGCCGGGACAATCGAGACAGTCTCCATCGGCCATGGGCTGGAAGGCGTATTCGGCCTCGGCGCGGGAGCCGAGATGAATGACGGCGCCGCAACGGTCGCGGAGTTCCAGATGGCCGGCGATGAAGTCGGCATGGAAGTGGGTGAGGAATACGTGGCGGATTTGGAGCCCGAATTTCTCGGCGTCGGCGACGTATTGCTGGATGTCGCGCTGGGGGTCGACGATGACCGCAGTGGCGCTGGATTCGTCTCCGAGCAGGTAGGAGGCGTGGGCGAGGCAGCCGAGATAGTACTGTTTGAGGATCATGGGGAATCTCTTTCGCGGCGGGTGGTCCGCTTGTCGATTGAGGGTATCATCGCGCCCTTGCGGGCGCGATGATACCCGATGGTTTTTTTGCGGGACTGACCCCGGGTTCCCGCGCTGCTTCGCAGCGCGTCCACCCGGGGCTATTGTCGTGCTGTCCCTACGGGACGCTTTCCGGTCATCGTTCGCCGCGGCGAACGATGAGCGGGGCACAGACCGAAAAGCAGATTCCCCGCCGCGGCGGGGAAATGACAGCAAGAAAAGCAAGAGCAAAAGCAAAGGCAAGGACAAAGGCAAAGGAAAAAGCAAAGGCAAGAACACAGGCCAAAGCAGAAACACGGGCCGCTCTGCTAACTCCTTCTAACTCGGCTAACTTACTGTTTGATTACGGTGCCGTCGGGGAGGCGGAGTTCGCCCCAGCCGCCGTTTAACCCGCTTTGCGTAAATGGGAATTTGGCGGCTTCCTTCTCGTCGATCTCGATGCCCCAGCCGGGTTTTTCGCTTACCCAGAGATAGCCGTCGCGCCACTCGGGGCAGCCCTGAAAGATGGCCTGCGTCTGCTGGTTGAACGGCGAGTACTCCTGGATGCCGAAGTTATAACTTACTAAGTCAAGAGTTACATTGGCCATGTGGCCGATGGGGGAGACGTCGCCGGGGCCGTGCCAGGCGGTGCGCACGCCGAAGGGCTCGGCGAGGATGGCGATTTTGCGCGCGGGGGAGAAGCCGCCAGCCTGGGAGACGTGGACGCGGATGAAGTCGATCAACTGCTCGGTGATGAGCGGAGTCCACTCGTGGGGGCTGTTGAAGAGCTCGCCCATGGCGATGGGGGTGGCGCAGTTCTGGCGGATCTGGCGGAAGTAGCCGAGGTCCTCGGGGGAGAGCGGGTCCTCGAGGAAGAACATGCGCAGCGGCTCGGCCTGTTTGCAGAATTCGACGGCGAGGTTGGGGGTGAGGCGCTCGTGCATGTCGTGGAGCAAGTTGACTTCGTCGCCGAGCTCGCGGCGGGAGATTTCAAGCAGTTTTAGCGCGCGGCGGAACTGGGCTTCGCGGTCGAAGAGAGGCTTGTCGTGCAGCGAGGGCGGGCGGGGAGCGGCGTTGCGGGAAGAGCCGTAGCCGGCCATGCCGGGCAGGCCTACCTGCACGCGTACGTTGCGAAAACCCTGCGCCATGAGCTTGTGCGCGTTGTCCACCGTCTCTGCGAACTCGGCGCCGGAGGCGTGGCCGTAGGTGTCGGCGGCCTCGCGGCATTTGCCGCCGCAGAGTTGGTAGATGGGCATTCCGGCCTGGCGGCCCTTGATGTCCCAGAGGGCCTGGTCGATGCCGCTGATGGCGTTGTTGAGCACGGGGCCGTTTTTCCAGTAGGACGAGTCATAGCAGGATTGCCAGATGTCCTCGATGCGGTCAGTGGTCTTGCCGATGAGGAAGGGCTTGAGGTAGCGCTCGACTGCGGGTTTGACCAGGTCGGCGCGCTGGGTGAAGGTGGCGCAGCCGTAGCCGTAGAGGCCGGGCTGGTCCGTGGTGATTTTGACTACGGTGAGGCGGACGCCCTGAGGCTGGGTTTCGATGACGCTGATGTCGCGGATTTTGGGTGCGGGGAGGGCGCGGGTGGTTTGGGCTTCGTCGGCGGCGAGGCGGGGATGGATGGCGGCGAGAGTGGCGGCTCCGGCGAAGTTCTTCAGCAGATGGCGGCGATTGATCATGGGGAGTCCCCGGCGTGAGGGTATCATCGCGCCCTCGAGGGCGCGATGATACCCTCTTAATTTTTTTGGTGGGCTTCCCCGGGTTCCCGCGCTGCTTTGCAGCGCGTACACCCGGGGCTATTTTCGTGCTGTCCCTCCGGGACGCTTTCCCGCTCATCGTTCGCCGCGGCGAACGATGAACGGGGCACACGCTTTCGGAAACCTCTCGGTTGGTGAGTGGCGTCCCGCTCTTTACGCCGGGGTCTTCATCGTGGAGAGCGCGGGGAATTTGTATTGCGCTTTAGCGATGGGCAGGCCTACGACTTCAATGCGGTTGAGGTCGCGGGTGCCGACGCCCTTGCTCTCGGCCAGCTTGAGCGTGCTGTCGCAGGTTTCGAAGGGCGGGGTGCCGCGATCGGCCATGGGATCGAAGCCCATGACGGCGGTGGCCACGGTGTCCGTCGAAACGCAGTTCATGCCGGCGATGAGGAGGCCGGGATGAATGGCCTGGTTGACCCAGGATTTATCGCTGGCCTGGTAGGGGAGCTCGCCGCCGGTCATGGTGTAGATGCCGTCGATGACGGCGAGGTGAATGGGACGCGAGGCGACGAGGTCGGCGACAATGCGCGGGACACGGAAACCGGGATCAGTGGATTGCGCCACCGGCTGGGGCGCGGACTTGGGCGGGGTGCGGGAGCCCGAGTGCATGGGCGCGCGATAGCTCATGGGGATGATATCGGGCTCGTCGGGGCCGGGGTGGTCGCTGTAAATGGTGCAGGGCGTGATGCCGAAGCAGTTCTTCATGGAGAGGGTGACGCCGGCGGTGCGGTGCTCCTTGAGCTTGGCGAGCGAGATGAAGACGTCAGTGTCGCGATAGGAGTGATTGAGGTCGTAGCCGGCGTACATCAAGCCGCCGCCGGGGACCATGAAGCGGGCATAGGTTTTGCCGCTGCCGAGGAAGTTGGTGTTTTCAAACTCGACCGATTTGGCGGCGGCGGCAAAGTCCTGGGGACGCCAGCCGGCGTCGATCATGAAGTCCTGAAGGGGTTTGACGCCGATGGGCGCGCTTTCAAGCAGGCGAACGCGGCGCGCGCCGGCGTTGCCGAGCAGGGTGACGAGCGAGCCGATGACCTGGGGGTTGACCCACTGGGCTCTACCGAGGGGAACGTTGCCCATTTTCATGCTGGTGGGGCCGGTCATGTTGAGCTTGATGGCGACGGTCTTGCCGTTGACGAGCTTGCCGATGCCGCCGAGCTGGTCAAACATGGCGGCGAGGACGTCGGTGACCTGGCGGTCGTACTCCATGCAGCGGCCGATGGCGACGCGGCTGGCGGGGGCCTTGAGGGCGGAGGCAAGCGCTGAAGGCACAAGGGTTGCGCCGGCTGCGGCCAGGGCCGCCGAGCCGAGGAACTCTCTACGGGTGAAGTTGGAATTCATGAGGGGCGCCTTTCAGAGCCAAGCTTTGATTTCCAGTATGCGCCCGGGGGGCGGGGTTTTGGGAGTGAGTTTTTGGGGAAAAAGCAACTGCAAAAACAGGTTACCTGCCGGGAATGGCGGACAGAGTAGCAAAGGCGGCGCCCGCTCATCGTTCGCCACGGCGACCGATGAGCGGGGCACAGCTTCGAGATGTTAACATTCCTTTAACAGAAGAACGGGCTGCATGCACCCGGGGAGAAATGAGGGTGCGAGCCTGGCTCGGCGTGAGAATTCCCTGGGTGCATCCGCCGCCGGGTATCGCCGGTTCCAACATCCCATGAGAATTGAAATTGATAATGCGGTAAAGCCGGCTTGCCGGTTGCGGAAGGTATTGAAGAAGGCTCCTGCCGAACTTGCGCCCGAATCTGTGCACAAATTGCGCACGCAGGCGCGCAGGCTTGAGGCGACCGTGCATGCGATCGAATTCACGCATAACCGGCGCGCGCGCCGAATGCTGAAGCACCTGAAGCCCTTGCGGCAGGCTGCGGGCGGCGTGCGCGACATGGATGTGATGATGGACCGGTTGATGCCGGTGGCCGAGAGGATGGATGGGGATGGCCGCGAAACCCTGTTGCGATTGACGGAGGGGATGGCGGCCGTGCGCGAGAAGAAGGCGAAGCGGCTGCGGCGGCTTATCGAGCGGCGGGGCAAATGGCTGCGCCGAGAGCTGAAGCGGTATATAAGCCGTGTGGGCGAGGCCGAGCCCGAGAAGCTGGGGGAAAGCATGGCAGCCCCGCAGATGCTGACAGCGCAACTGCAGCACTGGCCAAAGCTGAAAGCGGACAACCTGCACGAGTTCCGGATCCAAGCCAAGGAACTGCGGTACATGCTGCAACTGGCGCCCGGGATGGACGAGCACACGCTGCGAGCATTTGCGCGGGTGAAGGACGTGGCCGGCGAGTGGCACGACTGGTTGCAATTGCACGAATATGCGGGGAAGGTTCTCGACCGCAAAGAGGACCGAGAGATTGTGCGGCGGCTGGGGGAGATTGAACACGAAAAGCTCGTTGCCGCACTGGCGGCGGCGAATGCAGTGCGGCATAACGGATGGGGAGCGCACTGAGCGGGGGCCGGTGAATGACGGGGGTCGGTTCGTGTGGGGAAAAAGGCTACAAGAGGCGGATGCTCTGCGGGAATGACGGAGGGCAAAGGCAAGAACGACGCCCGCTCATCGCGATGAAACTGAGATGAACGGGGCACAGTCCCTGAGCTCACGGGGCTTGGACTCAGATTCGACGAGCGCTAACTGCGGAACGCGTCCCTGCGGGACGCGTTCTTTATCTTTTCTTTCTTCTTCGTGTTTATCCCCGGGTTACCGCACTGCTTCGCAGCGCGTCCACCCGGGGCTACTTTCGTGATGTCCCTACGGGACACTTTCCCGCTCATCGCGATGAAACTGCGATGTACGGGGCGCAGTTCCAACGGCAGCCCAACAGCGGATTCCCCGTGAAAATGACGGGTGGAAAAACAAAGGCAACAACGCACGGGTAGTGCGCCAAGCTATGCCGCGGGGGGGAAATCGAAGGGACCATTGCTGTGTGCGGGGAACGGCTGGGGAGCACGCAATGCGGCGGCGGCGAGGCGGCGGCCCTCGCCAAACCTTATGACTTTTGCGCCGTTCAGGATTGCAACGGGCCGGGTGTTTTTCCGGTGTCGAAAGCGTTGAGAGTCGCGAGCCATGCCGATATCGAACACGACAGCTTCGTTAGCGGAGACGGGCTCCACGACCCTGAGGCCGGTGGGCCTGCTGGCATCGCGGAGTGAGAACTGCGCGGCTCGGGCTTTGATAGCGCGGCAGCGGAAGTCGGCGATGTTCACAGGGCGTCCGGTCATAATATAAGTCCTTTTTCCTAAGGGAAAATGCGCCTTCGGAGTTGGGAATTTCGAGGTTCAGGAACCGGGTGGTTAGGTTCGCGTCTCTGAGGAGTAGGATGCGGCTCGAATCGATGAGTTGCACATGGCGCAGGAATGGCTGAATACAAGCGGTAACGGGCATAGCCAGCCAGAAAGCGCGGAAGAGAATTCACGGGCAGGAAGCGAACCGGCAAGCAACCGAAACCGGCTGCACGTCATCGCACTGCGGCGGATTCGCTGGTGGTCGGGAGGGGCAACTGCACGATGGCGATGGTGTCAGGCTGCAGCCGGATGTGCGTGCAGGATTGCTCGATTTCCGCACGAGAGGCGAGAAGGACAGACGAGCCGGATGAGAGAGGGAAGGCGTGCGGCGCTTTTCCGAGGTTGCACAGAACCATAACGCCGCCGCGCGTCATGCTCAGCCATTTTTTCTCCGGGTCGCATGCGACATGGGTCCGGCCTGGAGATGCGGAGTTGAGGGAGGGATGCGATCGGCGCAGGCGGATCAGGTCTTTGTACCAGCGCAGCATCGATGCGTGATCGCCTTCCGTTAATTCGTCCCAGTTCAGCCGGGAACGGATAAATGTGTCCGGCTCGCGGGGATCGGGGATAGAGTCTGGATCCCAGCCGAAAGCGGCAAACTCATTTTTTCGTCCATGCGAGATGAGCTTTGCGATTTCAGGGTCTTCAGGATCAGCGAAAAAGAGGAAGGGCGTGGAAGCGGCCCATTCTTCGCCTTGAAAGATCATGGGGATGAAGGGGCTGGTGAGGACCAGCGCGGCGGCGATTTTTGCTCTCTCGATGCCGGAGCTTACCTCGAGCCGATCGCCGAGGGCGCGGTTGCCGACCTGGTCGTGATTCTGGATGTAGCCGAGAAAGCGATCCTGGGGAAGGTGCGAAGCAGGGCGGCCGTGGACGCGCTGGCGATACGGCGAGTAAATTCCGTCGTAGACATAGGTGGTCTCTAATGATTTCTTGAGCTGGTCCATGCCGCCGAAGTCGGCGTAGTAGCCGGTTTGCGGCTGGCGCGCCAGCAGGGTGAAGAGGGCGTGATGGAAGTCGTCGCTCCACTGCGCGTGGAGGCCAAATCCGCCGGCATCCTGCGCGGTGACCAGGCGGGGATCGTTCAAGTCGGTTTCCGCGATGAGCACCAGGCGGCGGCCCAGCACCGCTTCCAACGCGCGGGTCTCCGTCGCCAGTTGTTCCAGGAAATGGATGGCGGAGCGGTCGACAAATGCGTGCACCGCGTCCAGGCGCAGTCCATCGATGGAAAAATCGCGCATCCACATGAGGGCGTTGTCACAGA
Organism: uncultured Acidobacteriota bacterium; assembly: GCA_963771195.1. Classification (GTDB taxonomy): domain Bacteria; phylum Acidobacteriota; class Terriglobia; order Terriglobales; family Acidobacteriaceae; genus Telmatobacter. The sequence goes on from CAVYSS010000039.1 coordinate 30,487, forward strand.
AGAAACGGCGCACCTGATGGGACCACGCGGACTCAAGATTGACGGCGCCGCCCCAGGGAGTTTTGTGCGCGTCATCGAGATACGGTGCGAAGATGCCGGTGTAATTTCCGACCGGGCCGAAGTGGTTGTAGACGACGTCAAGGAGCACGGCGAGGCCGAGGCCGTGGGCGGCATCCACAAATCGCTTGAGGGCGTCCGGTCCGCCGTATGGCTGGTGCACGGCGTAGAGCGCCACGCCGTCGTATCCCCAGCCGTGGGAGCCGGCGAACGCAGCCACGGGCATGAGTTCGATGTGGGTGACGCCGAGATCGCGCAAGTACTCAAGCCTGGCGATGGCCGCGTCGAGCGTTCCCTCAGGCGTGAAGGTGCCCACATGCAGCTCGTAGAGGATGGCGCTGGGTAGGGGCGGCGGCTGGATAGACGAATGCTTCCATGGAAACGCGGCGTTATCGTAAACGCGCGACAGCCCGTGCACTCCGTGGGGTTGCCAGAGCGATCGCGGATCGGGATAAGCCTTTTCACTGTGGTCGACGATGAAGCCGTAGTCGACGCCGGGGCCGGCGGACTCGACTTGAGCGCGCCACCATCCCTGGGGGTCGGGTCCATCCATACGGAAGCGCCGGCCGTGCGCCTGCAATTCAATTGTTTTCGCCCGCGGCGCCCACACTGAGAATTCCATTCGCTTGTTACTCCGCGCTCCTGACCAGCAGCGCCACGGGAAACCGCCGGAGGATTGGCTGGACCCGCACAGTGCCGCCGTTGAGTTCGTCCGCGGTCAGGATGTTCTTCCATTTTCCCGCGGGCAGGGTGATGGCCGCACCTGCCCAAGTGTCGCCGAGGCGGATGGGGCAGCGCGCAGCCACGGTGGTGACGCGGCCGGCGCGCAGAAATGCGACCAGGTGCTCGGCTTTGGAACCGGGACATTGCAACGGTTCATACGCCGCATCCGACGAGAAGTACTCCGGATGATCCCGGTGCAGCGTGAGTGCCTGGAGGGTGACCCAGAGCTTGGGCAGGCCGGAATCCTCGCGGCGCAGAATTTCTTCGGGTCTGAGTCCGGCGCGCAATTCGGCGAGCAGGGCGCGCCGCTCGGCGTAATCCACGGGGGTGCGATTATCGGGGTCGACGAGGCGGTAATCCCACAGCTCTCCGCCCTGGTAGGTATCGGGAATTCCCGGCGCCGTGAAGCGCAGCAATGTCTGGGCGAGGCTGTTCGAAAGTCCGGCACGATGGACGCGCGCCACCATCGCTTCGAGCTCACGGATGAAGTCGGGCGCATGAAGTATCTGCGCGATGAACTGCTGAAGCGCCTCTTCGAATTCGCGATTCTGCTGGGTCCAGGAGGTCTGCTGCTTGGCCTCGCGCGCGGCCTTCTCCATGTACGCCGTCAGCCGCTCCTGGCTGATGGGCCAGGCTCCGATGAGGGTTTGATAGAGCAGGTATTCGGTGTTGCGATCGGGCCAGCCATGCGAGCGGAAATGCGCGTTCATCCTGGACCAGCGGTTGACCGCGCTCCTCCATCGCGAGGGTATCTCGGTGAGGGCGGCCAGGCGTGCGCGCACGTCGTCGGAGCGCTTGGTGTCGTGCGTGGCCAGAGTTGTCATGGTTCGGGGATGCTCAGCCTGCATGCGCGCGCAATACTCATGAAACTGGGCGACGCTCAAGCCGCCTTCTGCCGGAGAGCCGCCCACCTCATTGAGGCCGACCATGCGATTGAAGCAGTAAAGCGCGGTGTCTTCCACCCCCTTGGCCATGACCGGCGAGGTGAATTGCTGGAAGCGGAGGAGGAATTCGCTTTCGAGAGCGCCGCGCTGGCGCAGGGTGAGCACTTCGGCAATGAAGTCAAACAGGCCGCCATCGATGTCCTGGCGATAGGCTTTTGCGGCGGCGGTTGCGCGCTCGATTTCGCGGCGATCGTCGTCGGTGATTTCGTTGCGTTCCGCGACCACGTAAGTGCGATAGATGGAGAAGCACGCGGCCACTTCGCGGATGGCGCGGCGAATCTCAGCGCGGGTGTAATCGCGGCGGTCGCGGTTGGACTCGCAGATTTCGACGAAGAGGCTGGCGAGGCGGTTGACGTCGCTGCCCAGTGCCTCCTGCTCCACGCTGAGTTTCTTGTCATGGGCCAGGGAGTCGTAGTCCTCAGTGGTGCGGACGAAGTCGTTGTAGATGGCGGTGAACTCGCGCAATCCCTCGGCGGAAACCAGCAGCCGGTTGCAGACGTTGAGGAAGTCGTATCCGGTGGTGCCGTCGATGGGCCAGGTCCGGCGCAGGAATTCTCCGGGCTCGAGGATTTTTTCCGCGGTAATACACGCGTGGGGGGCGCGCGCGCGGAGCCGGGCAAAATACTGCTGGGGATCGCGCAGCCCGTCGGGATGGTCGATGCGGATGCCGTCGAGCGTGCCGTTCTGGAGCCACTCCAGGACGCGGCGGTGGGTGGCGTCAAAGACTTGCTGGCGTTCCATGCGCAAGCCAATCAGAGAGTTGACGTCGAAGAACCTGCGGTAGCCGAGTTCCTGGTCCGCGGTGCGCCAATAGGCGAGGCGATAGTTCTGCTGGTTGAGAAGATCGTCCAGCGCGTCGATATCGGCATTGATGGCGTCAATGGCACGCGCGATGGCCTTGCAGGTTTGCGGTTTCTCCTTGCAGAGGCGCTCGAGCAGGGCGTAAATGACGGCCTTATCGCGGTGCCGCTCCTCGACCTCGGCGGGATCAAGCGAATCGGGCGCGGGCAGACGGGAGAGACTGTCGGCGAGGAAGCCGAGGGCGTCGTCGTGGACCGACGCCGCGCTGCGGCTGAGGATGGTTCCGAGCGACCGCGGGGAGATGGGGAAGAGGTGATCGACGTAGCGGATCTGGAAACGCTCGTCTTCCCGCTCCAGCTTGATCTGGCCGCTGGCGAGCACCTTGCCGTACTGGTCGCCGAGCACGGGGATGAGGACTTTGTTTTTCAGTTTTACTTCGTCGGAGTTCCAGTCAATGTCGAACCAAGTGGCGTAGGGGCTGGAAGGGCCATTCTCCAGCACGTCCCACCAATAGCGATTCCCGGGCCCGATGGCCATGTGGTTGGGGACAATGTCGAGGACCTGGCCGATGCCGAGTTCACGGAGGCGCGCGCAGAATCGCGCATGGCCGGCGTCGCCGCCCAGCTCCTCATTGACCCGCTCATGATCGACCACGTCATAACCGTGCATGCTGCCTGGGGCCGCCTGCAGATACGGCGAACAATAGACGTGCGAGATTCCCAGGTCGGCGAGGTAATCCGCAATGGCCGCGGCATCGTCGAAGGTGAACTGCCGGTTCAATTGCAGGCGATATGTGGAGGTGGGCACAGGTTTCATTTCGATCGAGGCGCGGTGTTTCCCGGATGGCTATCAGGCTGCGCCTGCAAGTGAGTTGGATGACGATTGCCGGGGAAGGAACCGGGATTTTTCAGGAAAGGCTCAGGCGCTGGTCGATGCGGAGCATTTCTTTCCATGGATCGCGCTTGAGGCGCCCTCTCCACTGTTGGATGTTGGAAACCTGAAAGCGTGGCCGTTCTTTGCCGTTCAATTCGGTCCAGCTCAACGGCATGGCCACGGGAAGGCCGCTGCGGGCGCGGGGGGAATAGGGCGCCACCGCGGTTGCGCCGCGGTCGTTGCGGAGGTAATCGAGATAGATTTTGCCGACGCGGGCCGCCTTGGTCATTTTGGTGAGGAAGAGTTTTGGCGCATCCCGTTCGATGGCCAGGACAAAGTCATGCGTGAATTGTTTTAGGGCGGGCCACTCGTGCTCGGGACGGATGGGAACCACCACGTGCAGGCCCTTGCCGCCCGTGGTTTTTACGAAGCTTTCGAGCGCGAGCGCCTTGAGGCGTTTGCGAATCTCTTTTGCGCTTGAGGCCACGGTCTGCCAGTCAATTGCCGGATCGGGATCGAGATCGATGACGATGCGATCCGGCTGGTCCAGGCTCTGGTTGCGCGAGCCCCAGGGATGCAGCTCAAGCACGCCGATCTGCGCCAACTGGACGAGAGCCTCCGGCGTGGAAAGCGTGATGTAGGGCTCGTGCGCGCCGGTCTTGCGATTGACGACGTCAACGCTGTCCAGGCCCTTCAGCATCTGGTTGCGGTGCTTCTGGTAGAAGCACGGTTTGCCGCTGCCCTCTGTGCAACGCACCAGCGTCAGCGGGCGGTCCGCGATATGGGGCAGCATGAAAGGAGCGAGTTCCCAGTAGTAGCGCGCTAATTGCTCCTTGGAGACGCCGCTCTCGGCGTCGAGCAACTTGTCAGGATGGGTGAGGCGGATGGGCAGATCTTCCGGCACGGCGCTTTTGGCGCGTCGCGCCAGCGGTTTGGTTTTGCCTGCGGGAGTGGAGATCTTGGCGGACGCTGCTGTCTGGTTGTGTTCCTGGCGCGCTTTCGGATTGGGATCGGTTTCCGCCATCTCGCGTACCACGCTCTTTGCCGGTTTATCTTCTCTCAATCCCTTGAAGGAAGCTTGCCGCACGAGGTTGTCCGCCGTCCAGTTGGAAAAACTCACCTGGGCCACCAGGTCCGGCTTGACCCAGATCGCTCCGCGGGCGGTTCCGGCCGGCATCTGGGAAAACGGCGTCTTTGTTGTGCGCAGCTTTTCCAGGCGGTCGCGAATCTTGCGATGCGTCTTTTGAGTGAAGCCGGTTCCGGTTTTGCCGGCATAGATGAGTTTGCCGCCGCGATAATAACCGAGCAGAAGCGCGCCGACGCCATGAATGCCGTTGGTGGGCAGGGTAAATCCGCCGATGACCAATTCCTGCTCGCGATAGCACTTGATTTTGAGCCAGCCTGGGCCGCGGCCGGGAGAGTATTTTGAATCGGCGCGCTTGCTGACGATGCCTTCCGTGCCCAGCTGACATGCTTTGCGAAAAACCGCCGCACCGTCGCCAGCGATATGCTCGCTGAGGCGGATGGCTTCTCCAGCAGCGCCCGCCTCGAGCACGCGCGCGAGGATCTGCTTGCGCTCAACGAGGCTGAGATTGCGCAGATTGTGCCCGTCGAGGTGGAGCAGATCGAATGCGAAATAGGTGAGCGGGAGCTTTGCATTTTCCTGGAACGCAGCTTGCAGCTCAGCGAAGCTGGAGACGCCATTCTCCTCCAGCACCACCACTTCGCCATCGATCAGCGCGCTTTCTGCGGGCAGCGCCAGCAAAGACTTTGTCAGGTCCTTCATCCGACGCGTCCAGTCGAGGGAGTTGCGCGTCAGCAGTTCGACCTGATTCTTCTTGCGCTCAAGCCGCGCCTGGATGCGGTAACCATCGAGCTTGATTTCATGCAGCCATTCCTCGCCGGATGGAGCGGAGCGGGCGAGCGTGGCCAGTTGCGGCGCAATGAACTTGGGCAGCTTCTCCTTCGGCGCGGCTTTGAGCTCTCTGCTCCAATCCCGCGGCTTCGATGCTTCGGCTTTTGCGGCTGGCTTCCGCGTTGCTGCCGCGTGGGCCTTCGCTGTTCCGTTGCCCTGCGCGCGGTTCGATTGCCACACGCGGTCGCTGTCGCGCGCAATCGCATCCATACTGCGGCCGCTCAGGACGCTGTCCGGGGCTTCCTCTTCAATCGGAGGCGCATCCTGGGGCCGTTCGTATTCGTCGTGCTCCTTGATCAGGAGCCAATTCGGCTTGTCCGCGCGCTCGCCTGGCCGCGGATGCATGCGCACCAGCGCCCAGTTGCCGTGCATCTTCTCGCCATGGAGCGCGAATTTGAGCGAGCCATTACGCAGGCCTTCGCCGGCATCGCCGTGCGGCTCCCAGGTGCCGCGGTCCCACAGCATCACGGTGCCGCCGCCATATTGGCCCTGGGGAATGATGCCTTCAAAGCCGCCGTACTCCATGGGGTGGTCTTCCACCTGGACCGCGAGCCGTTTGTCACCGGGGAAGTAGCTGGGGCCCTTGGTGACGGCCCAGCTTTTGAGCACGCCGTTCCAGGCGAGGCGGAAGTCGTAATGCAGCCGCGTGGCCGCGTGTTTCTGGATGACGAAGGGAAGATGACCGTCGCGCGCGGCGCCGCCGACGTTCTTCCCGCTGGGCTCGCGGGTGATGTGAAAATCGCGCATGGAGCGGTAACGCGCAAGCTGCTGGCCGGTTGCGCCTGCCCGTGTTCGCGCTGTGTGGTGAGCGTTCGGCATGGTTTCGTTAGAACTCGTTGCGCAATTGGATACGAGCCGACTGCAAACGTCCCTCAGGGGCTAAAGCCCGCAGTTCTATTGGTCTTTTGCGGCACGACTGAAGTAGTGCCCTTTCAAGACCTAATTATGCAACCAATTCCAGAATTCATTCCGCGTGTTTCGGCACGGCTGAAGCCGTGCCCTTTCAAAACCTGATTCTATGCAACTCGTTCTAGGCGCTCTTTCGCCGCTTTTCGGCGGCTTTGGCGGGCATCACCGCAACTTTTTGTTTTCCTTTTTCGCGCGGAGACGTGGCTCGCACCGGTGGTTTCTTTGCGCCCGGCGAGCCCACGCTTTGGCGGAGCGCGTCCATAAGGTTGACCACCTTGCCATGCGAAGGCGCCTTCTGCTCCGCCGGCACCGGCAGGTGCTTGAGCTTGGCGTCGATCAGTTCGCGCAGCGCGGCTTCATACTGGTCAGTGAATTTTCCGGGTTCGAACTTTGCTGTCTTGCGCCGGATCAATTCCTTGGCCAGGTCGAGCGATTCCTCGTTGACCTGCGGCGTCTTGATTCCGGCGAAATACTCGAGCGCGCTGCGCAGCTCTGCGGCAAAGCGCAGCGTGTAGGCCATGAGTCCGGGCAGGTCCTTATCAGACGGTGCGCTGAGGGCCATCAGGTGCTCGCGGCCGCTCAATGCAATTTTTCCCAGGCCGGCCTTGCGGGTTTCCCCGAGCGCGCGACGCACGACCGCGAACGCTTCAGCCTGCGCATCGTTCTCCGGGGTCACGAAGTAGGGCTTCTCAAAAATGGCCGGATCGAGCTCGTCGAGGGCCACAAACTGCTGCAGCTCCAGGGTGTGCTTTGACGGAATGCGCAGGTTGGCAATCTCCTCGGGATCGATCTGGATGTACTCGCCTTTGCTGTACTCATAGCCCTTGACGATGTCTTCCTTCTCGACCGGCGCCTCATCGCCTTCAGAGACTTTCTGATGGCGAACCCGCTCGCCGCTATTGCGATTGATCTGGTGGAAGCGGATCTCGCTCTTGGCTTCGACCGCGGGAAAGAGCTTGACGCCGAAGGAGACCAGTGAGATCTGCACCTGCCCGGACCAAAACGGACGCGCCACGGCAAACCCTCCTTCCGGCTGTGATTCCCTGTGATTGCGTGCAGTTGCTCAACCGGGCGAAGCCGGCGACGCTGCAGTTGCGGGGAGGCAGGCTTCTCTGTCTCTTCGCCTGTTGGCGCGAAACACGGGATCAGCTTGCGGCTGCTTCGGTTGCGCGCTGCGCGGGGCTCGCGCGCCGCGCGCCCTGCAGCCGGATGGAGACGTGGACCAGGCTGAGCGCGGCCGGCGTAACGCCGGGAATGCGGCTGGCCTGGCCGATGGTGCGCGGCCGCACTCGTTCCAGGGTTTCCCTCATCTCGCGCGAGAGGCCGCTGATGGCGCCGTACTCGAGCCAGTCGGGAATGGTGACCGCCTCGGCTGCTTTGAGCTTCTCGATGGATTTTTTCTGCTGGTCGAGATAGCCGGCGAACTTGATTTCGGTTTCGACCGCGCGCGCTTGGTTGCGCAGTTGAGAGCGGGCGATGGGATTATCGGTATGAAGCGCGGCGAATTCGGCCAGCAGTGGCTCGGCGGCGATTTCGTCGCGCAGGGCGGCCAGCACGGGCTCTATGGTGACTTCAGGCCGCTTGAGCAGTTGCGCCCAGGTTTGGCCGGCGACCGAGGTAAGCTCGCCGAATCCGGCGGAGATAAGACGCTCTGGATCGGCTTTGCGCGAGGTGAGGAGTTTCTCGAGCGCGGCCATGCGCGCCTGCTTTTGCTCGAATTGAGTCCACGCCACATCGTCGATGAGCCCGAGCCTGCGGCCATGCGGTGTGAGGCGGCGGTCGGCGTTATCGATGCGCAGGTGCAGGCGGAATTCCGCGCGCGAGGTGAACATCCGATAAGGCTCGTTGGTGCCCTTGGAAATGAGGTCGTCGATGAGGATGCCGGTGTAGCCTTCGCTGCGATCGAGGGTGAACGGCGGCTCGCCCTTGACCCGAAGAGCCGCATTGATCCCGGCCATGATGCCCTGGCAAGCGGCTTCTTCGTAGCCTGAGGTGCCGTTGATCTGGCCGGCGAGATAGAGGCCCTGCATGCATTTGACGCGCAGCGTGCGGTCGAGTTCGGTTGCGTCCACGCTGTCGTACTCGATGGCGTAACCGGGGCGCAGCATTTCGGCTTCGTCGAGGCCGGGAATGGAGTGG
>CAVYSS010000040.1:0-21930 GCA_963771195.1 uncultured Acidobacteriota bacterium
GAGCCCGAACGGTCGGGGAGCTTGCGAAGATCGCCGGCCGCGAGCATAGTCTCGGCATCTTCACGCGAGGCATAGCGCATCGTAACCGGCCGGTCTTCTGCGACGATCTCGTTGGCAATCCGCTCCACCCGTTCGAGGCTGTGGTGTGCCAGCGGGCCGCCGGCCAAATCGATGGTGGATGTGCTCTCGCCGAGATGGAACGAGACCGTTGGCGCATGAAGCTCCGAGACAAACACCGCGGATAGTAAATGCTGGCCGGTGTGTTGCTGCATGTGATCGAAGCGCCGTTCCCAGTCGATGTGGCCATGCACATGAGTACCGGGAGCAAGGGGACGCCGCGTGAAATGCCAGACCGCGCCTTGTTCGTCCTCCTCAACTTGCTCAACGCGTATTTGCTGTGTTGAACCTTCGTGCAATTGCGCGTTCAACTCGCCGGTATCGAAGGGCTGTCCACCGCTGGATGGATAAAACGCAGTGCGGTTGAGGGAAAGCTGCCATGCCGGCTCTGCATCCACTCCCGGAACTTCGCGAACGGAGTTGACTGAAGCGGAGAAGGTCTTCAGAAACGAATCGGAATAGTAGAGGCGTTCCGTGGCAAACAAGGTGAAATCTCCAGTCGGGTTTCGCTCGGGCTCATCAGTCGAAGATGGCCGGCAATCCCGATAGCGGGGTGCACGGATCGAGCTTATCAAGTCTGTCTGGATTCGGCTCAAGTTCCAGAAAGCGACATAGTAGAATTCAATCCACTGGCCCGCAATCTGGGCGCCCCCGAACGCTAGAACTGGGTTGCGCGTCATGAAAGCAGCCCCGGGAAAGAGGCATGGGGCGGGACGGTCGCGGAGTCTGGAGGTCCGCGGGCAGTCATTGGATTTCCTTTGATGCTGATCGAGAGGCAAAGAGGTAAACATGCGGCCTGAACAATGGGAAACGTTCAAGCGCGCGGCTCGGCGCGAAAAAATGGACAAGATTCCCATGGCGCTGATCGTCGATAGCCCATGGATTCCGGGATACCTTGGGATCGGCCACATGGATTATTTTCTCGATCCGGAACTGTGGTTTCAATCGAATCTGAAGATTATGCGCGAGTTTCCGGAGATCATCTTCATTCCGTCGTGGTGGATGGAGTACGGGATGGCGGCGGAGCCGTCGGTGCTGGGCGCGAAGATTAAGTTCTGGCAGGACAATACCCCGAGCGAGTATCACACTCTGTATCACCTCGAGGACATGGATAGCTTTCCCGAGTACGAGGTGGAAGCCGACGCGTTTGCGGGACTCACGCTGCACCGCATCAAAATGGCGCGGCAGAGGATTCTGGACGCCGGCTACATTCTGCCCATGGTGACCTCGCGCGGGCCGTTATGCACGGCGGGATTTGTGCGCGGCACAACCGAATTCATGATCGACCTGGTGGAGAATCCGGCGGGCGCGCACAAACTGATCGACCTGTGCACACGAGTAGTCATCGACTGGCTAAAGGCGCAGCAGAAGGTGATGGGCGATACGGTGGAGAGCATTTTCATCCTCGACGACATTGTGGGATTCATCAACGAGGAGCATTACCTGGAGTTTGCGCATCCATATTTGAAGCGGATCTGCGATGCTTTTCCCAAGGATTGGGTGAAGGTGTATCACAACGACGCGGAAGTGGACGCGTGCCTGGACCACTTGCCCGACACGGGTTTCAACGTGTTGAACTGGGGCAAGCAGCGGCACATTACGGAAGTGAAGCGGCGCGTGGGCGACCGCATGTGCCTGATGGGCAACGTAAATCCGCTGGAGATTGGCGTGCGCGGCACGCCGGAAGAAGTGAAGGACGAGACGCTGGAGGTGCTGGAGGGTTCAGGCGGCGAGGGGATTATTTTGTCAGTGGGCGGAGGCACCAGCCCGGGCATGCCGCGCGAGAATATCCTGGCCATGCTGGAAGCCCTGGAAGAATTCAATGCGAAGCGTGCGACAACGATGAGTGCCCGTTAAGGATCTGGAATCATGCCCGATTACGCGCTAATGAACCAGTACCTGTATGAAGGCAACGCCGGCGAGGTGGAGCGGCTGACAAAGGAGGCGCTCGCCGAAGGGCGTTCGGCGCAGGAAGTGCTGAACGAAGGCCTGATCGCGGGCATGAGCGTGGTGGGCGAGGATTTCAAGCACAATGTTCTCTATGTTCCCGAGGTGCTGATTGCGGCGAGGGCGATGAAGGCCGGCATGGCGGTGCTGAAACCGCTGTTGACCTCGAAGGACAGCGGCACCAGGCCGAAGGGCGTGTTGCTGATGGGCACGGTGCGCGGCGACCTGCACGATATCGGCAAGAACCTGGTGGGCATGATGGCGGAAGGCGCGGGCTTCGAGTTGCACGATATCGGAGTGGACCAGAGCGTGGAGAAGTTCATGGCCGCGGCGGAAAAATGCAAGCCGACGATCATCGGCATGAGCGCGCTGCTGACCACCACGATGATGTATATGAAGACCGTGATCGACGGATTCAACGCGGCGGGACTGACTCACATCAAGATGGCGGTGGGCGGCGCGCCGATCAGCCAGATGTTTGCCGACGAAATCGGCGCCGACGGATATGGAGCCAACGCTTCGGCCGCGGTGGACCTGTTTTTGAAGCTGGCGTCGCAGCCGTAGTCGGGAAGGTGCAGCCCGTGGCCACATACAAGATCCTTTATTGGAAAGAGATCCCCACGCAGATCAGGGCTGAGGATGAGCTTGACGACGTGACCGTGATGCTGGACGACCGATTCATGAGGCTCGTGGACGCGCAGGCCATGAAGGACGGGCTGACTGAGACCGAAGCCTTTCTGGACGCGTGGCATTGGAGCGAGGAAGAGGAGCGCGCGGGCTCGGCATGGGAAGTGGCGGACGCATTGAAAGCCGAAATCGAAGCGAAGAAGTGGTAGGAACATTCCCTACAATGGCCGTCACGCTTACCATCAACGGACAATCGATCGACGCGGCCGCCGGCCGGTCGCTTTTTGAGCATGCTGAGGACCTCGACATCGACGTGCCCACCTCCTGCCGCAAGCAGGGCAAATGCAAGGAGTGCATGGTGGAAGTGGTCGAAGGGATGGATCTCCTCTCTGCGCGGGCCGAGCCGGAACAACATCTGAAAGGCAATTTTCGCCTCTCCTGCCAGACGTTTGTGACCGGCGCGAGCGGCCATGTGCGCTGCCATACCATGCGCCGCGGGCAGATGCGAATCGAACGGCACGCGCCGGGCTTGCCAGGCGGCGACGGGCGGGTTCAACTCGATCCCGCCGTCACCCGCGATGGAGATCGCATCCTGATAGATGGCGTAGAAGTGGACCGCTCGGCGGGGCCGATTCACGGCATTGCGATGGATCTTGGCACTACAACCGTGGTGTTGCGGCTTTTCGACCTGGAGACCGGCGAGCTGATCGCAGACACTTCGTTTGAGAACCCGCAGCGGTTCGGCGGTTCGGAAGTGATGTCGCGCATCGCGTACGACACCGAACATCCGGGACGGCTGCTGATGCGCACGCTGGCCGGATATTTGAGCCACGCGATCGAGAAGTTTCCCGTCGATCCGAAGACGATCTACGAGATGGTGGTGGTGGGCAACTCCACCATGCGCGATCTGTTTTTCTGGCAAAGCGTGTACTCGATCGGGCAGAGCCCGTATCAGTCGATCACGGAAATCGAGATGGCCGAGGGCAAGCGCGCGACTACGAGCCTGACGCAGACCGGACAGCACAGCCTGCTGCCGATTCATCCGCGGGCGCGCGTGTACGGCGCGCCCATTATCAGCGGACATGTGGGCGCCGACGCAGCCGCGGGCATGCTGGCGGTCGATATGGCCCATGAAGAGCGGCTGATCGCGATCATGGACATCGGAACCAACACCGAGCTGATTGTGGGCAACAAGGATCGCATCCTGGCGGCGTCGTGCCCCGCGGGACCGGCATTTGAAGGCGGCGCGATTGCATGCGGAATGCCGGCGTTGGAGGGAGCGATTGAGGCTGTGGAGATCGATGCCGATGGCGATTTCAAGATTGGCGTGATCGGCGGCGTGACGACCCGAGGGGATTTGCGGCTCCGGCCTGATCGACGCGCTGAGCGAGCTGCTGCGCACCGGCCGGATGAATGAGCACGGGCGATTCGAGGACGGACTGCGCCGGATCGATCTCTATGGAGACGCGAAGAACGAAGTCTACCTGCTGGAGAGCGATGTAAACGAGCTGGCCCAGGCCAAGGGCGCGAACGTGGCAGGATTGCATGCGGTCTTCAGCGCATACGGGATCGACTTTGACGATGTTGACGTTTTTTACCTGGCGGGAGGGTTCGGGCGGCACATCGATGTGGAGTGCGGCAAAGCGCATCGGGCTGGTTCCGAATCTGCGCGCGGAAAAGATTGTGCAGGCCGGCAACACCGCGATCGAAGGGGCAACCATCGCGCTGCTCTCGAAAGCAGAAGCGGCAGGAACTGGAAGAACTGGTGAAGCGGGTCGAGCATTGCCGGCTGGAAACGCATCCGAATTTCTTCGACTTCTTCGTGGAGGGTTGCCAGTTCAAGCCCGTGGAGCCGATGCCGTGCCTGCCGTGAGCGACAACATCGAGCTGTCCTCCTCACTCTCATCGCTCAGCGTGCAGGAGGAGGACTATACGCGGTTGCTCGGATTCCCGCGGGGCTGGGTGCTGGAAGGTCGCTCGCGGGAGTTGGCCGACTGGGCGCGGGAGTTGGTACGCGCAACACGGCAGGCCGTGGATGTACGCGCGACGGGCCGAGCAGGTCGAGATCGCGGGGGATTCGATATTGCATCGATGGAGTGCAGTTCTCCAGCCGGCGGCTCAGGACAACGCTCGAGGAAGCGGGGGCACATGGCGTGATCCTTGTCGCGGTGGGCGCGGGCCCAGAGGCCGAAGAGGAAGCGCGCCGGCGCTGGACTGACGAGAAACCTGACGAATACTTCTTTCTCGAAGTGTATGCATCCGCGGTTGTGGAACATCTGACTACGCTGGCCGGAGCGCGGCTCTGCGACTGGGCGGAGCAGAGACAGCTGGCGGTGTTGCCGCATTACAGCCCGGGATATCCGGAGTGGGACGTGGCGGAGCAGCCGCGATTGCTGGAGTTGCTGAAGAAGACGCGGCTCGAGCCATTTCCTTCGGCTGTGGAGGTCTTCGAGTCCGGAATGCTGCGGCCGAAGAAGACGCAGCTGGCGGCGTTCGGGCTCACGCGGCACGCTGACCGGCTGCAACGGTTGACGAGCCTTGTTCCCTGCGAGCGATGCTCGTTTGGCCCTTGCCAGTACCGGCGTGCGCCGTACCGCAGGGCCCCGCGCACCGCAGTCGAGCAGGCGCAACTCCGTTTGCCGGCGATCGACCGCAATGCGCAGTATCGTACCAACAGAAGGGCGCTGGAGCGATGGGCCGGGGAACGGCTTACACTGCGCACGGAACCGGACGGATCTGTAGACGCGATCTTCCGCTACGACGGAACCACTTGCACGAATATGGGGCGCCCGCTCGCGTTTCTTTATCGCGTGAAGCTGGGACCGCGCGATGAGGGCTATCCGATTCGCCAGCAGCAGTGCCTTCCGGTCGAAGGCGACGAGGGCTACACCTGCATGTGCCGCTTTATCGACGACGCCGACGGGCTGATGCGCGCGATCGGAAGTGAGAATCCGCTCAACGGTGAGCGGCTGGACGCGGTTCTGCAATGGAAGCGCATACCCTCGGCGGCCGGATGTTATTGCGAGAGCCGCCAGCCGCGATCACAAATGGGGTATCGTGCTCGAAACCATCCACTATGCTTTGGTACAAAGGGAATTGGCCGAGGACGCCGATTGACAATGAGAAAGCTCTTTCAGGAAGCGATGCTGGAGCGGCCCATCCTGGGCGACGGCGCCATGGGAACGCAGTTGATGCTGGCAGGTTTGCTGCAGGGCAACTGCGGCGAGGCGTGGAATCTGGCGCATCCAGAGCGGGTGCTGGCGATTCAACGCCGCTATGTGGAAGCGGGCTCGGAGTGCCTCATCACCAACACGTTCGGCGGCTCGCGCATCATGCTCGGCCGCCATGGCGAAACCGATCATGTGGCGGCGATCAACAAGGCGGGAGTCGCGATTGCGCGCGCCGCTTTTGGCGATCGGGATGGTTACGTGCTCGGCGACATCGGCCCCTTTGGCGGGTTGATGCAACCTTTCGGCGATTTCACCGCAGACCAGGTGCGAAGCGCATTCGAAGAGCAGGCCGCGGCACTTGTTGAGGCAGGCGCCGATGCGATCATCATCGAAACGCAGACATCGCTCGAAGAGCTTGTGCTCGGTATCGAAGCGGCTCAGAAGGCCGGCGCGCCTTGCATCATCGGGTCCATGGCCTACGATGTGACCCTCGACGGCTCGACGTTCCGCACCATGATGGGTATCGATCCCGAGCGGGCAGCGGAGTTTATGGAAGAACACGGCGCCCACGTGGTGGCGCTGAATTGCGGGACAGGCATGGAGATGGAACGCGCGCGCGCCGCGGTGGAGCGGTACAAGGCCGTCACCAGCCTGCCGGTTATGGTTCAGCCCAATGCCGGAAAGCCAAGGCTGGAGAACATGAAAGTGATTTACGATGAAAGCCCGGAGCAGATGGTGAAGGGTCTTGTGCCGCTGCTTGAAGCCGGCGCCAATGTGGTGGGTGCGTGCTGCGGTAGCACGCCCGATCATATTCGGGCCTTCCGGCAGGCGATGGACGAGTATTTGAGAATAAGAGAATTGCGAAGCCCAACGGAGCCCCGCGTGAAAGTGAAACTCTGCGACCTGAACCCGGCGGCGAAAGAGAAACTGCCCGCGCACACCGATGACAAGTCAGGAATCGGCGTTCACTATGTGGACGCTTACATCAAGCCGATGAACGCGAAGCTGGAAGATGGTACTGCGGTGCGGTGCAAGCGGCGCGGATTGAAGATCACGTTGACTGCAGGCGCCAAAAAGGGCGAAGGACTGATGCGGCGACTGGATGTAAGCTCCGACCCTCAAGTCATGTTGGACGCCGCGCTCCAGGAGGCAGCCTCGGCCTCAGGCATTGGTCTCTCGGTAGAAGAAGACGCCATTTTCATCACACTCTGATCGCGCATCGACTTGCCGGAACGGGGTTATTTCACTATCGCCGGCGGGACACCTGGGTCCTCAGTCAACTTTGCTTCAGTCTCAACCAGGCGCACGTCCCTGCTATTGCTGCCCATGAGGTGAATCGAATCGATGCGCGACTGGCGAACCATAGCGCCATGCACGTCGATCAGTTGTAGCACCGGCTGGTCAGAACCGGGTGCCGCGTCAATCCTCGTGCCATCGAGAAGCAAGTCCTGAGCATGATCAACCGTCAGCCCGGTCTGCCAGGTGGTCGCGTGCGGTTCTTCCCAGGCTATCTCCACATCGTTCATTTGCACGTCGCGAGCATATTCGAGTGTCATCGCCGCAGCCGTGCTCTCATAGGGCGCGTCGGCTCCATGGGACACAAACAGCCGGACATGGCTGAGGCGAATTCCCTGAAGCCAGCTGTCCGGGTGACCGTGCATCGCGGATGTTCCCTGTCCGTGCGCGATTAAGTTACTGATGGTTACGTTGCGGATGATGCCTGCCGGCGGTTCGTGCTCGCGCTTGACGCCGTCCACCTCACTGCGACGCTTGATGTTGAAGTGGATCGGGTCGCCATCTCCCCACCAGAACCAATCGAAGCGCCGGGTGTCGATGGTTACGTTCGCAATCACCACGTCTTCCACGATCCCGCCATCAAACACCATAAAAGCCACGCCGCGGTTCGAATTGGTAATGACGACATTGCTGATGACTACATGGCGGACGGCATCCTCGTTTCCATCGCAAAACTTGATCGCGCTCGACGACGAAGACAGCCTGCTGTTGGTCACGGTCACATTCTCGGTGGGCCTGACCGGACCCCAGAGGCTGGTCGAGTAGAAGACGATCGCATCATCCCCGGTCTCGATGGTGCAGTTGGAAATGTGCACATCCTGGCAGCCATCCGGATCGATGCCATCGGCCCATACGGCTTCTTTCTGACTGGAGTAGATGTACACGCCATCGATGGTCAGCCGCTTACAGGCGTATGGATTGATGGTCCAGCTTCGCGAGTGGAGAAACTTCAATCCAGCAATGCGGACGTCCACGCAGCGCAACAACAGCACCATGCGTGGGTATACGCTTTCCTTGCCAAAGCCCGTGGGAAACGACCGCAGCAAAGGCTTCCCGGCCGCCTCCATCTGGCGTTGGTTGGGCAGGATGTAATAGTCGGTGAAGTTACTCAGATGCCACTCGTAAGTTGCTTGCCCATCCAGGGTCCCTGCTCCTTCAAGCGAAATATCGTGCAGGTCCTCGCCATAGATCAGCGCGGCCTTTTTGGGGTCGTCGTACTGGCTTCCATCGAGAGTGGCGTAGATGGTCGCGCCCGCCTCCACATAGAGCCGCACGCCAGACCGCAAATGAATCTGTCCCGACGTGTACTCCCCAGCCGGAACGTAGACCTCACCTCCGCCCGCTTTGCCGCAGGCGTCAATGGCCTTTTGCAGCGCCGGCCGGGCATCATCGCTTTTGCGGCCGGTTGCGCCGTAGTCCCTGACATTGAAGACGCGCTGGGCCGGCGCCGTTTGACTGACCAGAGCCATCGCACACGCGACGAGAGTGCATATCCGGGTCGAAGTCATCCCGCTATCATGCACCAATCCCGCAATGCCGAACAAGGGTTGGTTGGAGCAGAACCTCGAAAGGCTTGATCGGCACTGCCCTCTTTGAGCGAAAGCGAATGTCTGCCTGCGAGGTTCTTGTATACTACCCGCCTGGAACTCGAAATCCTCCGAGGTCATCCCCATTGTGAAGCGAATGTCGTGGTTAGCTATTGGCGGTGTGCTGTTTCCCGGCATACTGGTATCGGCGTTAGGCGCGTGGGCGCAGGTTAATCCCAATCTCTATGCAGGCCTCAAGTGGCGTAACGTTGGGCCGTTCCATGGCGGACGCATCGCTTCGGTGGGCGGCGTGATCGGCGAGCCCGGCACGTTCTACATGGGCACCCCCCTTGGCGGAATCTGGAAAACCACCAGCGCTGGCGTGACCTGGTTCCCGGTCTTCGATCAGGAGACCAGCGTCGACAGCGTTGGCGCCATCCAGGTGGCTCCCTCCAATCCCGATATCGTGTATGCCGGCGCCGGCGACCCCATTCAAGGCAGCCTGGGAAACGGCATGTGGAAGTCGACCGATGCCGGCAAGAGCTGGCAGCACATCGGCCTCGAGGATACGGTGAAGATTGACAGCATCCTTGTCGATCCCACGGATGCCAACCTGGTGCTTGCCTCCACCCTTGGCGATAGCTCGCGCCACGGCGGCGGTGTCTACCGCAGCACCGACGGCGGCCAGACCTGGACCAACGTCCTGAAGCCCGCAGACTACGACGGCACGCGCGACCTCGAATACGCCTACGACGACCCAAGTGTGATGCTGGCTGCTACGCAGGGCAACGGCGGCTTCAACTTTGGTCCCCCTCCCGTCGGCGGCGCTCGGACAAAGATCAAGCCGCCACAGGTCTTCAAATCCACCGATGAAGGCAAGACGTGGACCCAGATCAAGATTCCGCCCTACCAGGGCCGCATTGCGGTGGCGGTCGCCATGCACACCAACGGCCAGCGGATGTACATTGTCGGCAACAATATTGAAAACGGCTCGGGCCTTTTCCGTTCTGACGACGGCGGAGTCACATGGAAGCACATGGCGGGGAAGGACCTGCGCATCAGCAACGGTCAGGGCGCCTATAGCTGCGGTGTCTATGTGGACTCGCAGAATCCGGACATCCTTTACACGGTAAGCACCGCCATGTACCGCTCCACCGACGGCGGCGTCACTTTTGAGGCCTATAAGGGCGCGCCCGGCGGCGAGGACTACCACAAACAATGGATCGATCCCACCAACGGCAAGCGCATGATTGTCGGCACCGACCAGGGCGCCAGCGTGACTCTCGATAACGGCGAAACCTGGAGCCTTTGGTACACACAAACCATCTCGCAGGTCTACCACGTTGCCACCGACAATCAGTATCCCTACCACATCATGGGTGCACAGCAGGACACCGGCGCGGTCATGATAAGCAGTCGCGGCGCCTGGGGCCAGGTGAACTTCATCGACTGGAGCCCAGTGCCTTCCTCCGAATTTGGAGTCATCACGCCCGATCCCAGGAACCCAAACATCATCTACGGTGTCGGCTATGGCCCGGGCGGAGGCGGCAACGGCCTGGTCAAAATCGATATGTCGACGGGGCAATGGGAGAACGTCGCGCCCAACTTCGGCTCCGACTCCACCAAGTACACCTCCGGCCGGGATTTTCAGAAGAAGTTCGACATCGCCTTCGACCCCGGCGCACTCTATGTTGCCTACCAGTGCCTGCTGGTCTCGCGCGACGGCGCCCATTCTTGGACCGCCGCCAGCCCCGACCTGACTACCGCCAAGGGTGCGCCGCAGGTTGCCTGCGGCAAGAAGCCTCCGCAGCCAGCGCCCAAGCCTGCAAGTGGAGCAGCGCCCGAGCACGGTGCCGCACCTGGACAGGGGAGCGCTACCAAACCTGCCAGCGGCACAGCACCCAAGCCCGCGAACGGAGCTGCACCCGAACCTGCGCGCGGGCCCACCCCTTCCGAACCGTCCATCAGTGACTTTTCCATCTCCACGGTCAAACGTGGAGTGATTTGGACCGTGAGCAGCAACGGCCAGATCTATAACACCAAGGACCATGGCAAAACCTGGACGAACGTCAGCAACATTGCGAACCTGCCGGCTCACACCAGCTTCAACACCATTGAGGCGGGCGATGACGCGAACACCGCGTATGTTGCGGGCCGCATCGGCGGCGAACGCGGCGTGACCGTACCTCCCAGTGAAGACGCCGATGTGCCGCTCATCTGGCGCACCGTAGACGGCGGTAAAACCTGGACGAGCATCGTCAACGGCCTTCCCGCTGACGAACGCACGGGGAGCTGGGTGAACAGCCTGCGTGCCGATCCCAGGCAGCCCGGCCTGCTGTTCGTTGGCACAGAAACTACGGTCTACGTCAGCTTCGATAACGGCGATCACTGGCAGTCAATGCGCCAGAACCTCCCCAGCACTTCCATCCGGGATCTCGACATCCACACCGATCACCACGGGAACGACCTCGTCATCGCCACCTACGGCCGCGGCTTCTGGGTCCTGGAGGACATCACGCCACTACGCCAGATCGCCGCCAACGCCCAGGCCATTGGTTCCTCCCCCGTCTATCTCTTTGAACCGCAGGAGGCCATTCGCGCCCGCGTCAACAGCAACTGGGATCAGCCCTTCTCCGTTGAAGTGCCTCACGTGCCCAACGTACCGTATGGTGCGATCGTGGATTATTACCTCAGTCAGGAACCCAGCGCGCCCATCCAGCTCCAGGTGTTCGACGCACACGGAAAACTGATTCGTACCATGACCAGCACCGCGCCGCCGCCCATCGAAGGCGCATTGTTTCCCAGCTACTGGCTGGCCACTCCCGAGTCGCGCGCCCTCAGCACCCATATCGGTCTGAATCGCGTCAACTGGAACTTGCAATATGACGATCCGCCCGCCGTGCGGCACGATCTCGAAGACGAGATGAACTCGGTGGAGGGCGCCACTACCGAAGGTCCTCACGGGCCGCAAGTGATTCCGGGAGTTTATACGCTGAAGCTCACCGTGGACGGCCAGGTCTACGCTCGCAACGTGACCGTGTTGAACGATCCGCGCGCCGGCCAGAGCCCGGAGCTACTGGCTGCGCTGCGCACCCAGAACAAGCTCACGCTGCTGTCGGTGGAAGGCATGAAACAGAGCTATGAAGGCCATGAGGAAGTGGATGCCGTCAAGAGCCAGCTTGCGACGCTGACCAAAGGCAGCCTGCCCTCCGACGTGGCCGCGCAGGCCAAGACCCTCGACGCCAGCCTGACCAGGATTGGCGGCGTGATTCCGGCCCCAGGCAGTTTCGGCGGATTTGGCCGCCGTCCAGCTCCGGATCCAAAGGCGATCAAATCCTTCGTTGACCTGAACAATCAATACAACACCATGGTCAGCATGATGCAGGTGGGCCTTGATATGGCGCCCACTCCGACCCAGATCGCCACCTGGGAGAGCGACTGCAACAGCTTGAATCGCACCACGGCCGCGTGGACGAGCATGCAGCAACAGATCACCGCCTTCAACCAGCTGTTGGCCAAGAACCAGTTACAGGAACTCAAACCCGCACCCACCAGGCTCACCGGTGGATCATGCAGCTTTACGCCGGAAGCGAGCAGTAACGTAAAGAGATCGGCTTCCCCGTTAACCCCGCACAGTGCGAAGTAAGTCGCGTCATTGGGAATTCGATCCGCTCCTCGAAATGATTGAACCTAAGCCGATTTCGGCGGAGTAATCCCGGTTGTCTCCGATTTGCCGACCATCCCCGCGCAGTGCGATTTCTTAGGATTGAACCAAAGTTCACAATTCGCCTTCATACTTGACGAAATGAAAATTCCGACTCTCCTGCCCTGGCTATTCCTGGCTCTCGCGCTACCTGGCTCAACTCCCACAGACGCGCAATCCGGGGTGAACGCAGTCCTGCCGAACGGGCGCGAAATACGTCCCGTGGGAACCTGGATCCCCCTTGCGCCGTACCCCTTCGCCCTCGCCGTGCGGCCAGACGGCGGCCAACTCGCGGTGCCTTCCATCGGGTTTCCCTTCGCGCTCAATGTGATCGATACGCCCGCAGATGGCCGTCCCACCGTGCGGCGTATGCCCGACGGTGACAAGAACGACCCGAATGTCGAGGTTCATGCAGGGCTCGCGTATTCCCCCGATGGCACGATGCTTTACGTGGCCACCGGCGACTCCGGCAAAGTGCGCGCTTACTCAACCGCAGACTGGAAGGTGATCGGCGAAATTTCCCTTGACGGCGAGTGTGACGGAAAGACGTACGCCGGTAGCTTTGCCGCGACTCTCGTAGTCTCCGCAGACGGCGCAGCAATCTACGTCCTCGATCAGGGAAACTGGCGAGTGGTGATTTTGGATGCACATCGGCTTCACCTTGACTCGTGCATCGCAACCGGAGCATACCCATTCGGATTGGCGCTCTCGCCCGATGGCAAGCGCCTTTATGTGACCAACTCCGGCCTGTTTGAATATCAAACCATTCCCGGCGCGGACTCGCAAAACGAGCTCGCGAGCGGGCTGCACTTTCCTCCCTTCGGCTACCCCTCAGCAGCGGCACGCGAAGGAACGATAGCCGAACGAAAACGCATTCCGGGACTCGGTGATGAGAACTCCGATCGCGGCAGTTCGCTATGGACTTATGACGTCAGCGATCCCGCGCACCCCACGCTGAAGGCACGGCTGCGCCTGGGCGGCAGGATCACGGAAGCAAGGGGAGGCACTGTTGGCGGCGCGGCCCCCACGGGAGTTGCCGCTGAGAGCGGTGCCGTGTTTGTCTCGCTCGCTCACCAGGATGCCGTGGTAAAAGTCAGCGCAGACGGAAAGCAGGTGCTGGCGCAAGCCAGCCTTTCGCCATTCAAGGACTCGCGCTTTAACGACGCCGCGGGGCGGCCTCTGCGGGGCGTGATGCCCAGCGGCATTACCGTACGCCGCGGGCTCGCCTATGTTGCCGAGTCTGGAATAGATGCTGTGGGAGTTATCGATACAGCCAGCATGCAGGTTCTCGAACACATTCCTGTCGGCTGGAATCCGTCGGCGCTTGATTTCTCGCCGGACGGAGAAGTAGTGTACGTGGTGAATTCGAAAGGCAAAGGCGCAGGTCCTAACGGAGGCAGCCATCACGATCCGCGCGCGCCTTCGTACATCGGATCGCTGGAACTCGGCAGCCTGAGTGTAATCTCTCTTCGATCGCTGCCCGATGCCGATACGTTGACGCAAATGGTGGTCGTTGGCAACACCGCCGCGATTCAAAATCGCCCGCCGCTCCCGCGGCTCAAGCACTGTTTCCTGGTGATTCGGGAGAACCGCACCTACGACGAAGTGCTCGGCGACGCAGCCGGCGCAAACGGCGATGCCACCTTGGCTCGCTACGGAATGGATGGCTGGGCTCAGGAAGATGGTTCCGCTACCCATCTGAAGGTAACGCCGAATCTGCACGCGCTCGCCCAACGCTTCGCCATGAGCGACAACTTCTACGTCGATTCCGATGTCTCGGCGGACGGACATCGCTGGGCGGTCGGCATCGATCCCACGCCGTTCTTCAACACCGCTTGGACATCCAACTACGGAGGCCGCAGGAAGGAAGATCCATTGGCTGCGCAGGCCGGACGCCGCGCGTTCTTTGGCGGAGCGGACGGACCCATGCCCGAAGATGAGCCACAGTTCGGTTCGCTTTGGGAGCACGTTGCGTACGGCGGAAACGGCGCGCATGGCATTCTCAATTACGGCGAGGGCCTCGAGATCGAGGGCAACGACGAGATGGATGGCGCTGCGCCGGAAGGCCAACGCCTATTTCTGAATGCGCCGCTCCCCAATCCGGTGTTTGAGTCTACGGACCGTCGCTTCCCCACCTTCAATCTTGGCATTCCCGACCAGTTCCGCGCCTCGGAGTTCGAGCGGGACTTTCGTCGCCGGCTTGCCGCCGGCAAGGTGCCGGCGCTCATCGTCATCCGGCTTCCTAACGACCACACCATGGACCCGCGGCCAGCAGACGGCTATCCTTATCGCGCCTCCTACGTCGCCGATAACGATCTGGCACTCGGGCGCATCGTTGCCTTCCTCTCCCGCACGCCCATATGGAAGGACTCCGCGCTCTTCGTCACCGAAGACGATGCTCAGGGGGGCGTGGACCACGTGGATGCGCATCGCAGCATCCTGATCGTCGCCAGTCCCTGGGTCAAGCCCGGCGCCATTAGCCACGGGCACACCGACATGGGTTCCATCACGCGCACCATCGATGAGCTTCTCGGTCTCGGCCCGCTAAATCTGGAGGACGCACTCGCCGGCGAGATTACCGGCATCTTCGACAATCGTCCCCATCTGGAGCCTTTCGCCGCGCGACCCGCCGATCCCAGGGTATTCGTCCCCTTTAGAGCGCGATTCGCAAAGCCGAAGACGAAGCAGGAGGCAGCCGCCCTGCGCGACATGGACGACGCGGAGCAAATCCGCCGGCAAATGGAAAAATCAGCAAGCCACCTCAGCCGTTCCGGACAAGCCGATTAAATACCGCCGCGCGCCGGCCCGATCCACAAGTGTCGACCTGTTTTAAACCTGCGTTCACACAGAGTACTCATTCCATTAACCTGCACTTCGTACGCTTTCCTTATCAGATAGACCCTAACGGCTCGTAACAGGGCTCTTTTGCCGTCCCCGATTTGGCTCATCGCAAAGGGCTCGTGTTGCTGTGCGGTTTTACTCTACGGGCACACGCTCACGCCACACAAACCAATTTCACCACGATTTGCTTCAGGAGGCAGTCCATGATGTCTCGATCCAGCTGTCACAGAATTGATGCCGTCAAAGCGGCTCTGTCGGGGTTTTCGCTGCTCTCGATCCTGATCGCCTTGACGCTTACGCTGCCGTGGATGCACGCGGATGCGCAGGCCACACAAGGCTCCGTAGTCGGCGTGGTAACAGATAATGCCGGCGCCGTGATCCCGGGCGCGCAGGTCACGCTCACCAACGCTGAGGAAGGCACGGTGCGCGTGAGCAAAACCAACGGCGTGGGCGATTACCGCTTCCTCGATGTGAAGGCGGGCCACTATAGCATCGGCATCGAAGAGGCCGGATTCCAAAAGTGGCAGATTGCCGGGGTCGCACTCACCGTCCGCCAGGAGCTTCGTGTGGACGCGCGGCTCTCAGTCGGCGCGGTGCAGCAGCAGATCGAAGTCAAAGCCGATGACGTCAGCGCGATCCAGACCGATTCGCCCACAGTCTCTGGCGCATTCAATACCGAGGACACGACCAATCTCCCGGTGAACACGCGCGCCAGCTTCTCTGGAACCAGCCCGGCTGCGATTTTCGGCGCTCTCCCCGGGGTCCAGGCAGACGCCTCCGGCATCTCCCTGCAAGGCGCTCTGCCCTACCAGGTCGACGTGACCGTCGATGGCGTTACCGCCAAGAGCGCCACCGGGGGAAGCTTCCTCGGCGATGCCTTCCCTTCCACCGAGTCGATTTCAGAGATCCGCGCCGACGGCGTGCTCGCCAACGCCGAATTCGGCGACCCCGGGCAGATTGTCGTTACCACCAAGGGCGGCACCAACAATTTTCACGGCACGGGATTCTGGTACTACCAGAGTTCGGCCTTCGATGCCATTCCCTACACATACCCGACAACGACGAAAAAGCCCGGCGTTCATGGAAACACTTTCGGCGGCAGCGTGGGCGGCCCCGTTACCATTCCACATCTTTACAACGGACATGACCGCACTTTCTTCTTTGGCACCTACGAGGGCTGGCGCCATCCCGCGCAGAGCACCATCCAGGAGATCGTGCCCTCCACGCTGATGAAGCAGGGTGACTTCTCCAAATACTGCGAGCCCGCCTCGGGGGGCGGCTGCGCTTCCCTGGTGCTGCTCGACCCGTTCACCGGCGCGCCTTACCCCGGCAACAAGATTCCTTCGGGTATCAGCCAGATCGCGGCAAGCACCCTCAAGCAGTTCTATCCCGACCCCAACATCGGCGATCCCACCGCGTATACCGACAACGGCGTCGCCAACTGGCAAGCCAACGTCAACACTTCTGGCAGCTCCAATCAGTTCGACGCGCGCATGGATCAGTACTTCGGCGCCGACCAGAAGTTCCTCATCTGGGGCAGGTTCACCTGGAAGAATGCCTCCAATAACGGGACCGAGCCGCTTCTGGTTCCCTCGGATCTCAACCTTAGCCAGAACCGATTGCTCAAGGTCGACACCAACTGGATCATCAAGCCCAGCCTCATCAACGAAGGCGGTTTCGGCTTCACGCGATTCACCAGCGGCCAGAGCGATGCCTTCAACGGAAATGCCTGGACCACGGGCCAGGGCTGGCAGGGCTTGCAGAACCTCTTCTACAACGGCATTCCGGAGATGGACTTCAACAACATTCAATCCCTGAACGCCGACCGCCTTACCGGCCTCAACAAGTCGCTCACCTACGAGTACGACGACGTGCTCATCTGGACGAAGGGCAACCACACCGTAAAATTCGGTACCGACATCCAGACCCTGGAAGCCATTACGCCCCTGGGCTTCAATGGCTCCGACAACTACGGCACCTACACCTTCACCGACGGCAATGGCAGCCAGGGCGCTTTCACCGGCGTGGATTTCGCCGATTTCCTCCTCGGCATCCCTGACGCCAGCTTCTACGACGTGGTCAAGGAGGACAACGACGGTCTCTCCGGCCACTACCACTTCTACGGCCAGGACGAGTGGCGTCTCAACCCGCGCCTCACGCTCTCTTTTGGCGTCCGGTATGAGCTGCATCCCGGCTACTACGATCGCTACGGCGACATCGCCAATTTCGATCCCACCGTGGCCCGCTCCGGCCGCGTCATTTATCCCCAGGGCAAACAGGCGCTGCTGGCCAAGGGCTTCCTCGCATCCGCCAACGCCTGCGATCCCGACGGCGTGACCAATAACAACACCGCGGCCGTCAATGGCGCGCCCTGCATGCCCGTCCTGGGCAACGATAACGCCGGATTCCCATCGGGCCTGAAGAAGTACCCGCACCTGCGCTTCCTGCCTCGCCTCGGCTTCGCTTGGCGCCCCTTCGCCGGTGACAAGTGGGCCGTCCGCGGCGGCTTCGGCATGTACAACATCACCATGCTCGGCTCCAGCTTCTACTCTCTAACCGGAACCGCACAGGCCCAGACCCAGGCATTCCCCAATAGCTATAACGCCGCCGCCAAAAAGCCCGCTTTCATGTGGCCGCAGGTGTACGCGGGCGCAGGCGTGGCCGCCGGAGTGGGAGGCTACGGAACCGATTACTTCGGAACCGCCAATTCCATCAACTGGAAAGACCCATACACCTACCAATACGTGCTCAGCGCGGATCATGATTTCGGCTCCGGCTACGCTGCCCGGGTCTCCTACATCGGATCGGAAACTCACCAGCTCGTCTGGGCTCCAGACGAGAACACGCTGCCTCTCTCCAGCACAGTCTCGGCCTATAACCAACCCTTCTCCGCGCGCCTCTTCCCCAACTGGGGCCGCATCAACACCCGCGCCACCGGCGCCAACGAGAGCTACAACTCCTTCCAGCTCGAAGCCAGCCATCGCCTCGAGAAAGGCCTGGAGTTCCATTCAGGCTTTACCTGGGCCAAGGCTCTGGCCGATAACCAGGGTCCGGATGGCACCGGCTTTGGCGGCGAGGGCGGCGGCAACCGGGCGAGTTCCGTACTCGATCGCCATGTCGACTTCGGCAATGTCTACGGCACACGCAGGCTGCGCTGGGAATCCACCGCAATCTACCAACTGCCCTTTGGCCGCGGCCAGCTCTTCGGCAACGGCATTTCGCGGGCAGCGGACTTCATCGTCGGTGGATGGCAGCTCAGCAGCATCCTCACCCTCCAGACCGGCCCCTGGGAAACGCCTTCTTACCCCAGTGGCCAGGGCGACCCGTCGGGCACCGGCTCCGGCCTCACCACTACCGCGGCCGGATGGGACCCCAGCCACCGCGACCAGCATGCTGACTGGGTTGCCGGCAAAAGCGTCAATCCTGCCAACAAAGGCCGCCTCGACTGGATCAACGGCGGCGCATTTACCTGCCCCGGCTACCCCGGCTGGGCAGTTGGGACTCCCTGCACCACCGGCAGCGGCTCCGGCCCCGCGCCCCTTCCCATTGGCCGCTTCGGCAACGCGCCGGTCGGATCCGTCGAGGGCCCCGGCCTTTTCAATCTCTCATCCGGCCTCAGCAAGTACTTTGCCCTCACCGAACGCGTGCACATGAAAATCGATGGAACCTTCACCAATGTCCTCAACCACACCAACCTCGGCGACCCTATCACCAACCTGAGCTCTTCCAGCTTCGGCCTGGTTCCGGGCACCGTCGGCTCCTACAACGGCACATCGGCGGACTTCGGCGGCGCCCGCACCGGCCAGGTCGCCGCTCGGATCGAGTTCTAATCCGCAGCCCGCAATCCAGGGCGTGGGCCAATTGGCCCACGCCCTTTCATTTTTGGCTTGCACTTACCGGCGCGCTGGGGCTGCGTAGCGACCACCCAAGGTCCGTATGCCCACCGGGTCAATGCGTCGATGATGGCGGTGCAGGCCGCTATGATGCAGGCACCTGAAACCGGCTCGCAGACGATTTAGTAGGCGCTTCGTGGGGGGAAAACGGAGGCAGCCGAGATTTTGCAGGCGAAGATTTAGGAGCCTATCTCGCAAGTCATTGAGAGAATTGGTAGGCACGACTGGATTCGAACCAGCGACCTCTTCCGTGTCAAGGAAGCGCTCTAACCAACTGAGCTACGCGCCTATGGATGGCCGGACCGCGCCCTTATTCAAAGCGCCGGAGGATGCCTGCTGAATCGTATTGCCGGCTTGCACTCCGCCATTCGGCAGAACCCGATCCAGCAAGTAGTTTAGCAGGATCGTGATG
The DNA here is from genome assembly GCA_963771195.1 of uncultured Acidobacteriota bacterium. GTDB lineage: Bacteria > Acidobacteriota > Terriglobia > Terriglobales > Acidobacteriaceae > Telmatobacter. Next base: position 19,533 of record CAVYSS010000040.1, read on the forward strand.
GGGCGAAAAGCCGGTCATCCCCGGCGGGCGGTCTCATGCTGTACCATCCTTCGCTAGAGCCGTCATTCGGGATTCGCTTTCCTCCTTGCCTCGGTAGCTTGAGACTTGCGGCCATTCAGGTGAGGAGAAGCGTGTCGCGGCACGGCTGAGCGGATGCTGAATTTCTGGCCATGACCCACTCCGAAAGTCCACGCCTGAACCCGATGCGCAACATGCCGAACCTGCTGACCATTGCGCGCATCTGCCTGGCTCCCTTTCTGGTCACTGCAATCCTGGAGCGCCAATTCCCTCTGGGCTTCGCCTTGTTTATCGCTGCCGGACTGACGGACGCGCTCGACGGCGCTCTGGCCAGGATTCTGCGGCAGCGGACCATGTTGGGCGCGTACCTTGACCCGGTCGCCGATAAGCTGCTCCTGAGCACTCTATTCCTGGTTCTCACTCACATGGGGCTGATCCCCGCCCGGGTTACCGTGCTGGTATTCGGGCGCGATCTTGGCATTCTGGTGGTTGCCGCTCTTCTCTATGCAGCCGCCGGCCGGCGCGAGTTCAAGCCAAGCTGGTTCGGCAAGGCCAATACGGTCGCACAGATCCTCGCCGTCGCCGTGGTGCTGCTGCAGCAGACCGACCCCTCGGCATGGGTGCTTTGGCTGCGGCCCGTGGCGCTGGATGCCACCATGATCCTTACTGTGGCGTCGGGCCTGCACTACGCGTGGGTGGTGTCGCGGAGAACCGGACCTGCTGTGCCCAACGGCCAGGCTTCAGCCGGCGCGGCCAGGTAGAGCCGGGGATATCCGCGTTTCAGGAGTCGGACTCGGCCTCTTGCGCTTCCACGGTTTCCTCAATTTCCATGTCGTTAAATTCTTCTGAATCAAAGACTTCACCGCATTCGAGGCACTCAACAAATTCGGCGTCCTCTTGGCGGGATACGATGCGCACTCGCGGGTGTTTGCAAACGGTGGCCATGGTTCCAGTGTTCGTCAGGTTTTCCTGCCGGGCGTTCCCATTGTTGAAGCCCAAATGGCTGGATTCGGGCGATTGTCTGTCTCAAACGATTTCATCTAAAGTCTGCAATTCCATTGACATAAATCCAAGGTGAAGCTCCGAAAAGCGGTTCAGCCGCTCCGCCGGGCGGTTCACCGCCCAAGCGCGCCGGAAGAGGCAACAATCAACACATCTTGCGCCCGATTTTACCCATCTCCCAAGCAATTGAAAACGGCATTTTTGTTGATTTTTCGGAAAGTTGGAGCACTCGGACCTCAACCGGCCGACGGATATCTGGTCCGGTTGAATTGTGGATCGATTTGGTCGTATACTGAATGCGGACTGATCCAGTCGCATATTGCATGCTGAAGCTGACCAAAAAAGCGGATTACGGGCTCATGGCTCTGAAGTACCTGGCCGAGCATCCCGAATCCCCTGCCCAGAGCGCCAAGGACATCGCCGACACGTACGGGATTCCGGCGCAGCTGCTGGCCAAGATCCTCCAGCGGCTGACCAAAACCGGGCTGTTGCGGTCGCACGCGGGCATGAACGGCGGGTATGCGCTGTCCCGCGATCCGCGCCAGATCTCGGCATTTGAGGTGATCCATGCCATCGACGGGCCGCTCTTCATCACCTCGTGCACCAAGGGTGCAAAGGCGTGCGACCTGACCTCGAATTGCACCGTCAAAGAGCCGCTGGCGCGCGTGAATGAGACCATTTCAGGCGTTCTGAAGAGCATTAGTATCTACGATTTGGCGGACCATGAGCCGCAGGAAGCAAGCACGAGCGGCCCTCCGGCCCAGGCACTGGTCACTTTGACAGTGTAGCGAGAAAGAGACATTCTTCCCCCGTCGCGAACAGGGGCAGCAAAGAGGATGAAAACGCGATGAGCACAGTTATCAGTCAAGTGGAAGTACCGGCGGGCGTAAAGCTGCCCATTTATATGGATAATCACGCCACCACTCCGCTCGATCCGCGGGTGCTGGAGGCGATGATGCCCTACCTCACCACCGTGTTCGGAAACGCCGCCAGCCGCAACCATTCCTTTGGCTGGGAGGCGGAGCGGGCCGTGGAGACCGCCCGCGAGCAGATTGCCAAGCTGATCGGCGCCACCGCCAAGGAGATCATCTTCACCTCCGGCGCCACCGAGAGCGACAACCTGGCCATAAAGGGCATCGCGGAAATGTACCGCGAGCGTGGCAACCATATCATCACCCAAGTCACAGAGCACAAAGCGGTTCTGGACACCTGCAAGCGCCTGGAGAAGTACGGCTACCGCGTGACTTATCTGCCGGTGAAGGCGGACGGACTTATTGATATTGAAGACCTTAAGCGGGCCATAGACGATAAGACGATATTGGTTACGATCATGGCTGCGAACAACGAGATTGGCGTGCTCCAGCCCATTCGCGAGATC
>CAVYSS010000041.1:0-10674 GCA_963771195.1 uncultured Acidobacteriota bacterium
CAGTCAAAGGATTGCTTTCCATGGCCGGCGGAATCGCAATCCGGACGGTCTGTACATGCGCCGCATCGGCAAATCCCGGGTCCACATTCCGGAGCGCCGCAAAGGTGCGGATCATCAGAGTGGCGCAGACCAGGAGCACCAGCGCCATGGCCACCTGACTCACCACCAGCACGTCGCGCGAGCGGTGCCGCTCCCGGCTAAGGCTGGCCGTGCGTCCCGTGCCGATGGATGCCGGCGCCTGCGCCCAGCCGTACTTGAAGGCCGGAATGGAGCCCAGCAGCACTCCAGCCGCCACGGAGACGGCCAGCGTGAACGCGAGCGACCAACCGTCGAGCCCAATCTCATTCAGCCGCGGCAGGTTCGCTGGCTCCAGCGCTTTCAAAAGCCGCAATGCCGCGTACGCCACGCCGATCGCCAGGCCGCCTCCGGCAAGGGTCAGCGCAACGCTCTCCGTCAGCAGCTCCCGCGCAATCCGCGCCCGACCCGCACCCAGCGCGCTGCGAACCGCCAACTCCTGCCTGCGCGCGTCCGCCCTCACCAGCAGCAGATTTGTCACGTTCAAGCAAGCGATCAGCATCACCAGCCCGACTGTGCCCATCACCACCCACAGCACGCTGCCCACGTTGCCGATCACCTTCTGCTTGAGCGGTTCAAATGCCGGCTTGATCCGCCAAACCCGGTAGTAGTGCGGATTGGTCTTTGGCCCGTTCGACCACGAGTCCATCCATACTTCAACCAGCCGCGAGACATCGGCGTCCGCCGCCGCAAGCGTCACCCCTGGCTTGAGCCGCGCAACGCCATCGAGATAGAACGGCGCCAGTTTCTGGTGTGTCTTATCCACCGCCATGGGCAGCAGCAGGTCGAAATCCTGATCCACCATCCGGAATCCTCGCGGCATTACACCCACAATCTGCCGTTGCTCCCCGTCCACCCGGATCGTCTGCCCGATCGCTTCCGGGCTGCCTCCGAACTGGCGCTGCCAGTATCCAAAGCTCAGCATCGCCGCTTTCGGCCCATGCGGATCCTGCTCCACGTCTCGAAACCATCTGCCCGCCACGGGTGGCACATCCAGGGTCTCCAGCACGCCACTGCTCACAATGGCCGTGTTTACCTCTTCTGGACGGGCGAAGCCGGTCACGTCTGCCTTGTCCGTCGTCCACACGCCCATCGATTGAAACGACCGGTTATGCTCCGCGATCGTCAGGTACATCGACTGCGAGAGCTGCAGCCCGTTCGACGAGGACGCCAACGATCCTGAACCCGGCGCAAGCAGTGTAAGCGCCGCCAGGCCGTCGGAATCCGGATACGGCAGCGGCTTCAGCAGCACGCCGTCCACTACCGTGAACACGGCTGTGTTGGCGCCAAATCCGATGGCCAGCGTCAGCAGTACGGTGAGGGCGAATCCGGGAGCGTTGCCGAGGCGGCGGAAAACCAGTTTTACATCGGCGAGCAGCGATTCCAGCCTGGGCCATTGCCAGGCCACGCGGCTGCGCTCGGTGATCACGGTGCGATTACCGAAGGCGCGGCGCGCCTCCCGCTCCGCCCGTTCGCGTGGCATGCCCGACTCGACCAGATCGTCGGTTTTTTCAGCGATGTGCTCTTCGATTTTGACCGCCAGGTCCTCATATCGCTTTTGCCTAAACAGTCCTGCAATCCAGTTCATCGCATTTCCTCCGGAGCCAGCTTTCAGCTATTAGCTATTTGCTCTTAGCTTTGCCGGTTTTTCTGGCCCCTCGTTCTCTCGGACCCTGGTTTCCTGTCTTCACGCCGTCCGCAGCACCCGCGTAACCCCCGCAAACATTCGCTTGAAACTGGAAAGCTCCTGCTCCAGGTGGCGCAAGCCTTTTTCGGTGGCGCGGTAGATGCGGGTTGGCCGGCCCTTGGCCGAGACGCCCGTCTCGGACTCGAGCAGCCCTTCGCGCAGCATGCGCTGGAGGGCCGGGTAGAGCGAACCTTCTTCGATCTCCAGGAGGTCGTCGGAGACCTGCTGAATATGCTTCACGAGGCCGTAGCCATGCATGGGTTTGAGCCGTAGCGACTGGAGGATCATCAACTCCAGAGCACCGGGAAAGAGGTCGCGCTTGTCCGTGTTCTTCGCCATGGGCAGAACCTTAGCAGAGAAATACCTATTTTGTAAATAGGTATTCCTTATCGTCTAATGCCGCGCGCTTGGCTGGCCCAAATTGTCGCTAGCGGCGAAGGTCCAGCGCCCAGAGAACCAGCAACCCAGCCAGAAGAGCCAGGTCGACGAAAGCGAACCAATTGCCCCATTCCTCATAAAGCGTTGGGTCATTGCGCACGGGGACGGTGGCCAGCATGGTGGTGAAGCCGGTTTCCGGCAGGGTGAGCTTTTCCGCCAAGATTCGACCGCGGTCGTCGCTGGCAGTAAGGTAGCCCTCCTTGGCGGAACGGACGAGGGTGAAGCCGTCTTCGACAGCGCGCATGAGGGCCATGTGGCCGTGCCAGAGGTAGTCAGGGCCGAACTCCCATGCGGGGACGAGCATGAGACCGACGCCGTGGCTGGCATAGCGGCGGGAGAGCTCAGGGTAGTCCATGTCGCGGCAGATCTGGAGGCCGATAGTGCCTTCCGGCTGGGGCAGGATGGAGATGGCGGCGCCGGGAGTGGTGCCGGCTTCGGCGAAGGGGACGAGGTGATGCTTACGGTAGACGGCTTCGAGGGCGCCGGAGGGCGAATAGAGGCGGGCCTCATTCCAGGCGCGTCCGCCGGTGATGTGGAGGATGCCGAGATCGATTTGAACGCCGGTGGCGCGAGCGGTTTGCTGGAAGAGCGTGTCAATTTGCGGCATGAGCTGGGGCAGGACCTGATCATCGACCCGGGCGGACATTTCTGGCAGGACGACGAATTGCGCGCCCTGGGCGGCGAGGGCGTGGACCTGACCGGCGTAGTCCCGCATGAGGTTCATGATGGGCCCGGGCTCGCTGGGAAACATGTTGGGGCCGACGTGCGATTCGGCGAACCCGACGCGGACGGTGGACGGAGCTGGCGGGGCGTGGGCGAGACGGATGAAACCATAGCCGAGAACCGCGACGAGGACGACGGCGAGGGCGGCGGCCAGAGCGCGGCGTTGGGGGCCGCGGATGTAGAGCAGAGCGATGGCCGCGGCGGGGACGAATGCGACCAGGTCGGAGATTCCCCAGATACCGGTGAGGGCGGCGAGTTGGAGGACGGGAAGATTGGGGAGCTGGGTGTAGGCGGTGTTGCCGAAGGTGCCCTGCCAGAGGCTGAAGAGGTATTCGTAGCTGACGAGGACGGCGGGGAAGGCGAGAACGGCGAGAATGGGACGGCCGCGGACCAGAAAGCTGCGAAAGAGGCCGATGGCGAGGGCAAACACGACGGCGGGCACGACAACCGCGGCAATCATGAGCCCGAGGGGTAGATGGAGCAGACGGTAGTAGCTCCACATGTCAGTGCGAGCGAGGGCCATGGCAATGAAGGCGGCGGCGGTGGTGGTGCGGGCGCTGACGCGCGGCGCGATCCAGAGCATGGGCAGAGGGGCGAGCCAGGCTAGCTCCCAGATGGGGAAGAGGCCGTAGGTCCAGTAGTAGGCGGCGGCGGCGAGCAGGACCGCGGCGAGGATGACGAATGGTTGGGCCCGCAGCTTCCGGGCTTCCCAGGTCTCGGAATCGAGCCTCCTCGACAAGCTCCGGGTAGGCTCTGGGGCGCCCGAAGTCCGCTGTTGTTCAAGCTTTGATTCCATGGAAGAACCTCCTCAGGGAGCGGCGCACGAGCTTGCGGAACTCGTCTTCTGTCAGGTTGAAACGGCCGCCGCGGTAGAGCGCGAGATAGCCGTGGGCGTGGGCCCATAGCGCCATGGCGACTTCCCAGACATCGTCGCGGCGGAGATCGCCGGTCTTCATCCAGTCAGCGAGGGCGTCTGCGGTGACGTTGAGGGTTGGCGATTGGCGAGCGCGGAAGTCGTCTGGGAAGCGGCGTGCGCCGGGGCGGGGACTGGAAAAAACATAGTCGAAGATGCGCGGGTGGACGAGAGCGTAGTCGATGTAGCCGTCCATGACATGGACGATGCGCGCGGAAGCGGTGCTTCCCTTCACCGGCTCGCGGAAGAATCCTGCGAGGCGCTCGAATTCGGTATTGACGACCTTGTCGAGGAGGGCTTCGCGGCTGGGGAAGTGGTGATAGATGGCCATGGGGGTGATACCCACGTCTTTGGCGATGCGGCGCATGGAGATAGCCTGCGGACCCTCCGCCTCGAGGATGGCGAGAGCGCACTGGTAAATACGGCTATACGTGGGTTCGGGACCGTTCATCTATACACCGTATAGGGGATGGTATACGGCGTATAGGAGGATGCCAAGTGGATAGTGAAACGGTGAAACAGTGGTCAGTGGTCAAGACACGAGAAGGCAGGATTTTCGCGCGCCGCAGGGTCGCGCGAGTTTGCCTTGCTTTACTCGGCGCGGAGGGTTGCCATGGGGTCCGAATGAGCTGCGCGGCGGGCCGGGAGCCAGGATGCGACCAGGGCCACCGCCAGCACCAGGACAGAAACCGAGGCAAGGATTACCGGGTCAGCCGGGCTCACCTGATAAATGAGGCTGCGCAGGAAACGGCCCAGACCCAGTGCCAGCAGCACGCCGAGGGCGGTGCCCGGAACGGCGAGCGCAGCGCTGTGGACGAGGACCAGGCGCATGAGGTCGCGGCGGCTGGCGCCGAGGGCCAGGCGGAGGCCGAATTCCTGGCTGCGCTGGCTCACGGTGTAGGCGATGACGCCGTAGGCGCCAATGGCCGCAAGCAGTATGGCCAGAGTGGCGAACAATCCGACCAGGACGAAGGCAAAGCGCGGCGAGGAATCCGATGCGTCGACGATCTTATCCATTAACTGCACGTCGGCCACGGCCAGGGTGGGGTCGAGTTGGTGGACCTGCCTGCGCAGCGCGTCGGCGAGCAGGGTTGGGTCAGTGCGACCGCGGATGACAACCGACATATCGCCTTGGGGCCATGGTATTTGCCCTTCCGGCCACCAGAAGGCAGGCTGAGCTCCGGGGCTGTTGGGGTGATCTTTTACGTCGCCGACCTCGCCCACGATGGTCGTCCAGTCGGCATCCGTTTTGGGATGGTCCTCAAAGCTGATCCGTTTGCCAATGACATCTTTGTATGGCCAGCATTCCTTTGCGAATGCCTGGTTGACGATCAGCACGTTTGGCGCGCCGGTTTTATCGGCATCGGAAAAAGCGCGGCCGGCAACAATCGGAATACCGAGGGACGTGAAATAGCCGGGCGTGGCCATGTGGTAACGGGCGTGGAAATCCTTGCCGGGTGGCGGGGTTTTGCCTTCCACAGTGAAGCCACCCATATTCTCGTCGTAGCCGGTCCAGGGAAGATCACTGCCTGCGCCGGCGCTCTCCACGCCGGGAAGAGCATGGAGGCCGAGGGCGAGCTGGTTGTAAAAGCGCGCGGTCAGGGCGGCGGTATTGTACTCGTTGTGGGGCAATGAAAGGCTGGCGGTGAGGACGTGTTCCTGGCGAAATCCGGGATCGAGGTGAAGCAGGTTGAGAAAGCTCTTGAGCATGAGTCCGGCGCCGATGAGGAGAACGCAGGCGAGGCTTACCTCCGACACCACCAGCGCGTTGCGAAGCCGGCTGTGAACCCGGCTGGCCGTAGCGGTGCGACTCCCTTGCTGCAGGCCCTGTTTGGGATCGGTACGCGAAACCTGGAGCGCGGGGGCGAGACCAAACAGAATTCCGGTGGCGAGGCTGACGGCAAAGGTGAAAACGAAGACCGGGGCGCTCACATGGATGTCGTGGGCGCGGGGAAAATTGGCAGGCAGCATTAGGACCAGCCCCTTGACGCCGCCAAAAGCAAGAGCCAAGCCGAGTGTGCCTCCGGCGATCGCGATGACGAGGCTTTCGGTTAGCAGTTGGCGCACCACGCGCAGACGCGATGCGCCCATGGCGAGGCGAATGGCAATTTCGCGCTGCCGGCTCGCGGCCCGGGCCAGGAGCAGGTTGGCGGCGTTGGCACAGGCGATGAGCAGCACCAGGCACACCGCGCCGAGGAGAACCAGAAGCAGTTGCCGATCGGCGCCGACAATCTCGGTATAGAGCGGAATGACCAGAACGGTCCAGCCAGAGTCCAGATGTTCGCGCTCGAGTTCGTTCATGATGGCGTTCAGGTCCGCCCGCGCCTGTGCTACGCTCACACCGTCCTTCAACCTGCCAATGCCTTCAACATAATGCGATCCGCGCTGGTTGGGGTTGCCGGCGAATGAAAACGGCCACCACACATCGACGCTTTCGCCATAGGCCACAGAGTGGTATTCGTTGCCGGGATGATCCGTTCCGGCGGGCATTACGCCAATCACAACGAATGGCTGCAGATTCAGGGTGATCTTGCGGCCTATGATGTGTGGGTCGGCGTTGAAGCGGGTTCGCCAGAGGCGGTCGCTCAAGATCACCTGAAGACCGTTGCCGGGAATTTCAGCCTGGAAATCGAATTCGTGCCCTAACTCGGGCTGAAGGCCAAGCACGCGAAAATAGCCGGAAGTGATTCCAAAGCCATTAAGCCGCGTCGGCTCGCCAGAGCCTGAGAGCTGCACATCGCCCCGTGTGAAGACAGCCATGTTCTCAAAGGTGCGATTGCGCGCGCGGAAATCGCGAAAGTCGAAGGGGTTGAGGGGAAACTTGGGATAGTCAGTGCTGGAGAGGAAGATCCGCACAAGGCGTTCGGGGTGAGGATAGGGAAGCTTCTTGATGAGCACCCCATCGATGACGCTGAAGATAGCGCTGTTAGCTCCGATACTGAGGGCCAGAGTAAGGATGATGAACGAGGCAAAGGTGGGGTTGGCCCTGAGCTGGCGAAGGGCATAGCGAAGGTCCTGCATGGAACGCTCGACGAGCCCGGTTCCGCGGGCTTCGCGGCAATCTTGCGCAACCTGCGTAAGGCCGCCGAAAGCCAGGCGGGCGCGGCGTTTTGCTTCCGGCTCGCTCAGGCCGGACTTTCGGTATTTTTCGACTTCGTGATCGAAGTGGAAGCGGAGCTCTTCATCGAGTTCGCGTTCGACGGCAGGGCGGCGGAACAGGGAGCGCAAGCGAATTCGCAGATCATCGAGCATGGGATCACGCTCCTTCCAGGACCTGGGCGACAGCCGCGGTCAATTTGCGCCAAGCTTCGGTTTCGGCCTGAAGCTGCTTTTGGCCGGCTTTGGTCAGCTCATAGAACTTGGCGCGCCGATTGTTCTCCGACGCTCCCCAGCGGGCCTTGATCCAGCCACGGCGTTCCAGGCGATGCAGCGCGGGATAAAGCGAGCCCTGCTGGATGCTGAGGGCTTCGCTGGAAACCTGTTGTACGCGCTCTGAGATGGCCCAGCCATGGTGCGGGCCGTTGGAGAGGGTGCGCAGGATAAGCAGATCGAGGGTGCCCTGAGGGAGTTCAATGCGGTCTGCAGTCACGTGTTCCCCTTTCGCTTCGACACGAGCATAACTCTACTCTTGTAGAAGTGCAAGGGGGGAGTGGGAGTGACAGGAGCTGGGCGCAGGCGGCCGGGCGGGCAGAGACCGTACACCTGAGCCCCGTGCTCCGCTATTTGGCGGGGCCGCGCTTGAGAACTATGTTCATCTCAGGGAAGCTGCCGTCGCTCGATTTAACAGTGGCCTTGATCTCGTCTCCGTTGACCGTACCATTGTGTTGAATGGTGGCGCCGTTGAATGAGGTTTCCCAATAGATTTTGTCGCCGTCGATTTTGCCGTTCTGGATGTCGACGGGGGCGCCCATGCCGGTATCGACGGAGCCGGTGATCTTGCTGCCGTCCTGCTTGAAGTGGAATGTGAGGGTCATGTCGCCGTTGGGGCCCTGCATTTGGGCGGTCCAGTCGCCGGTGACGTCAGTGGCTGCGTGCACGGCGGGCGCGACGGTGAAGACGGCCAGCGCGGCGAAGAATACGGCGCAAAGGGCGAGGAGCTTTTTCATTGAGGATTCTCCGGGTGCGAACTCGAGTCCGCTGAGTTGGAATATTGACCGAATTGGATAAGGGACAGAGCATTCATTCGGCGAAAGCCTGACGAAGCCGTTGCCAGGTGATCGAGAGGTCTTCGTGAACAAGGCGTGTCTCGGCCAAAGTGGTCATGAAGTTGGTGTCGCCAATCCAGCGGGGCATGGCGTGGAGGTGGATGTGGCCGGCAACGCCGGCGCCCGCGGCCTTGCCGACATTGAGGCCGAAGTTGAAGCCGTGGGGATGGTAGAGGCGGTCGAGGACCCCCTCGGTTCGCTGGGCCAGGTCCATCATCTCGTGTGCGGCGTTAGTGGGAACCTTGTCGAGGCGATCGATGTGAGCGTACGGCATGATCATCACATGGCCGGAGGTGTAGGGGAAGGCGTTCAGGATGACGAAGGAGTGGCGGCCACGGTAGACGAGACCGGCGGCGGATTCGGCGTCGTCTCGGCTCATACGGTGTTCGATGGCGTAGTCGACCGAGGCGAGGATGTTGCAGAAGACGCAGCCGGTGTTGCCGGGCCAGGCAGCCAGCGCCTGGGGAACGCCCGGGCGGGAGTCGGTGTCCGCGGAGGCGATGTAGGCGTAGCGCCAGGGGGTGAAGAGGTAGTCCATTGCTTCCGCATCAGTATAGGACGGGGAAGCGGAGCTAGCGGTGCTGGCCCAACGACGGAGCGGCAGATCCCGCAGAGCTGGTTGGGCCGGAAGCTGTGGCTCCCGGACGGTTGAGGGAAACGACTTCGATCTTGTATCCGGGCTTGAGGAGGATGTCGCCGCCGTTGGAGAAGAAAGCCAAAGCGACGCACGAAGCGGGAATCATGTACCACGATTTAAAGACGGCGCCGCTGAGGCCGTCGGTGATGTCTTTGGCTCCGATGCCGGTGCCGCCGGCAAGGAGCATATTGGCAATCTGGCGGCCGTGTCCCAGCTGGATCTTGCCCTCATCCTGCGTCCTTGGAGTGGATACGGCGACGGGCTGATCGAAGACGAGCCTGAGAGAGCCGCGGCGGAAGAACCTGCGGGCAGGTCTGGCCACCAGGTGACCGGAGTATTTTCCCGAGGGGCAAGTGACGGAAAACGGGGTTCCGGTGGTCATCCAGGAGGAGGCGTAGGTGTCGAGAGAGCAGGTTTCGGCGGCGGACGCGGCCAATCCGGCACAACCGATCATGGTGAGCAGGACAAGGAAGTTGGTGAGAGATTTCATGGGGACCGCGCCCTTTCGAGATGAGAACTGTCTACGGGAGGATTATAGTTGCGGGGTTTCGCAGCGTTTCGCCGGTGTTTCTTAAGGATGGATTAAAAATCACGGCAGTTTTTTGGAGGAGAATGTCAGTTCCGGGGAGTGCCTTCATTGACGCTCGATTCAGGACGTTGGTACACTTGAAAGCGTAGCTTCCTGCGCGGATTCCAGCAGTGAGCTGCGGCCGCCTTCCAGCCTGCAGTTGCCTGCCGGGTGTTTCCCAAAGGTGACGAGACGTAACCGAGGCCGCTATGAGCGGCCGGGAGCCTCGTCCCCCAAAGAAATCTCCCCTGCACATTGCAGGTCAAGAAGGGACCGGTGCACGGCGCCTTGCTGCGACCGTTGCGCTGGGGTCAAGGCCGGCGAGGCACGAAGCGCGCTGGTGAAGGAATCTTGGAGCTGGCAGTGATGGCAAACGTCCTCAATCCCGAAACCGAGAGCACAACCCTGAACACCGAATTGGAAACCCCTACGCTAGAGCCTGCGGCGGAGCAAGAGCAGCCGTCGTACGAATCCACGTCCAACCCCGAGCTTACCGAAGCAACAACTCCCGCGCTGGACGCCGATGCCACAACCGAGCCTGTAGCCCAGGCGACGGAGAACCCGGTTGCGTCGGCGGAGGTTGCTGAAGCAATTCCGGCCGAAGAGACCGCAGCGTCCGCAGAGCTGTCCGCAACGTCAGCCGAGCCTTCCGCAACAGCGGCAGTGTCAGCGCCCGCCCCGGCAGCACACAGGCCATTCGAGGGCAGCGGCGAGTCCATGGAGGACTTTTCCGCAGCTCTGGAAGCCTTTGAGCGCGAGCAGGCCGCCGAGGCGGCAGCCGTTGAAGCCTACGGCGACAAGGTTGTATCCGGCACAGTGCTGAAGCAGACGGAGAAGCACCTGGTGGTGGATGTGGGCCTGAAGTCCGAGGGCCTGGTTCCGCTGGAGCAGGTAGTGGACCACACCGGCGCGGTGAAGTTCAATCCGGGCGACGTGATTGACGTGGTGATTGAGCGCGAGGAGCCGGAGGGCGGATATCTCGTCAGCTTTGAGAAAGCCCAGCGCCTGCGGGTGTGGGACACAATTGAAAAGGCGGCGAACGAGAAGACGCCGGTCATGGGCACGATTGTGAGCCGCGTGAAGGGTGGGCTCACGGTCGATATCGGGATGAAGGCGTTCCTGCCAGGCTCGCAGCTGGAGATCCGGCCGGTGCGGAATCTCGACGGCTACCTTGGGCAGCAGATTGAAGTCCGCGTGATCAAGCTGAACAAGAAGCGCGGCAACGTTGTGGTGAGCCGGAAGGAGATCCTGGAAGAGGATCAGACAGCCAAGCGCAGCCACACCATGGAGCTGCTGGGCGAGGACGCGGTGCTGACGGGCACGGTGAAGAATCTGACCGACTACGGCGCGTTCGTGGACCTGGGCGGGATTGACGGCCTGCTGCACATTACCGATATAGCAATACGGAACTGAACGAGGCCGCAGAAA
>CAVYSS010000042.1:0-77036 GCA_963771195.1 uncultured Acidobacteriota bacterium
ACCCTCCCCGGAAGCGGCACCTCGACCATGACCGTGGCCACCACTCCTCCTGCCCTCGCCAGTCTTGACCGCCGCGGTCTGCCCGGCTGGCTGGGACCGGGCGGCGGAACGGCGCTGGCCCTGCTGATCTTCTTAGGCATCCCCGCGCGGCGGCGTAGCTGGCGCAGCCTCCTCGGCCTGCTGGTTGTTTTCGCCTTCGTCGGCACGCTCTCAGCCTGCGGCGGCGGCAGCAGTGGCGGCGGCGGAGGCGGAGGTGGCGGCGATCCCGGCACCACCCCCGGCAACTATGTCTTCACTGTGACGGGAACGGGCACCCCTGGCGGCGGCGGCCCCTACACAACCACCTTCACCGTTACCGTCAACTAAGGGCAATCCGGCAACAGCAGCCCGGCCCATCCCACTCGGATGGGCCCTGCTGTTTGTGGCGCTGCGCAGACAGCTACACTGACCATGCCGCATCGCATTTTTCCATGCATCGGAGGCCATCTCGATGGGAGGCATGATCAGCGCCTGGCGTTCCCTCGGCCAGGACCCTTCCGTATTGAAGCAAAAGGTAAAGCCGGGGACAGCCAAGCGCACCCTCGCCTTTGCCTTGCCCTATGCCGGCCTGCTGGCTGTGTTTCTTCTCGTTGTCATCGTCGACGCGTCCATCACCATCGTCAATCCGTTGCTCTTCCGCCAGATCATCAATAACGGCATCCTCAAGGGCAATGCGCCTTTGATCGTTCATTTGGCCATCATCGTGGGCTGCCTTGGCCTGTTTGACGGCGCACTCGGCATCGCACAGACCTTTCTCTCGTCGAAAATCGGCGCCGAGATCGTCCTCTCCCTTCGCAATCGCCTCTTCCAGCACATCCAGCGAATGCCCCTGGCGTTCTTCACGCGCACCCAAACCGGAGCTCTTGTCAGCCGCCTCAATACCGACGTTCAGGGTGCGCGGACAGCTTTCACTGACATCCTCTCCAACGTGGTCGGCAATCTCATCACGGTCCTTCTCATTCTGGGCGCGATGTTCGTGCTCTCCTGGCGCATTACCCTGGGCGCCGTCGTGCTACTGCCCATCTTTGTTTTCCCGGCGCGCTTTTGGGGGCGCAAACTTCAGGCCATCATGCGCGAGACCTATGACCTTGCCGGCAACATGAACAACCTCATGGTGGAGCGGTTCAACGTGGCCGGCGCTCTGCTGGCCAAGCTGTTTGGTCGGCCGGAAGAAGACGCTCGCATCTTCCGGGAAAAGGCCGCACGCGTCTCTGACATCAGCATCAAGGTGGCCATCTATAGCCGCCTCTTCTTCACCGCGCTCGCCGTCGTGGCCACCGTAGCCTCTGCGCTTGCTTATGGCTGGGGAGGCGTTCTTGCCGTCCATCATGTTCTCGACGTGGGCACGGTCGTCGCGCTCACCGCCTACCTCGCCCGCCTCTACGCGCCGCTCGTCGGCCTCTCCAATGTCCAGGTCAGCATCATGACGGCGCTGGTCTCATTCGAAAGGGTTTTCGAAGTGCTGGATCTTCCGCCCATGATCCAGGAAAGCGCCCAGGCCGTGCCCATCGCACCCGGTCCCGCCTCCATCGAGTTCGATCACGTCGCCTTCCGCTATCCCTCTGCGGCCGAAGTATCGCTGGCCTCACTCGAATCCATCGCCGTTCCCGACAAGCGCCCGCAGAAAACCGTCCTGAGCGATATCAGTTTCCGCATCGCTCCCGGCCAACTGGTAGCGCTGGTCGGACCCTCCGGGGCTGGCAAAACCACCATCACCCATCTTGTTCCGCGCCTCTATGACGCGCAAAGCGGCGCCGTCCGCATCAGCGGCATGGATGTCCGCGACCTTCAACTCAACTCTCTGAACCAGCGTATCGGCGTTGTAACCCAGGATGCCCACCTCTTCCACGACACCATTCGCACCAACCTGCTCTATGCCAGGCCCGAAGCCACCGACGATCAAATCCGCTCCGCTCTTCGCGATGCACAGATCCTCGACCTTGTGGAAAGCCTGCCGGACAAACTCGACACCATGGTGGGCGAGCGGGGCTATCGCTTTTCCGGAGGGGAGAAACAGCGCATTGCCATCGCGCGGCTGCTGTTGAAGGCGCCTGACATTGTCATCCTTGACGAGGCCACGGCCCATCTCGATTCCGAATCGGAAGCCGCCATCCAGTGTGCGCTGGAAACGGCCCTTGCCGGCCGGACCTCCATTGTCATCGCCCATCGCCTCTCCACGATCCTCAAAGCGGACGAGATTCTGGTGGTGCAGGACGGGCGGATTGTCGAGCGCGGCACGCACTCGACTCTATTGGCAGAGCCGGGAATTTACACCGAGCTCTACCGCCGCCAATTTGCCGACGCTCCGGAAAGAAAAGACCAGCAGATCGTATGACCGGCAGGTCTTTGAGGAGGGAGATCTTCTTGGGCGCCGCGCATACAAAGACACCCGAGTTTCGGCCCTGGCGGAATGTCGTCGATGCGCCCAGCTCTACCGGTTTACGCCAGATGCGGCGGCAAAACCGGCGGCTTGTGCAGCGGGAACTGCGGGAGCTTGCCCGGCGCTGCCATTATTGGCGGCAACATCCTTGGCGTTGATGGCGGTTGAGTAATCCGGGCCGAGCCCGAGCGCCTTCAGCGCGCGCGAGTCGGGCAGCAGCCTGGTTTGCCATCCGTGATCGGCCTGGTACTTTTGCATGGCGGCCTGGGTGGATGCGTTCCACTCGCCGTCTGCTTCGCCGGTCAGGTAGTGCTCCCGGATGAGCGCTTGCTGGATCTGCGTAACCCGTTCCGGCGCAATGGCTTGCTGGCCGTGCACACGATGGGACCGTCGGCGGGAGTGGGTGGAGATCCGATGCGTGGTTTTGGAGTGGCTGGACGCCGCGTGGTGGTGCGTCGTCGTTGTGGCGAAAGCCGGCACGCTGGCTGCCAGAACAGCCAGAGAACAATAAAGACAGATCCTGAAAAAAGACACTCGGAGAGCACCTCCTTGCAAAAAATATTCCCGGCGCATCTCGTCCGGCCAGTATAAGCCAAGGCAAGGCGATCGTGGGAAGAAAAATCGAATACGGGCGTGCTCCGATCCCGCTCTGACACTGCTCCGCGCGCCCGGAACAGGTTCCAGGGCGCGCGGAAGTACCCCTATTGTAACGTTCCGCCTACCACGTTGATGCCCAGCTCCGGATGATGCGGATCAATGACTTCGAAGACCACGTCATCGCCGGTCTTCAGCTTGCCCACTACGTCATTGAATGCTTCGCGGCTGGGTGTAGGTTGCTTATTTACCTTGGTAATCACCAGGCCCGGCTCGAGTCCCTGGAGGTCGGCGAAGGATCCGGTGCGCACCGACTGGATGACCACGCCCTGGGTCTTGATCTTGGCTGCGGTATCCGGCGACACATCGCGAACAACGATGCCGAGCTTGCTTTCGCCGGGGTTGATATTCTCGTCCGGCGACGGGTTAGCCTCGGGATTGCCGTTGTTGGCAAACACCTTGTCGCGATCGCCGATGGTGACAGTGGCGTCCTGCTGCTTTCCGTTGCGAAGGTAGCCGAGGCGGATATCGGTTCCGGGATGGCGGCTGGCGATGTCATTCACCAGGTCGTCCCCGTCCTTCACCTGGCGTCCATCGATGCTGGTGATGATGTCGCCGGCCTTGAGTCCTGCCTTGTCCGCCGGGCCGCCGGGCTGAACCTGCTGCACCAGGACACCGTTCTTGAAGCCGTACACCCGGTTGACCGCACTGGAGAGCCCGTTGCGGAACGACACGCCGATGGAGCCACGCACCACTTTATGGCTGGGGCTGATCAGGTCGTTGTAAACGCTGACCACGGTATTGGACGGCATAGCGAAACCGATACCCTGGTAGCCGGCCGACTGGGTGTAAATGGCGGTATTGACGCCAATGACCTCGCCGTTCATGTTGAGGAGCGGGCCGCCGGAGTTGCCGGGGTTGATGGCCGCGTCAGTCTGCAGAAAGTGCTGAAACTGACCGCCGGCGGTGGGGTCGATGGTGCGGTCCTTCGCCGAAACGATGCCGGCTGTAACCGTCTGCGCCAGGGCGAAGGGGCTGCCGATGGCCTCAACCCAGTCGCCGACCTGGGTCATGTCGCTGTTGCCCAACTTCACCGTGGGCAGCGCAGCATTGGTGTCAATCTTGATCACGGCCAAGTCGGTGGCCTTGTCCACGCCGATCACCCGGGCGGGACGGCCCAGGTCCTGATTGTCAGGATCGGTGGCGAGCTTGACGTAAATCTTGTCGGCCTTGTCGATGACGTGGTCGTTGGTGACGATGTAGCCCTTGGGATCGACAATGAAGCCGGAGCCAAGCGACTCGCGTACCTGGTCGCTGCCGTCATCGCCCTGGTCGGGGTTCTGGCCGCCGAAAAAGTGGTTGAAAAAGTCCTGAAAGCCCTGGCCGCCCTGGCCTCCGTTGTCTTGATCGTTCTGGCCGTCGTCCCCGTCGGGGTTTTGCTGCTGCGTGCGCCCGTTGGGGAGGTGCTTGCGGTTCAGGGATTGCTTGGGCAAAGTCTGGGTGTTGATATTGACGACAGCCGGACCCACTTCTTTGGCGATCTTTACAAAGGAGTTAGGCGGAACGCTGGTGTTGACGACCTTGAGCGGCGTGGCGTCGGCACTGGCGTTCTGCTGCTCCTGGCCGCTGACTCCGTGCGCGGCATAGGAACCTGCCACGATCCCGGCGGAAAGGACCCCCAGCAGGACGAAAGCAGACGTAAGACGGCGCGACCGCAGCCGTTCGAAGAACAATTTCATGGATTTCCTTAACCTCGTCAATCCGGTTGCGTTCCAATGCACCAATCCTAAGTATAGCGACAGGGGACGCCTACTGCATTAGACGTAGATGCGAGTGAGCGGGTCGCGGGTTCATGAAAGGCAGGGAACGAAAGAACAAGGGAAAAAGGGGGCGAGACTTTGGCGGATCAAACGGTGGAGCAGGATATGGGGCCGTAAACAGCCTGATGGGGGCGGTTGGCTTGTGGCGTGAGCTACGTCACCAATGAGCGAGTTGCTGCTGCGGTATCGTGCGGGGGAATGACGACTACGGCTTTGGGAACAGGGACGGGCGTGGTGGAGCGCCTGGATGAAGGCCGGCTGGCATGGCTGGCGCTGGCGCTGACGCCCGGGCTTGGGCCGTGGCGTGTGATTGAGACGGTCAAGGAGATCGGCGCTTCATCGCGCATCTTCGAGCTGGCCCTGACTGCCCTGGAAGCCCTGAAGCTCCCGCCGCAGGCGGCGCAGTTTATCTTCGACGGCAAGGCACGCAAGACGGCCGAATCGGAGTGGGCAGCCGTTCAGGCGCTGGGTGCCAATCTCGTGACCTACAGCTGTGCGGCTTACCCGGAGCGGCTGAAGGAGATCTACGATCCTCCGCCGGTGCTGTGGGCCCGCGGCAACGTGAAACTGCTGGCGCGGCCTGGAATCGCCGTTGTGGGTACGCGGCATCCTTCGCCCTACGGAAGCGGCGTGGCGGAGATGCTGGCGCGCGACCTGGCGGCGCGGCGGCTCCTCATTATCAGCGGGATGGCGAGGGGAATCGACAGTTGCGCCCACAAAGGCGCGCTGGCCGCGCGTATGCCCACGCTGGCGGTGTGGGGAACGGGTATCGATGTGGTGTACCCCAAGGAAAACAAGAAATTGGCGGAGGAGATCCTGGCCACGGGCGGCTTGATAGTGAGTGAGGTTCCGCTGGGCACGTTTCCGGCGCCCCAGAACTTCCCGCGCCGTAACCGCATTCTGAGCGGTTTGAGTGTCGCCGTGCTGGTGGTGGAGGCGGCGGAGAACTCCGGTACGCGGGTGACCTCGCGCTGCGCAATGGAGCAGAACCGCGACGTCTTCGCCGTGCCAGGCAATGTCACCAGCAAGGGCTCCTGGACCCCGAATACATTGATTAAACAGGGCGCAAAGCTCACGGCCACCTGGGAGGATGTTTGGGAGGATCTGCCCTCACAGGTGCGCCTGGAGCTGGAGGCGGAGCAGGGAATTGCATCCCTGCCGGATGCTCAAGCATCTCTTTTGCCTGATCCGGTTCTAAGGCCCGAAGAGGCACTCGTACTGGAGGTTCTGCGCGCGGACGAATCGCTGCAGATTGACGAGATCCTTGAAGCGCTGGAGACGCAATTGACGTCGTCTGAGGTGTTTACGGCTCTGTTCGAGCTGGAAATGGCGGGCCGCGTGCGCTGCCTGCCGGGCAAGAATTACGTACGGGTGCTTTAGGCCGTGTTTTGGCTTTCGGGCAAATCGGAGCATACTGTTTCCATGGCCACAATGCCCGTATCCGACTACGATGAGCCGCTGGTGACGGTGGAGGAATATCTCCACACCAGCTACCGTCCGGACTGCGACTACGTGGACGGGCGCATCGAGGAGCGGAACGTGGGCGAGTACGATCATGGGCTTCTGCAATCTCTGCTTGTTCACTTATTTATGTCCCACCGTGAAGAGTGGGGTATCAGAGTGGTTACGGATGTGAGAACGCAGGTGAGTGCGCGGCGGTTTCGCGTGCCCGATCTTTCGGTGCTGCCGGCGGACGGGCCGAAGGAACAGATCATCGCTCATCCGCCGCTGATCGCGATCGAGATTCTCTCGCCGGAAGACCGGCTGACCCGTTTTCAGGAGCGCATCGAAGATTATCTGAACTTCGGAGTCGAAAATATCTGGATCTTCGACCCCGAGCGCCGCGCCGCACACATCGCCTCGGCGGCCGGGCTGCTTCCCGTACGAACCCACGAACTTACAGTTCCAGGGACGCCGATCCGGGTGGTGCTGAGCGAACTTTTCGCGGAACTGGATCGAGGCTGAGCAAACGGAAAACAGCGATAGGGCTTGCTGTGCTGTGACCTCCTCTCCCCCACATGCTCGGGAACGATCTCAATTTTTATTTTTTCCCACGCTCCGCGGCGCGGAAACCCTTGCAGGCGCGTACATTTCAGTAGAGAAGCCGGATCGCAAACCCATCGGAGAAGTGGAAACCGACCCGCATTCCGTGATAGGTTGCAAGTTTCGCGGCCAATTTCAGCGTAAGCTGTGCAAGCAGCCTGCCCGTTGAGACTTTTGGTCACGATCTGGAATCGGCAGGTAAACGGAATTCCTGCCGTTGAGTCGAACTGACCACGAGCAGGGTCTAGTAATAAGGATGGCAATGAGCAAATCACTGGTGATCGTCGAATCCGCCACCAAGGCGAAGACGATCGAGAAATACCTGGGCAAAGGGTTTGAAGTGTTGGCTTCGGTCGGGCACATCATGGACCTGCCCAAAAACGACATCGGCGTGGAACTCGAGAAGCGCACCTTCGAGCCAACCCTGATTGTGTCTCCGGGCAAGGAGAAGGTAGTTAGTCAACTGAAGAAGGCGGCAGCCAAAGCGGACCAGATATTCCTGGCACCCGACCCGGACCGCGAAGGCGAGGCGATTGCCTATCACCTGCTGCTGCAGCTTGCGCCGTTGGCCCAGGACCGCAGCAAAATTCACCGCGTCACCTTCAACGAGATCACCAAGAAGGCGGTGCAGGACGCGTTCCAGCATGCGCGCGCTGTGGACCAGAACCTTGTGGACGCCCAACAGACACGGCGGGTGCTCGACCGCCTTGTGGGCTACCAGATTTCGCCGCTTTTGTGGGACAAGGTGCGGCGCGGGCTCTCCGCTGGCCGCGTCCAGACCGTCGCATTGCGTTTCATCGTGGAGCGCGAACGCGAGATTGCCGCGTTCAAGCCGGTGGAATACTGGACGCTGGAAGCGCAGCTTCATCCGGAACGCCAGGCGGACGCGAGCTTCAAGGCGAAGTTTGTCGGTATCGATGGCGAACCGGTGCGTGTAGCCAACGGCAAGGACAAGGACGGGAAAGACCAGTTCATCGCCAACGCGCTGCCGGACAAGCAATCGATGGATGAGGTGAAGGCGGCGCTTGAAAACGCGCAGTGGTCACTGGTTTCCGTCGAGTCGCGTCAGCAGCAGAGGCGGCCGTTGGCCCCATTCATCACCAGCCAGTTGCAGCGCGAAGCCGCCGGCAAGCTGGGCTTCAACGTGCGCCGCACCATGGGCGTGGCGCAGCGGCTCTATGAAGGCGTGGACCTGGGCCCCGAGGGCCTGACCGGCCTCATCACCTACATGCGTACCGATTCTCCGCGCGTGGCGCCGGAAGCCAAGGTATCTGCCCGCGAGTGGATCGCTGCCAACCTGGGGCCGCAGTATTTGCCGGAGATTCCCAACTCGTACAAGGGCAAGAAGGACGCGCAGGACGCGCATGAAGCCATTCGGCCTTCGGATGCCGCGAGGACACCGGACTCGATCGCGAAGTTCCTGACGGACGAACAGCTCAAGCTGTACCGGCTGATCTGGCAGCGGTTTGTGGCGTCGCAGATGATGCCGGCGATTTTCGATGTGACTACGGCGAAGATCGCGGCGGTTTCGCAGAAGACAAAAAAGACCTACGACTTCCGCGTTTCGGGTTCGGTGATGCGCTTCGACGGATTCCTCAAGGTGTATGAGTCCGTGGAAGACAAGAACGGCGACAACGAGGACGAGGCGAAAAACAAGCTGCCCAACCTGGATGGCGTGAAAGGGCTGGAACTCGAAAAGCTGGAGGACGAAGATCACTTTACCTCGCCGCCGCCGCGCTACAACGAAGCCTCGCTGGTGAAGGTGCTGGAAGAGCGCGGCATCGGGCGGCCGTCGACGTACGCCTCGATCATCAACACCATCCAGGACCGCGAGTATGTGACCAAGATCAGCGGGCGCTTCTTTCCCACGGAAATCGGCATGGTGGTTTGCGAACTGCTGGTGGAGAACTTCCCCTACATCTTCGACACGCAGTACACGGCGCGGTTGGAAGAAGAGCTGGACGACATTGAAGAGGGCAAGGAAAAGTGGACGGACCTGCTGAAGGGTTTCTACGGCTACTTTGAGGAAGAGCTGAAAGACGCCGGCAAGCACATGAAGAACATCAAGCGGATGGAAGAAAAAACCGACTTGAAGTGCGAGCTGTGCGGTTCGCCGCTGCTGCTGAAGTGGGGCAAGTTCGGCACGTTCTACGCGTGCTCGGCGTACAACAAGAAGGATCCCACGAGCTGCACGTTCACCAGGGAGAACACCGCCAACAAGCCCGATTTGAACACTCCGGAAGCGCAGGACGCCGCCGAGCAGGATGAGTATTGCGAGAACTGCGGCAAGGTGATGGTGCTGCGGCGCGGGCCGTTCGGCATGTTCCTGGCGTGCCCGGATTACAACGCCGACCCGCCCTGCAAGACCTTCCGCAAGCTGAGCTCAAAGCAGCAGCAGAAACAAAGCGCGCCGCAGCCCACGGGCGAGATGTGCCCGCAGTGCGGTAAGCCGCTGGTTCTGCGCCAGGGCGCGTACGGCGAATTCGTCTCCTGCTCCGGCTACCCCAAGTGCAAATACATCAAGCAGAACTTGATCGAAGGGATGAAGTGCCCCAAGTGCGGAACCGGAGATATTGCCGAGCGCAAGGCGAAGCGCGGCAACGTCTTCTGGGGCTGCACGAATTATCCCAAGTGCGACTTCACCTCGAACGTGAAGCCTGTTGCGCAGAAATGCCCGGAGTGCGGCAGCCCGTACCTGGTGGAGAAGACGCTGAAAAGCGGCATCTACCTGGAGTGCCCGAACAAGAAGCGGGGCGCGGAAGACGAAGCACCGGCGAAGAAGAAGCGCGGCAAGAAGACCACCCCCGCGGCCGCGGAAGCTCAGGCGCAGGTGGTTTGCCACTATTCGAAACGCATCGGCGATGCGCCGCCTCCGCCGACGGCCGAAACCCACGGGCCGGTACCGGAGAAGCAGGAAAAGAAGCGCGAGTTGCAGCCGGCATAGGATAATTGCTCCCGGATTGAAATCGGGAGGCAAACATGGCGGCAACACGCAGGAAACTTCTGGGTTCAATGGTGGGAGCGGGCGCGCTGCTGGGATTGAACGCGGGCGTCGCGGCGGCAAGCGAAAGAGATTTAGGATCGGGCGTGGCAATAGCGCCGGGTCTGCTGGATACGGCTAGGCTGCGCAACTACAAGGCGCGACGCTCGTCGAGCTGGGACCGCACGGGCGCGAATGCCGACGCGGTTCCGGTGGAACCCGGCCAGGCTGCCACGCTGCTCGACGTGAATGGCGCGGGCGTGGTGACGCATATCTGGTTCACCATCGACTCGGAAGATTCGCATCACCTCAAGAATCTCGTGCTTCGCGCATGGTGGGATGGGGAATCGTCGCCCTCAATCGAAACGCCCATTGGCGATTTCTACGGCCTTGGCCTCGGCGAATACTTCCTTTATCAATCCGCCCTGACTGCGGTTGCGCCGCAAAAGGCGCTCAACGCGTACTTCAAAATGCCGTTCGCCACCGCGGCAAAGATCACGCTCACCAATGAAGGCCCGGAGCGCACCAACAGCCTCTACTACGCCGTGGATTACGTGACACTGCCCGCGCTGCCCGATGACGTGGGGCGCTTCCACGCGCAGTATCGCCAGGCCGCGCCGTGCAAAGGATGGACCGGCGACTGGACCAGCAACGGCGATCCGCTGGTGAACGACAAGAAGAATCTCAACGGGGAAGGGAATTACGTCTTCCTCGAAGCCGCGGGCCGCGGCCATTTTCTCGGCGTGACCCACGCAGTGGAGCAGAACCAGGAGGGGTGGTTCGGCGAAGGCGACGACATGATCTTCATCGACGGCGACCCGCTGCCCACCATCAACGGCACCGGCAGCGAGGATTACTACAACGGCGCGTGGGACTTCGGCGGGCAGCCGTTCGCGTACCTGCACAACGGCGCGCCGTACATTGTGGATCCCGAGCGCATCGGCGGCCGATACTGCCTCTACCGCTGGCACACCGAGAGCCCCATCGCATTCGAGAAGTCGATCCGCGTGACCATCGAGCACGGGCACGCGAATTGCCGCTCCGACGATTTCTATTCGGTGGCCTATTGGTACCAGACCGAGCCGCACGCGGCGTTTCCGCCGCTGCCGCCGGCGAAGGAACGGCTGCCGAAGGTGTTTGCGGTGAATGGACCGGGAGCGGCGCCGGAACCGAAAAGCTGAGAGCGCTTTGTTGTTGAAGGAGCTAGTTCACAGTTCATAGTTCTCAGTTCACAGTCGCTTGCACCCCTCGGGTGCCCCAGATCCCCGGTTTTGGGACCTGGGAATCTGTGAACTGAGAACTATGAACTGTGAACTGTCTTTCACTCCCCCAGCATGATGCGCTGGATCGAAGTGGCGCGGCCGGTTTGCGCATCGCAGCCAATCAGCGCCGCGCACATCTTAGGATTGCCTTTGGCCGCTTCAAACTTGCCCGGCAATCCAGTGCGGAATCGGTGCAGCACCAGCTCGGTTTGCACGCCGATCACGCTGTCATAGGGGCCGCTCATGCCCACGTCGGTCTGGTATGCCGTGCCGCCGGGCAGAACGCGCTCGTCAGCGGTGGGAATGTGCGTGTGTGTGCCCAGTACCGCGGTCACGCGGCCGTCCAGGTGCCAGCCCATGGCAACTTTCTCGCTGGTCGCCTCGCCGTGGAAATCGATAACGATAACTTTCGCCGAGATGGTTTTGAGAACTTCATCAATGGCGCGGAAGGGATCGTCGGTCCCGCCCATAAAGACTTTGCCCATCAAATCCACCACCGCGTAGGGAACGCCGCTCGCCGTCGCGCCCTCGTACACGCCGTAGCCGGGCACGCCGGCGTGCATGTTCACCGGGCGCAGAATGCGGCGCGCACGCGTATCGCTATCCACGGGCACAGCCAGGTAGTCCATCAGCTCTTTTTTGTCCCACACGTGATTGCCGGTGGTGAGCACGTCCGCGCCCAGGTTGAAAATGTCGTCGGCGATCTGCGGCGTGACCCCGAAACCGCCGGCAGCGTTTTCGGCATTCACGATGGTCAGCTCGACGCCATGCGCCTCGCGCACGTGCCCGATGTGCTCTTGGACGATCTTGCGTCCCGCGCTGCCGAAGATGTCGCCGACAAAGAGAATGTTCAAAAATCAGCTCCCGTCTTCTAGCCCATAGCTTCGTGCTCGTGCAGCGGAGCTGGCGAAGTTCACGATGTTTGCGAAGGTCGCCAAGAATCCCGGTGCTTACGCTCTGTAACAGGGCATGACTTCAGTCGTGCCGATAAGGCCCCAGGAGAATTGCGGGCTTTAGCCCCTGAGGAATACCGTCCCTTCCGCGCAAGCCCGCAAAACTTCATTCTCATTGGCCCAGCGCCGTTTCAGGTTCGCTGTTCCCTGTTGCCTGCTCCCTGCTTCGCATCAGCGGGAAGAGAATTACGTCTCGGATCGACTTCGACCCTGTTAGCAACATCACCAGCCGGTCGATGCCGATGCCTTCGCCGCCCGTTGGCGGCAGCCCGTACATTAGTGCGCGCACGTAATCCTCGTCCATCTGGTGGGCCTCGTCATCGCCGTGGGCGCGCTCGGCTAACTGCTGCTCGAAACGCTTGTGCTGCTCCACCGGATCGTTCAGCTCGCTGAAGGCGTTGCCAATTTCAAAGCCGCCGATGTAGACCTCGAAACGCTCGACGTAGTCGGGATTCTTCGGGTCCTGCTTGGAGAGCGGCGAGATCACTGTCGGGAATTCGTAGATGATGGTGGGTTGAACCAGGTGCCGCTCGGCGACGGCTTCGAATAGGCCGGCTATGGTCTTTCCGAGAGGTTGAGGCTCCTTTCGCAGAGGAGCATCGGGCCTGGGCACGCCCAGCGCATCTGCAAAAGCGTCCATTGTCTCTTTGGGAATGTCACCTTGCAAAAGAACCCGCTGAACATTAATGAGGAAAGCAAGGCTACGGAGGCGACGATGATTCTCAAGATTCACTCCCTGCACTTCTCCCGTAGGCGTCTCGATTTGAGGGTAGTGCTCTTTCAGATAGTTAAGGGAGGAGGTGAGGAATTGTCCCGTACCCGCAGCATCATCGAGGGTCTGCATAGCCGGGGGAGCTCCAAGTTCTTCCGGCCACCACTTCACAACCGCCTCCCGCATCGTAAGCCTCTCGAAATTGCCCAGGTCGATCTCCACATCGTTGAACGTCGTCAGCGTCGTCCCGTTCACTTCCATGGCCACAGACTTGATCAGCTCCTCCGTCAAATCCATCAGGTCATGGAAGTTCGCGTACGCCTGGTAGAACTCGAGCATGGTGAACTCGGGATTGTGCTGCGTGCTCACGCCCTCGTTGCGGAAGTTGCGGTTGATCTCGTACACGCGGTCGAGGCCGCCCACCGTGAGCCGCTTCAGGTAAAGCTCCGGGGCGATGCGCAGGAACAAATCCATATCGAGCGCGTTGTGGTGCGTCGTAAACGGCCGCGCCGCCGCGCCGGTCGCCACGGCGACCATCATCGGCGTTTCCACTTCGAGATAGCCGCGGTCATCGAAAAACTTGCGAATGGCGCGCAGCACCTTGGCCCGCTTTACAAACACCTCGCGGCTGTCGAGGTTGGCGAAGAGATCGACATAGCGCTGGCGGTAGCGCAGCTCCACGTCAGAGAGGCCGTGGAACTTCTCCGGCATGGCCAGCATGGCCTTGGCCAGGAAGGTGATGGTCTCCACGTGCACCGTCAGCTCGCCGGTGCGGGTGCGGAACAGATAACCGCTGACGCCGATGTGGTCGCCCAGGTCCAGCAGCTTGTAGAGCGCGAATCCCTGCTCACCCACGGCATCGAGGCGCACGTAAATCTGCAGCCGCGCGCCGTCCTGCTGCAGCGTGGCGAACCCGGCCTTGCCCTGCGCGCGGATGGCCATGATGCGCCCGGCAATGGCCACATTCACGCGTTCGGCTTCGAGCGATTCGCCGCTGGCCGCATCGTATTGGGCGCGGATCTGCGCAACGGTGTGCGAGAAGCGGAACTGGTTCGGGTACGCGGCCTGCCCCAGCTTCTCGATTTCGGCCAGCTTCTGCCGGCGCAACTCAAAAAGATTGCGCTCAAATTCGGATTCGAACAAGGAATTATCCATTTTTCTCGGCCGTGTGTCTAACCGTCAGTATATCGGCTTTCAATTCGGGTTAAGGGGATAGCCAGGTCGCGCGTGAGGCTAAACTGGGAAAGGTCATTTCCCCGTGGCGGAGGGCTCAATGCACAAGCTCATCTCCGATTTCAGGCTGGTTTTGCGCCAGCTGCGCAGGTCTCCGGGATTCGCGGCCACTGCCGTCCTTATGCTCGCCTTCGGCATCGGCGCCACCACAGCCATTTTTTCCATCGTAGATGGCGTGCTCCTGCGCCCTCTGCCCTTTGCCGATCCGGGCCGGCTGGTTACGCTGGGCGACCGGGTGGCCGGCACCACCTGGGGCGAGCACGATCCGGGCCCAGTCACCGCGCCTGAGGTCCTCACCTATCAGCGCGAAACCCACGCGTTCCAGAGTCTCGGCGGCTACACGTTCAGCGACTACGAACTTTCCGGCAAGGACCAGCCCGCTCACATCTTCGGCGCCCGCATGACGCCGTCGGTCTTCACCGTGCTGGGAATCTCGCCGATGATGGGCAGGGTCTTTACCGCGCAGGAAGACGTACAAAAAGTGCAGGTGGCCGTGTTGAGTTATGGCACCTGGAAGAGCCGCTTCAGCGGGGATCCGCAGATTCTGGGGAAGAAGATCCTGCTCGATCGCAAGCCTTATGAGATCGTCGGCGTGATGCCGCGCAGCTTTGAATTTCCATTGACTGAAGGGCACCGGTTTCGCACCGAACTCTGGGTCCCCATGAGCTTCATCCCGGAGGAGCTGACGCCGGAGGCCGAAACCAGCTGGTATCTCCAGATGGTTGGACGTCTCAAGCCGGGCGTCGCTCCCGCACAGGCGGAACAGGATGCCAACCGCGTGGCCGCCCAGATCATGCGCAGTTACCCGCCGGATGCGGCTAACTTCCGTATTCACCCGGTGGTCTTTCCCTTACAGCAGATCACGGTGCTGCAGACCCGGCCGCTGCTGCGCATGCTGTTCCTGGCCGTCGTAGTAGTGCTGCTGATTGCCTGCGCCAACATGGCTGGCCTCCTTCTGGTGCGCGCCATCCGCCGCCAGCGGGAAACCGCGGTGCGCCTGGCCATGGGTGCGCCGGCGATGGCTCTTTTGCGGCAAACCATGCTGGAGAGCGTCGTCATCGGCCTCGCCGGCGGCCTGATCGGCATCGGGCTTGCCGCTCTGGCCATTGCTATTGGCCGCAATTCGTTGCCGGAAACGCTTCCCCTCATCAGCTCCATTACCGTCAACTGGACCGTGGCCGGCTTCGCGCTGACGCTGGCCCTGGTTACCGGCATCTTTTGCGGCCTCGTGCCTGGCTTCGCCGCCCTGCGCACCAACGTCAACGCATCGCTCAAGGAGGGCGGCCGCAGCGGATCGGATGCCGGCGGCCATGCGCGTCTGCGCTCAACCCTTGTAGTGCTCGAAATCGCCGTCGCCCTGGTTCTGCTGGCTGCCTCCGGTTTGCTCTTGCGAAGCTATAACGCCATGAGCGACGTGGACCTGGGTTACCGTCCAGACCACGTCACCCTGGCCAGCTATTCCCTGCCGCAGAATGAGTACTCGAAGCAGGCGCAGATCGATACCTTCAATCGCAGTCTGTTGGAGCGCCTGCGCGGGCTGCCCGGAGTGGAGGCGGCCGGCATCACCAGCGTGATTCCCTCCACCGGTGACGGCATTGAGGCCTTTGTGGCCGATGGCTACTTCGATCCGCGCGGACCCGATCGCACGTCGGCAGCGCCCATCAACGTGATTGGAGATTATTTCAAGGCTATGGGCATGCCGCTGCTGGCCGGCCGCTATTTCACTTCGGCGGACGATGCCAATGGCGAGCTCGTGGTCATCGTCAACCACGAGTTTGCCCAGCACTACTGGCCGGGCCAGGACCCTATCGGCAAGCGCATACGCCTCGGCATGCTCAAATCCAACACCCCATGGTTGACGATTGTGGGCGAAGTCGCCGACTCCAAGCGGGGCAGGCCGGACGCCGACGCCCGCGAGCAGTTTTTCCGTCCCGTGGCTCAACTTGAAAAAGATGCCGGCGCCTATGCAGAAGCAACCGACCTGAATGGCCAGGGCGGCTATATCGTGCTGCGCTCCGCCCTTCCGCCCCAGCAGATGGAGAACTCCCTTCGCGCCGCGGTCCGTTCTCTTGATCCCTTGCTGCCGCTCAGCGACGTGCAGACCATGGACGACGTGGTGGCCAGGAGCGAAGCCCCGCGCCGCTTCAACACCGTCGTCATCTCGAGCTTTGCCGCGGCTGCGGTCCTGCTGGCAGTGCTCGGCATTTACAGCATCATTGCGTTTTCGGTCGCCTCTCGCGTGCAGGAGATGGCCATCCGCATGGCTCTCGGGTCCCAGCGATCCGATATCATGCGGCTGGTGGCGCTATCGGGTCTCAAGCTCGCCGCCATTGGATGCGTTCTGGGACTTGCCGGAGCCGCCGCGACTGCAAGCATCCTGCGCAGCTTCCTGTTTCACGTCAGCCCCTTCGATCCCCTCGTGATGATCCTGGCCACCGTCGCTGTCTTTGTCCTGGCGCTGGCCGCTTCAGCGCTCCCCGCGCGACGCGCAGCCTCCATTAATCCGCTGGCGGCGTTACGCGGAGAGTAGCACCGCTCATTGCATCGCTGCTTTCGTTTAAGTGAAGTGGTTTGGTCGCGCAATCCGCCCTCCAGCGTGTATAACCACCATTGAATGCCCTTCAACAATCCCATTCCGGAGGACAAGGGTAAGCCCAGGGATTCCGGTGGCCTGGCCACCCTCATTCAGGCCGAAAAGCTGTTTCAGATTGCGCTGCTGCTGCCGTGCGCGGCGTTTGTGGGCTGGCTGCTGGGCGCATGGGCCGATAAGGCCCTTCACACGCAATGGATATCCATTGTCGGCATCGTCGTGGGCGGAATCTCGGGCTTGGTCTACGTCATCCGCCTGGTGATCACCACGGGAACCGACGACGGCAAACCCGGCGGACCGATTTGAGCCTTATGAACGATGACATCAGCCCCAGCCCGGCTCCCGATCCGGGCGCAGAAACGCACCCCATCGCCGCCCTCACCGACGCCGATCTGGCAGCAATGATGAAGCGGGCCATGCGCCTGACGCTGGTTCTGGGCGCCGTGCCGGCTTTGATCCTGTGGATTGCCTCCGGCTGGCGCAACGCGGCCATGCTGGCCACGGGCGCCGCCATTTCGGCGGCCAGCATCCTGGAGTGGCAGCGGCTCATACGGCTTTTCAATGCCAAAATGGACCGGCACAAGTCCCCTCGCGGAACTGTGACTGTCGTCACGTTGTTCCTGCTCCGCCTGATCATCTTTGCAGGGGCGATTTATGGTAGCCTGATATGTTTCCATGGGTCGGTCGTCGCGCTGCTTTGCGGCTTGGCCCTGGCCGTTGTGGCCATCGCATGGGAGGCGCTCCGATTACTCCGGGACTAAACTTCCGGACGCGCCCAGCCACTCGGCCTGGAGACAGAAAGACTTCTATTTCGGATGACCCATCTTTACTGGATTACTCGCCTGTTGAATTACCTTTTTTCCGGTGCTGTTACCGCACTGCTGAGATGGGTCGGTCTTCCACCGGCCAACCCCGCTACGCCCATTGACAACACCTTCGCCCTCGAGGTGCTGGTCGCCTCATGCCTGGTTGTATTTTTCCTCATCGTGCGCTTTACGCTCTCTGTGGAGAAACCGAATTTTGCCCAGCACCTTGCGGAACTGATCCACGAGTTCACCGGCAGCAACGCCGACCAGATCATCGGCCACGGCTATGAGAAGTACCAGGCATTCATCACCGCTGTCCTGCTTTTCGTCCTCTTCAACAATCTCCTGGGATTGATTCCGGGGGTAGTGACGCCTACGAGCGCGCCGGTGGTTCCTCTCGGCATCGCTGCCTGCACCTTCCTTTACTACAATTTTCACGGGATCCGGGAGCAGGGCGTCGTCGGCTACCTGAAGCACCTTGCCGGCCCAATCTGGTGGATTTCGTGGCTGTTGTTCCCCATCGAGATCATTTCCCACCTGGCCCGCGTCATGTCGCTCACCATCCGCCTCTACGCCAACATGTTCGCCTCTGACCTGGTAACGCTGGTCTTCTTTTCATTGGTTCCGGTGGCGATTCCGGCCGCATTTCTGGGCCTGCACGCCTTTGTGTCCATCATCCAGGCCTACGTGTTTTTCCTGCTATCGGCGATTTATCTCGGAATCGCGGTTTCGCATGAGCATTGAGGGAAGTGAAATGAGTGAATCAGTGAAGGAGTGAACCAGTGAATGAGTGAACGAACCCGCCGCACTGTCTTCGGGCCCTCGTTTCTTCACTTTTTCACTTCTTCACTTTTTCACTTTGTAACTTTTCACAGTCCAAAGATTCTGCCGGGGATTGCTTCCGCTCCGGGCAACAGACGGCCGCAAGCGTGAGGGCGCCAGCACGGTGAGCGTCAACCACCCACTGGCGGCTAACTTCAAGGAAGCAGGAGAGTTATGAGAAAACTGCAGTATCTGTTCATGACGCTGTCGGCGTTGTGCTTCGCAATGCCGGCGTTCGCGCAAACGACCGCGGGCGCGCCGATTAACCTGGTGCCGATCGGCGCCGGCCTCGGCATGGGACTCGCGGCCGGCCTTTGCGGCCTCGGCCAGGGCAAAGCCACGTCTTCTGCCACGGAAGCTCTGGCGCGTAATCCCGGCGCTCGCGCTGGAATCCAGCTCCTCCTGGTGCTTGGGCTTGCGTTCATCGAGTCGCTGACCCTGTTCACCCTGGTCATCGTCTTCGCGCGGGTCAAGAACCTGTAAACAAGAAACACGGAAGCTTCCAAGAGGAAGAAAGACGGCCCTGCCTGACCAGCGGGGCCGTTTTTGCTAATGCCGGGTTGCACGTCTCGAAGGGTGTTTTTCAGAAATGCAAAACAATTGAAAAGGCAAGAAATATACATCAACATATCATGATGTAACGGTAATATAATCACTTTTCAAAAGTGTTAATACTACCGTTATATCATGATATGTTGATGCGTTCTTGAGCCCATGGGCCTGGGAACTGACGGCGATGACGTGAGGCAAAAACGGACGATTGAAGGGGACGATCAGCGCTTCGCGGTCTGCGCCGGCGCCGCTCGCAGCATGGCAATCGCGTCGCGATAGTTCATGGCCTGGGGGACAGGCGCAAACTGCGATTCGGTCTCAGCGGTCGCGAAATTCCGATTTTTGATAACCACGCGTGCCGACAACGCCATCTGGAACTTTACGATGCGCCATTGGCCGCCACCGACATCCGCCTGGTCGATGATGATCCAGCCGCCTTTATAGAGCCGGCCCAAAATTCCCCAGCCGAAATCCACATCCTGCTGAACGGTGGCCTGGAGCCGCGTCACGCGCGCCTGGGCTGGGTCAATCCAGATTTCGCCGCTCATTTCGGTCAACACCTGCGTTTCCAGGTTCGGAGGCGAAAACTTTGGATTCGGCCGGAATGCAAACCGTTCCA
Source organism: uncultured Acidobacteriota bacterium (assembly GCA_963771195.1). Taxonomy (GTDB): domain Bacteria; phylum Acidobacteriota; class Terriglobia; order Terriglobales; family Acidobacteriaceae; genus Telmatobacter. The sequence goes on from CAVYSS010000042.1 coordinate 19,406, forward strand.
CGGTTCCGGGGCCCCGCCCAGCGTACCGGTAAAGGAATGCTGTGGGGAGCACGCGCAGAACTTCCATGGCGCGCGCGGTATCCGCATCCTCTGCCTGTTTCCGGTGCCGCTGTTTGCCCGAGTCGGCGAGCAGGGCATTGAGCCGGGCCTGCTCGCGAGCCTGCTCCTCGACGCTCAGTGGCTGGTCGTTTACTGCCACCAGCATCGCCACTACGCCGTCCCGTGTCTCAATCATGTTCTTGGTGGTGGCGAGGCGGGAACTGGATTTGCGCAGGACGTAACGCATGGGGTGGCTGATATCCTGCGCGGCCGCAATTTCATTTGCCAGCGCATGCTGGAGCAGTGCAGGGTCCGGCGCGGATTGCGCCGGAGCCATCGCCGCCATGGCCAGCCCGATCGGAACCAGGTTGAAAAACATGCGCAAACGCTTGAGCCCTTTTTTCCGAAGTTGAATGCCTATCTGCTTAGACGCCTGAGGCGGTCCCGCGGTTCAAGATTGTCGGTTGGCGGCAGCCGGGGGCATGGCCGGAGGGGAGATTGCGTCATCTCACGCGCAGGTGACGGACGTACTCTCGCGAAGCTGCGAACAGAGGAAAACCGGCTACACTGGAATGGAACACCTGAAACCTGGCGGGAAGGAACTTTAGACATGGCCCTAGACAACAACGTGGCGCGCATCGGAAAGTCCATTGTCATCCGCGGCGAACTGAAAGGCGGCGAAGATCTGGTGATCGATGGCCGCGTGGAAGGCACCGTGCAACTCCCTGAACACCGTCTCACCATCGGGCCAAACGCCAACGTGGATGCTGATCTCAGCGCTCACGATGTGTTGGTGCTGGGCAGGGTCCATGGCAACCTGGTGGCTACCGGGCGCGTGGAGCTGCGCGCCGGCTGCGTGGTGGAGGGAGACGTACGCGCCTTCCGGCTGGCCATCGAGGACAACGCCGTTCTGCGTGGCAAAGTGGACCTGACCCAGACGGCGCAGAAGCCCGCAGAGCAAGTGGCGGCTCCGGTTGCCGGGGTCTAAGCGAGTTCAATCCGGCGCACCAGGCGCATTCCCCCGCCGGAAAGGTACCGATTGCGATGTTACATTGGCTGGAACGAAAGCAGGATGAGGGCAGGCCAGCCTCTGCTCGAAACTCCGCGCCCCGATTCACGCGCTATTCCGGAGCGTGGGCCACGCTGCGCAAGCGCCTGGAAACCGAGCCGGGACTGCGCGTCGTTGACGCCGGCGCCACGTCGTCCACCAACATCAATTACCTGACCAGCCTGGGCCAGAGCGTGTACATGGCGGATCTGGTGCACGACGCGTGCACCGGCGACTGGACGCGGGGAAACGACGAGGATGGTAATCCCATATGGGACGCGGACGCTTTCCTCTCCACCTGTCTCGATTTTTCCGGCAGAATGTTCGACGTGGTGCTGCTGTGGACCACGCTCGACTACCTGCCAGAGCCCCTGGTTGCGCCCGTGGTGCAGCGGCTGCACGAGGCGATGAACACGGGTGGAGCGGTGCTGGCCTTTTTTCACACGCGCACTCAAGGCGAGGAGACGGTCAACTGCCGTTTCCACGTCACCGACACCGACGACGTCGAGGTGCAGGTGAGCGAACCGTTTCCCATCCAGCGCGCGTTTACCAATCGCAGCATCGAGAGGCTGTTCTCCGGGTGGTCCGGCCATCGCCAGTTCCTGGCCAAGGACTCGCTGTCTGAAGTGCTGATGACGCGGTGAAAGGGACAGCTTTCAGCCGTTAGCCATTAGCTCTCGATTGTCTGCGCCGGCTGCGCCATTGAGTGGACCAAAGATTACTCTTCCCCGAAAGCGCGTAAAGGAGCTTCGATGGGAAGCTCCTTTACGGCACTCAGCATGGGCTCGTGGCGCGGGGTGGGTGTGGCGAGGGTCATAGCAGCCAGCGCAGCTAGCGGGGCTGGCGAAAAAGACGCGATGAACCATTTTAGCTTCGGCAATGTTCTCTGCGTGCAAACGCGTAAGCGTGTTACTCAGGTGTTTGAGTCGCGCATTTTGCTAATTCTTGTGATGAGTTGCTCCTTGTGGAACCGGGAGGGTCCTGACGGGAACGGCGTTTGCCTTGCGAGTTTTCTTCGCATGATCTTCAATCCTTTGCCTACCCGCTCTGAAGCGTTGAAAATCTGTCCGGCGGTGAGCCCACCCAACACGCGGTAATGGCCAACGGCGGCCAACGCCATCGATGCGATACAGCCGCACTGGCCGCAATCCGGATCTCCGCCGAACTGGCAAGGCGTGATTTGCGTTGTCAGATCTGCCGATATGGTTTCAGTAGTTCTTGCAAAGATGCACTCCTTTGGGTTGTTGGGTGGACTTTCCATCTCTCGAATTAACGATGCGGGCATTTCGAGAACGGGATACGCCACCCGCAATCGCCGAAGGTCGGCTATCACGGAGGCCCTTTGCGGAGGCGCCAGGATCTCTGGATCGATGGCTCCCCGCTGCGGAGTAAAAAGACTGAACCACACTTTCACGACCTCGGGACGATAGCTCCAAAACTCGAGGAATTGATCCAGGTAGCCGGGGCGTCCGGCAATTTGCGATGTGATGGTGCAGTGAACAGTGATTCGCGCCCCCTGGATGTTCTTGAGGATGCGTTCATAGGTAGCCGGTTTGCGCCGCGCATCGTGCTCTGGCTGGAGACCGTCGATCGAGACCACGACATTCAGTTTCTTGAATGCCGCCCAGTTGCCGGGGATGACCCTGAACGCGCTGGTGACGATCTGCGTGTGGATACCGCGCTTTTCAATCTGGGGCAACAGCAGTTCGAGTTCTCTGTGTCGCACCAACGGATCGCCACCGACGAGCGACACGTGAAGGGGTTTGCGTTCATCGAGGAGCGCCAGCACTCTCGAGACCAGTTGATCTCCCTTGAAATCCGAAAGTTGACGCAGCTCGGTCAATCCTCCAAGATGCGCCGCATCGAATGCGTAGCATCCGGGACACCGCAAAGGGCACTCTTTTGTGATCTCGATCGATAACGATGGCTGATGGCCGCCCAGGATTCTGGACCAGGCCCGCAAAACTTCAGACTTCTTCATTGTCTCTCCGCAGTAGACGCAACGGGGTCTTTCGTCTAGGGCAGCAGACGACTCATAGCGACGAGCCATCCGGCATGAGTGCCAGGAGAGTTACTGGATCAGATTTGAAGCGGGAGGTTGCAGGCTGCCAAATCGGAACTGGCTCGCCGCTCTGGATGAAATGGCAAGAGGGCTCCAGTTCCAAACGTTGCAGCCGATTTGACAATGTCGAAGACGGGCAGCGATAGCCGGCGCCTCGGAACGCACAGATTCTCACCTTGCCGATAGTGATAACGGAGCACAAGCAAAAGGCCGATGCAGACCACGAGGAACAGGAGGCTCGACTCGAAGTCCGTACCACCGCGAAGAAAGTGATCCCAGGTCCAGGCGTACTGCGTCAAGGGCATTGAAATCAGCTCAACGGCAGCGAACACGAGCAGAATGCGGCCGATGATTTCAGGAGCGCGGGCCCGCATTGCGGATGCATGGTTCCGGGACCCATTCAAATGCGGAGTATGACCCAAGAATTCCCCGCTTTCTCTGTTAATAGTACACCGTTGGACCAACTGAATTGCGGTTAGAACCGACGCGCGCACAGCCGTTCCCCATTGCAGGCTCTTGAAACAAATGATGGCGGGGATCGCAGTTCCGTAAGATCTAGCGCCTGGACGCAGTTATGCCCAAGTTCGCGACTGCGGGGCAGTGCCTGTTGATCGGCGTAGCAATCCACAGACGAATACAAATCGTGCGACACATGATCTCGACAGCCCAGCGAATTCGTCCGCCCGTCTGACGTGCGCCTCTTGGCGGTTCGGAAGGTATCGTCGGTCAATCGGGCGTTGTGGTGCCGATTCGTATCATGGGGATAATGGGTCTGGCCCAATCCAATTGGCGGAACGAACTGCGCGCGATGATCGCGCTGGCGGTCCCTGTCGTCCTTAGCGAGCTGGGCTGGATGCTGCAGGGTGTGGTGGACACCATCATGGTGGGCAAGCTGGGGCCGGCGGCGATTGGCGCAGTGGCCGTGGGCAATGCCGTTTTCTACACGCCGTCGCTCTTCGGCATGGGGCTGGTGCTGGGGCTGGACACGCTGGTGTCGCAGGCCTACGGGCGCGGCGATCACGAAGCATGCCATCACTGGCTGGCGCAGGGCGTGTACCTGGCCTGCATCGCCAGCGTGCCGCTGACGGTGTTGCTGTTTGGGGTCAGCTACGGGTTCACGCATGTGGGCATCTCGGCGGAGGTGGCCGGGCCGGCGGGGAGCTATCTGCGGATTCTGGTGCTGAGCACGCTGCCGCTGCTGCTTTACGGCGCGGCGCGGCGGTATTTGCAAGGCGTGGGACAGGTGCGGGTTATTACGGTCACGTTTGTGCTGGCCAACCTGGTGAACTGGTTCTTCAACTGGGTTTTTATCTACGGCAGGCTGGGTATGCCCGCGATGGGCGTGCCCGGCTCGGCATTTTCGACGGTGCTGGCGCGGGTGGGGATGGCGGCCTGCCTGATCGGGTTTGCGTGGCGCTACGAGCGCAAGCGGGGGCATCCGCTGTTCCGGCATTGGGCGCGTCCGCACTGGATCCGGATCCGGCAGCTGGTGCGCATTGGCGCGCCGGCAGCGGGGCAGATTTTGCTGGAAGTGGGCGCGTGGAACCTGGGCACGTTTTCGGCAGGCTGGCTGAGCCCGGTGCAACTGGCAACGCACCAGATTGCGCTGAACTACGCTGCACTCACCTACATGGTGCCGCTGGGAATCTCCGCGGCGGCTGCAGTGAGCGTGGGCCATGCGATCGGGGCTGGCGACCCGGCGCGGGCGCGGCGGGCAGGATGGTTGGCTTTGGCGCTGGGGACGGGGTTCATGCTGTCGGCAGCGGTGGTATTCCTGGTTGCGCCAGGGCCGCTGATCGAGCTGTATACGCGCGACCCGCAGGTGATGGCGGTGGGGCCGAGCCTGCTGTGGATCGCCGCGGCGTTCCAGATCTTCGACGGAATCCAGACCGTGTCGACCGGCACGCTGCGGGGCCTGGGGGAGACCAAGGCGCCCATGGTGGCTAACTTCGTGGGCTACTGGATCCTGGGGCTGCCGCTGGGGTTCTTCCTTTGTTTTGTTCTACATTGGGGCGTTTACGGGCTGTGGATCGGGCTCACGCTGGCGCTGATCGTGATTGCGACGTCGCTGCTGGTGCGGTGGAAGCGGGACTCAGGCCGGGTAAGACTGGGAGCGCGGCTGGCCCCGGAGTGAGCCGGGCCACAGCAAAGGTGCGCAAGGCGGCATACCGTACCAAAAAGTGGTAGGTAAGGAAGTTACCTGTGGGGTTCGCCGAACGACGAAAAAGCTGACAAGTGACTATAATCACAAAGGAGCACACGAACCCTCCGCAACGAATTTTTTCGGAAGGAATCCCGCCAAATGGCGACTGGTGACCTTGCCCTGGGTCAAGAACAGGGCGCATTGAGCGCGCGCTCGCGCGTGGTTAACGACTTCAGCATCAACGTAGCAACGGTGAACGGGTCCGGCTCGCAATCCGCCAATAGCGTTCTGCTGAGAAGCATCTTCGGAATGGGCGTTCCCGTCAGCGGCAAGAACCTGTTCCCGTCGAACATCGCCGGACTACCCACCTGGTACACCATTCGCGCCTCGAAGGACGGCTATGTGGCCCGCCGGCGCTCGAGCGAAGTGCTGGTGGCGCTCAATCCCGAGACCGCGAAAGACGACATGCTGGCGCTGCCGGCCGGCGCGGCCGCGATCTACGAAGAAGGCATGAACCTGAAGCAGTATCGCGACGACGTGATCTGCTACCCGGTTCCCTTCGACAAGATCACCGCCGCCGTGTGCTCCGAAGCCAAGCTGCGCAAGCTGGTCAAGAACATGGTGTACGTGGGTGTGGTGGCGAATCTGCTGCATCTCGACCTGGACATCATCGAGGAGAGCGTCAGGAAGCAGTTCTCAAAGAAGCAGAAGGTCTTCGACCTCAACTTCGGCGCGGTCAAGGCAGGCTTCGACTTTGCGCAGGAGAAGCTGGTCAAGCAGGATCCATTCGTGATTGAGGCGATGGACCGCACCAAGGGCAAAATCATCATTGACGGCAACGCAGCTTGCGGCATGGGCGCGGTGTTCGCCGGCGTAACGGTTGTGGCGTGGTATCCAATTACGCCGTCCACGTCGCTGATTGAAGCCACGGCGGACCTGCTGAAGAAGTATCGCGTGACGCCGGAAGGCAAGGCGACATTTGCCGTGGTGCAGGCCGAGGACGAGCTGGCGGCCATCGGCATGGTGCTGGGCGCTGGATGGGCGGGCGCGCGGTCGATGACGTCGACTTCGGGGCCAGGTATCTCGCTCATGGCGGAGTTTGCCGGCCTGGGCTACTATGCCGAAGTTCCGGGCGTGATCTTCGACGTGCAGCGCACGGGCCCGTCAACCGGCATGCCCACGCGCACGCAACAAGGCGACATTCTTTCCACGGCGTTCCTCTCCCACGGCGACACCAAGCATGTGCTGCTGTTTCCCGGCTCGGTGAAGGAGTGCTTCGAGTTCGGCGGGCAGGCGTTCGACCTGACGGAGCGGTTGCAGACGCCGGTGTTTGTGTTGAGCGATCTCGATCTGGGCATGAACAACTGGATGTCGGAGCAGTTCGATTATCCCCAGAAGCCTCTCGATCGCGGCAAGGTGCTCAGCGCCGAGGAACTGAACCGGCTGGGCGGTTTCGCGCGCTACAAGGATGTGGACGGGGACGCGATCGGCTGGCGCACGCTCCCCGGGACGAATCATCCCAAGGCCTCGTACTTTACCCGCGGCTCCGGGCACAACGCCAGCGCGGGCTACACTGAGAAGCCGGACGAGTATCAGGAAGTGATGGACCGGCTGGCGCGGAAGTTCGAAAACGCGCGCAAGCTGGTTCCGGCGCCGGTGCTCGAGAAGGACGGGACTTCGAAGATCGGATTCATCGCCTTCGGTAGCTCCGATTTCGCGGTGCGCGAAAGCCTGGACCAGATCAAGCACGAGTACAGGACCGACGTGGATTACCTGCGCATCCGGGCGTATCCGTTTGCGCACGAGATCCACGACTTTGTGGCCTCGCATGAGCGCGTGTATGTAATTGAGCAGAACCGCGACGCGCAGATGCAGAGCCTGCTCAAGCTGGATCTGCCGGCGGAGCAGGCGGTGAAGCTGCGGTCGATCCTGCACTATAGCGGCCTGCCCATCGATGCGCGCAGCATCACCGAAGAATTTGCCACGAAGGAGGGCCTCTAATTTATGGCAGCCACAGCAACACCAAATCCTAAAGTCAATCGGCTCGGCCTTCCCATCGTGGACTACCGCGGCGGCAAGTCGACGCTGTGTGCCGGTTGCGGCCACAACGCCATCAGCGAGCGCATCATCGATGCGATGTACGAGATGGGCGTCCAGCCCGAGCGCGTGATGAAGATGAGCGGCATCGGCTGCTCGTCGAAGAGCCCGGCTTACTTTATGAGCCGCGCCCACTCGTTCAACAGCGTGCACGGGCGCATGCCGTCGGTGACCACTGGCGCCGTGCTGGCCAACCACACCTTGATGGCGCTGGGCGTTTCCGGCGACGGCGACACGGCCTCCATCGGCGTGGGCCAGTTCGTCCACCTGATGCGGCGCAATCTGCCCATGATTTACATCATCGAGGACAACGGCGTCTACGGGCTCACCAAGGGCCAGTTCTCGGCCACGGCGGACATCGGATCGAAACTGAAGACCGGCGTGATCAACGATCTGCCGGCTATCGATACCTGCGCGCTGGCCATCCAGCTTGGCGCGACGTTCGTGGGCCGCTCCTTCAGCGGCGACAAAAAGCAGTTGCTGGCCATGCTGAAGGCGGCCATCGCCCACAAGGGCACGGTGATGCTGGACGTGATCAGCCCCTGCGTTACGTTCAACGACCACGAGGGATCGACCAAGAGTTACCGCTTCATGCAGGATCACGACGAGCCGGTAAACGAAGTGGGATTCGTGGCCAGCTTCGACGAAATCGAAGTGGACTACGACTCCGGCCAGGTATACGACGTGACCATGCACGACGGGTCGAGCCTGCGGCTGCGCAAGCTGAAGGAAGACTACGATCCGACCAACAAGGCCGAGGCCGTGCGCACCCTGATGGAGGCACACGAGAACGATGAGGTGCTGACGGGCGTGTTCTTTATCGACACCGAGAAGCCCACCTTCACCGATCTGTTGAACGTGGTGGAGGAGCCGCTGGGCACGTTGCCGGAGGCGAGGGTGCGGCCGTCGAAAGCCGCGCTGGAGCAGTTGATGACGAACCTGCAGTAAGGCGGAGAACAAGGGACCGAGGGAACAAGGGACCAAGCAAAAGCCCCGCCGCCGGCGGGGCTTTTCCGTTGTTGAACGGCGCTGGTCTGGATGTTCATAAATTGCAGAAATGTGTACATCGGCGTTATGCTTTTGCTGAGAGGTGAGATATGGCCGCGAATACTGCTAGACCAGAGCTGGTGCACAAGCATTTCCGGCTGGACGGCAAGAAGCTCAAACGAGTGCAGAAAGCGCTGAACGTCGCAACAGAAACTGAGGCGGTTGAGCGTTCCATGGACTTGGTCCTTTCTGAACAGAAACGGAACCGCATCGTCGAAGAAGCGCATCGCAAGTTTTTGACCAGCGGCGTCGTAATCCGCGATGTTTTCGGGACTCTCGAAGGCTGAACGGTGCCTGTTCTGTTTGACTCCTCGATCTATATCGATGCCCTCCGTGCGGGCGGCGATACGCCTCTGCTCCTGATGTGGTGGGCTGGTAAAGATCCGATATGGATCCACGCAGTTGTTCTCCATGAACTTTACGCCGGAGCGGACGCGCAAGGAGTCAAAGCCGTAACCAAGCTGGAGGATGACTTTCGCAGGGGCGGCCGGATCCTGGTTCCGGAGCTGAGCGACTGGACTCGATCGGGAATGATTCTATCGCGCCTTGCGCTCAAATATGGCTATGAGCGAATTGGCAGAAGCCGATTGACGAACGATGCACTGATTGCGGTGAGTGCCGCCCGCACCGGAATGAAGCTCATTACCGCGAACAAGCGCGATTTCGAGAGCATTGCCAAGTTTTGCCCGCTCCAATGGCAAGAGAGATTGGACTTCAAGGACTGAAGCATCCATCGATGAAAAGCCCCGCCGATGGCGGGGCTTTTTGCCGTATGCGACAACTTGCGATTGCTTCACCGCGGAGTGATGCGCACGCCCAGGCCGTCCAGTTTGTGCCGCGCCTGCTGCGCCTCAGGAGACTGCGGATGGCGCTTGATGAGCGAGCGCAGTTCCTCAACGCCAGAGGAGCGCCGGCCCTCTTCCAGTTCGGCATAGCCTTTGTGAAGCTGGGCTGCCGCTGCTTTTGAGCTGTCGGGAAAGCCCTCCAGGACGGCGTTGTACGCCTTCACCGCATTGTCGTAGTCCTTCTGGTGATAGGCGATCTCGCCGATATAGAACTGCGCCTGCCCGGCCAGTTCGTCCTGCGGATAATACTGAACCACGTCTTGGAATTCGCCCAGAGCAACGGAGTAGCGCGCGCCGTTGAAATCGCGCAGCCCGGCTTGGAATGTGTCCTGCAGCGGCGGAGCGGCATTGGCGCCCGGACCCGCGGGCTGGCCGTTGGGGCCGAGCGCGCCTCCGGGCCCCATTCCTGGCTGGCCCGTCTGCGGCGGCGCCTGCATGTTCTGCAACTGGCTCTGGATGGCCTGCACCGCCGACTGCAGTTTGTCCAGCCTGGATTTCAGCTCTTCAATCGAGTCGCTGATCGACTGCACTTGGCCCGATGCCGAGTCCACCTTCCCGCTGATCGCCTCGTTTTGCGCCGCCAGCTTCTGCTGCAGCGTGTCCATGGTGGCCTGCATCCTGGCCGCGTTGTCGGCGTTCTGCTGCGCCAGGGTCTGGACGGTGGTGAAACGGGTATCGAGCGTGGACTGCAGCCTCTGCACCATGTCCAATAACTGCTGGACCTGGGTCTGCAGGGCGATGATTTCCTTTGAAGCGGCGCGGGCAGGAACCGGCGCGAAGTTGACCAGGGCGGCCAGCAGGGCCGCGGTGAGGAGGCGATGGCGAATCGTGCGTGCGTTCATCATTGAGTCACCTGAACCGTTGCCAGTGATCCGTTGTAGTTGTCAGCGCAACGGTGAAAAAGTGAAACCGCGCAACGCTGAGTTTTTTCACATTCGCGCCGTCCACACTCATGCAAAAGCGTGGACGGCAAATCTGCACCATGGATTATTGTAACGATCCGGCTACCGGTCCATGGAGAAGCCGGCACGGCGGTTGAGTTGCCAGCAGTCCTCGGTGGATTCGGTGCAGAATGGCTTCTCCTTGCCGTAGCTGATCACGCGGATGCGAGTGGCCGCGACGCCGGCATTCACAAGGGCAGTCTTGGCGGCATCGGCGCGATTCTGGCCAAGAGCCAGGTTGTACTCGTTGGAACCGCGCTCGTCACAGTAGCCGCCGATCACAATCTTGATATCGGGGTGACTGTTCAGATAGGCCGCATCCTTCGAGAGCGTGGCCTGGGCATCGCTGCGCAGGTCGGCAGTATCGTAATCGTAGAAGACGTCCTGCACATTGGCCTTGAACTCCTGGTCCGCGCTCATCGAAGTGGAAGGCACGGAGACCGCGGGAGGCGTATTCACCGTGACCGTCGCGGAGGCATCTGCGGAGCCCCCTTCGCCGCGCGCCACCAGGTGGTACGTGGTGCTGGCCGAAGGCGTAACCGACTTTACTCCGGAGGTCGGCACATCGCCGATGCCGTCGATAGAGACGTTGGTGGCATCGGTCGTACGCCAGGTCAGGACCACCTGGTCGCCGGCTGAAATGGTGGACGGCGTTGCCGTCAACTGTGCCGTCGGCGCGGGCGCAGCCGGAGGCGGCGCGGTTTCAGCGGGAGCCATGGGCGCCTGCTTCTTATGACAACCGGCAACAGCAATCAGCGAGGCCAGAATTACAAGCGGAATGAAAGAGCGGCTAAGTCTGTTCAACATGAATCTCCTTTTGCACGAGTGCAGCAGTGGAAGTCCTCGAACCAACCGAACATTGTAATTCCAATATGGCGGAATTGACCGTGAAACTCATGCTTACGCTGGGCACAACGGACGGGATAGCGATTTTGGGCCTGTCTCTACCCGTATGCGCCAAGATTTCCGCCACAGTTTTCCAAGACAACACATCCATGATAGCGCCGGGAGAGGGTTGTGCGTCACGCAAACTGGGGGAGACCAGTAACCAAGCTGGTTTCCCGGAGAAAATCTTCGCGCATAGACTGCGAGGCCGTGCCGCTGCAACAACAGGCTTATAAAGCAAGCTCTATTTCGAGCTCCAGTTGGGCATGAAGTTTTCTCCGTCGCGAGTAAGCTGCTGTTGCTGGGTGCCGTCGGCCAGCATGGACCAGATCTCGGCGCGATGGCCGATAGTTCGCTCAAAGACGATGTGGCGCTCGTCCGGGGACCAGGACGGGAAGTCGTTCGAGCCCGAATCGTGGGTGAGCTGCTGCCAGCGCTTGCTGGCGATATCCATGATGTAGATGTCCTGGCCGCCGGGCGCGCCGGGCCCGTACTTGCGGTTCCAACTGAAGGTAAGCATGCCGCCGTCGGGCGACCAGGAGGGGGAGATGGCGTAGCCGCCATCCGTCAGGCGCTGGATGTTGGCGCCGTCCTGATCCATGATGTAAATCTGCGGAAGACCGGTGCGGCCGCTCTCCCACGCTATCTGGGCGTTGGTGCGTGGGTTCCAGGTGGGACCGACATCGGGTCCTTTGAAACTGGTGAGCTTGCGCAGATTTCCACCGTTCGCGTCGGCAACCCAAATCTCTGGATCTCCGGATCGTGCCGAGGAGAAGGCGATTTTGGTTCCGTCACCCGACCAGGCTGGAGAGAAATTGGAGCCACCTGCGGATCCTCCCGGGAAGCTGACCATGCGTCCAAGGTCCAGCGAATACATCCGGATGGCCCATCCTTCCTTGCCCAGCGAAGAGAACGCAATCCGGCTGTTATCCGGTGAGATGCGCGGAGACAGCGAAGTGGTGCCCAGGTGGGTGAGTCTGGTGCTGGTTTTGCCCGTCGTAATCCATCGCCCAAACTTCTTTGTTTCCGGAGCGGCTGCTGATGAAGTAGATTTTGGTTTCGGCAATCCCGTCAATGCCGCCGCCCAGGCGCGAGATGATCTCGTCGGCAAACCGGTGGGCCACGGTTCGGGCCATGTCCTGGCTGGCGGCCTCGTTGTACTGCTTGCCCAGAACTTGTGGATTCGACGGGTTTTGGGCGTCAAACAGCCAGCCATAAACTACCAGGCGGCCATTCTCCGCCTTCAGCGCGCCAAAGGCGACCATTTGCGCGCTCGCCGGCGCCGCAGCCCATTGCTGCAGATTGATCTCCTGCGGCGAGCCCGGCAAAGCCTGAGGATTCATGCTCTTCGAAACCATGTCGAAGATGCCGGCGTTCTGGAGGTCGCTGACCAGTGTGGCGTCAAAGGTGGCCTTCAGCGGCGGCGTCATGGGATCGGCGCCGACCGGCTTGAAGTCCGCGGCTGCCAGCCGAATGCGCACGTTGCCCAGATGCGTACCTGTATGAACCCAGTCCTGCCCCCACGCGGAACCTGAAAAGAAGCAGACCAGGGCAAGCATCAAAAGAAGAAAAGCGGATTTTGCCTTCATGCGATGGGCGATCCTTCCTGAGGAAGATTTTGGAATAGCCTCAAAGGAGTTGCCGTAGATCAATCGCCGGGGATATTTCCCTCGCGACTTCAATATTCACAATAATAAGAGACATTCAAGGTGCTGCCGCTGTAACCCGGCGGAAGCGGACCAAATGTGTCTACGCGCTGCACGCCGCGCATGCAGGACCGATCGAGAGTCGGGCTTCCGCTGGACTGTTCCAGCTGAATATTTGACGGCGAGCCGTCCTTATGGATGGTGAAATCGAGAAAAACACGGGCGCCACGCGGCGTCCGCGGATCCACCTCGAACCGGTTCCACATCTGCGACATCTTGGTATTGATCTGCTGCACGTACCACGGAAAACGGCCGCCGAAGTCGCCCTGCGTAATCGAAGTGGGGCCCGGATTCGACTGCGCCTGCACCCCGCGCGACATGTTGCTGGACTGCTCTTCGCCATATTGCGCGCGATTATCCGGCTTGGGCTGCGTCACCTTCGGCGGCGTCCTCGGCGCGGTTTCGGGCTTCGGCTGCGCCTTCTTTCCCTGGATGGCGATGGCGTCCTCGTCGATCTTCTGCGTTGCCTTCGGCGTGGGCGCAGCAGGCGCCTGGCTGGGCGTCTCGGTTGCCAGCACATTCTGGTTCGGCGGCTGGTCGGCCGGAAGCGGGATGGCGCTGGAAACCAGGTTCACCCGGATCGCGCCTCCGGAACTGGCGCCGCCCCACAAGTTGGAATGGAAGAATCCGCCGATCACGTAATACGACACCACCGCCCCGGCCAGGGCGATGTGCAGCAGCACGGACCCCGTTGCCGGCGCAGCAACTCCCCCGCCGCCCAGTTCGCGATCCAGTTGGTCTTCGTGTTCGAGAAGCGTGCTCATCTTGCTATTGCGCTGCCGTACCCGCCTTGCTGCTGATCGGTTGGGTGATGATCGAGATGTTCGTAATACCCGCTTGTTTCACGGCGTCCATCACGCTGGCGAAAGCGCCGAACGGCACCCGCTCATCCGCCCGCAGGTAAATGATCTGCTTCGACGGGTCGCCCGTGTGCAGCTTTGCCGGCAAATCGTGGATGTTGATCGGCTTGTCGTCCAGGAAAAGATTCTGTTCCCGGTCAATCGTCAGCACCAGGCGCTGCTCGGTAATCTCCCGCACCGTCCGCGTCTTGGGCACGTTCACTTCAATGCCCGATTGCAGCACCGGCGCCGTAATCATGAAGATCACCAGCAGCACCAGCACCACGTCCACCAGCGGCGTAATGTTGATGTCTGCCAGCGATGAGCGGGTTTGGCCGCTTGCAGTAATAAAAGCCACGGTTCAACCTCGCGTGGGAAGCTCGCGCCCGGCTTCCGCTATCGACCGCGGTTGCGCCGGCGCAGCGGTGCGCATCATCTGAAACTCTTCCATGGTGTTCAGCAGCTCGCGGGAAAAATCGTCGAGCGCCGCGGCAAATACGCGAATCCGCGCGTTCAGTTGGTTGTATGCCACCACCGCCGGCACGGCCACAAACAGGCCGGCAGCCGTCGTAATCAGCGCGTCGGCCATGCCCGGGGCCACCGCGCGCAGCGTCGCCGATCCCGCTGTACCCAATCCGTGGAACGCCTCCACCACCCCCATCACGGTGCCGAACAGCCCCACAAACGGGCTGGTCGCGGCAATCGTCGCCAGCCACGTCATCCGCCGTTCCAGGTTGGTAATCGCCTCGCTGGCCGCGGTCTGCGCTGAGCGCTCCAGGGGCACCAGGTTGCGCGGTGGCCCCGATCCGCCGGTCTGCCGCTTGTAGGTCTCGTACACGTCCTCAAACACCTGCGCCAGCGGGCTGTCCTTGTAGTCTCCGGTAATGGCGGCAATCTCCTGCAGCCGCGTGGCCTTGCGAAAGTTGCGGATGAAACGGCGGCTTTCGTTGGTGGCGCGGCGGAACGTGGCCCATTTGCCAAAGATCACGGTCCAGGAATACAGGCTCGCGATCAGCAGAACGCCCAGCACGCCGAGAGCCACTCCGCTCAGTTGGCTCATCAGTTCCATCAGCCCGCTGATGCCATGAGCAAAGCCCTCTTGCGGCGGCGCGGCGGTCTCATTCTGCAGCAGGAAAACTAGCGTTGCAGCGGTAAAAATGGGGGTCACCTCACTCTTAACGGTATCAGACACCGTGTTGCGTTCCAAGTTACGGGATAGATGCTCCTGAAGAGGTAAGATGCGTCCCGCCAGCCACGGTAACACGCCCGTCGTGCTATGCTGCGCTCGGATTCCACCTGAGTCGCCGCCGAATCCGGGACCAACCATGCTGATCGAATTGCGCGCCGAAAACTATGCGGTCATCGACCACGCCATCGCTGTCTTCGGCCCGGGGCTGAACCTGCTCACCGGCGAGACCGGGGCAGGGAAGTCGATCCTCGTGGACACGCTGGCCCTTCTCATGGGCGGCAAGGCTTCCGCCGAGGTCGTTCGCCACGGCGCCGATAAAGCGGTCGTCGCGTGTGTCTTTGAATCCACTCCAGGCGCTGAAGCCATCCTCGAGGAAAACGGCATCGACGCCGAAGGCACTGAGATCATCCTGCGCCGCGAGATCCAGTCAGGCGGCAAGGGCCGAGTTTTCGTCAACAACCAGCCGGCTACCGTCGCCGTGCTCAAGCAGCTTGCCCCGGAGCTGGCGCTGGTCCATGCGCAGACTGAGACGCTCATCAGCTTCGACCAGGGCCAGCAGCGCCATCTGCTGGACCGTTTCGGCGGCATTTCCACAGACGCTGCGGCCGTATCCTACGCGCAATGGAAGCAATCCGCGGAAAAGCTCGATGACCTGCTCCAGGGCGAGCAGGATCGCCTGCGAATGGTCGACCTGTGGGCCTATCAGCAGAAGGAGATCGAGGGAGCGCGTCTGGAGGCAGGCGAAGACGAGGCACTGGAAACAGAAAAGCGTGTGCTCGCGAATGCTGAAAAGCTTTACGCCGCGGCCATGGGCGCATTCGAGCAGTTATACGAAGGCGGCGCGTCGGCGGAAGTCTGTCTGCGGGTCGCGCTCAAGCAGGTGCAGGAGCTGGCGCGCTACGATGCGAAGTTCGCTGAGCCGGCGCAGCAGCTTGAGTCGGCTCGCGCCGTGGTGGGCGATGTGGCCGCGAGCCTGCGTGACTACGCCGAGCGAATCAACGCCAGCCCCGAGCGGCTGGCCGAAATCGAAGACCGCCTCGCCGCTCTCGATCGCTTGAAACGCAAGTACGGCAAAACCGTTGCCGAAGTCATCGCTTTCGGCCAGGATGTGGCGCGCCAGCTGGCCGAGGTTGAAGACCGCGAAGAAATCATGAAGAAGCTGCGCGCGGAACTCGAAGCCGCCGCGGCGGAGTACCGCAAGTACGCCGCGGCGCTCAGCGAGCAGCGCAAGGCCGCCGCCGCAAAGCTGGCCAAACTGGCGGAGCAGCAGATCAATTCGCTGGCCATGAAGGTCAAATTCGAGATTGCCGTAAACGCGTCAGGGCACGACTTCAGTCGTGCCGAAGGTGCTCCAACAAAAGGGGGTGGGGCTTTAGCCCCTGCGGAAAAGTCTTCGGTTCAAGAGACTTCGCACTGGACCGCCGCCGGCTGGGACCAGGTCCAATACCGCATCGCCACCAACCCCGGCGAACCCCTCAAGCCTCTTGAAGAGATAGCTTCTGGCGGCGAAATGAGCCGCGTCATGCTGGCCCTCAAAGTTGCGGTGGAAGAGACCTCAGCCAAATCCAGGAAGAAACCCACGCCGCGAACCTTGGTCTTCGATGAAATCGATATCGGCATCGGCGGCCGCGCCGCGGAAGCTGTCGGCCAGAAGCTGAAAGCGCTAGGCCGTGGCCAGCAGGTCCTCTGCATCACCCACCTGCCCCAGATCGCCGCCTTCGCCGACCAGCACTTCCTCATCGAAAAGCGCGAGTCCGCCGGCCGCACCAAGATGCAAGTCCGGTTACTCGACCAGCGCGCCAGCACCCATGAAGTGGCAAGAATGTTAAGCGGCGCAACAGTAACAGAAACCAGCCTCCAGCACGCCGCGCAGATGATCGCGGCGAGCAAGTAAGGACAAACGCGAGGCAATCGCAGATCGCCGTTGACATTCGCTTTCTATTCGCCTAAGGTTGGATTGAAAAAGGAAATGCGTAATGGGAAAATCGGCTCTCTTGTCGCTCCTCGCCGCCTTGTCTCTAGCTGCCCCTTCCAGAGGAATGCAAGCGGCCAATCAGGCAAACACAGCTGCCGCCAGCCCACAGGCGGTCTGCGCGTACATCGTAGGGCGCATGACAACTGCGTTGCCGCAACAGCCAACTCTATGCTCCGGCAAGCAGGAGCAAGCCCCTGGGTACTATTCCATCAGCATATTTTCGCCGAAGAACGTGCTCGAGGGAGACGCGCGACGGGCGTGGTCGTCGGCACTGTTTCAAACATTAGAAGACCTCGTAGAGGAAAAATCTCTGAATGGAGCGTGCTCGACTACACCCATTTGCATTGCAAATATCTTCGATGCCTACATGGCACAACATAATTGGCGTTACAAAACTATCCTTTCGAGGGATTTAGTTTCAGTAGCGAAGGGTCCCGCCAGCCGGGTCGAGTTTTCTGAGGACTGGTATATCTTTTGGTGGCAAATGCTTCTACATGCGAAGGAATCGGATGTTCCTGGATCGAAGGAAAATGCAACTCAATTGGGACAAAGCGCCTGCGAAGATTACATTGCTGCTCTTCGGAAGATGAACAGTGAGCGCCCAACACCAACCTGCTCAGTCATGCTGGCGAATGATAAAAATATCTACCTCGTACTGGACTTTGCGGATTGGACATACACGAGGTTTGGTGAAGACGTCTACGAATTGCCTCCTACCTTCGGGAAAATGCTCGAAAACACAGGGTACGGTGGGCAAGTAGTCATTCGATCTCCCTGGAGGACCAACGGAGGCCCTCCGGACCGGGCCTACCAGATCTATCCGCTGAGGGCGATAGAGTTCGCATACGAGGAGAAGGAAAGTGGGCTACGCGGTGAAGGGATAACCGGCGGCGTGGAAGCGGAGGGGCTGTTGGAAGCCGACTTCGATATTACGGGGCAGACAAACGAAAACACCTTTGACAGCTCCGTATTGGCGAACGCGGCCGTGGCCAGATACGCGGCGGGACCCGACGACACTGTGACCGTAGACATGACTGACGGAGCGGAATGGAAGATATCGAGAGAGTCGTTCGACCGGTGCAGTTTGGAGGCGGGAGTCGAAATCAATGTGTCGACCCTCGCGGTAAGTGGCGGAACAGCGGGCTTCGATGGTCCTCCGGTTCTATCGACGCAAAGGAATGCCGCGTATTGCAAACTTGCGGCAACTTTCGTTAGAGGGTGGTAGACGATGCCCACACAACAATTGAGTGCGCTCGCAAAGGGCCGGAAGCGCAAAGGACACGGCAAGAGGAGCGAGGAACCCGTGCCAATGTCACTTGTTGAAGCAATCAAATACTCGAATGACTGCCACCAGTTCATCTGGTCACAGCTTGCCGATGCAGATTTCGTGCACTCCCCCAGCGTAACGTTGGCCTTTGCCTATGCCGGGATTACCCTTGAGCACCAGTATGCGATCTTGACGTTGACAAGAAACAATATCAGAGGATCGGCCCTGGCACTCCTACGCCCTCAAGTTGAGACTGCATTCCGAGGACTGTGGGTAATAAATTGCGCGACCGATGACGAGGTGGAGGCAATTCGTCAAGGGGACTCCGAACCGTTCCCACATTTCCGGGGCCTAGCGAAGGTGCTCGACAAGGCATACGGGTACGAGGAGTTCCCCTATTTCCAAGGAATGGCCCAAAAATGGTCCTACCTGAACAGCCTCACCCACTCTGGCCTGGAACAACTGGGCCGGCGGATCATGGACGACGGAAACATGGGGCCAAACTATCCCGACGAACAAATTGCGGACCTTCTACAGACCTCCGCTACGGTTTCCGTCGCCCTCCTTCCAGCCGTATATGAACGCGCCGGGCACCGCGATAAAGCCACAAATCTGCAGAACTGGGCAATGCAGCACTGAGAGGGAAAACGTCATGCGCATGCACAATCCCCCTCATCCCGGCGAGGTCATTCGTGAGTTCCTTGGGGAAATGACCGTGTCGGCGGCTGCAAAGCATCTCGGCGTGGGCCGCGTGACGCTCTCCCGCGTGCTCAACGGCAAAGCCGCGGTTTCCCCGGAGATGGCCGTGCGCCTCGCGGCCGCCTTTGGCACATCCTCGCCCGAAGTCTGGCTGGGCATGCAGGCACAGTACGACTTGTGGCAGATTCGCCGGAGCAACAGGATCCGCGTAAAGCTCCTTCCTCATCTCCAGCGGTCATGATTTCAGCGCGCGTCGCGCGTCGAGCCAGGAATGAAGGGACTATGAAGAGAGGTAATCGGAGGCCGCTCACTCCCAAGTTGCAGGCTGAGTTGGATGCTCTTGCCGCAATGCCGGAGAGCGAAATCGATACCACCGACATGCCGCCCATCACAAATTGGAACATCGCGGTTCGTGGCCCGCTACCGGCGCGCCCTGGAACCGGACAGTCAACATCAGCCGAAGTGCACGTTCCCAATCGAGAAACCATAGCGGCCATCGAGGCCGGCGAACGCGGCGAGGTTTTCCGGGCGTCCAGTATTGAGGAACTGATGGCGGACTTGAAATCGGACGACTGAACGGACAGATGCTCTTGGTCTCTTATCCCTTATCCCTTTTCCCTTATCCCTATTCCCTTATCCCTATTCCCTTATCCCTATTCCCTTATCCCTTTTCCCTTATCCCTTACCCCTTACCCCTTACCCCTTATCCCTTATCCCTTATCCCTTTTCCCTTATCCCTTATCCCTTATCCCTATTCCCTGCCCCTATCAATTCGGCAGCTGCCCCGCCTCCACCGGCGGGCTCGACAGCATATCCGCTACCGTCGCCAGCATGAACGAAGGGTGCAACGGCTTGGCCAGGATCTCGAACAGGTGACCTTTCCTCTTGGCGTCCTCCAGCAGGCCGCTCGTCCCGGGCTGGCCGCTGAACAGCAGGAAGTGGATCTCGGGATAGCTGGCCTGGAGAAAGATGGCAAATTCGATCCCATTCATCCCCGGCAGCACCACGTCGATGATGGACAGATCGGGCTGCCACTCCTCCAGCAGCTCCAGCGCCTGCTCTGCGGAGTAGGCTGTCCGCGCTTCATATCCGTTGGAGCGGAAAATAAGCGCCAGCGTGTCGGCAATGGCTGGTTCGTCGTCGACGACCAGAATCCTGCGGTTTCCTGAAAGGCCTGCCATGATCGATAGTCCTTGCCGCTCTCGCGCCTTCCACCGGGCAATTCCCGGAGCAATTGGCAACGCAAACCGTTGGTTCCAGGCTTTTTTTCGCCCTTTTTTCCACGGATACCGCTGCAACACGCTGCCCATACGCCCGCGATTCGGCTCCCTACGCTACAAGAGGCTTAGATGCGGCCTGAATCTCGACAGGATACCTGCACGATTTCAATAAGTTAGGCGTACAGAATTGCACCCGAGGGATAACGACCGGCGGCAGCGGCCAACATGCACCCCGCCGTTGTCCCTCCTAGTGTCCCGTCTCTGAAGTTCGCAACAAAAATGTTGCCGTCATCCTGAGCGGAGTTTGCCGCGTTTTGTGCGGCAAACGTAGTCGAAGGACCTGCATTTCGGCGTCCTACCTTTGCAATGAACTTCCGGTACGCCAAACTAGTGCCGGCGGGCCTGTTCGCGGCCGTTGTGCATCGAACCCCGTACGGCGATACGGGGTTGCCTTGGGCCAGGCCTCCTGGACGCGAAACCTGTCCCTCGAAATCGTTCCCCCTGTATACTGGTGGTGTGACCACAACTGTCCTCGAACCCACGTCGAACGGTAATCAGACGGCAGCTTCCCCGGCCACCAAACGCGTCTTGCTGCTCAAGCCGCGCGGCTTCTGCGCCGGTGTAGTGCGCGCCATCGACATCGTCCGCATCGCCCTTGAAACTTTCGGCGCGCCCATCTACGTGCGCCGCGAGATTGTCCATAACCGCTACGTGGTAAATGAGTTAGCGGAAAAGGGCGCCATCTTTGTCCATGAAATCGACGACGTTCCCAACGGCCAGCGTGTCATTTACTCCGCCCACGGCGTTTCCCCTGCCGTGCGCGATCGCTCCACAGGGCGCGGGCTGAAGGTGATTGACGCCACCTGCCCCCTGGTCACCAAGGTCCACATCGAGGCCGTCAAGTTCGCCCGCCAGGGCTATTCGCTAATCCTCATCGGCCACCGCGACCATGACGAGATCGAGGGCACCCTGGGCGAGGCCCCCGATGTCACCCAAGTGGTCTCCAACGCCAAAGAGGTTGAGAATCTGCAGGTTCCCGATCCCAACCGCGTCGCTTACTTGACGCAGACCACGCTTTCGCTCGATGAGGCGCGCGATATCATTCACGCCCTCAAGGAGAAGTTTCCCAACATTGTCGGCCCCCATTCGCAGGACATCTGCTATGCCACGGAAAACCGACAGGTTGCTGTTCGCAATGTGGCCCATAAGGCTGATTTGGTACTGGTTGTCGGTTCTACCAACAGCTCCAATTCCAATCGCCTGGTCGAGGTTTCGCGCAACCTCGGGACTCTCGGCTATCTCATTGATAATTCGCAGGCTATTAACCCAAAGTGGCTGGAAGGCGTCAGCAATGTCGCGGTCACTGCCGGAGCCTCTGCTCCTGAGGTTCTGGTTGAGGATGTGGTGAATTATTTGCGTCTGAACGGCTTCAGCAGCGTCGAAGAAGTTGAGGTCATGCCGGAGAATGTTCGCTTTGGCCTGCCTCCGGAAATTGTTCAGGCGATTGGCGGGGCCAGCGGCCAGGCCGTTCCCGTTCGCTGATTCATTTAGCACCGTCTTCGATTGGGATGGACCACCTGCCGGGCGATTTCGGGTTCAAAGGAGTACGCCCCCGCTGGAGCTTTGGCTGAACTTTGGAGTTAAAGCAGCGGGGTAAGCCGGATCATCATTGCTGTCAAGCCCCCGGACTTGGATCAACCCAGGGGGAGAGCTAGAGGCATTCTGAACCGCATGGACCTACCGCATCAAAAGGCAGCAGCCGTTTCGCCAAGGTTTGGAAGAATTGACGCAGATTTGTCCGAGGTGAGGGCGTCTATCGAACGATCCGCCCAGTACATCCTCCACCGCCAGCATCCTGACGGCTACTGGAGCGGCGAGCTCGAAGCCGATTCGATGCTCGAGGCCGATTACATCTTCCTGCACACGCTGCTCGAATCCGGCGATCCTGGCCGCGTCCGCCGCGCATTCACGGAGATGATGCGCTACCAGAACGAGGATGGGAGCTGGAGCCTTTACCCCGGCGGCCCGGGAAACATCTCCCTCACCGTCAAGTGCTATTCTTCGGCAAAGCTAATGGGCCTCGGCTCCGACGATCCGCGCATGGTGAAGGCGCGCAAATGGGCTCTGGCCAATGGCGGCGTGGTGGCGTGCAACACCTTCACCAAGATGTACCTGTGCGCGCTGGGCCAGTACGACTACGACGCCGTTCCCGCCATCCCGCCGGAAATTGTCCTCTTCCCCAAGTGGTTCTACTTCAACATCTACGAGATCTCATCGTGGTCGCGCGGCATCCTGGTTCCTCTGGCCATTATTTACGCCAAAAAGCCGTTCAAGAAGATCCCGCCCGAGCAGGGCATCGACGAGCTCTTCGTGGGCGGCCGACAGAACGCCATCCTCCGCCTGCGCGTGGATCGCAAGAACCTCTTCTCCTGGCGCAACATCTTTCTCCTGTCCGACCGCATCACCCATTGGTTCGAGGCTGTGCATATCCGCCCGCTGCGCCGGCTCGCCCTCCGCCGCGCCGAAAAATGGATGCTTGACCGGCTGGAAATGTCCGACGGCCTCGGCGCCATCTATCCCGCCATGATGAATGCCATCCTCGCGCTGCGCTGCCTCGGCTACTCCGAGGACGATCCCCAGGTGATCCGCGCCCGCGATGAGTTTGAAAAGCTCGGCATCGAGGAGCCCGCCAACGACGTAATGCCCGAGCCCACCTTCCGCATGCAGCCCTGCATGTCGCCGGTGTGGGATACCGGCCAGGCTGTCTTCGCGCTTGGCGATGCCGGCGTCCCCAAAGACGATCGCCGCATGCTCAAGGCCGCCGACTGGCTGCTCTCGAAGGAAGTCCGCCACAAAGGCGACTGGGCCGTCAAAGTTCCCAACACCGAGCCCGGCGGCTGGTACTTCGAGTTCAACAACGAGTTTTATCCCGACACCGACGACACCGCGCAGGTGCTGCTGGCTCTCAACAAGGTGGACAACCCCCGCGAACGCTACCAATACGACGTGTGCCAGCGCGCCATCAACTGGGAGTTCGCCATGCAGTGCCGCAACGGCGGCTGGGGCAGCTTTGACAAAGACAACACCAAGATGATCTTCCAGTACATCCCCTTTGCCGACCACAACGCGATGCTGGATCCGCCGTCGGTGGACATTACCGGGCGCATGCTGGAGATGCTGGCCGCCTACGGCTATACGCGCGAGAACAAGCACGTGCAGAAGGCCATCCAGTTCATCCTCAGCGAGCAGGAGCCCGACGGGAGCTGGTTCGGCCGCTGGGGCGTCAATTACATTTACGGAACCTTCCTGGTCCTGCGCGGGCTTGACGCCATCGGCTTTGACCACAATGAGCCCCAGGTGCAGCAGGGCGCGGAGTGGATCCGCATGGTGCAGAACTCCGACGGCGGCTGGGGCGAAACCTGCGGCAGCTACGACGATCCCAATACCCGCGGCGTAGGTCCCAGCACACCCTCGCAAACCGCCTGGGCGCTGCTCGGCCTGCTTGCCGCCGGCGACGACCGCTCGGATTCCATCGCCAAGGGCGTCCGCTGGCTGCTGGAGCGCCAGCGCGCAGACGGCGGCTGGGACGAATGCCTGGGCGAATGCGCAACGCGGCAGAGTATCATCACGGGAACAGGGTTCCCCAAGGTGTTTTACCTGGCGTACACCATGTACCGGCACTACTTCCCTTTGATGGCTCTGACGGCGTATCGCCGGGCCATGGAACGCGCCGCGTAGTTTTGAAAGGGCACGACTTCAGTCGTGCCGCAGGCGAAAGACAAACGAATTGGGGCTTTTGAGGGTGCGGAAAAACGAATATGCTTGGCTAATTTCCCCGGAGGGCTTCCCTCAGCGGCTAAAGCCGGGCGCAATTGATTGGCTTTAGCGGCACGACTAAAGTCGTGCCCTTTCAAAACTTGTCCTTGTATTGAGTTTTTCCGCAGCCTGTTTAGTCGTGTCGCATGAGGCAGATAACAAGTTTGGGGCTTTAGCCCCTGATCACGAATCACGAACCACGAATCACGAACCACGAATCACGAACCACGATTCGCGTACCACGAATCGAACGGCCAACGATCCCGGGCCCATACCGCCGGCATCGAAAGCCTGAGACAATAAGAACGGCGGGTTTTCACCCCGCCACTGAACGCTGACCACTGATCACTGACAACTGATCACTGGTTTTGGGGCCACCGCCCCTGAGGGAAAAGAAGACCAATGGCAGTTCCGATCTCCCAGATGGCCACGGTAGCCTCCTACGTGATCAAGAAGCGCTTAACGGGTGAGAATCGCTACCCGCTGGTGCTGATGCTGGAGCCGCTCTTCCGCTGCAACCTGGCGTGCGCCGGCTGCGGCAAAGTGCAGTATCCGCCCCACGTGCTCAAGCGCATGCTGACGCCCGAGGAATGCTTTGCCGCGGTTGAAGAATGCGGCGCGCCCATGGTTTCCATCCCCGGCGGCGAGCCGCTGCTCCATCCGCAGATCGTCGAGATCGTCAACGGCCTCATCGCGCGCAAGAAGTACATCTACCTCTGCACCAACGCGCTCGAACTGAAGCGACGCCTGCCCGAGTTCACGCCGTCAAAGTACCTCACCTTCAGCGTTCACCTCGACGGCCAGCGCGAGCACCACGATTTTTCGGTCTGCCGCGAAGGCGGCTACGATATCGCAATCGAAGGCATCAAGGAAGCCGTCCGGCGCGGCTTCCGCGTGACCACCAATGCGACCTTCTTTGACGGCACCGATCCCAACTCCGTCCGCGGTTTCTTTGACGAAGTGATGGACATGGGTGTTGAGGGCATCGTTCTCTCGCCGGGCTACAGCTATGAGAAAGCGCCCGACCAGCACCACTTCCTCGGCCGCGCCCGCGTGCGCCGCATGTTCCGCGCCATCCTGTCGAACCGCAAGAAGAGCTGGAAATTCAACATGTCGCCGCTCTTCCTCGAGTTCCTGATGGGCGACCGCAAGTACGAGTGCACGCCGTGGGGCTCGCCCGCATTCAATATCTTCGGCTGGCAGCGGCCCTGCTACCTTCTCCAGGATGGCTACGCCTCCAGCTTCAAAGAACTGATGGAGACGACCAAGTGGGAAGAGTACGGCGTGGCCAGCGGCAATCCCAAGTGCGCCAACTGCATGGTGAGCTGCGGCTATGAGCCCACCGCGGTCATCGAGGGATTCGGCTCGCTCAAGGGATTCTGGGGCATGGTCAAGGGGACGTTCTCGACTTACAAGGACGCGCACGCGCAGAAGCTGCTCCAGGACTGGACGCCGCCAGAGCACGCTCCGCTGGTGACGATCGAATCCACCGACCGCGAGATGGCCAAGCTCTAACTCCGCTAGCCCCGCTAGCTCCGCTGAGGCTGACAATGACCGCCGAAGTCCAACGCTATTCGCTCGAACAAATCGAATCCCTCGAACTCGCTCCCGGCACGGAACACCAGCAGCTCGAAGGCTCGATCCCTTCGCTCGCCACCGACGAGGAAATCCGCGACGCCCTGGAGAAAGCCTTCGACTATCGCGGCGACGTGACCATCACCACCAAGCCGGGGGAGAAGATCGAAGCCTACATCTTCAATCGCCAGACCGGCGCGACGCTGGCCGATTCATGGGTGGAATACTTCACTCCCAAAGCCGCCCAGAAGCAGCGCCTCAGCTACGCCGAAATTGCGCGCCTCGAATTCAGCGGCAAGGACCGCGCCGCCGGCAAGCACTGGGAAGATTGGGTGAAGGCCTGGAACGAGCGCAAAGCCGCCGGCGAAGAAGAACATCGCGCTGCATCCGGACAAGCTAGAGTAGAATTTCATTGCTAGGTGACGGCAATGGACGATGAACTCTTATCTCTGACGGCCGCATACCCATTCGGAAATGCAAAGGGATTGGAAGCAGAAATAGCCAAGATCCGAGAAATGGCAATTATATGGAACTCCTCGTACACCTCCTCGGTGCGGCGCGGCCACGTCATTGAGTTATTCGAAAGAAGTGGCATTTTTGAGGAATTCAAGCAGAAGCACTGGCCGTTCGCGAACACGCCACGAGGCGCGAAGAAGCGGCAGTGGTATCTGGACATCAAGGGCAAATACGAGGAGTATCTTGAAGAACATCCGACTGATCGCCCTGATGAGGACCCAGAGGAGCCGCCGAGTTTTCAGAGCTTGCAGTTTGCGCTTGAAGCGCATCTGCGTGAATTCCTAGCGAAAAATCTCGGCCTACTTGAAAAGGGATTAGTGCTGCATAGAACCGCCGACCAACAAGGCGTTGAGTTCCCGGTCGACGGAGGCCGGATGGACCTCCTCGGTGTAGATCAAAGCGGAAAATTTGTCGTCATCGAACTAAAGTTATCCCAAGGACGCCAGAAGGCCCTCGGGCAATTGCTCTACTACATGGGCTGGGTCGATCAAAATCTTGGAAGAGGGCCCTGCCGGGGACTCATCGTTGCCAACGAGATTACTGACGAGCTCCGCATGGCTATCTCCCGCGTTCCAGGCGTCAGCCTTGGCAAATATCACATGGATTTTGGGGTAGACCTGGTTCAAGTATGAATGCGCTGGCGTGAGGCCCCGGGCTGGAAAAGTCGGACCCAATCCTGCACCTTGCCGCGCTGGTCATGCAATCTCCCCCTCGATTTACGGAGCCGTTTCCACCGGCGTCGCCTCAACTCCGTCTCGCCCAAACAGGAAATGCAGCTCCCATGTGCTCGCCACCGCGCGCCCATCCTTCTCGGCCGGCCTGAACTTCCACCCGCGCGCCGCATTCAGCGCGAACCCCGCAAAATAGCGGCTCGGCCCCTGCGTCTCAATCGTTGCGTTCGAAACATTCCCCTCCGGGTCAACGTTCACGCGGATTTCCACCTTGAAATGCCCGTGAATGGTATCCATCGCGGGTTGGGGCGCCTCGGGCATCACCTTGTGAACCACGGCTCCGTTGGCCGCGGAAGCTGCTGGTGCGGGAGCGGAACTCTGGGTCACGGTATCGGGCGGCGATTGCGTGCGATGGGAACGCATCAGCACTGCTGCAATCACAACAACGGCGATCAGGACCGCAAGCACGGCAATTGCCGTTGGGAGCATCGGGCGCATTTTCCGGGCGGTCTGACCAGCCGGCACTGCAGCCGGCGCCGGCGCCGGAGCGGGAGCCGGAACCGGAACGGGCTCTGGAGCCAGCGCTCTATCCGGTGCAGGTTCCAGGCGAGCTCGAATGTCTGCGAGCGTGCATCGGCGCGCCGGATCCGCCCGCAGGCAATCGCGCGCCAAGGAGGCGAAGGGCTCGGGAACCGACGATGGAACCACCGGCTCTGCGCCGGCTTTCCGATCCCAGGCTGGCGTTTGCTGGGTCAGCGCCTTCACCAGCACAGCTCCCAGCGACCACACGTCCATCGCCGGCGTCATATTCTCCGTCGCCAGCTCCGGTGCGTCGTAGTCGCTGGGCGGACGGAAATCGCTGGCGGGCTCGCCGGCAACTTCAATTCCATCGACAGAAAGCTTCAAATGGTCGCCGGCGGCCAGGATGTTTGCGGGAGTGAGTCCGCCATGTACCAGGCCCCGCGCGTGAAGATACTCGAGCGCGTCCACAAGCGTGGGCACCATCTGCGCCGTCTCCGCCGGCGATAGCGCGCGCTGGGCAAGAATCTCCGCGAGAACCTCGTCGGCATATTCGGTGAGAATGTATTCGAGCTTTGCGCCGTCCAACTCGCAGCGCCCGAACGCGAAGACACGGATGAGATCGGGGTGCGACTGGCTTTTCGCCGCAGCCCATTGCGCGCTGCGGGCGTCGTCGGCAGGCACAAACTTGATTGCTGCCTGTCGCGGAGGCTCCCCTTCAATCTCTGTCAGGAAAACGCTGCTGTGCCCGGTCCCGCCCAGCCAGCGAAGAAGGCTGAATCTCCCGTCGACGACGCGTCCTGCACACTCGCTGCCGGGAAATGCCGAGCTCATGGCCGACACCATTTTATAAGTGCCGCATCGATGGCTACAGTGCAAAACCGGGATTTTACCCCGCCGCTCACCGCAGAAGCTCTTCCAGCGCCGTGCTCAGGCTGGTCTTGTCGTCGCGGTACTTTACGATCACCGGGCAATAGAGGCTCAGGCCCCATTCCTGGCCTTTTCCGCGCGTCACCGCGCGCGATCCCGGCACCACCACCGCATCTTTCGGGATGATCAACGGCAGCTCGTCTGTGGCGCGGAGAATCACGCCGTTTACCAAGTCGTAGACCGGCGTGCCGCGGGTCAGGATGGTTCCGGCGGCCAGCACCGCGCCCGCGCCGATCACGGTTCCTTCGTATACCCCGCAGTTGCCGCCAATGAGCGCATCGTCTTCCACGATGACGGGGCTGGCGTTTACCGGCTCCAGGACGCCGCCGATCTGCGCTGCGGCGCTCAAGTGCACGCGCTTGCCAATCTGCGCGCAGGAACCCACCAGTGCGTGCGAGTCCACCATTGTGCCTTCATCCACGTACGCGCCCACGTTCACGTACATCGGCGGCATGCACACTACGCCGCGCGCTATGTACGCGCCGGTGCGGATGGTGGAACCTCCGGGCACCACGCGCACACCGTCGTTCACGCCCAGCCGCCGCGGCGGGAACGTGCTCTTGTCCACAAAGGAGAAGCTGCCGGTCGAGTAATCCTCCATCACGCCCAGGCGGAAGCCCAGCAGAATCCCCTGTTTCACCCACACGTTCACTTTCCAGCCTGTGGGCGCATCGGCATCGGGCGAGGCGGAGCGAATTTCGCCACGCTCCAGCGCCGCACGGAATTCCTGGAACACCACCAGAGCCGCTTCGTCGCCGACTGCGGCCGGTCCGGCGGCAAAATGGCGCTCCACCGCCTTTTGCAGTTGATTTACGTTCATCGGGAAGAGTTTATCAACTCGGGCGGGGATGCGATGCCGGGCAAGGCTGGAGGGGACAATTCATGGTGAATCGATTTAGCGTATAAACGCGAAACGCCGGAAGCAGCGCGGATGGTGGCGGCGCTTCTACCGGCGGGCAAGCTCAAGCGTGAGCTCAGGCGGCGCGGGAGACCTCGCGGATCCGGCCCTGCGGGCTCCGGTCAACAGGTTGAAGCCGGAACGAGTTCTTGCCTTCCGGAATCAGGGCGAGCGTAATGGGATTCCGGTCGCGGCTCGCGTGCATGTGCTTGGTCTCAAGCCATGCGCAGAGGCGCGGGTCATAAATGTCGGGCCGGCCCTGCCAGAAGTCAGGAGCCAGTCCACACTGGATCCGAACATGATCCAACTGTAACTCGATGGTGGATACGTCCTTCGGGAAGTAACGCCGCACATTGTCTGTGCCGACATGCAGCCCGGAGATACCCCGACCGATGCTTTGTGCTTTGACCACCATAACCACCTCTTTGCTAGTCCATTCTGACGGGTTACTGTCCAGGAAAAGAGATGTACCTCACCCGCCGGACCGAGGGCCAGGAATCGATGCGCCTGGCCCAGGGAGCCGGAAAGGGAAGCCAACTTGCTGCTTGTACCAAACCTGAAAACGTTCCAGGTACCATCACAGAATTTGACGTTACCAAGCAGTGGATGCGCGAACCGGGAAGCAAGTTGCCAATCCCTCTGCTCTATCTCCAGGACTGTGTCGTCCGTACGACGGTGAGCGAACGCGATCGATCCGAAATTCCGATTGAGTTGTGGTTAACTCGTGCCTTGGTTGCCTTCACCTGTTGAAAACTCACGAATGTGAGCTATCACGCTAATCTAAGTAACTTTCAAGCCAATAATAGCAGAGTTAACAGCGCAGGGCGAGTCCTATTCCGCGCATTTTCATGCGATCTTTATGCGTCGCCGGTCACGAGCCGACGCGGCTGCCGGCCAGCGCGGTGACGGTGGGACCGGGCGTGTAATCGGGTGCAAGCTCGCGCAGCAGCGCCAGCGCCGCCGGCAGATCGCGCGCGTCCACAGCGGATTGGAGCAAGCTGAGCGGCAATTCCAACTCGCCGAGCGTGAGCGCCGGAAGCTGGATGGAGAACAGGCCCGCATGGATCGCCGGGCGCAGTGTCTCTTTGGGCGACCAGAAATGGTCGGGGTCCTTGTCGCCGGGGCGGGGGCAGATGAAGTCGAGTTCGACATTGCGCCCCGGCGCCAGTTGGCACGCCATAAAGTGCGCCAGGTCGGTAATGTAGGTCGGCGCGGCAATTTCGGGCACCAGAAGCGCCGGCGCAGGTTCTGCGGCGGCAATCAGCAGCAGGTTGACGGCCTCATCCAGGGTAAGGAAAAAGCGGCGAGCGGCCGGATCGGTGACCGTAAGCGGCTGCCCCAGAGCCAGTTGCAGGGCAAAGGTCTCGGTAACGCTGTCGCGGGAGCCTGGCACATTGCCCAGGCGGAGAACCACTCCACCTGCGGCAAGCACAATCCTCTCTGCCACGCGCTTGGTGGCGCCCATGATGGAGGCGGGCTGAACCGCCTTATCCGTGGAGAGCATCACCATGCGCCCGCCATGGGCAAGCAACGTGCGGCACAGAGCCAGAGTTCCGAAGACGTTGTTGCGGATGGCCGCGAGTGGTTGCTCTTCCAGCAGCGCTACCTGCTTGTATGCGGCGGTATGGAAGATAATTCCGGGAGAGTGAACGGTAAACACTTCGTCCAGCAGGGTGGCATCGCAGACATTGCCCAAAATGGGGGTCAGCGGTCCGGGAATGCCGCCGGATGCCCATGCCTGCTGCAATTTGTAAAGCCGGCTCTCAGAACCATCGAGCAGCAGCAGGGCGGGAGGCCCCAATTCCGCCACGCGCTTGGCCAGCGCGGAGCCAATGGACCCGCCGGCTCCCGTGATCAGGATGGATTTGCGATAGAGCGCATCAAGGACCTCAACGGAAGGGGATGGCAGTCTGGGCCGCGCCAGGAAGCTTCGCCAATCGAGACTGCTTAACATCGGGACCACACAATGAGTATAAATTGGCGCGAATTTTGGTGCGGATTTGAATTTCGAA
This sequence comes from uncultured Acidobacteriota bacterium, assembly GCA_963771195.1. GTDB lineage: Bacteria > Acidobacteriota > Terriglobia > Terriglobales > Acidobacteriaceae > Telmatobacter. Next base: position 50,345 of record CAVYSS010000042.1, read on the forward strand.
GGACCTTCGGGGATCCCGGCTACCTGCTGCCGGCCTTCATGCCGTCAGCAGTCGCGCCCCGTCCTTCAGCATCAGCAGCGTGTGCTCGTAGTGCGCGGAAAGGGACCGGTCGCGGGTGCGTACCGTCCAGCCATCCTTCAGGGTTACGGTGCGCGATGTTCCCACGGCAATCATCGGCTCGATGGTGAACACCAGCCCTTCGTGCAGCACTTCGGCGAAGCGCGGATCGAATTGGTTGGGGATGGTCGGCTTTTCGTGGATGGTGCGGCCGATGCCGTGGCCGGTCAAATCGCGCACCACAGAGTATCCCGCTGCCGCCACCGTGCGCTGCACCTCGCGGCCAATATCGAAGGCGCGCGCCCCGGGTTTAGCTGCGGAAACGCCGGCCCAGAACGCGCGCCTGGCGCATTCCATCAACTGGCGGGCCTGGTTGCTCACCCATCCCACGGCCACCGTCTCGCAGGCGTCCGCCATGTAGCCGTCTACTTCCACCGTCACATCCAGCTTTACCAGGTCGCCCCTGGCCAGCACCCGGCCTCCGGGCACGCCGTGCACAACCTCGTCGTTGACGCTGATGCAACTGTGGCCGGGGAAGCTATACACCATCTTCGGCGCTGACCGCGCGCCCACGTCGCGCATGGTCTGGGCGCCGATTTCGTCCAGCTCGCGCGTGGAGATGCCCGGCTCGACCGCGGCCTTCATGCTTTCGAGCACGGCACGGGTGGCATGGCCCGCGCGCTCCATCCCGGCAAGGTCTTCTTCGTTGTCAATCGACATGGAGTGCTGTCACCGGTTACTTGTGGCTTCCCGCGCTGGATGCGCCGGCGCTTGAGCTGGAAGAAACGCTGATGGAGCCGCTGCTGGCCGCGGTCGTCGTGCCCCCATGCGAGGCCCCGCCGCCGCTGGCGCTGAAGCCGCCGCCATGGCTTGCGCCACCGCTGCTGCCATGGAACCCGCTGTTGGCAGCGCCAAATCCCGCCGGCGCACTGCCTCCGTGTCCGGCAAAGACCGGCCCCGCACGGCCTACCGGCGTGGCGACTGCGACCGAGCGTCCTCCCTGCATCACCTGCCGCGTGGCTACAAATCCCTGCTGCCGGTTAAAGTTCAGCGGAATGCCCGCGCGCGCCTGGCCAGGTTTCGCGCCTTCGCTGCCCCTGAGCGAGTGCGCCATCATGTGCGGCGTCTCCGCTTTTGCCAGCCTGGGCTCTTCCATGTTGCGATATCCGCGCGGAGCTTCTTTCATGAGCTCTGCGGGGTGCGAGCCGTCGAACTTCACCGGGGTCACTTTAAAGCCCTGCTTGCCTTTTCCCGGCACAAATCCGAATCCGCGGTTCAACGGCAGTTGGCCCTTCACATCGCGCGGATTCAGGGGAACGGCGGCCACAGTGCGCCCAACGCGGACCCACCGAACCGGCGCATGATGATGGATTCGCCGTCCCACCACCCACGCATAACGCCCGTTCTGCTGCGGCATCCAGTAGCCGGCGTGGCACACCGCCCATGCGTACGGATTCATCATTCCCCATCCACCGGCCATGCCCCCATACATGCCCCCATACATGCCCTGGTAGGCCACGTCCGCCGGCATCGGGGTGGCCGGCTGGAAGGTCATGATTCCCGGGTAGAAGTCGTATCCCATCGCCCACGGCATGCAGGGAAATCCCATATCCATTCCCCATGCATCCGGAATGCCTACGCCGCCGCCGCCCGCGGTCCCTCCGCCGCTCGAGACCAGCGATTTCTGGGGCGTCGGCTCCCAGCACTTTCCGTACGGCTGGCAATCGTAAAAGGCGCCCTTGCCTTTCAGCTGCGCCAGCCCCGGAACCGGCCTTTCCAGCCCCGCCTCCTGCATCACCTGTCGCGTGTCCGCGCTTCGCGCTGCGTAGCGATCCGCCACCCAGGCGTCGAAGGCTTTCAAATCCGGCGTCTGATCCGGCGCCGCCGCCGCCATCTTGTGTCCTTCCTCAAACAGGAATGTCTTGTCCGCCGAAACTTGTTGAAGGTTGCCGGTTCCCGCAACGTCCAGGGTGCCCGGCGTCAGCGGCGTCAGCGCGGTCCCATCCAGATAGCTGGTGACGCGCATTTCTGCCTTTTGCGGATAGCGCGTGAGCAACTCGTTGGTCGGTGTATGCAGAACGAACGTCTCGCCCGGCATCAGCGAGTCCAGATGCATGGTCACCGCGCCGCTCACCAGCGCCAGCTCCGTGTGGGGCACGCCGCTGGTCGAGTGCAGGTCTTCGAAGTTCAGCGCCGAGTTCTCCGCCACGTAAACGGTGGAATCGTCCTCAAGCTCAATCTCGGCGCGGCCGTCCTTGCCGGTCACCAGGTTGTCGCCCTCTTGCAGGGGAAGGTTCATCACCGCCGTTTCCCAGGCCGCGCCCTTGCCGTCGCCATCGTTCTTGCTGGCGCGGGCAATGCGCACATCGCCTTCCAGATAGCTGATGCGCACAATTTCCGGATAGCTCAGCTCCGGCTGCGTCTTGCCCAGAATGAACAGGGCGCCTTCCTTCAGCCGTTCCGACGAGTCTCCCTGCACGATTTCCTCAATCTGCGCCCTGGCCCGCGTGGGATCCTTCTGCATCAGCGTCGCCAGCGCCAGCAGCTTCAGCTCGTCGCTCTGCTGCTGCTCCGGCTGCACCGGCTGGCCGCTTCTGGCCTTCAACTCGATCTCCAGCGCCCCGCAGTCGTCGATCCACGTGCTGCCCACGTACTGGCTGCGCAACGCCGCGCAGTTCTCCAGCACTTTGTTTGAATCGCCCATCTTGCTCTCGGCATACGCCTTCCAGTAGAGCGCGCCCGCCGCGTGCACTCCTTTTGCCTCCGCCACCTTGTCGAAGATTTTCAACGCGTCCGCCCAGCGGCTCTCGCGGATGGCCTTGGTCCCGTCCAGATACAGCCCTGAATCCGGCGCCTCGCTCCTTGCTGCATCCACAAATCCCGGGTCGGCCGTCCCCGCCGGCAGCAGTGCCTGCGCCCCCGCCGCTGCCGCGCAAACCGTTGCCAGCATCATCGCCAGCTTCGTCATCGTCGTCTTCATGCCGCGCCTCCATTCCCCACCACTCGCACCGCCGTCTCCCGATACGGGTTCTTCGATCGCAACACCCGCACCTCGAACAGCAGCCCCTCATTCGTCATTTCCTTCTGCAGCCGCTCCAGCGAGGCCGCGTTCAGCCCGCCCGGCTCGTTCGCCACTTCCTTCAGCAGCTTATCCAGCTTGTCCAGCGCCTGGGAAAGCGCCGGGTCTCCCGATTTGTCCGCGTCCTCGCGGAAAACATGATTCGCGGCCAGCAATCCCCGCGCCTCATCGCGCAGGGGTTTCACCAGCTCCTGGTTATCGGCGTCCGCGTGTTTCAGCTCCACCAGCAGGCGCTCCGACCGGTCCAGATGATCGCCCAGCACGACCACCACCACTCTCGGCTTCTCCGGCGCGGTCACCTTCTGCTGTGCCTCCCGCGCCGCCTCCCGCTTCAGATGCTGCTGATGCTCCCACACCGTTCCCACATAAAATGCCGCTGCTGCCAGCACGGCGCATCCGGTGGCGTAGCTCAACCCCATCCACAGCCACGGGCGCCATTTGCCGGCAGGCCTGGGAACCGGACTCCGCATTTCCGCCGCGACGGGCAGGCGCGCCGCAACCCTCTGCCACATCCGCTCGCCATAGCCCTCATCCCGCTCCAGCGCTTCCATGTTCCCCAGCGCCTTCAGGTCGCTTTCCAGGCTGCGGTAGGCCTTTGCGCAATCCGCGCATTCCTCCACGTGCTGCTGCGCGCTCTTGTAGTCTCCCGGCGCTGCTTCGTTGTAATACATCTCCACCAGTCCTTCGGGGCTCAAGTGTTCCATTTGCTTCATGCCGTAACCCTCAGAGATGCCAGCCGCTTGCGCATCTTCTGCACCGCCCTGTACACGGTCTGCTTGGCGGTATTCGGCGCCACGTCCAGCGCCGCCGCAATCTCCTCGGTATTCCTTTCTTCCATGTGCCGCAGCACAAATGCCGTCCTTTCCACGGTGGTCAGCGCCTGCATGGCCTGCTCGCCGAGTGTACCGATTTCCGCGCTCAGGACCAGCCGTTCCGGGCCGGCGGCCGAATCCGCCACCTGCACCGCATCCTTCTCCGGATCGTTTTCCTCGCTCACCTGCCGCGCCAGCTCGCGCCGCCGGCGTTCGAGCCTGTCCAGCGCGCAATGTACCGCGATCCGGTAGATCCAGGTGCCGAAATTGGCCCGCGCCTCAAACGTCTCCAACTTCTGGAACCCGCGCAGGAACGCCTCCTGCACGATATCGTCCGCATCGGCCTCGTTGCCGGTCATGCGGTAGGCCAGCCGGAACAGCATCCGGCTATGCCGAATTACCAGCGACCCATACGCCTCCCGGTCGCCAGCCAGAACCGCCTCAATCGCCGCTTCATCGTTCTGGCCCATGTTGCCCATTTGACCACCAAGTCTACTCCGCGGTTAGGAAGACAGGGAATAAGGGAATAGGGGAATAGGGGACTCAGGGAATAGGGGAATGGGACCGCGTAATGGCTGTCACAGGCAATGGGTTGCGGTTTGGGCTACGACGCCGGACTGAGAGTCCGATCGGGGAATTAGAGAAAACCGTGTCCGCGCCACCTGGAAATCAAGGATCATTCAAAGAACTCATCGTGTGGCAGAGAGCGGCTGAGATGGGGCTTGCTGTATACAGGCTCACTTCAAACTTTCCGGCCGCAGAGAAGTTTGGACTGACCGCACAGCTCCGCAGAGCCGCCGTCTCCGTGGCCAGCAATATCGCAGAAGGGTACGGCCGGGCTAGCCGGGGCGAGTACGTTCAATTCCTCGGCCACGCTCGAGGCTCAACCGCTGAGATCGAGACTCAGCTCATATTTGCACGCGAACTTGGATTCGGCACAAAAACTGAGCTTGCCCACACGGAAGACCTTGTCCAAGAGGTTGGCCGGCTGCTGACACTCGTGATGCGCAGTTTGCGCAATCCACAGAGCTTACCTTAATAAAGCAACTTCTTTCCTTGATCCCTCTTTCCCTTATTCCCCTATTCCCTTATTCCCCTACTCCCTACTTCCTACGTTCTCTTCCTGCTCCTTGTACTGCAGCTGGTACAGCTTCCAGTAGAGGCCCCGCATCGCCAGCAACTCCTGGTGGCTTCCTATTTCCCTTAGCTGCCCCTTGTGCATCACCAGGATGGTGTCCGCCCGCTGCACCGTGGAGAGCCGGTGCGCGATCAGCACGCTGGTCCGCCCCTCCACCAGCCGCTCCAGCGCACCGCGGATCCTCAACTCGGTATCCGTGTCCACGCTTGAAGTTGCTTCGTCCAGGATCAGGATGCGCGGGTTATAGGCCAGCGCCCGCGCAAAGTTGATCAGCTGCTTCTGTCCCGTAGAGAACGAATTGCCCCGCTCCTCAACCGGATCTCCGAACTTCAGGGGCAGTGTCTCGATAAAGTCCAGCACGTTCACGTCCCGCGCCGCCTGCTCGATCCGTGCGTCTGAAATCGCTTCGTTCCCCAGCCGGATATTCTCGGCGATCGTTCCCGTGAACAGGAAGGGATCCTGCAGCACCACCGCATAATGCTGCCGCAGCTCGTTCAGGTCGTGTTCGCGAACATCCACGCCGTCCACCAGGATCTCGCCGGCGGTCACGTCGTAAAACCGCATCATAAGGCTGGTCAGCGTGGTCTTGCCCGCGCCCGTGTGTCCCACAATCGCCACTGTCGATCCTGGCTCGATCGAGAACGACACGTCCTTCAGGATCCAGTCAATGTCCTTCAGCTTCTGGAGCTCCGCACTCACCCGCTCCCAGTGCAGCTCATCCCCATTCCTGCTTCCGCCTCGTGTCGAATTCAGGCCGTCGTCCTGAACGGAAATCGCAGCAGGGGCAGGAGTCGATGGACCCGCACCCCCCGTAATTGCCCCAGGGTCTCGATTTTGAGACCCGGGATGCGAAGAAGCCCGCTCCACCGCCGTCTTTTGCTCGTCCGTCAGTTTCTGATACGTGAACCAGACATGCCGGAACTCAATCCGATTGCTTCCGTCTCCCAGCCGCGGCCGCGCCGGCGACACAATCTCCGGCTCCGTGTCCATCAATTTGAAAATCCGTTCGCACGCCGCCATCGCCGCCTGCAGAATGTTGTACTTGTCGCTCAGGTCCTGGATCGGCCGCCAGAATCGCTGCGAATACATGTTGAACGTGGCCAGCATGCCGATGGTCACCGCCCCGTGCGCGATGACGCTATTGCCGCCAGCCCAGATCACCAGCGCCACCGCAATCACGCTCAAAAAATCCACCGCCGGGTAATACAGCGCGTAGGCAAAAATCGTGTCCTTGAACGCCACCATGTGCTGCCGGTTCACCACTTCGAAGTCGTCGAAGGCGCGCTGCTCGCGGTTGAACAGTTGCACCACCGGCATGCCGCTGATGTGCTCCTGGGTAAAGCTGTTGATGCGCGCAATCGCCGCCCGGACCCGCCGGTAGCTCTCCCGCACTGAATTGCGGAAAATGCGCGTCACAATCAGGATCACCGGCAGCACGCAGAACGCCAGCAGCGCCAGCCACCAATTGATGGTCAGCATCACGATGCCCATGAAGCTCAGCGTGAAGAAATCGTCCACGATGGCCAGAATTCCACCCGTGAACATCTCGTTGATCGCGTCCACGTCCGATGTCAGCCGCGTCACCAGCCGTCCCACCGCATGGGTGTCGAAGAAACCCACGTGCAGCCCCTGCATGTGGCGGAAGATGTCGCGGCGCAGGTCGAACATCATCTTCTGCCCGATCCACTGCATCAGGTACGTCTGGATGAACTCAAACATGTAAGACGAGATCAGCAGTGCAACATAAATTCCCGCCAGTTGGGTGATGCCCTGCCATGGGTCATTGGAGAGATGGCGCGTCAGCCAGTGCCCCGATCCGAACCCGTGCAGCACGCTGGTGGCGGCATGGCGGTCCGCGCCGCTGGGGAAATAGCGGTCGATGGCCAGCATCACCAGGTACGGTCCGGCCACGTCGCTCATCGACTTCAGCGTCACGCTGACCGACGAGATAATCGCCTGCGCCCAGTACGGCTTGACGTAGTGCCCCAGCCTCCGCATCAGGACCCCGTCATACACCTTCCCCACCGGGTCCTCATCCGCCTTCTTGTCGGCTTTCTTCTTCTCGGTTTTTTTCCGGATGGACGCCCCAGTTCCCCGATTTCCCGACCTGGGATCGAGCACAGATGGGGCCTCAGCCTCCGGCCTCTCGCTCTGCGGGGAATCCTTTTTCGCTTGGTCGCTCATCGGCCGTGGAGGCTTACCTCTCTATTCTACGAGCCGAACCATCCCTAAGCCTCAAATCCGGGCTCCCCGCCTCTGCCCATCCCCGCATTTTTAGTACGATGGAACAATCATGGCCAGCATTGCCGAGATCTTTGGCGATCGTCCGGTTCTTGCCGACGGCGCGATGGGCACCGTGCTCTACGGGCGCGGCGTCTTCATCAACCGCTGCTACGACGAGCTGAACCTCTCCGATCCCCAACTCATCCTCTCTGTGCACGAGGAATATCTCCAGGCCGGCGCAGAGATTCTTGAGACCAATACCTTCGGCGCCAACAGCTTCCGCCTCGCCCGCCACGGCCTCGCCGGCAAAGTGGCCGACATCAACGCAGCCGGCGTGCGCCTGGCCAAACAGGCCGTTGCCCATCTGCGTGATAAGCAGGCCGGCGAAGCCTGGGTCGCCGGCGCGGTTGGTCCCCTCGGTGTGCCCCTGGAGCCGCTGGGCAAAACCGGCCTCGACGAAGCTCGCGCCGCCTTCCGCGAGCAGATCGCCGCGCTCGCCGCTGCCGGCGCCGACCTCATCGTGATTGAAACCATGCCCGCGCTGAATGAAGCCCGCGAGGCCCTGCTGGCAGCGCGCGAGGCCGCTCCCGACCTTCCCGTGCTCGTCATGGTCACAGTGGACGACGAGAGCAATTGCCTCGACGGTTCCTCGCCCGCGCACGCCGCGGCCCTGCTCACTGAGGCCGGCGCTGATGCGGTCGGCGTCAACTGCTCCACCGGCCCGGCCACCGTGCTCACCGCCATTGAGGCCATGCGCGCCGCCACCACGCTGCCCATCGCCGCCATGCCCAACGCCGGCATGCCCCGCGCCGTCGAGGGCCGCAACATCTATCTCTGCTCGCCCGAGTACATGGCCAGCTTCGCCCGCAAGGCTCTCGCCGCCGGTGCGCAGTTCGTCGGCGGATGCTGCGGCACCACCCCCAACCACACCCGGGCCATGCGCTCGGCCATGCGCGCCATCCATGCCCAGGCCCACATCAACGAGGGCGGCGCGGTAGTCGAGATCAGCAGTGAGACGCCTCCCATGCGTCTCGGCGAGCGCTCCCGCATCGGCGCGCTGGTGGAAGAAGGCAAGTTCATCACCATGGTCGAAATCGTTCCTCCGCGCGGCATCGATTGCAGCAAGGAGATTGAGGGCGCGCGCGTCCTGGCCCAGCTCGGCGTGCATGCCATCAACGTGCCCGACTCGCCCCGCGCCTCCGCTCGCATGAGCGCCCAGAGCCTCTCGATCCAGATCCAGCAGCACACCGGCATTGAAACCGTGCTGCACTACACGTGCCGCGACCGCAACCTGCTTTCCATCCAGTCCGACCTGCTGGGCGCATCGTCCATCGGCCTGCGCAACATCCTCTGCCTCACTGGCGATCCACCCAAGCTCGGCAACTATCCCGATGCCACAGCCGTCTTCGACGTCGATTCCATCGGCCTGGTCAACGTCGTCCGCCGCCTCAATCACGGCCTCGACATCGGCAGCAATTCCATCGGTGCCAGCACCAACTTCACCATCGCCATCGCCGCCAATCCTGGCGTGCCCGATATCGAGCACGAAGTGCGCCGCTTCAAGTACAAAGTCGAGGCGGGCGGCGAGTACGCCATCACCCAGCCGGTCTTCGATCTCGGCCTGCTCGAAGATTTCCTCAAGCGCATCGAGGGCTATCGCATTCCCGTCATCGCCGGCATATGGCCGCTTACCAGCCTGCGCAACGCCGAGTTCATGCGCAACGACCTGCGCGTCTCCATGCCCGAAGCGATCATGCAGCGCATGGCAAAAGCAGAAACGCCCGACGCCGCGCGCAAAGAGGGAATCAAGATCGCGCAGGAAATGCTGGAAGCCGTGCGCCCCTACGTCCAGGGCGTGCAGGTCAGCGCGCCCTTTGGCCGCTACAACGCGGCCGCGGAGGTCATCGCCAGTGTGCTGCCCCAAGCCGATGCGCCCGCCTAAAGTGGAAGGAGCAGGGGCCTTTAGGCTCCTGAATGGAGGCCCGAATCTCGTGGGCTTTAGCCCCGGGGCTTTTCGGGCGGCGTGCTGAAACCAACACTGCCAACGGCCCAAGGGATGCTTTCCTCCGTCAACCCTTAAAATGGGAACATCATCGGAGCCCGCGCATGCCCACGTTCGAAGAATCCCTCAAGAAACTCGAATCCATCGTCGATCAGCTCGAAAAAGGCGACCTCCCGCTGGAGGACTCGATGAAGCTCTTCGAGGAGGGCGTGAGCCTTTCCGCCGTCTGCAAGCAGGAGATCGACGCCGCCGAAGGCAAAGTGCAAATGCTCATCAAGCAGCGCGATGGCTCCATCAAGACCGAACCCTTCCCGCCCGAAAAGCCCTTTTGAAGAAACAGCGCAGATTCAGGGCTATTTAACCTGGATGCCGAACCGCTTCAAGATGGCCTTGCCACCGCGAGAGTTTTTACTGAGGCTGGCGCCTCGTGGTTCGCCCTTTCCATAGATGATCAAATCCCCGCCTTGCCTAGGCATTTCCCAGCCGGCCTTTTGGCGCGTCACAATCACTGTCCGCTTTCCAGCAATTGCCGCAGGCACGAGATTCTCACGTACGAAGGTCCGCGCGTGCTTGGCGGATGGCAATTCCTTGAGGAGTCGATGGTCCCTGAAGGTATCGGAGTGATATGGAATGAGCTCGATACACGCTAGATTCTGAGAGAGGAATTTGAGCGCCCGGAGGTATGACCCGCGATAGCCGCGATAGCGCTCCTTGGCTATGCTCTGGATCACATCGCGCAATTTCCGTTCCCACCAGCGAAAGCCGGAGTGCCAGCAAAACTGAGGGTCAAGGAATGGGAACGGATAATCGGTGTCGTTGAATAATTGCCGAAGATTTGTCCTGAGACGTTTTTGAAATTCAGAGTCCTTGAATTCAGCCCAATAGTCGCTGTGCTTGAAGCCTGGGTTGAGTGCGAGTATGACGACCGGCGCGCTTCGTAAATCTCCTGCGTAGGGCACAGGGAACAAGGAGAGGTGAAGGCGATGATCTTCTGCATCGCCGAAACGCGGTCCCGACACATAGCTTTCAAAGTCGGCAGGATCAGTCTTGGGCGACCAGGGTGCTTTCTCCCTCAGGATGGGAAGGTCGTCGTCGGGATGCACGAACGGCGGCGCGGTAAGCCGGAATCGGTTCCAGAAACCAATGAGATCCTGTGGCATCGTCCACCAACGACCCGAAGGTTATCACACGATGTCCGACGACTTGACTGGGACCTCTCGACGCATTTCCCGACTCATCGCCTGAATCCCAGCCCCGCCAGGCCGCGCCGCTCTCTTCGTCCCTCTTGCTACACTGAGTTCATGATGGACGAACAGGAGTTTCGCCGCGCGGCCGAGAAGGCCCTCGAATCGCTGAAACGCCATCTCATCCAGCGCGAAGAGGAAGACGAAGCCGGTTTTGAAGTCGAGGAGCAGAGCGGCGCTCTCAACGTCACCTTCGAGGATCCGCCGGGCAAGTTCGTCATTACTCCCAACACGCCCGTGCGCCAGATCTGGATCTCCGCCCTGGCCACCAGCTTCAAGCTCGATTGGAATCCCGTGGCCGGCGCTTTCGTCCTGCCCCGCAGCGGCGAAGCGCTCATCCCCCTGGTTGACCGCCTGATCGCCGAGCGCCAGGAAGGCTGACCCTGCCGCCGTTCCTGTAAGGTACCCTCTGTCTCCTGACCGGCGGTAGCGCGGGTCTCCAGACCCGCGCATCATCGCTTGAGTCGATTCACACCACTATGTCCCCACTCCGTACATCCGCCGCACCACCCACAACACCGGCAATCCCGCCACAATCAATCCTGTCCCGATCAGCGATCCCTCCAGGTTGCTGCTGAAGCTGGACACCAGCACCGCCGCCGCGCACACCACGAACACCGCCGGCAGCACCGGGTATCCCCACATCCGGTATGGCCGCTGCATCTCGGGATGCTTCCTCCGGTACACGAAAATGGTTGTCGCCGTCAGCATGTAGAAGAGCCACTCGGCGAAAACCGCCAGCTCAAAGTGCTGCTGAAACTGGGAGAGAAAAAGGAGCAGCACGGTCGACAGCAATCCCTGCACCACCAGCGACGTCGACGGCGACCGGAAGCGCGCGTTGACATGCGCAAACTGGCGGAAGAACAGCCGGTCGCGGGCCGCGGCAAAAGGAATGCGCGCGCCCGACATGATGGTTCCGTTCAGCGTCACAAAGATGCTCAGCGCCATGGCTGCCGCCACAAAGCCCGCACCCCGCACGCCCGCCACCACCGTCAGCGCGGTCACCGCCGGCTGCTCGCTCGCGGCGATGCTCGAGGCAGGCAGCACATACTGGATGGCCGCGTTGGTGGCCATGAACAGCACGCCCACAATCACCAGCCCACCGATCAGCGCAATGGGCAGGCTGCGCTCCGGCCGCCGCACTTCGCCCGCCACCATGGTCAGGTCGTTCCAGCCGTCGTAAGCCCACAGGGTCGCAATCAGCGCCGCCATGAATCCAGTCACCAGCCCGTGTACCCGCGGCACGCCCGTCGCAAAGTTGTTCCATTCGCCCCCGGCCCAGGCAAAGCAGAACGCCGCCACAATCAGAATCAGGACGGCTTTCAGGACGGTAAACACAAGCTGGAAGTCGCCGGCCTTCTTGATGCCGAGATAATTCAGTCCTGTGATCAGCCACGTCGCCGCGATGGCGAACACCTGCGACCAGAGGAGCGGCGTTCCCGGCACGCCGGCCATCAGCCAGTGAAACGATGGAAAGACTTCGAGGGTTCGTGCCAGCCCAGTAGTCACTGCCGCAATCGACGCCGGCTTGGCCACTGCGAACCACGTCCACATGTAAAGGAAGGCGGTGGTGTCGCCGTAGGCGCCGCGCAGGTAAACGTACTCGCCGCCGGCGTAGGGCATCATCGCGCCCAGTTCGGCGTAGGTCATGGCCCCGAACAGCGACAGCAGGCCGCCCACGATCCATGCCAGGTAAACCAGGGCGGACGAGCCCACGTCCTGCATCATCTCCCGGGGAACCAGGAAGATGCCGCTGCCGATGATGGTGCCTACTACGATGGCCGTGGCCTGGCTGGCGCCCAGGACGCGCGGCAGGTCGTTCTCCTGCCCTGCGGGCGCGGCGCTGGCTCTCACGGCGGCAGCCTTCTGGCTCATGCGTGATGTGAGCATAGCAGGAGCCGGGGCAAACTTAGGGCTGCAACCGGCCTGCAATCAATGGCTCGGTGCTTGGCTTGCGGCGCTTGACGCCGAGATTCCTCTCGGCTCTATCCCAGCGGGGGATGCCTTGTGCTACCTCTTATCCGACAGGCAGCGGCTGGGGTGCCTACTTCTCTTCTGGCTTCGGCTTTTCCCTGGGCTTTGGCTCTTCCCTGGGCGCCTGCTTTGGCGCAGGTGCAGTGTGTTGTGCAGGAGCAGCGTGATACACAGGCGCCGCGTGCTGCGCAGGTGCAGGGCGCGGCTGGGCCTCAGGCCTGGGCGCCGCCTTTGCAGTTGGGCGCGGTTCTGTCATCGCCTTTGCCGGGGCGGCATGAGCCGCCGGCGAAGCGTGCGGTTGGGCCTCAGGCCTGGGCGCTGCCTTTGCAGCTGGGCGCGGTTCTGTCATCGTCTTTGCCGGGGCGGCATGAGCCGCAGGCGAAGCGTGCGGTTGGGCCGCGGCTTTCGGCGCAGGCATTGCGGCAGGCTTGACTGCGGCCTTGTTCGCGACAGGCGGAGCCGCCTTCTGCGCACCCAGCGGCTTGGCTTCAACCACGTTTGCCGGATGCCCGCCGTTGGCCTTGGCAAACGAGCTCTTGTTGGCCTTGGCCGCCACCGCATGCTGGGTTTGGATCGGGGTGGGAGCCGTGTGCGCCTGGCGTTCGAATGCGACCTCGGTGGGAGAGGCGGAATGCTGAATCCCTCCCGGACCGCCGTTGTAGGCCACGTGATTGGGATTCGCAACAATGCCGGCTCGTACAATCGTTTCGTTCACATAGGTGACGTGAACAACCGTTTCATCCACGTGGACCACCGCCGTGTTGTAAGCGAAAGAGCCGCCGCGCCACTCGCCGCCGGCAAACCCCATGCCGCCGTAACCGTAGCCGTAGTTCACGCCGCCGTAGTAGCCCACTTGCCGGCCCCAATAGCCGCCATGAAAGCCGTACTGGCCGTTATTCCAACCCCAGTAGGGCGGCGTCCACAACGCGCCGAGGTACGGAGCCGGCACCCACGCGCCGGGCACCCAGTAGTAGTCGCCTTCGTCGTTGGAATAGGCCCAGTACCCAGGCGTCCACATCAGGTTCGGCTGAGGGCAAATGGGCTGCTCATAGACGGGCATCACGGGCGGAGCATACCCAACGCTGACGCTGAAACTGAATTGCGCGTGTGAAGCAGCGGTGGTAACGGGCACCAACAGAGCTAAAAGAACGAAACGCGCTGTCCGAAGCAGTTGCATGGAAGAGAGCCTCCTGGCTTTTGGAGGCCTGCTGCAATGCTGGAACCATTTGGTCCAGACGGCGGCAGGACATGGGATTTAACTCTGCCAGATTAGCGAGCAACTCTCTCCCGGTCTGGTCAAAAGTGCACACTGATGATTCGGTTGGCCTTGAATGGCACGGCGCTAGAAGTGAAAGCGATAGCGGAGTTCGGCGTAGAACATTCTGGGGTCGTTCCAGTGGAAGCCGCCAACGGTTACGGAGTTATCGAGGAGCACGCGGTGGTTGGTTACGTTGACGGCGTCCACTGAGAGGCGCAGGTTTTCGCCCAGGTTGTGGCCCACGGAGGAATCGAAGGTGGTGTGGACCGGCAGGTATTCGCCCTGGTAGGGGCCGAGGCCGGAGTCGGCCAGACCGTTGGCGAAGCCGGAGCCGTAGTAGACGTTGGTGGCGAACCAGGTGTGGGTGGGCAGGTTGGCGGTGAAGCCGGCGTTCAAGGTGTCGCGCTGATCGTGGTCCACGGGGCCATAATCCGGCCCCAGATTGCACGCGGGGTCCGAAGGATCGGAGCAGGTGAAGCCGCCGATAATGTTGCCGCGCTGCTCGGCGATCTGGTTGGAGTAAGCGAGGTGGAACTGGCCGTAGCGGGCGACGGTGGGGGAGCGGAGGGTCATCTCCCAGCCGCGGACGAGGGCGCCATCGACGGCGATGGGGAAGAACATGTTGGATTCGCCGAGGTTGGAGTGGTCGAGGAAGTTGTTGACGCGGGTTTTGAAGTTGTCCACGTCGAGGGTCCAGCCTCGATACGGGATGGCGATGCCGAACTGGTGTTCTTCATCGCGCTCAGAGGGCAGGGGAGTGAAGGCGTTTTCGCCGGTGACGGCGCCGGCGTACTCAAGCACCGAGGTGGATACGGTCTCGACGGGCGCGGGCTGGAAGAAATGGCCGTAGAAGCCGCGGAGGACCCAGTGGAGGCGGGGGATCTCCACCGTGGCGCCGATGCGCGGATAGATGGCGGATTCGTCGAGGCCGGAGCGGTAGATGCTGAAGCGCTCGCCGCCGAGGAGGGTGATGTAGCGGCCGAGACGGAGGTTGTCGGCGAGGTAGTACTCGTAGAGCGCGGCGGCGGTGAGGGCGCTGGTGTCGGGCTCTGAAGGCGCGGAGCCGTCGTTGACGATGACGCCGTAGAGGTCGTTCTCATGCTGGTAAAAAGTGTAGGCGCCGGTGGAGAAGGCGTTGCGGCCGGCGACGATGCGGGCGTCGGCCTGGCCGCCGACGTAGTTGGAAAGCTGGTGCCAGGTGGTAGCGGCGGGAAAGTCGGTGGGCGGGGAATCGTAGTCGGCCTGGTTGAGGTGGTAGAAGGGCGCGAAGCTGAAGGTGGCGCGGGGCGAGAAGGTGTGGACCCAGTTGGCGATGGCGAAGGAGTCGCGCTCGGACTGGGCATCGCGGAGCAGCCAGGACTCGTAATACTGGCTGGCCTGCTCCCAGTCGTTGGGGTCGGGGTCGTAGGGGATCTGGAAGTGGTCCTGGCGGTACTGGGCGTCGAGGCGGAGCTGGTCGTTGGCGGTCTGGTTGCGGATGACGGAGACGAAGCCGCTTTGGGAGTTGGTGGAGTCGTGGAGGATTTGGGGGACGGGCGTGGCCAGGCCGTAGTTGGAACGGGAGCCGGTGGCGCTGGCGTACCAGGCGGTGCGGGTGGAGTGGTTGCCGAGAGCGAGCTGGGCTTCGCCGGTACCGAGGTTGCCGCCGCGGAGGGTTAGCTCGGCGTCGTGGTTAAACTCCCAGCCGTTGCGGGGGAGGACGTCAAAGACGCCGTAGGTGCGGTCGCCGACGGAGGACGAGTAACTGCCGCGCTGGGTTTCGAGCTGGTCAATGTCCTTGGGATCAATCTGGGGGCCGAGGTTGGAGGCGATCTTGGTGTTGGGGATGTCGACGCCGTCGATGAGCCAGCTTGTCTGGTGGCCGCCGCGCATGTGGAGCATGTCGTGAGTCATGTAGGCGCCGGGGACGTAGTCGGTGATCATCTCCATACCCGGGGTGCGGTCGGCGCCGGGGGTGGTTTCGATTTCTTCGCGGTTGATGAGGGTGGAGGGGGTTGCGGTGTCCTGGGCGACGGCGGCGATGGTTGAGGTAACGGTGACGGATTCGGCGGCTGCGGAGATGGAGAGCGGAATGTGGAGGACGGGGTTGGAACCGGAGACAAGGGTGATGGTCTGCGTGGACGAGGCAAAGCCGGAGGCCTCAACACTGAGGCGGTAGCCGCCGATAGGGATGTTCACGAGGGTGAAGTCGCCCTGGGGGCCGGAGTTTGAGTTGAGGACGAAGGCGGAATTGAGGGAACGGAGAGTGACGGAGGCGCCGGCGATGGGACGGTGCTGGGGATCGTGGACAATTCCGCGGAGGGTTGAGAAGACGGTGGCGCGCGCGGGAACGGCGGCGGCGACAAACGCGGCGAGGGCGAGGATGGGGAAGCTGCGCATGATCGGAACCTCTTTGCTGCGCGCGGGCGCAAGTGCTGGGCGGGGCGCATGCGGAAATACGGCGTAGCGGCACACCCATCCTTGGGGCAAGCAGCCGCCGGGAGGATGGAGCACGCTTAGCGATCAGTGGGAATCAGGTTGGAACCGGTCCTGGATCAGCAGGCTTGCGGAGGGCCACGCGAGGAGGGGATGGTGGAACGGGTGAGGGTTGCGGAGGAGGAATGCGCGGGGACGAGGAGAGTGGCGGCGAAGCCTGGCGCGGCCGGCGGGTGAGAGAGCGCGAAGGCGGGGACGGGGGCGAGATGGCCGGCATTGTAAAGGGGGCAGCGGTTGGGAGCGATGAGCCAAAACGAGCCCGGAGGCGGTGCGGCCATGGCCGCGAACATGGCGCAGTGATGGGCGCCGTGGCGTCGGCAGCAGGCAGGGAGCTGCAACTCTGTGCCGCCGGGAAGCAGCACCGACAGGGGCCCCATCGCGAAAAGGGCGACGATGAGGATGGACAGGGGACGCCGCATCGCTGATTTGATGCTACACGAATGGAAAGCGGAGCTGGCGGAGCTAGTCAGCGAGTCGGCAAGTCAGGCGGGTTGCCTGCCGGTCGGGCGGCTGCGGTGGTGTGTCAATTTTGGACAAAAGTCTTCGAGGATGGTTAAAGAGCGGTAGAAATCTGCCGATGATCTTGACTGAAGGGATGGGGATGGAGGCGCGGGGAGTGGAGATTGGCCCGATCAGCGGCATTCGTCCTGTGGCGATGGTGAGGCCGGGGGAGCGCAGTGCGGATCTGGGCAAAGTGTTCGCCGCCGAGCTGCGGCACCAGGGTGGGGACGCGGAGGACTCGCCGAACGAGAAGGCCAAGCGCGGGCTGGAAGAGGACGAAGGCGAGGACGGTGCGGGGCGCGAAGACGAGGGAATGGAAGCGGGCGGCGTTTCGGACCGAACCGTCAACTTTTTTGCGTGAGCCGGTGGTGGCCGTATTGAATTTGGCCCGAATGAGCCGTAGGCCGGTTTTGGTCCAGTCTGCGCATTCACTTGACGGCGATCGATTTTGTCCCGTAATGTAGGACCATAAATTTTCAGGGTTGCACCGTTAGATAGATCGGAATAGAGGCATCAAGCGTTGCTGGCAGTTGTGTAGCTTTCTGTCCTCAAGCAAGCGCGATCTCCCTTCAGGCGGCGAGTGCACCCGGAATGAAGGTTCCTGCACGTGAAACAAATTCTCCCCCTCATTCTTGCGCTGCTCGCCGGAGCGGTGCCCGCAGTGGCCTCCGTTGCACCCAACATCACCATCACCAGCCCCGTGGCCAACTCCACGGTGACCACGCCGTTTCTGCTCCAGGCTGCCGCCGGACCGTGTTCCGGCAAAACTGTTACCTCGATGGGCTACTCGATCGATTCCGGTTCCACCACCGTGATTCGGGGCGCATCGATCAACACCAAGGTGTCTTCGCCCACTGGAGCACACACCCTTTATGTGAAGTCGTCGGGCAAAGGCGTCTCCTGCGTCACGGATATTCCGCTGACCGTTGTTGCAGCGCCTCCCGCTACGGTTACCAATCTAACGGTGACCACGCCGGCCAACGACGCCTCAGTAACCACGCCATTCCAACTGGTGGCCTCCGCCACCGAGTGCAAGTCGAAGGCAGTGACGTCGATGGGCTACTCGATCGACACCACCTCAAAGCAAACGGTGGTGAAAGCCACATCGATCAACGCCAGCGTCACCTCTGCCACGGGCACGCATACACTGTATGTGACGGCATCGGGCAAAGGCGTATCGTGTGTGGACAGCCTGACTCTCTACGTTTCCGCGCCGCTCCCGCCCGGCCCCGTGATCCCCGGCGACGCCGTCGTCGTCAAGTCCATTCAGGACTTGTCGACCTGGCAGGCGTCCTTTGACACCGGCACCTCCGGAACTGCAAGCGGCTTAATGGGCCTGGTGTCCACGCCATCGCTGAGCGGATCCGCTCGGATGTTCGAAACGGCCTACTCCGATTACGGCGGGGAGCGCTACTCTACGGTTTTTGGCACCGATACGACTTCGGAGAATTTTGTTTACGATACATGGGTCTATCTGGCCACGCCCACGTCTGGAATCGCCAATATCGAGATGGACCTGAACCAGGTTCTGGCCGACGGCGACACCGTTATTTATGGGTTCCAATGCGACGGATGGTCGCAGACCTGGGACTACTCGGAGAACGCCGGTACTCCTTCAGAACCCGATGCCGCGTGGCTGCACTCGACCGAGACCTGCAATCCGCAGGCATGGACGCCCAACACGTGGCATCATGTCCAGATCAGCTTTGCACGCGATGGCAGCGGCAACGTCACCTACAATTCGGTCTGGCTCGATGGTGTTGAGGACAACCTAAACGTTACGGTCAACTCCGATTTCACGCTGGGTTGGGCTTCCGTGCTTCTGACGAACTTCCAGGTGGACGGATTTACTTCGACGGCAGGATCGTCGACGATCTACGCGGATAACATGACCGTGTATCGCTGGTAGCGTCCTGGCCAACCAGCCATCGCAACAACGAAGAGAGGGAAGGCATCCGGCCTTCCCTCTCTTATGTTTCCGGTTTTGTGGCCCCATTCCGTACTCGCAGGGCAAAACCATCTTGTTTTGATTTTTTTCGGCCCGCGATTGCTCAGGCGACCATTTCGAACGCGCGAATGGTTTCCTTGCGCACGGTGAGGCTCTCGATCAGGTCCGTCCTGACTTCATAGCCGCGGCCGGGCGAATCGGGAATCTCGATTTCGCCTTTCGATGTTACCGTCACTTCGGGCTCGATGATGTCCTCGCGCCAATAGCGCTCGGAGGCCGAGACGTCGCCGGGCAGCGTGAAATTTTCGAGCGATGCCAGGGCGATGTTGTGCGAGCGTCCGATGCCCGCCTCCAGCATGCCGCCGCACCACACGGGAATTCCGCGCTCCAGGGCCGCATTGTGCACCGCGATGGCTTCAGAGAATCCGCCCACGCGCCCCAGCTTGATGTTGATGATCTTGCAGGATTCCATTTCGATGGCCGCCAGCGCGTCGCGCCGGTTGCGGATGGATTCGTCAAGGCAGATGGGCGTGGTCAGGCGCCTCTGCAGCATGGAGTGGTAGTAGAAATCGTCGTGCCAGAGCGGCTGCTCAATCATGAGCAGGTCGAATTGATCGAAGGTGCAGATGTGGTCGGCGTCGCGCAGGCGGTAGGCCGAGTTGGCGTCGCAGCTCAGCATGATGCCCGGCCAGCGCGAGCGCACTTTCTCAAAGACTTCCACATCCCAGCCCGGTTTGCATTTCAGCTTGATGCGCTGATAGCCCGCTTTGAGTTCGCGATCGATGATCTCCATCAGCTCCGGAATCGATCTCTGAATGCCCAGCGAAACGCCGCAGGGGATGGCGTCGCGCACGCCGCCGAGCAGGCGCGAGAGCGAGATGCCTTCCCTTTGCGCTTCCAGGTCCCAGATGGCGTTTTCCAGCGTAGCCTTGGCCATGCGATTGGCGCGCACCAGGTTGAACAGTTGCGGGCAATCGCCGCCATGCTCGACGTTCTCGGCGGCGGCCAGCATGGGGCCGAGCTCGTTCACGATCACCTGCCAGCAGGTGTCAGTGGATTCGCCGGAAAAGAACGGGTGCTCGCCGGCGGTGCATTCGCCCCAGCCGATCAGCCCCTCAGAACGCACTTCGGCCAGAAGGATGCGCCGGTCTCGAGTAACGCCAAAACTTGTCTCAAAAGGCCGCACCAGCGGCAACTGGATTTCGCGGAGGACAATACCATCAATTCGCATATTCAGCTTTCCTTGGTTGTTTGGATGCCCGCATTCGGCTGGGTGAGTTGCCCCAGCTCATAGATTCCGTTTCCTACCTCATCCCGGGCGAAGCCCAACACAGCTAATCCTCGGGAGAAAGCTTGCTGAAATTTCAGTCGATTCTGAGTTTGCATTGCGAGAGCGAGATGTCGATCCTGGTCGCTGGCCTTCCACTGGTAGATGGAAGCTGGAACGGTGATGCGTTCTTCGATGACGGGAACTGCGTAGGGCCGGCCTTCCACGTGATCGTGAACGCGCGCCGAGTCGAGATGCCACTCGGCCAGCAGACGGTCAGTGGGAAGCCCGCCTTGTAGTCGAGAAGAGGATACACCATAAAAATCAGGGCGGTAGGTGGAAACCACCGCGCCCAGCTTGTGGATATTTAAAAATGCGTTTTTGATTTCGAGCGGATCGAAGGTCCACTCCATGAGGCAGATTCCGCGGTCGAGTGCGTCGCGGCGTTGAGCCAGCTTGAGTTGCACGCCGATTCCCTGGTTGCGGTAGCCCTCGCGGACGGCCAGCATGTGGGAATGAAGATAAGGGCGGGGTTTGCCGTCGGAATAATTCTTGCCCGGCTTGACGCCCGGCAAAGACATGGCGAAGCCGATGAGGGAACCGGAATCGCCATTCGGGGCCGCGCCTGGCAGCCCGGTATCGAATGCGCCGATCAACTGGCCGCCCACCTTCTGCATGACCAGGAACGCCTTGCGCGGGATGATGTCGGTCTGATCGAAGCCCCAGGTTTCCACCTGCATCTCGACGCATGCTTCGAGCTCGTCAAAGCCTTCGCAGTGGCGGATGACGATCATGGCTGCGCCTCCGGTTGCGGCTCAGCGAGACGCTTTTTGGCCGCTTCCCACAGTGCTTCCAGCTCCTCCGGCTGGAGTTCCTGCAAGGGGCGGGCCGACATCTGCTCCATGGCGCGGAACCGCTGCCGGAAGCGGAGATTCGATCCGCGCAGGGCCATCTCCGCATCCGCATGGAGGTGGCGGCCGAGATTGACCACGGTGAAAAGCAGGTCGCCCAGCTCGGCTGCAATGCGGGAGTTGCGAGGCAGGGGATCGGCGCGCACTTCGGCCTCCAGCTCGCGCACCTCCTCGGCAATTTTGGGCAGCAGGAACTCCCAGGTAGGCCAGTCGAATCCGACTTTGTTGGCCTCGGCGCCGATCTTCGCCGCTTCGGCCAGGGCCGGAAGCGCACGGGGAACGGCGTCCAGGCGGGATTGATCCGCTGGTTGAGGTTTCTTCTCTAAAGCCTTGATTTCTTCCCAGTTACGTAACACGGCGCTGGCGGAGCCCTGAACGTCTGCATCCACATCGGCGCGGTTGCCGGCGGCGCGGGAGGCCTCGTCGCCGAAGACGTGCGGATGGCGGCGGACGAGCTTTCGGTTGAGCGCGTCGAGCACGTCGGCGATGGTGAAGCGGCCTTCGTTGGCGGCCATCTCAGCGTAGAACAGGACCTGAAGCAGCAGGTCGCCGAGCTCCTCGGCCAGGTGGGGGAAGTCGCGGCGCTCGATGGCGTCGAAGACCTCGTAGGCTTCCTCCAGCGTGTATTTGCGGATGGTGTCGAAGGTCTGCTGGCGATCCCATGGGCAGCCGCCGGGAGCGCGCAGGCGAGCCATGATGGCCACGGACTGCTCAAAGAGCTCTGCCGCTCGCGCGGGATCGGTCGGTTTCGCCGTTGCGGGAGCGGATGCGTCGGGCACTGGACTGTCTGCACTGCGGGCGAAGTCCATCAGCTCTAGTTTACCGCGTTGGGGCGGCAGAGACAGTGGACAGTGATCAGTGGACAGTGGTCAGGAGCCGGTGGTCAGGGGTCAGCTATTCGTCGGGCTTCCATACGAAGGCGCCGGGCTGGGGCAGGCCGAGATGGGCGAGGACGCGGCAGACGAATTGGCGGGCCATTTCGGTGGAGTCAGTGGGTTTGAAGTAGAACGCGGGGATGACGGGGAAGATGACGGCGCCGGCTTCGGCTGCGAGGGCCATGTTGCGCAGGTGGATGCGGTTGAAGGGGGTTTCGCGCACGCAGAGGATGAGCGGACGGCGCTCTTTCAAGGTGACGTCGGCGGCGCGCGCGATGAGGGTGTTGGCGAGGCCGTTGGCGATGGCTGCGAGAGTGCCCATGGAGCAGGGCAGCACGATCATGCCGGCGGAAGGATGGCTGCCGCTGGCGATGGATGCGCCGATGTTGGCGTCAGCAAGCTGACCGGTTTTTTGCGCGGGCCGGCCGAGCAGGCGTTCCAGCAGATCGGTGCGGCCGGAGATGCCGAGCTCCTCCGCGAGCACACGCAGCGAGCTCTCAGATGCGACAAAGTGGACGCGGCTTACGCGCTGGTCGGACTCGAGAGCGAGGAGCATTTCGCGCGCGAATACCGCGCCGGATGCGCCGGTGAGGGCTACGGTGATTTCGACGGAATCCACTTGCGATTGCTCCTGTCGGTGGCGTATTTCCAGGCGCGTTAAGTCGGCTAGGTCAACCCGGGTATGTTGAGGCCGCCCAGCACGCCTTTCAGGCTGTCCTGGATTGCGTCTTCGGCCTTGCGGCCGGCCTCGTTGATGGCGGCGACGACCAGGTCCTCGAGCATCTCCACGTCGGGTTTGTCGCCGCTGAGGCCGATGACCGCGGCGGGATCGATGCGGATTTTGAGCAACTGCTTTTTGCCGTTCATGGTGGCCAGCACCGCGCCGCCGCCGCTGGAGCCTTCAACGATGGTCTGCTCCAGCTTGCGCTGCATATCTTCCTTCATCTGGCCGGCCTGCTGCAGCATTTCTCCCATTTTCAGCGGATTGAACATGACGTTGCTCCAAAACAAGGCTTAGCGGGTGCGCAGATCGACGACGCTGCGCACCTCGGCATTGAAAATCTCTTTGGCCCGCTGCACCAGCGGGTTCTGCAAAGCTTCTTCCTGGATGCTGCCGGCAATCACGGGAGCGTCAGCGCGCGACGCGTTGGCGGCGCCCTCGCCGGGGACTACGGTGAAACGGGATGGGCCGCCGAGGCGTTGCAACTGCTGCTTGATGATCTTCTCCGCGGCGGCATTGATGGTGAGGCTGAGCATTTTTTTGCCCAGGCCGGCAACTTCAATGCGGAGGCTGGAGACGTCGAGCTGCCACAGTGCGCCCAAAAGCAACTGCGATGCGGAGGCGTGGCCCTCCTGAGCAAGCGCGGCAACCACGGCGCTGCGAAGAGCCTCGACTGTGGGTGCTTCTGTGGGGAGGGCAGCGGGGAGGGCAGCGGGCGCCATGGCTAGCGAACCCTCAGTAATGGGCGCGGCCTGGGCGGAAACCGGCTGCGCCGAGGCGACGGGAAGCGGTGCGATCGGGCTTCGGGGCTGATCGGCGACCTGCGATGCGGGCGAGGCCATTGTTGCGGTGGGCGCAGATTCCCAGGAGCTGGACGCAGCGAAGGGCGAAGCCGATGCGGGAGCGGATGGCGCAGCAGAGGGAGCCGGACGCGCGCTGATTGAGGCGGCCGTGTGGCTTGTTGCGGGACGAGGATGCGTGGGCGTGGCGGCTCGGGCGGGCGAAGAGCCGGTGACGCTGCTGCCTCCTGGCAGAGTGCTCAAGAGTTCCTCCAGCGGCAGCAGCCGTTGCGCATGGACCAGCTTGAGCAAGCCCAATTCGAGGTGGAAGCGCTGTTCCTGGCGGAAGTTAAGGTCGTCGAAGGTGCGCAGGACGATCTGGAGGTTGCGCGTGATTTCCTCTTCCGTGAACAGCATGGCGGTGCGGGCGGCGCGGGCACGCTCGTCATTGGAGATTTGCAGCAGCTCTGTCTGCTCGCCGCCCAGCTTGGCCATGAGCGCGTTGCGCAGGAAGCGGACAAGCTGACGCGCTAGCGAAAGAGGGCTGTGGCCGGCGTTCAGGAGCACGTTTGCCTGCTCCATCAGGTCGGCGCTTTGGCCCGAGGCAACGGCTTCCATGAGCCGCTCGAAAATGGCGTTGGACACGGCGCCCATGAGTTCGCGGATCAGCGCGGCGTCGAGGACCGCGTGTCCGGCTTCGTTCGAGGGCGCGGAGGCGATGGCCTGGTCCATGATGGAGAGCGCGTCCCGCATGGAGCCGTCGCCGGCTTCAGCGAGGAGCGCCAGCGCGGCGTCTTCGGCCTGCACCTGCTCGGCCGTCGCGATCATTTTCAACTGGGCCAGGATGTCGTCGAACTTGACCGCATGGAAACTGAAGTGCTGGCAACGCGAGCGGATGGTCTGGGGGATGTTTTCAGGCTCGGTAGTGGCCATCATGAAAATGGTCCACTCGGGCGGCTCTTCGAGAGTCTTCAGGATGGCGTTGAAAGCGGCATCGGTGATCTGGTGGGCTTCATCGAGGAGGAAAATTTTGTACCTGTCGCGCGCAGGCTGCACGGAAGCCTGGGTGCGGATGGAGCGAACGTCGTCGATGCCGCGGTTAGAGGCGGCGTCAATCTCAATGAAGTCGAAGGAGTGAGTGGCCAGCTCGCCCGACTCGGGATTTCCGCCGGAGGCGATTTCGCGGCAGGAGACGCATTTGAGGCACGGCTCGTGGGTGGGGCGTTCGGCGCTGCCCACTTCAGTGCGGCAGTTGAGGGCCATGGCGAGGATGCGCGCGATGGTGGTTTTGCCGATGCCGCGGTGTCCCGAGAAGATGTAGCCGTGGGCGATTCGGTTCTGGGCGAGCGCGTTGAGGAGGGTGCGGGTGACGTGGTCTTGGCCGGCCACGTCGGCAAAGCGTTGCGGACGATATTTTCTGGCCAGAACCTGGTAACCCATGCGTAATTTGCTCCCGGGGCGCGCGAATTGAGGCGAGTGCCTGAGAGGAATTGTATCGTTCCGGAGCGAATGAAAGGCGCATGTGGGAAACGGCGCGGCACCTCTCGCTACAAGTCGGGCTAGCGTGCCATTCCTGCCGCCTGTTAGCCAATTCTGCTCACTACCTAATTCTATGGCCCTTATCTCGTCGCCGCATCGCTGTTTCTGAGCATCTGGCATCGCGATTATAATTGGCAGCAATTTCAACTATCGATAAGGGAGGTAAATCGCCGCAATGCAAGTTCGCCTGGAGATCCAGATTCTAGGAGTTAAACAAGTTGTTGAAGATCGCTATGGCAAACTGGCGATCCCCGAGGTTCAACGCGCATACGTCTGGGGGCCCGACAGGACGCCGAAACTCCTCGACCCAATCTATATGCACCACCGTATTAGTGCCGCTCATGTTCTACGATATGCCTTGGCTGCTTCGCATTCTTGAGCCCATAGGGATTCCCGAATACACCCCGAGAGGCCGATAGTGGACACCGCAGCCTCGTATTTTCCTCCGAGCGAAACGACAAGAGATAAAAACGGCCGGCACCCCGTCGCCATTGCTGCGATATGGCTTTTCATCGCAGTAATTCTCACTCTTGTCGTCTCCATGGACCGCTCGCGCCACACATTCGCTGGAACGAGTCATGGCTGGGCGATGGCCCATCTCGCCGTTTTGGCGGACTCTTTCAATTCGCACGGCATCCTGAGATTGCACGGCGTTCCGATTCAAAATGCGGGCGTTGACGGAATTCATTTTGATTTGTACGTACATTGGCCGCCCCTCGACGCAGTCCTGCTAAGTTTTATCGTGCGGATCTTCGGAGACTCGGAGGCAGTCGTTTTCGCGTACGGATCGATGATGGCTCTAGCATTCGCAGCCTCATGGTTCTGGTTAACCGATTACGTCGGTGGGCTAGTTCGGGCAATTTCATATACATTCGCCCTACTTACCCTGGAGATATTCATCGATCGATCGCACATTTGGACGGTTTCGCTATGCTATGTATTAATACTTTTCGGCCTGCGCATTGTGCTGGTCGAGTGGGAACATCATACTCACACTAGGTGGGCAATCTTTGCCGCAGGTTGTGTGCTGGCTTTCGCCGTGCTCGCTTCCTGGGAGGCGCTCCTGATGCCGCCCGGATTGTTTATCGCCGCCCTCATTCTGAGAGACAAGAGGCTTGCCAGAAATTCTTTGATTCTTGGGGTAATTGCAGTTCTGGCCGGGGCCACATTTCTGCTAACCTCGTTAGCCTACGTTCCGGAGCTTCGAAGTGAGCTTGTAGAAACCATCAAATACCGCATCGGATTCGGCTTCGCGGCTCGACCTACGTTAAACACATTGGCGGATGGTGATTTATACGAGCTTCGACCCCGTGCTATCCAATTTGTGTCCATTTTCTTGCAGAGGACAATTATCTTCATAGGTGTAATTGCGATCGTCTCGACTGCCATACACTTTCAGCATCTTTGGCTGAACCGCGCAGGAGGACTCAGACGAAAACAGTTTGTTGTTCTCGTTTCCTTAACGTTTGTGCCTGTCGCCTGGTTCATTGTTTTTCATAATCACGCGTACATACACGATTACGAATGGCTCCTCATGGCGCCCGTGGCGGCGATTGGCACTGGGGAATTACTGAATCTGTTGTGGACAGAACCAAATACGAAATGGCGCAAGCTTTTGGGCTTTCTCGTTCCTCTTCTTTTGCTATTCAGTCTGTGCGCTCACGTATTCCAGATATTCGCCCCTGGCAGCGCCTCAGCCGTCGATCGAGAAATGGAGAATGTCCGCTATTACGCGAAGGAGATACAAGCCACCACTCCTTCCTCGGCGGTTATCGCATCCCCGTATCTTGGAATTTATATCCCGTATTATGCAGATCGACACATCGTTAGGAACTTGTTGAAATAGGAACCATTCGGCGACGAGGCTGCGAGGTCGCTCGTCTAATAGA
>CAVYSS010000043.1:0-17378 GCA_963771195.1 uncultured Acidobacteriota bacterium
TGGCTGCGCTTCCGGGCGAACAAGTGGGCAGATCGACCGCGCCGGGTGGGGGAGTCGTCAGCGAGCAGGCGAAGCTGACGCTGCCGGCATAGCCGTCGCTGGAGGCGACGGTGATGGTGGCGGTGGCCGAGCCGCCGGCGCTGATGGGCGCGGGATTGGTTGGAGTTGGCATCGAGAAGGTGCCGCTGGACGCCGCCTGGGTGATGGTTACGGGTGCGCTGCCGCTCCCGGTGTTGTAGTTAGTGTCGCCGCTGTAGGAGGCGCCGATATTGTCCGGGCCCACGGCCAGCGAATTCGCCGGGATGGTTATGGTGGCGGAGCCTGAGCCGGAGCCTGAACTAAGGTTTGTGGCCGAGCTGGAATAGGTTCCGGATCTTAAGGTCACCGTTCCGGTGGGAGTCCCTGCGGAGCCGGCAACGGCAACCGTGACGCTAAGCGTCTGCGTGACATCGATGCTGCTGCTGGCCGGGGTTACGGTGACGGTGGGCGTATTCGTACCTCCTCCGCTTCCGCTGCCCTGCGCGGCATAGCCGGCAATCAACTGCGTGGCATCGACGCTGCCGAGGCCGGTGGCGAGGTCATAGCCGACGCCGGTGTTGTAGCCGCTCAGGAAAAACGAGCTGCCCGCTGCCTGGCAGTTTGGCGTGGCCTCGGTGCAGAGGACTGAGTTGTTGCCCTGGGTGACGTCGTGGAACGCGGTCGCGCCGCTGCTGCCGGTGTAGATGTCATAGAGGAACTTCGCGCCGTCCAAGCCGATACGGCCGCCGTTCGCCTGGACCACGAGGGCCAGGATGCCCGCGAAGGCCGGGGTCGAGGCCGAAGTCCCGCCGATGCCGGCGAAGTAGAAATTGCCATCCGACTGATTGGTGCAGTTCTCGGACACCGTCACATTATTCGAGTTCGGTCCGGTATCGTCGGTGCATACCAGCCAGGTGGCGCCATCGAAGCCGTTTCCGGCCATTAGGGCGACGTCAGGAACGGTGCGGTTGGTGCCGGAGATGCCCAGAGCAGCCTGCCAGGACGGCTGGCCCCAGCCGCTGGTGCAAGTCCCCGCAGTCGTCACGCCGGTGGTGCTGTTGTAGGTTGTGGTGTTCGTGGAGCAGTTACTCACGCCGCCGGTGCCGCCAATGATGTTTGTCTGACTTGTATTCGAGTTGACATACGGGACATTGGCGCTGATATCGCCATTGCTCGTAGTTGAGTCGTTCCAGGTGGACTCCGGAATATAGCCCAGGGCAGAACGGAAGGAGTTGGTCGAGCTGGAGTTGCTGCTGACGTAGGTGCTGAATCCGCCATTGAGCAGGCCATAGAAATCGGTTCCGCCCACAGCAACGTTGTATGGCGAGGAGGAAAAGCCACTGATATTCAGGCCCAGCGAGGCAACGTACACCTTGTCCTGGTTGTCGCAGCCGGCCGAGCCATTATCGCCGGTGGAAACCACGACGGTGATGCCATCCGTGGCAGCTTGCTGCCACCAGCCGGCGATCTCCTGATTGTCTGCCGTCCCCAGCAATAGCTCGCAGTAGCCAAAGCTGAGACTGAAGATGTCGACCGAGTTGTCTGTGAGCATCTGCGGAATAGCGGCGTAAAGACCGCCGACGGAGTCGTCGGCGGTATAAAAGTGGATCGCGGCGCCTGGCGCCAAACCTCCTGAAACTTCGGTATCGAGATAGGCTTCGTCGGTGTCGCCTCCTGCCGTAGCCGAAGTGTTGATGTTGGTGATGGTCGGCTGAGTGGTATCACCGTTCAGAAAGCGGGTGCGGAAATCCGCGACTGTGCTGGCCTGGATGAGGGCGTCGCCGCCGATTCCGATGGTCACGCCGGAACCGGTGTAACTGGTCGCGGAGGAGAAGTTTCCGTTGTAGCTGTTGGGCGTGTCGTAAATGGTGGCGGCGTCGGCCGGGACCATGTAAAGGTAATCCCCGTTCACGGTAAGGTCAGGATGGGCGTGGACGGAGGACGCCTGGGTGGGGACCAGCCTTTTGGCCTGGGTATCGTATTTGCCCGCGGGCCCTGGGATTGCGTGAGAGCGTGGTGGGATGGTGTTGAGGAAAGCCACGCCGCTGATCACGTTTGAGAAGGCCGCCGGAATGCTGGGTTCCGTGGTGTTGGAGTAGAACTGGTGGCCGCTCGGAGTTACGAAGGAATGAATGGACGTGTGCAGGGCTTCTTCGAGATGTGGGACGCTGCCGGAGAAGGCGATGTCAGTTGCCGTGACGCTCTCAACCTTGAGGCCGTGGGACTGAAGCCAGAGCTTGATAGCGGCAACGTCGGAGTCGGCCAGGCCATAGAGCTTGTTGAAGTGATCCGGGGTGAGCCAGTGGTGGAAATTCGGCGAATGGCGATCGAGCTGCTCGGCCATGAAGTTGTCGAGTGCGGCCTCCTGCTGTGGGGAGCGGTGAATGACAAGACCCACATTGTGGAACTCGATTGTCGGCGAGGCCTCGCCATGGTCGAACTCTGGCCGCGCCAGAACCGTGAGGCTACCCCCCAGAGTGACGCGCGACGAATCATCGACTGGAGCAACGATGCGCGGCGCGATGTTGGAGACCTGCGCGCGCAGCAGCGGGAAACAGCAGAGCGCAGATAGGCAAGCGATCAATGGGAAGACACGCAAACGGCTCATGAACGATCTCCTGGACCTTCTTTTCAAAATCCCTTATGACGTTAGGCAACTTCAGTTAGTGGTAATGAGCAGAAGCATCAATCCTGCTCTGGTTCTTCAATGGACTAAACGTTGTGACATTGACTCCCCAATCGACTTGGGGAAACTGCTCTGAGAGAAAGATCGGGGATTGCAGCCAAATCTTGAGAATGGCGCGAAAGGGAAACGAACTTCCGGTACAAGAACGGGCAATGCACGACCGCGCACCGGACCGAAAGCGGCTGAAAACACGGAGAATAGACATAAAGACTGGAAGACTGTAGCTTGTGGTAGCAGTATGGCATTACCCTGAAAATCCGTCACGGGAAAAGAACCGCAAAATGGTATCAAGGTACCGTAGAGGGAAACACCAAGGATAAAGAGCCATGGGGCATGGGCGGCTGGCGAGGAAAGAGCATGAAGATGGCTGAACAGGAGCTGGTTGAACGAGCATTCCTGGCGCTGGATGCATTTCGGATCGAGATACCCTCCTGGGGATTTGCCAATACGGGGACCCGGTTCGGGAAGTTTGTGCAGGATGGCGCCGCGGGAAGCCTTGAGGAGAAGTTTGCCGATGCCGGCGAAGTAAACCGGCTCACCGGGGCGACGCCGACGCTGGCTCTGCATGTCTTGTGGGATTTGCCGGAGGGCAGCCACGATGTGCCCACGGTGCGAATGCTGGAGAAGCAATACGGAGTGCGGGCGGGTTCCATCAACCCCAACCTGTTCCAGGACCAGGAGTACAAGTTCGGCTCGCTATGCAATCCGTTGGCGGAGATCCGGAAGCGAGCGCTGGAACACGTGCTGGATTCGATTGCGCTGGGCCAGGAACTGGGTTCGCGCGATGTGTCGCTGTGGTTGGCGGACGGCTCGAATTACCCAGGGACGCAGAGCATGCGGCAGCGTATTGGCTGGCTTGAAGAGAGCCTGCGGGAAGCGCACGCGCACATCAAGCCGGAGCAGCGGCTACTGGTGGAGTACAAGCCGTTTGAGCCGGCGTTCTACCACACGGACATTGCCGACTGGGGAATGGCAACGGAGCTGGCGCGGCGGGCCGGCCCGCAGGCGCGGGTACTGGTGGACACCGGGCATCACTACGCGGGGCAGAACATTGAGCAGATTGTGGCCTGGCTGCTGCACACGGGAATGCTGGGCGGGTTCCACTTCAATGACCGGCGGTACGCGGACGACGATCTGACCTTGGGGTCGATCGATCCGTACCAGGTTTTCCGGATATTTCATGAAATCCATGCGGCGGAGGCGGACGGGCTGGACCTCGACATTGCCTTCATGATCGACCAGAGCCACAACCTGAAAGGTAAGTTGGAGGCGATGGTGCAGACCGTGTGCACGGCGCAGGAGTTGTGGGTAAAGGCGGCGCTGGTGGACCGGAAAGAGCTGGCGCGGCTGCAGGACGCTTGCGAGCTGGTGCAGGCGGAGGAGTTGTTCCGCGATGCGTTCTGGCGCGACGTGCGGCCGATGGTGAGGGAATGGCGCGTGACGCGGGGGCTGCCGGCGGAGCCGCTGAAGGCGCTGCGGGAAAGCGGTTACTTGGAGCGGATTGCGCGGGAGCGGGGAGGGCGCGGGGCGGGGGTTAGCAGTTACGCGTAAGTCGTATGCTATCCCACTCTGGCCGCAAAAAACGCGCCTAGGATGGGGCAACCCGTTCAGCGATTAAATGGGTTGTACCGTTCCCTTTCCCACTAACTCCTCCACGCGCTCAATCCAGCCGCGATCGGCGGCTACTGACATCTGCTCGGGCTCTAGGATGACGGCGTACTCGCCCTTCTTTTCGAGGTGAAGCAAGACCTTGCCCGGGCCGGGCGCGGCGGCGGCGGCGGAGCGCAGCTCAGAGAGGATTTCTTCAGTGGCTCGATCGAGACTGATGCGGATGCGCACGCCCGTTGGCAGCTTGACCTGCACATCGTCGAGAGCCTGGATGGAGAGGATGGAGATTTTGGGAGCAGAATCTTCTTCGCCCATGAGCGTGCCGCGGATCAGCACCGGCGCTTCCATCTTGAGCTGCTCGGCCAGGCGGTCGTATTCGCGTGCAAAGCAGATCACTTCCATTTTGCCCGTCGCGTCCTCGATGGATCCCTGCGCGTAGAGCTCACCACGCCTGCTTTTGCGCGGGGTACCGGTGCCCTGGATCATGCCGGCCACCTGAATCTCGTCGGCAGGGTCGGACTGCCGGCCCCACGTGCGCTCCGGAGGCTTGCGTTCAAGAGCTTCAGCGATGGGAATCACGCCAGGCAAATTGCGCAGCTTCTCGGCGTATTTATCGAGCGGATGGCCGGAGACAAAGAATCCGAGAACCTCTTTCTCATTGGTCAGGCGCTCGCTTTCTTCCCAATCGGGCGCATGGGGCAGGTCGTCGGTGCGGCGGCCGGCTGCGGGGGATTCATCGAACAGGCCGAAGAGACCGGACTGGCCCTGCGCCGCGTCCTTCTGCGCTTTCTGCGCGCGCTCCATGGCTTTATCAACGGCGGCGATGAGCTGCCCGCGATGCCCGAGCGAATCGAGCGCGCCGGCCTTGATGAGCGACTCGATCACTCGCTTATTCATCACGCGCAGATCGACCTTCTCGCAGAACTCCCAAAAACTGCTGAAGCGGCTGCCCACTCCAGCGCGGGCGCTGAGGATGGATTCAATGGCATTGCCGCCAACGTTCTTCACCGCAGCCAGGCCGAAACGAATTGCGTTTCCTTGCGGCGTGATGTGGGGCGTAAACTGCGACCCGCAAACCTGGACATCGGGCGGAAGAACCTGGATGCCCAGCTCCTTGCATTCGGCGATGTATTTCACCACATTGTCGGGCTTTGAGGTTTCCGAAGTGAGCAGCGCGGCCATGAACTCGACGGGATAGTGGGTCTTCAGGTATGCCGTCTGGTAGGCCACCCAGGCATAGGCCGCGGAGTGCGATTTGTTAAATCCATATTCCGAGAACTTCGCCATCTGCTCGAAGATCTCTTCCACCGGCGCCTTGGCGTAGCCCTGCTCCGCTGCTCCGCTTAAGAACCGCTCGCGCTGCTTCGCCATGGCTTTCGAGTCCTTCTTTCCCATGGCGCGCCGCAACAGGTCCGCTTCGCCCAGGCTGAAGCTTGCCAGCACCTGCGCAATTCGCATCACCTGTTCCTGGTAAACGATCACCCCCAGCGAATCCTTCAGGATTCCCTCGAGCGCCGGCAGCAGGTACTCCACCTTCCTGCGTCCCCACTTGCGCTCGATGAAGTCATCGATCATCGCCATCGGACCCGGCCGGAAAAGCGCGTTCAACTGCGTCAGTTCCTCCACGGTGTCCGGCTTGTAGCGGCGCAGAATGTCCCGCATGCCCGAGGATTCAAACTGGAACACTCCGGATGTCAGCGCGGTGTGAAATACGCGCCGGAATGTTTCCGGATCGTCGATCGGAATCATTTCGATGTCGAGCCTTTCGCCGCGGGTCTGCTCAATCAGCTTTACTGCCTCGTCGATGACGGTGAGCGTGGCCAGGCCGAGGAAATCCATTTTCAGCAGGCCCATCTTCTCGACGGATTTCATGTCGTACGCGGTGACAACTTCGTCGTTCTTGGTGCGATTCAGGGGCACAAGCTCCGTGAGCGGCCGGGGCGCGATGACCACCGCGGAAGCATGCACGCCGGCGCCCCGCACCAACCCTTCCAGCTTCCTGGCCGTATCGATCAGCTCGCGTACTGTCTTGTCGTTGTCGTAACTCTTTTTGAGCTCAGGCGATTCCTCAAGCGCCCGTTCCAGGGTCATGCCCACGGTCGCCGGAACCAGCTTGGCAATGCGGTCGACGTCGCCGTAGGGCATGTCCATGGCGCGGCCGCAGTCTTTGATGGATGCTTTGGCAGCCATGGTGTTAAACGTGATGATCTGCGCCACCTGCTCGCGGCCGTATTTGCGGGTCACATAATCAATGACCTCGCCGCGCCGGTTCATGCAGAAGTCCACGTCGACGTCGGGCATGGTCACGCGCTCGGGATTGAGGAAGCGCTCGAACAGGAGCACGTTCTGCATGGGATCGATGTTGGTGATCTCCATGGCATAGGCCACCAGCGATCCGGTTGCCGAACCGCGGCCCGGACCTACTGGAATTCCATTGTCGCGCGCGTACTTGATGAAGTCCCAGACGATAAGGAAGTATCCCGGGTAGTTCATCTGTTTGATGATTCCGATCTCGTAGGAGAGGCGAGCCTGGTATTCGTCGGAGGGTCGACCGGCGCGTGCCGCGCGGTTCGAGTAGGCGAACGAGCCGTGTCCAGCCGCTTCTTCAGGCCCTCGCGGCACACCTGCTCAAAGTAACTGTCGATGGTGTGGCCGTCGGGCACAGCGAAAGCCGGGAATGGGTCCTCGACAGGGTGCAGCTTGAAGTGGCAGCGCTCGGCGATCTCCATGGTGCGGGCCAGCAGCGCGGGGTGATCAGGGAAGATGCGCGCCATCTCGTCTGCGCTCTTGACGAAAAACTGATCGGAGTCGAACTTGAAGCGGTCTTTCTCGTGAATCTTGGAGCCGGTCTGGACGCAAAGCATCACGTCGTGCGCGTGCGAGTCCTCGCCGCAGAGATAATGCGAATCGTTGGTGGCGATGAGCGGGATATCGAGATCTTTTTCCAGACGGAACAGATCGTCGTGGATCTTGCGCTCGGCTTCGAGTCCCTGGTCCTGGATTTCGAGATAGAAGTTGCCGCGGCCGAAAATGTCCTGGTACTCGAGCGCCACGGCCTTGGCTTTTTCATAAGCTGTCTTCGCGTCGTACTTGTTTTCTTCATTCAGGAGAAGCTCGCAGAGTTCGCCGGAGAGGCAGCCCGAAGAGCCGATCAGGCCCTTGGCGTGGCGGGCAAGGAAGCTCTTGGAGACGCGCGGCTTGCGATAAAAGCCATGCAGCGAGGCCTCCGACGTGATGCGGATCAGGTTCTGATAGCCCTCTTCATTTTCAGCCAGGACGAGGAGGTGGTTGTACTCGTTTTTGGTGTCGGGAGGAACCTGCGCGCGATGGTCCTCGCTCTTCGACACGTAAAGCTCGCAGCCGAGAATGGGCCGGATGCCGCGCTCCTTGGCGGCATTGAAGAAGTGGACCGCGCCGAAGATGTTGCCGTGGTCGGTCATGGCCACAGACTTCTGGCCCAGGGCGGCGACGCGGTCCATGAGCTTGGCCAGGTCGCATGCGCCGTCCAGCAGAGAGTACTCGGTGTGCAGATGGAGGTGGGTGAATTCGGGCATGGTCAGGATCAATTCTAGTCTTCATGCAATACGGCCGGGCTTGCCCGTCTTGCTGAGGAAAAATGGGCCGAATCTTTGGCATGGGACCGGCGGCGCAGGATGTGAAACATTCAATTACCTTTGGAACTCCTTACGCAAATTGGCCATTGTGCATCTACGGTTTTTAAGGCATGGTGGAAGCAAGACTACTATTTCTCGCCGGATTCCTGGGTTCATGAAGATTGGCGTTTCACTTCTCTCTGTGGCGATGGGCGTGACTCTGTCCGCCTACGGGCAAAGCACGTCCGCGCCCGTTCCGGTTAATCCTCCGACCTCGGATCCGGCTGTAGCAAGTTCAAACCCCAGCGCCACAACGGCAGCGCAGGACCCGGCGCCTGCCATCCCCGTTCCATCTACCATTCCTGGAGCGGCAGCGCGCGCGGCAAGCCAAGTGGGCACGCTTCCTGAAGCAGTGCAGACCCTGTTGAGCTTTCGGCCGGCGGATGTGAAGTTTGATGTAGCGGACTTAATGGACATCTTGCGCGACCGGCGGCACGAGGGGTGGGTGCTGGCGGCTTATCCCGACCCGAAAACGGGCCAGCCGTTGATCGGCGCCGGATTGAGCCTTGACCTGCCGGAGCGCGTACATCCGCAACGCGACCCCCTGAACCCTCATCCCTTTCTCGAGCCGTCGTCGGCCGACTTGTGGCTGGCCGCGGGCCTCGAACCAGCAAAGCTCAGGAGCATCCTGGACCAGTTCTATGCGCGGCAGGCGGAGTGGAACAAGAGGACGTTCCGGCGGCACATATTCACTCTCGCCCCCGAAATCACGGACGAAGACGCGGATGCGTTGCTGCGGATTGGGATTGTCGAGGCCATCGACAATGCGAAGGCGTACTGCCGTTACTTTGATCGCTTGACCGCCAGCCAGCAGATGGCCATGACGCAACTGGTGTACCAGATGGGAGTCAATCTGGAGGAGTTTTCGAGCTTCCTCACTCTGGTCAACCAGGACTCCGCATTATCGCAGGCACTGGCCGCCGCGGATCGAGAGGGCGCGCAGTATTGGCGCGATGTGCAGCTCAGCCTGGTGCAAAGCCAGTGGGCGCGGCTGTATCGGCAACGGGCCACCTCGGTGATTGCCATGCTGGATCCGCAATACGCGGATGATCCCTCGGGGGCGGAGCACTCTATTGCGCGCATTTTGCATCCGGCGCGGCAACATAGGCGCGGGAGGTTGCGCGAAGCGTCTTACACGCATCGACGCAGCTCTGCGGCGCGCCGAAGGTCCCGCAGGACGCGAAAAGAATAACCGCCTTTCAGGCTTCGCTCAGGCAGCCTTGTGTTCGCTGCCCGCCTTCCTGCTGCGCTCGTACCCGGATTTGCCTCGCGATGGTGTTCTATACTTGGCGCGCCATGAAAGCCACCCAGTTCCCTACTCTTTTCCTGCTCCTCGCGGCTTCAATTCCCTTTCCGATTCATTCCCAGCAGCGCGGATACGTTCACGCGCAAGGCGCCGAACTTGTGAGCGGCACTGGAAAGCCGCTGATGCTGCGCGGCATCAATCTGGGCAACTGGTTTGAGCCGGAAGGGTACATGTTCCATCTCGACGACGGACCGCAGTCGCCACGTGAGATCGAGAACCTGACCCAGGAGCTCATCGGCCCCGAGAAGTCGGCAGCATTCTGGCGGCAATGGCGTGAGACCTACATTACCGAGGCCGACATCGACCGAATCAAGGCGATGGGATTCAACTCTGTACGTGTGCCCATTCACTGGAAGTTCTTTGCAAGCGACGATGCGGAGGATTTCCGGCGGATGGACCGGCTGGTCGCGTGGGCTCGCAAGGACGGGATTTACGTCATCATCGACCTGCACTGCGCGCCGGGCGGCCAAACGGGCACAAACATCGACGATAGTTATGGATATCCGTGGCTCTATTCGGACAGCGAGGCACAGGCACAAACCGTCGCGGTATGGCGCAGGATTGCAAAACATTACGCGAACGAGCCGGCAGTGCTGGGGTACGATCTGCTCAATGAGCCGATTCCGCACTTTCCTCAGTTACAGCAATACAACAAAGACCTGGAGCCGCTCTACCGGCGGATGGTCGCGGCCGTTCGCCAGGTGGACCCGAACCACGTGGTGATCCTGGGCGGTGCGCAGTGGGATTCGAACTTCAAAGTCTTTGGGGCGCCGTTCGACAAGAACGCGATGTACACGTTTCACAAGTACTGGACGGCTACGGACGCGAGCGTCATCCGCGAGTACCTGGATTTCCGCGACAAGTACCATGTGCCGATCTGGCTGGGCGAGTCGGGAGAGAACAAAGACGAGTGGATCGCCGCGTTTGTGAAGACACTCGAAGAGAACCATGTGGGATGGTGTTTCTGGCCCTACAAGAAGATGGACGCAACCTCCAGCGTCGTCACCTTTGACCGGCCCGAGAACTGGGACCGAGTAGTGAAACTGGCGGCCATGGCTCCTGGGACCGGGAACGCGGAGAAACGGATTGCCACACGGCCATCGCCAGACGAGGCGCAGGCAATCTTCGACGATTTGTTGAAAAAGGTCCAGTTCACGAACGAGCACGGGAACGATGGCTACGCGCGGGCGCTGGGATTGAATCCAGCGAAGTGATTGCATGCAGGCCAAGCGTGAAGGCCGGCATCGAGTCTCGATTCCAAACGGCATGCGACGCAGGCAATGGGGGCCAGTCTATACTCGTTGCTAGCCCTATGCGTACTCGAGTTCTTATTTCCTTGCTCCTGGTTTCATTTCCCGCGCTCATGAGCGGCCAGACGCCGGCTCACACACCCAAGGCAAAGCCTTCCCCGAAAATGACACAAAAACTCTCTCCTGAAGCCGTGCACAATTCCGCCATTGTGATTGACACCCACGCCGACACCACGCAGCGGTTCGTCGACGAGGGCTTCGACTTGAGCGATCCGTTGAACGGCGGCAACCTGAACCTGGAAACGGCAAAGAGGGGCAACCTGGGCGCCGAGTTTTTTTCCATCTGGGTGGAACCGAACCTCTACAAGGGGCAGTATGCGCGCAGGACGCTGGTGCTGATTGACGCGGTGAAGCAGCAGGTGGCCAAACACCCCAACGACATGATGCTGGCGACTTCGCCCGAAGACATTGAGAAGGCGCATCGCGAGCACAAGCTGGCCGCGCTGATGGGCATCGAGGGCGGGCACTCCATCGAGGACTCGCTGGCCCTGTTGCGCGATTATTACGACCTGGGTGTGCGCTACATGACGCTCACGTGGTCGAACTCGAACGGGTGGGCCGACAGTTCCGGCGACGTGGACGACCCCAACGTGCCCCACACCAAGGATGGCTTGAGCGAGTTCGGCAAGGACGTGGTGTACGAGATGAACCGGCTGGGGATGATGGTGGACGTTTCCCACGTTGCCGATCAGACGTTTTACCGCGCGCTGATCATTTCGCGCGCGCCGGTGATCGCATCGCACTCGGGCGCGCGTGCAATCTGCGACGCGCCGCGCAACATGACCGACGACATGCTGCGTCAGGTCGCGCTCCACGACGGCGTGGTGCAGGTGAACTTTTACTCAGCTTTCGTTTCGCAGGCATACCGCAATGCGCAGAGGGCGCAGAAGCCGGAAGTGGACAAAGCGATTGCGGACCTGAAAGCGAAAGCCCAGGCCGAGGGGCGGCAGCTTACCTACGACGAGATTTCAAAAGTGCAGCGCGATTTTGCCGATCGTATTCCTCGGCCCCCGCTATCGGATCTTATTGACCAGATCGACCACATCGCCAAGATTGCGGGTGTGGACCATGTCGGCCTGGGATCGGATTTTGATGGCGTGGACGGGCAGACTCCGCAAGGAATGGACTCGCCCGCCGATTTCCCCAAAATCACGGCAGCACTGATGGAGCGCGGCTACTCGGCTGAGGATTGCCGCAAGATTCTGGGCGGGAATCTGCTGCGCGTGTTCCGCGAGGTGCAGGCGGTAAGCAAGAAATTGCAGAGCGAGGACCGGCCGAAGATTACCGAGAAGCAGCCGTTCGATAAGCCGCAGAAGTAGTTGTCAGTATTCAGTTGTCAGTTGTCAGCAGCCGAGGCTTGAGATCGGCGGCGTGGAACCGAAGAGATGACGCGAGATGGATTGTTGGCGGCGGTGCTGGTCGCGTGCGTGCTTCCCTGCGCTGCTCAGGCTCCGCAATCTCTCGCGCCGATCCGCCTGGACCCTCAAAATCCGCATTACTTTCTCTACGGTGGCAAGACCATCGCGCTCATTACCAGCGGTGAGCACTACGGCTCCGTGATGAATGCAGATTTCGATACCCACAAATACCTGTCGACGCTCGAGACCGAGGGGCTGAACTACACGCGGCTCTTTGGCGGCAGCTATGTGGAAGTGCCGGGCACGTCGTTCGGCATCAAGCGCAACACGCTTGCGCCTGCGCCGGGACGACTGATTTTGCCGTGGGTGCGGAGCTCGGTAGCGGGTTACGCGGGCGGAGGCAACAAGTTCGACCTGGACAAGTGGGATCCGGGATACTTCCGGCGGCTGCATGATTTCCTTGGCATGGCGGAGCAGCGAGGCATTGTGGTTGAGATTTCGCTGTTCTCTTCGCAATACGGAGAACCGCAGTGGAAGTTGAGCCCGTTCCATGCGGGAAATAACGTAAACCAGACCGGCGTGATGGACTTGAAGGATGTGAACACGCTGAAGAACGAAAACGTCCTCGGGATTCAGGAGCGGTACGTGCGCAAGCTGGTAGACGAGGCCAATCGGCATCCGAATGTGATCTTCGAAATCCAGAATGAGCCTTGGTCCGATCATCCGGTGCTGACGGATGTGGTGAATCCGTATTTGTTTTCGCCCGCGCGCGATCAGTATCCCAATTCGATTGAGGTGGCGGATGCGGACTCGATCGCGTGGCAAACGCGGGTGACAGAGTGGATCCGCAGTGAGGAAGAAAAGCTGGGAAACAAGCATCTCATCGCGCAGTGCTATTCGAATTTCCGGCTGCCGGTGCGCTCGCTGGTTCCGGGCATCGACATGGTGAACTTTCACTACGCCTACCCGGCGACGGTGACACTGAACTATGGGCTGAACAAGGCCATTGCGTACGACGAGACCGGTTTTCTTGGGCATGGAGATGGCGCGTACCGGCGGCAGGCCTGGAACTTCATGCTGGCGGGCGGCAGCGGGTTCGACGGGCTGGATTACTCATTCACCGTGGGGCACGAAGACGGAACCGATACCGACCCGAACGGCCCGGGTGGCGGGAGCCCCGAATTGCGAAAGGAGTTGGGGATCCTGGCGAAGTTTATCGCCGGCTTGCCGCTCCAAGCCATGACTCCGGATGACGGCGCGGTAACCCACGCGGCAGGCGTGACCGCGCATGTTCTTTCCAGCGCGCGCGGCGTATACGACATCTACCTGGACGGAGATGGCCCGACCAGTCTCGACCTGCATCTGCCGCCAGGCCGATATCGCGGGGAGTGGCTCAACACGGAGACTGGCGAAAGCAGGCCGGTCGCGGCATTTCAGGCCGGCGCAGGTTCCCACCTGCTGCAGTCGTCCTCTTTTATCAATGGCATCGCCCTGTGGCTCACGCGGGACTTATACTGAGCTTTCTAGGCCTCCTCACGCAAACCATTTCAATGAAACTGGAGAATAACCGATGCGCCGTTACGCACGCCTGCTTCCCGGCCTGTTTGCTTTGCTGTTCGTTGCCCATGCCGCGCACCTTCGCGCCGACGATGACGACACAAAGTCTGAGACCAAACCAGCTTCAGTCAAGCCCGATGTCGACGTCACCACGCAGGGCTCGGTGACGGTGGGCGGAAAACAGATTCTCTACAACGCCATTGCCGGCACCATTACGGTGGGCGCAACCGATGCGCAGGACGCACAGCTCGGGTTGAACGGCCAGCCAGAGCCGGGTAGCCAGCTGGCGAATGCCG
Source organism: uncultured Acidobacteriota bacterium (assembly GCA_963771195.1). Taxonomy (GTDB): domain Bacteria; phylum Acidobacteriota; class Terriglobia; order Terriglobales; family Acidobacteriaceae; genus Telmatobacter. The sequence goes on from CAVYSS010000043.1 coordinate 13,793, forward strand.
CTCCAAAGGACGCTAAGGACGCTGATCCAACAGCGCGAATGTTTTTTGTCTACTACGCCAAGCGTGATGCGAAGCCGGAAGAACGGCCCATCACGTTCTTCTATAACGGCGGCCCGGGCAGCTCCACCGTGTGGCTGCACATGGGCTCGCTGGGACCCAAACACGTGGTCACCAATACCGACGTGCACATGCCGGGAGCGCCGTACACGATGGTGGACAACGATCAATCGCTGCTCGACGTGAGCGACGTTGTATTCATCGACATGCCGGGCACCGGATTCGGACGCCTGCTGGGCAAGGACCCGGAGAAGGCGTTCTGGGGAGTTGACGAGGACGCCAACGCCTTCGCGCGATTCATTCAGCGGTTTCTCACCAAGTACGACCGCTGGAATTCGCCCAAGTTCATCTTCGGCGAGAGCTACGGCACAACGCGCTCGGCGGTGCTCTCCGACATTCTGGAGAATGAAAAGAGTATCGACCTGAATGGCGTGATTCTTCTCTCGCAGATATTCAATTTCACCACTGATATCGACGGTCCGCAGGGGAACCCGGGCGTGGACCTGCCGTATGTGCTGGCGCTGCCCACTTACGCGGCTACGGCGTGGTACCACAAGAAGCTTCCACAGCAGCCGCCCGCGCTGGAGCCGTTCCTGAAGGAAGTGGAAGACTTCACCATGGGGCCCTACACGCACGCGCTGGCGCTGGGAACGGACATTTCTGCAGATGAGAAACAGGCCATAGCAGAGAAACTGCACCAGTATACCGGGCTCCCGGTTTCCTACTTGCTGAAGGCCGACCTGCGCGTGAGCGGAGGCGAGTTTGAGAAAAGCCTGCAGGACGAGCAGGACCTGACCACCGGACGGCTGGACACCCGGTTCTCCGGTCCCACGCTCGATCCGCTCAGCGAGGGCGCCGAGTACGATCCGCAGGGCTCGGCCATTTCATCCGCGTACGTTTCGCTCTTCAACGGATACGTGCGCAAGGTGCTGAAGTACGGGGAGGGCCAGACATACCTGCCGGACGCACTGTTCGACTCGCACGAGTGGGACATGAAACATCGGGGCAATCCGATCAACATGAATGTGGCCCCGGACTTGGCGGAGGCCATGAAAACCAACCCGCGGCTCAAGGTGATGGTGAATGGAGGCTACTATGACCTGGCCACACCGTTCTTTGCCGCGCAGTATGAGGAGAAGCACCTGCCCATTCCGCAATCGCTAGCCAAAAACATCGAATATGACTGGTACGAATCGGGGCACATGGTATACGTGCGCGAGGAAAGCCTGAAGCAGTTGCACGACCGCGTGGCTGCGTTCATCACCAAAACGGATTCAGAAAAGTAGTCATTCAGCGGCGGGATGCTCTTGAGCAAGCTCCCGCCGCTGGTTCAAGTCTTTGGGCGGTCCTCGCCGCGATAGATACATCCGCTGGCGCAAGTTTCGCGGACCACAATTCTGCTGAGTGCGGGGAGCTCCGGCCTCAGTCGATCCCAGACCCAGCGGGCAAGATTCTCACTTGTCGGATTCTCCAGGCCGGCGACGTCGTTCAGGCAGCGATGGTCGAGCTGGTCCTCAATGGTGCGGAATGCTGTCTTCAACTCGGCGAAGTCCATAACCCAGCCGAGCTTTTCATCCAATGGACCTTCCGCATAGACCTCGATGCGAAAGCTGTGGCCGTGCAAACGCCTGCACTTATGCCCCTCGGGCACGTTGGGCAGCCAGTGAGCGGCCTCGATCGAAAACTCCTTGAAGATTTCCATCAGCTTTCTTACGGAATTCCCAGGATCTTATGCGTCTGCAGGCTCAGCCGCCATTGCGGATGGTCCATGCAATAGCGGACCGCCAGCTCCGTATTTACGGCGCGCGCGGGCCCGTCCATGGGCTGCAAGTAAAAGTGGCGGAACGCTAGCCCCGCAAATTGCGCAGGCTCGATTCCCTGCTGCGGATACACCAGTTTGAGCTCATCGCCCGTTCGCTGCGCAAAGGTCGCGCCGGCTTTGGGACTCACGCAAATCCAGTCCAGGATATCTGGAGCTTTCGATGGTGCCATTGGTCTCCACCGCAATCTCGAAATCGCGCGCATGCAGAGCCTGGATGAGCGGCTTATCGAGCTGGAGCAGCGGTTCGCCTCCCGTGCAGACGACGAATTTTCTTCCCCTGGTGTCGTGCGCGGGCCACTTCGCTGCGATGGCATCCGCGAGCACATCGGCATCGGCGAACTTTCCACCTCCCGGTCCGTCGACGCCTGCGAAATCGGTATCGCAGAAGCGGCACACGGCGGAGGCACGATCCTCCTCGCGGCCGGACCAGAGGTTGCATCCCGAGAATCGGCAGAAGACGGCGGTCCGGCCGGCCTGCGCGCCTTCGCCTTGGAGCGTCAGGAAGATTTCCTTCACTGCGTAACTCATGGCGTTACCCGCGCGGGCTGGCCGCGATAGACGAGCGGATCTTCAAGCCCATTCTCGCGAAAGCCTTTGCGCCGCAGGATGCAGGAGTCGCACTCGCCGCATGGCGCGCCGTCCGCGGCCGGGTCGTAGCAACTGCTGGTCAGGCTGAAATCCACGCCGAGTTCAAGGCCCTTGCGGATGATCTCCGCCTTGGTCATGTGCATCAGCGGCGCATGGATCTTGAGCTTCTGGCGCCCCTCGACGCCCGCCTTGGTGGCCAGGTTGGCCATGCTCTCGAAGGCGCGGATGAACTCCGGGCGGCAATCCGGGTAGCCCGAGTAGTCCAGCGCGTTCACGCCGATGAAGATGTCGCTCGCGCCTAGGACCTCAGCCCAGGCCAGCGCAAACGAAAGAAAGATGGTGTTGCGCGCGGGCACGTAGGTGACGGGGATGCCATGGCTCATTTCGTCCGAGGGCACGGCCCTTGGGCACTGCGATATCGTCGGTGAGCGCGGAGCCGCCGAATGCGCGCAAGTCGATGGTGGCGATGCGGTGCCGCGCCGCTCCACCCGCCTGCGCAACGCGCCTGGCTGCCTCCAGTTCCCACGCATGGCGCTGGCCATAAGCAAACGAAAGCGCATTGACTTCAAAACCCTGGCGGCGCGCAATCGCAAGCACGGTGGACGAGTCCAGTCCACCGCTCAGCAGCACCACGGCGGGCGGTTTGGCGCCAGTTTCCATCCTGCTTCAATGGTAAAACAATCCGAAAATGGCTAAGAGGTTGCGCAAGGAGTCGCGAAGGAGCTCAGGCGAAGCAGAAAACCTCAGGGGCTAAAGCCCGCGGTTTTATTGGTCTCTTGCGGCACGACTAAAGTCGTGCCCTGTTCAAAACATGGGCCCGGACACACCCTTCAGTAATCAGGTCTAGAAGCGATAGCCGGGCTTGAGTTCGCAGCGGAATACGTTGGAATGGGCGTTATCCCGGCTGGGGCGGGACGAGCAGCGGCCCAGCTCAGATAGAGCTCCGGCCCGAGCGGAAAGACCATGGGCGTGCCGTTGAGCTCGGCCTCAATACTTGCTCCCTCCTGGCTTCCCGGCAGAACAAAATTGAGAGTGCGGCCGAAAATGACCGGGTAAGATTCGCGCACATTGGAAGCGATGGATTTGCGGAAGACTTCCGCCTCGAGCAGAAACGTTGCG
>CAVYSS010000044.1:0-17022 GCA_963771195.1 uncultured Acidobacteriota bacterium
TGATAGCTGTCGCGGATGACGAGGGCGTCGATGCCATGGAACTCGGAGGAGCATCTCCAGAACCCCGAGCGCGTGCATGGTTCTCAATGCATGTGCCGCATGGGGTCCAAGGAGAACTTCGCGCAGGGCGTTCCAGAGGTACGGGCCCTCGGGAACGTGGATGGCGAGTGCGGGGATGGCGTCGGTGATGCGGTCTTCGGCGGCCTGGGAAAGCGAATAGCCATGCGTGGCCATGAGGGCGAAGATGCGGAGGATGGTGGAAGTGTCGGAGAATTGGCGCCGGGAAGAATGTCAATGCGGCCCTGGTCGAGGACGAAGTCGGTGCCGGCGATGGGAGTGCGGCGGCGGCGGAACTGCTTGTAGAAGCTGACCGGCGCGGGAAGGTTTTCCATCAACAGCGCGGCGCGGCGATAAATGACGCGCGCATGGCGATAGTAAGTGCGCATCCAGTAGGCGGGATCGGCGGTGCCGCGGGTTTCAAGGCCGATGGAGTTGGCGGCGGCTTCGTCCTGCGATTGCCAGTCGAGGGTGTTGTCGTCGCGGCCGTGGCGGAAGTGAAGGAAACATCGTGCGGCGGCGAGGAAATCGAAGGCGGCTTCGGCTTCGCCGCGGGCCGACTGGAAGACGCCGCCGCGCTGGCGGGGCCACTCGCGGGTTCCTTCAAGTGGAAGAGCAGGGCGAACCAGACGGCGAGATGGTAATCGCGCAGGCCTCCGGGACACTCCTTGAGGTTCGGCTCCAGATGGAAGATCGTGTTGCCGTATTTGGCGTGGCGGGCGCGGGCAATCTCGCCGAGCTTCTGGGCGATGGCGTTCCATTCGCTGAGGATGAGGCCGGGCAGCACGGACTGGTGGAGCTGCTGATAGAGAGGGAACTGGCCGGCGAGGAAACGGCGATCGAGGGTGGCGAGAGTGAACTCGAGGTTGTCGGGATCGAAGCGGCCGGCCTCTTTGAGCGTGCGCGAAGCCGGGCTGGCGCGAAGACCGACGTCCCACATGCCCTGGAACATGGCGCGAACCGAATCGCGGGACTGCTCTTCGGTCTTGTCGTCGGCAAAAGCGAAGAGGACATCGATATCGGAGTAGGGAAAAAGATCTTTGCGGCCGTAGCCTCCGAGCGCGACCAGGGAGACATTCAAGCCGGGATGACCGGAGAAAGCCCGGCGCCACATTTCAATCAGGATGCGGTCGACGATGGCGGAGCGGCGGCGAATGGCGGCGGTGCCGTCGCCGGTTCGCTCGTAGGTGGCCGAGACAAGCGCCATCTCCCGCTGATACTGCTCCCGTAAATCGTCAACCGTGATTGCGATTGGGTCCATGGGTCGTAGGGGTGTCCAGCTGAAGCAAAAAGGATGTTCTTCCAGAATAAGCGATTGCGGGGGGAAGGTGAATGAGGAAGGGATAAGGATGGAAGGAGCGCGCAGGACTGGGCCGGGCGTGTTCACGGCGATAGATCGGGGCTCCGCGGCAACGGGTCAGATGGCTGCGTAATATCGATGCACCGGGGAACGCGGAAACAACTGTGCCTCCCGCCCATAGTATTGTTCGCTGACGAGAAGCCATTGCTTGTTCCACCGGAAAACGTAGCCGATGGGATGGCCGCGTCGCTCAGGCCGCGTATCGACAGTGTGGGCGATGACCTTGCGACCCTCGGTTGTGACCCTGGTGATCGCAAGGACCGTGGTTGTGACGGGCACTGTGCCGGATTGCGAGCGATGGAATGTGATGGCCTGCGGGGTGACCACCATGCTTCTCTTTCTGCCGAGACCAACCGCTGCCTGGTATCGGCTGGCGAGCTCCGGGTCCGCGGCCAGGCATTCCGCGCGCTCTTGCAGGTTGGCGCAGGCCCAGAGCTTTTTCAAGCCGTCTTCTCCCAGGGCTTTCTTCATTACCTTGTTTCGGGAAACTGAAAGGGGATCGATCTGCCACTCCCCAAGAAAGGGCGCGAGAGGCGACGAGGGTCTGAACTCGATGACATTGGACATTTATAGGCCCGAGGGTTAGAGTGCGGTTTCGCCCCGCTCATCGTTGCGGATGCGAATGGCATCGGCCACCGGGCTGATGAAGATCTTGCCGTCGCCGATACGGCCCGTGCGCGCGGCGCCAATGATGGCCTGAACAGCTTTTTCCTGAAGCGCGTCCGGCACCACCATTTCAATCTTGACCTTGGGCAGCAGGTCAACCGTATATTCACGGCCGCGATAGAACTCGGTGTGGCCCTTCTGGCGGCCATGGCCGCGCGCCTCCAGGATCGTCATGCCTTCGATGCCCGCTTCCAGCAGCGCGTCTTTGACGGCATCCAGCTTGGAAGGCTGGAGTATTGCTTCGATCTTCACCATGGTGCAATGCCTCGGTTGACAGCGTATCAGGCCGGACGGTGGGATTGGGATGCGCCCGGCATGTGTTTTTCCCTAGGAAACGGTTCAGGTGTTGAAATCGTAACCTTCCTCGCCATGCTGCGAAAGGTCTAGGCCCTCGTTCTCATCTTCGGAGGACAGGCGCAGGCCGATAACTCTATCGACCAGGAAAAGCAGCACCAGCGTGCCCACAATGGAGATGGTCCACGCGATGGCCACGCCCGATGCCTGGTTTGCGATCTGGCTCCAGTGACCGTCCATGGCTCCGGTGGGCACGCCCTTGCCGAATGCCGGGTTGATGATCTGGGTGGCGAACAAGCCGGTGAGCAATGCTCCGACCGTACCCCCGGCTCCGTGTACGCCGAAGGCATCGAGGGAGTCGTCATAACCAAACAGAGACTTCACCTTGAACACCATGAAGGAGCAGACGAAGCCGGCGACGAGTCCGATGGCCAGTGCTGAAAACGGCTGCACAAAGCCTGAAGCCGGAGTAATGGCCACCAGTCCGGCAACCGCGCCCGAGATGGCGCCCAGGGCCGTGGGCTTGCCGTTGTGCAGCCACTCGAAGATGGTCCAGCCCAGGGCCGCGGTCGCGGTGGCGAACTGGGTGTTGATGAAAGCGCTCGTCGCCAGCGGGCCGGCACTGAGGGCGCTGCCGGCGTTGAACCCGAACCAGCCGACCCAAAGCAGGCATGCCCCGATGAAACTGAGCACCAGCGAGTGAGGCGCCATCTTGGTATGGGGATAGCCAATGCGTTTGCCCAGGTACAACGCGGTCACCAGGGCAGAGACTCCCGAGGTAATGTGCACCACGGTGCCGCCGGCGAAATCCAGACTCGGGATGCGGCCGCCATTGGAGTTCAACAGCCCGCCCACCCCCCACACCATGTGCGCCATTGGACAGTACACGAGCAGCGACCAGAGTGAAAGAAAAAGTGCCATGGCGCTGAACTTCATGCGTTCGGCAAAGGCGCCGGTGATCAGCGCCGGTGTGATGATGGCAAACATGAGCTGGTAAATCATGTAGGTCTGCTCGGGGATCGTTTGCACATAGAAATTCTGCGGGTCGACGGTGATGGAGACGTTCCTGAGAAACACGTGCCCGAGGCCCCCGATGAAGGCATTGCCATGGCTGAAAGCCAGCGAATACCCGATGATTGGCCAGAGAATGGTGACCAGGCACATCATGGCGAAGCTCTGCATCATGGTGCCGAGAATGTTCTTTTTGCGGACAAGGCCGCCATAGAAGAGCGCCAGGCCGGGGCCGGTCATCAGCAGCACCAGCGCGGCTGACACCAGCATCCAGGCGTTGTCGCCGGAGGTCTGCGCACTTTGAACCGCTTGCTGCAGCGCTGCTACCTGGGCCTGGGAGGCCGGCTGCGAAGACGCAGCCTGCCCCGGCATCAAACTGGGACTGGCAAGCAAGAATAAGAAGAGGACAAGTCCAACAATCGTACGGCGCATAATCTCACAATCGCGTTGAAAAATAATGTGGTTAAATCCTGGTCGGTAGCGGCTCCCGAATCCGCCACGCCCCGGAGCGGGGCGCGGCTACGAGCGCCTTTTTCCCGTGGATTGCAAACGGTTCTGTCCATGAATATTGCATGAGGGACGTAAGGATTGCATGAGGAAATCCAGATTCATGCTGGCATCTTCACTGCATTTGTGGTTAATGAGCGAGGAAATCGCGTCCGAATTGCACGAGGAAGCGATTCAAAGCCGGAGCTCATCCCGATCGGCGAAGATAGCAAGAATGGCGAAATCTGGATGAACAGACTTGGGACAATTTGGGCGTGGGCAGCGATCGCGTGCGCCGGGATCCTGGCCGCCACGCCTGGTTACGCGGGTGCGGCGCAATCGTGCCAGCGGCTTGAACTCGACGGCGACGTAAATGCGGGCCAGGAGTGGAGCGCGTCGATTGGCCAGGGATGGAGATTCCGGCTGGTGCCAATTGCCGCACTGAATGCGGGTTACAGCGGATGGGATCTTGTGGTCGACCGCAATCCGCCGGCGGGCTTTCCCGACGCGCTGTACCTGGCCACTCCGCCCTACAACTCGATCAACGAGCGTGAGATTGGAACCACCTTCGGGTTGCGCGCGCAGGATGCGATCGGGTGGAATCCGCGCAGCTTCCGGTTCCTGACCGATCCGGCGACGTTTCAGGAAGCGCAACAAAACTACGATCTCGCGTTCGTTCACCGAAAGGACGAAACAAGTCAAAGCGAAAAGGGCGCGTCGGAACTCCTCCTGAAAGCCGCCGCGGGAGCCTCTCAGGGCGAACTGCGGATACAGGACGCGCACATTTCGCCAGGCATCGCCGATCCGGCGCCGTTTGCCCAGGCATGGGCGCGGGCATCTTCGGTGATCCCGCATCAGATCGATCCATCCGCGAGCGGAAAAACCGCCGCCAGAGGAACCCTGAACTGGATGCGCTTCCGGGTGGTGCTGTGGCTGCCGCCAGGCTGGAAAGCGCCGCCCGGAAGCCACGCCCAGCCTGCCGTCTGCGGGCATTGACCGCGCAATCGTTGGTCAGAACAGCCGGAGATCGATCAGCGGTCAGGAAAGGCGCGGCGGTAACGGGGTATCATAAAGGCATGGCAGAAGCGGCAGAGCGCGATCGATACCTGTTTGGCAACCTGGAGAGCAGCGCGCTGAATCGCGCCAAGGTGCGGGAGGCCAACTACGGGTTCGAACAGCCGGAAGGCGTGTTCCTCACCACGCTGGATTTCGCCGTCAACTGGATCCGCAAAAGCTCAGTGTGGCCCATGACGTTCGGGCTGGCCTGCTGCGCCATCGAGATGATGTCCATGGGCGCATCCCGCTTTGACATTGCCCGGTTCGGCTCAGAGGTTTTCCGGCCTTCCCCGCGGCAATCGGACCTGATCATCATTGCCGGGCGGGTGTCGCAGAAGATGGCGCCCATAATCCGGCGGCTTTTTGACCAGATGCCCGAGCCGAAGTGGGTGATCTCCATGGGGGCATGCGCTACTTCAGGGGGCGTGTTTCAGAACTACGCTCTGGTCCAAGGAGTGAACCAGATTATTCCGGTGGACGTGTATGTGCCGGGATGCCCGCCGCGTCCAGAGCAACTGATGTACGCGATCACCCTGTTGCAGGAGAAGATCCAGCGGGAACCGCGGAGCCTCCTCAAAACGCTGAATGTTGGCTGAAGGGCACGGTGCGCCGCGTCGCCGGAACACCACGGTGGAAAGTCAGCCGCCGCAACTCCCAGCCAGGGGATAGTTATCTCAGAGATGCGTGGGCCCACTTGATGTCTGTGCACGCCTCGAGTGATTGGCTATGATATTTCTGAAGGTGCTTTGATTCTGTTTTCATCCATCGCACGCGCCTGAAAGCAACTTCGATTCGGTTTAGCGTGTGCTCATTCCCACCGGATGTTTGTGACTTTGCGGAGGATTCATGATGCACTTGCATGGGGTGAAATCTGTGACTTGGGCGCTGGGGGGATTTCTCCTGGCAGCAGCGCCGGTTCTTATGAACGCGCAAGCGAGTTCCAAGCCGGCCACTACGGCCGCGTCGTACGCAGACTCGCCCTCGCGCTGGGATATTTTTCTGGGGTACAGCTACCTGGGGCCGCACGGTGACGTGAACGTGCTTCAGCCAAACGGGACTACGGGGACGTTTTCCTATGATTCGGCAGACCAGGGCGCAATCGGGAGCGTAGCGTACTACTTCAACAAGTACGCCGGCATACAGGGAGAAGTGGCTGCGCACAATCTTTGGGTGGATAGCTCGAGTAGTAATGACGGCTTCCTGACCACGTCCGGAGGATTGATCTTCCGGTTTCCTACGGGATCGATGACTCCGTTTGTGCACGGGCTGGTCGGAGGAGCGCGCATAGGCGGACCGGACCACGAGCCGTACAAGGAAGGCATCGATCTGACCGGCGGGGGCGGTCTGGATTACCAGACTCGGTGGCGCCCTCTGGCCATTCGCCTTGTCCAGGCCGATTACGAGTACATGCACGACAACTGGGGCTCCGGCACTTTTGGTGGGCGTGCCAATATCAACGCCGCCCGTTTGAGTGCGGGCATCGTGATTCATGGTGGCTCGATTGCGCCGCCGCCGCAGTTGATGGTGGCCTGCGCAGTGAACCCGACCAGCGTGTTTCCTGGCGACCCGGTGACAGCGACGGCGACGGTGAGCAACCAGATTCCGAAGGAGAACGTGATTGCGACGATCTCTGGCGACGGGATCAACGGGGCCCAGACCGGAACCACCGCGACCGTGAGCACGGGGAGTTTGTCGCCGGGAACGCACACGGTGAAGTGCGACGCCAAGGAAGGCAAGCCTGGCAAGGAAGGGATGAAGCCGTGGCAGAACGCGACGGCATCGACGGCGACGTTTACGGTGAAGGAGTTTGAGCCGCCGACGATCAGTTGCTCGGCGAATCCGACGACGCTGAAGCCCGGGGACAGCTCGACCATCACGGCGACGGGGATGAGCCCGCAGAACCGGCCGCTGACCTACAGCTATACGGCGCCTTCGGGTTCGGTAAGCGGCTCCGGCACCACTGCTACTTACAACTCGGCAGGGGCTCCGGCGGGTTCGGTTGATATTACATGCAATATCTCTGACGACAAGGGCCATTCGGCTTCGTCCACAGCGACAATCAGGATTGTGGCGCCTCCTCCGCCTCCGGAACCACCACCGGCGCTGGCAGCTCGGTTGGCTCTGCGTAGTGTCTTCTTCCCGACTAATCAGCCAACGGCGAAGGATCCAACGGGCGGCCTAGTCGCCAGCCAGCAGGGAACGCTGACTGCTCTGGCAACGGATTTCAAGCAGTATCTGCAGTACAAGCCGGATGCCCACCTGATTCTGACCGGGCATGCCGATGTCCGCGGATCCGTCGAATTCAACCAGGCTCTGTCCGATCGTCGTGTTGCTCGTGCCAAACAGTTCTTGATCGAACAGGGCATTCCCGAATCCAGCGTCGAAACACATGGCGTGGGCAAGGAGCAGGAACTCACTGCGGGTCAGGTGAAGGACTTGATCCAACAGAATCCTGATCTGAGTGATGCAGAGAGGGCCAGGGTTGAGCGCAGGCTCAACGTCATTGTTTTGGCCCAGAACCGTCGTGTCGACATCACTCTCAGCACAACAGGCGAGCAATCTGTGCGTCAGTTCCCGTTCAATGGCAGGGATTCTTTGACTCTTCTGGATGAAAAGTCTTCGGCGCCCAGGAAGAAGTCCAAGGCGAAGCAGTAGCAGCCAAGTTAGCAACCGGCTGCATTCTCAGCAAACATCGAGGCTGACCGGTTCGCCGGTCAGCCTGTTCATTGCCGGGAACTTAGAAACAACGTAGTCTGGACTGAGCTGCATCAACTTTGTTCTGGATGGAACGATTGCTTCCTCAGTTGAAATCGAAGGCACGAGCTCACCTTTGCTGTGCTGTTATTATTGGGGCCTTTTTTGTAGCAGGCATGAATGCCGCGCTCGGACAAGGACCATGGAGCCCGGTAGGGCCCGACGGCGGCGATGCGCGCGCAATTGCGGCCGTGTCGGGACAGCCTGACCACCTCTATCTTGGAACGACCGAGAGCTTCATTTACGAATCCACCGACGAGGGCGCGCACTGGCGCCGGCTGGCCAAGCTTGACTCAACCAACGACCTGGTGATCGATCACATTGTTGTCGAGCAGGACGATCCGCAGACGCTGTATGCGGCCGCGTGGAAATTCGATCATCCGGACGGCGGCTTATGGATCAGCCACGACGCGGGCAGGACGTGGCAGGAGTTGCCCGGGCTTCACGGGCAATCCATCAGAGCCTTCGCGCAGGCAGCTTCCGATCCGCGCATCCTTATTGCCGGCACATTGCAGGGAGTGTTCCGCTCGAGCGACGCTGGGGCGACATGGCAGTTGATCAGCCCTGAGGGGAGCCGCGAGATTCACGAGGTCGAGTCCGTCGCCGTTGATCCGCGCGATCCCGAGGTCATTTACGCGGGAACATGGCATCTGCCGTGGAAGACGACCGATGGAGGCGCGCACTGGGAGATCATCAAGGAGGGACTCATTGTCGACTCCGACGTGTTCTCCATGGTCGTCGATCCGGATCGCCCCAACATCCTCTACCTGAGCGCCTGCAGCGGAATTTACAAGAGCGAGAACGCCGGTTTGCGTTTCCGCAAGATCCAGGGAATTCCGTCGGACGCGCGCAGGACGCGAGTGCTTCGCCAGGATCCGAACCACCTGGAAACGGTCTACGCGGGCACCACCGAAGGGCTCTATAAAACCACGGATGGCGGGCGGACATTTCGCCGCATGACCGGGGCCGATGTGATCGTAAACGACGTTTACGTGGACCCGGCCGACCCGCAGCGGGTGCTGCTGGCCACCGATCGCGGCGGGGTGATGACAAGCGAGAACGCCGGCGAGACATTTGAGGCCACCAATCACGGGTTTTCCGCGCGCAAGGTGGAGGCGCTGATCGTCGACCGCCAGGATCCCATGCGCGTCTATGCCGGCGTGGTGAACGACAAGGAATATGGTGGCGTGTTCGCTTCCACCGACGGCGGGGCACAGTGGAAGCACCTGGCCGATGGGCTGGGCGGGCGCGATGTGTTCGCTTTGGCGCAGTCGCCGGACGGCGAAATCCTTGCCGGTACAAACGGCGGAATCTTCGCGCTTCATGATGGTACGTGGCAGTCCGGGAACAAGATTGCGAACACTACGGAAAAACCGTTCAACGAGACGGTGCGCGGTCATCGCGTGACCGTGGAAAAGAAGGTGAAGGAACCGGTGCGCGAACTGGATAGCCGGGTGTACGCGCTGGATTTATCCGGGCCGGCGTGGGTGGCGGCAACCAGCGGTGGACTGTTCGCCAGCACGGACAAGGGCGCCAGCTGGCAGGGTGGTCCTGTCATGGGCGAGGGGGACTACATCTCGGTGACAGCGCATGGAACAACGCTGATTGCCGCCCGGCGAGACGGCGTCATTGTCTCCAACGATGCCGGTCAGTCCTGGTGGCCGATCGGCATTCCCACCGCGGTCACCAGGATTCACAGCGTGGCGTTTGCCGCGGATGGATCGCTGTGGCTGGGCTCGCGGGAGGGCGTCTACTTTAGCCGGGACATGGGCAAATCGTGGATGTGGGTGCACCGGCTTCCCCTGGTGGACGTCAACGATCTGTACTACGACCCGCAACAGAATACGATCCTGGTTAGCTCGCGCGCGAGCGACTTTATTTACGCCATCAATGTGGGCACGCTGGATTGGAAATGGCGGCAAACGGGATATAAGCTGCTGCTGGTACGCCCGGCCGGTGCGCGGCTGCTGGCTGCGTCTCTGGATGACGGCGTGCTGATGGAACCGCATCCGGTGGACACGCAAACCAGTGAAAAGTGATGCGCCCGAATGGTGAATCCACCGAACCGGTAAAGACGCGTTCAACCCCGATTTTCTGTATCATTACTAGTTATGCAGGCTGAAACAAACGCCGCCGGCGCCCGCCATGCTTTCCGCACCTACGACCCGCGCCTTGAGCCGATTGCGGGCAGAGTCTTTGCTCGGGAGCGCCTGAGCGCCGAGGATGGCCTTGCGCTCTATCGGACCCACGATGTGCTGGCCGTGGGTTGGCTGGCGAATGCCGTCCGCGAGCGCCTGCACGGCGACGTGACCTTTTTCAACGTCAATCGCCACATCAACCCGACCAACGTGTGCGTGGCGGCTTGCAAGCTGTGCGCGTTCGGGCGCAAAAAGGGCGACCCCGCGGGCTACACTATGGCTCTCGGAGAAGCATGGCAAACGGCGGCGTCCGGCTACTCGGAAGCGGTTACGGAGTTTCATATTGTCGGCGGCCTGCATCCGGACCTGCCGCTTGAGTACTTCCTGGACCTGGTGCGCGGGCTCAAAGAGCGATTCCCCAAAGTGCACATCAAGGCCTTTACGATGGTTGAGGTCGCGTACCTGGCGCGCAGAGCCAAGCTCACCATCGAGGAGACGCTCCGCAAATTGCGCGACGCTGGAGTGGATTCAATGCCTGGCGGAGGCGCGGAGATCTTTGCGCCGCGGGTGCGGTCGATCATCTGCGACCACAAGATCGACGGCGACGAGTGGCTCCAGACCGCGCGCCTGGCGCACAAGCTGGGATTCCGCTCCAACGCGACCATGCTCTACGGCCACATCGAGAACGACGAAGATCGTGTCGACCACCTGCTCAAGCTGCGCGCGCTCCAGGACGAAACCGGCGGGTTCCAGACATTTATTCCGCTGGCATTCCATCCGGAAAACACGCCGCTCGATCACCTGCCCGTGACCACCGGGTTGACCGACATCCGGCAGATCGCGGTGAGCCGCCTGCTGCTGGACAACTTTGCCCATATCAAGGCGTACTGGCAGATGATGACGCCCAAGATTGCGCAGATCGCGTTGCGTTTCGGTGCCGATGATCTGGACGGAACGGTGATTGAAGAGAAGATTTACCACGATGCCGGCGCCACCACGCCCCAGGGCATGACGCGCAAGGAGCTGTGCCGCTTGATCACCGAGGCCGGGCGCGTTCCCGTGGAGCGCGACACGCTTTACCACGCGGTTACCCGCACCGAGGACAGCTTTGTTGTTGCGGTTTAGTTGGAGCCGGCGGGGAAAGGTTTCGCGATGATCGACTTTGGCCCGGCTGCGATGATCGGCCTGATCTTCGGGTTCATGTGGGGCATCGGCTGCTCCCTTGCCATCATGTACTCCATCTTTCTCGGTGGCTACCGCAAAGCGATCAAAGAGTCGATGGAGCAGCCGCAGCCGGAGCGCTATCGAACGGCGCTGGAAAAGGTTCTGGCCAAACGGCAGAAAAAGAGTGCCGGCCGCTGACTAATCCTGCTTCTCCACCACCCCGCCCTTCATTACGAAGCTCACCCGCGTAACCGCCGAGATGTCTTCGAGCGGATTGCCTTTGACGGCGATCACGTCGGCAAGGTAGCCGGGCTTCAGTTCTCCAATCTGACCTTCCCACCGCAGCAGCTTGGCTCCGTTGATCAAGTCCGCCTGCAGCACCGCGGACGGCGTCATTCCGTACTGGACCATCAACACGAGTTCCCGCGCCTGCGTGCCGTGCGGGAACGGCCCTACGTCGGAGCCGACCGCAAAAGGAACTCCGGCGGCAACCTGCTTCTTGAATTCCTTGATCTTGTAGTCGAGCATCTCATGTTCGCGCGCCGCTTGCGCTGCGTCGGGCGCGTGATCGGCGAAATACTCGAAGATGGCGAACGTGGGCACGGCGAAGATACCCTTTTCCTTCATCAGGCGCATGGTTTCATCGCTCAACTGCGTGGCGTGATCGAGGGAGGCAACGCCGGCCTCAGCGGCATAGAGCGTACCCGGCTCGCCCTGGTCGTGGACGCCAATATTGGTGCCGATCCGCTTTGCCTCTTCCACCGCCGCGGCCAGTTGCGCCTCGGTGTATTGGTAAGGAGTGTGGAATTCGCCGTCGATCATGCGATCGGGCCCGGTTTCGTAAATCTTGAAAAAATCCGCGCCCTCCTTGTGTTGCTCACGCATGGTCTCGACGATCTGCTCGGCGTTGTTGGCGCGGTCGGCGTTGGAGAGCACGTGCTGTTCGGGGTTGAAATGATTGGCGTCCTCGTGCCCGCCCAGGATGTCGATGGCATTGGCGCACACCCGCATGCGCGGCCCGGGAATGATGCCATCATTGATGGCGTTGCGGACGGCGGTGCTGGCCGAACCCGCTCCCTCGGTGCCCATATCGCGCTCCGCGGTGAATCCGCCCATCAGGTCGGCCTTGGCCGCCTGTTCGGCCAGGATGGTGCGCCACGGCACCGACTCTTCAACTGTCTGCAGATCTTCAGCACCGGGGTGAAGGAACAGGTGCACGTGGGCGTCGATCATGCCCGGCATCAGGGTGACGTCGCCGAGATCGATTACCCGCGCACCCTGCGGATGATCGACTGATTGACCGGCGGCTTGGATGCGATCGCCTTCGACCAGCACCTCGCCCGGCTGTATCACCGTTCCCGCGCTCACATTGAGCAGGCGGGCAGCATGTAGCACGATGGGCGTGGAAGTTTCGGGCTGCTGTGCCATCAACGCAGTTGCGGCTGCGAACACGGCGACTGCGGCCAATGTCGCACGGCAGAACAAACCAAGATGAGTCTCTGATTTCCGCATGCATACGACTATGCCGCATCCGCCGCGGGTTGTCGATCAGTTTCCCAGCCCGGGGCATCGCGCGGGGTCTCGGAGCGGGATGTGCCCAGGCCCACTACCCAGCCGGAAAAGCTGAACCACACCAGAACTCTGTTCTGCGCGGCGAAGACAACAAGAACGCCGCCCAGGGCATCTATTCGTTGAGCGAGTCTCCTCTTCGATAGATCGACCTTTAACAATAACCAAGCGACTGTCTCCGGCCCGCGCCAGCGGCCGACTTATCCACGTGTCTTTCCCGGATAGATAAAGGAGTCCATCGATGAAAACCTTGCGCGCAGGATTGGCCTTGGTCGCGCTTGCCGCCGGATCAGCCGCTTATGCAAGCACGGCTGCGTATATCTACGAGTCCGCAGACGTTTCCAATACCAATTCCTCAGTCCAGGCCATCTACGGTTACGCGCTTTCCTCCAGCGGCGAGCTGACTCCAATTCCCGGCCAGCCGTTCGGCGTGGGCGACGGAATCAATTACTACACCGCCTGCAACGGGACCTATTTCTTCGGCATAAGTTGGGGAAACGCAGACAATCCGACGTGGCAGAACATCATTACCTATCGCATCGCTTCCGACGGCGCTTTGACGAAAGTGCGGACCACTGCGGCCGCGATATTTTCAACGACCACAGGCCCGCATTATCTATATGGGCCATTGGCGCTGGACCACTCCGGCCAGTTTCTATACGTGGGCGTGACTGGCGGCTCGGACCTGTATAGCGAATACAGCGTGATGACGTTCCAGGTGAACCACGGGACCGGCGCCCTCGATTTTCTCGGGGAGACTCCCTTCCATGGCCAGGACACCATGGCCATCCATTTCACCGGCGACGACAAGTACGCGTTCGACGAGAACAACTATGAGTACCTGGTTGCCGGCAACAAGACTCTGAGGCTCCTGGGAAATGCGACGGATGCCGGATTCGACGGCAACTACCTGGACACGGATCCGCTCAGCAACTTGGCGGTTCTCGGCAACAACGGCCAGGTCCAGTCGTGGCGTGTGCACTCGAATGGAGCCCTGACGCAGCACTCGAACGATGGACAGACGCTGGTGCGCACGAACTTATGGCCCGATAACTACCAGCAAATGTATTTTTCTCCGGACGGCTCCATCCTTGCGCTGGCTGGCTTTGGGTTGGATTTGTACCACTTCAACGGCGCCAAGCCAGTTACAAACTATAAGCAGCTGTATGCGCCCGGGGTCTATAACAGCCGGACAAACAGGACCGCCGGCACCTTGGTTTGGATGGTTGGCTGGGACAATCAGCACCATTTCATCAACATCACCGAGGACATTCCACCGTCGGGATCCGCAGGTCCGCTATACTGGCAAATCTATACGGCCACATCGACTTCAGTGACACAAGCGTATCGGGCAGAGCTGCCGCAGCAGAACTACTACGGATTTGCGGTCCGGCGGCTGGGTACAGCGCCGGCGCCTCTCGACTAGCGAGGAACGCAAAAAGATGACGGGCCTGCCTCGATGAAAGGCAGGCCCGTACTGTGTGCTTCGACGCTCTTCGCGCTCAATAAGCGCCGATGCCGGTGATGCTCTGTCCAATCACCAGGGCATGGATGTCGTGCGTGCCCTCGTATGTCTTTACCGACTCCAGATTCATCATGTGGCGCATGATCGGATAGTCCTCCGTGATGCCGTTTGCGCCCAGGATGTCGCGGGCCAGCCGCGCGCATTCGAGCGCCATCCACACGTTGTTCCGCTTGGCCATGGAAATGTGCTGGTGGCCCACTGTGCCCGCGTCTTTCAAGCGTCCTACATGAAGGCTGAGCAACTGACCCTTGGAGATCTCGCTGATCATCCACACCAGCTTTTCCTGCACTAGTTGATGGCTGGCGATGGGCTGGTTGTGGAACTGCTTTCGCGTCTTGGCGTATTGGAGCGCAGTGTCGTAGCAGGACATTCCCGCGCCGATCGCGCCCCAACTGATGCCGTAGCGCGCCTGGTTCAGGCACATCAGCGGGCTCTTCAGTCCGCCTGTCCCCGGCATCAGGTTCGCTGCCGGCACGTGCACGTCCTCAAGCGATAACCCGCTAGTGGCCGACGCCCGCAGCGACCACTTGCCGTGCACGTCGTACGCCTTGAATCCCGGCCGGTCCGTCTCCACCAGAAATCCGCGCACCTTGTTGTCCTCGTCCTCCACCCTGGCCCAGATCACGGCTACATCCGCGATGTGCCCTGACGTAATCCACATCTTCTCGCCGTTCAGCACATACCCGTCACCGGATTTGCGCGCGGTGGTCTTCATGCCGCCGGGGTTGGAGCCAAACTCCGGCTCCGTCAGCCCGAAGCAGCCAAGCTTCTCTCCTGTGGCCAGCGCGGGCAGCCAGGTGTTCTTCTGCTCGTCGGAGCCAAAGGTGTAGATCGGGTACATCACCAGCGCCGACTGCACGCTGACGAAACTGCGGACGCCGGAGTCGCCTCGCTCCAGCTCCTGCATCACCAGGCCGTACTCCACGTTGGACATGCCGGCGCATCCGTAGCCCTCCAGGTTGGCTCCGAAGAAGCCCATCTCGCCCATCATGGGCACCAGCTCGCGCGGGAAACGCCCCTCGCGAAAGCACCCCTCGATGATTGGAATCAGATTGTCTTCAACAAAGTCGCGCGCCGTTCTGCCGCACCATCAGTTCGTCTTCGCTGAAGCTGGAATCAAGCCCGAGAAAATCCACGCCATGAAACTTGAATGCCATCGCGCACCTGCTATACGGAATGAATCCGAAACAGCAAGGCTAGCAGACGGGGGCACTTCGACGGAAGGCTGGGTCAAATAACGCTGGTTGCTCTGGCAGAGATCGGAATGTGATCTCTTTTACGCGCTCCGCGCTTAGGCCTTCGTGGAACTCCTTCGCCAAAGGATGATCCGACCGTTCAAGGTGGAAATGGGGGCGCATTCCTGGTGCCTGGATGTGGGCGTACATCTTGAGATTCAGTGTGTCGGGGTAATCCGAGATCTGACTGCTAAGCCACGAAAACATGGCCGGTAAGTTCGTACGATCAGGGTCGTCTTCATGGCGCAGTAGAATTTCGAAGTTTTCCCGACTGAGCGAACCCCAGACGCCCCAGCAGAAGCTCTCAGCCGTGCCAATGATGGGCAGGTTGATAAGCCCGCGAACGAAAAAATATTCGTCGTTAATCGCGCAGTAGTCGGAATCCAGAAAGCTCTTGCAGGGCTTTTCGATTGCTCCAGATGGGAGTACGAACCATCGGCTGGCCTCATCGTCATCGTCTGACCAGTGATCCGGAGCATGGAATGATTGATCCAGAATCGGTCCGGTGTGCCACTCGTCGCAGGTGCCGCATTGCCAGCGGAGATTCGATAGATCGTCCAAAGTCACGCTGGTCCGTGTATTGCGAATTCGTGTTCGATCGTAGCAGTGCGCACATATCAGTCTGATCTTTACAAGCACCTGCGCTTCATCCGTCCAGCCGCCGTGAGCGGCCCGGATGAGCTCGCAGTTATCGCACCAGGCATCGGGAAACGGTTCGTCGTCGGACGGGCCCTCACGATTGAAGCCGAGGCCGTGCGAATCCTCTGCAAGATGGCTGCAGACGAAGGTCTGCTGGGTCTCTCCATGCGTTGCGCATTGGACTGTTTCGGCCATCCGAGGTATTTTTAATGGTCAATCGTGCAGAGTCAAGCATGCACTTCGCTACTCCAGAAACTCACGCACGAACGGATCGGTGGAGTGAACCAGGTCGTGCAGGGAGCCGTCAAAGATGACCTTCCTGTCGTTCAACATCAGGAATGTGGTGTTGGGGTCGACGTCGCCCCTCCGGCAGCGGTACCATCGCATCGGCCCCGGTATCGAAGTGGTGCGTGCACATGGTGAATGCGTCCTGCAGCCGATGGGTCACCAGGATCGACGGTGTCCGGTAATGATCGCGCTGCTTCACGATGAGCTCGATGATGGTGGTCGAAGTCACCGGGTCCAGGCCCCCGGTAGGCGAGTCGTAAAGCAGCAGCTCCGGTTGGCGGATGAGCGCCCGCGCAATGGCCACGCGGCGCCGCATGCCCCCGGAAAGACTCCCCGGATACAGCGAGAAGGTCGCTTCCAGGCCCACAAATCGCAGCGCCTCTCGGACTCGCTCGTCAATCTTCTCGTCGGGCACGCGTTCCTGGATCAACTGGTACGCCACGTTTTCGCGCACCGATAGCGAGTCGAACAGGGCGCCTTCCTGAAAAACCATGCCGGTGCGCAGACGGAGGCGGAATAATTCCGACTCGTGCATGCGGGAGATGTCTTCTCCAAGCAGAAATACACTGCCGGATTCGGGGCGCAACAGGCCATTCGCTGTCTTCAACAGAACGCTCTTGCCCACTCCGGCGGGTCCCAGCAGCACCCGCGTCTCGCGTGGGCCAACGGTAAAACTCACCCCGTCCAACACCGGGTCTCCGTCAAAGCTTACCCTCACCTCTCGGAAGGCAACCACGGGGTCCTGGCTTTCCGCAAGCGCGAGCTGGACCTGTGCGCTCA
>CAVYSS010000045.1:0-10792 GCA_963771195.1 uncultured Acidobacteriota bacterium
ACGAGAAGCGGGCGCTGGAGCATATGAAGCGGATCAAAGAAGTGGAGCGAGAGCTGGAGGGACGGATACGGATTTTCACGGGGATCGAGGTGGACATACTGGCCGATGGCGCGCTGGATATGGACGACGAGGTGCTGGCTCAGATGGACGTGGTGATTGCCAGCATCCACTCGCGATTTGACCAGAGCCGCGAGGAGACGACGGCGCGGACGCTGAGGGCGATCGAGAACCCGCACGTGCGCATCCTTGGGCATCCAACGGGAAGGCTGATTTTGCGGCGGGAGCCGTTCGCGATCGACATGGGCGCGGTGATTCGGCGGGCGGTGGAACTGGGCGTGGCCATGGAACATAATGCTGCGCCGGAACGGCTGGACCTGTGCGACCGTGACTTGCGGCTGGCGAAGGAGCTGGGGGCGAAGATTGCGATCAACACGGACGCGCACGATGTGCGGACGGTGGGCAGGATGAACTACGGAGTGCGGCAGTTAAAACGGGCGTGGCTGGGACCGGGAGATGTGCTGAATACGCTGGGGGCGGAGGAGTTTTTGGGGGCGCTGAAGAGGCAGGGAGTAGGGAAAAGGGAGTAGGGAGTAGGGAGTAGGATGCGGACCGCGGTTGGCGCCATGTCACTTATGTTGCTGACGGCCGGACTCGGCGCGGCGCAGGATGGGGCTGCGATTCTCGCCAAGATCGATGCGGCGGCGCAGGCGCGGTACGAACATGTGCTGGGGTTCAGCGATACGGAGCGGTATTCGGTGTATCGCGGCGCGGATCAAACGACCCCGGCTGCCGAAATGACGGTTCGGGTGACGTACCGCAAGGGCGAGGGCAAGAGCTACAAGGTGCTGTCGCAGTCGGGGTCGGGTCTGATCCAGCATTTCGGGCTGAAGCCGCTGCTTGAGAACGAGCAGGAGATCAACGACCCGGCGAAGGTGGCGGAGTCGTGGTTTACGACGGCGAACTACGAGATGCATGTTGAGCCGGGACAGACGCGGGCGCTGGAGGGGCGGACGTGCGTGGGTGTGGCGATCAAGCCGAAGCGCAAGGCGCCGAACATGATTGACGGCACGGTGTGGGTGGACCCCGAGAACGGCGCGATTCTGGAAGTGGATGGGATCGCGTCGAAGGCGCCGAATGTGTTTGCAGGGACCACGCACATGCTGCGGGACTACACGATGATGGACGGCTACGCGATGGCGACAAAGGCGCGGGCGGAGTCAAGCGGACTGTTTGGGCGGACGTTGGTGACGATCGAGTACTCGGACTACCGGTTTGAGGTGAAGTGAGGCAGCGGAGTTAGCGGTGCCGGCGGAGTTAGCGGAGATAGCGGGGCTTGCCGGGGCGGCGGGTCAGTGTGAAAGGCTGCTGCAAACAAAGTCTTTGCGGCTATGATTCCTTCATGCTTCCCCGCAAGGCCGCCACAATGCGGCTGCTCAGCCTTCTATGGATGATTGGCGCCGGCGCGGTGAGTTGCGCCGTGTCGCAGGCACCGCCGCTGGTTCTGAGGGATCTGGGGCGCGCGGCTGCACCGATTGAAACGTGGCAGTTTCATTCTGGCGACGACATGGCTTGGGCCGCGCCGGGGTTTGACGACTC
Organism: uncultured Acidobacteriota bacterium; assembly: GCA_963771195.1. Classification (GTDB taxonomy): domain Bacteria; phylum Acidobacteriota; class Terriglobia; order Terriglobales; family Acidobacteriaceae; genus Telmatobacter. The sequence goes on from CAVYSS010000045.1 coordinate 1,597, forward strand.
GGGATGGGAGCAGATCGAGGCGGGGCGCTCGTGGGAGGGCCAGGGGTACAGGGACCTTACGGGATTTGGTTGGTACCGGCGGCGGATCGAGATTCCGGAGGGCGGCGACTGGACCCTGGCGCTCTACCTGGAGCATGTGGACTCGGCATGCGAGGTGTACTGGAACGGGGTGAAGGTGGGCGGGATGGGACGCGTGCCGCCGCACCCGGTCTGGTACCGGGATGACCTGTACGTCCCGGTGGTTATTCCGCTGGGAAAGCCGCAATCGGGAGTGCTGGCAATCCGGGTGTGGCGCGCACCGCGGTTCTTCCTCAGCTTTCCCGAGGAGGGCGGGCTCGATTCAGTGCCGCGGATGGGAAGCGTGGAAGCGGCGTGGGGAGTGAAAGCCCAGGAGCAACTCGCATGGCTCAGGGGATCGGAAGCGGCTCTGGTGGTTGGAATGCTGTCCGCGCTGGTGGGTCTGCTGGCTTTTTTGGCGTGGCTGCGGCAGAAGGATCGCCGGATGCTGCTGTGGCTGGCTCTGGCAATGGTATTTCCATTCACACGAGCCTTCTGCATCGACGTTCCGGGAGTGGTAAGCTTCCGAGCGTTTTACGCGATCATCGGGCCGGACGTGGCGCTGCATGATATTTCAGTATGGTTTCTGCTGATTGCGCTGTTGGGGCTGGAAGGCCGGACGGGGCTGGTGCGCTGGACGAAGATCCTGGCCCTGGCGCAGATTCCGGCCACGCTGCCGGACGTATTGCTGATGTTCTTCGACTGGACGCCGGCACGGGCACATGCCTTCTTTCTTATCGACGTGACAACTACCTTCCCTTCGATTCTGATGGAAGGATGGGGCGTGGTGCTGGTGGTGGCGGCGTTAAGGCAACGCCTGAGCGGGGCACGATGGTTTCTGGCCATTTCAGCGCTGACGGTTGACTTGCTGCAGTTGGTAAGCAACGCCGATCTGGGCAGCCGGTGGACGCATTTGACAGCGCAACGTTGGCTGGGAATCCGGCTGTTCTCAATTGGCGCCAGCCCGGTGACAGCCGATTCTTCGCTGCAACTGCTGTTTCTGATGGCGATCTTGTATGCGGCGTGGCGCTTTTCCGCAGAGGCGAACGAACGGCAGAGAGCGCTGGAGCAGGAGTACCGCAGCGCGCAGGAGCTGCAGCAGGTTCTTATCCCGGAGTCTCTTCCGGCGCTGGCACACTATTCGATTGTGAGCGCCTACCGGCCGGCGCAGGAGGTGGGCGGAGACTTTTTCCAGGCGATTCCACTTGCGGGCGACTCATCCCTGGTGGTGATTGGGGATGTGAGTGGCAAGGGCCTGCACGCGGCCATGACGGTGGCGCTGATAGTGGGCGCGATCCGGAGCTCGGCGGAGCAGGCTGATGAACCGGCGGAGTTGCTGGTAGCACTGAACCGGCGGCTGCATGGGCGCCTGCGGAAGGGATTTGTGACGTGCCTGGCGTTGCGGCTGGAGGCGAACGGACGGTGTTTGCTGGCCAACGCTGGGCATCTGCCGCCGTTCTTGAACGGGAAGGAGCTGGCGCTTCCCCCGGCGCTGCCGCTAGGCATTGTGGCAGTGATGGAGTACGGTTCGACCGAGCTGCGGCTGGGGCTCGGCGACCGCCTGACGCTGTACACGGATGGGGTGCCGGAGGCGCGTAACGCGGAGGGCGAGCTGTTCGGGTTTGAACGGGCGCGGGCAGTGAGCGGGGCGACGGCGCAAGAGATTGCCGGCGCGGCGCAGCAGTTCGGGCAGGAAGATGACATCACAGTGCTGACGGTGGCGTTTGCGCCGGCGGAGGTGGCGCATGCGTAGGATTGCGCTGCTGCTGCTGGTGCTGGCGGCGAGGGCGTGTTTCGCGCAGGTTCCGGAGACGGGCGGCGCGCCGGAGACTGCCGCGCCGGCGCAGAGCGCGGAGGTGATGCACTGGCGGTCGGGGCTGACGGAGATCAGCGAAGACTGGATGGAGCACGACGGGGACAACCTGGAGTGGCCGCAGCGGGACCTGGATCAGGCCGGCTGGACGGTCGTGGACGATATCGAGGATATCGGTCCAGCCACGGTGGGATGGCGCTGGTATCGCAAGCGGGTGGAGCTGGCACCGGGACATCCGCATGTGCATCTGCTGATTGAGGGCGGCGACGGGACTTACGAACTCTATGTGAATGGCGTGGGGCAGGACGGGGCGCGGCTGCGTTCGGCGTTCGACGTGAAGCGGCCAACGGAGCAAGTGTTTCCGCTGGACGATGACGCGGCGGTTTACGTTTTTGCGCTGCGGACGCGGACGCCGCCGAACTATGCGGCGTTTCAACTGCCTCAGTTTATGACGGTGACGCTCGGCAACCCGACGGCGATCGATTACGAGCGGCAGGCGCTGGGGAGTCAGCGATTGTATGCGGTGCTTCCGTCGATAGCGGTCAACCTTGCGCTGTGCCTGGCGGCTTTTGGAGCTTTTGCGCTGTTCTTCCACCAGCAGACGCATCGCGAATATCTTTACCTGGGGCTTTACCTTCTGCTCTCAGGACTGTCAGACGGGCTGGTAGCGTGCGAGCAGACGGGGGTCCTGCCTACGAGCGCGGGCTTTCTGTTTGGGGATCCGCTGACGTTTCTGTATTCGATTGCACAGATCGAGTTCACATTTGCGTTTGCGGGGCGGCGCGTCGGGCGGGGATGGAGAACCTACGAGGTCCTGCTGCTTTGCCCGCTGGTTCTGGTCGCGCTGTCGTGGGGCGGGCACTTTCCGTATTCCACGTATGAAATCGTGGAGGCGTGCATTACGCTGCCGGTGGCGCTGGTGCTTCCGGTGCTCTTGTTTGCGTGGTGGAGGCGGGGTAACCGCGAAGCAGCCCTGCTGATATTTCCGAGCATGCTGCCGGCCGGCACCGGAATCCTGGCGAACGTCGGGTCAATTTCGATTTATACGGGGTGGGGGCGTTTCGATTTCCTCGCGAACCTGATTCCGATTGGCTCGGTTTCCGTCTACTCCATGGATCTGGGCACGCTGCTGTTTCTGCTGGCGATCGGCGTGGTGATGTTCTTCCGGTTTACGCGGGTGAGCCGGGAGCAGGCACGAACGGCGGCGGAGCTAGAAGCGGCCAGGGAGATCCAGCAGCGGCTGGTCCCGGCGGTGCTGCCGCCGGTGGCGGGTTGGCGCGTGGAGGCCGCGTATATCCCAGCGCAGGAAGTGGGCGGGGACTTCTACCAGGTGCTGGAGCAGGCGGAGGGATCCACACTGATTGTGGTTGGCGACGTGAGCGGCAAAGGGCTGAAGGCAGCGATGACAGGAGCGCTGGCGATTGGAGCATTGCGCACGCTGGCCGCGGAGGGCCTGGATCCCGCTGAACTGCTGGAGCGGCTGAACCGGCAGATGGCGCAGGCGCAGGACGGCGGATTTGTGACCTGCGTGGCGGCGCGGATCTCGCAGGAAGGCGAGCTGACCTTGGCCAATGCCGGTCACCTGGCGCCCTACTGGAATGGGAAGGAACTGGCGTGCGAGCCGGGCTTGCCGCTGGGGATTGATTCGGGGGCGGTCTACGAAGAGACGGCGGCGCAGATCGCGGCCGGAGACCGGGTGACGTTTTTGTCGGACGGGGTGGTGGAAGCCCGGAGCGCGAGCGGGGAGCTGCTGGGGTTTGAACGGACGAGCGAGCTGAGCATGAGCTCGGCGGCGGAAATTGCGGCAGCGGCACAGCGGTTCGGCCAGGAAGACGACATCACGGTGCTGACGCTGGAGTTTGCGCCGGCCGCCTCTCTAATTAAAGCGGTTTTTGTCTAGTCCAGGCGCGGTTCCTGAGGGATTACGCGGGAATTACTCGCAAAAACAACCTCCATTCCGACGAAGGGCATCGCACCCGATACCGGACTTGCGCCGTTTTTGCGGAGCGAGCCGGTTTCGTCCCAAGGAGGAAATTCGATGGCGAATCAGTCTGGAAGCAACCAGGAAAACCAGCGGGGCTCAGAGTCCGGCGGCAGCACGCAAACCAACCCACAGAAAGGCGGGCAAGGGCAGCAAGGCGGCGGATCCAGCCAATCGTCGCCGCAAACCGGACGGCCGGATGACATGCGCGACCAGCAACGCGGCCCCGGCAATACGGGCTCACAGCAGGGCAACACTGGAACCAGCGGCGGACAGCACTCGCAGCAGTCGGGCACTGAGCGCGGCGGGGGAACAAGCTCCGAAAGGAAGGGCTAAAGCGCAAGGGAAGCACGGCTTCAGCCCTGCGGAGGCATAAATATAGCCAGGAAAGACCGGACCCACGCCGCGGCAACGGCGTGGGTTTCGCGTCTTTTTGGAGCAGCCCGGAGACGCAGGCCGGTCGCCGGGGACCCCGTCCTCTGGGTGCCCTGAATGGGGCTTCCGGGAGATTCCCGCACCATTCCCGAAACAGCTTCAGGTCCTGAGCCGGTAGCAAAATGGAAGGTCCTGGGCAGGGAGGGGTTTCGGTTTAAGTCGCCGATTGCACTGAAATGCGGCTATCATGGAGTGGTTATGAGTTTGTTGCAGCAGGATGCCTCCTCCTCCATTCTTGACGATGTCGGCCGTGGTGAAGAGCTGACCAAGGGAACCAGCCACATCGTCTGGGCAACGATCATCGCGTCCGTCGTGCTGACAGCGGCGGTTGCGACGTACGTGCTCAGCGCCCCAAAACCGCAACCGACCGCCGGCGTGGCCAGCAGCGTGGTGGCCCACATGATGCACCGGGAGACCTCCGGGTTCGACGCCAGCGGGGCGGCGATGCCCAAGGAGGAGTTTGACCAGGTGCTGGTGTTCACGCACTTGAAGCTCCACAACCAGGGCAAGAATCCGGTGTTTCTGCGCCAGATCCTGACCAATATCACGCTGGGGGATGGAATCCATTCGAGCTATGCGGCCACTCCATCGGATTATGAGCGGCTATTTGCGGCGTATCCCGACCTGGCGTCGCTGCATGGCAAGCCGCTGGCGCTGGACGCGACCATCAACCCCGGTCAGGACCTGGATGGCGACGTTGTTTCTTCGTTCCGGATGACGAAGGCGGAGTTCGACACGCGCAAGGGGTTGGACCTGAACGTGAGCTTCCACTTCCTGCCGGATTTGACGATAAAGCCGGCGGGAGCCGTGATCGAGCAGTAAAGCAGCGCAGCTAGATCTCAGACAATCCGCAAAAAAGTCCAATGGCTTCTTCGGCAAGCGAAGAAGCCATTGGACTTTCAGGGCGAGCGCGTTGGCTAGTCGCCTACGGGCGGGACCGGGGCGGATTTGGGCGTGGAGAGATAGCCGCTGACGTGGTCCTTGCCACTGATGGAGTTGACCACGACCTCAAACAAGGCCGGATTTTTGCCGCTGTAGAACTGGAGCGGCTCGTCAATGTTGCGGTCCCTCTTCTCGACCGTCTTGTCGTCGGAGGTGACCAGAATGGTGAACCGGTTGTGCTTGGGATCGGCCTTTTTGAGCTCGATGCTGATGGTTCCCACGGGCTTTCTGTGGTTCTTGTCGAGGGTGAACTCGTAATAATTGCGGTCGCCCTTATGCTCGAGCAGTTCAAGCTCGTCGTGGGTTTTGGCTATCAGGCCGCTTTGCTGGCCCATGTCGCCCTTCATTGAGGTCAATTGGGCGAGGGCGCCGGCAAGGTCGTTCTGGGTTTTGCCGAGATCGGTCTTTACGCCGCCCACATCGGACTTGACGGAAGTGACGTCACTGGCTACGGAGCTGACCTGCTGAGCGGTCTGCTGCTGGGCCGTCTCGAGGCGCTTGGAGGCGGCCTCGTCGGCGGCCTCGCGGGACAGCAGTTGCTGGGCTCGGGCGTCCAACTGCTTCTGGGTCAGGCCGAGGGATTTGCCCAGCTCATCGGCGGTGACGCGAAGGCGGGCGTCGGTTTCGCGCAAATCCGCGGCAAGCTGCACATTGCGCTGTCGGGCATCAGCCAGTTCCGCCTGCTGAGCGGATAGCCGGCTGCTCAGATTCCAGGCCCAGACCAGTGAGACGATCGCGCACAACAACGCGACGGCAATGGCGCCAAGCAGAGCGCCAGAATATGACCTGGGGGTATCGTCGATTTCACTCATGGATTGCTTTCTTCTCCACCCGCGCGGAAGTGCTGCGCTGGGAATATAAGGAAGATTATAGAACCCCGAGATACGCCACCATCGATATAAAACGGGCTGCGCCCCCGGAGGTCACCGTGACAACCGACGAACCGTTGCATTATAAAGAGATTTGCTCCATTTCCGGATTTTCGGGCGAGATCTGGCCCGCCGGGAACTCGCGACCGCGGCTAACGCAAGAACGTCCATAGAACTGGGAGAACCGTCATTATGTCCACTGCAGTCGTGGGGAAGGGCCTGGAAGGCATCGTAGCCGCAAATTCGGGTATTTGCTACATCGACGGCGAGGCTGGAGTGCTGGCCTACCGCGGGATCGACATACACGAGTTGGCCGAAAACTCGACGTTTGAGGAAAGCACCTACCTGCTGTGGAACGGGATTCTGCCGACGGAGCTGGCGCTGAGGGAATTCCAGCAGCAGCTTGCGCTGGCGCGGGAGCTGGACCAGCGCATCGTGGACATGCTGAAGAACTTTCCCCGGTCGGCAACGCCGATGGAGGTTCTGCGCACAGCAGTTTCGGCGTTGAGCTTTTACGACGCGGACGAGAAGGATAATTCGCACGACGCGAACGTACGGAAGGCCTACAACCTGACCGCGCAGATCGCGATGATCGTGGCCATCTACGACCGCATCCGCAAGGGCAAGGAGATTGTTCCGCCGGACCGGACGCTGTCGCACGCAGGCAATTTCCTGTGGATGCTGAACGGGGAGAAGCCGTCTGCCACGGCCACCAAGACGCTGGATATTGCGCTGATTCTTCATGCGGATCATGAGCTGAATGCGTCCACCTTTGCGGCGCGTGTGATCGCGGCAACGCTTTCCGACATTCACTCGGCGATCACCGGCGCGCTGGGGGCGCTGAAAGGGCCGCTGCACGGAGGCGCCAACGAGGGCGTGATGCGGCTGCTGCTGCAGATCGACAAGGCGGGCGCGGATCCGGTGGAGTACGTGAAAGGCATGCTGCAGGCCAAGCAGAAGATCATGGGCTTTGGGCACCGGGTATACCGGACCGAAGACCCTCGGGCCACGCACCTGCGCCGGATGAGCGAGCAACTGGGCAAGGATGCGGGACAGCCCAAGTGGTTTGAGATGTCGCGGGCGATCGAGCTCCACATCAACCAGGACAAGAAGCTGAACGCCAACGTGGATTTTTACTCGGCTTCGACTTACGCGACGCTGGGCATCGATATCGACCTGTACACGCCGATTTTCGCTATCAGCCGCATTGCCGGCTGGGCTGCGCACGTGATCGAGCAGCTGGATGACAACCGGCTGATCCGACCGCGGGCGGAATACATCGGGCCGGAGTACCCGTCGCCGTACATTCCGATTGAGCAACGGGGATAGAGCCGGGATAGGCGATTGCGGACTGGACCATCGGTAAAATCGGCTAACCGGGCTGTACTTCTGGGTGTCTGTTTCTACGGGGGTGATTCATGAAGTCACCGTTTGCGGTTGCCGTCCTCGCAATAACACTCGCTGGTAGTTTGGGTGCGGTTCAGCCGCATGCCGCGGCACAACCTGCGGAACAGACCTTCCATATTGAACTGAACACCTTGTCCGGCTGTTATCAGTACGGCTGCGAAAGCCTGTTTTCCGATTTTGCGGCCAAGGACATCATCGTCCTCCAGAACGACCACCAATACCGCGCTCAGTTGATTCCCGGAGACACACCCGCCTTCCCGGCGCATCTGCTGGTGGTGTTTGCCCCCGGTGCCAAGCGCCCCAGCGAAGCCAGCTTGGCTGGCAAGCTCAAAGACCCTCTGAGTAAGGGTTGGCTGGTCAGCGTGGCTCGTGAGGACGGGACCTTCACCCCGTACTGCAACCAGAACAGGCTCGCGCAAGCCTTGGCCGGGGCCTCGGCCGCGTCCTCAGGCAGCGCAACGGAATCGCGCGACCTGATCAGTGCGATCGCGACCCTGGACGGCTTCCCCGGTCGGCGCGTTCTTCTGGTGGTGAGCACTCGCAAGACGGTTCTTCCCCAATGGGTAAGCGACGTGGCCGCTGCGCTCGCGCCAGTCTACGTGGTGGATGGTGGCGAACAAAAGAAGGCTTATTTTTGGACGGATGCCTGGAGCGGCGGGATTTCTGCGCCCATGCAGAATTGGAAGACCGTCACCAAGCGAGTATGGAACGACGGCATCATGCACGAAATCAAGCTGTCGTTGGCGGTCAAGCACATTGTGGCGGATTCCCGCTACGATTACGATCTCAAGTTCTCCATGCCCGCGCCCCCCGATGAATTGTCTCCCCTGCCCATTCGCGTCGAGTTGAATGAGCGCCGTATCGTGACCGCCTCCGGTTTCGCCATCGCAATCCCGGACAGCATGCGGGTCGAACTCTATACCTTGAGCAAAGAAACGGGCGCGCCCGCCGAACCGACCCGCGTTGCGGTTCCCCCGGACCTCGGGGTCGTGTGGCGATGCGATTTTGGCGTATTTCCCACGGTTTTGTTTCGCATCGACGGGCGCCAGGTGCTGCCCCGTCCGAAACCGCCGAATGGGACTGTCCTGGTCTCTTACACCGCGAGCCCCGGTCCCCGCCCGGCGAACAAGAGCACGGGGACGAAGGCCGCAGCGGTCCCCCAGCAGACGCTCAGGCTTGAAGCGTCGAATCTCCTCGGCACCTAGCCGCCGCAGTCCAGGAGCAATTGAGGCTCTCCGGACTCATGCAGGTCCGGCACACCGCGCCTTCCACATCAGGTAGAGTCCCCAGGCTGCCACCGTGCAGCCGTCGCGCACGACGCCATCGAGCATCAGCTGCTCGAACTCGGAGATCGGAACCGAGCGCACTACGATGTCGTGCTCCTCCTCGTCCGGGTCCTTCTCCACCTGCGAAAGGCCGGTGGCGAGGAAGACGTGCTGCTTCTGTCGGGTGAAGCCGTAAGCAATCCATAGCTGCCCCAGGTAGACCATGGACTCCGCGTGGAGGCCGGTTTCTTCCTTCAGCTCGCCGCGGGCCAGATCTTCGGGGGACTCGATCTCCATCTCCCACCCACCCTGAGGCAGCTCGATGGCCCGCTCCTGGATGGTGTAGCGGAATTGCTCGACCACCCAGATGCGATCCCCCTCGATGGGCAGAATGATGGCGGCGTCGTCCTTCTCCACCACGCCGTAG
>CAVYSS010000046.1:0-25683 GCA_963771195.1 uncultured Acidobacteriota bacterium
GACAACGCCACGGATGTGATTGTGGAGGGCGGGTACATCCGCGTGGTGGAGGACATTCGCGGCAAATACGGGTCGGAGGGCGATTACGTGATGAACCGGCCGCTGCACGGGCCGCTGAACCCGACGCCGGTGGACGAGGCGACCGACACGTACGACACCATCGACTGGCTGGTGAAGAACATACCGGAGACGAATGGGAAGGTGGGGATTCTGGGGATCAGCTACGACGGGTTCCTGCCGCTGATGGCGCTGGTGAATCCGCATCCGGCGCTGAAGGTGGCGGTGCCGATGAACCCGATGGTGGATGGGTGGATGGGCGACGACTGGTTTCACAACGGGGCGTTCCGCGAGCAGAACATGCCGTACATTCTGGAGCAGGAGGGGACGCGCGGGAACGACGCGAAGTGGTGGACGGCGCACTTTGACGATTACGACGAGTTACATGAGCGCGGGCTCGGCGGGCGAACTGGGCGAGGAGCGGGGCCTGGAGCAGGTGGGGTTCTGGCAAAAGCTGATCGCGCATCCGGCGTACGACGCGTGGTGGAGCGGCCAGGCGATGGACAAGGTGCTGGCGGAGGATTTCAAGCAGGAGGGGATCAAGGTGCCCACCATGCTGGTGCATAGCTTGTGGGACCAGGAGGACATTTACGGCGCGGTTGCGGTGTACAAGGCCATCAAGCCGCTGGACAAGGACGGCAAGGTGTACCTGACGCTGGGGCCGTGGCATCACGGGCAGGAGATCGAGGATGCGGCGCAGTTGGGCGCGATCCGGTTTGGGAGCGACACGGGGACGTGGTGGCGCGAGCATGTGCTGGCGCCGTTCCTGGCGCATTACTTGAAGGACGATGCGCCGAGCGATGCGGATGTGGCCCCGGTGACAGCGTACGAGACAGGCGAGAATCGCTGGCAGAAGCTGGATGCGTGGCCGGTTGCGCCGAAGATGACGCCGCTGTATCTGGAGGCGGGGTTCGGGCTGGCGTGGGACAGCGGAGTTAGCGGGGCTGGCGGAGTTAGTAAAGACTACGATGAATATGTTTCGGATCCGGCGAAGCCGGTGCCGTTTCGTGCGCGGCCGTCGCAGCCCATCGGCTACGTGCTGCCGCTGACGTGGGCGCAGTGGCTGGTGGACGATCAGCGCCAGGCGTCGGGGCGGACGGATGTGCTGACCTACACCAGCGACGTGCTGACGGAGCCGGTGCACATTCGCGGGCAGGCAATTGCGAACCTGGTAGCGTCAACGAGTGGAACCGATTCGGACTGGGTGGTGAAGCTGATCGACGTGTATCCGGATCAGGTGGCGGACCATCCCGAGATGGGCGGATACCAGTTGGCGGTGGCGATGGATATTTTCCGGGGCCGGTATCGCGAGAGCTATGCCGATCCGAAGCCGATTGAGCCGAATAAACCACTGACGTACCGGTTTGCGCTGCCGCCGGCAAATCACGTCTTTCTGCCCGGGCACCGGATCATGGTGCAGGTGCAGTCGAGCTGGTTCCCGCTGTATGATCGCAACCCGCAGACGTTTGTGCCCAATATTTTCTGGGCCAAGCCGGAGGACTACAAAAAAGCGACCCAGCGGGTGTATCACGCGACCGGGGAGCAGAGCGCGGTGGAGCTGCCGGTGGTGGAGGAGAAGTAGCGGGCGCGGTCTGTGGCGGCGCGGCCGATACTTTCGCCCTGTATTCGCCATCTTGCTAGCATTGCTATCATTGCTAGCAAAATAGGGGGGAGGGGGGTGCATCTCCCCTCACACCTGAAAACTGAGAGCTTTCGCCCTGACGTCGCCCTCTTGCTAGCATTGCTATCATTGCTAGCAAAATTGGGGGGGGAGGGGGGGTCCATTTTCCCCTCAGAACAGGAAAGGAGCTCCACAGGAAGCTCCTTTCAACTAAGTGTGGGCGAACTGCGGGCGACTTGGTGTGCCGGGGATCACAGTGTTTTGTTGGGCGGCAGACGGCAGGTTCACGCATTGTGGCGGGCCCCAAGTGCGAAAGATTGGGGCGACCGATCCATTCACCGACTCATGGCAGAGCGAAGGCGAACACGTCACTATCAGCGGCGATGGCGAAATACTGCTTGCCGCGGATGGCGTAGCTCATGGGCGAGGCATGAATGAGTTGGCCGACGCTGAAGTGCCAAAGGGGCTTGCCGGTGCGGCCGTCGAGAATGACGAAATTCTCCGCGTCATCTCCGTAGACAACCAGGCCGGTGGCGGTTGACATAACGCCGCCCCATCCCTTGTAGCGGCCGATCTGCTTGTTGCGCCAGGAGAAGTCGAGCGAATCGAGGTCGAATGCGTTGATGTAGGCCTGGCCGGGCTCATCGGAGAGGCGTGCACCGGTGGCGTAGTAACCGGCTCCCGGCTCGAAGGCGGTAGGCCGCGCGCGGAAGACGGCGCAGTCCTCGTAGGAGCGGAAGTAGAACATGTGGGTGGCGGGATTGTAGCTGGGTGAGTACCAGTTGGTGGCGCCGCCGTTGGCCGGGCAGACCTTCACCCCGGTCTCATTGGGGATGAGATCAGCGCTGATCGGGCGGCCGTTTTCGTCGATGCCTCTGGCCCAGTTCAATTCCAGCGCGAACTGTTTCGCAAAAAGGAATTGGCCGTTGGTGCGGTCGAGGATGTAGAGGAAACCGTTGCGGTTTGCGGTCACGATGAGCTTGCGCGGATGGCCCTTGAAGCGCGCGTCGACCAGCACCGGCGTCTGCACTGCGTCGTAGTCGTAGAGGTTGTGGGGGCTGAACTGGAAGTACCACTTCAGCTTTCCGGTGTCGGGATCGAGGGCCAAGAGGGAGCTTGTATAGAGATCGTCGCCGGGGCGCACGCTGCCGTCGTAGTCGGGCGCGGGGTTGCCGGTTCCCCAGTAGAGAGTATTGAGAGCGGGATCGTAGGTGCCGGGCATCCAGGTTGCGCCGCCGCCGTGCAGGTAAAGATCGCCGGGCCAGCTCTCGTTGCCCTTTTCGCCGGGGCCGGGGATGGTCCAGAAGCGCCATTTCTGCTCGCCGCTTTGGGCGTCATATGCCGCGACGAAGCCGCGCACGCCGTCGTCGCCGCCGGCCACGCCGACGATGACCTTGTCCTTAACCACGAGCGGCGCGCTGGTGGCGCCGTAGTTGCGGTTGCCGGTGGCGTAGGGTACGTCCCAGACGAGATTGCCGGAGCGAGCATCGAGGCAAAGCAGATGCGCGTTGTCCGTTTCCATGTAAACGCGCGTGCCGAGTACGGCGACGCCGCGGTTGTGATGCTGGGCGGGATCGTCGATAAGTCCTTCGGTGACGGGGCGCGAGTGGCGCCACAGGACCTTTCCGGTGGCGGCGTCCAGGGCGTAGGCGTCGTTGGCGCTGGTGACGAACATGACTCCGGCGACGACTACCGGCGTGACTTCAAGCGGGCTGACAGAATGCGGATGAAAGACCCACTGCGCGGTGAGTCGGCCGGCATTTGCGGGGGTCACCTGGGTTAGGGCGCTCAAGCGCGCGCCGGTGTAGTCGCCGTTGTAAGAGACCCAGTTTGCGGTGACGGGCTTTTGGAGCAGGTCGCGCTGCTCGACATCGATGAGACCGATGCCATTGTCAGCCGCAGGTGGATACGCTGGGGTTTTGGGAGACTGGGCGCAGATGCTGCCGGCGGAGAGCAGACCGAGCAGGGAAGCGGCGGCCATGGCGGCGCGAATGCGTTCCGCCCATTGCGTGAGGGGAGAATCGGCGGAGAAGTATGGCGCGCTACAGGGCGAGCACGTCATTGGGCGCTTCCTTCAGGCGAATGCTGGGCCTTGTCCGCCGAAATGAGGAAGCTGACGATGTCATTCAGTTCAGCGGGAGAGAGACGCGTTCCGTAATCCCGAGGCATGAGCGAATGGCCGGAATAATCGACATGGACCACGCTGGATCTGCTGAGCAAGTGATAGCGGCCGTCCGTGGTTTGGAGATCGAGGGTGAACTGGTCCTCGTTGCGGAGGACACCGGTGAGGGTCTGGCCGCCGCGGATGGCGACGGTGACGACCTGCGTGGAGGGATTCAGTGGATGATCGGGGTCGACGATCGCCGTCCGGATGGACTCCCCGGTGTGGTTGCGGGCGTAATGGGTCAGGCTGCGGGCCATGAATCCGCCCCGCCCGTTCACGGTGTGGCATGCGGAGCACTGCGCCTTGCCGAAGAAGAGCGCGCGGCCAACGTTTGCGTCTCCCGGCGGACCTTGGGGCTCCTGGGTGGCGCTGCCGGAGTTCTGAAGCAGGCGCAGGAAACCGATGAGGGCGCGGATGCTGGCATCGCCGATCTGGGCAAAGGGCGGCATGCCGCCACGGGTGCCGTCGTGGACAATTTGGTAAAGCGCGTCGTCGGAGCGGCCGGCGGTGCGATCGCCCGTAAGCGACGGACCCTTGGCGGCGCCGCGGCCGTCCGTGCCGTGGCAACCGGCGCAGTATTCCATGTATCGGCGCGCCCCGGTGCGGGCATCGGACTGCTGGCCACGCGCCACGGCGGAGATGCCGGCCATCGACACCGCCGCGCCCAGAGCCATCACGTATAGCCCGCGAACGACCATTCGCCTGTCCGGTCTCCCTGACACCATCAGAGTGTAGCGAAGGGCAAAGGTTGCTGCGGTGGAGGGGACTTTATCCAGCAAGGAAAACACCTAACCCGGAGGGGGTTTCCATACTCTAAGGAGATGCCGGAGCCCCCTTCCGGCACAATGTTGCAAGCGAAATGGAGCGATCCCATGCGCGCATCGATTCTGCCTGGACTTTTGCTTGGAGTTGCCACAGTGTGCCTGCCCGCGGTTGCGCAGAACGCGAGACCCAGCGGCGAAGTTCACACCCGGATTCAGGGCATCCAGATTCCTGCCGTTCCCAACGCCCCGTTTACGGCCAGGATTGTGGTGACTTGGGATCAACCGCTGGCCAATGGCGGGACGCTCTCGCGGAAGTACTACACGATGGTGGCGCGCGACTCCAAGGGGCGGGTGCACCGCGAGACGCGCGGCTTTATTCCTGCCGATTCCGCTGCGGAGCCGCCGCTGGAGAGTGTGACCATCCTCGATCCCGTGTCACAACGACGCATTGTCTGCGCGCAGGCAACAATGATTTGTACGCGAAGCGTGTTTAGTCCGCGGACCGTGATGGCGCCGGAGTTTGCGGCCGGCGGGGATGCGAAGTCAGCGAACCTGGGAACTCGCGAAATGGAAGGACTGAATGTGCAGGGGACGAGCAAGACCACGGCAGCCTCAGATGGCAGCAGGAGCATTGAGACCGAAACCTGGTACTCGCCGGACCTTGGCATCGATCTGTTTGTGGTTCACAGAAACCCGCAAACCGGCACGGTGACGATAAGCGTAAAGGACCTGATGCGCGGCGAGCCCGACCGGTCGATGTTCGCTGTTCCCTCGGGATACCAACTGGTGAAGGCCAACAGCCGATAGTTGGGGTGTCGCGATTCTGAAGATCTGAGGCAGTGTTCCCAATTTCCTTGCTCCGGGCGGCAATACAGGTGGCGGAAAGACTCGCTAGAGCGCTCATGCCGAAGCGGCAGACCCCGGAGGCTAACGTCCAAGTCCACGATTTGCGCGGTTCGCGGCACTACTGAAGTGGCGCCCTGACGCGTTTTTTACGGCAAGGCGATTTTTGGCGATAACGACGCGACCGTGGCTGTGGCGATGCCGGAATTCGGCAACAGCTCGAAATCGGCTGGAGGCGATTCGAGCGCCGGCGCAAAGGGGCGGTTGGCTCTCGGCTGAAGGGCGAAGAGGGCAGCGATGTTGGCGCGGGGGTGGCGGGCAATGTTGATGGCGGCCGTGGCCGTGTCCCCGGGGATTCGACCGGAAGCGCCGTCGCTGCGCGCGTTGGCAAAGAGGGTGGCGCATCCCTGGGAGGCTGGGCCGCTCGAGTTCACGCATGCGGAGAGAATGTTGGCCAGGGTGTAAATCCGCGGCAGGGAAGCCATGCCTGATGCGGCGAGCGGCTCGGAGTCGTTGGCAAAGCCCGTGGTGACACTGGCCAGCTCTGAGGCGCGACTCATCCGGCTGGCTGCGGAAGGAGGCGCTGAGGCATGGGTTGGATCGGAGGCCAGGTCAGCCATGGCATAAGCCGCAGCCACGGTTGTGACTTCGTTGACGAAGATGAAGGGAGTGGTCTGGGCGAAGGTGCCTGACTGGGGGCATGTGCCGAGCGACGCCATCAGACCGATTGCAGGGTTCAGGCCATCCTCTCCGCTGTTGCCTCCGCGGGTATACAGGTAGGCCTGGCGGCCGGGAGTGCAGGTATACCTACCCTCAATCGAAAATCCGCCGTGCTCGTCGGTGAGCACATAGTGGCCGATGGAGTCGGCCGAATTTCCTGTGGCATCGGTCAGCAGCGAGAGGGAGGGATTGCCCGTGGCGGCGGAATTGACCTCGAGCATGTAAACCCTTGCGCCGACCACTGCCCGGGACTGACCCCCATTCACGAAACCCTGGAATGGTCCCGGCTGATAGGACACGGGAGTGGTCAGCGGCGAAGCAGCTTGGCCTGCGGAAGCAAACTGGTTGGCGCCATAACCTGGGACGGCGTCTCCGCCGGAGCCACCTGACCCACCAGAGCCGCCTGACCCGCCCGAGCCACCGGACCCGCCGGAGCCGCCGGAGGTTCCGCCGGAAGTGCCGCCGGAAGTGCCGCCGGATGTGCCGCCCGATGTGCCACCGGAAGTTCCGCCTCCGGAGCCGCCGGATCCGCCCGAACCGCCGCTGACATAGACGCCGCCGCCTGCGCCCTTTCCGCCACAACCGCTGAATAAAGTGCCAGCCACGAGAGCGGAGCAAACAAGGTAGGCGATCTGGCGCATGGTTTCCCTCGGGGAAGCTTCACTACAACCATAGATAGCTTCGCGGGAGCAAAGGTTAGGCTCAACGAAGATTTCTTCCCTCGACAGCGAAGCTCTGGGCTACATGCTCATAGCTGCCCTCTGGACGTTGAAAATCTCCTTCAGCCCCCCCTCGGCCAGGTCGACGAGCTGGTTGAGCTGGGTGCGGGAATAGCTGCCGCGCTCGGCTGTGGCCTGGGTTTCAACAAGGCCCCCGTCGGCGGTCATCACCACATTCATGTCCACCTCGGCCTGCGAATCCTCTTCGTAACAGAGGTCGAGGAGGACAGTGTCGCCGACGATGCCGACCGAAGTGGCGGCGACGAGCTGCTGCATGGGAGAGGTTTTCAGGGTGCCGGCCTTGACCAGTGCGTCGAGCGCGATATGGAGAGCCACGGCGGCGCCGGTGATGGCGGCGGTGCGGGTGCCTCCGTCGGCCTGGATCACGTCGCAATCGAGGATGACGGTGCGCTCGCCCAGGGCGGTCCTGTCGACCACGGAGCGCAGGCTGCGGCCGATCAGGCGCTGGATTTCGTGGGTGCGCCCGCCGATTTTGCCTTTTTCGCTCTCGCGCGGGGTTCGGGTGATGGTGGAGCGGGGGAGCATGGAGTACTCGGCAGTAACCCAGCCGCGGCCGGAGTTGCGCATCCAGGCGGGGACGCCGGGCTCGATGGTGGCGTTGCATAACACGCGGGTGTTTCCCAGGGAGACGAGAACGGAGCCTTCGGCGGTGTGGACAAAGCCGGGAGCAAGGGTGAGCGGGCGAAGCTGGTGAGGGGCGCGCCCGCCGGGTCGGAAGAAGGAGGACATAGGGGAATTGTAGGGCTTGGTATCCAGTATGGGACGGCAGGCAGGGTGATTCCCGAAGTGGGAATGCCTGAGTTTGGAACGCCGAATTGGGAATCATTCATAAATAGCTGAAAACAAGAGGGAAACCGATGTGAGCGAAGGAATTCCGTGCCAAAACGGGAATGTTGGCGGGAAAGAGCGGGACAGTTGATCTGCCGAATCGGGAACATAAGGCTTTTCTTAAGAACCACTTAGGGATGGCTGTTTCGGTTTGGCACACGGCGTGTATTAGAAGGAGACAGTCGGGAGCAAAATGGCCCGGTTTGGAACCAGAGCGATCCGGGTAGAGCAGGGAAGACGAGGATGCCCGGCGCCATTGGGGGAGAGAGGTTGAACGACATGCAAGGGGCAGAGACAAGGACATTTTCGAGCGAGGCGGAGCGGAAGCGGGTCCAGGCGGTGGTGGAGACACTCGCCCGCACGCGCCAACCGGGGTACACGGCGGCGGAAGTGGCTCACGATGCGCGCAACATGGTGACGGCCCTGGAGCTTTACTGCGATCTTCTGGCGGAACCGGGCGTTCTGATGGAGGGTTCGCTGCACTATGCCAGCGAGTTGAAACTGGTGGCCTCGGCGAGCCGGAGGCTGGTGGAAAAGCTGATGCTGCTGGACGGACGGGAGAGCACGGCGGCGAACGAACCGCATGAGCTTGCCCGGCGGCAACAGGCCCTACCTGCCCGAACGGTGAATACGCCGGTCGAGGCTCGTCCGGGCGATCCCATACGGGACCTGGCCCGGGAGATCGAGGCCAACCGGAACCTGCTGGACGCCATGGCAGGCATGGCGATTACGGTCAGAGTTCGGACGGAGGGCGGCGCCCGCCCGGTTCGCCTGACCGCGGAAGACCTGACCCGGGTTCTGGTGAACCTGGTGAAGAACGCCACCGAGGCCATGCGCCGGTCAGGACGGATCGACATCACGCTTCGGGAACACGAGGAGGGCGAGACAGGCCGGGCACTACTGGTGATGAACATCGAGGACACCGGGCCAGGTATCCGCGAAGGCCTTCTGGAGCAAGTATTTGCGCCCGGCTTCACGACCCATTTGACGGGTTTGGGAGATGAAATCGACGCCGGGTGGCCGACGGCGCACCGAGGACTTGGACTGTCGATCACGCGATCCATTGTGGAGGCAGCCGGGGGGGCCGTCCGCGCGGAAAACCGCACCGACGGAGGAACTCGGATTGTCGTTGAACTGCCGGTGCAACGGCAGTGAGCGCGGACACGGAATGGAGTGAGGGCAAGATGAATACAATGCCGGCAGCGATCTTTGACGAGAAGACTATGGAGATCCTCAGCCAGGGAGGGGAGCCTTCGGCTCCTCTGCACGTACTCGTAGTGGATGCGGACCCGGCGGTGCGCTCGGCGTGCGCGGAGATCGCCTCCAGTCTAGGGTATGTGGTGGAGGCGACGGGCGATATGGGCCACGCGCGGAGCCTGATGCGCGGCCACGCGGCTGACATTGTGCTGGTGAACCTTCCCAACGGGAACGGGCACGGGCTGGAACTGGTCTCCGAAGTGAAGCTGCTCTACCCCCAGACCGCTTTGATTGCAATGACGGTGTCCATGTCGGTGGCCCCTGCGGTTGAAGCCATGCGCTGCGGCGCGTCGGACTACATGATCAAACCGTTTGCCATGGACGAACTTTCGAGCGTGCTGGACCGCGCGGCGGCCACTCTTTTGACCGATACGGCCACGCGCCAGCTGCGGGAACGGCTGAGACTCTCCCAGGGGCTTGGCGCCATGATCGGCCGCTCGGGTGAGATGGAGAAGCTCTACCGTATCCTCTCCAAGGTGGCGCAGAGTACGCACCCGGTTTTGATCCTGGGCGAGAGCGGGACCGGCAAGGAACTGGTGGCGCGGAACATCCACGCTTACGGGCCCAACCCGCAAAAGCCGTTCCTGCCCGTTGATTGTGGATCGCTGGTGCCCACCTTGATTGAGAGCGAACTCTTCGGCTACGTGAAGGGCGCGTTCACCGGCGCAAACCGTTCGAAAGACGGGCTGCTGGTCTCAGCCGAGGGCGGAACCGTGTTCCTGGACGAGATCGGAGAGCTCTCGCTGGATTTGCAGGCCAAGCTGCTGCGCACCCTCCAGGAACGGGAGGTGCGGCCCGTGGGTGCAACCCACCGGGTGCCGATCCGGGCGCGCATTGTGGCCGCCACCAACCGCAACCTGGCCGAGATGGTGGAGTGCGGCCAGTTCCGCAAGGATCTTTACTACCGGCTGAACGTAGTGAATCTGCGGCTGCCTCCTCTGCGCGACCGCAAGGAAGATATACCGCCCCTGGCAGCGCACTTTCTGGACCGCATCAGCCGGGATAACGGGCGGCAATTTACCCTGAGCGACGAGGTGTTACGCACGATGATGCGGTACGATTGGCCGGGCAACGTGAGGGAGCTCGAAAACTCAATCGAACGCGCTTGTGCAATGTCCTCAGGCCCGGTGCTGCACCTGGGCGATCTGCCCACGCAGTTGCAGAACCACGGACTGGAAGCGCGGCGCATGGCAGCGGGTCCGGGCCGGCAGGCGGAGAATCCGGCTGGGGCCGCGGTGATGACGCTCGCGGATATGGAAAAGGATGCGATTCTTGCCACCATCCGCACGCTCCACGGAGATAAGCTCCAGGCGGCGAAACTCCTCGGCATCGGCAAGACCACCCTCTACCGCAAACTTAAGGAATATGGGATCGAGGATTCCGCGCAGGAGTAGGGATCAGTGGTCAGCGGCGCGCGAGGAACGATAAGCGATCGCGGAGATCTTCGGCCCGCTGAACCCTGACACCTGAATCTGAACTGGAACCCTGACCACCGAGCATTGCTGCACTGGAGATAAAGATGAGCATTCTGATTGTGACGGGAATCGAAGGTGCGCGGAATTGCGCCGACGTGGTGGCCAAGCAACTGGGGATAGATGTGGAGACAGCCGAAGGGCGCAAGGGCGCCCTGGCAGCTCTGCGGCAGAAGGAGTTCGCCGCCGTGGTGATTGACGACACCATTGCGGAGTGCGACCCGGCGGCAGCGGAGACCATCTGGGAGCGCGCGGGGCTGGCCATACCGATCCAGGTTAACTTTGCCCTGTCCGGAACCGCGCGTCTGATTCGGGACATCCGCGCCGCGCTGAACCGCCGGGAACGCGAGCAGTCGCTGGCACGCAAAGCTGCGGCTGTGGCCATCGAGACCGAGCTAAGGTCCACTGTTGCCGGCCTGCTGCTGCAGTCGGAGCTGGCGCTATCCGGCAGCGACGCGAATTCTCCCCTTACCGAGCGGTTGCGGATCATGGCCGATCTCGCCGGCAATCTCCGCCGCCAATTGGCCGCGCCGATGGGGACCCGCGGCGAATAAGGAGTGGGATTTTCCCAAGGGTAGTATCCGGGATCTTCGCGCGACACTCATTTGCCGGGGCTCTGGCAACTCAGGCCCCGGCGTTTTTTTGTCGCGAACGGAGGAAGGCGGGGAACGCTGAAGGCAGCAGGGAGAGAGACCAGGGACTGAATAAACATCCGCAAGGGATGCGAAGTTTTTGGTTCTCGTTTGTCCATGGTCAAAGTCCGTTCGCAAGGCTCCAGTATTCTGGTTCCGCGGTTTGCCAAGCCGCAAGGTGAACTGCGGAGGGGCTATGAAGAGATTTCTGCCGATGTTGCTGCTGCCTGGCGCGGTGTGTTTTGGTTTTGCGCAATCGGTCTATACTGCCCGTGTCGAAGACCCGAAAGCCATATACCTGGATGCCCCGGAATTTGGCGCCCGACCCGACGGCAGTGCCGATTCCTCGATTGCGCTGCAGGCCGCCATTGACAAAGCTGAAGGTCACCATCGCGAAGGCATCGTGTTCGTGCCCCAGGGTCGCTATCGCCTCGACCATACGGTCTACATCTGGCCTGGAGTGCGCGTCATCGGTTTCGGGGCAAAGCGGCCCGTGTTGTTCCTCGCACCCCACACGCCGGGGTTTCAGACGGGCATGGGTGTAATGGTGATGTTCACCGGATTTCGCCCCGGCGAAGGCTTCTTGCGTAACTTCCGGGTGCCGTTTCCGCCGCCCGGGCAGGTTCCGCCGAACGACAAGATCGCCGACGCGAACCCGAACACGTTCTATTCGGCGATGAGCAACATCGATTTCGAGATCGGCGATGGCAATCCCGCAGCCGTGGCGGTCCGATTCCACGTGGCGCAGCACTCATTGCTCAGCCACATCGACTTCGGGATGGGCTCCGGACTTGCAGGCATTTACATGGCCGGCAACGAAGCCGAAGACCTGCACTTTTACGGCGGCCGCTATGGAGTCCTCACCGAGAAGACCTCGCCGGCGTGGCAGTTCACACTGCTTGACTCAACATTCGATGGCCAGCGCGAGGCTGCCATCCGCGAGCATGAGGCGCAACTCACATTGGCGCACGACACCTTCCGCGATACGCCGACCGCTATCGATATCGACCAGGGATATCCGGACGAGCTTTGGGTGACGGAATGCCGTTTCGAGCGCGTCGCGCACGCAGCGGTTGTTATAAGTGACGAACAGAGTCCGCTCACAGAAATCGGATTTGAGAATGACGTACTCCGCGATGTGCCGACGTTCGCCCGTTTTCGCGAGTCGGGCCGAACCGTTGCCGCGCCGGGATCGATCTACCGTGTAAGCCAATTCAATTTCGGCCTCATTCTTCCCGCCGAGGGCCAGATGGGCACAATGGGCGAGATCTGGAAAGGCAAGTCACTACTCGTGATGCCGTCTGATCTTCCTCCCGCGATTCGCGCGCTGCCGCCCACCACCGATTGGGTGAACGTGCACACTCTGGGCATCAAGGGCGACGGTGAAACCGACGACACCGCGGCCATCGAGGCTGCGATCGCGGCGCATCGCGTGCTTTACTTCCCGAGTGGCCGCTACGTCGTTCGAGACACCCTGGTTCTGAAGCCGGATACGGTTCTGATCGGTTTGCATCCCACGATGACGCAGTTCGACCTGCTCGATTCAACGCCCGGTTATCAGGGCGTGGGGGCTCCCAAGGCGCTGATTGAGGCTCCGCCCGGCGGCGACAACATCCTCTCCGGTTTCGGCGTCTTCACCGGCGGAATCAACCCGCGCGCGACGGGAGTGCTGTGGAAAGCCGGCGAGCATTCGCTTATCGACGACGTGCGTTTTCTCGGCGGCCACGGCAGCGGCACCAACCCTTACAACAATAACCACACCGCCGATTCGGACTTGCGCAAGCGCTGGGATTCACAGTATCCGAGCCTCTGGATCGCCGACGGCGGAGGCGGGACGTTTGCCGATATCTGGACGCCCAACACGTTCGCGCAGGCCGGATTCATGGTTTCGAACACCTCCACGCCCGGCCACGTCTACGAGCTCTCCAATGAGCATCACGTTCGCAACGAGATTGTCTTCAACCATGCGGCCAACTGGTGGGTGAACGCGCCGCAGACCGAAGAGGAAGCTGGCGAAAGCCCCGAGTCGCTCTCCCTCGAATTCGATTTCTCGCACAACATCACCATCGCCAATTACCACGGTTATCGCGTGACCCGTTCGCGCGCGCCTTTTCCCGCTGCTGTGCGCCTCTATCAGTCGAGCGATATTCACTTCCGCAACGTGCACGTGAACGCCGAAAGCGGCTACGGCATCTGCGATGAGAACGGCTGCGGCACGTTTCTGCGGCTGAGCAAGTTTCCTTACGAAAACTCCATCGAAGACATGACCCATCACCTGGAGGTTCGCGAGCGCGAGTTCGCGGTGCTTGATGTTCCGGACAATCTGCCGCGGCAGCCCGAATCCGATGCCAGCGCTGTCCTCGCCTTCGGCGACCACGTGAGCAGGCTCGAAGACGGTTTCTTCTCCATCTCCGGCGCGGCTGTCGACGCGCAGGGCAAGCTCTACTTCGTCGATCATCACCAGCAGCGAATCTATGCGTGGTCACAGCAGGATGGCCTGACCATTGTCCGCGACAACGCGCTCGATCCAGTGAATCTCGCCTTCGATAAATCCGGCAACCTCATCGTGCTCTCCTCCGCTGGCCCAGAATCCTCGGTCTACACCTTCAAGCCCGGAACCTCCGCCGAATACCTTACCGTACTCGAGCCGCAATCCGCGATTGCACGCCCTGACGCGACTCTCATTTTCCCAGCCAATTACTGGAACAACGGCGAGTTCAAGGACCAGCTCGATCTCGGCACCATGCGATTCACTACACTCGCCGAAATGTTCGTGGCCGACGTGACCACGCCCAAGCCGCGCGTGTACATCTCTGAAGACGGAAGCACAATCCTACCGGCGGGCCGCGTCTTCCAGCAGGGGCCGGCCACCGACACTTCCGGCTGGCGCTTCAGCGATGCCCTCGATACGTATGGATTTCTGGAAGCAAAACCAGGCCAGCACGTCTACGTCAGTAGCGAGTCCGAAGACATCACGTACAGCGCTGCCGTTAACGCCGACGGCACGCTCGCCGCTCTCAAGCCTTTTGCCTACCGCGGCGGCGAGAGCGTAGCCACCGGTCCGGAAGGGAACGTCTACGTTGCCAACGGCCAGATCTTCGTCTACTCGCCGCGCGGAAAGCAGATCGCCGAGATCGACGTCCCCGAACGGCCGCTGCAACTCATCTTCGGCGGCGAGGATCGCAAAACGCTCTTCATTCTTGCGCATCACGCGCTGTTTAGCGTGCAAGTCAAATGAGCGAAGCCCCCAGCCGTCAGTCCTCAGCTAACAATTGAAGCTGACGACTTACGGCTGAAAGTTGACGGCTGTTTTCACAGCGCGCACGTTACCGCCTTGGTCTCCAGGTAATTGTTCAGCACCTCTTCGCCCATCTCGCGGCCCCAGCCCGATTGCTTGTATCCGCCGAAAGGCAGGCTGGCGTCGAAGATGTTGTGGCAGTTCACCCACACGGTGCCGGCGCGAATGCCGCGGGAAACCTTGTGCGCCAAGCTCAGGTTCTGCGTCCACACGCTGGCTGCCAGCCCGAACACCGTATCGTTGGCGCGCCTGACGATTGCGTCAACGTCCTTATCGCCGAACGGCACCGCGCACACAACCGGCCCAAAGATTTCCTCCTGCACCACCTTCATGCGCGGGTTGGTGTTGGTCAGCACCGTCGGCCGCACAAAGTAGCCGCGGTCGTAGCCGCTCACAGGCCCGCCCGCCGTCACTTTCGCGCCTTCATGGATGCCCGACTCGATGTAGCCCACCACTTTGCGATACTGCTCATCGCTCACCAGCGGCCCCATCTGGCATGCGGGATCCATTCCCGGCGCCAGCTTGATGCCATCGGCCACGTGGCTCACGCCTTCCACCACCTGGTCGAACACCTTCTCATGCACATAGAGCCGCGAGCCAGCGCAGCAGCATTGCCCGTGGTTGAAGAAGATGGCGCTCGCCGTGCCCTGGACCGCGCGATCGATCTCGGCATCCGGAAACACGATAGCCGGTGATTTCCCGCCCAGCTCCAGGGTCACCTTCTTCAAATTGCCTGCCGCGGCTTTCACAATCAGCTTGCCCACTTCGGTGGATCCGGTAAACGCCACCTTGTCCACCAGGTCGTGCGCGGCCAGCGGCGCGCCTGCGCCTTCGCCATAGCCTGTCAGCACATTGACTACACCCGGAGGCAGCCCGGCTTCGTCCATTATCTGCGCCAGCCGCAGGCCGCTCAGCGGAGTCTGCTCCGCCAGCTTCAGCACAATGGTGCATCCACATGCCAGCGCCGGCGCCAGTTTCCATGCCGCCATCAACAGCGGGAAGTTCCACGGGATAATCTGCGCCACCACGCCGATGGGCTCTCGCAAAGTGTAGGAGTGGAAATCGTGACCCGCGGAAAGTGACAGCGTCTTGCCGGTGATCTTCGTCGCCCAACCGCCCATGTAGCGGAACATGTCCACGGTCAACGGCACATCGGCCACGCGCGCCACGCTGAACGGCTTGCCGTTATCGAGCGATTCCAGCTCTGCAAACTCTTCCAGGTGCTCCTCGATCAGATCGGCGATCTTCCACATGATCCGGCCACGCTCGGAGGGCGCCATCTTCGGCCATGGTCCCTCGTCAAATGCACGCCGCGCGGCCTCCACGGCGCGGTTCACGTCTTCGGCTTCGGCCTCCGGCACGTGCGTAATCACTTCGCCGGTGGCTGGGTTGTAAATGGGAAATGTCTTGCCGGATGCAGCGGCCACAAAGCGGCCGTCGAGCAGCATGCGATGATCGGTTGCGACAAAGTCGGCGGTGCGGCCGCTGACGCGGGGATCGATGGACAGGGTTGCCATAGATGACCTCAGGTGCGTCCGGTCGGGCCACAGCGGCCTGGCTTGGGGGAAGGTCTGTTATCCCGGAAACTGCGCGAAGAACCAGCGTGACGATCCGGAACCCGTTACCTGCCGGATTTTGCACGCAGGAACAGTAGCACCGCAGGCCGTGGATTGGCTACCGGCGCTTGTAAAAGTTTTCGGTTATCGGTAGCGCCTCCCGACCGGAACGGACAACTGAAAAAACGACAACTGACAATTGCCTCTTGACCTGTCTATAACTATAGGGTTCAGAGTGGAGATGGACGATGATTACGGTAAGCCAACTCGCCCGGCGATGCGGCATGAGCCGCACTGCCCTCTTGTACTACGAATCGATCGGTTTGATGCCCCCGCCCGCGCGCACGGGTGGAAACTATCGCGCTTATGCGCAAGCCGATCTGGATCGCTTGCTCCAGATCCGCGCCTACCGCAACGCAGGCCTCAGCATCGAGGATATTCGCGCGATCCTCGCCACAAAATCGCGAACCAGCGATGCGCGCCGGGTGCTGGAGCGGCGCCTGGTCGAGCTCGACCAGGAAATCGGCGCTTTGCGCGCGCATCAGCACGCCATCCTCCAACTGCTGGGCTCTAAGGCCCTGGGAAAGGGACAAATGATCACGAAAGAGAAATGGGTTTCCATCATGAAAGGCTGCGGTTTGACCGAAGAGCAGATGCACCGCTGGCACGCCGAATTCGAGCGCTCCGCTCCTGAAGAGCACCAGGAATTCCTCGAATTCCTCCACATTCCAGCCGCGGAAATCAAGACCATCCGCGCGCAAAGCCGAAGCAGTAAATAAACAATGCGACGCCATGGAAGGGCGCGACAGGTTCGCACCCTTCCTGGTTTCGCCGATTCATTCTCTTCGCCAGGTCATGTCGACAGAAACGGGGATTTCGTTTTTGATTGGCACGGTCAGGAATGTCGGCCGGTCAATCTTGAAATCGGAGCATGTTGCCGGAACCGTTCCCGTAATGTGCACTTCGCTGCCGCTGCCGTTCTTTTGAAACGGGACGTGCTGGTAATGCGCGGTTTGGCCGGCGAACTGGACCTCGAGATCGGCGTAGATGGCGCCGTCCGGCACATTCTGGGGCAGCATAGTTCTCACCACCACCATCGGAAACTCAGCGCCGCGCACGGTTTCGATCATGTGCAGGTCGCGGTTGGAGTCGCCGGAGTTGAAGCTCTTGATCGGAGCGGCAATCAGGAAGTCACATTTCCCGTCGCTGCAGGAAGCTTTTCCGCGCGCGTCGGTGCTGGCGCCGTCCACGTTATGCATGGGATGCGACATGTGATAAGTGAGCGTGGATTTGACCAGAATGTATTGAGCCTGGGCTGCAGCAACAAAGGACGCCGCCAGCAGCAGCGCAAGATAACAAAGTCGGCGGATCATCGAGATCAAGTTCTCCAGGGAACGGACGGCGGGAATCATTGATGGTGATGGAGGTGGATGGGCCAGCTTACGGCGACCATGGCGGCGGCATAGGCGCAAACCGTGGTGACGGCTATGGGCCCGTGCGCTGAGGCGATGCCATGCACCTTCTCGCCAGAGTTCTCTTGCTTCCATGTCATGTAACCGAGCACCGGCGTGGCGATCATGCCGGAGCCGTGGACCCATGCCAGCGCCTCGTGCACCCGGATGGGACCGCGATGGTGTTCCCCGGGGATGCGTGGTGCGTCGATGGCATAGAAGGCAGTGGTCCAGTACATGGCGGTGGTGAGGCCGCCTAGGGCCATGTGAAAGTCGAGATTGGCATCGGTCGGCTCCGTGATGGTTTGGCCATTGCGGCCTTTGGCCTTGGCCATGGGACCGGTAATGAGAGTGGCCGCCATCGGCGCCAGAGTGATGAGGGCCAGCTTCTGGTGGATCCTCAACATGCGTGTGCGCTTATCGAGCATCGCCTGCAGCCGGGGGTCGGATTGGGTTTGCTGCGGAGGGAAGCCGAGGTCGCTGAGGTTCGGAGGCTGAGGAGGCTTGTTCTGATTCTCCTGCTGCTGCGGACGTGAGGAATGTTGTTGCTGTTGCGGTTCGGGCGCCGAAGGCAGGTCGTAATTAGAGGAAGACCACGTGGCTTGTGGGGACGGGTCAAACGCCGACTGGGCACGGCAGAGAAATGGAGCAGCAAGAATCAAGGCGAAGAGTGCGGGAAACAAGCGCGAGAATGAAGAGCGCACGATTAGAAACAGCCTCCGAGGTATCCTTTATTTCGGCTCAACGTTCGAATGGAATCAAAGAGCCTCAACACCATACCTGAATTGATCGTACCGACTGGACGAGGCGGACGGCGTAAGGTGACAAAAACTTCATGTTGCCGGTTCGATGCGCAATCTACTCGTCGCCTTGTTGGAGTTGCACGGACTGGCCGGTGCGGGCGGATTGGCGTGCAGCATCGAGAATCCGCATGACCGTCACGTTGGTATCTAGAGCGCTCAAGTCGCCTTTTGCTGGCAGGCGCCCGGCAAGGACCGCAGCGAGATAACTGAGCGAATCGCTCTGATCGGCGGGCAGAGCGGGCGCGGCCTCCAGGTGCCCTTCGCGGTCATGTTCGTAGCGCACGCGCAGCTTGTCAGACTCGACCGTGATAGCGTAGCCGGTTGCGCCATAGACTTCCATGTCTTTGCGGTTGAAGGGCCAGTTCCACGAGGCCATAATGACGGCCTGGGCATGCGGGTAATTGAGGATGATGGTCGCGTCGTCGTCAACGCGAGGATAAAGATTGGGCTTGTCGTGGTTGACGACTGCGGTAACGGTGAGCGGAGTCTCGCCGTGCATGAGCCAGGTCATCAGGTCGACGCCGTAGCAGCCGAAATCGTAGAGCGCGCCGGCGCCGTTCTGCGCGGGGTCGGTGAGCCAGCGGAGGAACTCTGGCGGGACGCCGATCTCTTTGGGGCCCTGGTGGCCGTCGTGGACAACGACTTTGCGCACGTCGCCGAGCCTGCCGGTGTTGAGCAGGTTGTACGCTTCGCGATTGGAGGCGTACCAGGTCGTTTCGTAATTCACCAGGACCTGAACGTGGTGCTCGCGGGCGATCTTCTGGATGGCGAGGGCATCGTCGTAGGAGATGGTGAGGGGCTTCTCGACCATCGAGGATACGTCATACTGAGCGGCGACTTCGATGGCGTGACGATGCTCGGAGATGGGCGTGTAGACGAGGACCGCGGCGGGATGGCGCGCTTCGATCATGATGGCTTCGCTCTTGAAGAAGAGTTTCGGATCGAGGTTGTATTTGCTCTGGTACTTGGCCATGAGGGCGTCATCGGAATCGGCGATGCCGACCAGCTCGACGTCGGAGTGGCGCGGCAGCGCGGCGAGAAAGCCTTCGACATGGCCATGTTCGAGGCCCACGATGGCGACGCGGAGCCGGCTATCTTGCTCGGTAGCGCTTTGCAGTGTGCGCGCGGAGACGGTGGGAGCCAAGGCGGCGACGGCCACGGCGAACAGAAGAGGAAGTGCGGCAAGGAAGCGGGTGCGGTTCATTGGATCGGTTTACTCCCTGGCGACCGATTGTAATTGCAGGACGCACGGCGAAGAATACGCTCTTTGCTCACACTCAAGACGCTCGACTTGCCGAAAAAAGCAACTGCAGGTCGTTCGACTCCGCTTTGCTTCGCTCAGGATGACAGCATTAAGTCGGGCACAAAACTGCGAGAGTTACTAACGGCCTGACTCGGGTTTGTCGTCTCGAAGTCGGCGAATTCCCAGCGGGTTCGCGTCCTGGAGTTCGGGCGGAAGCAGAGACTCCGGGAAGTTCTGGAAGCAGACAGGGCGCGCGAAGCGGTAGATGGCTTGCGTACCGACGGAGGTGAAGCGCGCGTCGCTGGTGGCAGGGTATGGGCCGCCGTGGACCATGGCGTGGGTGACCTCAACGCCGGTGGGGAATCCATTCACGATCAGGCGGCCTGCTTTCTGCTCGAGAATCTCGACGAGCTCGCGGTGGAAGGCGAGGTCGTCCTCATCGCCGAGTATTGTTGCGGTGAGGTGGCCGTCAAGCGCACGCGCTGCGCGGAGATAGTCGGCCGTGGTTTCGCAGTGGACGAGAAGCGTGTCAGGACCGAAGATCTCTTCCGCAAGCTCCGGCTCCGCGAGGAGCTGGTCGAGGCAGACGGTGAAGAGCTTGGCGTTGGAGGCGAAGCCGCAGGTAGATTCAAGGGTGACGGCAGTCGCTGTAAGCGGAATATGATGGGAGCGTTCAGCTGTGGCGCGACTGTAGGTTTGGGCAATGCCCGCGGTGAGCAGCGTGAATGGCTGCGACCGTTCGACGAGCGTGCGAAGCTCTTCCAGGAAAGACGGACCCTCGGGTGCATCGGGTATAAAAACGATGCCGGGCTTGGTGCAGAACTGGCCGGCGCCAAGCGTGAAGGAGCCGAATAGGTTTTTGGCCAGCTCGGCAGGGCCCTTGCGCAGCGCGCTTGGGAGCACGAAGACCGGGTTGCCGCTGGACATCTCAGTGAAGCAGGGGATGGGTTGAGGCCGCGCAGCGCAATGGTCCATGAGGGCCCGGCCGCCGTGGAGCGAGCCCGTGAAAGTGACGGCGCGGACGAGGGGATGCTTGACGAGCGCGGTTCCGACTTCGGCGCCGGGACCGAAGAGCGCTGCGAAGGTACCCGGGTGCAGGCCTTCGGCGGCGACGGATTCAGCGATGAGCCCCGCAACTATCTCACTGGTTCCAGGGTGGGCTTGATGAGCCTTGACGATGACAGGGCAACCCGCGGCAAGCGCAGATGCGGTATCGCCGCCGGCTACAGAGAAGGCGAGCGGGAAGTTGCTGGCGCCGAAGACCACCACGGGGCCGAGCGGACGAAGCATGGAGCGCAGGTCGACACGCGGGAGCGGCTGGCGATCGGGGACGGCTGGATCGATGCGCGCCTGAACCCATGAGCCTTCTTCCACCAGTGCGGCAAACAGACGCAGCTGGCTAGTGGTGCGGCCGATCTCGCCGGTGAGGCGCGGCATGGGGAGGGCGGTTTCGAGATGAGCGCGCTGCGCGATCTCGTCCTTGTGCCGGTCGAGCGCGTCTGCCGTGCGGCGCAGGAATGCCGCCTTCGCCTTGCCCGAAGCACGGGAGTAGCTCACAAAAGCATCGGCGGCGAGATGCGCAGCGGCATCTGCCTCCTCGCGCGAAGCGGAATGATAGACGGGATCCAGCGCGTCGCCGGTCTGCGGGTTGACGGCGCGGAACGTGGCGTCGCTGCCGGCGCCACGCGTCGACCCGAGGAAAGACAATCCCATGAGTTCCATGTATTCAAGCTTATCCCCGCCAGATCAGGATTGCGCGGATAAGAACGGTGTGGTCCGCACAAAGCAGTTGGCAGAGCCGCTCGAACATCTGTCGCTGGGTCTCCGAGAAGGTGCGGAATGGATGGGCGTATCTCTCCGTTCAGGATTCCGCCGTGACCGGATTAGTCAAGGACCCGAGGCCCGGGATGGTGATGGTGACGGTCTCACCGGGTTTGAGCCAGCGTTTTGGATTGCGCCCAAGGCCTACGCCAGGCGGCGTGCCGGTGGAGACAATATCTCCGGACAGCAGCGGCGTGATGGAGGAAATGTACTCGATCAGCTCGGGAATCTTGAAGACCAGTTCGCAGGTGTTGGAGTGTTGCAGGGTTTCCCCGTCGATGGCCAGGGAAATGTCGAGATTGTGCGGGTCTTCAATTTCGTCGGCGGTAACGATGGAGGGACCGAGCGGGCAGAAGGTCGGGAACGATTTGCTAAGGTTCCACTGCGTGGAGGCGAACTGGACATCGCGAGCAGAGACGTCGTTCACGATGGTGTAGCCGTAGACGTGGTCGCGCCATGCGGAGGCGGGGATGCGATAGCCGCCGCGGCCAATCACGAAGGCGAACTCAGCCTCGTAATCGGGCTGCGTGGAGTTGCGCGGCAAAACGATGGGCTCGCCGGGGCCGATGACGGAGGTGGTGAGTTTGAAGAAGACTACGGGGGTGGTCGGTAGTTCCATGCCGGACTCACGTGCGTGATCGCGGTAGTTAAGGCCGATGGCAAAGATGCGCGGCGGGTTGGGCAGCGGTGCGTGAAGCTTGACTTCGCTGAGGCGGTGACCGAAATAGACGCCGGGCTCATGCGGCACGGACGCAATGCCGACGCCAACAGCGCCTAGGGCATCGAGGCAGCCGGCAGCGGTGAGATCGACGACAAGATTTGATTCTTCGCGAAGTGCGCCAGGGCGGACGATGCCGTCGCCGGTGGAAAAAGAAACGAGCTTCATGCGGGTCTCCAGGCGGGAAAGTGCGCCGCTTTGACTATAGCGAACCGGGCTGGAGATCGCGTGTTGAAGGGGGCTTGCCTGGGGCGCAGGAGCGCCATCGCGCCGCCCGCCAGAGCGGCCAAAAAACTCAGTGCATGCGCGTGAAAGCGACACACGTTCTGCCGAATGGTGCAGTGGATGCCAACCCCAGTCGCGGCGAAGCCCGAAACGGATTCTTCAGCTCTTAGATCTAAGCACCCTCGCACAAAACGTCGGGGACATCAATGCCGAGCGCGGTGGCCAAATCATGTTGGTGCTCCTGTTCCTGGCCAATAATCTTGCGCAATGCTTCGGCCAGCGCATAATGGCCGATCTCTTCAGCCTGGCGGACGCGCTGGCGGTAGTTCTTGATGGTCTCGGTTTCATTGTCGAGATCAAAACGGATCATGTCCTCGGGCTTTTCGCTGAGCTTCACCGGCTTGAGCGTATTGGTGGGCATGCCGCCGAGGTAGTCGATCTGGTCGGCGACGATCATTGCGTGCTGGAGTTCCTGCGCGGCATGGAGCTTTAGCTCGCTGGCAATGCTCATCCACTGCGCGCCCTTGAGCACGTTGCTGTAAACGGTATAGGCAATAATCGCCTGGTACTCGCGGGCGAGGTCTTCATTGAGGGCGGCGATAAGTTCCTTTACCTTGCCCTTGCGTTGTTGATCGGTCTGCTTGTCAGGCATACGTTCCCCTTTCGCTGGTCGCGACGGGAAGTTAGATGCAAGGGCGGGGCTTGCGGAGTCCTGTGGTGCGCGAAATTCCGGCTCGAGGGTCCGCGACCGGATGAGGACGCACCCCTATTCGGTGCGCAGAGCGTCGGTGGGATTTACCGAGGCAGCGCGCCGCGCGGGCAGGAAGCTGGCGGCGAGCGACGCAGCGGCGAGCAAAAAAGCAACAGCCGCGAGGGTGGTCACGTCCCACGCGGCGACACCGAAGAGAAGGCCGCGAAGGCCCATTGCGGCAGCGATGGAACAGGCGAGGCCGAAAACGATACCGATGGCAGTGAGCAGACCGGCCTGGCGCATGACCATGGAGTAAATGGCTCCGCGCTGTGCGCCGAGGGCCATGCGCACGCCGATCTCGCGCGTGCGCTGCGAAACGGAATAAGCGACAACTCCATAGAGGCCAACGACGCCGAGAAGCAGCGCGATGAAGGCGAAGCCGGCGACGATCCACGTGGCGAAGCGATGGAGGAACGCGGCCTGCGAGGTATCGATCTGATCGGTCATGGTGATTTCGCCGTAGACGCCAATGGAAGGGCCGATCGCGCGGAGCGCGCTCACGATCGTAGGGAGCAGCGCGCGGGGATCGCTCGCCGTGCGCACGGCGACGGCAAAGTAGTTATCCGTGCCTTGGTAGATGGGCTGATACTCGGCGGGCCAAATTTCTTTATCGAGACCGGATTCGCGAACGTCCTCGACGACGCCAACGATAGTGCGGAGAGACGTGGGCGTGAGCGTTGTATCGCCGATCTTCTGGCCGATGGGGTCTTCGCCGGGAAAGTATTTGCGCGCGAAGGCCTGGTTGATGACGATGACGTTGGGTTTGGCGGCGGTGTCGTCTTCCGTGAAGAGGCGGCCGCGGATGAGGCTGGCCTTGAGCGTGGGCAGGTAGGCGGGACTGACGTCGCGCGAATTCACTTCGTTGTGATTGCCGTTGTAGGGCTTGCCCACGATACGTATCCAGTCGGTGTCGCAGTTGCACTGGACGGGCAGGTCGGTGGTGATACCGACGGACTGGACGCCGGGTAGCGCGAGGAGACGGCGGTTGACGTCGCGATAGAGAGCGACGGCCTGGTCGTTTTTCTTCAAGGTTGTGTCGGGAACCCCGACGTTAACGGTGGCGAGGTGGTCGGGGTCGAAGTTGAGCGGCACATGAAGGAGGTTGTAGAAGCTCTTGCCCAGCAGGCCCGCGCCGGAGAGAAGAACGACGGCGACGGTAAGCTCGGCGACCACGAGGTTGGAACCGAGGCGGCGCCAGAAGCTGCCGGCGGCGGTGCGTCCGCCTTCAGCGAGGCTGCTCTGCAGGTTGAGGCGCGAGAGGAGCAGCGCGGGAATGGCCGCGAGGAAGATCGCTGCGAATGCGGCAACGGCGGCGACGACGGCGATGGTGTGGGAATTGATGCCGAGGTAACGGAAGAACGGCATGTTGTCGACCATCGTCTTGGGAATAAGGCTGATGATGATGGAGATGGCGCCGGAGGACAGCAGCGTGCCGGCTACGCCGCCAGTGAAGGCAAGCAGAAGGGCCTCTGTAACGAACTGGGCAAGGACGCGTGCGGAGGTTGCGCCGAGAGCACCGCGGACGGCGATCTCGCGACGGCGGCTCTCCGAGCGGACCAGCAGGAGGCTGGCGACATTGATGCAGGCGATGAGGAGCAACAGCGCCGCGCCGGCGAGGAGCATGAGGAGAATCGGCTGCATGTCGCCGACGAAGATCTCACGCAGCGGCGCGACGAAAGCGCCCTGGTTGCGGTTGCTGTCAGGGTATTGGCGCTCGAGCTGGGCGGCGATGCGCTCCATGTCTTTGCGCGCGGCATCCACAGTGACGCCGTCGCGAAGGCGGCCGACAGCGTCGAGGTTATGGCAACTGCGCCGGGTTTCGCAGCCGCCACTGGGGTCGAGCAGCGGCACCCAGAATTGGGCGTTGGCGCGGGGGAAGTAGGAGAAGTCGCGTGGGAGAACGCCGACGATGGTGTAGGCGTTGCCGTCGAGGCTGACGGACTCACCGAGCACATTGGTGCGTCCGCCCAAGCGCTTCTGCCAGGTGCCCCAGGGGAGAATGACAATTTTGGCGCGGCCGGGCTGGTCTTCGCCGGGGAGGAAGCCGCGGCCGAGAAGCATCTTGACGCCAAGGGTGCCGAAAAACCCGGCCCCGACCCGGGCGGCGGGCACGGGCTCGGCGATGGAGCCCTGGCGCAAAAGAAAGCCGGTTCCACCGACAGCGTCGAGCGAGCTGACAGTGGTGTTCATGCGCTTCCAGTCGTCGTAGTCGGGACGCGAGAGGTTGGCGCGAACGAAGCCGGGAGCCTTTTCGGTGACGAAGACGAGGCGATTGGGCTGCGCGAAAGGCAAAGGCCGGATCAGGACCGCATCGACAAAGCTGAAAATGGCGAGGCTGACGCCGATGCCGAGTGCGAGGATTGAGACCACCGTGATGGCGAAGCCGGGATTCTTGCGAAGCTGGCGGAGGGCGAAGCGAAGGTCCTGCAGGAGGGTTTCGACGCGGAAGGCGACGGCGCCATGGCTCTGTTCGCGGATGCGCACGGAATTGCCGAAGCGGAGCATGGCGGCAGTGTGTGCGGCCTTCGGCGAAAGGCCGGAGGCGAGCAGTTCGCGCTCGGTTTGTTCGCGATGAAACTTCATCTCCTCGTCGAGCTCGCTGCGGAAGCGGTTACGGCGGAAGATTAATGATAGTTTGTTCAGGATTCGCGAGATGGCGTTCATTTGCGCTCCGAGCGAGGAGAATTGGTCAGTTGAAATGGATCAGATCTCGGCCACT
>CAVYSS010000047.1:0-140361 GCA_963771195.1 uncultured Acidobacteriota bacterium
TCATTGTCAACACGATCCAGCTTCCTCACAGTCGCCGGTTTCATCCATTTCGAACGATGGCTGGCCGGTGCAACCGTTGGGATCGCCTGTAGACATTGAAGGCGCCTTGGTGTTGTTGCGGATGGTGTTGTTGCGAATGGTGAAGTCCGATGCAGAAACTACCAGGACGCCTTCCCATTGGGCATTCTTGACGGTGAATCCGCTGATGGTTACATGGCTCAGACCCGGATTGTCAAAGCCATCGATGAACACACCGTTCGCCAACCCAGTGGCATCGATGACAGTGTGGGCGGCGCCGGCGCCGAGCAGCGAGAGGGGCATTCCGATGACCACGTCTTCCTTGTAGACGCCGGGCCCAACCAGGATTGTGTCGTTGGCGGAGGCGTGACCTACCGCCGCGCCGATGGATTTGTAGCAACCGGCCCAGCCGGCGGGATTCACGCAGAGGTTTGCAGCGGATGCAGTGGGGGTAGTTGATGCTGCGAGAACAGTTGCGCAGCAAAGTGCCTGGACAAAACGAGTCCGCTTGCATGGGGACCTCCTTCGGAGGAGAGTCTCGCTGGCATCTCCTGCCAATCAAGGAAAAACTTTGTGAATGTGAAGAATGAACGGGATGGGCAGTTTGTTTGTTCACAGATTGCGGACGAATCTCCGCGGACATCGGGATTTCCGGCGCATGGCTGCGGACAGTCGTGAAGACCGTCCCACCCTGACCGCAGAATGCGCGGTTAGGATGGGGCACATGCGATCTGGCTCCGCGCTCTTGCGAGTTGTGCGTTCCCTTCCTCTCTTCGTACGGTCCCTGGAAGTCCTGGATCTGGCCGTTGTAAAAAGCTAGACCAACTCGGGGATGGGATCGAGGGCTTTCCAGTCGAGAGTGATGACGGTAATGTCATCCTGCTGTCCGAGCGATGGGCTTGCGCGGCGATCTCGGTTGCGCCATAGCGGCTGATGAGGAAGTGCGGTCGAAGCCGAAGAGTTCGCCGGTGCGCGAGCGTGCTTCCACCACGCCATCAGAAAGCAGCATGAGACGCGCGGAGGGCGGGAGGGTGAACGAGGCCTGTTCGTAGCTCAAGCCCGAGACAATGCCGAGGGGAAGGCCGGATTCGAGGGGCAGCTCCCGGCCATCCGATACGGGGCCAGATGACCGGCGTTGGCCCTTCCATTTCGCCATCCGCGGTGATAACCAGGCAGAGGCAGGTGCGAAGCCGGGACTGTCGCGTTGCAGCATGGCCTGGTTCAGCCGCTCGAGCGCGCGGGCAGGCGGCACTTGTTCTTCAGCAAGAGAACGAATAGCGCCGACGGCGACCGCGCCGAGCATGGCCGCCTGAAGGCCCTTGCCGCTGACATCGCCGATGGCGATGAATGTGGACCCGTCGGGGCGGGGCAGCACCTGGCAGAAGTCGCCGCCGACCTCTTCAGCGGCGCGATAGGCGATCTCAACGTGAAGGCCGCCGATGGTAGGGATGTCGACGGGGACGAGGCGTTGCTGAATGTCGCGCGCGGCCTGCATGGCGGAGGCAAGGCGCTGTTTTTCGCGGCTGGTGTGCGCGAAGCGGTAGACCAGGACGGCCAGGAACGCAAGGAGCACCACAACGTCAATCAACTGATTAAGGGCGACCCCGAAAGGCCGCTCGATGACCGAAATATGGTCAGGAACGATGTTGAGGGCCCAGGAAACATTGAAGTCGTTCAGTACGAAGCCGAGGTTGTTGAATACGCTGCCTAGAGTTTGCAGGCCGATGGGAAAGAGCAACAGCCACGCGTAGGTGTTGCCGGCACGCCAGCCGCGGATGAGGTACCAGGCAAGCACCAACCTGGTGGAGGCCTCCGCCACGCAGTAGGTGACGTCACCAAACATGAGGGGCACAGAGTGCCACAGCACGAGCAGGATTCCCAGTTCGGCCGTACAAGTAAAGGCGAGGGGCAAAAGGACAAGTTTCCAGCGGCCGGGAAAGATGGCGTCTACAACGAACAGGATGTAGGCCGTTGCGGTGATCACGTCGAGGAGGATTTCGAAGTAGGTGTAGAAGTAGAAATCCCAGGCCTGATGTTGCGCCGCATAATCGACGGGCTGAAACAACGCCTCCAATACCAGCGAGAGGGCAAACCACAGATAAAACCGCTCGCGGGTGAGCCAGAAAAGGTAGAGCGCCGAGGCGCCCACTACCAGCGAAAGCAGGTTGACGGAGTAAAGAGCGCCGTCGGAGAGCAGGTCCACGGCCTGCGAGCCGGCAAAGCGCTGCAGCACTGTATCAGATTCGCCGATGTAGACATTTCCGTTGACCCGGCTGTTGCGGGAGCCGGCGAGGGATGGATCCTGCCAGGTGCGCAGGGCCAGCGTAACTTCTTTTGCGGCCGAGCCTGAACCAATGGGGATGGTGAAGACGCGCGAAGCCGCGATGACGTTGTGAGCCGGGCCCGGAGGCAGGGCGCCAACCTGGGCAATGAGCTTGCCATCGGCGAAGAGCTGGTAGCTTTTGTGGATGGTGGGCAACTCAAGCACCATGGACGGGGTGTTGGCGGGAGCACGCAGGCGGAAGCGGAACCAGACGAACGGCTCCGTCAAAGGAACGCCCTGGGCGGTCCAGCTCTTTGTGGGCTTGAGGACGGGCCAGGCGGAGTCGTCGAGTGCGGGCTGAGACCAGGCGGGATCGTCGCCGAGATGGAAGCGCCATGCGGAGTCAATTTGGGTGATCGGCAGCCGCGAGGATTCGAGGTCAAAATTCTGCGCCGGCGCTGCAGGGGGCGATAAACCGACCCACAACGCTACGCTAACGGTTATGAAAGTTGGCCATTTGACCATGGGGAAGAGTTCAGCCGTTCCAAGAATGTGGCCATTCTCGCACAGTCACCGGGGGTGAGGGGAAGTTTGCGGGAGAGCGGTCTGCGCGCTTCGCTTCGGTTGGCGCCGCGCTATTTTCGGCTAGCCATCCAGGCAACCATCTCCATCGCGACGAAGAGCTCCACGGACACACCGACTCCTACGATGGCGAGGGCGATGAGCGCTCTCAGGAATGGGATGATTCCCGAGTCGCGCGCCATGAGGCGATAGACGAGATATGCGGCTGCGATTGCGAGGACGGCGGCAAGAGCCACGAGGGAGATTGCTTTGTGGTCGTGGATGCCGACCGTATCGCATGGACAAAGCATCATCACGGCTGTCGATGCTGAGATCAGGCAGAAAATCGAGGAATAGCTGAGGAAGCGCGTCAGTGGCGACGAAAGATATTCCGAGGACCGTAAGAGGTTCAGCGTGCAGCCTCACGAGCGAAGCTGATGCGCAGGCGCGTGCGCGTAGCCTTTGCAAAGCGTTCCAGGGTGCGGGTGGACGGAAGGACTTTGCCGCTTTCGAGGCGAGCGACCACGGCCTGCGTCGTGCCCATGGCTTTGGCTACCTGCTCCTGGGTCATGTCTGCCTCGGCGCGCGCCTTGATCATGGCCGAGGCAATCGCGAACTCCTTCTCCAGTGCGTCGTAAGCGGCAACATAGTTCGGGTCGTGCTTCCACTTTTTGAACGACTCTTCAACGGGGATGAACTTCCGTTTCATTGGACCTCCTTCGCCTTCTTCAAGGCCAGATCGATTTCCTTGCGGGGCGTCTTCTGTGTTTTCTTGGCGAAGACGTGCACTACGACGATGCGCATACCGGACGCCGTGACGTAAACAGCGCGGGCGATCCCGCTTTTGCCCTTGAGCCGCATCTCCCAAAGCCGTCCATCGAGATGCCTGAGATAGGGCTCGCGAACACGCTCCAGCCCGTGCGCGTGAATCAGTTCCACGATGCGCTGGAAGCTGGCTCGGACATCGGAAGGGAACGCGTCGAGCTTTGCCTGGGTCTCCTCATCGAGGAATCCGACGGACCACCGCATGTAAGGAGTATATCATTTTTGCAATGTTTGCGATGGAAAGAATCCCAGGCCCCAAAGGCGGGATCTGGGGCAGCCGGATGGCCTTCCAACCCTAATCGCAGAAAGCGCGGTCATGATGGGGCGCCCCGACCTGGCATCTGCGATCTGGTTAATTGTGCTTGCCCTTCCACTCCTCGTAGGGGCCCTGGAAGTCTTCGATGCCGGCCGTTCGTGGAAGACCCACAGCCGCGTTGCCACTTCGTCGATCAGGTCGTGGTCGTGCGTGACCAGCAGCACCGTGCCTTCGTAGCGCTGCAGCGCGATGTTGAGCGCGTTGATGGCTTCAAGGTCGAGGTGGTTGGTGGGCTCGTCGAAGATGAGAATGTTGGGCTTGGTGAGGATGAGCTTGCAGAATGCGAGGCGCGCCTGCTCGCCGCCGCGACAGGGCCTTGATGGGCTTGGCGCCTTCTTCGCCGCTGAAGAGCATCTGGCCGAGAATGCCGCGAATGTCTTCCACGTGCGCGGCGGGGTTCCAGCGATGCAGCCACTCGGCCACGGTGAGGTTGGGCTCGTTGGCGATCGATGGTCGAGCCAACGTCCTGCGGAAAGTAGCCGATCTGCGCCTCGTGACCCCAGAAGACCGAGCCGGCGTCGAGGGTGAAATCCTGGCTCGGCGAGGCCGGGATAGTTGGCCAGCAGGCTCTTGAGCAGGGTGGTCTTGCCGGCGCCGTTGCGGCCCATGAGGCAGATCTTTTCGCCGCGAAGCACGTTGGCGGTAAAGCCGTCGAGCACTTTCAGGTCGCCGTAGAGCTTGGTGAGGTGCTTGATCTCCAGAACGTGCTTGCCGCTGGGCCGCAACTGGTCAAAGCGGATGTAGGGGCGTTGAATGTTCGAGCGGGCAAGTTCGTTGGTCTGCAGGCGCTCCACTTCTTTGCGCCGGCTTGTGACCTGCGAGGAGCGCGTGCCGGCAGCGAAGCGGGCAATGAACTCGTTGAGCTGCGCAATCTTTTTTTCGCGCTGCGCGTTCTGCGATTCGAGCGTGGAGCGGATCTGCGTCTTGGCCATCACCATGTCGTCGTAGCCGCCGGTGTAGGTGATGATGGTCTGGTAATCGATGTCGGCGGTATGCGTGGTGACGCTGTTCAGAAAGTGCCGGTCGTGCGAGATGGCGATCAGCGTGCCATCGTAGCTGGTCAGGAAGTCCTGCAGCCAGTGGATGGAGTCGAGATCGAGATAGTTGGTGGGCTCGTCGAGCAGCAGCGCCTCCGGCTTGCCGAAGAGAGCCTGGGCCAGCAGCACGCGCACCTTTTGCCCGCCCTGCAGTTCGCCCATCTTGCGCTCGTGCAGTGTCTTCGTGAATGTCGAGGCCGTCAAGCAGAACGGCCGCGTCGCTCTCGGCGGTGTAGCCGTCCTCGTCGCCGATCACGCCTTCGAGCTCGCCCAGCCGCATGCCGTCTTCGTCGGTCATCTCGGGCTTCTCATAGATGCGGTCGCGCTCTTCAAGCGCCGCCCACAACGGCTTGTTGCCCATGATGACCGTGTCGATGACGCGATAGGCGTCGAAGGCGAACTGATCCTGGCGCAGGACGCCCAGCTTGCGCGGGCGAACCACCGTGCCTTTCTGCGGCTCGAGCTCGCCGGTCAGAATCTTCATGAAGGTGGATTTGCCGGAGCCATTCGGCCCGGTGAGCCCGTAGCGGCGGCCGGGCATAAAGGTGGTGGTCACGTCTTCAAAGAGCACCTTGGAGCCGTAGCGCATGGTCACATGATCGCACTGAAATCATGGATGATCCCTTGAAGTTGACTGTGGAAAAACGCGCGTTCCTTCAAGCGCGCGGGGACCCGCGGCAAGAAACGCAGTCGTAACCAAGGCGTAAACTTAAAGAGATAACCATGATTTCAGTAAGCAATGTAAGCATGCGCTACGGCGCCAAGATTCTGTTCGAAGACGTGACCACCGTTTTCAGTCCGGCCGCCGCTACGGCCTGACGGGCCCGAACGGCTCCGGCAAATCCACCTTCATGAAGATTCTGACGGGCGAGCTGGATGCGCAGAAGGGCACGTCGTGCGCCCGAAGACGCGTGGGCGTGCTCAGCCAGGATCAGTTCGCATTCGACGCTTACCGCGTCATCGATACCGTGATCATGGGCAACAGGCCGCTGTGGGCCGCGCTCGAGGAGCGCGACAGCTGTACGCCAAACCGAAATGACCGACGAAGACGGCATGCGGCTGGGCGAACTCGAAGGCGTGGTCGGCGAAAACGACGGCTACACCGCCGAGAGCGACGCCGCCATTCTGCTCGACGGCCTCGACATTCCCGAATCGACTGCACGAGCGCAGAATGAGCGAGCTGCAGGGCGGCCAGAAGGTGCGCGTGCTGCTGGCCCAGGCGCTCTTCGGCGGGCCCGCACGCCCTGCTGCTCGACGAGCCCACCAACCACCTCGACCTCGAATCCATCCACTGGCTGCAGGATTTCCTCGCCGCTACCAGGGCACGCTGATCGTGATCTCGCACGACCGCCACTTCCTGAACAGCGTCTGCACGCACACCGCCGATATCGATTACCAGACGATCATCACCTACACCGGCGGCTACGACGACATGGTGCTGGCGAAGACGCAGATCCGCTCCGCCTCGAATCGCAGAACGCGCAGCGCGAGAAGAAGATCGCGCAGCTCAACGAATTCATCGCGCGCTTCTCCGCCGGCACGCGTCGAGCCAGGTGAGTCGCGCAAGAAAGAAGTCGAGCGGCTGCAGACCAGCGATCTGGCCCGGTCCAACATCCAGCGCCCCTTCATCCGCTTCGACCAGATGCGGCCCCCGCGGCACGCACGTGCTCGAAGTCAAGGCACTCTCGAAGGGCTACGGCGACGTGAGGTGGTCGAC
The DNA here is from genome assembly GCA_963771195.1 of uncultured Acidobacteriota bacterium. Lineage (GTDB taxonomy): Bacteria > Acidobacteriota > Terriglobia > Terriglobales > Acidobacteriaceae > Telmatobacter. The sequence continues at coordinate 6,738 of CAVYSS010000047.1, forward strand.
AACTTCACCGCCAGCGTAGCTGCGCGGCGAAAAGGTCGGCCTCATGGGCCGCAACGGCGCCGGCAAAACCACGCTGCTCTTGAGCCTGCTGCGCCAACTAGCCCGGCCTCGACGAGCCCGGATTTCGACTCGATGCGGCGCTCGTCGAATGGGGCCACGAGGCCCGATCGGCTACTTCGCGCAGGACATGGGCACCGCATCTCACCAGCGAGCCAACTCACCGTGGCCGATTGGCTGCATCGCTGGAACCCGCAGGCCCACGTCGAAGACATTCGCGGCATTCTCGGCCAGATGCTCTTCAGCGGCGAAGAGGGCGCCAAGCCCATCAAGGCGCTTCGCGGCGGCGAGCAGGCGCGCCTCGCCTTCTGCAAGCTCATCCTCACCAAGCCCAACATTCCTCATCTTCGACGAACCCACCAACCACCTCGACCTTGAAGCCATCAACGCGCTCAACATCGCGCTGCAGCGCTACGAAGGCACCGTGCTGCTGGTCACGCACGACCACGACCTGATCGACGAAGTGGCAACGCGCCTGTGGGTCTTCCACGACCACGCCGGCGGCATCGAAGACTTCCAGGGCCCCTACGAGGAGTGGAAGGGCAAGCACAATTAACCAGATGGCAAGATGCCGGGTGCGGCGCTGCCCATCATGACCGCGCTTTCTGCGATTAGTTGAGGCCATCCGGCTGCCCCAGATCCCGCCTTGGGGCCGGGCATTCTTCCACACCAAACATTGCAAAAATGGTATACTTATTCCATGCCATGGTCTGTCGGATTCCTCGATGAGGAGACGAAGGTTGCGCTCGACGCCCTGCCTCTCGACATCCGTGCCAGCTTCCAGCGCATCGTTGAGCTGATCCAGGCCCACGGACTGGAACGCGTCCGCGAACCGTATCTGAAGCATCTGGAAGGTCCGCTCTGGGAGATGCGCTTGAAGGGCCATAGCGGCATCGCCCGCGCCATCTACGTCACGGCAACCGGCATGCGCGTCGTTGTGGTGCATGTCATCGTCAAGAAAACCCGGAAGACCCCGCGCAGCGAAATCGCACACGCCTTGAAAAAGGCTAAGGAGATCAAATGAATACCCAATTCATCCCCGTCGAAGAGTCGTTCAAGCAGTGGAAGAAGGATCCCAAATACGTTGCGGCCTATGACGCGCTGGAGGCCGAATTCGCCCTCGCCTCGGCCATGATCAAGGCGCGCGCAGACGCGGATATGACCCAGGAGCAGGTCGCCGAGGCCATGGGGACGACACAAGCCGTTGTCGCCCGCCTCGAAAGCGGCAAGGTTCTCCCATCGACTCGTACCCTGGAACGCTTCGCCAAAGCCACACGCACCCGCCTTCGCATCACCTTCGCTCGTGAGGCTGCACGCTGAACCTCTTCGGTCCTCGGAATATTTTCGTCGCCACTGACGCGCTGGCTCAGCTATGCCTCGATCTTCTGCCTCATCTCATCCTCGACAGCTGTGATGATGCTTTGCCCCTGCGATATCGTTGGCATCCATGACCACAACGCCATTTCCCTGGTGGTGCTCGCCTCTGTCTCGGAATCGCAGCCGCATATCTTGTCTATCGCCGCATGGCGCGCGACTCGGGAATCACCCCATTCCTGAGAGCGCTCATCGCCCTCGCCATCGTGGGAGTCAGTGTGTACGTAGAGCTCTTCGTAGCGATGGAGATTGTTGCCTGGATGGCTAGCCGAAAATAGCGTGGCGAACCGAAGCGACCGGCTAAGCGCGCAGACCGCTCTCCCACAAACTTCCCCTCACCCCCGGATGACTGTGCGAGAATGGCCACATTCTTGGAATGGCTGAACCCTTCCCCATGGTCAAATGGTCAACTTTCATAACCGTTTGCGTAGCGTTGTGGGTCGGTTTATCGCCCCATCCAGCGCTGGCGCAGAATTTTGACCTCGAAACCTCGCGCCTGCCGATCTCCCAAATCGACTCCGCCTGGCGCTTCCATCTCGGCGACGATCCCGCCTGGTCTCAGCCCGCACTCGACGACTCCGCCTGGCCGGTCCTCAAGCCCACAAAAAGCTGGACCGCCCAGGGCGTTCCTTTGACGGAGCCGTTCGTCTGGTTCCGCTTCCGCCTGCGTGCTCCCGCCAACACCCCGTCCATGGTGCTTGAGTTGCCCACCATCCACAAAAGCTACCAGCTCTTCGCCGATGGCAAGCTCATTGCCCAGGTTGGCGCCCTGCCTCCGGGCCCGGCTCACAACGTCATCGCGGCTTCGCGCGTCTTCACCATCCCCATCGGTTCAGGCTCGGCCGCAAAAGAAGTTACGCTGGCTCTGCGCACCTGGCAGGATCCATCCCTCGCCGGCTCCCGCAACAGCCGGGTCAACGGAAATGTCTACATCGGCGAATCTGATACAGTGCTGCAGCGCTTTGCCGGCTCGCAGGCCATGGACCTGCTCTCCGACGGCGCTCTTTACTCCGTCAACCTGCTTTCGCTGGTAGTGGGCGCCTCGGCGCTCTACCTTTTCTGGCTCACCCGCGAGCGGTTTTATCTGTGGTTTGCCCTCTCGCTGGTATTGGAGGCGTTGTTTCAGCCCGTCGATTATGCGGCGCAACATCAGGCCTGGGATTTCTACTTCTACACCTACTTCGAAATCCTCCTCGACGTGATCACCGCAACGGCCTACATCCTCTTCGTGGTAGACGCCATCTATCCCGGCCGCTGGAAACTTGTTCTTTTGCCCCTCGCTTTTACATGTACGTCCGAACTGGGAATCCTGCTCGTGCTGTGGCACTCTGTGCCCCTCATGTTTGGTGACGTCACCTACTGCCTGGCGGAGGCCGCCACCAGGTTGGTGCTTGCCTGGTACCTCATCCGCGGCTGGCGCGCCGGCAACACCTACGCCTGGCTGTTGCTCTTTCCCATCGGACTCCAAACTCTAAGCAGCGTATTCAACAACCTCGGCTTCGTATTGAACGACTTCAATGTTTCCTGGGCCCTCAACATCGTTCCGAACCATATTTCGGTCATCGAGCGTCCATTCGGGGTCGCCCTTAATCAAGTCATTGACGTCGTGGTGCTCCTTGCGTTCCTGGCCGTCCTGGTCTACCGCTTCGCTCACACCAGCCGCGAAAAACAGCGCCTTGCCTCCGCCATGCAGGCCGCGCGCGACATTCAGCAACGCCTCGTCCCCGTCGACATCCCTACCATCGGCGGCCTTCGCGTCGAGATCGCCTATCGCGCCGCTGAAGAGGTCGGCGGCGACTTCTGCCAGGTGCTGCCCCGCCCCGACGGGTCCACATTCATCGCCATCGGCGATGTCAGCGGCAAGGGCCTTCAGGCGGCCATGCTCGGCGCGGTCGCCGTCGGCGCTATTCGTTCTCTTGCTGAAGAACAAGTGCCGCCTGCCCGCGCGCTCGAGCGGCTGAACCAGGCCATGCTGCAACGCGACAGTCCCGGCTTCGTCACCTGCCTCTGCCTGGTTATCACCGCGGATGGCGAAATGGAAGCGGCCAACGCCGGTCATCTGGCCCCGTATCTCGATGGCCGGGAGCTGCCCCTCGAATCCGGCCTTCCCCTCGGCATTGTCTCGGGCTTGAGCTACGAACAGGCCTCGTTCACCCTCCCGCCCTCCGCGCGTCTCATGCTGCTTTCTGATGGCGTGGTGGAAGCACGCTCGCGCACCGGCGAACTCTTCGGCTTCGACCGCACTTCCCTCATCAGCCGCTATGGCGCAACCGAGATCGCCGCGCAAGCCCATCGCTTCGGACAGCAGGATGACATTACCGTCATCACTCTCGACTGGAAAGCCCTCGATCCCATCCCCGAGTTGGTCTAGCTTTTTACAACGGCCAGATCCAGGACTTCCAGGGACCGTACGAAGAGAGGAAGGGAACGCACAACTCGCCAGAGCGCGGAGCCAGATCGCATGTGCCCCATCCTAACCGCGCATTCTGCGGTCAGGGTGGGACGGTCTTCACGACTGTCCGCCAGCCATGCGCCGGAAATCCCGATGTCCGCGGAGATTCGTCCGCAATCTGTGAACAAACAAACTGCCCATCCCGTTCATTCTTCACATTCACAAAGTTTTTCCTTGACTGGCAGGAGATGCCAGCGAGACTCTCCTCCGAAGGAGGTCCCCATGCAAGCGACTCGTTTTGTCCAGGCACTTTGCTGCGCAACTGTTCTCGCAGCATCAACTACCCCCACTGCATCCGCTGCAAACCTCTGCGTGAATCCCGCCGGCTGGGCCGGTTGCTACAAATCCATCGGCGCGGCGGTAGGTCACGCCTCCGCCAACGACACAATCCTGGTTGGGCCCGGCGTCTACAAGGAAGACGTGGTCATCGGAATGCCCCTCTCGCTGCTCGGCGCCGGCGCCGCCCACACTGTCATCGATGCCACTGGGTTGGCGAACGGTGTGTTCATCGATGGCTTTGACAATCCGGGTCTGAGCCATGTAACCATCAGCGGATTCACCGTCAAGAATGCCCAATGGGAAGGCGTCCTCGTAGTTTCTGCATCGGACGTCACCATTCGCAACAACACCATCCGCAACAACACCAAGGCGCCTTCAATGTTTACAGGCGATCCCAACGGTTGCACCGGCCAGCCATCGTTCGAAATGGATGAAACCGGCGACTGCGGCGGCGGGCTGCACCTGATCGGCGTCCGGGACTCGATCGTGTCGGAAAACTCGATCACCCAAAACGACGACGGTATCCTCGTCAGCGATGAAACTGCCGCAAGCCACGACATTCTCATCGCGGACAACAGCGTCGTGGACAATCCGGGAGAATGCGGCATTGTTCTTGCGTCGCATCCGCCTGTCGGTATGGTTGGGTCGCCGCATAATGGCGATTTCCATATCACCGTGGAAGGCAACGATGTCGAGAATAATGGCGTGCAGGTCGGCGGCGCGGGCGTTGGCATCTTCTCTGACGGAATCGGCCAGGGCCGCTCCTCAGACAACGTGATCCTCAATAACAGGCTTGTCGGCAATGGCATAGGCGGCGTGTCGTTGCACACACACGTCGGACCCAGCTTCGGGCTCCCCGCAGACAACATGGACGGAAACCAGATCATCGCCAATTACATTGCCCGCAATCTGGCCGACACCGATGACACGGCGACTCCCGGCCGCGTAGGAATCAATATCAACAGCGGTGGCGGCGGATCCCCAGTGCAGGGCACCGTGATCACCCAAAACATAATCACCGAGGAAGATATCGATGTCGCGGTAAACACGCCCGCGTCCGTGAATGTTCATCTCAACAGTCTGCTGGGCGGGAATGTCGGCGTGGAAAACGTCTGCGCCTTCGACAATGCTTCCTGCACGGGCGGAAGCAACGCCACGGAGAACTACTGGGGCTGCTTCCGGGGACCGGGCGGCCACGGATGCACGACCACCAGCGGTGCCAACATTGTTTCCACCCCGTGGCTGCTGTTCCCGGTCACAGCACACTGACCTTACTGAAGCCTCAAGTGCATTCAATCGAACTCGGCAACGGCGGCGCGGGCTTCCCATTCTAACCGTGCCGCCGCAGCCGCGGCGTACTATCGCGGGAACGAGCGGCACGTATACTGCTCCCATCCCCGGAGTCGCGCATGGCAAGCATGACTTTGTCGCCCGCCGATCAGACGCTTTGCGCCCTTGTATCCGCCTCGCCGCCCGTCGCCATCGACGGCGTGATTGCAACCATGCAGGCCATCGACGCGGCGCTCCCCAACAACGACGGTCTGAAGTGGTTCAACCGGCTATACCTGATGGTCACCCAGCAGGTGGACCTGAACCCTCCCGGCGGAGCGTGGCAGGATCCAACATGGCTGTTGGCGCTCGACGTGGTCTTCGCCCGCTACTACTTCGGCGCAGTCCGCGGGTACCTGGCCGGAACCGCGATTCCGTCCTCGTGGAGCGCCCTGTTTGAGGCGCGATTCCAGACTGGAATCGACCGCATCCAGTTCGCCATCGCCGGCATGAACGCGCACATCAACCGCGACCTGGCTTGCGCCCTGGTGGATACCGGCGCAGCGCTGAACGTGACGCCGGCGCCCGATGGGCCGCAGCTTGCGGACTATCAGGCGGTAAACACGCTGCTGGCCACCGTGATGCCGGCGGCGCTCAACATGCTGGCAACAGACACCCTGGGCGTACTGGCCGAGAACACCGGTAAGATCGGCCGGATCCTGGCATTTTGGGACATCGTGAAGGCCCGCAGCCTGGCCTGGGACTTCGCCAACCATCTGCGCGACCTGAGCGGACTGGTGCGGCAGGCGGCGCTGGACGCGCAGGATGCGATCACCGGCGCGCTGGGTCGCGCCATTTTGACGTTGGTTTGACGCCCTCCGGTTGTCGCAACGGCAATGCATAGCGTAATGTCGCGGCATCCGGGCGGCCAGTGTATGCTCATCCCTGAATGAAGAGAGTCCTGACCGCTGTCATCCTGATTCCTATCGTTCTAGTGCTGGTATTTCTGCCCTCTTATCTGCAGTGGCTGTTCACGGCGGCCACTGCGCTGCTGGCGGCGCTGGCGGCCTGGGAGTGCCTTGGGCTCACCCAGACAAAGGGAGCCAATCCGCCGCGCATTGTGGCCGTCATTGCCACTCTGGCGCTGTTCGCGGTTTGGGGAGAGTGGCAGGATGCGGACCGGTTCCTGCCGGTTTACGGATTGCTGTGTCTGGTGCTGCTTCTCCTCTGCACGTTCTTCAGCCCCACTGAAAACATGCTGCCGGACGCAACCAGCTCCATCTTCTGCCTCTTTTACACCGGCCTCACAATGGTGTCGCTGCCGGCCCTGCGCGAGCAGGCCAATGGGCCGTCGCTGGTTCTCTATCTCCTCCTGGTGGTGTGGGCCGGCGATACTGCCGCCTATTACGTGGGCCGCGCCTGGGGCCGGCGCAAGCTGGCTCCGCGCATCAGTCCCAACAAGACCTGGGAGGGCGCCATCGCCTCATTGGCGGCAAGCATGCTGATCGCGGTCGGGCTCGTCGGCCTGGCCGACCTGCTGACGCACTGGAACATTGCCGTACTGTTCTACGCCGATGAGCCGATTTGGTATTGGTTGGGACTGACGGTGCTGGTGAACGCGGCGGCGCAGGTGGGCGATCTGGCCGAGTCGGCGCTGAAACGCTCCGCCGGCGTAAAAGACTCCGGCTCCCTGCTGCCCGGCCACGGAGGAGTCCTCGACCGCATTGACGCATTTCTCGTCGCCGCCCCGGTACTCTGGTATTCGCAGGTCATCCATCACAGCTTTTAGCTGCTGCCACATCACTGCCTCCATCCGAACAAGGGACGTGCCTCTGCGCTGCTGCCAGAGCCTTCGTTCTGGCTTGGGTCTGCATCCGATATGATCCCCTCAAAGCGCCGCTAAGTCCAAGCCGAACGCAAGTTACAGGTTTTATAGCATACCCCCCCTCCCTATTTAGACTCGATAACCTATTGTTTTCAGCGGATTACGGCATTTTGACGCTTCCCCTCGGGGCTTTCCGGATGCAGTTCGTCATTAGCCCCGGCGCGCCCCACCCTGGCCGCGTCTTCGTGACGCAGCCAGGGTGAAATACCGGAAACCAAAACCCCAAAGGCCCGACTGGCCGACCCTTACTCGATTGGCCACGGGCGGTCCGCGCCGAGCTGCCCAATGGCGGCCTCTACCATGCCGGCCAGCAGAACCAGCGGGAGGCCCCCGCGCCGCCATCGCAGCCCGCCCCACCCTTTATGATGGTCTAGGAAAGATCAAGCCATTGAAAAGAATCGCCATACTCGGATCGACCGGGTCCATCGGACAAAGCACCCTTTCCATTGTGGAGCAGTTCCCAGAGCGTTACGCCGTGGCCACGCTGGCTGCGGGGCGGAATGTGGATGAGGCGTTCGCGCAGGCGGCGCGCTGGCGTCCGCGCATGGTGTCGCTCGGGACCGAGGAGTTGGCCTGCCGGCTCATGGACAGGCTGAAGGATGCCGGGATCGCCGGAATCGAGGTTGTCCACGGGACCGAAGGCACGGTAGCCTGTTCCACGCACCCGGAGGCAGATTTTGTGGTGTCGGCCATCGTGGGCGTGGCGGGGCTGGAGGCGACGCACGCGGCCATCCTGGCGGGCAAGCCGATAGGCCTCGCTAACAAGGAATGCATGGTGGCAGCGGGCGAGATACTGACCGCTGCGGCGCGCCAGCGGAACGTGCCCATCCTGCCCATCGACAGCGAGCACAACGCCGTGCACCAGTGCATGCGGGTGGGGCAGCACAATGAGGTGAAGACCATCTGGCTGACGGCTTCGGGCGGACCGTTCCGGCAGACGCCGCTGAAAGAATTTGCGGCCATCACGCCGGAACAGGCCCTGAAGCATCCCACCTGGGTGATGGGACGGCGGATCACCATCGACTCGGCAACCATGCTGAACAAGGGCCTCGAGGTCATCGAGGCCTGCCGGCTGTTCGATGTGCCGCCCAGCAAGGTGCGGGTGATGGTGCATCCGCAATCCACGGTGCACTCGCTGGTGGAGTACGTGGACGGGTCCATCCTGGCGCAGATTTCGGTGACCGATATGCGATTGCCGATCCTGTATGCGATGGCATACCCGGAGCGGCCCGAATCGAATCTGACGTTCGATTTGGCGGCACTGCGGCACCTGGAATTCGAAGAGCCGGATTTCGAGCGCTTCCCTTGCCTGCGGCTGGCGTTTGAAGCCGCGGAAAAAGGCGGGGCGCACTCGATTGCGCTGAACGCGGCCGACGAGGTAGCCGTGGAAGCGTTTCTGGAGCGGCGCATCGCCTTCACCGGAATCCCGGATACAATTGAACGAGTGCTTGCTTCCACGCCGGAGGCGCATCCGGGGACCATTGCCGAGGTGCTTGAGGCCGACCGGGAGGCGCGGCAAAGGGCTCGCGCGCTGGTGGGTTAGAGAGAACAAGCCAAAGAAATTTGCGCACATCGGTGCGGCGTCAGGAGTTTATGCAGGATCTTCATGCAGTCGTGGTTGCCATCATCGCATTCATCATCCTCATCGGGGTGATGGTGGTGGTGCATGAATTCGGTCACTTTGCGGTAGCCAAGCTTTGCGGCGTGCGGGTGGAGTCGTTTTCGGTCGGGTTTGGGCCGCGGCTTTTCGGCATCAAGTATGGCGACACGGATTACAAGGTTTGCCTTTTGCCGATTGGCGGCTACGTGAAAATGACCGGCGAGCTGGCGGAACAGAATCTCCAGGTGCCGGGCAAGCCCGTGATGCAGCAGATTGCAGAACGCGCCGTGAAGGCGGACACGAGTGAGGTCGAAGAACCGCTCGCCGATGACCCCGGCTCGTTCACGGCGCATCCGCGCTGGCAGCGCGTCCTTATCGGGCTGGCGGGTCCGATAGCCAATTTTATTCTGGCGTTTGTGCTGATGTTCTTCTATTACCACTGGATCAACGAAGTACCCCAGTATGAGGTCCAATCGACCACGGTGGAGTGGGTGGTGCCGGGATCGGATGCGGCCAAAGCAGGACTGCAGCCCGGCGACGTGATCAAGCGCTTTGATGGAGTAGAGAACCCCGACTGGAACGCGGTGGGCAACCACGCGGAGATGAACCTGAACCAGACGGTGCCGGTCACGGTGGACCGCAACGGGACGCAGGTCGAGCTCCGGCTTCATATTCCGCCGATTCCCAAGGGCGAAGACGAAATCGATTTCAGCGACGTGGGAATCCTGCCGCAGTTCATGCCCGGACCGATCGGAGTGCACGACGTGCAGGCAGGATCGCCGGCACAGAAGGCCGGTTTGCAGGCCGGCGATCATATCCAGACCGTGGACGGACATTCCTTCCACACCGTGTCCACGCTGCTGGCTTACATGCAGGCGAATCCGGGCAAGCAGCTCACGCTGGGCATCCTTCGCAACGGGCAGCAACTTACCCTGCTGGCCACGCCCACAATGATGTACGGCGGCCGCGGCAAGTCACAGCCTGACGACTCGGGTTGGAAGCTCGGCTTCGAGGCGGATGTGACTCCGGTTCGCGACAAACCGCTTTCGATGCAAAAGTCCGTTGCCCAGGCCAGCGATTTCTGCGCGGGGAATTCCACCCTGATCATGGAAGTGCTGGGGCGGCTGTTCACGCGCCAGGTCGCGGTTTCGCAGCTTTCCGGACCGGTGGGCATCGCCCGCATGGCCGGTCAGGCGGCGGAGATGAACGGCTGGTTTCCCAAGTTCGGGCTGGCCGCGGCGATCAGCATCAACCTGGGCATCCTGAACCTGCTTCCCTTCCCCATCCTGGACGGCGGAATGATCCTGCTGCTTCTGATTGAGAGCGTGCTCCGCCACGACATCAGCATCAACATCAAGGAGCGGATCTACCAAGCGGCGTTCGTGGTGCTGGTGGTGTTTTTCGCCTTCATCATCTTCAGCGACGTCACCAAGCTTCCGCTGTTCAACCACGTGAGGCCGTGACGAAGTTCGTAGTTCACAGTAGACAGTTCTTAGTACACAGTTCTTAGTTCACAGTTCGCACGTGATCATCCTCAGGAGTCGCCGCTTCAGCGCGAGGCATTTACACTGCGAACTACGAACTGAGAACTGTGAACTGCTCTTAGAACTGTGAGCCTAATCTGCCATGTCAATTACCAGCCGCCAACGCGTGCGCTATGCCGAAACCGACCAGATGGGCATTGTCTACTATGCCAATTACCTGGTGTGGTTTGAGATTGGGCGCGTGGAGTTGCTGCGCTCGCTGGGCCTGGCCTACAGCCAGATGGAAAAGGACCACAAGCTGATTCTTCCGGTGGTAGAGGCCAACTGCCGCTATCGCGCGCCGGCGCGGTACGACGACGAGATCCTGATTGAGACGCGGCCGGCGCTGCTGCGCGGCTCGGTGCTGAAATTCGCCTACCGCATCCTGCGCATCGGCACCGACGGCCAAAAGCCGCAGTTACTGGCCGAGGGCGAGACGGTGCACGTGGTCTGCGACGAGAATCTGAAGAAGCAGCCGTTGCCACATGAGTATGCTGTGGCGTTGCGCAAGCTAATGGAGTGAGATTTGGGGGTCGTCAGCCCGGGGTGTGCCACGTTCATCGTTCGCCGCGGCGAACGATGAGCGGGCGGAGCTGAGGGCTGACTGCTGAGACCTGAGAACTTACGGCTGAAAGCTGGCTTTGAATCAAGGATCGCCGGCGATGAAGTTATGCCGCCAGCTTGTAGACGCGCAGGCGGTGACCGTCGGGGTCGAGTGCTACAAACGTGTAGCCGAACTCCATTCGCGTCGGCTTTTGCGCCACCACGATGCCTTCGCCGGTCCACTGGGCAAAGCGTTCGTCCACCTCGGCATCGCTATCCTCGGCAAAGACGAGCTCCACCGGCCCCGGCGCGCCCTCGGCCGGAGGATCGACTTCGTCGCGTTTCCACAATCCCAGCTTCAGCCCGCTGGGGAGCACGAACATGGACCATCCGGGCGACGACTGCACCGGCTTGGCGCCCGTGATTTTTGCGTAGAACGCCGCGCTGCGCAGCGCATCGGCAACGTAGAGATTCACAAAATTGAGATTCGCCATGGGGAATTCTCCTTCGCGTGATTTGGATTTGCCGCCGGGTTCGATCGGCGGCTACATGCGAAGGTAGGCTGAGGGTGTGTCAGATTCTGTCAGCAGTGCTTGAGACTGATCTCTGCTCCGGCCCCGCGCGCCGCCGGGATGCCGAGGGCGCTATCCCCATCTGCGTCTGCCACTCCTGCAGCAGTGCTGTGCGGCTGCGCGGATATCGGTCTTTCAGCGTGAACTCGCAAATACGATCGGTGCGGAAGTGCCGATAGTCCTGGCGCAGTTCGCACCAGGCGGCGAGAATCAGCGAGCCATCAAACCATGCCAGTGCAAACGGCCAAACCGTGCGAAGGGTTTCCTCGTCGGCCGAATCGAGGTACCGTATCTTCAGCTTGCTTTGCGTGCGAATGGCTTTGCGAATCGACGCCAGCTCGCGGTCCGGCATCGGCTTGTCGCGTGGCGGCCCGATCATGAGCCCGGACGAAGCGATATCCTGGCGCAACTCGGCGGGAAGAATCGATTCGATTTTGGCCAGCAGGTCCTGGGCCGCCGCCTGAAGGTCCTCGTCGCCGTTGCGGCTGACCCAGCGCGAGCCGAGAACGAGAGCTTCAATCTCCTCCTGCGTCAGCATGAGCGGAGGGAGCAGGAACCCCGGACGAAGCAGATAGCCGACGCCGGGCGAGCCATCGATGTGCGCTCCCTGGGCAGAGAGCGCGGCAATGTCACGGTAGAGGGTGCGAAGGCTGACGCCGAGTTCCTCGGCGAGGTCCTTGCCGGTAACGGGATAGCGATGACGGCGCAGCGTTTGCAGAAGGTGAAGAAGACGTTCGGCTTTGGCGAACGATTTCATTGAAGGACCACAGCCACAGCAAACCCATCATATCCGCGGGCGCCGACCGTTGGCATTGCCGTTGCGGAGAGGCGCGGATTTGCCGCTACAAGCTCAAGGAACTGCTGCACGCCGCGCACATGCGGGTCGCGGGTTTTTCGATTGAGGACCTTGCCGTCGCGGACCACGTTGTCGGCGATGATTACGGTGCCTGGGTGGGAGAGCTTCAGCGACCATTCCAGATACTCGGGCATGCGCTCCTTGTCGGCGTCGATAAAGATGAAGTCGAAAGCAGGCGAGCCGGCCTGGTCGATGGCGCGCAGCGATTCCGAGGCCGGTCCGATGCGGACCTCGATGCGATCCGCTATTCCGGCGGCTTCAAAGTTGGCGCGCGCAATTTCGGCGTGGCGAGGTTCCAGTTCCAGCGTGATGACCTTGCCGCCCTCCGGAAGGGCTCGCGCCATCCAGATGGTGGAGTAGCCGCCGAGCGTGCCGATCTCAAGAGCGCGGCGTGCGCCGGAGATGCAAATCATAAGGTCAAGGAACTTGCCTAGAAGCGGCGGAACGTCAATGGAGGGCAGGCCGGTGTCGCGATTGGCCTCGAGCGCGCGCTTGAGGGCTGCATCTTCGGGAGCAAGAAGTTCGCCGAGGTAGCGGTCTACCTCAGCCCAGGTTTTCTGCATGAGGAACTCCGGGGAAGTTTATTTTTCGCGCGCGACGACGAAGTCCGGTACCCAGAGCAGCGCGCGCTTGAAGTCGGAGTCGGGCATTGACTTGAGCGCCTGCCGCGACTGCTCCGCGTACCGATCGGCAATGTTCATAGCATAGGAAACGGAGCCGTTGCGCACCAGGATGTCCTTGATCTGCTGGCGGCTGACGTTTTCAAAGCTGCGGTCATCCAGCACCCGCTGGATAATCTGCCGGTCAGCGGCGGTCCCGTGATCGAAAGAATGGATGACGGCAAGCGTGGCCTTGCCCTCGCGCAGATCGCTGGCAACCGGCTTGCCCAGCACCTCTTCGGTCGCGGTCAGGTCCAGCACGTCATCCACAATCTGGAAGGCGAGGCCGACGGTGCGGCCGTAAGTGCCGACGGCGGTTTCCTCGGCTTCAGTAACGCCGGCCAGCACTGCTCCCAGGCGCATGGAAACGGAAAACAGGCATGCGGTCTTGCGGAAAATCAAATCGTAGTATTCGGCTTCGCTGACGGCCTTGCCCAGTTTCTGAATCTGCAGCAGCTCGCCCTCGACCATCTGCTGGGTCAGGCCGATGAGGAGGTCGAGCACGCGCAGGTTCTGTTCTTCAAGAGCCACCCGGAACGCCTGCATGTAAAGCCAGTCGCCGGCGAGCACGCATTTTTCATTGCCCCAGGTGGTATTGGCGGAGGGACGGCCGCGGCGCGTATCGGCGCCGTCGATGATGTCGTCGTGCACCAGCGTGGCCGAGTGCACCATCTCCACCACCGTGCCCAGGCGGATTGCGCTGGGACCGGAATAGCCGAGCATGTGCGCAGAGAGCAGCAGAAGGGAGGGACGGATGCGCTTGCCGCCGCTCTCACGCAGGTACTCGGCAATCTCCGTGATGGTGCTGACGCCGGAGGCGGCGTCGCGGCCCAATTCCTGCTCGATGGCCACGAGGTCGTCCCGCAGCAGGTCAAAAACTTCTCTCGCCGTCGCTATCGCCAGTGTGCTCAAATCGGTTCGTTCCTGGTTTTTCGCTCGCGCGGGGCCGGAGCGTTCGCTGAGTTGCTGTCGCTCCATCATATTCAATTGGTCCGGTAATTGGTAAATTGCAAATCGACCCCGAGGTCGCGGCCACGCAACAGCGCGATGATGGTCTGCAGGTCGTCACGGTCCTTGCCCGATATGCGGACGGTGTCGCCCTGGATGCTGGCCTGGACCTTCTTTTTGGATTCCTTTACCAGGCGCACGATCTCTTTTGCCTTTTCCGTGGGAATGCCCATCTGGAGACTGATTTTCTGGCGCACGCTGGAGCCGGCTGCCGGTTCCACCTTCGCGTAGGTCAGGTTCTTGAGCGAGACGCCGCGCTTGACCAACTTCTGACCGAGGATTTCTTTCACCGCTTCGAGCTTGTACTCATCCTTCGAGGCCAGTTGAATTTCCTTTTCGGCTTCGGCCAGGTTGATCTCGGACTTTGAGTCCTTCAGATCGAAGCGCTGGCGAATCTCCTTCATGGCCTGGTCGATGGCGTTGCGCACTTCCTGAATATCGACCTTGCTGACAATGTCGAACGAATTATCCTGCGCCATGAATTCCCTCGCTTGCCGGCCGCGCCCAATGCGCCGGACGTACTTTCTATCAGTGTCCCACGTTTGGGGCAGTTTCTGTCACGCAATCTGATGCGGAATGGAGGCCAAAGAGGCGCGCGAAGTTTTGGGTGGTGGCGCTGGCAAGTTCCGCTGGAGTAATGGCTTGCAGGCCGGCGAGCGTTTCTGCGGTGTGCACCACCATGGCCGGCTCATTGCGTTTGCCGCGCATGGGGCCGGGAGCGAGCCAGGGAGCGTCGGTCTCCACGAGGACCGCGGAGAGGGGAAGGCGGGCGGCCACGTCGCGCAGCGGTTGGGCCTTCGGATAGCTCAGGTTACCGGCAAAAGAGACCAGGAACCCAAGCTCGAGCGAGCGCGTGGCCTGCGGCCAGCCTCCGCCAAAGCAATGCATGATGCCGCCCAGGCCGGTTTGCCGCCAATGCTCCTCGAGAACGACGAAGAGATCGTCCCACGCGTCGGCGGTTTCATTAGTGCCGCGGCAATGGATGAGGATGGGGCGCTTGCGCGCGGCGGCTACTTCAAGCTGGCGGATCAAGCCGGCGCGCTGTACGCCGTTGGGCGCGCCATCGTGGTAGTAGTCGAGCCCGATTTCGCCGCAGGCGATGACTTCCGGCTCGGAGAGAAGCTGATCGAGCGTTGCGATCGCGGCGGCGTCGGCCTCCGGCGTGTTGTGGGGGTAGATGCCGGCGCTTGCGAAGAGACGCGGCATGCCCGGCTTGCCGTTGAACTCGCGGCAAATATCGAGGGCCTTGTGCATCTCGCTTGGCCCCTCACCGATGCCGATGGCGAGAACCGCGCCCACTCCCGCCGCCGCGCAGCGCAGCAGCATTTCGGCTCGGTCGCCGTCATAGCGAGGGCTGTCGAGGTGGGCGTGGGAATCGATGAGCAAGCGGAACTCCGGGTTGCGGTTAGAAAGCGATGGCAACGCGCTCAGCTTCTTTTTTTCATTCTACGAAAGACAACGAGGCGCTTTGCCGGCGGGAGCTGAAATACGCATCGTGCTAATCTGATCGCCAGGGTGAATGCACAGGCGCACCCCGTTCCCCACTTCTATGAAATTCAATCGATCCGTTCCCGTCAATACGGTCCTGCCTCACGTGGGGTATCGCGATCTCCCGCGAGCTATTGCGTGGCTGGAGCGCGCCTTTGGATTCGAGGAGCATTATCGCTACGGCGATCCATTGAGCGGCGCGCAGTTGAGCCTGAGCAAGGCGTGCATCATGGTGAAGCAGGCCGGAGCGGAGAGCCAGTCGCCGCAGCAACTTGGCTATGGTACGCAAAGCCTGACGGTTTTTGTCGACGATGTGGAGGGTCACTGTGAGCGCGCCAGGGCTGCGGGCGCGGTCCTCCTGGAGGAACCGCACGAAACTGTGTATGGCGAGTTTCAATATGCAGCCGAAGATATTGAGGGGCATCACTGGCTGTTTTCGCGGCACGCGAAGGACCTGGATCCGGCGCAATGGGGAGCAAGTGTCTCCCGGCAAGTGACGGAGCCGCCGCGAATCGCGCCTATGCTTTCCGTGAGGCGGGGTAAGGCGGCTATCGATTTTTACAAAGCGGCTTTCGGCGCGGAGGTGCTTTCCTACATCGAGTCTCCCGATGGCGAGATCGTGGTGGAGCTTGGGGTGGAGGAAGCGCGCTTCTGGATTGCGGATGAATCGCCGGAGAACAAGAATTTCAGCCCGGAAACGCTGGGCGGCGGCACGGTTCGGATGGTGCTGGTGGTTGGCGATCCGGACGCCGTTTTTCAACATGCGCTGGAAGCGGGCGGGGAAACCGTCTGGCCGGTTGAGGACCAGCATTACGGGTGGCGCGTGGGGCGGCTGGTGGATCCCTTCGGACACCATTGGGAGATTGGAAAGCCGCTGCAACCCGTCAACCTGGAGCAGTTATGAAAAAGCGGCCGATCGGTGTGGTTGTTGTCGCGATTTTGCTTATGCTGGCAGGCGTCGCCGGCCTTGTACGCGACTTCATGAATTCTCATCCGCTTTCCGCCAACCACTTTGAGTCCGTCTGGATTGCCGCCCTGAACTTGCTCGGGATTGTCGCTGGAGTGTTCTTGTTCCGTGGCAGCAACTGGGCGCGATGGCTGGCCATTGCATGGATGGCGTTTCACGTCGCGATCAGCTTTTTGAACGCATGGCAGCAGGCCGTCATGCACGGGGTGATCCTGTTGCTGATTGTGTTGATCTTGTTTCGGCGCGATGCTCGCGACTACTTTGGCGCGCCGCGGGCTGCGGGTTAGTGCAGATCCGTCCGGGCAGGGGCTAAAGCCCTCGACTCTATGCGGCGTTTTTCGGCACGACTGAAGTCGTGCCCTGATACAAAGCGGCGCGCGAATGAGTCGTTACGCAGTTTGTTGGCCCAAAAGCAGATTCCCTGCTGCGGCGGGGAATGACAGAAAGAAAAGCGAGGGCAATTGTGAGGCGCTTTGGCCTTCCCACCCTAAGCGCAAAGAGCGCGCTTAGGATGGGGCACCCACGATCGTGAAGCTTGTGGGGCACACGGCGGATGGATGGTTTCCTTCGACCCTACGGGGCTCCTCATTCTTGGTGGCCGTGACCCCGGATTGCGTCCATGGCCGCTACGCGGCGCCGGAAAGGCCCGGGCCTGAAGGCCTGCCATTGGTCCCCAGTATTCAGGGGCCTGAAGGCCCCTGCTCCTTCCGCGCTGTTCTTGCTTTCGCGAACTACTTTTCTGCTTCGCCGATGAATTTCTCGAGATCAGCGTGCAGCTTTCCCAGCGCCTCCACGTTGAGATAGATCATGTGGCCCGAAGGATAGTAGCCGAACTCCACGTTCTTGCGAAGTTCCTGGGGCAATGCCATGTGGTCCAGGTCAAATTCGGTGAGGAAAAACGGCGTGGCGAGGTCAAAGTAGCCGTTGGCAGAGAACACCTTGAGGTGCGGGTTCTTGCGCATGACGCTGGCCAGGTCTGCGGCCACATCGGGCTGCGGCTGCTCGCTGCCCGGGCCGCCAAAGCCGCCGCCGCTGGTGGGCCGATGCTTGAAATCCCACTGGAACATGCCATAAGCGGTGGGGCGGTATTGATCGGTGCTCTGGTAATTCAGCTGGGTCTCCAAATAGTTGTGGATGGCCGCGACGAAAGCGCCGGCAATGCCGGTGTCGGAGGGATCGTAGCTGGGGTTCTCGCCGGCCGCGTCCACGTCTTCGCCTTCAAAGCGCATGTCGTACCGGCCGAGGGTCATGCGATCGTCACGCAGAATCTCCTTACGAAAGCGCGTGGGCGAGATGCGCAGGTTGGTTTCCTTCACGTAATCCACGCTGAGGCCGGTGAAGTGGCTGACCTGCTTTGCCACTGAGTCCAGTTCCTCCGGCGAGAGCCTGTCGCCTTGGAACAGCGCGTGCGCGTAATCGCCTCCGGCAAACTCGCGCGCCTGCTCGACCCACGTGGCAACGTCCGCCGGCTTGTTCTGGATCTTGTCGTAGTACCATGCCGCCGCGGCGTAGCTGGGCAGGTTGCCGATGTACACCGTGTCGTAACCGGGCGTGCGGACGCCGTAGTTGAGGATGGAAGAGATGAGCACGATGCCGTTCAACTGGATGCCGTCATTCGCGAGCGTGTCCGAAAGTCCGGCGGAGCGCGTGGTGCCATAGGACTCGCCGATGAGGAACTTGGGCGAGTTCCAGCGCTGGTTCACGGTGATATAGCGCGCGATGAAGCGGTCGAAGGCGCGCAGGTCATTGTCCACGCCGGTGAGGTCCTTGGCCGTTCCTTTGCCCACGGCGCGGGAGTAGCCGGTGAGCGGCGCATCGATGAATACGAGGTCCGTCTTGTCCAGAAGCGAATACTGGTTGGGAACCAGATCGAACGGCGGACCAGCGGTGGCCTTGGGGCTGTCGGTTTGAATGCGCACGGGCGAGAACGAGCCCATGTGCAGCCACAGCGTGGACGAACCAGGGCCGCCGTTATAGAGGAACGCGACCGGGCGCGATTGCGGTTCGGCGCCATCCAGCGTGTAGGCGACGTAGAAGATGCTGCCGTAGGGCTTATCTTCCTCATCGCGGATGAGCAGCGTGCCGGCGGTGGCCGTATACTTCAGCGTCTTGCCGCCCAGCGTCATTTCGTGGTGGGTGACGGACGAACGCTCCGGCGGAATGGGCGCATTTTCATTTGGCTTTTGCTCGCCGCCCTCGGACGGCTGGGTGCGCGCAGGCTCGGGATTGCGTGCGGGCTCCTGGGTGCGCGCCTCCGGATTCTGCTGATTCTGCTGGTCCCGGTTGCGCTGCTCCTGAGCTCCGGCACAAGGCACCAAAAGCAGGAATGTGCCTGCCGCAGCCCCACAAAAAATCAACCTCTTGATGGTTTTCATCTCAGACGGCCTCCATGAAAAAACCAATATACACTTGCGAGCGCACGGGAATTGCAAGCGACGGGGAAGATTCAGTGCCGCCCGTTCTGCGGCATCATGCCTAAATCGCGCAGCCATGTTTCGAGCAATACGGGCCACTGATCGAGCGTGGGATCGCCCATGCCAAAGCCCGACCCGTGATGACCGTGCATGAAGATGTGCGCCTCAACGGGCACGCCCGCTTTGACTTCCGCATCGAAAAAGCGCAACCCCTGCTCCACGGGAACGGTTTCATCGTCGGTAGTGTGGTACCAGAATGTCGGCGGCGTGTCTTTGGTGACGAATAGATCGGGCGAATAAGCCTTCAGCAGCGCGTCGCAGCGGTCCATCACGTTGAACAGCTTGCAATAGCTGAGGTGCGAGGTGTCGCTTGAGATGGCGCCGATCCAAGGATAACCAAGCACCACGAAATCGGGACGGCTGGAGACGCGATCGATGGAATCGTCCGCGTCAGGGTTGCCGGGAACGGGCTGCACGGACGCCAGAGCCGCGAGGTGACCGCCGGCGGAGAAGCCGATGATGCCGATGCGATTGGGCTCGATGTGGTAATCCGCGGCACGAGCACGAACCAGTTGCATGGCGCGCCGCGCATCGAGCAACGGAACGGGGAGCAGGTATCCGTTTGAGCTGAGCCGGTACTGGAGCACGAAGGCACGAAAGCCGCGCGTGGTGAACCAATCCGCCACTTCCCTGCCCTCGAGAATCGCGGCCAAATCTACGTAAGCGCCTCCGGGCAGGATGACGATGGCCGAGCCGTTGGACTGGCCGGGCTGGGGATCGAAGATGGTCAAGGTGGGGATGTCCTGGCAGGAGTCGCCCTTCGCCTGCGGCGCTGGGCCCTGCCACAAGCGGATGGTCTGAATGCCCAGCCAGGCATTGTCATCGCCCGCGGTGGCGCAAGGCTTTTTCTGTGCCCAAACGGATGCTCCGCTCAGCAAGACTGCTACGAGCACGACCCAGAATCGTTTCATTTGCGCTTTGGAAATCACGGGACAATTGTATGACACGCGCCGCGCGCAGGCCGCAGGAAAGCAGGTGCGCCAAGTGATAGCATCGAAGATGGAAGAGAATGCAAACTAAGAAGCTGAAAATCATACCTTTGGGCGGACTGGGCGAGTTCGGGATGAACTGCCTGGCCCTGCAATGGGAAGACCACATTATCGTGATCGACGCGGGCCTGATGTTTCCCGAGTCCGAACTGCTGGGCGTGGATATCGTGGTGCCCGACATTACATTTCTGGTGGAGAACCGGAAGCTGGTAAAGGCCATCATCCTGACCCACGGCCACGAAGATCACATCGGGGGACTGCCGTGGATCCTGAGCGAGCTGAAAGTTCCGGTGTACGGCACGGAGTTCACGCTTGCCTTTGTGGAGGGGAAGCTCGAAGAGCATCATCTGCTGGACGAGACCCATCTGATTGAGATCGAGCCGAAGAAGAAGTTCACCATCGGGCCGTTCACCATCGAGCCAATCCGCGTGACCCATTCGCTGGTGGATTGCGTGGCCCTGGCCATCGATACGCCGGTGGGGGTGATCATCCACACGGGCGACTTCAAGATCGATCTCTCGCCGCTGGACGACGAGGCATTTGACCTGCACACGTTCGCCGAGTACGGCAAACGCGGCGTGTTGGCGCTGCTGCAGGATTCCACCAACGTGGAGCGGCACGGCTACACACCATCAGAGCGCGCAGTACGGCCGCGGCTGGACGAGATTTTTTCCCGCGCGCGCAAGAAGCTGTTCTTCGCATGCTTCTCGTCGTCGATCTACCGCATCCGGATCGCGATGGAGCTGGCGCGCGAACACAAGCGCAAAGTGTGCATCATCGGGCGGTCGATGGTGGAGAGCACGGAGATCGCGCAGGACCTGGGCTACCTGGACGTTCCCACGGGCGTGGTGATCAATCCCAGCCAGATGAAGGACTACGGGGTTGACCAGGTGATGGTGCTGATCAGCGGCACGCAGGGCGAGCCGATGAGCGCGCTGAGCCGCGCCGCGGTGGACAACCACAAGCACGCGCGGATTGAGAAGGGCGACACGGTCATACTCAGCTCCCGCATTATTCCGGGAAATGAAAAAAGCATTTTCCGGGTGATCGACCACCTTTACCGGCGCGATGCCAACGTGATCTACGACGACGGCTCGCACGGGCTGATCCACGTGAGCGGGCACGGCAGCCAGGAGGAGATGCGGCTGCTGATCAACCTGGTAAAGCCGAAGTTCTTCATTCCCGTGCACGGCGATTATCGTTACCTGCGACGCCACGCGCAGGTGGCGATGGAGACCGGATCGGTGGAGCACGCCATCGTGATTGAGGACGGGGACGTGCTGGAGCTGGATAAGGACGACGCGCGCAAGCTGGACAAGGTGACGGCGGGGCGCGTGCTGATCGATTCGGGTTCGTCGATCGACGTGGTGGAGGACCTGGTGATCCGCGACCGGCGCATCCTGAGCGAAGACGGGCTGGTGCTGGCGGTGCTGGCCATCAACAAGCGCACCGGCGTGGTGGAGCGCGCGCCGGAGGTGGTGGTGCGCGGGTTTGGCGGCGCGGACATCACGGAAGAGGCGCGGCAGGCGGTGATGCGCACGCTGGATGGCCTGAGCGGCGAGCAGAAGACCGACTACGGCATGGTGAAGGAAAAGGTGCGCGTGGAGCTGAAGCGGATGATCCAGAAGAGCACCGGGCGGCGGCCGCTGATCATGCCGGTGATCATGGAGATTTGAGGCTCTAAAAATCGGCGGTTGCGATGGGGCACGTTGCAGAGCCGGGAAAACAGAACAACCTGTATCGAATAAGCTGATCGCGAAGCGATGAAACTGCGTTTTGCAATTGCTGGAGAGCCGGATGCACCGGCCCTGGCTGCGCTTCACCGCGCTGCCTCAGAGGACCTTACCCGCCGCTTCGGCCAGGGCTTCTGGTCGTCGCCGCCAACGGAATGCGGCCTGCTCGTCGAACTTCGCCGGCCCAAATTCTCGCATACGTTGATCGCGCATAGTGGAAGTCGTATCGCCGGCACCCTTCGCCTGGCCACAAAGAAGCCCTGGGCCATCAACACCGCATACTTCACTGCGGCGACCCGTCCTCTGTATCTCACTGGCATGGCCGTCCATCCCGACCTCCAGCGCCTGGGCGTTGGCCGACTCCTGATGCAAGAGGCCGAAGCCCATGCCCGGGCCTGGCCCGCCGACGCAATCCGTCTGGATGCCTTTGACAACGCGGCAGGAGCTGGACCCTTCTACGCAAAATGCGGATACCGCGAAGTGGCACACGTGATCTACAAGAAAGATCCGCTGGTGTATTTCGAGCTTGTCCTGACCCAGGGTCTGTAGAATTCCCAAATGAACCGGTTCTTTGCATTCCTTGCTCTCGCCGCGTGTGCCATTGTTCCGCCTGTTCGGGCACAGTCCGCCAATCCTCCCGCAACAGCCGCTGCCTGCCCGCCCACCACGACGCTCGACGAGTTGATCAAGGCGGTCGACAGCGCGGTGAGCGGCCCGGCCAACAAGGACCGGACCTGTTTCCGCGAACTCTTTGTTCCCGATGCACGCCTCATCCCGATCCGCATCGCCGCCGACGGCACGGCGACACCGCACATTCTCACGGTGCAGGACTGGATCGACGCCGTTGCCAAACGCGGTTCGACCGTGTTCTACGAACACCAGATCAAGGTGCGGTCGGAGTCATGGGCGCATCTGGCGCATCTTTGGAGCACTTACACCACCAGCGAGACGGCAGGCGGCAAGCCGATCGACCGCGGCATTAACTCGATTCAGGCCGTCTACGATGGCAAGCAGTGGCACGTCATCGAGATTGTTTGGCAAGCTGAGACGCCCGCCGAGCCGGTTCCGGGGAAGTATTTGCCATGAACAGTTCGACTCAAGTCCTAGTTGATCTTGAGAGCATCCGTGCGGCCGCGCGGCGCATTGCTGGCGTCGCGGTGAAGACGCCGCTGGTGCGGGCACCGTTCGAGGGCGTGGGCGGGCAGGTGTGGTTGAAAGCAGAAAGTCTGCAGCCAATCGGGAGCTTCAAGCTGCGGGGCGCGGCTAACAAGATTCTGCAGCTTTCACAAGAGGAGATCCGCCTCGGAGTGATCACGTATTCCAGCGGCAATCACGCGCAAGGCGTGGCCTACGCGGCGCGCGAAGTCGGCGCAAAGGCAGTGATCGTGATGCCATCGAACGCGCCGGCCATCAAGCGCGCCGCGACGCTGGCACTGGGCGCCGAAGTGGTGGAAGTGGGCTTGGCTAGCAGCGAGCGGCTGGCCAAGTGCGAAGAACTGGTGCGCGAGCACGGTTACGTGGTGGTGCCGCCCTACGACGACGAGCAGGTCATCGCCGGGCAGGGGACTTGCGGACTGGAGATTATGGAGGAGTTGGCGGACGTGGACCTGGTGCTTTCGCCGGTTTCAGGCGGAGGGCTGCTGAGCGGCGTGGCTACAGCCGTGAAGTCCGCCGCGACGGACGGCCGGAATGTGAAGGTCTTCGGCATTGAGCCGGAGCTCGCCGGGGATTCGGCGGAGAGCTTCCGCACGGGGAAGATCGTGACCTGGGGGGCGGAGCTGACCAGCCGGACGATTTGCGATGGTTTGCGCACGCAGAGCCTGGGCGAGCGGAATTTCGCGCACATTCAAAAGTATGTGGATGGGATTGTGACCGTAACCGAGGCGGAGATTCGCGCGGCCATGCGGGCTATTGTGGCCACGGCGCGGCTGGTGCCCGAGCCCAGCGGCGCGGTGACGACGGCGGCGCTGCTGTTTCACGCGGGGGAGCTGCCGCCGTACCGCAAGGCGGTGGCCATCCTTAGCGGCGGCAATGCGGACCCGAAGCTGCTGGCCGAGGTGCTCACGGAAAGCACATCCTAGCGTCGTTTGAACTATGATGCCGTTGATGAGAAACCGCGCCCTGGTCTTTCGCGTAGCCCTGATTGCCGCCTTGACGGCGCTGATTTCGATGCCGCTCAGCGCGCAGAAGCGCAGGAACCAGCAGGAGAAGCCGATCGCGGGGCCGCGCGCGACGCCGCTCCAGGTGACCTGGCTGTACGTGTCGCCGGACAAGGGGAGCCAGAAGCTGGACCGGGTGCAGATTGGCCGCGAAATGGTAGTCGCCGAACGGAGCTCCCCGTGGCTTCGCGTCTTTGCCAACACCGATATCGAGGAAGTCCATGACCAGGCCGACGAGCCGGTGGTGGGCGAGGAGGAAAAGCCGCCCATCTCGGGATGGGTTGAGGCGCGCGGGATCGTGGAGGAAACGACGCCCAATGGCGACCAGGTGATCATGGGCGAGGCGGAGAACCAGGAGGCGCTGGCCAGCGATCCTCGCGGACCCGCGCATGCCGCCGACAACGCTCGGTACCTTTACCGGCGCCTGGTGGAGATGTTTCCCAATTCGCCGCTGGCGGCGGCGGCGGCGTGGCGGGCGGCCGACATCGAGTGGCAGGTTCAGAAGGCAGACGCCTCTTCGCGGCCTTCGGCGAAGGAGCGCGACCCTTACATGCGCGACCTGATGGACGAGGACGACATGAAGCGCGTGATCAAGAACTTTCCGCATACTCCGCAGGCGGACCTGGCGGCGTTCGAGTTGCTGGACAACAAGCTGTGCGGCGACTGGCAAGGCCAGGAAAAATGTCCGGAACGGGAGTCGGAGGTGTACGAAAAGTACGCTGACGAACACCCGGACGGTCCCCGGACGGCGAAGGCGCTCTATGAGGCGGCTTACCGGCAATGCGTGCTGGTGGACATGTACCATGCCGACAAGAACGACAAGAAGTCCGACGAGGCAAAAGACCATGCGCATGCTCTGGCGGCGCGCCTGAAAGAGAAGTTTCCGCAGTCGGACGACACCTCCCGGGCCACGGATCTTGTATTCAAGATCGACCAGGGGATACCGGTTTACGGGATTGACCAGCAGTAGTTTCTCAGGATTGTTACTTTCAACAAGCCGCCATTCTTCGGCTCCGGTTGAAGTCTTATGGCCTTATGATCGAAAGAGACAGTGAAGCAATCCATGGGCCACTGAGACCGGGGTAACCGGAGGCGATTTGAACGTCTACCTCATTTCCATCATTTTGGGCATTGTGGAAGGCCTGACCGAGTTTCTGCCAGTCAGCTCCACCGCGCACCTGCGAATCGTCGAGGCGCTGCTGCAGCTGCCCATGAGCGAGACCACTTGCGCGCTTGGCGGCTCAGGGGACTGCCTACACGCAGTGGCGTACTGGAAGATGTACACGATTGTGATTCAGGCGGGGGCGATCCTGGCGCTGCTGTTGCTGTATCTGGCACGAATCATAGAGTTTCTGCGCACGTTTCCGCGTGGAGACCGCGGCGACCGCAACTTTATTACGCATCCGATTTCGCTCACCATTCTGGCCTTCGGTTGCACGTCGGTGCTGGCGCTGGCGTTCAAGAAGTGGAGCGACCGCAACCTGGGCAGCCTGACGGTAATTGCGATCGCGCTGGTGGTGGGAGGCATCATCATGTGGATTGTGGACGCGCGGTCCACGCGCTACGAGCCGAACACGATTCATGTGGAGGAGATCGGGTTGGCCCAGGCGCTCTGGATCGGCATCTGCCAGTCTCTCTCCGCCATTTTCCCGGGCACGTCCCGATCGATGTCGACCATTGCGGCAGGGCAGATGGCAGGCATGGACCGGCCAACGGCGCTCGAGTTCAGCTTCCTGCTGTCGATTCCCACGATGCTGGCCGCAACCGGATATGACCTTTGGAAAGAGGTTCTTCATCCCAAACCGGTGTTGGCAGGCGGCTCGGCGGCCGCGCAGGTAATCATGACCGGTCAATTGTGGATTGTGCTGGCGATCGGATTCGTGGTTTCGTTCATCGTGGCGTATGGCGTGGTGGAGTGGTTCCTGGCCTGGGTGCGCAAGCATGGATTCACGGTCTTCGCGATTTATCGCATCCTGCTGGGAGTTACGCTCCTGATACTGATTTGGCGAGGCGTGAACATCCTGGGCGGGTAACGCGTTCCGTATCATCCTCGACGTGGGGATTCATTCGGGGGTCCACAGCATGGTTCCCCCGAGCTTGTTTTCGGCTCGTTCCGGCCTCAGCGCCTCCGATAATAAGGGCTGCTCTGGGTTTCTCTTTGTCGCGCCTCTGAGTCTTGTTCACAGCAGGTTGCGGTGAGCCTAGCGGCGGAGGCGGCACTGGCATGATCAAGCCGATTCAGATTGCTCTTGCGCCCACACGGAATCGCCCCTTGAACGTGTTCTTTGGGGTGGTGCTTGGGCTTGCTTCGTCACTGCTTCTACTTGCGCTGGCCACCTATCACGCGACAGACCCCTCTCTGAACACTTCCACCGACCCGGGCACGCCGCTGGCGTTTGGCAACTGGGTGGGGCCGATCGGCGCGTATACCGGCGACCTGATCCTGCAGACGCTGGGCTTGACCGCATTTTTCCTGCCGCTTTGGATGGCCGCAGTGGCGTGGGGGTGGATGCGGTCGCGATGGGCCGGTTCGGGCTGGCTTCGCGCCATGGGAGCGGTGCTGGCGCTGGTGTTTCTTCCCGCGTTTCTGGGCATGCTTCCGTGGCACTTCGAGTGGATGCACGCAGTGCCTGTGGAAGGCGTGGCAGGGCGTCTGATGGCCGGACTGCTGGTGGCATGGCTGAACCGGCAGGGAGCGTGGCTGGTGTCTGCTGTGCTGGCTGCGGCGGGGATGTACTTTGCCATGGCGGTGAGCTTTCGCGCGATTCTGGACTGGCTGGAAGACCGCTGGGCGCGGATCGAGAGCTGGCACGAACTCTGGCGGAACAGGCGCGAGGAACGCGCGGAGATGCGGGCCGAGTGCGAACTGATGGAGGACGAGCAAAGGCATCCGGGGCCGGCGCAGCGGATTTTTTCAGGGGCGATGGAGGCGGCGGAAGCGGATACCGGCTTGCGCCAGCCGAGCCGATTCGCCGCGTTCTTTGGACGGCGGGCGAAGACGGCAGAGCGGAACCCGTTGGATGAGATTCCGGCTTTTCAGCGGGCGGTGGAGCGGGCAGACGCGATAACGCCGCAAGCGCCAGTCGCAATGACGGAGCCCTTGCGGCGCAGCAGCATCTGGGAGCGGACACCCGAACCGGAGAAGGCGCGTACGCAGCCGGTTCCCTTCCGAGCGCCGGGTTCAGTTGCAACTCGGGCGGAGACAGCCATTCCGGTGGAGGCGAGGCGCCCTGCGGCGCCGGCCGCGATAGAGCCGCGGCCAAGCGCCCACGCAGCCCAGACGCCTGCTCCGGCAGAGATCGCCATTCACGAGCGCGCCGATGCCGACGTGAAGGCCGTAACCATGACGCCGAAAAATGTGAGCGGGTTCAAGCTTCCATCGAGCACCTTGCTCGCGGCAGGGGGCGTGGTGAGCGCCGTTCGCGAGGACGAACTACGCGAGGAAGCGCGAGTGCTGGTGGAGAAGTGCGCGGAGTTCGACGTTCGCGGGCAGGTGGTGCAGATCAATCCCGGCCCCATGGTGACCACTTATGAATTCAAGCCGGAGGCAGGCGTCAAGTACTCCCGCGTGACCGGCCTGGCTGACGACCTATGTTTGGCCATGAGGGCGGAAAGCATTCTGATCGAGCGCATGGCGGGCAAGAGCACGGTCGGGATCCAGGTGCCCAATCATGAGCGGGAAACCATCCATCTGCGCGATGTGCTCGAATCAGAGACCTTTGCCAAGGCGAAAGCGCGGCTGACGCTGGCCATGGGCAAGGACATCAACGGGCGCATTGTGACCGCGGACCTGGCATCGATGCCGCACGTGCTGATCGCCGGCTCCACGGGATCGGGAAAATCGGTGGCCATCAACGCCATGATCATGAGCCTGCTGTTCCGCACCACCCCGGCGCAGGTCAGGCTGATCCTGGTGGATCCCAAGCGCGTGGAACTGGGCATGTACGAGGGGGTGCCGCACCTGTTCACGCCTATCATCACCGAGCCTAAACTGGCGGCCAACGCCCTGCGTAACGCGGTGCGCGAGATGGAGCGGCGGCTGAAACTGCTGGCGGCGCGCAGCGTGCGCAATATCGATCAATACAACAAGCTGTTTGAGGGCGCGATGCCATCGCTCTTCGATGAAGGCGAGGCCGAGGAGCCTCTGCCATACATTGTGATCATCATCGACGAGCTTGCCGACCTGATGATGCTGGACCGGGCCAACGTGGAGGAATCCGTCACCCGGCTGGCGCAGATGGCGCGGGCGGTGGGAATCCACCTGATTCTTGCGACGCAGCGGCCCAGCGTGGACGTGATCACGGGGCTGATCAAGGCGAACATTCCTACACGCATCAGTTTCCGGCTGGCGACCAAGGTAGATTCGCGCACGATTATGGATAGCAACGGCGCCGAGGCGCTGCTGGGGCGGGGCGACATGCTGTTCCTTCCGCCTGGCACCAGCCGCCTGATGCGGCTCCACGCGCCCTATGTGAGCGAAAAGGAAACCGCAGCGGTGGTCGATTTCTGGAAGAAGCAGGGCCAAGCCGAGTACGTGGAAGGTTTTCTGGAATCGCCTCGCGAGGAACGTGCCGCGGCGGAGTGCGAAAGCGGCGACGAGAACGAAGACGATTCTATGTTCGACGATGCGGTGCGGCTTGTGTTCGAGTTTGGCAAGGCTTCTACGTCGCTGCTGCAGCGGCGGCTGAGGATCGGCTATGGCCGCGCTGCGCACCTGATCGACTTGATGGAACGGGACGGGCTGGTCGGCCGCGCCGACGGATCCCGTCCCCGCGAATTACTCAAGGCTCCAAACTGGCTTCATGAAGTAAACTCGAACGAATAACCAAGGAGAAAGTATGTCCAACACCACTATCGTCCGGATTGTCGCCGGCGTTCTGTTCCTGATCGTGCTGGTGTGGCTGATCCAACGCCGTCGCACCCGGACGAAGTAACCGAAAACGAGCGGCGCACTCCCCCGGCGCCGTTTTTTTGCTCTTGGGCTATGTGGCGATTGGCGAGTTTTGCGCCAGTCTGATGTTGAGTTGTGTTTCCCCGGTTCAATGCCGACGGAATCCGCATCGAGGGGCAATATCCCGTCATTCATCAACGATGCATCCCATTTTTGGAGTGTTTGCCGCCGCTTCAACCGACCTGTATTCTCGTTCGCTGCGAATATCGTAAGATACTGGCATTCTGCATCTTATTCTTTGAAGTGTCGACAGCGGATGGGACACTAGAAAAATGCTGGGAATCGGCAAAGGTCGCAGACTTTTCACGATTCTGCTCATCGACGACGATAT
This sequence comes from uncultured Acidobacteriota bacterium, assembly GCA_963771195.1. Lineage (GTDB taxonomy): Bacteria > Acidobacteriota > Terriglobia > Terriglobales > Acidobacteriaceae > Telmatobacter. The sequence goes on from CAVYSS010000047.1 coordinate 35,907, forward strand.
GGTGAGCCGGGAAGTGACAGCCACTGTGCTGACTATGAACGGGTATACCGTTCATACAGCGTGCAGTGGGGGCGAGGCACTGTCTCAACTCGATTCGCAGGTATGCAATCCGGAACTCATTCTGATGGATGCGCAAATGCCCGGCCTGAGCGGCGTCGAGCTGGCCGAGCAGCTTCGTGCCCGGAGCCTGGCCCCTCTGTATATCGTCAGCGGCAGCGATGTCCCGGCAGAGCTTCTCGAACGGACGGATGGCTTTCTTCTCAAACCGTTTGGGCCCGAGTCGCTGCTGCGAATTCTGGACAAGCATAACCCTGTGATTCACGATCAACCGCCTACCGACCTTCCCGCCGTGAATCCGAAGACCATCGCCGACTTTCGCACCATGATGTCGGAATCTGCGGTGCACGCCATCTACGACGCGGTAACCGTCGACCTGGAACGGCGGTATTCAATTCTGGAATCCGCCATCGCGCGGCGCGACTCCAAGGAGATCCACAACATCGGTCATTCCATCAAGGGCGGATGCGGCATGGCGGGCGCTGTGGAAGCTGCCCGGATTGGAGAGTTGCTGGAGAGCGGGGGTGACGATTTAGAGTACAGCCAGTCGCTCCTGCCCCATTTCCAAACCGCCATCGCAAATCTCAAGCGTATGCTGGAGGCGGAGTTTACGCCGCAAGGAAGCAAGCCTGTAGGCTGAGATGAACGGACCGCGCCGGCGCAGATATGGCGCATTGTGGCAAAGCCGGCGCCCTAATGAGTCTGGAGGGTTATCCATCCCGTGGAACGACCGATTCGCATTGTACTTGCAGACGACCATCCTGTAGTCCGGATCGGCGTGCGTAACATGCTCTCTGAAACGGAAGGCTTTGAAGTGGTGGGAGAAGCCGCCGACGGCGATGAGGCTATCACGCAGACTCTGGAGCAGCAGCCCGACATTCTACTTCTGGATCTGTTGATGCCGCGCCTGCCAGGCTTGGAAGCCATGCGCGCCATCATGCAGGGCTCGCCGACGGTCAAGATCATGCTGTTGACCTCGACCATCACCACCCAGCAGATCATTGAAGCGCTGCACATCGGCGCTCGCGGAATCGTCCTGAAAGACGCGTTGGCAGCCCACTTGCAGACCTCCATCAAGACTGTTTTTGCCGGCGATTACTGGATTGGCGGCAAGCGAGTGGTGAACCTGGTTTCCGCACTCCATGACCTGATGCAGCAGGCCGCGGTGCCACAGCGCAAAACGTTTGGCCTGACGCCGCGCGAACTTGAAGTCGTGGGCTCCATCGTGGAAGGCTGCAGTAACCGCGATATCGCCAAACAGTTCGGCCTGAGCGAGGAAACCGTCAAACGGCACCTTTCGAATATCTTTGACAAGACCGGTGTTTCCACGCGGCTGGAACTTGCGTTGTTCGCCATCGCGCATCAGCTCGTCACGCCGCAGTAGGGCGATCAGCGGCCGCCCTCGCAATTCGCACAGCCTTTGCCGGCCTTCTCTCCTTCCGGATCCAACAATTGCGGACCGGGCCCGAGCCTTCCCAGCTCATCCCATGGATTGCGCAGCGGGCAGACGCCGAGGGAAAGGCAACCGCAGCCAATGCAGCCGTCCAGTTGATCCCGCAACCCCACCAGCCGACGAATCCGCTGGTCCAGATCTGCCCGCCACGACTGGGAAAGCTTTCTCCAGTCCTCCGCGGTCGGCGTGCGTTCCTCGGGCAAGGTTTTGAGCGCATCTCGAATGGCCGCAAGCGAAATTCCAGCACGCTGCGCTACGCGGATAACCGCGATGCGACGCAGCACTTCGCGCGCGTACCGCCGTTGATTTCCCTGGTTTCTCCAGCTCCGGATCAGGCCTTCCGCCTCATAAAAATGGAGGGTTGAGACGGCAACGCCGCTTCGCGCCGCCACCTCACCCACGCTCAGAACCGTCAGGCATTTCGTCTCTTCGAGATTGTTCATTGCCCCGCCTCTTGACCTCAAGTTTACTTGAGGTTGTACGCTTTCTTCAGCGGTAGTGGCAAATGAGGAGACCCGCATGACCGATCCAATACATCTCGCACTCATCTACGGAAGCACTCGGCCTGGACGCTTCTGCGACGTGGTGGCCGCCTGGGCCGCCGAACAGGTTCGCGCCGCCGGCATGTTTTCGCTCGACCTGATCGACCCCGCGGAGATTCTTCCCGCACAAACTGCCCAGCAAGGCGACAGCAAGTCCTCGCCCGGCTTGTGGCAGAGAATGGCGGCTGCGGACGCTTTCCTCGTGATCACGCCCGAATACAACCACGGCTATCCCGCGCCGCTCAAGTCGCTCATCGATTCCGTAGGAAAGGAATGGCATGCGAAGCCGGTTGCGTTCGTCTCTTATGGAGGCGTTTCGGGAGGTCTGCGCGCAGTGGAACAGCTTCGGCTGGTTTTTGCGGAGTTGCACGCGGTTACGATTCGCGATTCCGTAAGCTTTCCCGCGGCCTGGGAACAATTTGACAGCACGGGCCGCCTGCGGCATCCGGACCGTCACAATCGTTCCATGGCGGCCATGCTTCGGCGGCTCCATTGGTGGGCGGTGGCGCTACGCAATGCGAGGACCGAAAGGCCGTATGCGGAGGCCGCGTGATCAGTTTTTTCTGGTTTCGCTGTTTTCATCCAGCGGATGGGACAGGAATTGTGCTTCCAGCCGGTCCAGCAATTCGTCCGTTGCGTCGCACACGCCGGTGTGCACGGGCGAGGGCTGGATGATGGTGGAGCGAGGCGATGTGAGCCAGTGGAAGCGCTCGCCGAGGGACAGTATGGCGATCGGACCCGCGCTTGCATCTCCCAGACAAATGCGTTCCACCGCGAGCAGATGGGACTCAACCAAGGCTACGTCCGCATCCGGCCACAGCGCTCTGAGCCGTGCCTCATCCAGCCGGATGCGCGCGGCGAGAAAGCGCTTCTGAGGGCAGTAGACGACGATGCCGGCGTTGATGAACTCCTGCCGCTCCACACGCGGCACCACGCGCAACAGAGCATAGTCAAACGAGGCGGGTGCGTGCATCGAGCGCCTCCTGAACAAACGTGTGCGCCTGCTCCAGGCGCTGGTTGAAGAACTGCATGTAAGCCTGGCGGCGTTCTGCCGCGGTCATCTCGCCGGGAATCGCATCCAGCCAATCGTCTGGAGCGGCTTCGACGATGCTCGCCAGTATTTCCGGTGTCAGCTTTTGCCGCGCTGCCGCATCGGCCTTCGCGATATCTGCTGCCCAGCGCAGAAGAATGTGCTGCTGAATCTGCGGGAACGGCGACCCGGCACGGTCGGGCATGGTGGCCCAATCGTGGTGGAAATAGAGAGCTGCGCCGTGATCGATGGGGTAGAGCCTGCGATGCCAGACAAGCAGGTTCGGATTGCGCGGTGTGCGGTCGACATTCTGGGTGAACGCGTCAAACCACACCATCATGGAAGCTTCGTCCGCAGCCGCCTTGTCCGCAGCCGCGGGATCGAACATGACCGAGCCGGGAAGATAATCGAGCGCGAGGTTGAGCCCCGCGCTTGCCTTCAGCAGTTGGCGAATCTCGTAATCGGGCTCATTGCGCCCCAGCGCCGGATCGACTTCCGCGAAGACAATCTCCGGCACACGCAGTCCAATCGCGCGCCCAATCTCGCCGGCGATCAGTTCCGCAATCAGCGCCAGGACGCCCTGCCCCGCGCCCCGGAATTTGACCACGTAGAGGCCGAGGTCGTCGCCTTCTACAATGGCGGGCAGGGATCCGCCTTCGCGCAGGGGCACAACATAACGCGTCGCTCGGACCGTTCGCAGCATCGAAGAATCAGTTTACGGGCTCGGGGGCCGGGGTCACGGCCTTTGCATAGGAGCATCGATGAGAATTGGGTTTCTTGGTTTGGGCAAGATGGGCGCGCCGATGGCGCAACGGCTGATTGCTGCCGGGCACGAATTGTCCGTGTGGAACCGGACCGAAGGCCGGACAAAACCGCTCATTCACGAGGGAGCGATTGCAGCGGCAACGCCGGCGGAGGCGGAACTGGGCGCCGATGCCGTGATCACGATGCTGTTTGACGATGAGGCGAACGAGGAAGTGCTGTTTGGCCCCAATGGATTGATGGATGCGATGAGCCCAGGCGTGCTTCACATCGCGTGCAGCACCATCAGCGTAGCCCTGAGCGAACGGCTCACTGCGGAGCACGAACGGCGCGGCATCGATTTTGTCGCCGCTCCGGTGTTCGGGCGGCCGAATGTGGCCGAGGCAGGCAAGTTATGGATCGTCATGGCCGGGAAGGAAAGTGCCGTGAATCGTGCCCGCCCCGTACTTGAGCCGCTCGCGCGGGGAATCTCAGTGGTTGGCAAGGAGCCCCAGCAGGCTCACGCACTCAAGCTGGGCGGAAATTTCCTGATCAGCGCCATGATTCATTCGCTGGGCGAGGCGTTCGTCTACGCATCGGCCCAGGGAATCGATCCCGAAGTCTTCTTCGAGACCATCAACAGCGCGCTATTCCAGTCGCCGTTTTACGCCGCGTACGCCAAAGTGATGCTCCATCCTCCGGAGCATCCCGGGGCCACAATCGACCTGGGGGCAAAGGATCTCAGCCTGTTGCGCGAAGCGGCTGCTGCAGCGGGCGCGCGGCTTAGCCTGGCTGAGAGCCTGGCTGAAGTCTTCGAACAAGCCAAACAAGCCGGCCTTTCCGGCGAAGACTGGGCCGTTGGGCAGTACAAGATGGCGCAAAGGCGCGGCCAAATTCGGGCCAAAGGCTGATGGCTGCGGGCTGTCGGCTCCGAGCCATCGTATCCGCAATCACGCATTCCGATTCCTTGATCCGCTAGGATATTGCCATGAGCTTTGAAGGGAAGATCGTCTTCGTTACCGGAGCCAGTGGAGGAATCGGCGCCGCAACCGCGCTGGCCTTTGCATCGGAGCGTGCGCGACTGCTTCTGGCTGCGCGGCGCCCCGGCAAGCTGGCTGAAATCGCGTCGCAGGCGCTGGAACGGGGCGCTGAATCGGTCTACTCCATCGACTTGGACGTGCGCGATTGCCGCGCGGTGCAGAACGCCATCGATAGCCTGCCGCCTGAATGGGCCGAAATCGACATCCTGGTGAACAACGCCGGCCTCTCCCGGGGCCTGGACAAGCTCTACATGGGCCGCGTGGAAGACTGGGAGGAAATGATCGATACGAACGTGAAGGGGCTGCTTTACGTGACTCGCGCTGTGGTTCCAGGAATGATTGTGCGCGGACGCGGCCACGTCATTAATCTCGGCTCGACCGCGGGCGAACTCACTTATCCCAACGGCGCTGTGTACTGCGCCACCAAGGCAGCGGAACGGTCTATCAATGACGGCCTGCGGCAGGACGTGTTGGGCACGGCCGTTCGCGTGACCAGCGTCGATCCGGGGATGGTCGAGACAGACTTCTCACTTGTTCGCTTCCACGGCGACAATGAGCGCGCAGCGAAAGTCTACAAGGGCATCAAGCCGCTAACGGCCGGGGACGTGGCCGAGGTGATTGTGTGGGCGGCCAGCCGCCCGCCGCACGTCAACATCGCCCGCGTGCTGATGACGCCGGTGCAGCAAGCCAACTCGCTGTTGTTCCATCGGGAAGAATAGACCGGGCGCCGCACGAGCCGAGGCGAGACCGCGCCTGCACTTAGCCGCGCAGCACGGCCGGCGGAGGATGAACCGCGGAAAGCTGTGCGAAGATCTCATCCGGCAATTGAAGCGACGCCGCGGCGACGTTCTGTTCCAGGTGCTGCACGTTGGCCGTTCCTGGGATCGGCAGGATGTTTCCGGCGCGCTTCAGCAGCCAGACCAATCCCACTTGCATGGGCGTCGCGTTCAACTGCTTTGCCGCGCGATCCAGCATCTCGTTGGCAAAGCGCATCTGGCCCATGGGCGCCCACGGCATAAAGCCGATACCATGCTGCCGGCAATAATCGACAACAGACTCCCACTCGCGATCGGCGAAGCTGTATCGGTTCTGAACCGACACAATGGGAACAATGCGGCGAGCTCGCTCGACGTATTCAAGAGCAACGTTGGAGAGCGCCACGTGACGGATCTTACCCTGCTCGCGATGGCGCGCCAGGCACTCCATGGACGCATCGAACGAGACCGCCGGGTCGGGCACGTGAAGCTGATACACGTCGATCCGCTCCAGCCGCAGCCGCTTCAGGCTGCCCTCCAATGCTCGGGTAAGGTGAGCGGGGCTTGCGTTGTGAATCCACTGTCCCGGCCCAACACGCTCCCAACCGGCCTTGGTGGCAATCACCAGGCCCGCGGGATACGGGTATAGCGCCTCGGCGATGAGTTCTTCAGAGACGTTCGGCCCGTACGAGTCGGCCGTATCAATGAGATTCACGCCCAGTTCTACCGCACGCCGCAGCACGGCCAGTGCCGCCGGCTTGTTTTCCGGAGGACCCCAGATCCCTTTGCCGGTAATGCGCATGGCGCCGTAGCCGAGACGGTTCACGATAAGATCGCCACCCAGCGTGAAGGCGCCCGCAGCCGCGGCGGGAGTGGATTGCGTTGTGCTCATTGATTCAACTCCTTGTTGCAAAGGATTGAAGGTGGGATGAAAGCTTCACGACTTTCGCGTTTGCTTCGATTGATGCTCCACACAGCGGTTCGGATTCCAGGCTTACAAATCGCGCCAGTTTGGCCCAAACCCTAGGTCCGCCACCAGCGGCACCTTCAGCTTGACCACTCCTTCCATCTCCTCGCGAACCAGCTTTGCAATTTCATCTTTCTCCTCATCGGGAACTTCAAAAAGCAGTTCGTCGTGCACCTGAAGCACCATGCGCGTTTTCAGTTTCCGCTCGGAAAGCATGCGATCGAGCGCAATCATGGCCAGCTTGATCAGGTCTGCCGCCGTTCCTTGCAGCGGGGTGTTCACCGCGGTGCGTTCTGCAAACCCACGCTGATTGGGATTGCGGCTTTCGATGTCGGGGATGGGGCGCATCCGCCCAAACATCGTGCGCACGCTGCCGGTCTTGCGCGTCTCCGCCAGCGTCTTCTCAATGAACGCCTGGACGCCCTGATAGCGCGCGAAATAGCGCTCGATGTAGGCCTTCGCCTCGGCCTGCGGGATGCCCAACTGCGCCGCCAACCCGAAAGGCGAGATGCCGTAAACAATGCCGAAGTTTACCGCCTTGGCGCGTCCGCGAGTCTCCTTGTCCATGGTTTCCGCAGGGACCCCGAACACCTCGCTGGCGGTCAGCGTGTGAATATCTTCATCGTTCTGGTACGCGCGCACCAGCAGCGGATCGCCGCTGAAATGAGCCAGCAGGCGCAACTCGATCTGCGAGTAATCCGCCGACAGTAATTGCGTTCCTGGCGAGGCCGTGAATGCTGCGCGAATCTCCCGGCCAAGCTCAGTGCGGATGGGGATGTTCTGGAGATTCGGATTGATGGACGATAGGCGCCCGGTGGCCGTAGCCGCAGCCTGGAAAGTTGTATGCACGCGCGAATCGGCATCGGCCATCAGCGGCAGTTGATCGATGTAAGTGGACTTGAGTTTAGACAGATGCCGGTACTCCAGCACCAGCCGCGGGACTTCGTGTTTCTCGGCGAGCGTCTCGAGCACATCCTGCGCCGTCGAGATGGTCTTGCCCTTTCCGTATTTCACCGGCGCGGGCAATCCCATGTGCGTGAACAGCACCACTCCAAGCTGTTTCGGCGAATTGATGTTGAACCTCTCGCCGGCCAATTCGAAGATGCGCTCGCCCACGCGCTCGATTTCTGCCGCGAACCGCGTAGAGAGCTTGGCCAGCACATCCTTGTCGATGCGCACCCCCGCCTTCTCCATGCGACAAAGCACCGGCGCAAGGGGAAGGTCGATTTCGGTATAGACGCTGGTCACGTGGCATTCTTCGGCATGCGCGCGCAGCACAGGAACGAGAGATCTGACAATAGCCGCGGCCGCAGTGAGCGATGCCGGCGGCGCGTGGCCATTTCTGGCCGCAACGTCCGCCAGCGATTGCGTAGAGTGGGTCGGGTTGAGCGCATAGGAAAGCAGCATCGTGTCGTCAACGGGACCGGCAACTTCCACGCCCGTGCCATGCAGCGCGTGCATCGCCGCTTTCACGTCGTGCGTCTGCTTCGGTACGGATGGATCTTCCAACAATCTCCGTAGTTCGGCATCGAGCGGCAGAGACAGCGCAATCCCAGGCTCGGCGCAAACGCCCATCAGGGAACTGGGTTGGCGTTCGGCGGCTTCGGCTACGTCCAGGAGCGACAGAGTGACAGGCTCGGCGGTTTCCTCCTCCACAGCGGGTTGCGGCGTGGCCGATTCCAGTGCCAGCGCGAAACCATCCCGCCGCGCAGCCGCAATGAAAGCTACTAATTGGTCGGCGCTCGGGTCCTCAATGAGTTCAAACTTCACGCCGCCTTCCGCCGGCGCAAGCTCCTTCAGCATCGACGTGAACTCAAGCTCCGTGAACAGCTCCCGGCACGCCTCCAGATCGGGCTCCTGAGTTTCCATTGCAGCCAAGTCGAGATCCAGCGGCACATTGCAGTCGATGGTGACCAATTCCTTCGACAACAGCACGGCGTCGCGGTTCTGTTCCAGCGACTCGCGATAGCTCTTGCGCTTCACCTCCGCGGCGCGGTCCAGCACGGCCTCCACACTGCCGAATTCCTTGATCAAATCAACGCTGCCTTTGTCGCCGATGCCGGGCGCGCCGGGAATGTTGTCGATGGTGTCGCCGCGTAACGCCATCACATCCACCACCTTCTCCGGCGGTACGCCCAGCGTCTCCGTCACCTTGGCCGCATCCAGAACCAGGTTGTCTTTCTGCGGGTTGAGCACCTTCACACGCTCATTCACGAGCTGCATCATGTCCTTGTCGCCGGAGACGATGAACACATCGTGGCCGCGCTCAGAAGCACGACACGAGAGGGTTCCGATCACGTCATCGGCCTCAAATCCCTCGGCTTCGAGGATGGGGATGCGAAATACCTCCAGGGAGCGACGAATGTAGGGAATCTGCCGGCGAAGATCCTCGGGCATGGCCTCGCGCTTGGCCTTGTAGCCCTCGTAGCCGACATCTTCAAAGCACTTGGTCTTTCCATTCCACTTGCGCAGCGTACCGATGGCCAGGGCGCGGTCGTCGCGGAAGACCTTTCCGCTGACGTCAAACACAGCCGCGAAATAATGCGGCGAGAAGTCCTGGCGCAGCTTCTTGATCATGTTCACGAAGACGTACGTGGCCGCGGTGGGCAGGCCGGAGCGCGTGGACATGGGCCGCGACCGCTGCATGGCGTGGTACGCGCGGAAGATGAAGGACATTGCGTCAAGCAGGAAGACGGGCGGCTTTGCTTGGTCGGGCACGGGTAGAGTTTAGCAGCCGCGACGACGAACGCACGACCGCCCGGACGCTGACATCACGCAATAAGCATGCAATCGCCGTAACTGTAAAAGCGATAGCGTTGCTCGACGGCATGTCGATAGGCCGCCAGAACGCGCTCGCGTCCGGCAAATGCGCTGACCAGCATCAGCAGGCTCGATTGCGGGAGGTGGAAGTTGGTGAGCAAAGCGCTGACGAGACGGAATTGGAAGCCCGGCGAGATGAAGATATCCGTCGATCCGGAGTGCGGTACCAACGGCCCGCCGCCGGCCTTGAGCGCGTCCGCCGCGGCGGATTCCAGCGTGCGCACCACCGTTGTCCCCACGGCGATGATCCGCCGACCCTCGCTTACGGCGTGGTTGATGGCATCGGCTGCATCCGCGTTGAGCGTGTACCGCTCGCAGTGCAGGCGCACTTCGTCCACGCGATCCACGCGCAGCGGCGCAAATGTGCCCAGCCCAACATGCAACGTGACCCGCGCTGTCTCCACGCGCATCTCCGCCAGCCGCGCGAGCATCTCGGGCGTGAAGTGCAGTCCCGCCGTAGGCGCCGCGACCGACCCACGCTCCTCGGAGTACACGGTCTGGTAGCGTTCGCGATCCGCAGCCGCATCGTCGCGATGAATGTAGGGCGGCAGCGGAATATGGCCGATGCGATCCAGGCTCGTGTAAAAATCATCTACCGGCTCGAACTGGAGCAGCCGCTCGCCATACTCTCCGCGCTCCAGCACCTCGGCCGTCAGCTCGATTGATCCGCTTGGCGTCGGAAATACGAGGATCTCCCCGATGGCAACCTTGCGGCCGGGCCGCACCAGGGCGCGCCACTGGTTATCACCTGTCGGCTCGGTCAGCATCACCTCTATGCGTCCCGTCGGCTTTTCCTTCTCGCGCCGCAGAGTTCTTCGCGCGTAAAGCCGCGCCGGAATCACACGGCTGTCGTTCAGCACCAGCAGATCGCCCGCGCGCAGGAAAGACGGCAGATCGGCGAACACGGTGCCGCGCAGGGCACCCGAAGCGCGTTCCAGCACCAGCATTCTGCTGGCGCCCCGCTCCGTCGTCGGCTGTTGCGCGATCAGTCCCTCTGGCAGTTCGTAGTCGAAATCCGCCACCCGCAGATCGCTGCCCTCACTCATGCCTGCCCCAGGTGCTTCAATGCCCGAAGCCGGGCGCGTTCCAACGCCGCATTCAACTCCGCCCGCTTTGACTCCATCTCGTCGCTCGATAGCTCAGCGGACGCGCGCGTCCATTGCGCCCAGCTCACTACGATGCGTGAAAACGGCTTGGGCACCAGGAAACGATCCCAGGAATTGATGACCCACGCGCGCTCCGGCTGAAAATGGAAAGCGCCGATGGGCGCGCCTGTCATCTGCGCCAGTTTGATCGGTCCCATCTTTGTCTGGTAGATCGGCCCCCGCGGCCCATCGGCGGTAAAAATCGCCGGCCGTCTGCTTTCAACCACCCGCTGGAGGCCTCGTAATCCTTCGCCGCCCGCCCGCGAGCTGGAGCCGCGCACCGCGTCGAAGCCGAACAGTCGCAAGGTTCGCGTGATAAGCTCCCCGTCAAAGCTGCGGCTGATGAGGATAACGGCATGGGTGCGGCGGTAATAAAGCGCGGTGGGAAGCACGCATTGGTGCCAGAAGCAGTAGATTTCGCCGCCGGCCTTTTCGCCGAAACGAACCGGAACCACGCCGTCCTCGGCGATGACTTCGTAGCGCCAGGTGAACCCGACAATCCAGAGGAGCGCCCACACCAGGCGTGGCACAATCGCCAACACGATGCGCTGCCCCAGGCTGAACCTGCTACTCGTCTCTTCGGTCACTGCCCCGATTTTAGCTGTATCGCAGCCAGCGCAGGAGCTCAGGAATGGTGGCGCGCTTGCCGTACATCAGGATTCCGACGCGATATAACCGCGACGAAACCCACAAAACCGCCCAGATGCTCAGCAGCATGATCGCGATCGACGCCTCAATCTGCCATGCGGGCGGAAACTCGGAACCCATGCGCAGCATCATGATGATGGGCGCCGTGGCCGGGAAAAGCGACGCCGCAACCGAGAGCACCGAGTCCGGATTGTTGACCACCAGCACGATGAGCGCGAACGAAAGCCAGATGGGCAGCGCGGCCAGCGGTGTATACATCTGCAATTCCTGCTCGGTCTCGCACGAGGCCGCCAGGCCGGCGAAAAGCGATGCGTAAAGCAGGTAGCCGAGCAGGAAGTAGATGGCGAAGAACGCACCTTCTGACCAGGAAAAGTGAAGGGAGAGCTTGGCCGAGAGGATCTGCGCCGTAAACGCGCCGGCGATGGCCGCGGCCGCCACAAACCAGATGGCGATCTGCGTCAGACCCACAGCACCTACGCCGATCAGCTTGCCGGCCAGCAGGTCAGTTGGCTTTGCCGTGGCCAGCATCACCTCAAAAATGCGTGACGTCTTCTCCTGGATGATCGAGCGCGCTACGTTCATGCCGTAGATCATCGTGGTCATGGAAAGCAGGAACGCCATCACGTAGCCCTTCCAGAACGAGCTCATGGCGTTGCTCTTCAGTTCCCTGCCCTGTTTGTCGATCTGCCGGGTGTCGATGTCCACATTCTTCAGCAGCGCATCGATATTCCCGGCCTGGATTCCCGAAGCGGTAAGCCGGCGGCGCACCACGGCTCGATTCAAGGCGGTGCTGAGAAGCTCATCGGTGACGAAGTCGCCGGCCGATTGCGATTCGTAAATGGCCGACGGCGGTTGGTCCGGAGAAGTATCGACCCAAAGAAAGCCGTCGATTCCGCCGGTGCGGACGCGATTGATCAGTTGTGGGCGATCGCCCGGTCCCACTGGCGCAAGCACATCGATGGTGGAGTTGGTTTCGTTATGCGCCAGAAGCTGTGTCCGGATTTCATCCGCCAATCCTGCGTCGTTGGAGGCGATGACAATGTGCTTGCCTCCCGTGGCTCCGCGGCTGGCCATGATCATGATGAAGATGACCACCGCAAAAAGCGCCGGAACAAGGATGGTGGTTACCTTGAACGCCCGCCCGCGAATCTGTTCCAGGTACTCGCGCCTGGCCACCAGCAGCAGATTACGCATCGGCCTTGCCTCCCACCGTCTGAATAAAGATCTCCTCGAGGGAGGGTTCCACCAGCTCAAACCGAAAGATGGTAGCCACGGCCGCAGCTTCATGCAGGAGCTTCTGCGCGTTCCCGTGCGGATGCAGGCGAATCTCCGCGTGGCCGGAATAGTTTTTGGCTTCCGCAATCTCCGCGCTTTTTAAGAACGAGGGATCTCCTTCAAACTCCACCACCACTCGATTGCGTTCGTAACGCGACTTGATCTCCCGCATCTTCCCTGAAAGCACGGCCTCGCCTTTGTTGATCAGGCAGATCGAGTCGCAGAGTTTCTCCACCTGGTCCATGCGGTGCGTCGAAAAGATGATGGCCTTGCCTTGTTCCTTGAGCTGGATCAGCGTGCGTTCCAGCAGCGTCGCGTTCACGGGATCAAGCCCGGTAAACGGCTCATCCATCACGATCAGTCCGGGATCGTGCAGCAGCGATGCGATGAATTGGATTTTCTGCTGCATGCCCTTGGAAAGCTCTTCGGTCTTCTTGCCCAGTGAGTCGGCAATCTCCAGCCGTTCGGCCCAATTCGTCGACCTGTTGCGCGATTCCTGCGCGTCCAGGCCATGCATCTGCCCGAAAAAGACAAGCTGATCGAGCACCTTCATCTTCTTGTAGAGCCCGCGCTCTTCAGGAAGATACCCCACGCGATCCAGGCTTTTTCGCTCGAAGGGTTTGCCGAACAAGGTCACGCGACCTGAATCGGGCATCGTGATGCCCATCATCATCCGGATGGAACTGGTCTTGCCGGCGCCGTTCGGTCCCAATAGGCCAAACATCTGGCCCGCTTCAATCGAGAAGCTAAGCTCGTGCACGGCAACCTTGCTCTCGTAGGCCTTGGTTACGCCTGCAAGCTCGACAACAGGCATGAATTCTCCGTTGACAACAATTTCAAATCAATTCGAATCCGGGAAAAGTATGCGAGCAGTGTAGCAGAGGACTACACACAAACTCCCTTGTTGCTTGGGGTACGCATGTAACGCAAAATTGGTTCCTTCTGAGTAAGTTAGCGGCGGATCGCCAGTGGCCGTCCCCCGTTTCGTCATCCCCTTCCGCGCCCGCGCTACACTGAATCCAGCCATGGTCTTCGTCCTCGACAACTACGACTCCTTCACCTACAACCTCGTCCAGTACCTGGGCGAGCTGGGCGCGGAAGTCGTGGTTCGACGCAACGACGAGCTGACAGTGGATGAAGTCGAGGCCCTCCATCCCAACCGCATCCTGCTCTCGCCGGGGCCCTGCACGCCGGCTGAGGCCGGCATCCTGGTTCCACTCATCCGCCACATGGCCGGTTCGCCGCGGCGAACGCCCATCCTCGGCGTCTGCCTGGGCCACCAGGCCATCGGCGAAGCCTTCGGTGGCGACGTGGTTCGCGCTGCTCATCTCATGCATGGCAAAACCAGCTCCGTCACCCACGACGGCAAAGGCGTGTTCACCGGTCTGCCGTCGCCCCTCACCTGCACCCGTTATCACTCGCTGATCGTGGATGAGAAAACGCTCCCACGTGAGCTCGCCGTCACTGCCCGCACTGCGGAGAACGGCGGCAGCTCGGTCATCATGGGCCTTCGTCATCGCACTCTGCCCGTCGAAGGCGTCCAGTTCCATCCTGAAAGCGTGCTCACCGAAGGCGGCCGCCAGATGATCCGCAACTTCCTGGAAATGGAGTGATGAGGTTCCCCTGCCCGCGGCCGGCCAGGCTGCTTCTCTTCGGAATACTCGCAGCCTCGTGCATCCCTGACACGTCGCGCGCGCAGGAAACTCCGGTTCAACCCAGCCCCATCGCCGTCGTCCCGCTGAACACATCGGATACTGTCAGCGGAGCCATCCAGGTCACTGCCGGGACCGCGACGATCCAGGCAAATGGCTCCATAACGTCCGGGTCTCAGATCACTTTCGTTGTGCTGCCCCGTCGCGGCGTATTGCGCGTGTGCCCGTCCACCACAGTGAATCTCGCCGCCGACACTAGCGTCCCCGCTGGCGAAACTCCCGGCCTCATGATGGCTCTTGACCACGGCGCAGTGGAAGCCAGCTACGCCGCCGGCCGCAACTCCGATGTCCTCCTCACCCCCGATTTCCGCATCCTCATCGGCGGACCCGGCGCGGTGGATGTAAAAGTTCGCCTGGGGGACCACGGCGACACCTGCGTCGACAACCCCGGCGCGAACGCACCGTATGTTCTCGTCAGCAGCGTCTTTGAAGGCGGGGCCTATCGCGTCCAGCCCGGCCAGCGCGTCATGTTCCAGCACGGCAGCCTCAAGGAAGTCGTGGACCAGGAGAAGGAGCCGTGCGGCTGTCCGTCCGCGCCGCGCCCCGGAACCAACGATTTCCCACTCGCAGAAAGCGCCGGCCTTTCACCGCACGCGCCGCCCGTCCAGCCGCAAACGGAGCCGGACAACTCCGCCAGCCACACGGCAATCGATGCACCGCTGGTTTATCAAGCGCCCACGCCCGCAAAGCCCGTCGCTGAGGCCGCCGCCGCGCCTCCAACTCAACTCGCCACGCAGGTTGCGAAAGCTACACCGACACCCACACAGGCAAAGAAGCACCGCAACATCTTCCACCGGATCGGCTCATTTTTCCGCCGCATCTTCGGCGCTGATCAGAGCTGAGACACCCTGCTCCCTACCGTCTACTCCCTGCCTTCCAGCGCAGCCAGCAACGCCTCCGCATCGGTAACCGGCGGCAGGCATGTCCGCCCGCGGCACACAATTGCCCAAACGCTCGCCCCTTCTGGCGCCGGAACATTCACGAGCATCTGCTCCAGCTCCTCCGGTACCCCGCCCGGCACGATTCGGAACGGCCCTATCCGCATCACCGTCTTCTGCACTCCGAACCGCGCCACGGCCGTCGCCTCCAGCCGCGCCGCTTCCGGCCCCGAACCCACAATTACCACTTGCACCGGATCCAACAGCAGACGCTCCAGCGCCAGCCCATAGCTGCCCGCATACAAGCCGAAGTGCTCCACGATCCCCGCGAACGACTCCAGCGTGTCCACCGCGATCTCGCGAAATTCCTTGCGACCGGAGAGCGCTTCCAGCCGCAACAATGCCGATGCTGCCGTCGCATTTCCCGCCGGCGTGGGCGAGTCCTGTAACGGCTTGCGCCGAGCCGTCAGCGCGCCCAGCTTTTCTTCCCCCCTGCCGGCGGCTGTGTCGTAGAACGCACCCGCTTCGCGGTCGTAGAAGCGCGCAATCATCGCGCCAGCCAGAGTCATTGCTGCCTGGTAGAACTCCATCCGCCCGCTCGCCAACCATCCGTCAATGCACGCTTGCACGGTGAACGCATAATCGTCCAAAGTCCCCGCGATGCGTTCCTGCCCGTCACCGCCTGCCCTCTCCGGATACGCAATCACGTGATACAGCAGGTCCGCCCCGCCCCACGCCTCCACCAGCAGCCGCCGCAGGGTCAGCAACGCAAACTCCTTCGCATCCTCGAGGCGTAGCACTCGCGCCGCTTCCAGATACGCGGTTATCGCCATCGCGTTCCAGCCCGTGTACAGCGTGCGATCGATGAATGGCGTCTTCCGCTCCATCCGCGCAGCCAGCAGCTTGCTTTTTGCCGCAGCCAGCAGCTTGGCCAACTCCTCCAGCGGAATCCCCACCTGCGCCGCCACTTGCTCGCGCGTGTACGGAACATGCAGCACATTCTTGGCCGGGTTGTGGTGCATGTCTCCCAGCTCGCCGATGTCGTAGTACCGCGACGCTACCTCCAGCTCCTCGCGCGTCAGCACCGCGCTCGCTTCTTCCAGCGTCCAGGTAAAGTAATCCCCATCGTCGTCCAGGTCGATATCCGCATCCTGCGAGGCATAGAATCCGCCGCGCTCCCGATCTGTCATGGTCCCGTCCAGCCAGCCCATGATCTCCAGCGCAACCGTCTTGAAATCCTCCCGCACGTAGCTCTGGAACCCATGCACGTAGTTCCGCAGCAGCTCCGTGTTGTCGTAGAGCATCTTCTCGAAGTGCGGCACCACCCAGCGCTCATCCACCGAGTAGCGATGGAATCCGCCGGCAAGCTGGTCATAAACGCCGCCCCGCGCCATCTTCTCCAGCGTCACCAGAAACGCATCCTGCGCGGCGTCGTTGTCGCGATCCATGGCCAGCTCCAGCAGCAGGTCCAGCGCCCCCGGGTGGGGAAACTTGGGCTGCGACCCGAACCCTCCATTGTGCGCGTCGAACTGCGACAGCGCCGAACCGGCAATCTTGTCCACCAGCGCCAGGGTCAGCTCGCCGCCCCGCCCGCTGAAGCTCTCGTTGTGCTCCACCGCGGCCATCACGCTCTCGGCCGACTCCAGCGCCTCTTCCCGCCGCTCCTTCCAAACCTGCGCCATGGTCATCAGCACCCGCCCGAACCCCGGCCGCCCGTAGCGGTCATCGCGCGGAAAATACGTTCCCCCGAAATATGGCCGCCCATCGGGAGTCAGAAACGCCGTCAGCGGCCATCCACCCTGCCCGCTGATGGATTGCACCGCGGCCTGGTAGCGCGAGTCCACGTCCGGCCGCTCATCCCGGTCCACCTTCACCGCCACATAATGCTCGTTGATCACCTTCGCCATCTCCGGGTCTTCATACGATTCCCGGTCCATCACATGGCACCAGTGGCACCACACCGCGCCAATGTCCAGCAGGATGGGTTTGTCCTCCTCGCGCGCCCGGGCAAACGCCTCCTCGCCCCACGGATGCCAATCCACGGGCTGATGCTGCGCCGACCTGAGATATGAAGAGCCGGCCTGCCCCAGCCGGTTGGGGGCGCCACCGCTTTCCGTCGCTGTCTTGCTCATTCCCCCGAGCATAAACGCCCGCCCACCCCATCGGAAAGCATAGCGATCGCTATCAGAAACCGGGGTGCCCCATCCTAACCGCGCGTTATGCGGTTAGGGTGGGATCGGACACTGTGCCCGTTCATCCCAGCCTTATCGGTCGCCGGGGCGACAGCGGGCGTACCAACCGCTGAATTACTTCCTACCCCAGCGCAGCGATCTCCGCCTCGATTGCCTTCAGCGCCGACTCCAGCGCCTCCCTACGCCCCGCATTCGACGTCCGCTGCCCCAGGATGTTTGCCCGCTGCAGTTCCAGCGACTGGCGCCGCCGCGCCTGCTTCAACCGCTCGTCTTCCGCCGTTCTTCGTGCTTCTCCGCTCTTCGACATGACCCTCCCTGGATCCGGCCCGGCCTGCTCCCGCCCGGCCATTTGTTCTTCCACCGATTTACTTTCCCATCCTCTAGCCATATCTTCATTTTATCGGCCCTTATGCCGCTTGCGGCGCGCCAATGGAGTAGGCTTTTTAAGTGGGCCTGCCGTTGCCCGCGGCTGGAACCTAGGAGTGTGCATGCACGTCTGGCAAATTTCATCCTTTGGCATTGATTCCCTTGAATTCACAGAACGCCCCGAACCTGAGGCCGGGCCCGGCCAGGTGGTTGTCCGCGTCCACGCCATTTCCTTCAACTACCGCGACCTCATGATGGTCAAGGGCCTCTACAATCCCAAGCTCAAGCTTCCTCGTATTCCCTGCTCCGATGGCGCCGGCGAAATCGTCGCCGTCGGCGACGGAGTCACCCAGTGGAAGCAGGGAGATCGGGTCGCCGGCACCTTCATGCAGAACTGGATGGACGGCCCCGCCACGCCGGAAAAAATCAAGGGCGCCCTCGGCGGCGATATCGACGGCATGCTCGCCCAGTTCGTCGTCCTGGGTGAAAACGGCGTCGTCGCCATTCCTGACCACCTCAGCTACCAGGAAGCCGCTACCCTGCCCTGCGCCGCCGTCACCGCCTGGAACGCGCTGGCAACCTGCGATCTCAAGCCCGGCTCGGCCGTCCTCATCCAGGGCACCGGCGGTGTTTCGCTCTTCGCGCTTCAGTTCGCCCGCCTGCGCGGCGCCAAGGTACTCGGCATCTCCTCAAGTAACGAGAAGCTTGCCCGCGCATTCGACCTCGGCCTCGATGCCGGCGTCAATTACAACGATGTCCCCGAATGGGACCGCTGGGCCACTGAGCAAACCGGCGAAGGCGTCGACCTCGTCGTTGAAGTCGGCGGCGCCAGCACCCTTCCCCGCTCCCTACGCGCCCTGCGCATGGGCGGCGTCATCGCCCAGATCGGCGTCCTCACCGGAGCCGCTACCTCTGAGCCCATCGCTCTGCCCACCGTCCTGCACAAGCAGGCGCGCATCCAGGGCCTTTACGTCGGCTCCCGCCAGGACTTCATCGACATGAACAAGGCCATCAGCCTTACCCAGCTCCGCCCCGTCGGCGAAGATTTCCCCTGGACCCACGCCCGCCAGGTCCTCGTCCGCATGGAGGAAGCCACCCATTTCGGCAAGCTGGTGATGACCGTCTCTTAAGGGCAGGGAAAAGGGATAAGGGACGAGGGATTGGAAGACGCCTTCCTTTTCCCTTGTCCCTTTTCCCTGCCTTTACGCAGCCTTCGGCGCCAGGACTGCGCGCACGCTCGTCACGGGGACATTTTCCACGGCGATCTTCGCATCCACTCGAAGAACCTCCAGCCGCCCCTTCGCGCGGTCCACTGCCATCACGACGTACTCGCCCCTGCGCCCCGACACCCACACATGCTCGCCCACGCTGATGGCGCATTCCCCTTCGTCGCCGGGCTCTCTGGTTTTGTATTTATGGCCCAACTGCATTCCCACCTATGCCGGTTCTCATGGCTTCGATGGAATCCCCCTATTAAAACGTTGCACCGCGTTCAAATCCTTGCAAATCCCGGGATGGGCCCGGCGACCCACGAACCACGATCCGCGAACCACGAGCTATCAGTACCGCAGGCTCAACCCCGTCCCGAAAACCGCGCGCGCCTTCAGATTCACCGGTACAAGCACCGGCCCGCCCGCGGTCGGAATTGCCGTGGTCCCGATCATTCCCGCCACCTGCCCCACGCCGGCATCGAACGCAAAATGCGGATGGTCCTTCTGCGTAATCCGTACCGCGTAGTCCATGGTGGTGGGAATGTGCGCCCGGCTCCCTGCCGGAACCAGGATCAGGTTCAGGTTCTTTGACGTAGGCGGCTCCTGCGTGAACCCCGCTGCAGGCACAATCGCCGTCTTGAACGGCCCCGGAATCGGAATCCCCAGCCCCCCGAACAGTCTGCCGCCAAAACGCGTCGACTGCCCGCCAAGTCCGTAGATGGTCGCGTTGGTGGCTTTCCAGCCCAGGTTCGCCAGGAACGGGAACGGCGGATGCAACCACGTCTTGGTGGCCACCACGTAAATGTCCCCATTGGTATAGCTCTTCAGCACCCCGGTCAGCTCCTGGTCCAGCGCGCCGGTTACGAACTTGTCGCCCGTCCGGACCACAAAGCCTGCCGCCACTCCCGGCACCGGCGCGTGCCACTGCCCGTCCTTGATTGCCACGCCCTTCCCGTTGAACACGTTCATGCCCGCAAAATGCCACAGGCTGCTGAATAGCGGGCTGTCGCCTTCCGTGTGGACCACGCGCGTGTAGCCTGCCTCGGCGCGGTTCGCCAAACCCTCCTCAATTGAGAACGTGTGGATGTTGCCGATGACCTGATCCGCGTCGATAAAGTGATAGCCAACTGCCGGATGCGAGAAGACATGGCCTTTATCGGTGTAGACCGCGTAGGCCGTGGGGGTGATGAATCCACCGGTCTGGCCTTCCAGGGTAAGATTCTGGGCGCCCAGCCGCGCGCCTGCCATCAGGCTCAGCGCGACGAAAAGAAAAACGAAACGAAAGACACAAATGCGTTTCACAAGTGCTCCAATCCGGCGCCTGGCGGACCGGAGGGGGAGCGGACGCAAAAGGCCAGTGATTCAGGATTTTTTCATCTTTTAACACAAACAACGCAGCCTTGTCTCCGTTTGTCGTCACAGACCCGGATGGTAGACTCCAGCCATGCCGCGGGGAGTGTTCATCACGTTCGAGGGCCTCGATGGCTCCGGCAAAACCACGCAGCTGAAGCACTTGGAGGCGTGGATGCGAAAGCATGGCCAGGATCCGCTGGTCATCCGCCAGCCCGGCGGCACGGCCACCGGCGACCGCATCCGCGAGCTGCTCCTTGACTCCCGCTCCGCCGGCATCGCGCCCATGGCCGAGATGGCCCTCATGTTTGCCGATCGCGCCCAGGCCATCGCCGAGGTCATTGAGCCCGCGCTTGCAGCCGGACGCGTCGTCCTGTGCGACCGCTGGACCGACTCTACTGAGGCTTACCAGGGCGGCGGCCGCCAGCTCGGCTCCCAGGTCGTCCTCGAGCTCCATCGCCTCATCTGCGGCGGCCTGCAGCCCGGCCTCACCGTACTCCTGCTGCCATCGCTCAAAACCAGCCTGGCCCGCGCCCGCCGCCGCAATGACAACACCGCCCCCAAAAATGGCCCCGACGAGAACCGCTTCGAGCGCGAAAAAGATGCCTTCTACGGCCGTGTCTGGCAGAAATACCGCGAGATTGCCGCCCGCGACGCCCACCGCGTCATCGCCATCGAAGGCGACCTCTCCATTGACGAAGTCCAGGAACAGATCGTCGAAGCGGTGTCCATGCGCCTCACTAGCCACAGCCAGCAACAGGGCAAATAGCCCGCGACCGTGCCTTCTCGGTCCCTTGGTCCCTAGGTCCCTTGGTCCCTCGGTCCCTTGTTCCTTAGCTGTATCCAAGCACCGGATGCGCCGAATACAACTCTTCCAGCGCCTTCCCTTCCTCCGCCGTCAACTTCAGCTCCAGCGCCGCCACGGCATCCGCCAGGTGATGCGGCCTGGTGGCGCCCACGATCGGCGCCGTTACCGCGGGCTTGCCCAGCAGCCACGCCAGCGCCACCGTCGCCATCGCCGCCCCGCGCTTCTCCGCAATCTCCTTCAGACGCTCCACCACCCGCCGGTCGTCGTCCTCGGTCCGCGAGTACATCGCGTTGCCAAACTTGTCCGTCTCCAGCCGCTTGGTCTGCTCCGATTTCCACGGCCGCGCCAGCCGTCCCCGCGCCAGCGGGCTCCACGGCAGCATCCCGATCCCCTCCGCTACGCACAGCCTTTGCATCTCCCGCTCTTCCTCGCGGTAGAGCAGGTTGTAGTGGTTCTGCATGGAGACAAACCGCGTCCAGCCGCGCAGGTCGGCCAGGTAGAGCGACTTGGCAAACTGCCACGCATACATCGAGCTGGCCCCGATGTACCGCACCTTGCCCGCCTTCACCGCGTCGTGCAGCGCCTCCAGCGTTTCTTCAATCGGCGTCTCGTAGTCCCACCGGTGAATCTGGTAAAGGTCCACGTAATCAGTCTTCAGCCGCTTCAAGCTCTCGTCCAGCTCAAACACAATCTCCTTGCGCGAAAGCCCCTTTCCGTTGGGCTCCTCGCGCATCATCGCGTTTGCCTTGGTGGCAATCACCACCGCCTCGCGCCGCGCGTTCGCCTTCAGGAAGTTGCCCAGCACCCGCTCGCTGTCTCCGCTTGAGTACACGTTGGCGGTATCGAAAAAGTTTATCCCGAGATCGAGCGCCTGCCGGAAATAGGGCTCGCTTCCCTTTTCATCCAGCGCCCACGCCTGCCGTCCCGGCTTCAGCTCGCCCGTAGCCGGCGATCCGTAGGTCATGCACCCCAGGCATATCCGCGAAACCTTCAGCCCCGTCCTGCCCAGATTTACGTATTCCATCCGCAACTCTCCCATTTGTCTGAATCTCGGTTCTCGATGACACAGGATTTACTCTAATGGGCGCCGGCCATCATCGCAGCCCCAATCTGGGTGCCGGTCATGATCGCCACCGCGATGTCCATCGGCCAATGCGCAAGAATCAGTGGCGACAGCCGGCGGATGCGCAGATAAACCAACATGCAGAACAGGACGATAGGAGCCATCATGAGGGAGCGATACGCCACATACCGCCAATCCGGGATGAAGGGGAACATGCAATGTTGCACGGACCACCAGAATCCCACAACGGAAAAGGCGATCCAGGTCCGGCCGGTGAGCGCCTCCAACCTCGGCAGCACATAACCGTTGTAGGTCATCTCTTCGGTGGCCGACTGAATCACCCACCACACGGTCAAGCTGTACACCGTGGCCCAGACAGGCAGGGCATGAGCTTGCATAAGGAACGCCATGGGAGTCTTGGCCGGGGAAGCGTACACCAACACCTGAGCCAAATAACTGCCGGCCATGGCGCACGGAAACGCAACCACCAGAATCCCCAGACCGAGAAACAAGTCGCGTCCCCAGCGCATGTGAATCGGCCCGATAAGGTCGCGCAGCCGAATGCCTTCCTTGTGCGTAAAGTACTTCATGCACAGCAGACAGCCAAGGTCGCCGAAGTTCGCGTAGAGGGGCCACCATTGCCCGGCCGTCCGAAACGGGGCAGGGCGATGCAGGGCAAGAAAAACCAGTGCCAACAGAGATTGCAGTGCCAGCCATAAAGCGGAGCGTGCGATTACCAGCACTAGCGGTCCGGTCCATGAAACGCGCCCGGCAGCCACACGCTTCTCGATCTGAGATCGCGCGTTGACCGTGACAGGAATTGCGCTTCCTGTTTTGATCGCATGCGACATACGGCTCAATCTCCGGCAAAAACGCTACCATGAGCCGTTGTCGAAGGTCTGTGACGCATCCGGAATAGACGAACCGGCCACCGCCCGGATTATTCGGAATCCGGGCAAACGCTACTCGGGCGGCGCACCGCCCCGCAGTTCCATGTTTGCATCCAGAACATCATGGTCGCTCAGTTGAACGGTGATCTGGCGTGCCTTGGCGCCGCCACCTGCGCGATTGCCGGAATCCGGCCCTTCGGCGCTCAGAGTGTACGTGCCCGCGGGTAACAAATCGAACCGGTAAGTGCCGTCGGGATTAATCGTTGCACTGGATTCAAGCTTTGCATCCTGCCCCATCAGCTCCAGGGAAGCAGCCGAAGTCGGAACACCATCGCGCGTCACTACTCCAGCTATCGAGTGCAACCATCGCAACGGAATGCTGATGTCCATATCGCCGATCTCGTCGCCCTCTCCCACCTCGACCACCCTGGCCTTCGCCTCCGCAATCGCCTCATTCGCATACACCGTCAACGGCCCCGCAACGGAGCTCGCTCCGTGATGATTGATCACCACGCTGATCCGATATTTCCCCGGCGTCAAGCCCGCAATCCGAAACACTCCGCGATCGTCCGTCTGTCCCCGCATATACGGCATTTGGATCGGCTCGAACTTCATGTTCCCGCTCGTATCGCTGAAATAGCTGCTTGAAATCAGCGTCGCCTGCACGAACGTCTGGGCCAGCGGTCCGCCGGAATCGAACGTCACCCGCCCTGAAATCGCGGCACCGCGCCGGATCACCACATCTCGCTGCGCCGTGCCGCCCGCGTGCACCGCCACCTGGGGGAAGCTGGCCAGAAAACTCTTCTGCTGCTCGGGAGTGAGTTGATGCAGCAAGTCCAGCACCAGCGCAAACTCCACGCTGTAGCCGGGAAGATTGGGGATGACCAAGTAGTCGCCCGGCGGCACTGAGAATACCGTGTAGTTCCCATCGAAATCCGTAGCGGTCGTCGGTATCGCGGGAACCCTGCCTCGCGTGCCATGCTGTTGTTGATTGAGGGCGCTCAGCGGAATCAGATCGACCCGAGCGCTGCGTGCCGGGAACCCGCCGTCGTTGCATGTTATACGGCCCTCCACGGACCCCGTGGCAGGAGGGGGCTGGCCGTGGCCAGAAATCGGCGCCGCGACCAATGCAACAAGAACGCCGGCGATCAGGACAGGAATTCTCATTCGCGAAATAAGGCCGCAACAAGCCGGATCCGACTCTATTCGACACCTCCAGCTTTGGTTTGGCATTCGCCCGAATTCTACTCCCCGCCTGAAGGGCTGACGGCTGGAAGCAAAAGGCTAGAGCCAGGAGCTAGAGGCGAGAAGCTGATCGTAAATCCTCCGCGTCCCCTCACCGAAACACACAAAGATCACTTCTTCCACGCCGCTAGCCTCGACATGCGCCTTCACTGTCTCCACCGCGATCCGCGCAGCCGGCTCCGAAGGGAACCCATAAATTCCCGTGCTGATCGCAGGAAACGCAATCGAAATCGCACCATGCTCGTGCGCCAGCTCCAGGCACCGCCGGTAGCACCCGGCCAGCAACGCGTCTTCACCGTGCCCGCCGCCGCTCCACACCGGCCCCACTGCGTGAAACACCCACTTGGCCGGCAGCCGGAACCCCGGCGTGGCCTTGGCGTCGCCCGTCGCGCAGCCGTGCAGCTTGCGGCAGGCCTCCAGCAGCTCCGGTCCGGCAGCCCGGTGGATCGCCCCATCGACTCCGCCGCCGCCGAGCAAGGACGTGTTGGCTGCATTCACAATCGCATCCACTTTGAGTTTTGTAATGTCGCCTGAGACGGCCTTCAGTTCCGCCATGATTTGCCTTCCGCATCCTGTCCAACGGGTCATCAAAAAACGCATCAACATATCATGATATGTCGCTAGGGTCGCATTTTACTTGTTGCAACAATGGTTCTGTCGCATCATGATATGTTGATATGTTTTCGGGTGATCCAGATCACCTGACACACCCTCACCACTGCACTCCGGGGTAAAGGCTGGGCCAGCGGTTCACGTGGTACTGATCCGCCGCTGGAGTTGTGGCCTGCCATACGGGCTGCCATGCGCCCGGCGTCAACTCCTGCACCAGTCCGCCGTTGGTGGTCTTGGCAGCGGCAAAATCGATCTCGAAGTCGCCATTCGCAAGCTGGGCGGAGTTGCCGCCGAAGTAGCTGAAATCATTGGGCCCCGGCTCATAGTGGCTGAGCATGGTCGCGGTCATGTTGTTCTCGTTGATCTCCAGCACCGGTATGGTCGAGTAGCATGTGGGCGGCAGGGGCGGCTTGAAGGGGTTGCAGATCACCTGCCCTGTTGGGTAGGTGCGGTCGTTGCCGTTGTCCATCAAGGTCATCTTGAAGTCGCCGGTGGTGTTCGAGGTCAGGAAGTTCATCCCGTGCTGGGCGTAGAACCAGTCGGTGGGGTCGGTGGCGTTCATCAGCTTGAAGTCGCCCTGGTAGCCGAGCTTCCACATCACATCGCCCGAGCCGGTGCCGTCCTGGAAATTGATTTTGACGATCCAGTTCTGGTGGCGGATGGAGAGCAGAATGTTGTGGTCGTCGCTGGAGTAGAGCATCGCGTTCGAGTGCGTCCAGTCGGCGAAGTTCATGGGATGGCGGTTCACGTCGAGGTGGTCGAACGTGTTCCACACCCAGTCAGGGTTGCCATTCTGATCCACGTCCACGATGGCGTCGCCGAGGACGGCCACGTTGCCGCTCTGGCCGGTAAGGTTGGCGTAGCCCTTGGAGTAGCAGGTGAGCACCACCCAATGGCCGTTCGGAAGCACCAGCACGTCATGGTGGAAGCTCTTGAACTGGTAAGGATTGCCCTGGGCGTCGTGGAGGCTGGGGGTGGCCAGGAGCGCATGGTTGAGCTGGGTCATGTTGAGGGAGCGCACGGTGTTGCCGGCGAGGTCAATCTCGCGGACCTCGTTGATCAGGCTATCCGCCGGCGGAAAGTCGATGGACGAGAGAAACGAGATGGTCATGATGAGGTCGCCATTGGGCAACAACTGCACGCCCTGGACGATGTCGTTGGAAGAGTGGGTGTAGGAGTATGTCCAGATCACGTTGCCCTGCAGGTCGGTGGCAAACGCCTGGGTGTCGGTGGAGGGCAAAACGGTGTTCCACATCTCGATGCCGGGCTGCGGAGTACCGGTGGCGGCGATCTTGATGGCCGGAGTCAGGGGCGGTGTACCGGTGGCGCAGGTCTGGTCGGCGTCGTTGAAGACGGCGCCATCCTGGAGCACCACGTGACCGCGCATGTGGTAAGTGGTGTTGCCGAGCATCCCGGCCACCCAAAGCTGCACCTGGCCGCCGGTGTTGGCGCCGTTGGTGGTGGGTGTGGGCACCTGCCACGTGTTGAAGCCGTAGTTGGTGGTGGTGCCGAACTGGACGGAGGCTGTGCCGGGCGCGGGCAGGTAGACGGTGTACTGCGCCACCTGAGGATTCCCCGTGACCGCGGGGCAGGCGATCTGGCCGGGCTGGATGACGGAGACGATCGCGGTGGCGTAGTCCTGGGTATTAGCGGCCAGGGCAGCTGTCACGGTCACGTTCTCGCTCTGGGAGATGGATGCGGGCGCGGTGTAGTTACCGGTCTGGTCAATGGAGCCGCCGCCGGAGACGGACCACTGGATGGTGCCGCCATTGGAGTTGGAGGCGGAGAACTGGAAGGTTTGGCTGGGCGCGACGGCGGCGACTGTCGGAGTGATGGTGATGGTGCCAGTGGTGACCGGGGTGGGCGGTGGAGGCGGAGCCGGCGGCTTGGGAGGGGTAGAGTCGCCGGTGAGGACGATGTTGGCGCAACCCGCAAGAAAGAGCAAGACAAGAAGGGCGGCCGGTATCGCCAGGAACGGCTGAAACCTGCTGACGCTCCGGCAATCAAGGGCTGGGGAAGTGCGCATCGATAATCTTGACGGAATTGGCGGTTAGAGGTTGCGTTGCCACCCTGCGACAAGGACCTGCCGCCGGGGACCGCGCTTGGGGAAGCTTGCGCGATCTGTCTGAAGGATGGTCGGAACAGCGCGGCCCTTATGCCAGGATTGTACCCTCCCGTATTGCCGGCGCGGCCGGACGCGGGACTGGCCGTTGTGCGTGGGATGCTGGTTTTCTGGCGCGGGATGCTGGTTTTCTATTGAGTCGGCGTTGTGACGGCGCGCAAGGGCCGCCACAAGATTTGTGGAATGCTCGCGCGAAAGAGCTCGCCTCGGGTTTACGCTCCCAGAAACGCGTGAGTGCCGTGGGTGATGGCGGCGCCGGCGCGGAGGGCGGCCGCGATGGTGACAACTTCAGCGATCTCTTGATCTGTGGCGCCGGCCTTGCGTGCGTTGCCGGTGTGGATGTCGATGCAGTAGGGGCACTGCGTGGTGAACGCGACGGCGAGCGCCATCAGTTCCTTGTACTTGACGGGGATGGCGCCATCGGCCATGGCGGCTTTGTCAAAGGCCCAGAAAGCCTGCATGGCGGCCGGGGCGTTGGCTTCGATGGTCTTCAGTTTTGCCAGATTGGTCTTGCTGTACACGTGGACCTCCAGAGAGTCTTAAAGTTCACTGATTCCAACCAACGATTCGGGTTTGCTTGGCGATTCTCGGCACGACTGAAATCGTGCCCTTTCAAAGCTACTGATTTCTTATCCTTCTTCGGCTTCGCGCAGCTTGGCGATTACGGTAAAGTCTTCGAGGGTGGTGGTGTCGCCCTTGATTTCGCCGTGAGTGGCTAGATCGCGGAGCAGACGGCGCATGATTTTGCCGCTGCGGGTCTTGGGCAGAGCCTCGGTGAAGCGGATGTCATCAGGGCGGGCGAGCGCGCCGATCTCCTTTGAGACCCACTTCCTGAGCTCGTCCTTCAATTCGTTGGTGGGCTGGTTGCCGCTCTCCAAAGTGACAAAGGCGGCGATGGCCTGGCCTTTCAGATCATCGGGGCGGCCCACGACGGCGGCTTCGGCCACCTTGGGATGGGCAACGAGCGCCGACTCGACTTCCATGGTGCCCAAGCGGTGGCCGGAGACGTTGATGACGTCGTCGACGCGGCCCATGAGCCAGAAGTAGCCATCGGCGTCCTGGCGCGCGCCGTCGCCGGTAAAGTAGCAGCCGGGAACGTCAGACCAGTAGGTCTTGCGGTAGCGCTCGGGGTCGCCGTAGACGTTGCGGGCCATGGATGGCCATGGCTTGCGGATGACCAGCAGGCCTCCGTGGCCGGCGGGAACGGAGTGGAAGTTGCCGTCGGCGTCAGGGCGGGTGACCACCTCGGGCTGAATGCCGAAGAACGGGCGGGTGGCGGAGCCGGGCTTGGTGGCGATGGCGCCGGGGATGGGCGAGATCATGATGGCGCCGGTTTCCGTCTGCCACCAGGTATCGACAATGGGGCAGCGGTTGTGGCCGATCTTCTCGCGGTACCACATCCAGGCCTCAGGGTTGATGGGCTCGCCGACGGTGCCGAGCAGGCGCAGGGAATCGAGCTTGTACTTTTCCACGTGCTCGCCGCCCCACTTGATGAAGGCGCGGATGGCTGTGGGGGCGGTATAGAAGATGGTGACGCGGTGGTCGTCGATGATCTTCCAGAAGCGCGAGAAGTCAGGGAAGTTGGGCGCGCCCTCGTACATCAGGACGGTGGCGCCGTTCTGCATGGGCCCATACACAACGTAAGAGTGGCCGGTAACCCAGCCGATGTCGGCCGAGCACCAATAGATGTCGTCGTCGCGAAGGTCGAAGACGTACTTCGAAGTGAGGTAGGTGCCGACAGCGTAGCCGCCAGTGGTGTGGACCAGGCCCTTGGGCTTGCCGGTGGTACCGGAAGTGTAAAGGATGTAGAGCGGATCTTCGGAGTCGAGGTGCTCGGCGGGGCACTCAGTGGGGGCGTTGGCAACGATGTTGTGCCACCACCAGTCGCGGCCCGCGACCATGGTGACAGACGCGCCGGAGCGCTGGTAAACGACGACGTGCTTGACGGTAGGGCAGGCGGACATGGCCTCGTCCACGGTGCGCTTGAGCGGAACATGATTGCCGCGGCGATAGCTGGTGTCCTGGGTGATGATGGCCACGCAGCCGGCGTCGTTGACGCGATCGGCGATGGCGTTGGCGGCGAATCCGCCGAAGATGACGGAGTGAACCGCGCCGATGCGGGCGCAGGCGAGCAGGGCGATGGCAAGCTCGGGGGTCATGCCCATGTAGATGGCGACGCGGTCGCCCTTGCGAATGCCGAGAGCTTTGAGCGCGTTAGCGAACTTCTGCACTTCGGCGAGGACGTCAGCGTAGGTGAGGCGGCGGACTTCGCCGGGCTCGCCTTCCCAGATGATGGCGGTCTTGTCGCCGCGGGAGCCGTGGACGTGTCGGTCGAGGCAGTTATAGGAGAGATTGATCTGGCCGCCGACAAACCATTTGGCCCAGGGCAGGTTCCACTCGAGGACCTTGTCCCACGGCTTGAACCAGTGGAGTTCTTTGGCGGCCTCGGCCCAGAACGTTTCAGGATCCTCAATGGAGCGCTTGTAGAGCGCCTCGTACTCCTCCAGGCTCTTGATATGGGCTTGCCGGCTGAATTCAGGCGGCGGAGGGAAGACGCGGTCTTCGCGCAGGGTTGAATCGAGGTCCTGATTCGCTGTGGCAATCACGGCGGGGATGTTCGAAGACATTTGCGGCGTCCTTGTTTCAGGAGACTGGCGCGGATCGGAAGCCAAGCGCGCGGGCTGCGGGAGGAAACAGCCGTGTGGAGAAAACTCTATCGGGGCAGGGGCAGGAAGAGCAAGTGACCGGCGGGGCGCGCGGATGGGGCACGCGCGCGCTGGTGGCGATCGGACCGGCCGCGGTGAATTGCTTCGAGCGTCCTAGAACCGGTACACGATGCCCATGTCGGCGCGGGCGTTCCAGCGGCGGTGCGGCGAGTAGCCAAGTTGCGGCGTATTGTTGGTGAGCGAAAAGGAGGAGCCGATATCGTCGCCTCCGGCGCGGATGGCCCAATGCGGGGCGACGTCGTGCTGGATGCCGACGCCGACGCCGCCGGCAAAGGAGACACTTGGAGTCATGCCCTCGCCGCCGGTGTGCTCGCCGCCCATCATGCCGCGGAAATAAACCTGCCAGGTCTCAAAGATGGTGCCATGAACCTCAGGCCCGCCCAGCACCATGCTGACCGAAGGATTGCCGGGATTGCCGGACCCGGCTGAGGAGGGATAGAAACCGCCATCCAGGGTGAGCGCGAAAAAGCGGCCCCAGTTCCGGCTCAGGTCGACATTGCCGCCGATGAGCCCATAGCGCGACTGGTTGACCTGGTTGAGGCTGGTGTAACCAAAGCCCGCGAAGATGGAGTATTTCTGAAAAACAGGATTGGCAGCCGGCCTTTTGTTTTCCAGGGAAACCTGGGCCGAGGCCGTCATCGCCAGGCACGCGGCAGCGGCCGCGAACAACCAAAACTTCCTCTTCAATGGATAATTCTCCTCTTCCGCGGTGCACGAGCGGGTTTGCCGCCGGAGGCAGCCGGCTGAACCCACAATTGATCCGGTACCTTCATAGACTATCCTCTTCCCCCACGTTCGATGAAGTCCCGGGGGCGGAGATCACGGCGAAGCTGCCTCCACGGGTTGGGGAAGCGGAACCACGCCACCAGCTGGTGCATTGATTGTGACGGACTCGCCGCCGCGAAGGTAGCGCGCGATCACGGTCCGGTCCTGCCAGTCGAGATTCCAGCCGTCAATGGCGACGACGGTGTAGCGGCCGGGGGGGACGTCGGCGAGGGAAAAGCTGCCATCGGAGTCGGACTGATCGCGGCGGGCGAGCGTCGGCCAGGCGGCCGGAAAACGAGGCACCAGAACGATCATCGCGCCGGGCGCGGGCTTGCCGTCTCTGCGGGCAAAGCCCGTGATCCGCGCCTGGGAAAGGGAGAGGGTGACGGCGAGGGTCAAAGGCTGATCGCGCACCGTGATCTGGTTGCCGGCGCTCTGAGCTCCCTGGACGGCTATCGATAGAGCCAGAGCGCCACCGGAGCCCATGTTCGCAGCCGTCAGGGTCCATGTGCCGGGCGGGGCGTCGAAGTGGAATCGGCCTTTCACAAGCTGGCTGAACATCCCCATGCCTCCGCCATCCTGCCGCGTGAGCGACAAGCCGATATTGGGGGGCTCGGTTCCGTCGGCCATGCGCACGGAGCCGTCGACAGGCAGCGAGGCTGCACCGGAGGATTGGTTCACTTCCATACTGGAGGTGGCATCCAGTTCCATGGTGCGGGGAGGGTCGCCGAGGCTGACCTGGTAATAACCCGGGGGCAGGCCGCTGACGTCCCACGGACCGCGTCCGACGGACTCGACATTGAGAGCCATGGAGACGTGGGTGCCAAAAAGGGACTGCTGCACCTGAATGCCCGGCCCGTTGTCATTCTGGCGCGGGCGGGGAATGGTGAGGTGAAGCGCCGGAACGGCATGGAGCGAGATGTCGGCCTCAGTCCGGGAACCGGCGTCCACCTGGAGCGGCGTGGCCGATTCTTCGTCGGTGGTGGAATCGAAGAAGGTGATGGGATAGGCCACGTCGAGCGAGTTGCCGGCTGACTGCGGCTGCGGCGCCAGTCCGTTCATGGCGTACCAGGGCCGCGCCTGCACGGCGATGACGTACTCGCCGGCGGGAAGATCGCTGATCTCGTAGGCGCCGGTGTCGTCAGTGCCGGTGCCTCCCGCCTGAACTGGAGGCCGCGAGGGCGCAGTGGGATCGCGGCGAAAGAGCATCACCTGGGCGTGTTCCTCGGGATCGCCGCCATCGCCGGTGATGGTGCCGTAGATGACGGCGCCGGGCGCGAGCTTGAACACGAGATGGCCTGTATCCTGGTCCGCACCGGTGACGATGGCGGTGTTGAAGAAGTCTTCGTGCTCGTCGTAGTAGGCGGTGCGAAAGCCGCGGCGGGATGCGCTGAGCGGGTACTTGCCGGCGGCGAGGCCGGTGATGGCGAATCTGCCCTCGGCATCGGTGATGGTGGTTGCGACCACGCCATTATCCTGTTCAGAGAGAGCGCTCACTGTCGCGCGTGGAACGGGAGCGCCAGTAAGCGAATTCACCAGGCGCCCGGCGATGCGATAGCCCGCAGCGGGCTGCGATTGCACCTGCGCCGCGAGGGGCATGAGCAGCAGCGCGAAGGCCGCCGAGACGGCGCTGCCAAGCCGGGCCGGATTGCTCATGGCGCGGGGACCTCGAGAACAATCGAGGCGCTGTCTCCCGGCGAAAGCGTCACCGCCTGCCCTTGCAGATTGAGCGCGGCCATTGCCTCGGGATCGCGAAAGGGAAGCTGGCGCGGCGCAGTCAACGCGTAGACGTGGTAGGCGCCGGGAGTGAGGTGCTCGTCGATGGCCGACCTGTCATAGACGGTTTGGAGAACGTGTTGCCGCAGTTCAACGGTGGAGTCGAAATCGGGAACGACATAAACGTAGACCATGGGCATTTCGCCGGATGCGGAGGCGGGCATCTGCTGCGGCAGGCTCACCCGGAGCGAAGCGCAGTCGTCGCGGAGGGTAAGGGTGAGCGGAGCCGTGGAACCGTTGGCGCCGACCGCAAGGGGCTCGCGAGCCAGGTTGGCGCCGCCGGCGGTAAAGGAGGACTCGCACAAGTTGGCAGTGAGGGAAGTGTGCAGCCAGTAGGAGCCCGGCGCGAGCGATTGCGTGTCCAGGGTGCCCGGCGCGCTGCCTTGTGCGACTTGGGTGGACATGGAGTATGGCGCGTCCCCGCCGGCCAGCGAGGCGGTGATGAAGACGCCGGGGCCGTTCCCATTCTGCTGGGGAGGCGGCTCGGTGCCGGAGCGATTGACGATTACCGCCAGCGGATTGGAGCTGTCTGGCCCCAATGCGACACGCAGGTTAGTGATGGCGTGGCCGCTGACTGAGAATTCGGTCTGGCCGGAGAGGAGATTTTTTACGTTGGTGACGATTCCGCCCGAGGAGTTGACAAAGGGCTTGGATGGCCCAAAGGCAGTCACGCGGAGGGTGTAGTCGCCATCCGGCAAAAGTGTCTGCACGGTGTGGGACCGCGCGTCGTACATTGCACGGTAGGGCGACGCGTTCCCGTGCGTGTCGAGCACTTCAGCATTGAGGCCGCTCATCCCGACCGACACGCTGCTCCCATTCAATGAGATCACTCTGCCGGTTTGTGTTCCGCCG
The DNA here is from genome assembly GCA_963771195.1 of uncultured Acidobacteriota bacterium. Lineage (GTDB taxonomy): Bacteria > Acidobacteriota > Terriglobia > Terriglobales > Acidobacteriaceae > Telmatobacter. The sequence continues at coordinate 68,948 of CAVYSS010000047.1, forward strand.
CTAATGGACTCGATGCCAGTTCCCAATACGCGAGCCTGCACAAGATGAAATTGCTCCTGCTTGAGCGCGAAATTGGCCTGCGCGGTCTGCCCCGCGGAGACGTGGATCAGGGCAGCGCTGGAAAGGCTACGCGCATCGGGATAAAACACGCGCGGGTAGCCGGTGCGGACCGGAGCCTGATTGCCGACCAGATTGAAGAGACCGCCTCTGCCTCCGTCGATGGAGGGCTCGATGGCCAGCGTATAAACGCCATCTGCGATGCCGCCGAAGCGAAAAGCTCCGTCGGCATTCGATGCTGCTGAGCCCACAACCTGCCATTGCAGGCGGCCTTCGGAAACCGACTGCTTGAACAACTCGAGGCGAAACTCCTCTGCCGGCTCCCCGGTGGAAAGCTCGATCTGGCCGCGGATGGCGTTCAGCGGGCGCATGGAGAACTCGAGATCCGGCATGTCCGCGATGACCTTGACGGCGTGAGGCATGCCGTGAATGTTCATGCCAATGGCTAGTTCGTCGCCGTGCCCCGAGGTGTCTTCAAAGCCGGGTTTGGCTAAATCGATGGGCACGGTGCCGCCAGCGGGCACTCCAGGGATTTCAAAACGGCCGTCGCCGTCGGTGAGCACGCCCTTTCCGTACTCGCTCTCAATGGACACCAGAACGCGGGGCAGCGGCTCGCCCGTGGCGGCATTCTTCACCACGCCGTGAACCGTGACTTGCGGCCCCGCCGGCGCAGGCGAATCATCGGAATCTGGCGGCGAAGACTGGGCATGCGCCATGGCCAGGGTGAGCATGAACAGCCACACAGCCGCGCAAAAGCGCGCCATGCTCCGCGCACGCCGGGGACGCTTGGCGCAGCCAGGATTGAGTGCGGAGACCACTTTCCATTGTGACGGCTTGGGCATGAGAAAGGAATCCCGCATGCGTCGGGAAAAATCAGCGATCCATGTACCAGGGAATGTTGATGACAACGATGCGGCGATTGCCGCGGACGAGCAGGATGACTTTGAGCAGGTCGGCGCGGCGATTGTGGAGCAGGTTCTCCCACCAATGGCGCACCACCAGTTCCGGCACCAGCACGCACACCTTGCGATACCCGGTTTCGCGCTCGACACTGAGAACGTAGTCCACCACTGGCTGCAGAACGTAGCGGTAGGGAGATTTCAGGCTCACGAGTTTGGGAATGGGATCGTGAGCAGTACGCAGGGGCGCGGCCACGCGCTGGTCCCACTCCTGGCTGAAGGTGTCGGGCTGGTCGGCAAGCTGCACATGCACGCAGCGGATGTCGTCGGAGATGGAGAGCGCGAAGCAGAGCGCCTTTTCCGATACGCGGCTCCAGCGATCGACGGGCAGCACGACGATGGGCTTTTTGATTTCGGCAACAGCGATGGGCCGGTCGAGATCGATCTGATGGGCCACGCGGCGATAGTGGCGATTGACCGCGCGCATCAAGACGATCATGAGGATTACCAGGAGCGCAGTGATCCAGGCGCCCTGAACGAACTTGGCCACCAGGACCACCAGGGTGGTGATGCCGGTGGCGGCGGCGCCGAGGCCATTTACCAGCATGCGGCCGGTGTTGCCGCGGCGCTTCCAGTGCATCACCATTCCCGCCTGCGAAAGCGTGAATGCCATGAATGCGCCGATGGCATAAAGGGGAATGAGGCGGTCGGTGACCCCGCCGAACACGATGAGCAGAACGGCGGTGAGCGCCACCAGCACGTAAATGCCCCACGAATAAAGCAGGCGCCGCCCGCGGAGAAGGAAGATGTGGGGCATGTAGTTGTTGAGAGCGATGGCGCGGGTGAGGCGGGGAAAGTCAGCGAACGCGGTGTTGGCGGAAAGCGCGAGGACGAGCAGGACCGAAGTGATGGTGAGGTAATAAAACCAGCCGTGGCCCATCACCGCCCGGGTCAGCATGGAGAGCACGCTCTCGTAACCGGGTCCATTAGGATCGGTGGCGGCAATGCGGTAAGCGCGGCAGAGGAGCGCGATGCCTGCCAGCAGAATTGCCAGCAGGGTGATGATGATGGTGAGGGTGATTTTGGCATTCTTGCGGGTGGGATCGCGAAACGCCATCACGCCGTTCGAGACCGCCTCCACGCCGGTCATGGCGGTGCAGCCGGAAGAGAAGACTTTGAGCAACAGCCACCACCCGGCGAAGGCAGCGGAGGCGGCAGGAATTGCCGGCAACGGAGTGAGCGGATGGGGGTGGCCTCCGGCGTGGAGGACCTGAAACGCGCCCACAAAAATGACGATGAGCAACGTACCCGTGAAGAGGTAGGTGGGGATCATGAAGACCACGCCGGTGTCGTGCACGCCGCGCATATTCACGATGGTGAGGATGACGAGCACGCCCAGGCACAATCCCAGGGTGTGCGGCTGAAGCGAAGGCGCGGCAGAGATGAGCGCGCCGACGCCGGCAGAGATACCCACGGCGGCGGTCAGGATGTAGTCGATCATGAGCGCCGCGGCCGCCAGCAAACCGGCATTCGCGCCCAGGTTCTCAGTGGCCACGGTGTAGGAGCCGCCGCCCTGTGGATAGGCCTCGATGGTCTGGCGGTAGCTGAAGTAGACAATGGCTAGCAGAATGATGATGGCCAGGCTGACGGGAACGATGTAATGGACGCCGGCCAAGCCGAGGGGGATGAGCAGCGTGAGCGCGGCTTCAGGGCCGTACGCGGCAGAACTCAAGGCATCCAGGCCGAAGATGGGAATGCCCGCGATGGGGCCGATGTGCTCGGCGCGCTCCTCACTGGTAGCGAGCGGCCGGCCAAAGAGCAAGTTGAGTGACTTGGTGAGGACAGGCATGCGTTTTCACTGCGTGCGGCTGGAACGAATGGGGAACCGTTCACCGCATTGTCTCACGCGCTCGATGAATGAGCGGCAAACACGGTCGAGGTTCCAGCGCAAGTGGATGCGGAGGATCTGCGACGCTCCGGGCGCCAATTATGACTTGGGGCTGGGTGGTCCCACGGTGTTGCCGCTGGGCAGGGTAAACAGGAAGCGGCTACCGCTTCCCAGCTTGCTCTCAGCCCAGATGCGGCCGCCATGCTGCTCCACAATGCTGCGGCACAACGCCAATCCCAAGCCCGTGCCGCCCATGGCGCGCGAATCGGAGGAGTCGCCCTGCTGGAAGCGATTGAAAATATGCTCCAGTTTCTCCGGCGCGATGCCCTGCCCGTGGTCTTCGACGGCAAAGCAAACCTGGCTCTCGCCTGCCGGCTGAGCGATCAGCCGGATCATGGCCTCCGGCGGCGAGAACTTGATGGCGTTGTTCACCAGCTCGTTCAGCACCTGGAGCATGCGATCTTCGTCGGCCAACACCAACGCGGGAACGGCCTCAATGCGCAGCCGCAAGCGCGCATTGCTGGCAGCCATCTGCGCAATATCCGCGGCGCGGCGCAGCAGCTCCACCGCATCCACGGGAACGCGCCTTAGCGGCAGCCGCCCCTTTTCCACCTTGTCGAAATCCAGGATATCGTTGACCAGGCGCACCAGCCGGTCGCAGTTCACGATGGCCATTTCCACCATCTGCCGCTGCTTCTCCGGCCGCTTTTCCAGCGTCCCCGAAGAGAGCAGCCCGAGCGAGGCGCGCAGCGAGGTCAGCGGGGTGCGCAGCTCGTGGCTCACGGTGGAGATAAACTCGTCCTTCATTTTTTCCAGACGCCGGCGCTCGCTGATGTCCTGGAAGGCAACCACCATGCCAGTGACCCGGCCATCCTCGAAGAGCGGGGTGGCCGTATACTCCACCGGAAAGGAGCTGCCGTCGGCGCGCCAGAAGACCTCGTCGTGCATGCGCACCATCTCCTGCCGCCGCATGCCTTGCAAAATGGGACTGGTGACGCGCGAATAGGGTGTGCCGTCCGAGTGACTGTAGTGGATGACCTCATGCACGTCGCGCCCGGTAAGCTGCCCGGGCTGGTAGCCGAGGGCGCGGGCGCCGGCTTCGTTGATGAATGTCAGCCGGCCCTCCAGGTCGATGCCGCAAATGCCATCGCCCACCGCCTCCAGGATCAGCTCGCGCTGGCGTGTGGCCCGGTGCAGCGCCTCTTCGGCCTCGTGCTGCTCGGTCACGTCTACGCCATGATTCAGCACAAACGGCCGCTCGTCGTTCAGGTCCACGCGGCGGCTGCGGAACGCAATGCGGCGGTAAACGCCGTCTCTGCGCCGCACCGGGATCGCCCCCTGCCACTCGTCCTTGGTCTCCAGCGTGCGCAGGCACTCCTGGAAAGTGGCTGCGCCGGCCGCGTCCAGCATCTCCGTCACGGAGCGGCCCATCAGGTCTTCCGCGCGATAGCCCAGCGTTTCCGCAGTGAACGCATTCAGCGAGGTCAGACGGCCTTCCATGGTGCAGGTGAACACGAAGCCCAGTGATCCCTCAACCATTTCGCGGTAACGCGCTTCACTGGAGAGCAGCGCCCGCTCTGCCTCCCGCTGTTCAGTCACGTCCCGGCCGCTGATGATCAGGTATTGGAGCTCGCCGCTGGGTCCCTGCAACGGGCGGATGGTCCAGCTCACGCGGCGCGAGGGCCCGCCGCGAATTCGCCACGCCGTCTCATGGGGACCCGAAACATGCCCTTCCGCGGCTTCGTGAAGCGTGCCGGCTGCCCATTTTTGATCCTGGGTTTCCAGCACCTCTTCCACAAACGAACGTCCCGTGGAATCGGCCAGGCTCAGGCCCGTCAGTTGTGCGCAACTCTCGTTGAAGCGCACCACGCGCCCGGCCGTATCCAGCACCGCCACCAGCGCGGGAATGGAATCCAGCGTGGCCGCCACAAAGCACCGCTCCACGGCCAGTGCCCGCTCCGTCCGCTGCCGCATCCGCACTGCCTGCTCCTGGCTGCGCAAGCGGCTGTATAGCTCCAGGCGCGTCATCACCTGGCGGCCCAGTACTTCCAAAAGCGTCAGGTGCTCGGGCCGGAACTGGCCGGGCTGGCGCGCCAGCACCGCCAGGGTCCCCACCACTTGATGTCTCTCTGAGAGAAGCGGCACGCCCGCGTAGGACCGGCAGCGCTCTCCGCCCGGAATCTCAATCCCTTCCGGCGAAAAGCGGCTATCCTCGGCCGCATCCCGAACCAAAAGCGGAGCGCCGCTCTTGACGACCCATTGGCATGCACTCGCGGTGTGCGGCTGGTCCGCCGCATTGAAACCAAATCGCGATTTAAACCAAAGGCGGTTGGACTCGATCCATCCGACGTACGCGTAATCCGCCAGGCTCAGCATCGCTGCCAGTTCGGTCAGCTCATCCAACGCAGGATCGGGATTGCGATCGAAGACATCAAGCTCCGGCCGCGAGATCTTTCTTGCGTGCTCCGCCTGCTGATAAGTCTCAGTTGTTCCCATGGATTGGCGCGTACCCGTACCCACTCAGTATCGGAGAGAACGAGGCGCTTGACTCTGACACAAAAGGGGCAATTCGAGCCTGTTTTCCACTACAACCGACGTAACGCGATGAGGTGCCCACGGTGCATTATTGCAAGTTACCACGGAATGCTTTGGTAACATCCCGCGCCGCGGTCCGTGCGAACGGAATAGCAGTAACTACTCTGATTCGCTCATTCTCCCGTCGGAACTTTGCAGCATGTGCCGGCGTCCGCGGGCTCGTTGGCGCCGGCATCCAGCACCACCTTCCACGTACCGTCCTTATCCCTGCGCCAAATCGTCATGTACCGTCCGGAGGTTTTCACAGGGTTTCCGTTTGCATCCTTGCTGCTGCCCTCGTAGTGGCCCCAGGTGTAGCCCATGTCGCCCGAGGGCCCCATCATCCCGTCCGTCGGCGTCCAGGTGAGCTGGTAATCCTTTGGCGACCACGCCGCCGACTTTTCAATGGCTACCTTGCCCACCAGCGGCGCCACGCCGTTGCCCAACGCCACGCCATCGTCGGCAAACCACAATGCGAAACCGGCTCCGCCCTTTTCCGCTACGTCCTTCGCGAATTTCGCCTCCAGCTCAAATAAGAACGCCTTGCCGGGGGTCATGGTGGGATCAGCCAGCGGATTGGGCGCTGAGGTGGCCGGAGCCGGCTCCAGCATCTGCGCTGCCGTCGTGGGCGATGCCTCCAGCGCGGTGAAGCTCAGAAATGCAGCAAGAAGAAGCGGCTTCGCAATCATGACAAAGGTCCTTCGCCAGCAAGGCGTTAAAGAATCATGGTACCGCTTCGTCTCCGGCCCCTAATCCTCACCCGGCGGCAGCTCCCCAGTCAGCGCCAGGTTCCGCTTCACTTCCGCCATCCCGAAGCTGCACACCTTGCAGGTTTCGCGCACCAGATCCGTCCAGTTGCCGCAGTTGGGGCATCGCACGGATAGATATTGCAGGAACGCCCACGCGGCGCCCCACTCTGCCTTCTCGTGCGGCGCGGGAGTTGCCAGCTTTCGCACCTTGTCGCGATAAAGATCGAACACCGCCTTCGCCAGCTCGCCATTGGCGCGATGAAACGGCAGAGACAGCCGGTACCAGAAGAGTCCCAGGAGCAGCCACGCCGCTACACCCGCCAGGTCCAGCCAGCGATTTGACCATGGCAACAGGGCCGTGCCGACGCTAAACCACGAAAGCGCAATCTGCGCCGTCCATACCGCCGCGCCCGCCATGCTGATGGCCGAAAGGGTGAGAAATCCGTCCGCCACAGACCACTGATTGTCGATATCCTCCTTCTGGTCCTTGTCCACCAGCATCCAGATGCGGCTCCAGTAAAACACCGCGTCCATTCCGTACCGGGTCCATGAATATTGGTCTGCCTGGGCCATGATGTTTCCCAGCAGCGTTGGACGCGTGGCCACGCGTTCGCCCGTCTTCTCGTCGATCGGGTAGGCGCGCAGCTCAAACCACGCATCGTCGTAGCCGGCCTCGTCGGTCGCTTCGTCTGCCTTGCGCCGGAGCCGGCTCACGCGGGCCTGTTGCCGATCCAGGCCCCGCGCGCGCAGCCACTCCGGCCAAAATGCCCGCCCCTCGTATACTTTCGAAATTTGGCTCCCGCCGGTCGAGATCAGCGCGCCCGCAGTGAGTTCCATAAGCGCAAACGCAACCACCCGCTGCCAATAGTTCTCAGCGCCCCACGGCAGCGGCGAAAGCACCCGCGCCACCAGCCGGTAGAACACCGCCGTGGCCAGCAGTCCCGGCAGGATCATGTGCATCAGGATGGGCAGTTTCACCCCGAAGACTCGCTCGGCAGCGCCCTTGGCAACATCGAATCCCGTGTCCATCCCAACTCCTCGAAATTACACGTGCCCTTGGCCTGAACTGCCGAACCTGCCGCCGCCCGGCGGTCCGTGGCCGCTTCCGCCAGGTCCCGTAATGTACGCGATCTGGTTCTGCAGGTTATCCAGGACATGTCTAACCGCGGCATAGCTGTCGGTTTCGTGAAGCTTCCCGAAGTGCCCGCGCGAGAGCTCGAGCTGGTCGAGCACGATTTGCACCTCGGCTTCATCGCTGAGAGGCGCAATCTCGATCCCGTCCACTTCCGCCGCCGCCTTCTCCAGTTCCGCATTCCAGGCATCGAGGTCGGACATCTCGACTGGATCGGAGACCGAATTCTGGCGCCTGCTCAAGTAATCCTGTGCGGCCTTGATGGTGTCGAGCGTCTTGAACTTTACTTCGTTGACGTCTCGCATACGCCCTCCATTCATGCAACGTTGACTGGGAATGCAGCCGATCCCTGGTTCCCCGGATTGACGAGCTGCACCCGCCACTGTCCACCTGCCGTGAGAGCCGCGCTCACCACCACCTGCGTCGCCGTCAACTGGCTCGGGGTGAGCGTGGACGCCGCCCCCGCGGGATCGGTGATCTTCACGGTCAGTTCGCTCATGAACCCCGACCCGCGGAACGTAAGCGCCTGCGCGTTGGCCCCATGCGTAAGTCCCGCGGCGTTATCCAGGCTGTCGATCGTCGGCGGACCCGTTACCTTAAAATCGACCGATGTCCCTGGCCCCGCTCCCGCATTGGCGATTGTTGCCTTCCATGCGCCCGGCGTATTGAGGACGGCATTCAGCGAAACCTGGGTGTTCGAGACTGCGGTGATATCCCCAGCCGCCACCGGACGCTGCACCTGCGCCGGATCGGTCAGTGTCGCGCTCACCCCTCCCTGGAAGCCCGTTCCAATCAGGTGAATCGGCTGCGGCGCGGGGTTTGCGGTGGGAGAGGTGGGCGCAAGCGCAGTTACCGCCAATCCTGCCCCCGTTTGCCCATTCGCCGGCGCCGCCTGCGGCTTGCTCGACGGCGTGACCATATCGCTGATCTTGTTGGCCAGATAAGGCGCGAACAGCGTCGCCGAACCAAGCAGGAACGCCTGCACGCCGCTGAGGTCCGGCACCGTTCCGTAGATCATGAGGTTCCACATGATGCAGTACCCGATCCCGAGCACCGTGCTCAGGATGCCCATCAGCCCGATCAGCGCAATCAGCCGGCTGCTGCTGGCCAGCAGGATCACGTCCTTCTTGGTGCGGATTTCCTTCGGCTGGCAGATCGACTCCTCTGAGAGCGCGTCCGTCAGCGACCACCGATCTTCCTCCGCCTTGGCCGTCTGCGCGCTGTGGATCGCCCAAAGCATCCACGCGGTGATTGCCAGCAGGAACAAGCTGGCTACCACGGCAGCGGCCGCAAATGCATACACGCGCGGCGATTGGAACACCACCGGCTCCACATCCTCCACCGGAAATGCGTATGCATTCGACTTGGCCCCGCCCGCAGCGGCTACCGTTACCGACCATTTGCCCGCCATGCCCAGCGTGGCAATCACAGTCAGGCGGCCTGAATCCGTATTGACATCGACGACCTTGGCCGGAGCATACGCATTCCCCGACGGATCCACAAAGGTGACGATGTTATCCTTCGCATCCTTCGCAAATCCCGATCCCTCCAGAACCAGCGGCTCATTGGGCGCGATCGGCGGAGCCGCCGGAACAATGGCGGCGATCTTCGGCGCAGCCGCATCCTTCGGTGTCTGCGTGTCGGGCGGCGCCGCGTTGGCCGCGCCCTGGTTCGAAGCATTTGCTGCGCCGCCCGCGGGATTTGTCGCCGCGCCCTGTCCCGCTACCGGCGCCGTTGAAGGCCCTGCGTGCTTCCCGCCCTCCTGGGCCGTACCCGCTGGATTCCCCTTGCCGGCGGCCTGGGCAATCGCGCTGTTTGCGCAGGTCGCGGCCCAGCCCAACAAAAGACAAAGCGCAACCATGAAAGAAACCGGACGCACTCTCACCATCGACCTCGCTCTCTTGCGATCGAGTTCCAATTAAGCAACGCCGATTCAGGGAAAAAGTCGCAACGGGAATTTCCGCAGTTTCAGCATCCGGCCAACGAGCGCGCGGTGTTGCCGCCGCTCTCTGCGATCTTTCTTAAAGCAAATATACCCCATCGCGAACAAGGGCTGGGCAGCGGCTGGCCGTATGGCGGCCCGGGAACCATGATCGATCTGACCGTCCCGCGCCAAATACGGGACGCGATTCGAGCCGCAGGAGCAGGATCGGATTCACCCCATCCCCTCCGGACTTCTCGGTCCGGTTCGCCGTCTGGCGTCTCCTGCTCCGTAACAGCCACTCCTTCCGAGCATCGGGCAAGGCGCTGGCCTCTCGAGGAAAACGTGAGACAGATCACTCGAACTTCATATCAACATATCAAGATACGACGATAATACTGTTGCAACAACTAATTCTCGACCCTACCGTCATATCATGATATGTTGATGCGTTTCCTGAGCCTGTCCCGGCCCCGTCTGGCAACCTTCGGTGACGGCCCGGGACCGAAAAATCGCGACTTGTAGCCGAAGTTCGAGGGCGTTCTCCACGCCGGTAAATCTCGCAAATTGATATACTGAAGCTTGCCAAACCGGTGAAACAGCCCCGGCTGCAGCGGGGTTTTTTTTCTTGGTTTCTCTGCCCGGGAGAACGCGGGAGAAGGAAGTCAATGGCAGTACTCGAGTCAATCCATTCCCCCGCCGACCTGAAGCGCCTCAATTTTGCCCAAATGACACAACTGGCTGAGGAGATTCGCGAATTCCTCATCCAGACGCTTTCCAAGACCGGCGGCCATCTCGGCCCCAACCTGGGCGTGGTGGAGCTGACGCTGGCCATGCATTACGTCTTCAACTCTCCCAATGACAAGTTTCTGTTCGACGTCAGCCACCAGGCTTACACCCACAAGATCCTGACCGGGCGGCGGGAACGGCTCGACACCATCCGGCAACCCGGCGGCCTCAACGGATTCATGCTGCGCAGCGAGAGCGAATATGACTGTTACGGCGCCGGCCATGCCGGAACCGCGCTCTCGGCCGCGCTGGGTATGGCCGTGGCACGCGATATGGCCGGAGGCACTGAAAACATTGTTGCCGTGGCCGGCGACGCGGCCTTCACCAACGGCATCTCGTTTGAGGCGCTCAACAATATCGGCGAACAGACCAAGCGCCTCATCATCATCCTCAACGATAACGAGTGGTCCATCGATCGCAACGTCGGCGCCATCGCCCGGTATTTTCACCGCATCGTCACCAACGAGCACTATCAGCATCTGCACGATTTCTCCCGGCGAGTGGTGCAGAAGATCGCCGGCGACACGGCCGTCAAGGTGATTCGCCGCGCCGAGGAAGCCGCCAAGGGCATGCTGTGGCCATCCATGTTGTTTGAGGAGTTCGGGCTCGAATACTTCGGCCCCATCGACGGCCATAACCTGCCGCTGCTGGTGGAGACCTTCAAGTTTCTCAAGAACCTCGATCACCCGATCCTGCTGCACGTTCTTACGCAGAAAGGCCGTGGTTTCCAGCCGGCGCTGGACCTGCAGAAGAAGTTTCACGGGCTGGGACCGTACGATCCCGAGACCGGCAAAACATCTGCCGCGGGCCAGCAGACCTGGTCGGAGGCTTTTGCCAACAGCCTGTCCGACCTGGCCAACCAGGATTCGCGCATTGTGGCCATCACCGCCGCCATGCCCAACGGCACCGGCCTCGATCATTTCCGGCCGCAACATCCCAAGCGCTATTTCGACGTGGGCATTGCCGAAGAGCATGCCGTGATCTTCGCGGCGGGAATGGCCACGCGCGGCTTTCGCCCGGTGTGCGCCATTTACTCCACATTCCTCCAGCGCGCCTTTGATCCCATCATTCACGATGTGGCGCTGCAAAAGCTGCCGGTTTTGTTCTGCATGGATCGCGCCGGGCTGTCCGGCGATGACGGCCCCACGCACCACGGCCTGTTCGACATTGCCTACCTGCGCGGCATTCCGGAGATGGTGCTGATGGCGCCTGCCGATGAGGACGAACTGGCGGACATGATGAAGACTGCGCTCACTCTGTCCGGTCCCAGCGCCATCCGCTATCCGCGCGGCGCGGTTCCCGGCGTGGAGCGCAAACCGGCAGCAGAGACCCTGCCCATCGGCAAGGCGCGCGTGCTCGCCGACGGCTCCGATGTGGCCATCCTCGGCCTGGGGCACATGCTGCCGCTGGCGATGGAGTTGGGCGCGCAGCTTGAGTCCGAAGGCTATTCCGCCGCCGTCATCAATCCGCGATTCATCAAACCTCTGGATGCCGAAACCCTGGCGCATTATGCTCGCCGCGTGGCCGCATTCGTCACCTTCGAGGATGCCGTCCGCATGGGAGGCTTCGGTTCCGCGGTCATGGAGGCGCTGGAGGAAATGGGATCGAACCTTCCCACGGTCCGCATCGGCTGGCCCGACCAGTTCATCGAGCATGGAAAGGTGGATGCTCTGCGGCAGAAGTACGGCGTGACGGTTGGCGATGCCTACCGCCAGGTGCTCCCGCTGCTTTCGCGCCGCCAGCGACGGACGCTGGTGGCGAGCTGAAATGCTTTTAGCCATCGGCAGTCAGCCCTCAGCTTCTTCGAGCCGAAAGCGGATGGCAGAACCTGACGGCTCGAACTGATGACTTTGAGTTCGTTTCGCATCCCCGCATGCGAAAATGCATTTACGACCATTGCCAGCATGCGACCTCACCCAATCTTCCTGCTGATATTTGCCGGAGCGCAGTTGTGCGCCGCGGCATTCGGGTCACAGGCGCCGGTTACGCCTTCTCCGCTGGTGTTGACCGGCGGCACCGTGGTTGACGTGACCAACTGGGGCCGCTCCGCCAACGACCTGGCTAACGCCGTCGTGATCATCCAGGGAGACCGGATCACGGATGTCGGTCCCGCGTCCACGGTGCAGATTCCCAAGGGCGCCCGTGTCATCGACTGCACCGGCAAGTACATCATTCCTGGCCTGGTGGATGGATTTGAGGGAATGAACAGCCAGGGCGAGGCCAGCGCCAACCTCTACATGGGGGTGACCACCGCCGTGGTCAGCTCCGACAGTCATCGCGGTCACATCGATTTGGCCGTGAATCCCGCGCCGCACCTTTACCTGCTCGATTCTGTTGGCACCACCGACGATTGGAGTTTGTTGATCGGTCACAGCGGCTGGACCTCGACGCTGCGGGTTCTCGGCCACCCCACGGAATTGAGCCCGGAGGAGACGCAGCAGCAGCTCATCGATACCGCCAAACTGGGCACAAAGGCCGTGTACCTCGGCCATTACCTGACCGCGGTGAACACGCAGTGGATCATCGCGCGGGCCCACCAGATGGGACTGGTCACGTACGGCGAGTTTGTGGCCACTCCTTATCGAGTAGGCATCGAGGCCGGTGTCGACGCGCTGCTGCACATGGACCGCTACGAGCTGGGGCTGATTCCCAACGAACTGCAGCAACCCCTGGTGGACGATCCCGAAGGCCCCCCGGCTACAACCGCATACGATTATTCCGAACGCCTGCCGCCCTCCGACATCCACGTGGGGCAATATGGGCGGTTTATCGCTGCGCATCGTACCGCGCTGATGCCCACATTCGCCATGTACTACCTGCAGCTGCCGGACCATCGCGACCTTTGGAAAGAACCGGCCGCGGCCCTGGTGAATCCGGCGCGCATGTTCAACCCACCGGACAGCAAGGGCGAGATGGTGTATCCCTTGCCGGCTTGGGTGCGGCACCTGCCGCTCATCGCGCAGCGGTACGAAGAGGAAAGCCTGGGCAAAAAAGCGGACCAGGCGGCGCTGCGGCTGTGGCACCTGAACCAGGCCATCTTCTCTGCCTATCCGCACTATCTGGCCGGATCCGGCGCGCCGGTGGATGGTTCGTTCCCAGGCGTCTCGCTTCACGTGGAGCTGGAGATGCTGGTGCGGCTGGGATTGACGTCGCGCGAGGCGCTGGCCTCGGCAACAAATAATTACGCGCTTCAGTTCCACTGGACCGAGCTGGGCCAGGTGGCGCCGGGACGCCGAGCCGATGTCCTGGTAGTGGATGGCGATCCGACCATAAACATTTGGAACGCGCGGCGGATTTCCACGCTGATCCTGGGCGGAAGCGTGATGGACCGGGATAGCATGCTGAAGACGCAATGAGCGCCCCAAGGGAATCCGCATCAAGAAGCGAGGACGTTGATACTGGGAACATGCGAACTCTCCGAAACATTTGCGCATTCGTCTGTTTCGCCGCTGTTGTTGTCTTTGCAGATACGGCGCGTGCAACAGAACGGCAGACCGCACTGGACCTGTACGTTCATGCGCCGGACCGCCACTACCGATACAACATCGTTTCCGAAACGTCGCACGCGGGATGCACTGAGTATCTGCTGCGGATGACCTCGCAGGAATGGCGCACGCCTGCCGAGGTGACACCGAGCGTGTGGAGACACTGGCTGCGCATCGATATACCCCAAAAGGTATCGAGCCCGATCGGTTTGCTCATCATTGGCGCCGGCTCCATTGGCGATCGGCCCGAGGCGGAACCCAGGCTCGCGACGCTTGCGACCATCACGCACACGGTTGTGAGCGAACTTTTCGACGTTCCCAACGAGCCCTTGACATTTGCGAACGATTCCTTTGGGCCGCGCACGGAAGATGAAATCATCGCGTACACATGGCGAAAATTCATCGATACAGGCGATTCAAGCTGGCCGCTACTGCTGCCCATGACCAAATCCGCGGTGCGTGCAATGGATACGATTACCTCCTTTGCCGCGAGCAAGCCGGGCGGACACCATGTCGTGAACCGGTTTGTGGTTACCGGCGCTTCGAAACGCGGATTTACGACGTGGACGACCGCGGCCGTGGACAAGCGCGTTGTAGCGATTGCACCGATGGTAATTGACATTCTGAACATCGTTCCGTCGTTTGAGCACCATTACGAGAGCTACGGATACTGGTCGCGTGCCGTGGGAGATTATTATCGCGAAAATCTGGTGGATGAACTGAACAACCCCAGCTTCAGGAAATTGATGGAGATTGTGGACCCGTACTCGTATCGCGATCGGCTAACCATGCCGAAGCTGATTGTGAATGCGGCCGGAGATCAGTTTTTCCTTCCCGATTCGTCGCAGTTCTACTTCGATCAATTGCCGGGCGAGAATCATCTGCTGTACGAGGCCAACACCGATCACAGCCTGCATGGTGTGGATTCGGATCGGAGCCTGGAGGCGTTCTATCAGTCCGTGGTCATGGGTGGCGTACGGCCGCAAATGCGGTGGACGTTCGAGCAGGATGGCTCCATCCGCGTGACCATGAACCGGAAGCCTCTGGCGGTGACTCTATGGCAGGCAAACAATCCCAAGCATCGCGATTTCCGCGAGAAATCGATCGGGCGGGTATATCAAGGCTCTCCACTTGAACCCGAGAGCCCGGGGGTGTACGTGGCGCGGGTTGCAGCTCCGTCCCAGGGCTGGACGGCCTTCTTCGTCGAAGCGACGTTCCCCGGTCCCGGCAAGTACCCATTCAAATTCACAACCGCGATAACGGTTATGCCCGATGTGGAACCGTATCCAATGCCAGAGAACCAGAAAACGGTCCTCGAACCGGAACCCGCCGCGAACCGCTGAAACGCGGACTTAGCCCACGCGACTCCCAAGCGATGAGTGCCGCGGCCGCACCAAACGCATGGTGTGCGTGCGCGGGGTCCCAAAAAGCGCTAACATGAATTGTCCGAGTCTCCTCCGCCGGGAGGTTCCTATGGGATTCCGCAATGGAGTGGATCCGCGAACCGTACTCCTGGCCGCAGTGCTGGTTCCTTGCGGATGCGGCGGCAACTCGGGAATGACATGCAATTTGACTTGGGAACTCCAGATGTCTCCGACTTCGGCGACAGTCAATCATTCGGCTCCGCCGCCCGGAAATCAAACTCAATTCGTCGCAATTGCCGCGCCGACAGCTCATGCCGGATGCGGTGTTCCCCAAGTGGTCGCGCGCGAATACGCCACCTGGTCGAATCCCGATCCCGCCGCCATCCAGATCAGCAGCGCCGATGATTTGACCAATGGAACTGCCGTCTGCAAAGCACCGACAGACGGCCCGGTCACGCTGACAGGAACCTTCTCCCAGATGGTCTCCGGCCCCGCGACGAAGACCGTGCAATTGACCTGCAATTAAGATACCCGGCCTCAACCTCTCCGGGCTGCCTGGCGCGCTGCACCCGCAAGGGCTTCCGGCAGGCGCTGCTGGCGATACGCAAACGACTCGTGAAGCTGGCGCCAGACCCTGGCCGCGGCGAGCGCGCCGAGGATGCCGGCGGGGAGCGCGCAATCGACCGAGTCCGTGACCAGGGTTCCTTCAACCTGGTCGCGGCTCTCGGCGGCGATACCGTGGCGATGGCGAAACACAGCAAAGGGTCCGCGCAATTGCTCATCGGTGAAGTGACTGAACCACTCGAATTCGACAATGCGAGTGGTCCAGCTGAGGCGCGGAAACCACGGGACGGGGACGAGGCTGATGAGAATCTCGGAGCCCGTACCGGCGGCGACGCTTTGAAAGCGGCGGGAGGCATCGGCGGCCACGGGCCGCGGCGGAGGCGGCGTCAGGCGAATGTCTTCAACGCGCAGCTTCAGATGCGGGGGCATGAGGTGAGGCAGGTTATGCGGGTTGGCGAAAAAGGCGAAGACCAGCTCAACCGGGAATGGAACCCATTGCGACATTTCAAAGTGGCGCGCCATCCAAGACAATCGTATCGTCTCCAGCGCTTCCCGGCCAGCAGCGCTGGCAGACTCGGGCGATCGTCGATGCCGCACCGCACAGGTTCCGGAGCGCCGTTTCGCAGGTTCACGTAAAATGGGCACAAGGTTCATTTGCGCTCTCTCCCCCAATCATGACGGGCACGCACTCCCATCCCGCGCCCAAACGCCGTCGTCACGCCGGACTGGTGGTGATTGCCGCCTACAAGCTGGTAGGGGCTGTGCTCCTGTTCGCCCTCGGCATCGGCGCGCTCAAGCTGGTGCACAAGGATATCGATGACGTGGTGTGGCACGCGCTGGTTGAGGTGCTGCATCGCAACCCTGAGTCCAGGTTGGTCAACTTCATATTTGAGAAGGCGGAGCTGCTGAACGATCCGATGCTGAAACGGATCGGGTTCGGAGCGGTCTGCTATGCGGGATTGGGCGTGCTTGAGGCCGTGGGGCTTTACCTGGAGAAGGTGTGGGGCGAGTTCCTGACCCTGGCAATTACCGGCTCGTTCCTGCCTCTGGAGCTGGACGAAGTGATGCGGCGAGTGACCTGGCTGCGCGTGAGCCTTCTCGCCGTGAACGTGGCGGTAGTGGTTTACCTGCTCTGGTTGATTGGCGAAAAGGCAGCGGAGCGGGCTCGGAGCCGGCACGCAACAGCGAACCAGCATCAGCCGCAATAGGGAGAACTAGCGCATCAGCGTGCCGGAAAAGCCGCGGATGAACCATTCCCCTTCGCTCAAAACCCAATACTCGCCCACGGCCATGTGGTGGTGGAGAGAGTCCGGCGTTTCAATATCGGCGAAGTAGGTGACGAGGGCTGCGTCCGCCGCCACCGGGACCACCCGAAATTCAGAGAGACCGTAGCCGGCAATCGGCTGCTCAGCCATCTGTTGCGCGCTGGACCGGCCGGCGCGGCGGGTCCCGTCCGGACAAAACGCGGTGAAGCCATCCATGAGCACGGCTTCGTTCGCGGGCGCGTCCTGGCTCTTCCATGCCTCCCACTGGGCGTTGAGGCGGGAATGAATCGCATTGGTCCACTCAGCAAGGCATGGAAGCGGAGTTGATCCCATGGTTCTCCTTCGGTGGGGGAACAGCTTGTCCTGGTTATTCGCCTTTTGTTCGCTATACGCTCCGCGGCGAGCGGCTGCAAGCCTGATCTGCCGCGCCGGCACCAAAGCAGTAAACACAAGATGTTGGGGTGGGTCTCAGTTGCTTACCCAAGGAGACGGCTACTTTCCGAAGCAGGGAAGGATATGGACAGGAAGTGGGAAATTCCTGTTTCGCGGGGGCAAGAAGTAGTCTATGATTGGTCCGAAGTGGAGTACAGGGGTCAAAAAGTGAGCTCAGTGGTCCAAATTCACTGATCTCGATGGCAGTTTCACCTCAAATGACCCCTCCTTCGCTGAAGTTTCAGGACGCCTGTAACTCTGGGGAACCACTCAGCCAACGCGGGGTGGGCACAAGCGGGCGCCAGACGAGGACCAGCAATCGTGTTTCGCGGCAATCATCCCGCCAAGGTGGACGAGAAGGGCAGGCTCAAGCTGCCGTCCGCCTTCAAGGCCCTGGTGGATGCCGCCAGTGTAACGCAATTTTACGTGACCGGCGTGGACGGAGAGAGTGCACAAGTATGGCCCCTGCCCGAGTGGGAAAAGCGGGAGGCGGAACTGGGCACGCTGAGCGCGCTGCAGCCGGTTTTGAAAAAGTACCTGGCCATGACCAGCTACTACGGCCAGCAGGTGGAGATGGACGCACAAGGGCGCATCCTGCTGCCGCAGATTCTGCGCACCAAGGCCGGGCTGGACGACGAAGAAGCGGTAGTGCTGGGGATGGGGCAATACCTGGAACTGCACAACCGCAAGCGGTTTGAAGCCAAAGCTGAGGCGAGCAAGCTGACCGACGCGGATCTGCAGCAACTGGCGCAGCTTTTGGGCGGGAAGGTTTAAGGCTGTCTGCGCAGCGGCGCAGCATTCTGCGCCAGGGCGCGCAGGACACCGGGTCCCCAAGGGGGCGGACATGACGCGGACTGAACAACGCCATGTACCGGTGCTTTTGACAGAAGCGTTGCAGTATCTGGCAGTCCGGCCGGGCGCCACGGTGGTGGATTGCACGGTGGGACTGGGCGGGCACTCGGAAGCGATTGTTCGGCGGCTGGGAGCGAAGGGAAAGCTGATCGGGTTCGATCGCGACCCGGAGGCGATAAAGCTGGCCCAGGAACGGCTGGAGCGGGTTTGCCGGGAGCTGGGAAGCGAAGCACCGGAGTTGGAGCTGATCGACGTGGCATTCAGCGCGGCGGCAGAGCATGTGATCGCCGGTAGCGTGGATGGAGTGCTGGCGGACTTTGGAGTGAGCAGCCTGCAGCTGGATGTGGCAGCGCGAGGTTTTAGTTTTTCGGCGGATGGCCCTTTGGACATGCGGATGGATCCGCGCCAGGAGCTGACCGCCGCACAAGTGGTAAATGAGGCGAGCGAGCGCGAGCTGGCAGACCTGATCTATCAATTCTCAGAAGAAAGGAGGTCGCGGAGATTAGCCAGAGCCATCGTCAAGGGGCGGCCCATAACCACAACGGCGCAGTTAGCGCGGATAGTGGCCAAGGCTGCCCCGGCGATGAAAAGCGACAGGATTCACCCGGCAACAAGAACATTTCAAGGACTGAGGATTTACCTGAACCGGGAGTTGGACGAAATCAAGGCGCTGCTGGAGGCCGCACCAAATCTGCTTAAGCCCTCCGGACGATTTGTAGCCATCAGCTTTCATTCTTTAGAAGACCGGCTGGTAAAGGACAGTTTGCGGGACGGTGCGAGGGCGGGAATCTGGACGATGTTGACGAAGAAGCCGGTGACGGCGGGCGAAGACGAGATGCGGCAGAACCCGCGATCGCGCAGCGCAAAGATGAGAGCGGGGGAAAGGCAGTGATCAGTGGTCAGCGGTCAGTGATCAGTGGTTGCCGGCAGGATACGTCGCTCGCAGATAGCCGAGGGCGGGGAAGCGAAGTTTGCGGATTCAAGGCACGGAATGTTGGATTGAATTGGTCTGCTGATCACTGAACACTGATCACTGACCACTGGAGAACGGCATGGCGGCAGCAGCGACAACGATGTTCGAGGTGGGGCGGAGCTGGAGCGCGCGGTTGGCGGAGCGGAACGCGGAACTACTGGCGGCTCAGCCGATGCGGCGCCGCGGCGTGCGCACGCCGGAGTTCTACTTCAGCAAGCATTTTGACAATAGCCGGCTGGTGAAGGCGCCCGATCCGGCGCGAGTGCGTGAGATGCGGGTGTTTTCGGCTGCTGTCACCATGCTGTTCTCGCTCATCATGATCTACGGCCTGCAGCACTTCAGCGCCATTGAGCAATCGTACCGCGTAGAGGCGGAGAAGCAGGCAGTGGAACAGTTGCGCGAGGATAACCGGCAATTGCGGCTCAAGGAGGCGGAGTTGACGCAGCCGGCGCGCATCGACGGCATGGCGCGGCAGCTTGGACTGGAAGCGCCGCAGCCCGGACAGGTGGTGCATCCCACGGCGCGGCCTGACGCATCAGGTCCAACGCTCGCCGCGGCAACTCCACCGGCAATGCGAGGACAGTAAGGCAAGCAATAGACTTTCCCCCGGAGCCAACCGGCCATGCAGGCCACATCCATTCGCAACCACGCCCGCAACCGCAACAACCTGCCGCGCGCCTTGCCCATGCGGCTGGCGCGCTTCTGGCTTATCTGCCTCTTTTTCCTGGTTTGGGCAGGGGCCATTTCAGGGCGGTTGTTCTGGCTCCAGATCGTGCGCCACCAGGAGTTCGTTGACCGGGCACAGAAGCAGCAGCAGCGCACGTTTGAAGTAGCGCCACGGCGGGGAGTCCTGTACGACCGGAACCTGCACGAGCTGGCCATGACCGTGCAGGTGAATTCAATTTACGCGGTTCCGTCGGAGATCGAAGACAAGGTGGCCGCGGCAAAGACGCTTTCGGCCATCGTGCATCGAGATCCTGACGACACGCGAACCACCGCTCCGCAGATCCAGGAACGGCTGCAAGAGGGACGGGAATTTGCCTGGGTGGCGCGCAAAGTGCCTGACGCCATCGCCGCACAGGTGAAGGCCCTGAACATGAAGGGCATTTACTTCCAGAAGGAATACCAGCGCTTCTACCCCGACAGCCAGATCGCTGCCCAGGTGCTGGGCTACGTGGGGACGGACGACACCGGGCTGGGGGGGCTGGAACAAAAATTCGAGCCGCGATTGCACGGAGTCTCCGGGCGGATGTTCACGGCCATGGATGCGCGGCGCAAGGTGCTGGGTTCCACTGAGCGGGAGCCTGAGCCGGGACAGAACCTGCAGCTCACCATCGACGAGAACATCCAGTTCATGGCCGAGCAGGCGCTGGATCACGCGATGGAACGTACCGACGCAATGAACGGAACGGTGGTGGTGCAGGATGTGCACACCGGCCAAATCCTGGCGCTGGCGATACGGCCTACGTTCAACCCCAACGATTTCCGGCACACCACGCCTTCGCTCCTGCGCGATCACGCGGTGAGCGATGTGTACGAACCGGGATCGACGTTCAAGCTGGTGTCGTATTCGGCGGCAATCGACGAGGGACTGGTGAAGCCCGACGACATGGTGGATTGCCAGGGCGGGCAGATCACGATTGCCGGGCGGGTCATCCACGACAACCAGGGCGAACATTTCCACGTAATTCCGGTGCACGAGGCGCTCGAACAGTCGAGCGACGTGGGCGCCATCAAGATGGCGTTGAAGGTGGGCCCGGACAAGCTCTACCAGTACATCCGCGCGTTTGGCTTTGGATCGAAACCGGGCGTGGAGCTGCCCGGAGAGACGCGCGGCTTGCTGCGGCCGGTGAACAAGTGGGGACCATCGTCGATTGGATCGATTGCGATCGGGCAGGAGATCGCGGTTACGCCGTTACAACTGGTTTCCATGGTGTCGACCATTGCCAATGGCGGCGTTTACCTGCCGCCGCACGTGCTGATGCCCGGACAGTTGACTGCAAATCCTAAGGAGTCCGCGCCGATGGAGGCGAATGCGTTCAAGCTGGACGAGGACTTGCCCAATCCGCTCCCCGCCGGCGCGTACCGGGTCATCTCCACGATTGCCGCCGCGGAAATGCGCAAAATGATGGAAGGTGTGGTGCTCTACGGGAGCGGCAAGCCGGCGCAGCTCAATGGCTACTCGGCCGGCGGCAAGACGGGCACGGCGCAGAAAGTGGACCCGGTTACCCACCTCTACTCCAAGACCATGCACATCGCATCGTTCGCGGGAATTGCTCCGGTGAATAACCCCGTGATTGCCGTGGCGGTGGTGATCGACACGCCCAGAAAAGGGCCATCGTATTACGGGACCGCGGTTTCGGCGCCGGTATTCGCGGAGGTGGCGCAGGAGATCCTTGAATACCTGGGCGTACGGCACGACGAGGAAGTCCGGCCGTCGAAAACCAGCGCGCCGCTGGATTACGCGCGCGAGGACGATCACCAGAACGATGGCGACATCAACCAGCTCTATGCGGCTGTGAACGACCTGCCCAGCGACGACCCGCTACGCACTGAACAGGCGCAACCGGCTCCGCAACCGGAGAAGCCTGGTCCAGCGGCAGCGTCATCGCAACCGGCAATTCCCTCCCCTGCTCTGGAGCGCGCAACGGCTCCAGCCCCTGCAGCCCAAACCACGGCGGCCCGGCAAGTGGTGATGGACGTGGGGAAGCAGATCCATGTGCCTTCGTTTGCAGGGATGTCGATTCGGCAGGTAATTGAGACGGCAGCCAGCGCCGGGCTTGAAGTGACGGTGGCGGGCAATGGCACGGTGCGCGAACAAGCCCCGGCGCCGGGCACGCTGGTGTCGCCGGGAACCCGGGTTGTTGTACGCGGGACGCGTTAACACCAGAGCCCGCAACCGGCTTACGCGGCGCCGCGGAACCGCGACTCTGGGGGCGTTTCCCCTGCATCGGCCGCTCGCTCGTTGGATGGTGCGGGCACTAAATCCAGCGGCGCAGGCGCGGGCAGATAAAACGAAAACACGGTTCCGCTGGGCGCGCCGGTGCGCGAGCGGAAGCGAAGCCGGCCGCGATTGCGCGTCACTATATCGCGCGTGAGCCAAAGCCCCAAACCAGTGCCGCGGCTTCCCTTGGTGGTAAAGAATTGCTTGAAAAGCCGCGACCGGATCTCGCGGCCGATGCCGCTGCCGGTGTCAGCCACCGTCACGCGGACCTCCGCCACTTTGGTCGTGCTGATAACCGCAACCCGCACATAGAGGTGGCCACCGTGGGGCATGGCGTCGATGGCGTTGCCGATCAGGTTCACAATGGCTTGCCGGATCTCGCCCGCGGAACAGTACGCGAAAGCGGCGGAAGCTGAGAAACTCTCCGCGATGTTGCGCTCGCGCATCTTAGTGCGGAACAGGGCCGAGGCCGACCGCGCCAGTTCGGCCACATCCGTCGGCCCGGGTTCTGCGGGCGCGCGATGAAACCGCAGCGTATCGTGAACAATTTCGCTGATGCGCGCCAGCTCCTGCTGGGCAACGCGCCCTAAAGAGCGCGCGTCTTCCACACTGCTGCAGTTCTCCACCAGGTACAGCAGATTGCCCAGCGCCTCCAGCGGGTTGTTCACCTCGTGGGCCATGGTTGCCGCCAGGCGGCCGGCCGCGGCCAGCTTCTCCGTATTGCGCAGCATCTCATCGCTCTGGAACTGCCGGGCGGCCGCATCGCGCATCTCCAACTGCTTCATGCGCGCGGTGTACGCCACCTGCACCGCGCTCAGCAGAAGCTCCTTGCGCACCGGCCGGTCAAGCAGGAACAGGCTTCGGATCTCCATCCTCACCTGGCTGGCTACCGCGGCATACCGCGGCTCCGCGGGGCCGCTGGTAAGCAGCAGCACAGGCAGATCCGACCATGCCGGCTGGGTTTCGATCAGTGCACGCAGTGATTCCACGCCGCCTTTTGAGAGCGCTTCGTCGGTGAGGATCAGCCCCAGCAGCAGCGAGCTGTCCAGGCTTTCCATTCCGCTCACCGTATCCGTGCATTCCGCCGGAAAACCCGACGAATTGAGCAGGCCGCGGATCAGCTCTCCGTCGCGTCCAACCGGTGCAGCCACCAGAAACCTGCGCGCTTCGGCGGGGAACGTCATAGCAGGGACTGCCCTCCGGTGAACTGCGGATCCCCGGTCAGCACGCCGGTAAAGCTTTTCAGCGGCTGACCGATGCTCACCTTTCCGTCCCTCATCAACAGCTCGCGTATGGAGCGCTCATGCGGACCGGACCGGCGTTTCATCACCGAGAGCGCCTGGCGCACCTCTCCGCCTGCTTCAAAGTACCGAAGCAAAAGCACGTTGTCGGCAAGATAACTCACGTCAGTCGGCGAGGCAACAGCATGACCCAGCAGCCCATGCTGTGCCAGCACCAGGAACGTAGCCACACCCAGCTGGTTGAGATAGGACAGCAATTCATGGAGTTGCAGCGTGAGCGCGCGCTCTTCGCTCATCGAGTTCATGAGACCGTTCAGGCTGTCAATGGTCACGATCCGCCACTTCTGCTGTTGCACGCCGTGCCGGATCCGGTGGATCAATTCGCCCGGCGAAAGCTCCGCCGGATCCACCTGTTCCAGATGGACCATTCCCTGTTCCAGAAACGGATCCAGATCCATTCCCAGCCCGCGGCTGCGAACCGTGAACGACTGCTTCGTCTCATCGAAAGTGAAGACGGCCCCGCGTTCGCCCCTTTTGGCCGCGGCGTAAACAAACTGTGCGCACAGGGTGGATTTGCCGCACCCCGCCGGCCCGGCGATCAACGTGCTCGTGCCTCGCTGCACGCCCCCATTGAACAACGAATCCAACTCCGAGATGCCGCTGCTCACATTTTCCGTGAGCGCGCCGGAACCCCGGTGCTCTCCGGAGACCAGCCGCGGAAACACACACAGGCCGCCCTTCACGATGGTGTAATCGTGGTAACCTTCGCGGAAACCCGATGCCCGGATCTTCAGCACTTCCAGCCTTCGCCTGGTGATGCCGTATTCCCGCGGCAGAACCTCCAGCCGGATCACCCCGTGGGCGATGGTCTGCACCTGGGTTTCATGGCCTTCCCCGTAGCGCTCGTCCAAAACCAGTGTTGCGCAGTCCAATCCCTCAAAGGATTGTTTGAGGCTCAGAACCTGCCGCCGGTAACGCAGCGAGTCCCGCGCCAGCATCCGCAACTCCGACATCGAGTCGATCACCACCCGCGATGGGCTGACCTCGCGCACCTTGGCCAGCATTGTGTCCAGCACGTCCGCCAGCTCCACCTCGGCCGGTTGGAAAACCGTGTAGTGCTGGCTGGTCTGCGGCGCAATCTCCGGCGGCGAGATCTTGCAGATAGTCACGTTCTGGAGGTCGAATCCGTGGGAGTCCACCACGATCTGAAGCTCGGCTTCGCTCGCCGCCAGCGACAGGTATAAGCCCTTTTCGCCATGGCGTGCGCCTTCGATAAGGAATTGAAGGGCAAGAGTGGTCTTCCCCGCGCCCGGGCTGCCCTCGATAAGGTAAAGGAAACCTCTGGCCAGGCCGCCGTGCAGGATGTCATCCAGGCCGTCAATGCCGGTGGACAGACGAGTATCCTTCTCCATCTGCGCTTCAGCTCCCTGGGAACTTTCGGCGCTCCGGAACTGTCCCGCATGCGGTTCTGCGGCCGCAATTTAGCTTAATATGACTTTACGCGGAGACGCCCACTACCTTTGATGCGCATTCCCTTTGCGGTGTTAGCCGCCCGCGCCTCGATTCCGCTGGCGCCACCGAGACTCAGAAAATGCGGTAGCCGACGCCGGCGCTGATCCCATATGGAAGGAGAGCAGTGCTGTTCAGCCATTGCGGCCAGTCCTGGTATTCGAAATCACCGCGGATGATCAGCCTGCGGTTCAGGTGGTAATCCACTGTGCCTCCGAATGCCAGCGCGGTAAAGTTACCGTACCCGTAACCATAAGGAAAGGTCATCTTTCCCACGCCGATGAGCGCCTTGCCAAAGACTTCGGTCTTTCTGCCTATTTGCACCACAGGCACGCGCGGCCCGACCAGGTAATTGCTTTCCTTCTCCCCGTCAGTCTGGTTCCAGTAGAGCCAGCGGCCTTCCCCCTCCACTTGAACCCAGTGCCGGAAGCGCACATCCACAAACGCGCCCGCGCCAACAAGCTTGTCGTTGTTATCGTCGGATTCGAATCCCGAAGCGAATCCTCCGGCGGTGATGGACGTGCGCGGTCCGCTGGCGTCTGAAACTGCCTGCGCCCGAGCGAATTGCGCGCCCATAAGCAGAAGCACGGAAACTGAACACAAAATAAGAGCAGATTGTTTCATTGTCTATTTGCCTACCTTCGATCGAATGATGGTGGCGTCATTTTTTACGACGACCATTCGCGCATACAAAGATGGCCGGGGAAACTCCTCGGCCATCCACTTGAGACCCCCCGGATTCATCTCAACTGCGGTGCAGCGGGAGTCTGCTGCTGGGCTGAAGTATCCTGGTTGGCCGGCTGCGTACTCGTCTGCGGAGACGGCTGGCCGGAAGTACCCTGGGGAGCGGCAGCAGCCGGAGCCTGCTGGTTGCTGTTCGCCGGAGGATTGTTCGGGTCGGCCGCAGGCGCTGCCGGCTGCTGGCCCGGGGGGGCGGCTGGCTGCGCGTCCTTGGCATCGTACCGCTGCAGCTTGAAGTACAACGGGGTGACTTCCAGCGGCATCTTGTCGCGTGGGTTCATGGGCGCGTACAACTTCGAGTTGACAGCGTGCACGCGATCGTCCCAGGGATCCGTCTTCAGCCAGCTTCCCAGCGGCAGCGCCGGAATCTGCGTCAGATCGTCCCAGTTGATCTTCGGCGCCTGGTGCGCCAGTGCCAGCATCCAGGGGGTTCCGTCCGGACGGAGCAGACTGTCGCCCAGTTTCGGTGTGTTCAGGGCGTGCAGCGCCTTGCCGCGATCCGCAAGCTGTTCCCAGAAAAGGCCCGCAGTCGGCAACTGGTCCTTGTACATTGAGCTCTCAAGATACGTCATCGCCCGCTTCACGGCTTCTTCGTTGTCGTGGTCGGAGTGGTACATATCGATGCGCTGGAAGGTCGTCTCATCGGGGAACAGCAGACGATCGTTAAAGGCGTATCGCGTATCGATGTGGTGCCCCATCACAATGTGCGCCAACTCCATCGCGATCACCGATGCGAAGGCCGGCTCAGCCGGCAGGGAGTCGATAAGCCCTTTGCTCAATAGAATTGTGTTCCCCACAGTGGTGGCTTCCACGGTGTCCATCAGCATCACGCGGCAGCGGACCGGGCTGGTAAACGCCAGGTTGTTGGGCACCGCCAGGTTGGTGACGATCTGCTCCAGCACCTTCTCTTCATAGCCGCCCGGCGTCGCCGGGGCCACCAGGCCAGCCTGGGTCAGGCGGTCCAGCACGTTGTCTTCGGCCTGTCTCACCCACAAACGCTGCGCCTGCAGCGGGCTCACGTCCGACGTATCCTCGCTCACGTCCTGGGCATCATCCACCTTCACGCTAACGTTTTCGCTGTCGCGTGTCGGCAGCTTGAGGCTGTAGCCCCAGAAATGCGTCTGCGCCTTCAAACCTGCCTTCTTGTCGCCCTCGGAGCGTTGCGACTCCTCCACGTAGATCGCCACCGGCAGCCAGATGTCCGGCTGAACATTCATGCGCCAGCTGTCGAAGTGAAAGTAGTACTTGGAAGAGTCCTCGTTCTTGGACGGCGTAAAGGTTCCGTTGAACCGCACGATGTTCCCGCCATCGTCCTCAATCCAGATGCGCCCGTAAAAGCGGCCCTGGCCGGAAACCTTCGGGTGCACGTCGAACACCCACGTCCGTACCGACCCCAGAAACTCCCGCCGAACATAGCTGAACACGTAGTGCTGCTGGTCGAATCCGGTGGGATCGACGAACATCATCTCCGTAAAACCAAGCGGATTGTACGTGAATTTCTTGTCCAGTCCGAGGGCCTTGCTCAACCCCATAATCGAGCCAACCGAGTTCTTGAAGAACCCCTTCTGCTTGGCGTCGCGAGGCTGGTATGCCTTGTCGAAAAAGCCCTTGCCGAAATCCACCCGGCTCAGCATGTAGGTGTCGCTGACCGGTACCTCATACAGTTTCACGTCGGGGCGCGTGTCCTGGATGTAGGTCTCCACCAGCGGAGTCCGCTGTCCAATCTCCTTGATCAGCACTTTCTCCCGGCCTATCGAGCGCTGCACCAGCGCCGCCTGTTCCGGCGTTAGTTGGTGTGCCGTTTCGTACTTCGGCTGTTTCTTTGCGAAAGCCGTCGTCGCGCAAAGGGCAGTAATGAGAAAGTAGAAAATAGTCTTCCGAAACTTCATGTCAAGCTCCTGCTCTGGTCGTTCTGTTGCGGCTTGCATAGTCTCGGCAACCCGCGGCTGAATCCAGCTCATTCCCTTCAATCTCGATGTTAAGCCAATTGGAACGTTATGGTGATGTTAGTTGTCAGATCCACGGGCTGCCCGTTCTTGGTGGCCGGCCGGAACCGGATCTGTTGTGCCACCTTGCGCGCCTCTTCGTCCAGCCCATGGCCCAGTCCGTGTACCAAACCCTGGATAATGATCTGGCCGTCGGCGGTAAATGTTACCCGCAGCACCACGTCGCCCTGCACCCGGAGTTGCCGTGCTTCCGCAGTGTACTGCACCGCCGGCTTTGAGATGACTTCAAGCTGCGTGAAGTGCGGCACCGCATCCACCGCCGGAGTCGCTACCGCAGCTTTCTCCATCTTGGGCATTGCCACTGAGGCCACGTTTCCGCCGCCGTAGACATTCCCCGTACCCGTGGCCCCGGGAACTCCCGCGGAAGCCACTTTGCCTACGGTTCCGGCGTTCGAACCCGAACGAGTGCCATTGCCGATTCCGGTCGAGCCAACAACGCCTTTGGGCGCAGTCACCGCCCCGTTCATCCCGCCATACGGGTTCCCAATCGCCGCCACCGTTGCTGCACGCGTAGCGTTCGGATTCGGCATCACACCGAAGGTCTCGCCCAGGTGCACCGGCTTCATCGAAGGATGATTGTTCGGCGTCTGCGCCGGGGCTGCTGCCGTGAGCGCCGCCTTGGGTTGAGGCGCCAGAATAATCGCCGGCTTGGCTTGCTTCATCACCGGCACTGTTACCTTCGCTTCCATCACCAGCGGCTTGGTCTCAGGCTTCGGCTCCGGCTTGGGCAAATTGATCTTGGGGGCCTCCAGCTTCGCCACTTCCGGCGGCTTGGGCGGCTCAATTTTCGGCGGAGGCGTAATCTTCACCTTCACCGGCTCAGGCGGCTTGGTCGGAAATATCAACTGCGTCTGCTCAAACTGGTGCTGCTGGATTGCCTTCTTGGCCGTCATTCCTATGTACAGAATGATGGCCAGGATGCTCAGGTTCACAAGCGCACTGGTCGCAAACGAAGCCGGACTTCTCTCAGGCTCGGGAAGCAAGCCGAAGTTGGCTCGAATCGGATAATTTGTGGCCGACATCATTTAAATCCCTCGTCGAAAATGGGTAATGCCTACGGCGTATCATGGCCCAGGTTCGGCTTATCCAGCCTCATGCAAGCGATTACGGTGTGTGACTTCCTGCATGGCGGGAATGAGTCGGGCCAAGGCACCTATCTTGATCGCCCGATCCTCATTACCCCTCGTCAATCCGATGGGGGAAATGGGAATTCTGTTGTCCTTATTGTAGTTGATATGCGCTCCTGCCCGACTCCCGAAATAGTTGTAGTTATACCCTGCGCACTTGGGTGATGCGTAGATTCGCAAGGCACTCTCAAAAGCCATCTCTGCTCCGTTCCTGACCGGACATCCGAAGCATCCAAAAGTTCCGAAGAGAAGGAAGTTGTTTTGCCGATCTCACTGACAGGGTCGCCGTCTTAAAACGGTCTTCAGTCCCAAAGGCATCCGCCCGTTGAGTCCTGCCTGTTTGATTTAATAGACACAGACTAACCCAATTTCGTTCAAATTTCAGAAAGGAATTTTTTGTGAAGACTTTAGTCACCGGTGGAGCAGGTTACATTGGGTCCACCGTAGCGAAACTGCTCCTAGACAAGGGCCATCAGCCAGTGGTTGTGGATAATCTGAGCCACGGCCACCGCGAGCTGGTGCCGGCGGGAGCGGAATTCGTGGCCGGAGACGTCGCCGACAGGTCCCTCATTGAGGGACTCTTTCTCTCCGCAGCGCGCCAGGGCGCGCCCTTTGAAGCCGTGATGCATTTCGCGGCATTCATTGAGGCCGGAGAGTCCATGTCCAAGCCGGAAATCTATTTCCGCAACAACACCGCTTCCACTCTGAGTCTCCTTGAAGTCATGCTTGCCTGCGGGCCCCGCAAGCTGGTCTTCTCTTCCACAGCCGCCGTCTATGGCGAGCCGGAAACTGTTCCCATAACTGAAGATGCCCTCCTTCAGCCTACCAACGCGTACGGCGAGTCAAAGTTGCTGGTTGAGCGCATGTTGGGCTGGTTTCATCGCATTCATGGCCTGCGCTTCGCCTCGCTTCGCTACTTCAATGTGGCTGGCGCACCCGAGGGACCCGACGGCATCACCCACGGCGAAGCCCACCAACCCGAGTCCCATCTCATTCCACTCATTCTCGATGTGGCCCTGGGCCGCCGCTCCGCCATCCGCATCTACGGCAACGACTATCCCACTCCCGACGGCACCTGCATCCGCGACTACATCCACGTTTCCGATCTGGCCGACGCCCATCTCCTTGCCTTGGAAGCACTTGAATCCAGCCCTCGCCTGATTCTCAATCTCGGCAACGGCCAGGGATTCAGCGTGCAGGAAGTGATTGATTCGGCGCGGCGCGTCACTGGCCATCCCATTCCGGCAGAGATCCATCCACGGCGGCCAGGCGATCCGGCCGTCCTCGTCGCAAGTTCTGAAAAAGCCATCCGCGAGCTGGGCTGGAAACCCCAATACACCCGCCTCGACGACATCATCCGCACCGCCTGGGCCTGGCACCAGAAACGCTACCAGTCCTAGCCGCACTTTCGGCTGTCGCGCAGACTCGCGGTGCACCACCCTCGCCGCGATTTTTATCGGCTAGGGTTGGTGGGATGCGCTTACTTCCACCAGACGTTGAGAGTTTCGGCCCAGAGAAAAAAGTCCCTAAGGCGGCAAACAAAACAAGGCGGGGCACGACCTTCCGGTCATGCCCCGCCTTGTTTCGAGCTGCGTTTCCGCAGCCGCTCTTATTCGCCGGCGGCTTCCACAGCCTTGGTCTGAGACACGGTCCAATCCTGCGCGCCTACCTTGAACCGCGCAAACCTCCGCACCGTGATGTTCTCGCCCAGCTTGCCCACCTTCTGCGCGATCAGCTCCTTGATGCTGATGGACTGTTCCTTGATGAAAGGCTGCTCCAGAAGGCAAACCTCCTCGTAGAACTTCGCCATCTTGCCGTCCACGATCTTCTCGATCACCGGCGCCGGTTTGCCCGTCGCGGCGGCCTGTGCGCGATAGATCTCCTTCTCGCGCTCCAGGTCTGAGGTAGTAACGTCTTCCGGCTTGATGTAGCGCGGATCGCTGGCTGCGATGTGCATCGCGATATCCTTCATCAGCTCCTGGAAGTCCTCCGTGCGGGCCACGAAATCGCTCTCGCAGTTGATTTCCACCAGCACGCCGATCTTGCCGCCCGCGTGGATATAGTGGCCCACCGCGCCCTCGTTCGTGCTCCGCGCCGCTTTCTTCTGCGCGCTGGCCACGCCGCGCTTGCGCAGCACCACAAAGGCCTCTTCCATGTTTCCTTTGGTCTCCTGCAGCGCCTTCAGGCAATCACCCATCGGCGCACCGGATTTCTCCCGCAGTTCCTTCACCAGCTTTGCATCAGTCTTCTCGCTCACTGTCGTCATCTCTCTCTTTTTCCAATCTCTTTTTTTGAAAATCTCTCTTGCCTCGTGCCGCAAGGCATAAAAAAAGCGTGGCACTTGTTGCGCGCCACGCTTTTCCTCATGCACGCGCTGGTGCGCAGAATGTTTAGTCGCCGCCTTCGGCAGCCTCAGCCTCTTCCAGCAACGCCGCCACCGCCGCCGGAGCCTTGCGAATCCCGCCGCCCAGGGCCGCTTCCAGATCCACTTCCTCGGTCGAGGCCGCCTCGATGGGCACTCCCTCTTCGGCCACAGCCTCGGGCGCCTCTTCCTGGAACGCCTTGTCGCCCACCAGGTTCAGGCCCTCGGCCGCCGCATCGGCAATCTTCGAGGTAAACAGCCGGATCGCGCGCAGCGCATCGTCGTTGCCGGGAATCACATAGTCCACCACCGTGGGATCGCAGTTGGTGTCAACCACCGCAACCACCGGAATGCCCAGCTTGCGCGCTTCCTTTACCGCAATGCCTTCGTTGTTTGAGTCCACCACAAACAACGCGTCCGGCAGGCGCTTCATGTTCTTGATGCCGGCCAAATTCGCCTGCAGGTGCTTGCGCTCCCGCTCCAGCCGTATTACTTCCTTCTTGGTCAACAGATCGTAGCGGCCATCGCTCGCCATCTCGTCCAATTCCTGAAGGCGCTTTACACTCTTCTGCACCGTCACCCAGTTGGTCAGCAGCCCACCCAGCCATCGCTGGTTGATATACGGCATGCTGGCGCGCGTGGCCTCTTCGGCCACCGCGTCCTGCGCCTGTCGCTTGGTGCCGACAAACAGGATCGTTTTGCCGCCCGAGCACAGTTCGGTAACGAATTTCGACGCGTCTTTGAACAGCTTCAGCGTCTTCTGCAGGTCGATGATGTAAATACCGTTGCGCTCGCCAAAGATGTACTCCTTCATCTTCGGATTCCAGCGCTTGGTCTGATGCCCGAAGTGGACTCCCGCTTCGAGCAGCTCCTTCATGGTGATGGTCGCCAAGACTCCTCCTCATTGAATTGCATCCGGGTGGTCGATGCCGGCGCCCGGATTTAGGCCCGCCAAAGCGGGAGATTGAATTACAAAGTTCATAGTTCACAGTTCGTAGTCCACAGCAGCTCACCAACTGTGAACTGTGAACTCGGAACTGTGAACTCGCAAGTGCCCTAGCGCTTGCTGAACTGGAACCTCTTGCGGGCGCCCTTCTGCCCGTACTTCTTGCGTTCTTTCTGGCGTGCGTCGCGGGTCAGTAGCCCTTCCGCCTTCAGCGTCTTGCGCAGTTCCGGGTTGAACTCAATCAGCGCGCGCGCCACGCCCATCTTCACCGCGTCGGCCTGCGCCGCCACCCCGCCGCTCTTCACGGTGGTGACAAC
The DNA here is from genome assembly GCA_963771195.1 of uncultured Acidobacteriota bacterium. GTDB lineage: Bacteria > Acidobacteriota > Terriglobia > Terriglobales > Acidobacteriaceae > Telmatobacter. The sequence goes on from CAVYSS010000047.1 coordinate 101,085, forward strand.
GTCGAAGTTCGAAACCATCTCAACCACCACCAGCGTCCGCTTGGCCGCCACGCGCTGCTGCTCGGTGACGAAATACTCGTCGAACTTTTTGCCGTTGACCTTCCACTCGCCCGTGCCCGGACGCAGAAAAACACGCGCAATCGCCGACTTCCGCCGTCCCGTCCCGTAATACTGAACCAGATCTGCCATTCAATCCTCTTAGCTCTCAGCCGTCAGCCTTCTGCCTTCAGCTCGCTCCCGCTCTTTCAATCCGCTCTTGGCCCGCCCCAGCAGTCGCTCTACTGACCACTGACAACTGACAACTGCCTCTTACTTCGCCACCGGCATCTGCGCCGCGTGCGGGTGCTTGTCCCCGCGGTACACCTTCAGCTTGGTGCCCATCTGCCGGCCGATCTTGTTCTTCGGCAGCATGCCCTTGATCGCTTCTTCCAGAACCTTCTCCGGCTTGCGGTTTATCAGCCGCGTAAACGACTCCTCGCGCAGCCCGCCGGGAAACCCGGTGTAGCGCCGATACATCTTCTTCTCACCCTTGAGCCCCGTAAGCTTTACCTTCTCCGCGTTGATCACAATCACATGGTCGCCCATGTCGATGTAGGGGACATACTTCGGATTCAGCTTGCCGCTCAGCACATCGGCGGCTTTGGTGCCCAGCCGGCCTACGGTCTGGCCCGCGGCATCCATCACGTACCACTTGCGGTCAATGTTCTTGCCGCTGGGAACAAAGGTCGACATCTCTCTCCTGCCTCGCTCTGGCCGCTACCGGCCGACTGGCCGCAATGGGCCGAAAAACTCCACGCAAAACGCGCTCTCCCGCCCGTTTCGCGCGGGAATAAAGACTCTTGACACTCTCCCAAACCTGTTCGGGTGAGGATTGCGGCATTCGCCCTCGTTGGGCTCCTGGCTCTGCTGGAAAGGATTGCTGACCGCCAACAGAAGGTGGCCTGCGCCGACGGTCTCCCCTTCAGGGGTTCTTCCGGCCGGGTCCGGAACCGTGGTCACAGACCCCAGGCGCAACACCGCGCAAGGACTCCAGAATACGCGATTTAGAAGCCCGAGTCAACGATTTGGCCGGCGGATTGAACGACAAACTCATTGAATTGCCTTGCCGTCGAGAATCGACCCTGCGATACACTCGCGGAAAGGAAGCCATGACAGATAAGAGGCACTCGCCGCCCCACCCTGTTTTCGGTTGGATCGACACTCCATGGACCGTTGCGGCCATTCTCGGGATCTGGGGCGTGATGATTGGCATCGAGGAATATCGTTTCGCTGATTATGCCGCCTCCATTGCCGTTGTGTTTGCCGCCATCAGGCTTGTGAAGGAAACCCTTATCTGGACGAGACGGCGGAGAACGCTTCCGTTTGTGCTCGGCTTCATCGTTCTCATCTGCCTTTTGGCGGGTGATTTTTGATGGACGGAACGCCGGAAGGCTGCTTCAGAGGCCAAAGAAAGCCAGCTTGCTCAGCTTGGGGAGATCCCGGAGCTGCAGAATACCATCTCAAAAATGACCAAGGATGAAAAGAACGCTGCGAGAGATCAGGCGGTAGAACAGGGCAAGCTCGAACAAAGGTTGGATGACATCGGCGATGACAACGCACGCCTCAAGCTGTCAATCGAGAAAAAGGACGCCATTTTGGGACAGATCGCTGTGCAGGAATATGCCCTCAACTTCACACCCCAGGTCTTGGTTCTGTCAAAAGACAAAACGAACGAGGTGTTTTTTCAGAATCATGGCAAAACCAACGTCATCATGGGGCTTCCGACGTGTAACGGCGCAATGGCTATTCCACCCGAAAATCGGGAGCCCGCGCTATTGACACCTGCAACCGAGATGAGCGTCTCAATCCCCGAATCAATCGAATCGTCGATTGTCGAGAGCTCAGCACTTCTTACAGGCCACGGGGTCCCATTTGAGTGCGAAGCCACCATCACAACAGCTGACAACAAGAAGTATTCGATCCGGTACACCTGGACCTTTGTCGTGACCGATGGGAAGATCTCCAGAAGCTACGTAGTGCCCCGCGCCATTGAAGCCTCAGAATAGCCGGATACGCAATTTCGTGGAACGGACGCTTTAGTCTGGCGCCCAAGGCCTCATTCCTGGTCGTGCTTTGGAGGAATCTGCGACCACCAGAACGGCCCCGGGGCAGCATCCACACGCATGCATGCCGGGATCGGCGCCAGATCACGAATGCGTCAATCTACGAATTGCCGCATCAACCGAGCCCTCAAGAGAAGTGCCCGGTATCGCGTGCAGCTTCTGCTTGGCTGCCCGGTATTGCTCGAGCGCTTGCGGCGCCTTCCCTGAAATCTCCAATAGATTCGCCTGTATGAAGTCATGGATCGGCCCCCGCAACGGATCGGGTGAGCGCGCCGAGCTTGCGTCTTCCAGCCACAAATACGTCGACCATGCGTTGTCGGGAGGCACAGAGGAGAGCGACTCGACCAACTCCACATGCCTCGTGGCCGAAACATCGCAGCAGGCATAGAGAACCTGGCGCTTGTCGTCTGCGGACAGCGGCTCTCCGCCGATGCGCATGGCATTGGCCACCTTCATAAGTTCCCCGCGGGCGCCGGCCTGGCTGTCGCCGTCAACAAGCCCGGCGATCTGCAACTGGCGCACGAAAGGGCGCGCTTTGACCGCCGCGGCCCCGGCCCGCAAGTGCTGAACCGCCTCAGAGAAATCCCCACCATTTTGCAGCATCCAGTTGCCCAGCATCGCGTTGGCGTAGGCGTTCGCAGGATCGGTTGCCAAGGCCGCGCGAAAGTTCTGTTCCGCGGCGGGCCCGGATTCCCGTTCTGCAATGTGCTGGTTCAGCCAGTGCGCCCATCCCAGGTGCGCCTGCACATCCGCTGCGCGGCTTCCCGTGCTGCGCGCCAAACCAGCCTCCAAAATGGGCATCATTTCGTCCAGCGCTTTGCCCGCCGGCCCGGTCGCGCTCTGCCCCTCCGGAACCTCAACGCTGAAGTTCTCCGCCCACAGCATCGCATCGTTCAACTGGTTATCCAGAGCCGTGCGGTCCTGGGGGTCTGTCTTGAGAAGGGCGGCGCTCGTTTCGGCCGATTTCTCGTAATCTCCCTGTGCCGCCTGCGTCTGCGCCAACTCGAGTTGCGTGGCTCGTTCTTGCTGCTGCCGTTGGTGTGTCATCAGCCACGTCACCCCGCCGCCGATCGTTGCGCACAGCCCCACGACCGCGGTGATCCGGCCCGTCCAGCTCATCAGGAAGGTCCAGAACCGATCCGAAAGAGACTTCGGAGTAGCAGCGTCGTTCGACATCGTGGATCCTCCCCCTCTGGCGCGCGCCAGCAGAGACATCCGGCCGAAAGGTCAATGTTGCTGAACATATGGATGGTAATCCGGCAGCATCGGTTATGCCCATCACAGCCCATCCCGGCTTTTGCTTTTGCCTTTCTTTCTGTCATTTCCCGTCGCGGCAGGGAATCTGCTTTGCCTTTGCGGCCACGAAGAAACAGCCCAGGGCGACGCCTACGCGCGCAAAAACCACGGGCCCCCGTCCGCCGCGGCGGAGGGACCCGGGAGGGGAAGCTACGGCCGACAAAGGCCCTTACTCATCGAACCGGTTCTCCAAATACTGAAGTTTCTACTTCAGTATCGGTACTTAGCCATGTTTTTAGCAGCCCGAATACTGAAGTAGCAACTTCAGTATTCGCAGGAAAAAGCCTCCTCGGGCACCCATCCGGTCCAACCACGCGGTCAAGCGTCCCGTAGGGACAGCAGGATAATAGCCCAGGAGAAGCCTCGGCGCAGCCGAGGCGCGCTCCTGGGTAAGCCGAACCCGAAATAGAAGAACTGCCGGCGCGATCCGCAGGGGTCGCGCCGGCTCGCCATCCCCTTCCAGTACGCGAAACTCCGGAAATCTGCGCCCGCTAAATCTGCACCATAATTAGTGCAAATCCGCCATCGCCCAAAAAAAGTCAAGCTTCCCACCCTGTGGAGATCGCAACAACCCCAATGGAATGTGTCTGAAGAAATAGTTGACCGGATCATCAGTATTAACTATCCAGGGGCGTAGACTGGCAACAGTAAGAGAAATAGCGCCCGCGCCTAGCGCGGGCGCATTCATTTGCCCTGGTTTTCTCGGCAAATCATGGCCGCGGGGCGAGGCCAGAATCGGTGCGTAATTCTGTGCAGTTTTATGGATTAATCGCTTGATTCCAATCGACATCGCAGTTTTTATTTTGTACGTGCGCGCCAAAAAGCCTTGATCGGCTGGCTTTGCTCGACCAACCGGAACAGGCGCGCAATTCTGTGCACTTTTGTTGGTTAATCGCCTGATTCCAATGGCGATCGCCGTTTTTTTTGCGCGCGTATCAGCCTTCCAGCTGCACCAGCCCACCCGGCATCACCGGCGGAATGGCGTCCATGGGAAAACCCAGCCGCTTCCACTCGTCGTAGCCGCCCCGCAGCGGCCGCACCCGCTCCACCCCTAAACGGTGCAGTTTCAACGCGGTATGCGCCGCCGTCTCCTCGTTGGGGCAGGTGCAGTAGAGAATAATGTCGCGGTCGCGAGGAATCTCGTGCGCCCGGCTAGCCAGATCGTCCGGAGCAAAACGCAGCGCTCCCGGCAGCGTGAACGGGTCAGTCAACTGCTCCAGCGGGTGGCGCAGATCCACAATGTAGACCTCCTCGCCCGCATCCAGTTGACTCCGCAGCTCTTCCGGCTCCAGCCGCGACCGGACCAGCTGCCGCAGAATCATCCGCCTGCGGTACATGCGCCCGGCCAGCACCGCAAGGATGGCCGCCAGTAGCAGCGCGCCGGAGAACCGCGCCACCCACGCCAGCAGGTGCGGGTTGTGCTTCAACGCGTCCCCGAAAATGCGCCCGCAGGTGAGAAGCGTACCCACCCAGATCGCCGAGCCCAGGCAGTCCAGGAGCAGGAACTCGGCGTACGCCATGCCGTTCTGGCCGGCAATCGGCGAGGTAAGCGACGCCAGCCCCGGTACAAACTTCCCCAGCAGCAGCGTGGCATGCCGCCTTCTGCCAAACGAGAGTTGGGTCCGTTTCACGCACGTGGTCGGCTCCAGCGAGAGCCGGCACAGGACATTCAGCACCCTCCGCCCGTAGCGCCGCCCGACAAAGAACCAGCAGGTATCCGAGATCAGGCACGCGGTCACGCCCGCCGCCAGCGCTACCGCAAAGTTGAGCTGGTGCTCGGCTGAGAGCGCTCCGGCTGCCAGCAGAGCCGGGGTAGCCGGCAGCGGCACCCCCACCTGCTCCACCAGCACCCACACGAAGAGCAGCAGGTAGCCGTACACCAACAGGATGTGAGTGGGCAGCGCCATCGATCTCCTACCTCAATTCGAGTGTCCCACAATGCTCGCCGGCGCAAAAGCCCTGAGCTTCGCAGAATGCCTCAGGCTATCCGATGTGGCGCAAAGCAATCGGGTGCAGAAAACGTGCACGCCGCGCGGCCATGGTCCAATGGAGCGGCCAGGCAACATCGACTTCCGCGCCGGACTAATCTGGAGTCTGACTCATGCGCATCGGCATCGGGATCGGTGACATCGACGACAACGGCGCAGAAGAAGACGGTGGCGAAGGAGCATACGCAGCGGTGACGCTTGATGGCGGCGTGGCGGCTTGGCTCGCGCGCGTAGACGCGAACGCGGCGCTGTGGGAGCGGGAGCGGCTGCGCGCGCGCATGGACGCGCTGGATGAACTGGACGCTTTGCTCGCGGACTCGCGCGCGATTCGAGTCGAATCGCTGTTTGCGCGGGCGGTAGCGTTGCGCGAGCGGCTGGAGTCGGCCAATGGAGCAGTCTACGCGGCCATACGCGATGAGGTGAGGCGCGGGGTCGGGGCGGAGCTTCTGCGCCAGTGGATCAGCCAGTGCGAATACGATGGAGCGGCGCGGCGTGGACTTGGCTACGACCATCTCGATGAGTTGGTCGCCGGAGTTCTTGGCCTGCGCGAGCCGGCGAGCGAAGCGGTGCTTGCGCCGGAGATGGTGTTCTATCAGCCCACGCCCGCGCGGCACATTCTGGAGATGATCCGGTCGAGCGAGCTCGGCGAAAACGATGTGCTCATCGATCTCGGGTCGGGATTGGGGCATGTGCCGATGCTGGCATCCATCCTGACCGGCGCGAGGGCAATTGGGATTGAAGTGGATGCGGCGTACGTGCGCTGCGCGCGGGAGTGCGCGGCCGGCCTGGGGCTGGAGCGGGCGACGTTTGTCGAGGCAGACGCCCGCGAGGCCGATCTGAGCGCGGGGACGGTGTTTCATCTGTACACGCCGTTTACGGGCGGAATGCTGCGCGCGGTGCTGGACCGGCTGTGGAACGAGGGCGCAAGGCGCACGATTCGCGTGTGTACGCTGGGGCCGTGCGCGGGAGTGGTGGCTACGGAGCCGTGGCTGCGGGCGACGACGGCGGTGGATGCGGAACGGATTACCTGCTTCCGGTCGCGCGGGTGAGTAGCTGGAGAAGGAGATCCCCTGCGGGGAATGACAGAAACAAAAGCAAGAGCAACCGCAGATCCTTCGACTCCGTCCGGCGCAGAAGACGCCGGTTTCGCATCTAAGGTAGTAATAGGTTATGCGGATTAAAACTACAGGACGGGGCGGGAGCCTGTTTTCCTCTGTTGGGGTCGTAGCTATGGTTGTGTCTGCGGCTTCCGGCATTGGCGCACGCGGCGCGGGCTCGGTATTTGCGGCTGCGTCCAGTCAGCCGCCCCCAGTGGGTCATTATGGGTGCTACTCCGCGCCGGTGCCGACACCCGCCGGCCCCGGGTACGGCAGCAACATCTACCGAAACCGGGTGCCGGAAGGCGATGTGTGGATTGATAGCGATCATGAATACGCCGGCCCCAACTTTAAAAACGATCGGGGCACGTACGTGATGGACGGCGAGACGCTGGTCGCCAAGTCCGGGGCTTTCGCGCCTCCCGGTCACAAAACCCGTATTACTTTCACCCCGGCGCAAGGCCACAACAAGGCCTCGCTATACATTGTCTACTACGATGACAAGGGCCAGCCGAGCAGAGGATCCGAATGCGTCTGGTCGGACCCGTTGCAATAGGAAGACCCGGGGCGCTCAGCGGCTGACCGCTGCGCCAGCTGAATGATTGGCCCCAATTTTCAAGGAAACACGCCCATCAGCCCTGGGATTCAAGCCGCGCCATCACCCGCGTCACCAACTCATCGATTTCAGCCAAGTGCTTCTCAAGCACCGGCGGCTCCGGCGTTTCCCACGCCAGGCGCGCGTCGGGCAGGCCGAGGCGGCGCTTGATGGCGAGGATCTCCTCCAGTTTGCTGCCGGGGATGGGCGCGAGCTGCCGGCCAAGCTGTTGCGCAATGAGCCAGGTCTTGCAATACGCTTCGAGGATCTCCACCAGCCACTCGGCGTGGGTGACGGAGTCAGACCAGCAGACTATGCCGTGATTCGAAAGCAGGATGGTGTTGTGGTTATGGACGAAGGGGAGGATGGTTTCCGCGAATGCTTGAGTGCCGGGAGTTTCGTAAGGCGCCACGGCTACGGGCCCGATGAAGATCTCGAACTCCGACAGGTAGCCGTTGGGCGGAGCGGAGCCGGTGATGGCGAAGGCCGTGGCGTTAGGCGGATGGCAGTGAACCACGGCGCGGGCCCGCCGGTTGGCGCGATAGATGGCCAGGTGCAGCAGCAGTTCGCTGGTGCGCAGGCGGTCGCCGGCCAGGATGTTGCCGGCCAGATCGGTGAGGCAGATGTCGGCGGGCTGCAGGTCACCCTTGCTGACCATGGTGGGCGTGCACAGCACATAATCCGAATTGAGGCGCACGCTGATGTTGCCGCCATTGCCGTCCACGTACTGGCGCTGCCACAGCTTACGTCCCGCGGCAATGATCTCGTCGCGGAGGGCCCCGGCCTCAAAGGAGTTGACGGCGGCGGAGGGCGATATCTCCTGGCGCTGGGGCTCGCGCATCACTTCCAGCGCGGCCTGCACAATCTCACGCAAGCGGGCGGCGTCGATGGCGTCGATAATGGGCGATATCGGCATGGATGGCCTCGGCATCCCGCACGGGCGGGAGGCTGCTTTTATGTTGACGCGAATTGGGGTGCCGCGAACGTGACCGAGATCACGATGCATGAGGAGACGGCCCGCGGCTGCGGGATCCGAGGTCGCGCAACTCCCCAATCCGACCGGCCCGCTGGCTTACTTGGCTGCCGTGGGCAGATCGATAGTCGTCACGGTCTGATTGCCAGTGAGCACCAGCAATGCGTTCTTTTCCGGAATGAAGCGCGCCGCCAGTGGAAAGTGATCAACCGTAACCCGTTTCAGCTCATTGCCATTGCGCGCGTCGAGAATGATTACGTCCTGGTCGCGGTTGGTGGCGGCCAGCAGGCCCAGCTTGCCGTCTCCGGCGATCACCCGGCCGAAGAAGGCGCCCACCCGCTCGCCGTTGGATGCGCGATAGATGGTGCTGTCGTTGTGATTGCCGTGCACCACCAGAAAATCGCCGTATTCCTCGGCCCAGCGACGATCTTCCTCGTTCCCCGCCTCCTGCGGCACCTGGAGTTCCTGGCGCACTGCGCCCGTGTGCCCATCAACCACCTCCACAAAGAGCGCGTGCGAAACCCACTCGTTCATCCAATCGGAACTCTTCAGCAGCTTTGCCTTGGGGTGGTTGATATCGCTCTGGGCGACACTGTCGCTGATAGGGAAGCTGAACACCATCGTGCCATCATCGCTCTCGCGAATCGTAGGTTCATCCGCCGGAAAGTGCCGCGACCAGAGCTGCACGCCAGAAGCGACATCGGCCACCTGAAGGTTGGTATTCCAATTCTCGTTGGAAGGGTCAGTCGGCTTGAAGGTGATCAGCACATCGCCAAGCTGCCTCTGTTCCGCAGCGTACGACGGACCTGCCACGGCCTTTCCGGTTTTCAGATCGATCTGGTAATTCGCGCCGGGCTGTCCTTGCACGTCGCGATATTGCGCATACATCACGTCGTCCGCGCTGAACCGGACGCGGCGGAATGGCCGCATGAGAGCCACCCGCTTGTGTGTGTCCAGGTCCCAGATGACACTGCGGGAATGGCTGGAATAAGCCAGGAATCGCCCATCCGGGCTGATTGCCCCGTCCTCGATCTCGAGAAGCGGGCTGATCGGCAGATCGGCTGATTGCATCGGTTGTCCCGTAAGCTGACCCACGTTTATGCCGCCGTGGTCGTTTTCGGTAGCCAGCCAGGGATCGAAGACATCGAGCGTGTCAAGCTTGAAGCCCGCCGTCGCCTTTCCCGTGGAGGGATCGGCCAGCATGGCGGCGGCTTCCTTGAACGGGCCAATCAAAACGTGGTTGCCGCGTGAGACCGGTTCTATCCACTGATAGCCGATCTTGAACTGGTTCAGCGGCAGGCCGTCAGGGAAGCTGTTCTCGCAGATGCGAAACGTATCCTTGATGGTTCCCGACTTGTAATCCTGGTCGCACCGGAAGACCAGTTTGTTGGAATCCACAAACAGGTTCGGCCCCTCAACCAGATCGTTCAGGCCTTGTCCCAGCGCGATTTGCTTCCGATTCACCAGGTCATAGGCGAATGCCTTTGCGCCGGAGAGAATCAGCAGGGTCTGGCCGTCCTGGCTGAAGCTGATGGTGGCCACACGGCGCTCAAAGGTTCGCTGACGCAGAATCACCATACCGCCGGAGACAAAGCCGCCGGCGTTAAAGGTTTTGTTTTCGTACAAGCGATTTCCAGTATCGACGTCGGTCAACTTGAGCCAGACTCCGCCTTCGCTGAGCGATAAGCAGACGAAGGTCTTGCCGTCCGGGGAAAGACTCGACTGCAGGCAGCCTTCGTAATCGATCAGTTCGTAGGCGGCATCGCGCTTGGCTTCGGCCACATTCCAACGCTCCACGCGCAGGTTGGGATATAGAAACGACAGGTGGGTGGAATCAGGCGTGAACCGCGCGGCGTGGGCGCGCGGCGCATCGATGGTGAACAGCAGCTTGAGCGGCGAGCGGCCGAATACGAAGATATTGAAGTCGTCCTGGGCCAGGATGTAATTTCCATCGGGGCTGAAGTGGAGGTGGTTGAGCGGCGCGCGCACCTGCGGGTCCAGCTTGAAGGTGACCAGTCCCGGGCTGGGCGCGACGATGGGGTGCATGGGCGCGGCACGCAGGGCCGACTGGAAAGCAGTGAACTCCGGCGATGAATTCTGCTTCACCGAGGAGCAGGCTTCCGGCAGCGACGCAACGATTTTGCGCGCGGTGCGCACCCGGCGGCTGATGAGGTCGGTGCCTCCCAGCACATCGGTGAAGAAATTGCCGGTGTGGCCTTTGTTGGCGGCTACGCGATCGAGATTCTGTGCAAACGCCTGCGGCGCATAACCGGCCTTGACCAAGGCGTACATGCCCACGCGATCGGCCAGCAGTTCGTTCTTCTACTCTTCGTCCTCGCTTTCGCCGGCCTTGTCCTTCCACGGCGCGTTGTACAGCAGATGCAGCTTCTCGTCCACGTCTCCGCGGCTCGAAACTGAGGTGACCTTCAGCATGGCTTTGAATTCGCGGGTGAAGGCGATGGCCACCTGGTGGGTGTAAATGTGACCGATCTCGTGGGCAAGCACCCCAGCCAGCTCATCCTCGCTGCGCGCGTCGGTAATCATCTTGCGGCTGATGTAAACGTGGCCGCCCGCAATGGAAATACCGTTGGCGTCGTCAGAGTCATAAACGCGGAAGGTGTAATGTACGGGCGTGGGCGGCAACTGCGCCAGCAGCTTCTGGCCGATTCGGTCCAGCTCGGCCGATTCGGACTCCGGCAGCAGATCGTAATCTGCCTCAGTCTCCGCAGCCTGAGAGTCGCCCAGCCATTGCTCCTGTTCGCCGGAAAAGATGTTGGGCTTGTCGGAGCGAAGCGTTGGCTGCGGCATGGAACAAGCCGAGTCGCCTGAGGGTTGTTGTGCTGAAACAAACGCCGACACGCACACCACGGCGCAAATGGAGACACAGGAAACCGTGAGTTTCATGGCCACTTACCAGCTATATGGAATTTTGAGCCATGTTACACCGGACGGTAACACCTGTACACTCCAGGGCGCTTGCCCGCGAGCTCCGCTATCTCGGCGGCTCGTAGGGCTCGACCGTGAGCAGGTTGGAGAGAATGCCGCGCTCCTGGGGCGTGAACTGGCTCTGGTAGCGGGCCGAATTCAGCACAATGCCACGCTGGTCCGGAGGCACGGAGCGCAGATCGCGAAAAGCGTTCGTCATCATCGCCTGGCGTTCGGGCGGCAGGGTGGTCCAATCGCGCATGGAGCGGTTCACCTGCATGCGCTGCTCCGGCGAGAGCCGTTCCAGGTTCTCTGCCCGCGCCAGGCGGCGCTGTTGCTGGTCCGGATTCAGCGAGTGAACCTGGTTGAACTGGTGCATCAGGCGCTGCTGCTCGCCCGGGGGCAGGCGCCGGAAGCTGGGATCGTTGCGCAGCATCTGCTCCTGGTTGGCCACGGGCACATTGCGGTGTTCATTCAGCCACGATTGCAGGTGACCGGGAGGCGCGTTGGGCGGCCGGTAGCTTGGATAAGCCGGTCGCGAGTTTCCGGTGGCGGGATACCCCTGCCCGGAATAGCGTAGCGGCTCCGGCCTTTGCGCATTGCCGTAGGGGGCGCGGGATGCTCCGTACGCAGGCGCCGGCCGCGATGCGTTCGGGTAAGGCCGCTGACCGCGCTGCGCACTGGGACGGCCCTGCGGCCGCGCCGCCCTTGGAGGCCGATACTGCTGCCGGGGAGCCGGCCGCGATTGCTCGCGTCGCTGTCCCTGGGCAATGCCAACGGGCAGACACAATACCGCCAGCGCCGCAGCACAAACTGCCCGGCGCAATGCGCTCATCTTTCGTCCGCCCGTCATGGTCTCCTCAAGTCCCGCCAGTATCGGTCTCCGCGATGCTCAGTTCTGGTCCCCGGAGCCCTGGTCTCCGGAGATCGACTCCAGTTGATCGAGAAGCTGCGCGTTGTTATCCAGAATCTGAAGATCGTTTACCACTGCTGTTTTCTGGGGTACGGCCGGTGGGGCTTCCCAGTAGAAATCCAGATAAGTGCCGCCGCCCAGCAGCAGCATCACGGTCAGCGCCATCGCCGCAATCGGCCGCATGTGACTATGCGCGCCAAGCAGCATCCTTGTTCTCAGCTTTTTAATGATGCGCGCCGGCCAATGCGCAGGCGCAGCGGCCTTTTCCTCGCGCAGCCGCGCCTCAAACCGGGTCATGAAGTACGGATTCGGCTTGGGCGCCTCCCACGCGTCCATTGCCGCCATGGTGGTACGCAGCGCTTCCAGCTCACTGCGGCAGCCGTCACACCCGTCCACGTGCGCTTTCACCTTTGCAGGCACGTTCTCCGGATCGAGCAGCAAGTTCGCCAGCTTCGTCTCCATTCCCGCGCAGATTTTCGTGTTCCGTTTCATCATCACCACCCCGATTCCTGCAAGTCCCTTGCTCCCGCTCCCGTATCGCTCCTTCAAACAAAGTCTTTCAGCCGCTCCCGCAGCGTCTGGTACGCCCGGAACAGCAGCGACTTGGTGGCCGACTCGCTCAGCTTCAGCACCTCGCCGATCTGCCGGTAATCCAACCCCTGGTACTTGTGCATCAGCACCGCCGTGCGCTGCCTTTCCGGCAGCGCCATCACGTGCTTGCTGATCGCCGCCATCCGCTCGTCGCGCAGCAACTTCTGCTCCACATTCATCTCGTCGTCGGCGATCTCCGGCGTCGTCCCCGTCTCCTCGTCGGGCACATCCAGGTAGACGTTTTGCGCCGTCCGCTCATACTTGGTGTCCCGCGCGTGGTTTACCGCCAGATTGGTGGCAATGCGATACAGCCAGGTCGTAAACTTTGCTTCTGCCCGGTAGCTCTCCCGGCTCCGGTACACCCGCAGGAACACCTCCTGCGCCAGCTCTTCGGCCACCGCCTGGTTGTGCACCATCCGGTAAAGAAAGCTGATCATCGGACGGTGGTATCGCTCGACCAGGTAATTGAACCCCGCCTCGTCTCCGGCGGCCACGCGCAGCATGATGGCCGCGTCGCTTTTGGGATCGAGCGCCGCCGAGCCCGGCTGCGCCGCAATTCTTTCCCCCGGTTGCAGCGGAGTTGGAAGGGTCTCCGGCAACGCGCCCATCGCCGGTCTGTCCAGGACGAGTGTCGCCATATCCTCATCGACCCCATCCCCGTCGTTTTGTTGCGTATCCCCGTTGTTTTCATCCGGTGAATTCTGCCCCCCGGAATGGGCGTGCCGGTGCGGCCGTCCGGTGCCGTTACCGCCAGTCCCTTTGGGGCCAGAAGCGGCTGAAAAGGCGTTTCTCGGGGTGGCGGCCGGCAGCTCACCCTGGAAACGCACTCCGATGCCTCCGCCGAGGCCGTCCGGGGTGCCAGAACCGCGACCCGTTGGGCTCTCGGCGGTCATAAATCCCAGCCCGAATCCCGGCTCTTCCCCCTCGGGAAAGGCCGCGCCGCCGCCTTCGGAAACAAGATCGGCCGGGGACCGGAATTGCCTGAATCGAAACATGGTTGTCCGCTTAGAGTGCGCGCCCCGCCGCCTTCAATCGAGGGTTTGGCGGTTTCGCGGGGCCAATGTTACTCTAACCTACGGGAACCCCCTCCGGCTCCTCCAAACTCGGTACCGTTTTTCTTCAGGGCGCATAACTCAGCGGTAGAGTGCCATCTTCACACGGTGGAAGTCGTAGGTTCGAATCCTACTGCGCCCACCAGAGCGGCGGTCCTTCCCTTCGCTAAAGTCAGGATTTCGCCTGCGGGCTCCCCAGGCCCGTATTGCGAACCCTCGCGGACTCCGGCGCTTGCGCAGCAGTAGCAGCGCGCACCGCCCTAGACCCAAGGCGAAAACGATCCCATCCCGGACCAAATCTGTCCGATAACGAACATCTTCGCCCAGAAATGAACAGAAAAGCTCCTCGATATGGGGTGAATCCATTGATTCCGGGCAACTTTGCCTCGGAATGATTTGGCCGGGCAAATGCCGGTTCCATTGCGATGTGCGGGGCCGGCGCGCCGGGTAGGCGCGTACCATTCCTGGAGGATCGCAATGCCTGCGAGCTTGAAATTTGGAAAGTGGAGACTCTGGGCCACGGCGGTGGTTTCCTTTGCCTGCGGATCGGTTATCACAGCCCACTTTGCCCGCGTCCAAGAGGTGAAGGCCGATAGTCATCGTGTCTTCGAGCTGATGGTTTATCACACTGAGCCAGGCAAGGTGCCAGCGCTCGAATCCATCTTTAAGGATGTGTCGAAACTGCAGGCAGAACACGGCCTCAAAACCGTCGGTTATTGGGTGCCGAACGATGACTCGGGCGCCTGGAAAGACACGTTTGTTTACCTTATCGCCCATCCCAGCCAGGAAGATGCGCAAAAGAACTGGGATGCATTACACGCCGACCCGGCGTTTCTCCCTTACCGGCAAGCTGCGATTCCTCTGATCAAACAGGTGAATGGCGCTTACGATGTCGAAGAAGTGTTCATGCGGCCGACGGACTTCTCCGCAATGGAGTAAGAGCGTTTGCCGGCCAGACGATCGCCAGCAGTCACGTTGCGGCTATTGCTTGCCACAGAGCGGAATCTGGTCGCCGGCGGTCGTCTGCGTGTCGAGCTGGTTGGCGGTTCCGTCCGCCGGGAATGCAGGATCATTGGCGGCGGCCTTGGGGGGCGGCGGCGGGACAGCGTAGCACGCCTTTCCCGTTGTGGTGTCCAGCACCATCGGGTAGCCGAAATAAGACACGTAATGATGCGCGGGGCGGTGGCGGCCAAGTACAAATCCGCCACAGGCCAGCACAGCCACTGCAATCACAACTGCCCATGGCGGCACGCTGAGCGGCCGGCAGGCGATGCCGATAACACGGCTCATGCTGCGGGATACGGAAGCTGAGACAAGGGGCTTTTGATCGGCTGGCTTGGCGGGCATGGTAAAAACGGGCATGCTGCTCCTGATGGATGGAGTCCCTGAATCCGAAGGCCTGGTCGTGCGGGAAGCCCTCGCGGGAGGGGCGGAAGCTTCGGGCTTGTATTGAAGAGTAGCAAAATCGGGGTTCAGTGTCAGGTGACTAATGTCACTTGATAGCGATCGAAGAACCCCGCCGCATGACGATGAATGACAAAGCTGGAAAGTGGCATCCGAGCGCTGCAAACCCGGAAAAGCTATCATGGACCGCATGGCGAAAAAAGTACGTTGGGGCGTGTTGAGCACGGCGGCAATCGGCGTGAAGAAGGTGATTCCCGCCATGCAGCTGGGGCAGTATTCAGTGGTGACGGCGATTGCGTCTCGCGACCCGGGACGGGCGAAGGCAGCCGCGCAACGGCTCGGGATCGAGAAGGCTTACGGCTCCTACGAGGAATTGCTGGCCGATCCCGAGATCGACGCAATCTACAATCCTTTGCCCAACCAGCTTCACATTCCGTGGACCGCGAAAGCGGCCGAGGCCGGCAAGCACGTGCTGTGCGAGAAGCCGCTGAGCATGACGATGGCCGAGGCCGAGAGCCTGCTTCCGGTGCAGGCGCGGACGGGGGTAAAAATCGGCGAAGCCTTCATGATCCGCAGCTTTACACAATGGCTCAGGACCGAAGAGCTGCTGCGGTCGGGGCGCATCGGCGAGCTGCGCGCGGTGATGGCGTGGTTCAGCTACTTCAATGTGGACCCCAAAAACATCCGCAACCAGGTGGAATCGGGCGGCGGCGCGCTCTACGACATCGGCTGTTACTGCATCCAGGCCGCGCGCACCGGTTTTGCCGCGGAGCCGAAGCGCGTCGTGGGGCTGATCGAACGCGATCCAAAGTTGGGCACAGACCGGCTAACCTCGGCGCTGCTCGAGTTTGAGCGCGGGCACGCCATCTTCACCGTCAGCACCCAGACCGTGCCCTACCAGCGCGTGCATTTTGTCGGAACCAAGGGCCGGATCGAGATCGAGATTCCCTTCAACGCGCCGCCGGACCGGCCTACGCGGCTCTGGGTCGACGAAAACGGCGACCTGGCCGGCAGCGGCATCCGCACCGAGGAGTTTCCCACCGCGGACCAGTACACAATGCAGGGGGACGCGTTTTCGAAGGCGATTCTGGAGGGCGGCAAGGTGCCGGTGCCGCTGGAGCAAGGGATTGCGAACATGCGGGTGATCGAGGCGATCTTCCGGTCGGCGAAGGCGGGGGGATGGGTGGTGATCGGCGACAGATAAAGAGCGGCTGTAGGGCGGGTCCGCGTTCATGCCCTGCGCAACGCGATGTGAGTGAGGCAGCTCGGGATTCTCAGCTGGTTGAATCGCGCCGCGCCTACGGGGCTCCGGAGGAATTCTGGGTGCATCCGACCAAGGACTGAAGTCCTGCGATGCCTGCCGATGTGGCGCCCCCTCAGGTCTGCTCCAGCCTGGATTTCTCACGCGCTGGCGAGAAATGCGGGCTGGTTTTGCAGCGCTATTGCGATTCGCCGGTGACGTTTGCAACTGGAGTAAGTGGGGGAAGAGTTGACTCCACTTTCATGTTGATCATCAGGTCGATGCGGTACTCCAACTGAAAGAACTCTGTGACCTTCAACGCGGGAAGTGCCTTGTTGAACGCTTTGAAGTACTTCTTCTTCAATTCTGCGGTGCGAGATTCGTACTCGAACATGCGCTCGGCGAGAGCTTTGGCTTCGTCATCGGACAGGTTGGGATACTTCTCGGTGTACTCCCTGATTACGTCGACCCGGCCATCGTCGAGCTTGGAGCGCTCGTATTGGTAGCGGCGATAGATGGGCCAGAAGGCCGCGGCATCTTTGTCGTTGAGATCCATCATTTGTCCGATGGCCGCGGTCTTCTCTGCCTGTATGCTGGCGCGCACAGTGGAGATCGCCGAATCGAAGCTGGGCGCCGGACTTTGGGCATGGCAGAGACATGGCAGGGCGACCAGGGCCAAAGTGAATGCGAGGAGAGGAGAAGTGCGAATCATGGTTTTTTGCTCCTGCGTGACTGCCAACGTGGCGCAACAAACGCTGCTGTAATGAGGCCCTCTTGATCGGTTCTGAACCAACTGCGGCGCGTTTGCCCGACACCCATGGCAATAGACTCACTGCAACTCAAAGCAATTTCAATGCCATTTCGGCCCGCTGCAAGTGATTGAATCAATGTGGGTGGCTTCAGGACGAATCGGCTTCTGCCGATGTTTGCCCGGCGGCGCTGCCGCTATGGGGTCAGCGCGGGCGCGTGACACGACATGCGGATACCGACCCGGGCGCCTGAGATGTGGCCGTTGCGGCTCATGGCTCCGGCTCAGGCCTATTTGCCTTCGTGCCGGTCTTTCACGAGGAAGCGTCGGCCGGGATCGAATCCGAGAACCAGCACCCAATGTTCGAGCGTGGCGGCTAAACCCTTGTGCATCAGCTTGAGAATGCCGCTTGAGAGTCGAAAATGGTTCTACGACTTCGATGACGAATTCTGGGAGTGGTTCGATGCGCTTCCGGACCTCGACTCGGAAGCCGAAAACTAAACAGGCCGAGCTCCGCCAAGTATCCTGCACACAAGCTCCGCGTTCTCCCGGATCTCGTCCTTGTACCGCGGGTAGACGCCGATATAGACGCCGTCGTTGGGCTTGATGCTCTGAAACGCGGTGCGGAACGCCGCGGCGACCTGGCCGCCATCAATGCGCCCGGCGGCGAGAATTTTGAAGGCGAAGCATGGCTTCGGGGTCTGGCGCATCACGGCGAACATTCGCGCGGGATCGCTTTGCACATAGATTTCGCGCGGCATCTCCGCGATCTGGCCGTTCAGCACCTGCTTCCATTCGTCTTCTGTGCGCGTGCGGTTGTAAACGCAGCCGGCGTAGAAGTCGATGTCCCACCCCTGTTCCTCGACCATCGCGATGACTTCGGGCTTGTGGGTGCCCACTCCAACCATCACACCGAGATCGCGGACGCGTTTGCACCAGTCGCGCTCGGCGGCCATGGTTCCGTTGCGGAAAGCCACGTCGACTTCTTCGCCGCGGCGTTGCAATGCGAGCGGCTTCAGGTTCTTCGCGAGGGCGGCTTCGTCGTCATGCGCCGTGACTTGGATGATGAGGTGCATCCGTCCGCCTTCGGACTGAAAGCGAGCCAGATCCTGCGGGGCACGGCCGATGTTGACGTAGTTGAAGGCGTTGATGCCGAATGCATTGGCGCGGTGCAGAGTTTCGCAGACCTTGTCCTGGGTGTACCACTCGGCCATGGAGCGGCCGAAGTTGCCGTTGTAATGAGCGAAACCGTAGAGCGGATTGACTCCCAGCACAAGCCGGCTGATCTCGGCGGGGCCAAACTTCATGCGCGGGACCAGAACGGTTGCCGGCGGCGCGGCGGGCGGCGCGGGCGCGGCTTGTGGCTTGAGCGTTGGCGGCGCGGCTGCGAAACCCGCGGCTACCGCGGCGGCAGACTGCAGAAACTGACGGCGCGACTTGGACATGGGAATACATTCGGCTCGCGCAGAGCTCTACGCTGTGAACCGCGTCACAAACGAACGCGCTCGGAAGCGCACGGCCGCGAACGGCTCGCAAAGCCCGAAGACCACTGTTTCCTGTTGCTCGGATCTTCTCGGCTGTGAGCAGAATCACAAACGGCTGCATTCTTGCCTGGTTTAGACTGCAAAGGTCATTCTTGGAAAGCTCCGATGCAAGTTGGTCAAAACACATTGAGCGAATCGTGCGGGGAAGGCCGGGCTCTACTGGAGCTCTCCGTCGGCGATCTGCTGACGCGGACCGCGGAGCGCTTCCCAGACCGGCCGGCAGTCATCTCCCGCCACCAGGGCGCGCGCATGACCTGGGCCGAACTGAGCCATGCGGCCGACCGCGTAGCGCGTGGCCTCTGGTCGCTGGGCATTCGCGAAGGCGACCGTGTGGGGCTGTGGTCCACCAACTGCATTGAATGGATTCTGATGCACATGGGCTGCGCCCGCGCCGGGGCTTCGCTGGTCAACGTCAACCCGGCGTACCGCTCGCACGAGTTACAGTACACCCTGGTGCGGTCGCACATGAAGGCGCTGTTCCTGTGGCACAAGGACAAGCACGCCGACTACGAGGAGATTCTGGGACGCGCGCGGCATGGGCACGAGCTGGCGCTGGAGCATGTGATTTACTTCGACACGCCGGAGTGGCCGGCGCTGCTCGATGCCGACGGCCGTCTGCCCGACTCCGTTTCCGTGAATGACATCGCCAACATTCAGTACACCAGCGGAACCACCGGCAGCCCCAAGGGCGTGATGCTGACGCATCACAACGTGGTGAACAACGGCCAGTTCCTCGCGCAGGGATTCCATTACACCGAGAAGGATGCGATTGTTGTTCCGGTGCCGCTGTTCCACTGCTTCGGCTGCGTCATCGGCACCATGAGCGCGGTGAACTCGGGCGCGGCCATCATTCTGCCCAACTGGACGTTCGATGCCAGGGCAACGCTGGAGGCTGTGCATCACGAGCGTGCGACCAGCGTGTATGGCGTGCCCGCGATGTACGTGGCAGAATTCGGCCTCCCGAACTTTACTGAATACGACTTGACCAGCCTGCGCACCGGCATGATGAGCGGCGCGCCATGTCCCATCGAGCTGATGAAGCGCGTCCTGAACGAAATGCATATTCGCGAGCTGGTCATCGCCTACGGGCAAACCGAAACCTCGCCGGTGGTGACGATGAGTGACGCGGCGGACACTATCGAGGTGAGGGTGAATACGGTGGGCCGCGCCATGCCGCAGACTGGTATCCGGGTGGTTTCGACTGCGACCGGCGAGACGCTGCCGCGCGGTGAGCAGGGCGAGATCTGCGTACAAGGGTATGCGCTGATGAAGGGCTATGACGGCGATCCGGAAGGCACGGCGCAGGTGATCCGCGAAGACGGCTGGCTGAAGACCGGCGATCTGGGCGTGATGCGGGAAGACGGCTGCCTGCGCATCACGGGACGCTCGCGCGACGTGATCATCCGCGGCGGCGAAAACATCTACCCGCGCGAAGTGGAGGAGTTCCTCTATACGCATCCCAAGGTAGGCGAGGCGCAGGTTGTGGGAATTCCGGACGCGCGCCTGGGCGAAATCGTGGTGGCATGGGTGCGGCTGCGGCCCGGCGTGGAGGCCACGGAGGAAGACATGCGCGCGTGGTGCGAGGGCCAGATCGCGTATTACAAGATCCCCGCGTACATCCGGTTCGTCACCGATTTTCCGGCCACGCTTTCCGGAAAGATCCAGAAGTACAAGATTCGCCAATACGAAATTGAGGCACGCGGGCTCGAGGATTTGGCCCGAACGGTGACGGCGTAGGCGGAATCGGCCTTGGTCAGACATACTCGCGTATCATCGGGTTGACCATTCTCGCCAGGATCCATCCATGAAGAAGCTCCTGCTCTGCCTGCTGTTTCCGCTCCTGTTGCCCGTAGCGCATGCCGCGCCGCGAACCGTGCGGCTGGCCATCTGCCAGATTCTCGTCATCGACTCGGACCGCGAAGGCAATTTCCGGCGCATCGAGTATGCACTGGACCAGGCGGAGGCACAGAACGCCGACATCGCCATTTTCCCCGAGTTGTCGATTCTGGGGTGGGAGAATCCCGACGCCCACCGCATGGCCACGTCGATTCCCGGCGCCGACAGCGACCGCATCACGGAACTGGCGCGGATGCATCACATCATGATCGCCATTGGGATGGACGAGAAGGACGGCAACAAGCTGTACGACTCCGCCATCCTGGTGGATAAGACCGGCAAGCTCCTTTGGAAGCATCGCAAGATCAACGTGCTGCCGGAGCTGATGACTCCGCCCTATTCGCAGGGGCGGCCCGAGGACATCGGCGTGGTGGACACCGAGTTCGGCCGCATCGCTGTGCTGATCTGCGCCGACACCTTCACCGATGCTTTTGTGAACCGCATGAAGGAGCTCAAGCCGGACCTTATGCTGGTGCCGTACGGCTGGGCCGCGCCGGATGATCAATGGCCGCAGCATTCCAAGGTTCTCGAAGCTCTGGTGAAAACGCGCGCGGCGCAGGTCCGGTGCCCGATGGCCGGCGTGGACCTGGTGGGCGAGATGACGCACGGGCCCTGGGCCGGGCAGACCTACGGCGGATCAAGCTTCGTAGCCGACGGAACCGGCAAGATCCTGCTCACGCTGAAAGATCGCGATACGGATTTTCGCGTGATCGACGTCGGGGCAGGATCTCTGGCGCGCTGAAGGAAATCAAATGACTGTTGAACGAGCACGGCGGTTCGCGCGGCTTTGAGCGCAATCCGCCACGCTCGAACGGTGCAGAGCTGGAACCGGCTCTACTGGCCTTCCTTGGCGCGAGTAGCCGTGAACTCACTGGCGGGGCGATCGCCCATCTGGCGGGTGAACTTGATGCTGTCGCCGTCTACTTTGCCGCTGTAGTTAATCGTGATGTCATTGCCATTAAAGCTGAGCTTCTGCGTGAACGAGATGTTATCTCCGTCCACTTTGCCGTCGGTGATGTCGGTGTCGCCTCGCGGCGTGGTGATGGTTCCGGTGAGAGCCGCGCCGTCCACTTTGAAGGTGAAGGTGATCTGCTGATCGCCGCGGGGCGTGGTCACGGTTCCAGTCCATTTGCCGCTGACATCAGCGGCCAGCGCAGTTACTGCGCCGAGGCTGACGAAGAGAAGGGCGAGGGTTAGCTTTCTGAGCATGGTGAAGGAGCCTCCATTACGTGTTTCGGTGAATGGGTTGACAGAGTCGGTCCCATCACACGATATAGACGACGCATGGACCGCGCCAGAAGACGCGGCGAGCGCGGAAAACCCTGGAATCATTGCGCTGGCCCAGCCGGGCTGGGCGGTTGCGGCAGCCCGGCCTCGGCGGCCGGGGGCAGCGTGTGCGTGCTCCACCAGTGATCGATGAGCCGGTCCCACGCATCGCCGCGCCCGATCCAGAGCTGCGCGGCGCGATCGAATTGATTCATGTTGTTGGGCAGCCAGTAGGGACGGTTGTCGCCGAGCCACGCCTGCCGATACAGGGCTCCGATTAACGTGTAGCCGTTGCGAATGTCCTGGAGTTTGCCGTTGTTGGAGCCGATGGTTTCCAGCAAATCCTCCACTTCGTCCCAGTTTTTCTTGTCGGATGCGAGCGATTGCGCGCGCGCATAGAGCGAGACGGCTTCGTCCGCGGCTTGGAACTTCAGCCCCATGGCATCAATGCGGCGCGCGCCCAGTTCCAGCGCGTCGAGCGCCTCGGGGTTGGTCAACTCGCGTTGACCCGCGGCTGCCGCCGCGCGAGCCTGATCCAACAAAGTGATGACACGCTCCGCGTGTAGACGAACCTCAGATAGTACAGGCCGGATCTTTGTCGCCACGGCCTGGCCATCGGGTGAAAATGGATCGGCCCAATAAAGACTATCCTCGGCATCCTGAAGACCGGCGCCCTTCAGAGCCATCTGCGCTGCAATCATCTCGCGCTGCGCGTCGTCGATCTTGCCGGTTGGGTCGTTGTGAAATGCCTGCCCATACGAAGCGATGAAGGCGTCATCTGAAATCGGCGCCGGCTGCCATGACGCCGCCGCGCCAAACAGCACGCCGAACCAGTTCATGTCGAAGATGCCCTCGCCGTCGTCGTTCCATACCGTATTCAACATGCCTGTCGCGCCCAGCTTTTGCCCGTCCCGCACAAAGTTGCCGATGTTGCCCATGGCCTCGTTGTTGTTGGGGTACATGTGGCTCCAGTTGTTCACGCCGGGCGCCACCCACGTCTCCAGGCCGGCCTTGGTAAATGGCAGAATCTCTCCGGTGAAATCGGGCTTGGCGTCGTACTCCCAGGGCACCGCGATCATGTCCTTGGGCAGCGTTGGAACCAGATCGGGCGAGTTGACGGCGATGTCGCCCCAGAACAACAGCCGCTTGTGTTCCGGCGCAAGCGTGTCATGAATGCGCGCCAGGAAGTCCAGGTAGACCTTGCCCAATCCCTGCTGCTGCACCTGCTCGTGGGTGCGGCCCAGCCCCAGATCCGCTGTCTCGTCGGCGCCGATATGCGCGTATGGCGCGGGAAATACCTGCGCCAGCTCATGGAACCAGCTTGCGATCAGCGGCAAGGTGCCGGGATCGCCGGGCGCCAGCACCGCGCCGTGCGGCGTTTCTCCCAGCGGCGAATACAGCTCAAACTTGAGGACGTTATGCAAATGCCCGAACGACTCCTGCTCGGGGATGACCGTGATGTGATATTGCGCGGCGTAGGCGACAAGCTCGCGCGCCTCGTCCGGCGTCATGGCGCCGCCGGGAAACGCCGCGACAGGAGTGCCGGAGTAAGCGAAAGTGTTCTCAAAGTATGGCGAGAAGATGTTGTACTTGAACGCCGCCAGGGTGCGAATCTCGCGTTTGAGGAATTCCATGTTGGGCAGCGGCCCGCGCGACCAGTCGTCGGACAGGCCGCGATGGGGCATCGCAGGCCAGTCGCGAAGCGTAGGCACAAGCAACTCTTCGTCTTTGCCTGAGCCGCGCACGAGCTGTTTCACGGTTTGCGCGCCATCGAATAGCCCGCTCGAAGTCTCGGCGATCACGGCAAGGCCGTGGTCGCCGTCGGGAACGATCGCGTAGCCTTCGTCGCGCATCGCCGGATCGAAGGCGAGGTGATTGTGCTCGAGTAGTTGTTTCCCCAGCGATTCATCGGCGCGTTCGAGGCGAATGAAGGCGCGATCTTCGGCTTTTGAATGCGCCGCATCGGATTTGAGCGTCCCGCGCAGGTCCTCGGCGGCGAATTCGTCTTCCTTGTTGCCCGGCGCAAGCACGGCGATCTCCGCGCCCTCGGTGCGCACGGCCTTTACTGCGCTGCACTCGCGAACGGCGGGAATGACGTGAAGATCGGCGCAGGTCGCCACAGCCGGTGACGAACCTTGCGCTACAGAAACGGAAGCAGAAACAAACAACAGAAGAAATGCTGCGACCAATGCAATGCGCACCTGCGCCTCCTGATCGGCTCCAAAGTCAGCCAACCGGTTCAGTGCAGCGAACGCGGCGCGAACCGGGCCGCAGACATCATAGCCGGTTGCAGGGGCCGCGCAAACTCGCTGGCAATCAGATGCGCAGGAAGATCTTCCGCCTGAACATCCAGAAAAGCACCAGCCAGTACGTGAGCAGCGTCAGGCCGCCCAGCACCAGCGGCTCCAGCCCCGTCCCCAACGCGTTCAGCACACCCATCCCTAGATGAATGCGGAACGAGCTCTCCACGAACTCGCGGCCGAGCTCGGCCACGCAGTAGGCGGTAATGGAGTTCATCCCCACCACCACAAGCGGAAACACAATGCGCCGGTTCCCCTTCACGTCCACAAACCACGAGAATGCGGTGAGGAATAGGAAACAAACGCCGCCGGAAAACAGCGTCCACGAGGGCGTCCAGATGCGCTTGACGATGGGGCAGATTCCGGTGAAGTGCAGCAGCAGCGCGAGTGCGATGAGCCCGGCCGCCGCGATGAGGAACCGGCGCAGCGGAATCTTCGGCGCCGCTTCCAAAAACCAGCGCCCGCCAATCACTCCCAGCATCATGGTTCCCAGCGTGGGGATAAAACTCAGCGTCAGATAGCCGCCATCGTTGTAGCAGAAACGGGCTGGTGCGCGGAAACAGATTCAGGAACCAGACGTCGAACGCCTGGCCGAGATTGCTGTTCTTGTTCCAGTGCGACAGCGAATCCGGTGTAGAGGTGCTGATGCCAGTCCGGCGCCACGCCCACCGCCGCGCAATTGAATCCCGGCCCTGGCGCGGGATAGAGCGCCCACGCCAGCCAGTAGCCGAAAAGAACTGCGCCGAATGCGATCCACTGCCAGCGCGGCCGAGCAAACGTGAGCAGGAATCCAAAGGTGTAGCCGAGCCCGATCTGGCGTCAGCGTGTCCTCAAACGTAAAGTAAGTAATGGGCCTGCCGTTCGAGCGCAGAAAGATCCCCAGCGCGACCAGCAGCACGCTGCGCCAAATGGTGTGCAGCAGCATCCGGCGGAAGCTCTCGCCCTTGCGCTGGCGGCTGCGGATTGAATACGGCAGCGACACGCCGGCCAGAAACGTGAATCCCGGCTGAATGGTGTCGTGCAGGCTCATGCCTGCCCATTCCACGTGGGTCTGGTTGCAGGCCAGGATGTGCCAGAATGTGCTTGCCGGATATGCGCGCGCAATGCGCCAGAACTCCAGCACCTCGGCCATCATCAGCAGCATCACCAGGCCGCGGTAAGCATCCACGGCGATGTTGCGTTGCGGGGCTGCGGCGACACTTTCAATGCGGCTTGTGCGCGGCTGAGTCGTGGATTGTTCACTCGCGACCGGCATGCTCGGCTCCTCGACGCTGCACCTTGGCGATGCGGCGTGCCAACAACATTAGGCGAGGAGCCTGAGGATGCACAAGCGGCGAGTTATTCCAAACTCCGCAGCGCCGGATACAGCTTGCGCCAGCGCTCGTAGCCGGCTTTGTATGCCGCCACATCGGCTGCATCGGGTTCAATGCGCACGGCCACTTCGATGGCCTGCGCGCAAGCCTCGTCGAGATTGGCCCAATGCTTTGCCCCCACGCCCGCCATCAAGGCGCAGCCAAATGCCCCGCCTTCTTCGGCAGTCAGGATCTCCACGGCGTGTGCGTAAACTCCGGCCTGAATACGCCGCCAAAGCGTGCCCCGCGCTCCGCCGCCGCCCAGCCGGATGCCCTTCACAGGAATGCCGAGCTGCGCAAACAGCGTAAACGTGTCCTGGAGCGAATAGGCAACGCCCTCCAGTACCGCGCGCGTGAAATGCGCGGCAGTATGGATGGTGCTGATGCCCGCAAACGCCGCCCTTACCTCCGGGTCAAGGTGCGGTGTCCGC
The DNA here is from genome assembly GCA_963771195.1 of uncultured Acidobacteriota bacterium. Taxonomy (GTDB): domain Bacteria; phylum Acidobacteriota; class Terriglobia; order Terriglobales; family Acidobacteriaceae; genus Telmatobacter. The sequence continues at coordinate 126,798 of CAVYSS010000047.1, forward strand.
TCGCCCAGCATGTATGGCGCCCATTCCAGTCCCTCGCTGCCCGCGGGAATCCTGGCCGCCGCCTCGCTCAGCGCGTCGTAACTCTGGCCGGCAAAAAACGTGTTGCGCAGCCATTGCAGACTCAAGCCCGCCGACTGCGTTACGCCCATCACGTGCCACAGGCCGGGGACCGCGTGGCAAAAAGTGTGCAGCCGTCCCTTGGGATCCTTGGTCGGCTCGGCCGTGGCCGCAAACACCACGCCGGAAGTCCCGATGGTGGCCGAGACCGATCCCGGCTGCAGAATGCCCATGCCTACTGCGCCAGCGCCCTGGTCGCCCGCTCCGGCAACCACCGGCGTGCCCGCGGCCAGCCCCGTAAGCCCCGCAGCTGCCTCGCTGATCTTCGCGCAGACCTCCGGCGATTCGTACACCTTCGGCAGCCACTCCAGCGGAATTCCTGCGGCCTCCGCAACTTCTTTCGACCAGCGCCGGTGAGTCACGTCCAGCAGCAGCGTGCCCGACGCTTCCTGCACGTCGATGGCGAACTCGCCGGTGAGCCGGTAGCGCACATAATCCTTGGGGCACATGATGTGGCGAATCTTTGAGAAAATCTCCGGCTCGTGCTCCTTCACCCACAGCACCTTGGTCAGCGTGAAGTTGGGCAACGCCGGGTTGCAGGTCAGCTCGATCAGTTTCTCGTAGCCGATCTTCTGGTGCAGCCAGTCGCACTGCGGCTGCGTGCGCGTATCGCACCAGATCAGCGACGGCCGCAATACCGCACCACTCTCGTCCAGCATGACCGCTCCATGCATCTGCCCGGTCAGGCCAATCGCGGCGATGGGCTCATGCGGCTGGGGCGCGGCGGCAATGGCTGCGGGGATGGCCTCCTGCGCCGCCCGCCACCAGTCCTCGGGATCCTGCTCGGCCCATCCCGGATGCGGCGTGCGGAACGGCGCGTGCTCGCTGGAAGCGCCGGCGATCAGCTTCCCATTGCCATCCACGATGACGGCGCGCGTGCCGCCCGTACCCACATCCATTCCCAGGAACCACATGGCGCTCTTCTCCTCTAAATCGCTTTTCTTAGGCGAATCGAGCATAGCACCGAGGCCCGCTGCGGGAACAGCGGACGGGCGCGGCTGCGGACCGGTCCGGCTGGCTTTCGGCATCGTCCGTTCCCCGTCGGCTCGTCGAACTTTTTCCGCAATCCCTACGTACTATCCTCAGCAACGCAAAACCTTCTCGCAACCGTCCGCAGTACGCCGGATCCAGGCACGAACAGGAGGCTCGGCATGACGCTCTTCATCAATCATCTTAAGCAGGTCCTTCGCCGTCTGGCGCGCGCCCCGTTGTTCACCACCATCACGCTCATCACATTGGCGGTGGGCATCGGCGCCAACACCGTCGTCTTCAGCGTTGTCGATGGCGTGTTGCTCAAGCCTCTCCCCTATCCGAACTCCGATCGGCTCATCGGCATCTGGCACAGTGCTCCCGGCGTGAATCTGCCCGTCATTAACATGGCCGCCTTCATGTACTTCACCTATCGCGAGCAGAACACCGCGTTCCAGGACATCGGCGCCTATAACACCGATTCCTACGCTGTGACAGGCATGGGCCAACCCGACAAAGTGCCCGCAATGGACGTTACCGACGGCACCCTGCCCCTCCTGGGAGTCAAGCCGATTTTGGGCAGGCTCTTCACGCGCCAGGAAGACTCGCCCAGCGGACCCGAGACCGCGATCCTCTCCTACGGCTACTGGAAACGCCATTTTGGCGGAAGCAAAACCATCATTGGCGGCGCTATTACCATCGACGGCACGGCGCACGAAATCATCGGAGTTCTTCCCCGGGACTTTCAATTTCTTGACGAGAAGGCCGACCTGTACCTGCCCATGCGCCTTGATCGCAGCAAGACCCAACTCGGCAACTTCAATTTCCAGGCGCTGGCGCGGCTCAAGCCCGGAGTCACTCTCGAGCAGGCCAATACCGACGTGGCCCGCATGATTCCCATCGCCATTCACAGCTTTCCTGCTCCTCAGGGATTCTCCACGGCCGTTTTTGAATCTGCAAAGTTCCAGCCCACCCTGCATACCCTCAAGAACGTCGTCGTGGGCGACGTGGGCAAGGTGCTCTGGGTGCTTCTGGGCTCCATTGTCGTGGTGCTGCTGGTGGCCTGCGCCAATGTAGCCAACCTGCTTCTCGTCCGCGTGGAAGGCCGCCGCCAGGAGCTCGCTATCCGCTCGGCTCTGGGCGCCGGACGTGGGCAGATCGTGGCCGGAATCCTCATTGAAAGCGTGGTGCTGAGCCTGGCGGGGAGCCTGATCGGCCTGGGCCTGGCGTTCGGCGCTCTCCGCCTCATTGTGGCCGCCGAGCCCGCCGGCCTGCCGCGCCTCCACGAAATCGGCATCAACCTGCCCGTTCTCCTTTTCGCCCTCGCCATAACCCTGTTTGTGGCCTTCGTCATCGGCATGATCCCGGTCTTCAAATACTCCGGCGTGCGCATGAGCACCGGACTGCGCGAAGCCGGTCGCGGCAACAGCCAGGGGCGTGAGCGCCATCGCGCGCGCAAGACCCTCGTTGTGGTGCAGGTGGCGCTGGCCCTGGTCCTGCTCATTTGCTCCGGCCTCATGATCCGCACCTTCCGCGCGCTGGTTAAGGTCTCTCCCGGCTTCACCGATCCCAATTCACTCATGTCGTTCGGCATTTACATCCCGAATACACAAATCCCCGATACCGAGAAGCAACGCGTGCTGCGCATGCAGCAGGCTATCGCGGACAAGCTCAGCGCCATTCCCGGCGTCCAGTCCGTGGCCATCACCACCGGCGTGCCCTTGAGCGGAGAGATGAACTTTAATCCCGTGGCTGCCCAGGACCACTCCTACAAGGAAGGCGAGCTGCCCCCCATTCGCCGCTTTCGCTACATCGGTCCCGGGGTCTTCTCCACATTCGGCGCGCCTCTCGTCGCCGGCCGCGACTTCACCTGGGACGAAGAGTTTCAGAAGCGCCCCGTCGCCATCATCAGCGAAAACTTTGCGCGCGAGTACTGGGGATCACCGCAGAACGCGCTGGGCAAGATGATTCGCGAAGCCCCCGGCGAACAGTGGCACCAGATCGTCGGCGTGGCGCGCAACGTATACGACGATGGATTGGACAAGCCACCTTCGGTCGTCGCCTACTGGCCGCTCTATCAGGACCAGTTCAACGGCGACAAGGAGATGATGCGGCGCTACGTTAGTTTTGTCGTCCGCTCGCCCCGCGCCGGCTCCTCTGCATTCGTCGGCGAAATCCAGCGCGCGGTGTGGTCGGTCAATTCCGATCTCCCGCTCGACGGGACCACTACGCTCGGCGAGCTCTACAGCAAATCCATGGCGCGAACGTCCTTCACCCTGGTTATCCTCTGCATAGCCGGCGGCATGTCGCTGCTGCTCGGCATCGTGGGCATCTACGGCGTCATAGCATTTGCCGTGGCGCAACGCACGCGGGAGATCGGCATCCGGATGGCTCTGGGTGCGCGCCGCGAGGCGCTCACCGGCATGTTTGTGCGCCAGGGGCTTTTGCTTACCTTGATTGGCCTGGCTGCGGGCCTCGCAGTGGCGTTCGCTTGCGGCCGCTTCCTGCGCTCCATCTTGTTCGGCGTTAGCCCGCTGGATCCATGGACCTACGCCATCGCGGCGCTCGGCATCGTGGCCATCTCGTGGATCGCCTCCTACCTGCCTTCGCGCCGGGCAGCGGTGGTAAATCCAGTGAACGCGCTACGAGCGGAGTGACTTCGCCCCTGCGCATAGCGAGTCCATACCGCCATTCAGGACGCCGCCGCGCACTGTGACCAATGGCACAGGCAGCGCCCCTCCATCCCGGCGAAAATGAACTCGACAGGTCGGCGTACACTCGATTCATGCCGGCCGGGAGTGAACATCTGATGAGCGATCTTGCCCCTCTTGCCGAAGCCGTTGCCGTGGACCCCCTGGTGGGCCATCCGCCGGACTTCCACGTTTTTCATCAATTCCTGGAACGCTGCAAGAACCTTCCCGCCATTACCACCGCCGTAGTGTGGCCGATGTCGGAGGTTGCGCTGCGCGGCGCGGTTGAGGCTGCCCAGGCCGGCCTCATTGAGCCCACGCTGATCGGCGATGGACGACAGATGAAGGAACTCGCCGCCAAAACCCGCCTCGATCTCTCCAGCTACTCGATTCTCCAGGCGGACGACGAGTCCAAGGCTGCCGAGCTTGCCGTGGTCATGTGCCGGGCTGGCAACGCCCAGGCGCTCATGAAGGGCAGCCTGCACACCGACGAGCTGCTCAAGCCCGCCATGGCCCGCGACACCGGCCTCCGCACCGCCCGCCGCATCAGCCACGTCTTCATCATGGATACGCCGGCCTATGCGCGGACCCTGCTCATCACCGACGCCGCCATCAATATCACGCCGGAGCTCGAAGACAAGGTCCACATCGTCCAGAACGCCATCGACCTCGCCCATGCGCTGGGGATTCCTGAGCCCAAAGTGGCCCTCCTCTCGGCCATCGAGACGGTCAACCCCAAGATCAAGTCCACGCTGGACGCGGCCGCCCTGTGCAAGATGGCCGAGCGCGGACAAATCACGGGCGGCATCCTCGATGGTCCCCTGGCCTTCGACACCGCCGTCAGCGCGCGCGCCGCGGCCATCAAAAAGCTGCAGTCGCCGGTTACCGGCCTGGCCGACATCCTGGTGGTGCCCGACCTCGAAAGCGGCAACATGCTGGCCAAGCAGCTTGAGTACCTGGGCGGCGCGCAACTCGCCGGCATCGTCCTCGGCGCTCGCGTGCCCACCATCCTTACCAGCCGCGCGGATTCCGCTGAAACCCGCCTCACCAGTTGCGCCGTGGCCGTCTTGCTCCACTACGCGGCCCATCCCGCGCTCAAGGTATAGCCGAAAGCGGCTCCGATACGTCGGAGCCGCTGGAAGCATTTTGCATTTGGCTGCCTCCCCCCCTCCCTAAGGAACCGCGCACACCATCGCGCAGCCCTTATCCCTTGTCCCACGTCCCTTCCGCCTTATCCCTTTTCCCTTCTTCCCGACTCTCTGCTTCTCATCAGCTTCCGCAGCGGCTCGTTGTCCGCGTACACGCGCCACTCCGCCACTTTGCCGTCTTCCACCAGCGCGCGCACGGCAGCTGGAGTCTCCCAGCGCTGCGCGTCTTTCGACGTCCCGCCCGGCGTCGGCATCCCCGTCCGCTGCACCGTCTCAAACGCGGGCGAGTACGTCCCGTGCGCCGTCCTCAGCATCACCACCGCGCCCTGCGCGTATGTCTCATCAATGGTGAGAGTGTAATCGGGCACCATCTGGAAATAGAGCGCCCAGGCCTGCCGCATGCTCTCCCGCCCGCGCGCCACGTTGCCCAGCGAGTCGGTAAACCGGTGCTCCTGCGTCATCAGCGCCACCAGCCCGTCCACATCCTGCCGGTTGATCGCCGCCACAAACTCCTGCGCCAGCTCAATCTCATGCGTATCCATACGTCCTCCAGAATGCGCTCCGGCGGTCGGCTATCGAGAATCCTCATTATCCATCGCTCGCGGAAGCGCAGGCCCCCGTTTTGAGTACTTCGGTAACCCCCGTCTTGACAGCCCTCAAGGACTATGGCAGATTTCTTGATTATTCAGCCGTTATCCGGAACCCGTGTGTAAGAGGCCGGTTTCCCCATCCAATTGAAATCCCCAGAAGAGGTCAAAGCTTTGGAGACAATGAAGCGAGGGCATCGGGGACGTTGCCTTTGGTTTCTCCACTTGCTCGGTCTATCCCTGCTTGTAGCCGGATGCGGTAGCATCGGCGGCGGCGGCAACTCAGGGGGAAATGGAGGCGGCGGAAACAGCACACCGCCCGTATCTGTATCTTTTTCCAGCAATGGCCCATGGGCCGTCGGCGAAACTGGCGGAAAATTCAGCGTGGTTGTAAACAATACAAGCGGCTCAACCATTACTCTGGCTGGCCTCGGCGCGCAGGTTAGCTTTCCCAATCTTCAGCAATTCGTGGTGACCGCTGAGTCGGGCAACGGTTGGACCTGCGGCGCAAACAACAACTGCTCCCGGACTGACAGCCTCGCCGCCGGGGCAAGTTACCCCGCCATTACCGTCATCGGCAATCCCCAGGGCGGACTAGGGACTTTCCAGCTCGGCGTGGCCGTTCAGCTCAGCACGCCGGATAATGGGAGCGGCACGGGAATGTGGAATTTCAGTTTCTCCGTGCCCATTGCAGCGGCCAATCTGAGCATTGCGAAGAGCCACTCGGGCAACTTCACTCAGGGCCAGCAGGATGCTGAGTACACCATCACGGTGTCGAACGCCTCCAACGCCGCGCCTACGTCGGGGACTGTCACCGTGACCGAAAATCCACCCTCCGGCCTTTCTCTCTTCTCCCTTTCGGGCACGGGCTGGACATGCAGTGGTTCCGCGTGCAGCCGCGGGGACGCGCTCGCGTCCGGCAGCAGCTATCCGGCCATCACTGCCGCCGTAACTGTTGCGGCGAGTGCCACATCTCCGCAAGTGAATCAGGTATCCGTTTCAGGCGGAGGCAGCAGTAGTGCATCTGCGTCCGACTCGACCACGATTGGGACCAATGCCGCCATCAACAACGGCCCGACGCTCACAGGAATAAGTCCCACATCGGGGCCGCCGCTGACGTTGCTGTCAGTCTCCGGGAGTTTCGACCCTTCCAATACCCTGTGGGTCAATTTCACCGCGCAAGGAGGATACTCGGTCAGCATTCCGGCGATCGGCGTGACACCCACCTCTGCCGCAGTTGCCGTGCCCGTCTTCCAGAACGGAAGCGGATCTCTTTTCAACGGCGCAGTCTCCATCCAGGCGCTCACTGCAAGCGGAGGAAAAACGGGCTCCGTTTCCTTCAGCATGAGCGGGCTCCCGCCCGCATCGCCGCTCCCTTCGGGCACACTTACGTTGGGATTTCTTCAAGGCGAAGTCAGCGCACTGCAAAGCTTCCGTCAAAGCATTCAGGGGACCGCTACGGATACGGCAGACTTCGAAACCGCCTACAACGACTCCGTGAATGCAGCGGGCAGCCTTACCAGCGCCATCCAGTCGCTGATGAACGGAGCTGGGAGCGTCGACATTGCTACGTTCAACGGAAATACTGTCACTGTTACACCGTCAGATTTGTCCAGCGCCGACGCCCTGCTCCTGAATGAGGTGAATCATAGCTCTCAACTTGCCGGTTCCGCTCAATCGGCCGCTGTCTTCTCGGCAGATACCTCTGCAAGCACAATCCAGCAGTCAGCGGCAGATCTTTACGCGCTCGGCTCGACGACTGGATCGAGCGCATCTTCCATTGCGACCGCGACGGCAAATTTCGTCAGCGCCTCGAGCAGTGAGAGCGACCCGAACTTTAATGGAAACACCAATTTGTGGGTCAGCGCCGGATTCGGTGTCGGACAGTTCGTCGAGTGCGCTGCATGTGGTTCTTCCACCATCGATGGAAGTGTCTACGCCGCCTATCTTTTCTATGCGGCGCTGGTCGACCAGGAGTCGGTCACCAGCGACTTATCCGCCGATCCGTTGATCGGGGGAGCATTCAACAACGAGAACCAGATGCTGCAGGAACCAAACAGCGTGCCCCTCGGCGGCCCGGCCGGGAACCTGAATAAGGGTGCGGGCGAACTGCAGCGGAACGCATCCAAATCCTTCTGCTCGAAGGCGCCCTGCGGAGTGTATGGAACGACGATCCAGTTGTTCGTTCAGGACAATGCCGTTCCTCCCTCCATCTCGAGCGTTCAGGTTTGTGCAACCTATCCGGGCCAGACCTCTGACAACTGCGGGCCCGCCAATGTCGGATTTGGAGTGAACCAGCCTGGCGGGATCGTCATTTGGGCAAACCCGGGGACCGTCTATACCCTCACCCTTCCGCCCCAGCCTGCCGCTGCGTACTGTTTTAAAATTCAGGACGGGACGGGGATGGCAGGAACCAACAACCCAGTCGCCATCGTCGACTGCAACTAGAGCATTCTCTGTTTTGCTATAAACTTCCCCGCCCCATCCTTTCCGCCTATTCTCTGCGGAAAGGATAAGATGCCAGCTAAATCCGGGTCTACGCGATCTCCGAAAACACGCCAAGTGTTGAGCGGAGGAAGAACACCACACTACTCGCCAAGGTTGATGCGGCCTGCGCCGGGTCGCATGCTTCCATGGCGCCTGGCCCCTGCTAAAGCACTTTCCCTTTCGCTGCGCCCAGCCCGAACAGCGGCCCGGCCAGCGGCGAAAGGATCGCCAGGATGATCACCGGGATGCCGATGACCATGCCCAAGCCGGTGAGGCACAGCATGATGCCAAAGATGAGCGCGATGGGTGCAGCGATGATGCCGAAGAACGCTCCGGTAAAGGCGCCGGACACGGGAGCCGCTTCGTGCTCCTCCGCGACTGGCGCCGCGACGGGCTCGGACCGTTCAATATGCGCGCCGCAACGGGAACAGAAGACAAAGGTGGAGGCGAGAAGCTCGCCGCATTTGGAACAGTGGACGTCCATGGCCGGTCCCTCCCTGATGGGTTTGCCATGCTACGCCCGCCGCAGGACGGAAGATGTGAGCGGGCGCACAATGCAGTGCCGAGTTACCGCAGCGAGCTGTACAGCACATCCGCCAGGCGCGCGCCGGCCAGTGCCAGCTGCCGCTCCACGGCCGGCTGCACTGCGGCAACGTAGCCGGCGCCGGCTGTCTCATGTCGGGCGAAGTACGCATCGGCCTTGGGCGCGCAGGAGTTGGAAGCAGCCACCGTCCCAACTGGAGCGATCGGCGGCTGAAGATCGGGGTAAGCCAGCGTCCGCGCCACGCCGTGCGCCTGGTTCGCCCACGCCACCAGATCGACCGGCGCATTCTCCGACCCGCGGATCAGGGCGGCGTCATCGTCCCCAAGGCGCTGGGCAAATGCGCTCACCTCGGCCGGCGCGGCCGCGGACTTGCGGTCGATCCCGCCGGCTAGCTCCACCAGATCGGTGTCCCATATCCCATGCAGATTGGGTCCGTAGCCGCCGTTCGGCCGCTCCTCGGCCTTGCGGTTGAGGAAGCTTACCGGCACGCAGTTGCCGCCGCGATCGTTGTTGTCCTCCTCGTGCAGCGGCTGGTGCATGTCGCCGACCAGGTGCAGCACCCAAAGCAGGGCTGTGCTGCGCTCCGCGTCGGGGCGCGTCTTGTCGCGCAGGATGGCAATCTGCTGTTCCAGCGCCTGGATCACGCATCCCTCAGCGCAGAACTGGCCTTTGGACCCGCTTTCCTGCGAAAGGGGAATGTCCCAGTAGTGCCACGGGCCGGTGGCGGGATCCACCACGCGATGATCGTCGGCCCAGGTGGCCCAGTAAGCCATTGGATCCAGGTTCAGGTCGCCGCAATAGCGGTGCGGGTAGTCGCGATCCTGGAGGGCAAGCAGCCGCTCCACCTCAGGCAGGACCTGGGTGCGATGCTCGGCGTCCAGCTTCTCCAGCTCCTGGTGGGCGATAAGCGCCACAATCTCATGGCCGGAGCAGCCCCACGCCCACGCGGGCGCTGCGGATGTGGACGCAAGAATGAGGGCGGCGGCGAACAGGAGCAATCTGCGCATCGGGACTCCTGGATGGGGTCAAGGCCACTGTATCACCGGCAGCGGAGGAGCGGACACGCGCAGAAATAAAAACGGCGATGTCTATTGTAATCTTGTGGATGCGAGCAAAACCTGCACACATTTGTCGCCGGGTCTCCAGGACTGGCGATTTCGCCTGGTTACCTTTGGGGGGAGGGGGGTAGCTTGGGAGCTGCGCTCGACTGGTGAGAGAGTGAGCCCGGCTGCGCCTCGGTTTTTTTGTATTCGCTGATTAACACTGTGTTGCGCTCCGATCCATGATCTCTCGGTCCGGAGCTCGACTGAGGAGGGTGGCGCCGCGGGCTTTGGTTCGATTGTTTAGTCAGAAACTATAATATAATCTTAGTTTGTCAATATAAATCTGTTCCGGCGATCGCCGGGCGGGCTGCGATACCGGGCTATCCTCCCCAGGTTTGCCGATATTGCTCGATCGTCTGCCGTTGATTGCGCGCCCAATCGGCGTCGGAATTGCACAACGCCTCGGCGTCGTCCAGGATCTGCCTGGCTCGCGCCTGATCCACGTTGTGAACCAATGCGGCGTACAACAGAGTGGCATAGGCCTTCTGCTGCCCGCTCTGCGCGTTTTCGATGGCCTGCCGCGCCGCACCGTCAATGGCCGGGCTGTCGTAGCCTTTGAGGCTTGCCTGCACTCCCACTTTGGCCAACAGGATGCTCGGCTTTAGATTGGGGCCGGCCTGGCCGTACGCCTGCTTCAGCAGCTCCGACGCACGTTCCTGATGCAGCGCACTGATTTCGGATTGCGCCGCGGCAAAGAGCGCCGCCGCCTCGGTGTTGGGGTCCTGCGCATCCTGGTAGCTCTGAATGAATCCCGCCATCGCGCCTGCGTTGTCGTAAACGCTCAGATTCTCCGCCGCCTCAGAGAACTCCAGCAAGGACCGAACCGAGTTTTTCCCGTATTCGCTGATCTGTGACAAGTGCTCAATTTCCCGGTAAGCCGCCCACAGCTTGCTGTGCGCTTCGCTCCAGTTCCCCGACTGCATCAGGGTCACGCCGTCGATTAGATCCCGGTCCGCGCTGGAGAAGATTTGCCCGCCGCCGGTCGGTCCCGCGCGAAGCGCCGCTTCTTCCAAGCTGACTTCGGGAACGCTTCCCAGATCAATGATGGTTAAAACACCTTTCAGCACAGACAGTGCGCAGTCCACATTCTTTTTTCGGTAGGCCATATCGACGTTGCATGGAATCGCCTGGGTCATGACAACGACGGGCAGACCCGGAGGGGGAGGCGCAGGCAAGACCCGGGATTCCGGATCGATGTCGCCGGGTGCGGGCGATGGCGACGTCGAGACAGAAGATGGCATCGGCGTTGTGACCGGCGCCGAGGTAGTCAGCGTCATCGGCGCCGTTGCCGAAACGGATTCGGTGGCCAACGACGGCATGGGCACGCGCATGGGCGGGGGCATGGGCGCGGGCACGGGAAGGTCCTGGGCCGCCGCCGTCAGGGCCAGGGTGGTGAGCCAAAGCGCGAATACGGCCCTTTTCATGGGAACCTCCGCCTTCTCCGCCGGGACTGAAGCGCGGTGCAATGACTTCATTCGCAGGAGAGCTGGAATATTCTAGCTCGATTCTTCAGAATGTCTCGCCTTACGAAGGTGGTATGCGCCAGGAATCAAACGGCTGCGGAGACGCGACGGCGGCGGCGGTCGCGCCAGGCCAGGAGGGGACGCGCCAGCAGAAGCGCCGCCGCCGCAATGGTGAATGGAAGCGGGAGCAGGACGCCAGTCTTGACCTGCCACCAGTAATGAATGACTCCGCAGGTGACGGCAAGATAAATGAGGCTGTGCAGCCGATTCCATTGCTTGCCGCCGAGCTTGCGAATGGCCCAGGTGGTGGAGGTGAGGGCAAGCGGAAGGAGCAGAAGGTAGGCGGCAACGCCCATGGTGATGAAGCGGCGCTTGGCGATGTCATCGGCCATGGCCTGGAGGCTGAAACCGGAATAGAGGGCAACGTAAGTGAGCATGTGCACGGTGGCATAGAAGAATGCGAAAAGGCCGAGCAGGCGGCGAAAACGGATGAGCCAGCCCAGGCGCGGGAACGATGCGGCGCACCGGCGAGATGGCCAGGGTAATGGTGAGCAGCATCAGCGTGGTGTAGCCAGTGGTGAGGGCGATGTGGGAAGTGGGATCGGGACCGAGGCCGTTGAGCGTGAGAGCGCCGCGAACCAGCAGCGCGATGGGCCAGAGGCAGGCGATCCAGACGGCGAATTTGAGGATGATGAGAGTCTTGCGATTCATGGGTGGTGAGTTAGCGAGTCAGCGAGTCAGCAAGTCGGCGAGTCAGCGATGAAGCCGACAGCGCCAGCACGGCTATCGCTCTGTTAATAGTCCTTGATCAGATCCATTCCCTTGTAAAGCGAGGCCACCTGCTCGCCGTAGCCATTGAACATGAGGGTTGTGCGGCGTTGCTCATAGAACGGCAGGCCGATGCGGCGCTCCGTTTTCTGGCTCCAGCGGGGATGATCGCGATTGGGATTCACGTTGGAGTAGAAGCCGTATTCGTTGGCCGACTGGTCGTTCCAGGTGGTGTGCGGCTGCTTGTCGACAAAGCGGACGGTGACGATGGATTTCGCGGACTTGAATCCGTATTTCCAGGGCACGACGATGCGCACGGGCGCGCCGTCCTGATTGGGCAGCTCCTGGCCGTAGAAGCCGAAGGTGAGCAGGGTGAGCGGATGCATGGCTTCATCCATGCGCAGCCCTTCGGAATACGGCCAGAAGATGGTGGATTCGTCCGTCCATCTTCCTTCCACATGACGGTCGTAGTAGGAGAGGAACTGCACGTATTTCGCCTTGCTGAGCGGCTCGCACTGATTGATGAACTCGGAGAGCGAGTAGCCGACCCAGGGAATGACCATGCTCCAGGCTTCCACGCAGCGATGACGATAGACGCGGTCTTCGAGCGGGCGCAGCTTGAGCAGCGTATCGATGTCGAAGGTTTTCTCCTTCTTCACCAGGCCTTCCACCTTCACGGTCCAGGGGCGAGTGGGCAGTACGCCGGCGTTGCGCGCGGGATCGTCCTTGTTCACGCCGAACTCGTAGTAGTTGTTGTAGTGGGTGATGTCTTCAAAGCTGGTGAGTTGCTCGCCGGTGGTGGTGAGCGGGCTCTTTACCGTTTGCAGCTTGGCGCTGTCGGCAAGGGCGCGGGTGCGCGGATCGACGAGATCGGCGATGCGATTGATGCCCAGCGCTGCACCGCCGGCGATAAGGGTTCCGGCCGCGGCCCCGCGCATGAATTTTCGCCGGTTCATATAAATCTCTTTGGGCGTGATGGATGAGGAGGGAATGTCAGATGGTTTGCGGATCAGCATGGCGACCTCGGGGAAACTCGGCAATCATTAGACACAATAATGCCCGACGGCGTTTCAGGATTTGTGGGTGCGACCGGTCAACTCTCTTCCATCCGGCGAAAATCACTGGCCGCTCTTCAACAACGGCAGGTAGTCGGGGCTGTCAGAGATGGTGTTGTGGCCGACTTGAGGAACGACGACACAGCGAACGATTGCGGTTCTGAATCGCGTTCTGAGCCGCTCCGTGCTCGACCGAGGAATGACTTCGTCGTTTTCCGCCGCGAGGATGAGGGTTGGCGCCTTGACCTGTGAGGCAAATCGCCAAGATTCGAACTTGTCGTCCAGCAGCAAGCTCACAGGCAGGATTGGATACTGGCTTGCGGCGACGTCGACAAGACTGTAGTAGGGAGTAACCAGCACGAGCCGCGCGACGGGTCGCTAACTAGCTACCTGAACGGGCATCCCCGAACCGAGGCTCCGGCCGATCAAAACAACATTGCTGTGGAGACTGTGGACGCGGTCAAAGAGCGCAAGGGCGTCCTCGACGATTCCCTTTTCCGTTGGCTTGCCACTGCTGCCGCCGTAGCCCGGGTAGTGAAGCAGATAAATGGCCACGCCGGGAAACGTGTCAGTCAAACCCGGCATGTCGAGGGAGACATCCTCGGCGTTGCCACCGAAATAGATCATTGTAGA
>CAVYSS010000048.1:0-19117 GCA_963771195.1 uncultured Acidobacteriota bacterium
GCCGCGCAACTCCTGCTTCGCTCGCCACCTCAATCAGACCGGTGCGCCGCATGAATCTCTATCCACATCCTCGGCCTTTGACCGTGCTCCGGCGCGCACGCGGACTCCTTGGCTCATCTCGGCAAGACCCCTCCGATGCCAGCCTCTCCCGCCTCCAAATCACCCCTCGGCGAGCCACAGTGCCGCTCCATCCGGCCTTCATGCCATCGCATCCCAGCCGACTCAGTCGGTTCCTGATCCCTCTGCACCCGCTCAGACCGATGCAAAGTACATAGGCTTAAGTGGGGCGGCTTCCTTCAAGTCGCTGTATCCGAAGCGCCCCGCCAGAGAGCATGCAACTGCGCACCCTTGCGTCGCGGGGCGCTCCAGATACAGCACTAAGACTTCAGGTGAGAAATCGCCTCCGCGAGGATCGGGGCGCTCAAATCGCGAGTTCCGAGCTCACCGGCATTGCGGAGGCAATTCCGATTTCCTCCCACACTCCCCGTGGTGGTGCCTGAACCGCTCAGGCCATCCGAGTCATCCGCCGCGGCGGATCCCTCGTCTCCCCTGATCCCTGTTCCCTGTTCCCTGCCTTTCGTGGTCCCTGTCTCTCGTGACCCCCGGCACAGAATCCCCTCTCCGTTTGTGGGAACATAACGCTTGGATCCGCCCTTCCGGGCGGATTCAGCCGTTTAGGGAGGGAGGAAAACAGATACCCCCCCCTATCCAACGGTAACGTATCTTTGGTAATGAAAAGGCGGAAAGCATGCCCGCAATCATCCATCCCGGCAAGGTCCGGCCCATTCCGGCACACTTTGCCCCCTTGGAAGGGCAGAAATTGCACCCCCCTCCCCTCCAAAGGTAACCATGCAGCTCGAAAAGCACCGACCTTCCCACTAGGACAAGCGCAGTGCCCTAGGGGCGCCCCGGCAAGCACTGCCCCCACCTCACCCACCGGTAACATTACTTAAGTAATGTCAATAAGTGGCGAATTGCAGGCTCATGCACTCTCGGTCCCTTGGTCCCTTAGTCCCTTAGTCCCTTGTTCCCTTGTCCCCTCAGTCCCTGTCTCACTCGCAGAACACCCGCACCTTCGTCTGGTTCCCGTCCTTGCCGTCCACGTCCACCATCAGGTCCTCGAGTTGATCGATAATCTCCTCCAGGTTCTCCGGCTTGATCTGCGACAGCGTGATGGGCACCCCGTGCTTGCTCAGCGCCTCGTCGAACTGCCCGTGGGCCTGCTGCGGGATCAGCGCAGCCAGGCGCACGCCCGCGCGCAGCAGTTGCATGGGAACGCGCACGTTCACGGTGGTGGTGCCTTTCATGCCGGTCGAAGATTCGTCGGCTTCAACCATCACGCGCAGGTACTTGGCTCGCGTCTTCGCCGGCGAGCCGTTGTCACCGCGGGTGGCCCCCGCAAACTCTCCGGCCCCCGTGCCCGGCCCCGGATCGAGAGCGGCCAACAGCCGATCCGCCTCGTCCGCCGTGAGCTTGCCTTTAGCCAGCATCTCCAGGATTTGTCTCCGATTCTCGTTCATCTCAAGCTTCCCGCTCCCTTCACACTGCGTTACAGAATCCGCACATAAATATGCTTGCCTTCCGCCGTCACCCGAACCTCGGTTCCCGGCAGCGCACAAAGAACTCTCCAGAACGCCGCCAGCAGCCGCCACATCTGGTATCCAGCCCCCAGGCAGACCGCCCACAGCACCAGCAGCGCGGCCAGGATCAACGGCGACAGCAGGATGGCAATAATCCACAGGAGAAACAACGGAACGGGAATCGGCGGGCACCATCCGCGCTCCACCTGAATGCGAATCACTGCCAGATTCGGAATCATTACCTGCCTCCCTGCTTTGCCCTTTCAGCCCTCAGCTTTGTCCTTAGTCGCTTTGTCCCTAAGTCCCCTATTCCCTCTCACTTCAGCGATTCCAGTTCCTTGATCGCCTCTTCCGCCGAAATCTCACCCTGGTTCAGCCGCTCCAGCACCTCCGCCCGCGAAGGCGAGGGGTTGGTTTCGATGAACTCAAGCAGGCCAGCGATTCGGTTAAGCCTAGCCTTTACAGTTGGATAGCTCACTCCGAAGGTCTGCTCCATCTCCTTGATGGAGCCGTGTGATCGGACGAACGCCGTCACGAAAATCTGATCTTCAAGGCTGAGCCGCGCCAGCTGCGGAGGGGCGAATGCGCCTTCCACGGCAATTCCCTTTTGGGGAAGTCGAACGCGCTCTACCACAAGCTCTGTGCCTTGGGCGATGCGGAGAAGTTCTTGCCAATCGGTAACGGGTTTGGAATCGTCTTCCATCTGATATACGGACACTATTATTGATATTTTTAATTTTGTCAACTTATTTTATTCATTTTTATTATTATTATCTATGGATTTATTGCGCCAGACAAGGGCTGGATTCCTGACAAAGCAGGAAGGCGGCGAGTGAATCGCGCACCATTGGCGTATCCCAGATTGGCGTTTGCGAATCTCGGCTGGCCTAGAGGCAGCGATTAACGCCCTTGTTTAGAGAAGCTTAAGGCGGGCATACTCATCGTGAATGGTCGAATAACACTCGCACGCAGCTTCTTCAAGTCCCTCGCGATTCTGGATCGTCACTTTCCCGCGCGAGTATTCGATCAGTCCCGATTTGTGAAGCATCCGGGCCGTTACAGTGACAGTTGAGCGTCGCGTTCCCAGCATCATCGCCAGAAATTCGTGAGTGATGGGTAGTTGATCGGACTGGACCCTGTCGTGGCACATGAGCAGCCATCTTGCCAGGCGTTCCTCGAGCTCATGCACGCGGTTGCATGCAGCTATCTGAGAGGTCTGGGCAAGCAGCGCATGGACACCACGGTACATCCATGCTCGAAATTCACCGGACGGCTCGGAGAGATGCTCACGCAGCCGGTTCGCTTTGATGCTGTAACCCGACCCCGGCAATTGAATGAAACTCCGATTCGGCGAGTGACCCGTTCCCAGCACCGCGGGCAGTCCGACGAAACTGTCCCTTCCGATGATCCCGACCTCGACCGTGGTTCCGTCCTCCATGCTCACTACGACCGAACAGATACCCGTTTCGAGGAAGTAAATCGTATCCACCGTCTCGCCGGGGTTGTGTAGTATCTGGTTCCGATCGAAAGTGACTGGCACAAGATCTGGTACCAGACGATCCCGGACGGACGGAGACATCGAGGCGAGAAGACTATTCCTGAATGGTGGATGAAGGGCGGCTGCTTGCATAGGCGCTCCTTGCGTCGCGGGGAGAACCCCGCATCTCGACGCGCAAAGGAGCCGACCTAAGAGCAGGCAGAATCGCGAATAAAGATGTGCCCCGATGTTACACCCTGCTGGGTGAAATAGATAGCAACAGAACTGCCCAAAAAAAATTTCTCTTTAGGTTCGACAGATGACAGACCGGCCGGCTCGGATTCGGGCATTTTTCAGTTTTGGGGGAGCAGCCAAGACGCGTTAAGCCCGCGCCTAATGCTTCCATAATTCCCCGCGCCGGAAAGGAAGACCCGCCGGCCGGACCTGGAATACGCATTCCCGGTTCGGCCCGGCCCGAGTAGCTTTCGTACCCGGCAATTATTCGGAGCGCATGATGTCCACAATTCAAGCAGTTTATTTTGACTCCGATCGCACCGACCCGCGAGCCGACGTATTGCGAGCCGCCGGCTACGAGCTAGAGGAGTGCTGCTCGCTGATTCAGTTAGCCCAAAGGCTGAAGGCGAACCAGAGCACGGAAGTTGTTTTCGTTGCGGATACGTGGGATAAGCCGGCCGAAGGGGCGCTGGCACTGGCGCGCGGATTAAGCGTGGCGCCGATCGTCCTATTTGGGGCTGCCGGTCATCATTACATCCATCGTTGTTGGGACCTGGAGGTTGAACCACTCAGGTCCCCGAGGGAATGGTTAGCTGACATCGCGGAGTTATTGGCCGCAACGCGCATGGCATCCCGAAAGCCTAAAGAGCATTGAGCCTTACGGCTATACCTGCTTCCGCGAAATTCTGCAACCCCCATCTGGCTGCCTTCGGTGTAGTGCAGGCGATGGGAGGATCGGGAAAGGAGCATCGATGTCAACCGCATCTATTCTGGCTGTCGGTCAGGACGACTTTCTATTGAATACGCGCAGCTCGGTTCTGCGAACAGCCGGCTATGTTGTTAAACCGGTTGTGTCTCTGACCCAAGCATTCCATCAATTCCTCAAGGGAGACTTCGATCTGGTTCTTCTTTGCCATTCCATTCCCTTACAGGAAAGAGACCGGCTCATTTGCGCCATTCGAGCTTCCGGTTCGCCCGTTGCCATCCTCGTTGTTGCACCTGTCCGCCAAGAATGCTCACGCGGCCTTGCAAACGCGCTTATCGATGGTCACCCTACGGCACTTATCCAGGGTATCGGGAACGCTCTACGTTCGGCAGAAATACGACGGCAGCCAGAAAGGGCCGCAAGTGGGCTGTCCGAGAGCAACGTAACAGAAATCTCACATAAGATCCGCGTTTGAGGCCACAGCAGTTCTGGGGCCATTCGAAAACGAAGACCGCGCGGCGTCATCTTCGTTCGATGAGCATATGGGTGGAATGATGCTTATCCCTCGGGTACGAGAAAGAGTGCGTATCATCTGCCAGACTGGCATCTACCTGGTGGTTGGGACCGACCAGGATAGCCAGTTAGCCGACCTCATCCCGTTGCATGGCAGTGCAGAGGGCGAGGAGGGTATCCCGTTCTCCAGACTAGAAGCGTTTCGTGAAAATCTTCCACTCGAATCGACATAGGGTTTCGGCGACCTAAACGGGCGCGAGGCGCTTGGCTCGGGGCGGTCTTTGCAGGTATTGCGAGAAGCTTCCCTTCCAGACCTGAGCTATGGAACGGTGAACGGCCGCAGGCCGTCTTCAGGGAAGAGGCCTGTGGGCGAGGTCACAGTGGAA
Source organism: uncultured Acidobacteriota bacterium (assembly GCA_963771195.1). GTDB lineage: Bacteria > Acidobacteriota > Terriglobia > Terriglobales > Acidobacteriaceae > Telmatobacter. The sequence goes on from CAVYSS010000048.1 coordinate 4,897, forward strand.
GGCTGCGAGCGGAACATGTAGTGAATGGAGAACCCGGCGGAGACGAAGTTGTAATTGCGGGTGTCGTTGCCGGAGACGAAGAAGCCCGCGAACCAGTGTGGAGTGATCTGGTAAGCTCCCCGGGCGCGGATATCCCAGTTGGCGCTGACGCTGGTGAGCGCGGGCAGTTCCACATTGTTCAGCGCGATCTCGATGGCCTTCTCGTCCGCAAGCGGGAATAGCGGCGTGGCATCCTGCTGGAACGCCTGGATGCCGAGACCGCCTACGACCTCATAGTGCCAATGGGTCTGATAGTGGCCCTCCCAGGTGAGGGGCACATTGGCCAGGAAGTAGAACTGGGGGCTGAAGTATCCGCCATTACCGAAGGTGAAGGCTTCCTCGTTCCTGTTGTAGTGCATGCCGAAGAAGTTTCCGCCCAGGCTCAAAGTGCCGTACTCGGGGTAGGACTTCACGCGCCAGTAGGCGCCGGCATTGCCGTCGATGCGGTAGTTGTCTTTGACGTTGTAGCCCTCGTCCCCTTGAGCGCCCACGCCGACGTAGTAACCGGACAGGGCGTCGCCGCGCGAGAATTCAACGGTTCCCTGATTTGCGACCACGCCACCCCAGGCAAATCCGGGAAAACTCAGCGAAGCGGTGCCCGGATCGCGCAGGCCAGAGTAGGAGAGCTGCGAATCCTTGATGGAGTCGCGGCTGAAGGCGAAAGTGAAAGGGCCATTGGCGGGACGGAACGAGGCGCGCGCAGTCCAGTTGGACACGAGAAATTCCAGCGGGGTGTAGCCGAATGCGGCTGCGAACGTGGGAGTTATGAATTGGCCTTCAAGGGCAACGCCGGCAGCGTTCTGCTGCGGCGGAGGCGAAAACGTAGTGGTGGAAGCGGAGGGGCCGGTATTGAGGGCCGTCCCCAGCGGCTGAGGGATGGATACCAGCGATCGACCGGTGGAGGTGAATTCCTCGACGCTGATGGTGCTGCTGCCGTCGGCCTGGCCGGAGTCCAGAAAGACAGGCGTGGCGACTACGGCGACGCGAGCGTGAGCGCCCAGCGGGGCTGACGCCTCAAATGGCGCTTCCAGGGCTGCGAGCTGGTCATATCCGGGGCTGCCGCTGCGGTAATTGACGATGCCGGCGCCGCCCAGCCAGCCGCTGTATCCGCTTTCCAACGCCTGCAATTGCTGTTCGGCTTCCTGGCGCGGGTCAATGGGGCGAGGTGAGCGCTGCACGCGAACCCAGGGGCCACGCAACGGAGGCAGATTCTGTTGCTGGAGATCTTCGTCGGTCGCGCCGGGGGCATTCTCCTGGGCAGGGGTCTGCCCGGCCGGCTGTGCTTCCTGAACCGGAGACTCAGCGGGATTCTGCTCAGAGGGAGCAGTGACCAGCGTGGGGACAGTTTCCGTGGCAGGGGCAGCGAGCGGCGCGGTAGATTTCTTTTTGCGATGACGCCTGATTGAGGAAGGCGGAGGAGCGGTCTGCGTGGAGGCGCCCTGGCCCGAGTTCGGTTGCGCAGCCGAGGGCTTTTGCGCGGAGTACGCGCCGGTGGCGGCTTCCTTGGCTGAAGGTGTGTACTGCGCATCTTCGAGGATCGGAACCGTGCCGTTGAGGATGGGCTCTACGGAAGCGACTTCAGGCGGGGCGTGCTGGTCGGGCCCGAGTACGGGCACGTTCTTGAGCTGCCGGATCTGGACACCGCCCGGAGTCAACTGCGAGTCAGTATCCTGCTGGGCAAACTGCGCTTGCACGGCGGCAACCTGACCGCCCATGGGCTGGGAAGAAAGGCGCAAGGCGGGATGAACGAGGGTTTGCTGCGTCGCTGGCGCGATATGCTTAGGCGCGTCTTCCGCGGCCGGCGGAGGGATATAAATGGGCTGCTTCAGAGATGGCGACGCGGCCCTGCCGGGCGGCGAATCGGCGTCGGTGCTAGTGATGAATTCTTCTGTGGGCGGGAGTTGCACTTGCCCCGTATAGCCGGCTGCGGACTGCGCGTGTTTTGTCTTGCGCGGAGAGGGCGAGGTCAATCCCGAGACACCGGCCTGTGGCACGGGAATCTGGGTCGTGGTGGGGATGGAAGGCTCGCTGGTCTGCGCTGGTGCGGCGGCTGGCGCGCTGTCGACCGGCAGACGTCCCGCATAGGGATCGGGGCCGTACGCCGGAAGCGGAGGCAGAGTCACGGTTTTGCGAATGCTGCCGCCGGGATAGTCGGGGTTGAGCAGCATCTGAAGATCGCCGGCCGTTATTTGCTGGTGCTCCGTGTTGTCCTGATCGGGATAGTCGAGATCGTGAGCCAGCCTGTCAGTGGGCGAGTTGGCGGGCATGGCTTTGAGCGCCGCGCGCCAGTAATCGGCGGCGCGTTCATTGTCGCCGCGCGCCTGCTCGTACTTGGCAGCCATACCGAGAATCCGGTAGTCGTTGGGATAGCGGCTGAGGGCCATGCGAAGCCATGTCTCGGCCGTGGTGCGATCGTTCGAGGCTAGCGCAGCGCCAATGGCCCCCTGGAATTGATCCGGAGCGGCGTTCTGAATGGGGAGCTTCCTGTAAAGTTCGAGCGACTGCCGAATCTGACCCGCGTGCAAGTAGCCCGCGGCCAGAATCCACTTCACCTGGAGATTTTCAGGAAACGACAGCGCAGCCGCCTCCAGGATCTCCACTGCCCGCTGATTATCGTTGTGGTCAATAGCGGCCCCGGCGCGGCGCACCGCCCAGTTGGCCCAGATGGTCTGGATCGTCTCGCGCTGCGCAGCGGTAAGGTCAGATCGCGAGCCCAACTGCATCAGCGCGGGATAAAGGCCGCGGTCATTTCCGGTGTTGTAAAGCAGCCACGTGTTCTGAATGGCGAGATTCGGCGGCATCGGCTGGCGCTGACCGGCGTAATAGCGCCGCACCCTGTCCATGTAGACCAGTGCGTTGGCGGTGTCGCCGGCAGAGGAATAGATACTGGCCTCGGTTTCAACAAAACCGGGATCCTTCTCAAGCTGCTTGCGCACATCCGGAGGAATATAGCCAATTTCCTCGAGCGCCTCACCGGCGTGGCCGGTGGCCTGGAGGGTTGCAATCAGGCCCTTCCATGCGTCCTGACGGTCAGGATGCGCGGTAAGGACCTGGCGGTAAATGGCGTAGGCCTTGTCCGTATCGCCGCGCTGGAGATAGATGCCCGCGAGCTGCATTTCCAACTGCATGCTGGGGTGGCCGCCCGCGGCCGTGTCCAGCCGAACCGACCGCTCCAGCATGCTCTGAGCGATCTCAAGCTGATTGGACTGCTGATAAATGGAACCGAGCATGGCCAGGAAGTTGGGGTCATTGAGCGCTGTTTCGTAGGACGCGGGCGGCATTCGCTCCACGTCATTCAGCGACTGTGAATCCTGTCCGAGCTGATGATGTGCGCTGACCAGGCCCATCCATGCGGAGATATTGCTGGGATCTTCCTTGAGGATCTGGGTATACATCTCCGCGGCCTGGCTGAAGCGATTGGCGGTCATCAGGATGCCCGCGTATTGCAGGCGGGTGTCCTCCTTGAGCTTCAAGCCGTTGTCGGGGAACGGGAGCGCGAGCGCCTGGGCCAGCACCTTCTGCGCATCGGCGGAGCGGCCTTCCGATTGATAGATGGTGGCCAGCGTGCGCAGGTACTCGGGATCGCGAACCATGCTGGCGCGCACGCGAGGAGGAAACCGTTTGGCAAAGTCGAGCGCCTGCTCATTCCTGCCGTCGCGCGCATAGCTGATGAACAGGCCGCGCCAGGCATCGGAGTCGGCCGGCCGCGCCTTGACCAGCTCGGCGTAAATGCCGGAGGCCTGTTGGAACTGATCTTCCTTGAGCATGAGGCCGGCCAGGCCGTTGAGGGCCTCGGGATTGTTGGGGCGCATGACCAGCGCTGCGCGGTACTTTTCTGTGGCCACGTCGAACTGGTTGGCATCAACGGCCTGGGAAGCCTCCGCCATGGTGAACCAGAATCGGGAAGTGGCAAGCGCGGCCTCGATGATGGGCGTCTTGGTGCCGTTCTGTTCGGCCTGGGTCAGGTAACTGATGGCTCCGCCGAAGTTCTGCTGCTGCATGCGCAGGAAGCCCATGCCTGCTGCAGCGGGCCCGTCGTTGGGTTTTGCCTGCAGAATCGCGGTGAAACGTTTTTCCGCATCGTCGAGGCGCCGCGCGTTGAGAGCGGCATAAGCGGCGCGCTCGTCGGGGGTGCGCGCCAGCCCTGAGTTCATCCGCGCCAGCTTGGCCTGGTCTTCGTTCAGGCGCCGGGCAATTTCTCTGTCTTCAGGATGTGCACGAAGGTAGGCGCGCAGCTCCGGAGCAGTGGCCGGATTGGCGGAATTCCAGATGAGAGCCTGACGAAGAGCATCGCGCGCGTCCGGATCGAGAGGATGCTGCGCGAGGATATGGATGCCCTCGGAACGGGTCCGCGGGTCGTAGGTCAGCATGCGCCCCAGTTCGATGGCATAACGCGGGTCGCCGGGATTGCGCTGCATGAGAGCACGGAGTCCGGCGACGGCTTGCTCCTTGCCGCCGATCGCGCCATAGAGAGTCTGGTAATAACCGAGCGCAATATCGCCGTCGGGCGGATGATCGCCGTAAAGCTGGCGATAAATGTTCATTGCCTCATCGTTCTTGCCCTGGCGGGCCAGTTCGCCGGCATGCTGCAACTGGTTGTTTTGATCGTGACCGGTGGGAAGAGCTTCGATCTGGGAAATGGCCGGATCATTGGGATTGACGGCGCGAAGTTTTTCGAGAGTCTGGTCGGACTCCCGGATGTTGCCGCTCAACTTGTAATCCCGGGCCATGCCGGCCAGCGCTTCGGAATTCTTCGGATCGGAGAGCAGGATCTGCTGCCATAGCTGGATCGCCATGTCCGGGCGTCCCCGAGCCTCCAGGGCGCGGGCGTTGGCAACCAGCACCTGACGCGTGTGCTCGGCATCGGAAGGCTTGTCCGATTTTTGCGCCGAGCCAACGTTGGCCACGATCGCCAGGCACACCGCAACCACCGATACCCTTGCCGCCAGTTTGCGTAGAGTTGTCATCACCTTGTCCACTCCACCTTGAGTTCTCCGTGCGGTCCAAAACGAAACCTTTCATCAAGGAAGCCGGTTGCGAACAGAACAAGGTTCTGGTCGTAGTAGGCCGGATCCTTTCCGTAAAGGCCGCTTGCGGTATCGAGCTGTTGACTCACTTCGATGCGTTGCTGCGCCGCGGGCCTCCCCAGGTCAGGCGATGACCACAAATACGGCAGAAGCGCTGCGGAAAAGCCCACCGGCCCCGGTTTCGACTGCGGAATTCCGTCAGCGCTGACCTTTTCCGGCGGCGCACTGTGCTGTGTCAGGTAACTCCCCATGGCGGGCACGGCGGCCATCAACTCGGCTCTCTCTCCATCGTCTGTGTCGGTCATGCCCGCCCAGAGATACACGCGGATGGCGTCGTAACTGCCCACCGGCGTCCCGGGTGGAACCGGAGAGGGAGAGACTTGAGCCTGGGTTTGAGCCGCGGGCGCCAGTGCGGGCCCTGTGGCCGGATCCGTGCGATGAGCGGGGCTGGGCTTGGAGGCTGTTGCACGCGGTTGCGCCGCAGTTGCCGTTGGCCAATGCGCCGATGCGTAAGTGAGCGTGGAAACGGGGGCCGGAACGGGCGTGAAGCCGGTATCAGCCTGGTAGTTCACCCAATCCATGGCGAATCCACGGCGAGAGCTCTCGCGCAGAAGAGGCGCAATGTTGAGCGCAATTGCGCCCCACGGTCCCTGCGGATCGATGGCATCGAAGCGCTTGAAGAGAAAGAGCGGCACATAGCTCGGATTCAGGGTCCACGTATCGCCGTGCACAAATTGTTCCATTGCACCCGGCAACAGCATGGGTCCGACACCCGGAAGATCCGCCACTTCCTGCTTCGCGATCCGGTTCATCATTTGGCGCCCCAGCGATGCGTACGACTGGTTGTTCCACAGGCGTCCGGCTTCCACCAGCGTGAATGCCATCCAGCAATCGGCATCGGAAGCGGAACCGGCATCCAGAAGCTTCCACTCGCCCGATGGCGCGCGTCCCCAGAGCCATCCGGGCAGATGACCAGCAAGGTTGCCGCCGGCGAGATTTTTCTCGGTCCACTCCAGCAAGCGATCAAAGCGCGCACGATCGTCGTCGGCCAACGCGAAGAACATCGCGTACGACTGACCCTCCGACGTGGTGCGATCGCCTGCATTGCGATCGATGACCCTCCCTTGTTCGTCGATGAATCGGTTTGCATACGCATCCCACAACGACCACCGACCCTGACCACAGCCGCCGCTGGCCGCTGCAACCACGAAGAGCCCGATGAGAGCGCAGGGTGGAATGAACCGCGACACACGAAGGTTCACTGGTCCGCTGGTCCCGACTTCTTTGCGGCGTCTAATAAAGCTATACAGCATTTGCCCCCGGAATTTTAGGGGTTTTATCGGGTTTTGCCCCGTGTTTTCCACCGATTTACCGGTTTTCCACACCGCTGCCTTGCGCCCACCCGGCCAAGTACCCCAGACCTGCCGGGAAGGTGCAGCGGTCGCACCAGATCGTTTATCAATCGAGCATTTTAAGACGCGCTCTTGCCCTCATCCGAAGCCAATTGCGCAACCAGACGGCGAACAGGAACGCCAGCAGAACAACCACCACCGCTGCCAGCCACGGCACCTGCTTGAACCAAAGCGTCAGGCGCGTCCACCAGGGGAGCAGCCCGACGTGATAAACATTTGCGCCCACTCGGAACGACTGGAAGCGCGTGCCCAGCAGCATCGACACGGAGCCCTGAATATCGCTGGCCTGCTGGACATAAAGAAACGTCTGCAGGAACGGCGCAAAGGTGGCAGCGTCCTGGAGGTGAATCGCGACCACGCTGTTGCCGGAGGAGTAGGGCGACTCAATTCCCTCGATAACCGCGTCCGGCGTTGAATTGGCGACCAGTTCGCCGGAATCGGTGTGATCGGGATTCGTCACCTTCCACCACGCATGGTGCAGAGGCGCAAAGAAGCCCTCGATATCGTTCACCTGCACCCGTCCGGATTGCATTGAAACCGGAAGGTTTTTGCCGAGCTTGTCGAAGGCCGGCTGATCGTCGCCGGTGCCGATCACCAGGAAATCGGCGTCGTTGCCGGCACGCAGCGCCTCAGCGCCCGCCACCGTTACGCGCAGCGCGGGATAGCCCGTCTGTCGCCCGAAGTGGCCCATGAGAGTGACAAATGTCTCGATCTCCTCGGGAGTGGGGTTGGGCGGCAGCACCACCGTGGTGTTATGCAGATCGGGATAGCGCGTGAAGGGGAATCCGGCATTGGCGAAGAGCTCCAGGTTGGGCATCGGCGCCCAATGGGGATACCCGCGCAGATCCAGGTAGGTATCGCGCACGATGGAGCCCTGGATGTTGATGGGAGTCGTATCCGTGCAGAAATCGCGTTTCTTCAACTGGAAGGTGAAGTCGAATGCGAGCGAGTTTGAGAACGGCCGCAGGTTGACCACGGGTACGGCGATTTCGGCCGATTCCTGCTTTGAGGCCTCCTGGCCCGGGATCAGCGGCACCGAACCCAGATAGGCGCCGTTGATGCGCACCTGCATGCTGGAGATGTTGCCGATAGGAATCGAATTGTAGCGGTAGGAGATATGCAGCACCGAATTCGGCCGATCGGTGAAGTAGACGTCCGGCGGAATGCGGAAGAAGGTATTCAGCGACGCCGAGCCGTCTCCCTGCAGCTCGTCGGATTTGGCATAGTCCCATAGCGCGATTCTTTGATCGGTCCGCGCCCAGCGCGGCGCGCTGTCGGCCGGCTGCTTCGCCGGCAGCGTCAACCGGGTGATGCTGACGTCGGGACCGGCAAGAAGGTCGCTATGAAGAGCCACGGCCTGAGCCGCCACCACCAACTGGTCGGGATCGCTTCCCGCAAGGATCAGAACCTTGCCGTACGGATCCGAGGGGTTGGTACGAACGGCCACTGTGGCGCTCCCGCCGGCTACCACATTAAGTCCGGCGGGCAAGGCCGCAGAACCATCACTGACCAGGATCACGTTGCCCTGGGGAATGGTTCCGATCGAAACCGGGAATCGCACCGGCCGGCCATCGGAGATCATGCCGAAGTAGCTGGTCACAATGCCCGCCGCCTGAATCGATCTGGGGGACGGAGCCGACGCAAACACCACCGGTACGCTCAACGGTTGTACCACCGCGGGATCGAGAAACGGCAGAGGAAGCCGCTTGAGATCGTCGGTCAGGGGCAGCAGATCCCCTTGGATATCGAAGTAAGTGCTAGCGTGCACCCGCGACCATAGAGTTGTATTCGCCGGGTCCTCGCACTCCAGCACGTAGTGGCCAATAAACTCCATGGTGAACGAATTGTTGTGCACCAGTAATTCCGCCGGGATATTGAAATCGGCCGACATGGGCTCGCTGCGGCTTCCACCCTGGCCGTTGGGCGTGGGCTCGATGGTGGCAAAAAGCGTGCCGTTCAACATTAGCTTGATATGGCTCAAGGCGGGCAAAAGGCTGGGCGAAAACGCGTAATCGACGTGGATTTTAGCCGTGCGCGGCACGTGAATTTCCGGCAGCGTGAAGTAAATGGTGTGCGCGCTGTCGATGCCGTGCAGGTCGATTTGGTCGGAACCCGTATCGGCCAGGCTGAACACGTCGTGGAACTGGTCAGCTTTGATTGCATCGGCCGGAAGCGCATGTTTGCCGGCTCCGGCGAGGGCCTTGCGTCCGGCGGCGTTGGTCTCGGGCTGCGCATTCAGGCGCGGCGCAGCCGCCCCACCCAGCAGAACCGCGATCGCCAGCATGGCGGAGGTGATGACGGGCAGCCGTTCCACCTTTTTCCTGGAACTCTTCTGGGAGCCGAACAGGCTCTGGAAAGTGGACTTGAGTCCGTGCATCGAGATCTGGAAAATGCGCCCCAGGCTGCGCAGGACGTCGTCGCTTTCGCGCGCCTCGCCCCAACCCAGCCAGGAGTCCGCTCGGGAGTAGAGAACCATGGTCAGCGCTTCCTGTTCAACAATGCTCATGTTTTCAAATTTCACGCGCAGCACGGAGCCGTCCGAGGACACCACATGGCCGCGCAGATCGCTGGTTCCAACGGGCATGGGAAAGACCAGCTGCAATTCGGTTTGGGCGGGGAGATTCAGCGCTTCGCTGAGGCGGATGCTGGAGCCGCCGGAAGAAATGTCGATGGTCTCGCCGGCAACTTCGGTCCCGTCCGGCAGGCGCGCCATCACCGGCGTCACCAGCGCGATGCGCACCGTTGTCCGCAACTGCCTCAGTTCGCGTGCTACCGCCGTGGTCACGCCCAGAATGATCACGTTGAAAACGCTCCACAGCACGTTCATCAGCACCGTGCCGCGATGGTCCGCATCCCACCAGATAAAGCGCGGGATCGCAATCAGTAATCCGATCAGGTTGAAGATGAGCAGGATGAGAAACGGCTGCGCGATCCGGGTGTCGAAGAAGGTCCGCTTGACCACGCCTCCCTTGGCGGTCACGTTGAACTTGCCCAGCCGGGGATTGATAAGCGCCAGAACGGTGGGCAGCAGGATGTAAGGCGAAAGCACGGTCTCGTAGATTTCGTTCCAGAATGAGTGCCGGTGCTCCCCCTGGATGCGCGAGTTGGTCACGTTGGAAAGGACCAGGTGGGGCAGGGCGTAAGCCAGGATGGCCGCCCAGTAGCCGGGGATGTTGGTGTGGGACAGGATCAGGTAGATAAGCGGAGCAGTCAGGAAAACCAGGCGCGGAATGGCATAGAGGAAGTGCGCCATGGCATTGAAGTAGCACAGCCGTTGCGGGAAGCGGAGGCCGGGCGCAAAAAGAGGATTTTCGATGCGCAGAATCTGAACCATGCCGCGAGCCCAGCGCATGCGCTGTCCCACGTGGGCGCTCAACCGTTCCGTGGCCAGCCCCGCCGCCTGGGGAATGTTGATGTAGGCCGTGCCCCATCCGTGCATCTGCATGCGCAGGGAGGTGTGGGCGTCTTCAGTGACCGTCTCCACGGCAATGCCGCCGATCTCATCCAGTGCCTCGCGCCGCAGCACCGCGCACGAACCGCAGAAGAACGTCGAATTCCAGAAGTCGTTGCCGTCCTGCACCACGCCGTAGAACAGCTCGCCTTCGTTGGGAATAATGCGAAACTGCTGCAGGTTGCGCTCGAACGGATCGGGCGAATAGAAGTGGTGCGGGGTCTGCAGCATGGCCAGCTTGGGATCGCGCAGGAACCAGCCCATGGTCATCTGCAGAAAGCTGCGCGTGGGCACGTGGTCGCTGTCGAAGATGGCCACGTAGGGGGAATCCAGGGTATACAGCGCGGCGTTGATGTTGCCCGCCTTGGCGTGGGCATTGTCATCGCGTGTCTTGTATCCAATGCCGGCTTCGAAGGCAAACTGGCGGAACTCCTCGCGGCGACCGTCATCCAGAATGTAGACGTGCAGTTTGTCCGCGGGCCAGTCCATGTTGAGCGCGCCCAGAGAGGTGTAGCGCACCACCTCCAGCGGCTCGTTGTAGGTGGGAATCAGGACATCGACGTGCGGCCATTCTTCTTCGTCGTCGGGAAGCACTATGGGGGCGCGCCGCAGCGGCCAGATGGTCTGGAAGTATCCCAGGAAGAGGATGACAAAGGCGTAGGATTCGGCCAGGAGAAGGCAAAAAATGAAGAATGCGTCGATCAGGCCCCAGTGATTGGCCGGATCGCGGAAAAACTGGATGGTAGTCGAGATGCGCCAGTAGCCATAGCGGAAGGTGCAGAACATCGACATCATCATCAGCGTCAGCGTGACCAGGTACGAGTCAGAACTGCGCGCCAGCGCCAGGGCCATCAGCAGGGTAAGAAGACCGCAGACGGCCTGCTGCGGCCAACTCATCGGCAGCACGGCCAGGAAGTAAAAGGCCACTGCCGCCACCAGGATAAAGAGGAGGCGAATCAGGCGGGTGAGGATGTTCTCGCCCGCGCCAATTTCCTGCCACACATTATTTGGCGTCATCGCTCGCTCCAACGCACGCCGCGGAAGCCCAGCGAGGCCGGCGCAGCAAGGCTCTTGACCCAGCCTGCGAGAGCGCCGAAATCTTCGGCGACCGTCGAGTTGGGCGCATAATCCACCACCGTCATGCCCTCCGCAAGCGCTTCGCTGACTGCCGGCGCCCGGCGCAGCGAGAACGGCAACAGCCGCTCGCCAAGCTGCTCGCGCATCACCTCGCGCACGTCCAGATGAAGGGGAAGAGATGGATCGAACTGGTTCAGCACGTAATAGGGCAGAACCGTCTGGCCGGGAATGCCGGCATTGCGCTGGAAAAATGCGTCGATGGAACTGACGCTCACCACCGAGCTCATGTCCGGAAGCAGCGGCACAAGCACGGTCGGGCTCATGCGCAGCACCCGGCGCGTGGTGGCGCCCGATGCCGTCGCCAGATCGACGAGGATGCGGCTGGCGTTGTTGCTGTTGCGGGCCACTTCAAGCGCCAGCGTCTCCTGCGGCGCGTTCTCCGGCCCCAGGGTCTCCGGATCCAGCGTCAACATCTGAATGGGCGCATCGCCGCTGTTGCCTGGGGGCGTAAAAGTGCGCAATACGCCGGGGCGCTGTTCGCGCGCGCCAAAAAAGAAGGGCAGCAATCCGTAGACGGACGTGTCCACCAGAAGCACGCGCTCGCCACGGGCTGAAAGCGCGCGTCCCAGCGTGGCTACCACGCTGGTTTTGCCGGCTCCGCCGGCCAGTGAGAACACCGCCAGCACCGGCGCCCTGGAAGCGCCCTGTGCCGGCAGCGGTTCGGGCTGCGCGGCAGCCGGCGTAAACAAGCCCTTGAGCGCGAACCACCGCGAGGCCAGGCGGTCGCGCGAGCCCTGCAATGTGTTTTCCGGGACCGGCGCCAATGGCGCTCCGCTCAACTCGCTGCGTTCCGTGGCCAGCCATGCCGGCAGCGTACCCGTCTCCCGCGTCTCGCCGCCCCACCCTGTACTTTGCAGATCTCGTCCTTGAGGCGGCGCAGCCATCGGATACGGCTGCGAAGGATATACGGGTTGCTGCGTAGGCGGACCCCCATAGCCCGTCGAATACGGCGCCTGTGGCGGATAACCCTGCGCATATTGCGCTGCCTGCCACGCTGCCTGCTGCGCAGCCAATTGCGCGCGCTCTGCCCGCTCCGCGTTCTCCCGGGCCGCGGCCAGCGACTCGCGCTCTGCCTCCACTGCGTATGCCCCTGAAGCTTCCTGCGCGCGACGGCGCTCCGCCTCCATCGCCTCCTGCACCCGCTGGCGTGCCACTGCCCGCCATTGCGCCCGCGACGCCGAAAAGTCCCGGTACTTGGCGCCGTGAAGGTTCGCCCACGAGTACAAACTGGCTACGTCCTCTGGCGTCTCGTCCGGATCGGTCGCCGCTCTACGGTCCGTCATCTGTCACCCTTTTTCCTGGAACAAACTTCCCCCGGCGCTCTCTTTCAGCACCAGGAACAAGCCCGAATCCGGCTTGGACTCTTCCGTTTGGCGTGGTGTCTCGCACCACGAATCCTAGTTGTCCGCTAGTGCCAAAACAATAACACTTGCAACGTTACGCTGATACCACTTTGGGGGGAGGAATTTGGGGACTCTTTGCGCTAGATTGGCACTTTTACGGGATTTATGGCGCAAAAGAAATCACGAGATCCACGCGAAAGTAATTCGTAGTAACTATTACTTTGATCTAAACACTTGGGCTTACTTTCGATGATTTTCTCACCGCGCACTCCATGCGTCCACCGCCCCGCCCCCCGGCTCGCCAAGCCTCGGGCGGATTCATTCCGTACTGTGGTAGTTTGGAGTTAGCGGCCTTGAACGAGCTCGTAGCTCAGTTGGTAGAGCAACGCCCTTTTAATCCGATTTTACCCCTAAAATAGAAGATCAAGCGAAACAGCGATATACGCGACAAGTATCATTATTTGCAATTAGATATACTGTCGCTTTGACCTTGCATTTCGATGCACCAAGATGCACCGAATCCGGTGCAGAGTGGCTACAAAATGGCTACTGGAAATCAGGTGCAGCAGGGTGCAATAGGCCGCGAAAACTGAACCGGTAAGGGTTGCGCCGGCGTGTTTTGAACGGGAGATCCAGAACGCCAAACACGCTTGCGCGACGGGCAAGCGTTAACCTGTGTCAAGGCATAAACCACCGCACAACGATTGCATACAAGAGGGTGAGCGATATGCGGCGGGCGGGGTAGATTTTTGCTGGCCGTTAATCAATACCGCGCAGGAGCTCAGTCATTTTCACGCCCAAAGCGCGGGAAATGGAATGCAGGGTGCGCAGCCCGGCTTCTCGTGCTCCGCGTTCTAAATCCGAGATGTGAACTTCATGGACGCCGGAATGCTGTGCGAGGTCGATCTGGCGCCATCCCTTGGCCTTGCGCAACTCTCTGATCTTTTTTCCGAGAAGTGCACAAACGTCACTTGCCATCCTTCCAGAATGGAGTTAGTCTTTACGCTATATTTAGCGTATGCGCTCTCTGCCTCTGATGCGTCGCTGGGCGATGCCCGAGATGGCGTGGTTGGATGTGTGTTTCAGTGCGCATGGCTTTGCGGCTATTGGGGAGCAGATTTACGCCTTTCAGGAGGTATCGCCGTGTTTGTGTTTCGGATGCTCGATTCAAGTGGAGCTGTACCAAGTTTGCCGAGAGCATCAGGGGCAGATCGAACCCTTGAGCACGGCGACTCGTTCTATCAGCGCGTGCTCCGCTTCCTTGAACGGCAGACTTCGGTACATCCGTCCAGCCTGCCACTTGGGAAGTCTGGTTCCAGTTCAGATCGGAACAACTGAAACATTCTGTTTCTAAAGTGCGGGTGCGCGAACATGCCGGCAACATCCGCAACAGCGATTCAACGCCTCATGGGTTCTAAGGGCAGTTTGCGTGGGCGCACCGCAAACATCTTTTCCCGAAGTCTTTTTCGAGGAGTGAAGCCTTATTCCTCTTGACGCCCAACACGAAGCGGTCCGCGCATCCGGGATCGACTATAAGTTCCTCGCGGAAAACTGCGCCGATATTCTGTGCAGCATTGAAGCGGACCATTCGATCCACTACATCTCTCCGTCCTGTTTTGAAATCCTGCGATGGCAACCGGCGGAGATGATCGCAAAAGACCTGCGTCAGTTCATTTTTCCGGATGACCTGCCGGTATTGGAGGAACTTGAGGCGAGCAAACCGCGGAGGGCACGCCGTATACCCACGCCCGGCTTCGTCTCGTCAGGAAGAATCTGACCTCCGTCTGGATCAGCATCAACGCCCGCTGCGTC
>CAVYSS010000049.1:0-19796 GCA_963771195.1 uncultured Acidobacteriota bacterium
GGCATTATTCTGAAAAAAGGGCCATCCGCTACCGCGGATGGCCTTTTTGCGTTTGGCGGGTTTCTGTCGCCCCTACGGGGCTCTTCCTCATTTGTTATGCCGCTTTCCCCGGGTGACGTCCGCCGCTGCGCGCGGCGGACTCTACCCGGGGCTATTATCGCGGCATCCCTCCGGGATGCTTTCCAAACCTTCGTCTCGAACGGCCTGGGATGCCTGTCGGTGAAGCCGGGTCCCTTCTAGGCGCGGAGTTTTGCCGGGTATTTGGCGCTTCTCAAGGCTTTGAACTATCGTCTGATGAGAGAAGGGCTCCGGCCGCGGGGTTGCGGCCAGGAACCCTTCAAACGCTTTCCCGCGAGAGGTCTTATGCGCCGTATTGTCCTGCTTTTCGCCGCTCTAATCCTTTTGCCTGTTTCGCTGATGGCAGCCGACTCGAAAGAAAAGAAGCAAGTTCTGACCGGGAAGGACGCGTTCACTGACGCGGCGCATGAGTCGCCGGGCACGCGCCGCCACCTGACTGCGGCCGACCTGCCAGCGCCCGCGCCGGATCAATCCGTAGACAACGGACCGACGGTGGTCGCGCGCCCGAAGGACGCGTGGCCCAAAGCTCCCAAGGGCTTCAAGGTGGAGCTCTACGCCACCGGTCTGGACAACCCGCGCGAGCTGCGCACAGCTCCCAATGGCGACATCTTCCTGGCCGAAAGCGAGACCGGCAAGATACGAGTTTTCCGCGGGGTGGATGCGGAGGGGCAGGCGCAGCAGGTCTCGGTTTTCGCCACTGGCCTGGATGAGCCGTTCGGCATCGCGTTCTACCCGCTTGGACCCAATCCGCAGTATCTGTATGTAGGCGACACCGACCAGATTGTCCGCTTCCCGTACCACAATGGGGACTTGAAGGCGACGGGGCCGATGACCAATATTGCCGAGCTGCCCGGGGGCGGGCGCTTGCGCGGGGGCGGCCACTGGACCCGCGACCTGGTGTTCTCAAAAGACGGGTCGAAACTGTTCGCGTCGGTGGGGTCGCACTCGAATGTGGACGATCCCGACACGCATCCGGAGGAGCATGACCGGGCCGACGTGCTGGAGTTCACGCCTACGGGGAAGTTTGAGAAGGTGTACGCGTACGGGATCCGCAACTGCGTGGGCGAAGCGATCAATCCCATCACCGGCGAGCTGTGGTGCTCCACCAACGAGCGCGACGCGCTGGGCAACAACCTTGTTCCCGACTACGTGACGCACATCGAGGAGGGCGGGTTCTACGGCTGGCCGTACTACTACATGGGGACGAATGGCGGGGTGTGGGATCCGCGGCACAAAGGCCTGCACCCGGAGCTGCAATCGAAGGTGATACCGCCGGACGTGCTGGTGAACCCGCACATGGCTTCGCTGGAAATGCTGTTCTACGAGGGTTCGCAGTTTCCGGCTGACTACAAGGGCGACGGCTTTGCGTGCGAGCACGGCTCGTGGAACCGCGCCGAGCGCACCGGCTACGAGGTGATCCGTATTCCGATGAAGGACGGGCACGCGACGGGCGAGTACGAAGATTTCCTGACTGGCTTTACCGTGGGCCACGGCGACGGCGACGTGTGGGGCCGGCCGGTGGGGGTGACGGTGGGCAAGGACGGCTCGCTGTACGTCTCGGATGACGGATCGAGGTCGATCTGGCGGGTGACGTACGTGGGCAAATAGGGAGCCGGTTTTTCCCTTGGGATAGCGGCCTGTGGTGCAGATCGAATTGCGAAGGAAATGGGCCCGTCGGGGGCTGAAGAGGCTGCGGAAGAAGTCATGTGCCTGTTTCAATTCGCTGAGGATCGTCCCTGAGCGGCTAAAGCCGGGCCCCATGAATTCATGGTCGAATTGCCCGAACGCGAAATTGCCTTAAATCGCATTTTTATTTCGTCTGTAAATTTGCATCCTATAGTTGCGAAAGGTTCAAAATGAAGCGTTTGTTACTCGTCGAGGATCAGGAAAAGGATCTTCAAAAAGCCGCCAAAACTGCCTATTCGCTGGGGATCGATCAGGTCGACGGCAGAACCACGTTACACGGAGCAAAGGCTTACCTCGAACAGGTGCTGGAGGAGACTACACCCGCTCCGGACGCCATTCTTCTGGACCTGAACCTGGGCTATGGCAGCGGGTATGAGTTGCTGAGATTCTGGCACATAACGCCTCAATTAGCCAAAATCCCCCTGATTGTGTGGTCGATACTGGGCGATGAAAACCGTGAGATGTGCAAGCTCTTCAAAGTAAGTGCTTTTGTGGGCAAATGGGAAGGCGAAAAGGCGCTTCAGGAAGCTCTCGCCAATCTGGGTCGATCCCCGTCTGCCCCCGCAGGCCCGGAAAAATAATTTCCAATTTTTCTCCGCTCGGCTGCTCCGAGTTTTGCATCTCAACTTTCTTGGGAGAGTTGCGCCCACGGTTTTTCCCTGGATCTCACAAATCAATTCAAAAGCCAATCGGAAGGAAAGTCGCAGGAGATCGCAATGATCGAATTAGCGGAAATTGTCTCCAAGAATGAAGAAACGATCCGCACAGAGTGGATCCGGGGCATGGGGAAAGCCATTCAACGGACAGACCTCATGAGCAAAGTGGAACTGGAAGAGCAAGGCAGCGCGCTCTTGAGTGCAGTGATAGCGGGCATAAAAACCAGTGGGCCGACCGACATATCAGCCGGGGGATGGACGCAGGCGCGCGATTTATTGCGCGACATCGCGGCCTCTCGCGCTCGCCAGGGTTTCTCGCCCTCGGATGTAGCCTCGTTTGTCCTGTCGCTGAAGCAGCCCTTATTCTCGGTGATCCGGCGCGAACTGGCCGGCCAGCAGGACGAGTACTTCGACATGATCTGGACGACGACCGGGCTATTGGATCGGCTGGCTCTGATTACAACCGAGACCTTTATGGCCACGCGCGAGGAGCTCATTTCTCGCCAGCAGCAGGAATTGCTTGAGCTTTCGACGCCGGTGGTCAAGCTTTGGGACGGAATCCTGGCGCTGCCTATTATCGGAACGCTGGATAGCGCCCGGACCCAGGTTGTAATGGAGAGCCTGCTGGAGACCGTGGTTGCGACCAACTCCAAGTACGCGATTATCGATATTACGGGCGTGCCCACGGTTGACACCCTGGTGGCTCAGCATCTTCTGAAGACGATTACCGCCGCGCGCCTGATGGGCGCCGAGTGCATTATCAGCGGAGTGCGGCCGCAGATTGCGCAAACCATTGTTCATCTGGGCATCAATCTTGAGGACGTGGTCACGAAGGCCAAGCTTTCCGATGCATTCGCGTTGGCATTGCAACGCAGCGGCCGCAAGGTGGTGCGCGATGGCGCGGCCCCGGTAAGCCCAATTGCCGGATTGTTTGCGAAGCGGGAGGAGTAAATGGAACGGATTCCTGTTTTACGCATGGGTTCCCTCCTTCTGATCACAATCCAGGTGGACATGCACGACAAACTCGCAATGCAACTGCAGGACGATGTGACTCAGCGCATCTCCGAATGGGGATCGAGCGGTGTCCTCATCGATATCTCCTCGCTTGAGATTGTCGATTCCTTTATTGGGCGAATGCTAGCCAATATTGCGGCCATGTCGAGAGTGCTGGGGGCAGACACTGTTGTTGTCGGCATGCAGCCAGCGGTTGCCATCACACTGGTTGAGCTGGGCATGTCGGTGCCCGGGGTTCGCACGGCGTTGAGCGTGGAAGCAGGGATGGAGCTGCTTTTCGGAGCTGAAACCGCAACGCAGTCTGGAATGGGTGATGAACGTCCTGAGGCATGAAGTCCTGCCCCTCAAAAACTCGAGCGATGTGGTAGCGGCGCGCCAGAAGGTCAGGCAATGGTCGACGGGGCTGCGCTTCAGCTTGGTAGACCAGACCAAGATTGTGACTGCGGCAAGCGAACTGGCTCGCAACACGCTCGATCACGGCGGCGGCGGCCAAATGCGAATCGAAGAACTTTCCAATGGGGCCAAGGCGGGACTACGTCTTGCCTTCGAAGACCACGGGCCCGGCATACCCGACATCGAGCAGGCGCTCAAAGATGGATACACCAGCGGCTCCGGCATGGGTCTTGGACTGGGAGGCAGCAAGCGCCTGGTAAATGAATTCAACATCGAATCAGAAGTAGGCAAGGGGACAAAGGTGACGGTGGTTCGATGGAGATAGAATTCAGCGAATGGGTGGCGGTAACCGATGCAAGTTCGGTGGGGGCGGCTCGTCGGACAGCCATGACGGTGGCCGGCCGGCTTGACTTCGATGTGACCCAATCCGGACAGCTTGCATTGCTGGCCACAGAAGCCGCGCGCAATGTGCTGGTGCATGGAGGCGGGGGCGAAGTCATTTTTGCAGGAATCAGCAAAGCGGACGAGCCTCTGGCGCGAATCGTGGCCATCGACAGGGGAGCGGGAATCGCCAACATCTCCGACGCCATGAGCGATGGTTTCTCCACGGCGGGCACTCCGGGCAGCGGCATGGGCGCGATGAAAAGGATAGCTTCCCGATTCGAGATTTTCACGGGCGGCAACGGAACCATTGTGCTGATCGAGTTGGGCAATGGAGACGCAAGACATGGCTTGCAGATCGCGGGAATGGCGGCGCCCTGTCCGGGAGAAACCATCTCCGGAGACGGCATCTTCAGTCTGCAAACTTCTGGACGCACTCTGTTATTCATAACCGATGGTCTAGGACACGGATTTGGAGCCGCCGAAGCCGCTCAGGAAGCAATAGTGGTGTTCCGGAAATGGGCGCACCTGGCTCCGGGCGAAATCCTGAGTTATGTTCACGACGCATTGCGAAAGACCCGCGGTGCAGTGGCAGCGATCGCAGAGATTCGGCCCAAGGAGAAAAGCCTCGTCTTTGCGGGAGTGGGCAATATATCCGGCGTGGTGCTAAGCGAAGGCCGATCCAGAAGCCTGGTATCGCACAGTGGGACCCTGGGAATGACAGTGCCCAGGATTCAGGAGTTTCGTTCGGAATGGCCGGCCGACGGGATTCTAGTTTTGCATTCGGACGGGATGCAATCGAAATGGGATCTCAGCCCGTATCCCGGGCTTATTTCGCGGCATCCCGCATTAATTGGGGGGGCGCTACTGCGTGATTTTCGTCGCCAGCGCGACGATGCCAGTGTGGTTGTTGCACGAGCTGCTTAAGCTATGTCGGTTCCCATCATCCATCTCGCGTTGCTGACCGAGCGCGACGTTGTCTCTTCGCGGCAGCGCGCTCGCGAGGTAGCTGCGGCACTGGGCCTGGATAATCAGGACCAGATCCGCATGGCGACAGCGACATCGGAGATTGCCCGCAATGCGTTCCGGTATGCGCGCAACGGAAAAGTAACATTCTCATTGCAACTTGAACCGCCGCAGCGGCTCGAGGTTACGGTCACCGATTGCGGAAACGGCATCGGCAATCTCGATCAGATATTTGCGGGCCGATACCGGTCTGAAACCGGCCTGGGCATGGGAATTCTCGGAACCAGGCGGTTGATGGATGAGTTTGAGATCGAAACCTCGACCAGCGGCACAACCGTGCGCATGGCAAAGAACATCTCGCATCATCGCGACACGTGGACGCTGCGCATGGCCCGAGAGCTGAGCAACAAAATGCAGGAGCGTCCTCCTGAAAATCCTTACGAGGAGATTGAACAGCAAAACCAGGAACTGCTAAAGACCCTGCAGGAACTTCGCGCTCGCCAGGAAGAACTGGAGCTGCTCAATCGGGAGCTGGAAGACACAAATCGCGGGGTGGTCGCGCTATACGCGGAACTGGACGAGCGAGCCGATTATCTGCGCCGTGCATCGGAGTTGAAAACCAAATTCCTGTCGAACGTGTCTCATGAGTTCCGGACCCCGCTGAACTCCATTGTTTCGCTGGCCCGCCTTCTTATGGATCGAATGGACGGAGACCTGAGCGATGCACAGCTCAAGCAGGTGCGGTATATCGAATCCTCGGCCCGCGATCTGCAGGAAATGGTCAACGATTTGCTCGATCTTGCCAAGGTGGAGGCAGGCAAGATCCGTATCCGCTCAAAGCGCTTTGAGGTCCATGAACTTTTCAGCGCTTTGAAAGGCATGTTGAAACCCCTGTTGGCCGACAACAATTCCGTCGATCTTATCTTTGAAGACGCAGCCGAGTTGCCAGCTCTTCGCACCGACGAAGGAAAGGTCTCACAGATACTTCGCAACCTGATTTCGAATGCCCTCAAATTCACTCCGCAGGGAAAAGTTACGGTATCCGCTGTCATGCTGGATCAGTGGAATGTTCAGTTCACCGTGTCTGACACCGGGATCGGTATTGCGCCGGAGCACCAAGAGACAATCTTCAGAGAGTTCAGCCAGCTCGAAAATCCTTTACAAGAGCGGTACCGAGGCACCGGCCTCGGTCTGCCGCTTTGCCGCAATCTGGCTACCTTGCTTGGAGGCAGAATCTGGCTCGAGAGCGAGCCGGGCCACGGCTCCACTTTCTTCGTCCGGCTCCCGTCTGTCTATGTCGGAGAGTCTCTCCGGCATAGCGATTCCAGCATGCCGCCGGCCCCTGAGTTCCACCGGACTCCGATCCTGATTTTGGAGGATAGCGAGGAGACGGCTCACCTCTTCGAATCGCATTTGCGCAATACGGAATTTCAGCCAATCCTGACTTCCGATCTGGAGCAGGCGGAATCGTGGATCGCCAGGCATTCTCCGGCGGCAGTAATTGCCGACGTTTATCTGGGAGGGGACCAGGTGTGGGGTTTTATTGCCGCACTGCGGCAACGTGCGCCCGAGGTGCCCGTCATTGTGACCAGCGTTCATGACGAATTGCAGAATGCGATGGCCAATGGTGCCCATGTATTTTTGCGAAAGCCGGTAACCGCCGAGTTGCTGGTGAGCGAGGTTCGTCGCCTTACAACGAATACAGGTACGAAGCACGTTCTGCTGGTGGATGACAACGAAGTGGCCCGGTACATTCTTCGCGACCTTCTTAACCATCCGTGGCTTGATATTCGGGAGGTTGCGAACGGAACGGACGCATTGACAGCGCTGAATGAAAAACTCCCCGACGCGATGATTCTTGACCTTCTCATGCCGGATATCAGCGGATTCGAAATCTTGCGCCAGTTGCGAGGTCAGCCGGCAACCCGAGACCTGCCCGTCCTTATATATACGTCTAAGATTCTCTCTGAACCGGAGAAAGCGCAACTAGATTCCTGGAACTGCAGGATTATCCGCAAGGAGGACATTACCACGCGACTTTCAGCCCAGCCGTTTCTTGACTGGATCCGATCTGTCGGGCTGTCACCAGAAATCCTGACCGGGAAGCGCGATGGCTGAGAATCTGCGCCCACGCGTTCTCGTAGCCGACGACCGCGAAGAGAATCGGTATGTGCTATCGCGCATCCTCGGTGCGGCCGGCTACGAATGCGTCGAGACGGGAATTGGCCGGGGTGCGCTCGAAATGGCGCAAACGCTGCCCGATGTCATGATCCTCGATGTAAATCTGCCCGATATCTCCGGATACGAAGTCTGCCGAAGGATCAAGCACGATCTGCGTACCTCCTCCATATCGGTCCTTCAGATCTCCGCTTCCTTTACTTCAAGCGAAGATCGTGTACGTGCTCTTGAAGCCGGGGCCGATGGATATCTCACCCACCCCATCGATCGCATGGTTCTGATAGCTACCGTGCGCGCGCTGATGCGGCTTCGACGGGCCGAGACCGAAGCCCTCAAAGCCGCCGGACAATGGCAGTCGACATTTGATGCCATGCATGAAGGCCTGGCGCTGATTGGAGCGAACAACCGCCTGGTGCAGTGGAATGGCGCCTTCGCCGAAATGTGCTCTCCGAAAGTGCAAGTGCAGAAGGGAGAGGATGCAGCTTTCTTGCTCGAGCGGTTGGCGGGGACAAGCGAGGCCCTGACACAAAACGATCGGAGATATAGCGCAGAGTTGGCAATTGGCAAGAGAACCTTTCAGCTTTCGATCAGGCACGTCGATTCTCACAGCGCGGATAAGATAGTCATTTTGACCGATGTTACCGATCGCAAGCTCGCCGAATATGCTCTGCGAACGGCAGAGAGGCTCGCCGCTACCGGAAAGCTGGCAAACGCCATTGCGCATGAGATCAACAATCCATTGGAAGCTCTTACCAACCTTATTTACCTGGCACAGCACAGCGACACTCTGGACCTGGCTCAAGACCTGCTGCTTCAGGCAAATGGCGAGCTCGAACGGATCGCCCGAATCACAAAACAATCGCTCGCCTTCCATCGGGATTCGCAAGTGCCAATTCCGATAGAAGTGGGCAAGCTGGTGGGGGACGTCGTCACAATGTCAGGCAGATCGGCCGCCTTGCGCCGCGTCCGTCTCGTGTACAAGCAGCTGTCTGCGATAACCATTTGCGGCTTTCCCGGCCAGCTATCCCAGGTGTTTAGCAATCTGATTCGGAACGCGGCCGAAGCGGCCCCTCCGGACACAGAGGTCTCCGTGCGTGTCGCCCTTATCCATCGCGGCGGATGCCCGGGCGCACGCATTACGATCCATGATCGCGGTTCCGGAATACCAGAAAACATCCGGGAGAATCTCTTCGATCCGTTCTTTACGACGAAGGGCCTTAAAGGGTCGGGCCTTGGATTATGGGTGTCGAGAACCCTGGTCATGAGACATCATGGGAAGATTCGGTTCCGGTCCTCATGTCGGTTGGGCGCCAGCGGCACCACATTCGAAGTGTTTCTTCCCACCGAAGCGGCGGCTGTGGAAGCGTGATTCGCCGAACTGCCTCTCCGAAAATCGCCCGATCTCCCCTAAATAGGAAACAAGTCCCATTACATCGATTAAGGCATATGGGAAATGGTGTGGTCCGAGCCACTAACATCAATTCGTCACGACCGGCGGGGAGCCGCAGAACGGCCTTTGGCTTCTGCCGCGGATTTCGGAAACGGTTTCGGTTCATATCCGTGGCCCTTCCTGGGCCACGGGTCCATTGATTCGGTTTACGTAGAACACGGACTCGGAAAAACCCTAGAATGGATGCGAAACTTCACCATCGGCCACGGCTCGGAACCTGAGCCTCATAATTGATCTGGCACACAGACATTTCATAGGGACTTTATCGTGGCTGAGGACAGGCAATACGAACTGCACGTTATCTTTGGTTCACCATCGGTGATCCCTTGGAAGTGGAAGGTCTGGCAGCAAATTGCAGGTGAACTCAATCAGACCCTCGCTTCTGTTTACGGAAAGCCAGCTACCTACAGCAGACAATGCAAGCGTGTCGGGAAGCGGCTTCAGGACATACCTTTTGGTCGCATGACATGGGGGGAAAAAACTCACGAACGCTGGACACACGATTCTCCAGAGACATCTGGCGAGTCGGAAGGCTGGGAGTTCTGCGACACGCAGGTGTGGGTGCCTAGGCGAGCGATCTGTGAACGTGAGCGAAAACGTCCTAACATCTACTTTCAGGTTCTGAATGGCGGGCTGGGTGGTGACGAACAACTCAGATTTGGCTCAGTCGTCGTTCTTGCCATTGCTCGCGATCTTCCAGAAGGAACAAAATTCAACGCAGAACTTGCCGTGAGAAACATAGGCGAGATAGTTGACGCGAAACTGCGCGTTTTCAAGTTCCGCCCGTGGTCGCTCCCTTTTGGCCCCTTTGTGAAGGACTCTTTGCAGGATCTTGACACATGGTTATTCCGAACTGGTCCCCGCCATACCGAGGAACCGAGCCTCGCGTTGTTGAAGGAGGAGTGGCAGTTGAGACCAGTGGGCAAGATTAAGAACTGAGTATGCGGGCGTATTACCGGTGATGGGGAAACTTCAGCCTGGCGGCTCGCTGCGCCACCTACGGGGCGCGAATTGGGGTTGCGCTGCTTTCCCCGGGTTTCACCCGGGGCTATTTTCGGTTCGTCCCTCCGGGACGAAAGGCGCGAAGCGGGAGCATTACCGGCATCTCGGCACATTGCCGGGTCTTCGCTCTTCTGGGGTCCGTTTGCCATGGCGTTGTTGATTCCGGAGCGATTGAAATCTCCCGCAGGATGACGACATCTCGGTGCTCGCCCTCACCCGGGTCGCGGTTGGAGAAGCGTCAACCGCGCAGTACATCGATCCCGTCTCCTCCCCTGCATAGTTCCTCACGGCGCTGGAGAAGCTCTTTCCTTGTTGCGGCGCCTGGTAATACCCCCAAGAAACCCGCTGGTGGATTGTGGCCGATGGGGTGGCGGCCGATGCGGACACTTCGCATGAGCCGGATGACGCAGGCGGGTCAAACCGAAAAAAGGCGAGAGTATGGCACAGGGAAGCATGGGTCGTGATTCGCTCGGAACTCGCACACATTGGGGTTCTGCGCCGCCCTTTACGCTGTCAGCCCGTATCGCTCCTGCAGTGCGCACATGCTCACCAGAAGCATCAGGATTTGGTCGTTTGCCGTCCGAGCTCCCGTATCCATCCCTGGCAGCTTGTCCAGCAGCGCCACCACCTGCTTCTGGTCAAAGAACGGAAGCGCCTTCATCACCGGCCCCCTCAGCATGTCCTGTACGTAGGTATTGAAGGTGTTCTCGGGATTCAGCGTGGCCGGTGGGCTCAGGAACGGGTGCTTCTGCCGGCGATACACCGTATCGGTGATCACGTCTTTCACTGCCTCGCGCAGCACAAACTTTTCCGTCATGCCGCGCACCTTCTGGTTAATTGGCTGGCGAACGATCGTTTCTACCACTTTGTGATCGAGAAACGGCACGCGCCCCTCAATCGAATGCGCCATCTCCATCCGGTCCCCGAGCATGGTCAGGATGTAACTCGCCATCGCCGTCTTCGACCAAAGATACAGAGACTGGTTCAGCTCATCGCGTCCCTTCAATTGTCGCCGTATGTCCACTTCGTCCAAGATCCCGTAGTTGCCTTCCGAGGCACCGTACTTCTCCTGCAGCCCCGCATTTAACAGTGGCCGCATCTTTACCTGTCTGCTCGAAAACGTCTCGATCCACGAAGGAGCATAGCCCAGGATTCGCTTCACCGAGTCCATGGGCCCAATCTCGCCGTCGGGCAGCAGCAATCCCCGCGACACCGTGTTTTGCTGATCCAGCCAGGCGAGCAACTCCGCAATTGCACCCTCGTCCTGCCCTTCACGGTTGTAGAGCAACATGTCGCGCCGGAAGTGGGGATATCCGCCCAGAATCTCGTCCGATCCTTCGCCGGTTATCACTACCTTGTAGCCCGCGTCCCGCACGGCGCGGCTCAGCAGGTATTTGGCAACTCCGTGCGCATTCACACACAGCGTCTCTGCCTGCGCAATGGCGTCGGCAAAATTGTCTGCCAGGTCCCGCTGGCCAATCGGAATCGGATGGAACTCGGCTCCAGCCCGCGCCGCCATCTCTTTGGCAATCGGCCCCTCGTCGTAAGCAGCCTGCTCAAACGTCAGTGTGAATGCCTTCACCGCTCCGGGATGGTGCCTGGCTGCGAGCCCAAGCACTGCGCACGAGTCCAGCCCGCCGCTCAGATATACGCCCACCGGCACGTCCGCGCGAAGTCTGATTTTTACAGCCTCTTCCAGGGCTGCGCGAAACTCTTCCGCATACTCCTCGTCGCGCAGCTTCGGCTTGTTGTTTTCCTTTGTTGGGTAATCGAAATCCCAGTACTGGTTCAGTTGCACATGCTTCTCGGTAGCAATCAGAAAATGGCCCGGCGGAATCTGGAAGATGCCGTCGTACAGCGTCCTTCCCATGTGGCCGCCCATCGACACGGAGTTGTACACCCCGTGCTCATCCCAGCGCGCCGGGACTCCCGCGGCCCATAGCGCCTTGACCTCGGACGCCAGGTACAGCTTCTCCTCGTGCCACGCGTAGAAGAGCGGCTTGATTCCGAACCGGTCTCGCGCCGCCATCAACTGCCGCCGCGTCTGGTCCCAAAGCACGAGCGCAAACTCGCCGCGCAGATGATGCAGGCACTGGGTTCCGAAGTCCTCGTAGAGGTGCAGAGCGATCTCGCTGTCCGACCGCGTCCGCAGCCGGTGTCCTCGACCCTCGAGTTCCTTCTGAATCGCCTCAAACCCGTAGAACTCCCCATTCACGATGATTCGCGTCCGTTCATCTTCGCTGGCGATCGGCTGGTCCCCGGTGGATAGATCGATGATGCTCAGCCGCGCGTGTCCGAGCCCCACTTTCCCGTCGCTTGAAACCCACTGCCGCTGGCCGTCCGGACCGCGATGGTACATGCTCATCGTGGCGCGTTCCAGCACCGCCGGGGACACAGGGCCCCGGCGCGAAAAAACTCCAATGATTCCACACATACGTTCGTGGTCCTTGTCTTGTTGTTCGGATTTTGGCCCTGTAGGAAATGTGAGATTCGCGGAGGAAATGCCGACCCTCGCGATTGATACCACCCCAACCTCAACGCACGCAATGACTTTCATGCGCCCACCGCCTGCTGCGAGGGCTCACTTGGCGCCGCCTCTGACCTTGTAGCTCGCGCCCGGCTTCTATGCTGCGCCCCCCCGGGGCTATTTTCGGGCTTTCCCTCTGGGAACTTTGAACATCCGGATTGGCGGTGATTCGTCGAGCGCCGGCATAACCGGCATGTTGTAGGGGATGAAAGAGCCCTACAGGAAAGGAATGAGCGGTTCCATCCTGACCTCTAGTCTTGCAGGGGCCATCGTGAGGTGTCGCTTGAAGCGTAGGCCGGAGGCATTGGTGGGCGGGTGATTGGGCTTCGAAAAACCGGTAGATCAGGATGCCGACTCCATGACGAGTAGGAGGAAGGTAATACGGCAGCCGCGTTACTCGCGAGTGGCTGTCCGGTCAGAAGTCTAGGCCAAAGGGGAAGCCGAAAGCCGTGCGCCACGCCTGCGTCTTAACTCCGGGAGAAGCTTTTCACTCTACATCGGCGTGGAGATGACGCCTGCCTGACAGGAGGTTCAAGGAGAATGTGAGAACCGCGAACGAGGAGCTTTCAGTTGCCATCGCTGGCATCATCGCTGCCGGACTGCGGCTCGCCTTCCAGGAGGTGGAGCGCTTCGTCCACGCGATAGGCGGGGATCATTATGCGGCGCATCTGCGTGAGCATGGGGCTGAAACCGAATCCCGGCGGAGCATCCTGGGTGACGGTGAATTCAATGCCTGTTTCTTCCAGGGCGGCTTTGGCGAGCTGGAACGCGATGAGATCGTCGCTTTCGAAGATGGTAACGATTTCGAGGTTGGGATCGGGCATGGGCAGTGGCTCGTGGTTCGTGGTCCGTGGTTCGTGATTCGTAGTTCGCGCCGTTCGGTGCACGAACCACGAATCACGAATCACGCGTCTATTTGCTTTTGAGGCCGAGGGCGTCGACGACCTGCTGGTCGACCTTGGCGGGCTGGCCGTTCTGCTTGTAGACCACGCCGAAGCCTCCGCGGTAGTCCCACATGGTCCAGCCGATGCCATCGGCCTCCAAAGCGGTGACGGGTATCGCGGATCCAGGCCATGCGCGAGGCGGGATCGGAAAACTGGCGATAGGCGCCGAACTCATTGCAGATGAGAGGCACGCCGTTTTCTTTGCCCCATGACGCGGCCGCATCCATCTCAAGCTTGACGCGGCGGGCGTCCCAGCCGTCGAGCCAGTAGTGCTCGAACGCGTAGCGATCGGCGGCGCCGGGGACCTCGCCCAGGTCCTGCTGCATGGCGTTCGCGTCGGGTGGCCAGGCGATGTTGTGGGTGTAGCTCCACCATACGCCGCCCCACGACGCGCCCTGATGGGTGAACTCGTGCGGCTCATAGAAATGGAAGTTATAGATGACGTTGCCATCGGGAAGCGGGTGCTGGGTAACGAGATCCTGGATGCCGGACCAGTTGGGACCGGTGGCGATGATGGTGTTTGCCGGGGCGGCTGCGCGAATGGCGGCAGCGGCGGCGGCTTGGATGCCCGCCCAGCGGTAGGGGTCGGTAACTTCGGGCTCGTTCATGATCTCAAAGAAGACTAGATCTGGATTGCGGTTGACGTAGTGGGCGGCGAGTCGGCGCCAGAGCATGACGAATCGCTCCACGCCGTCATTCGAGTTCTTGACGTCCTGCTTGAAAGCTTCCTCGGGATGGATGTCGATTTGGACGGCGAGGCCCTGGCCGAGCATGGTGTCGACGGCGTGGTCGAGGCGATCGAGAAAGTCGGCGTACTGGCCCTGGCGATCGAGGCCCTGCTCAAGCGGGACCGGATCGATGCTGAGGCGGACATTGTCGAAGCCCAGTTTGGCCATGAGGGCGATGTCGGCGTCATCGGTGTAGCTGTTGGTGCGGGCGGCGGAGTAGTCGCTGGCCGACTGCGCGAACCATTCCGATGCGTTGATGCCGTGGCGCAGATGCTGGGCGCGGGCGACGGCGGTGCGGAGTCCCGCGGCGCGATCAGGAGACTGCGCGAATGCGACGCCGGGCAGGGAGAAAATTGCGGCGAGAGCGAGGATGAGCAGAAATGCGGTAGGACGGGCACGGCAGATCATTGGAGGATTCTCCCCTGAGGCGGAAATATTGTCGAAGCAACGATAGCACGCGGACCGGCGCGCCCGAGGCAGTCTTCAGTTGTCAGTTGCGAGGCATAGGCGAAGGCCAAAGGCGGAAATCTGTCGCAGGGGCTAAAAGCCCAAATCCCTTATTTGGGCAGCTAGCGGCACGACTGAAGTCGAGCCCTTTCAAGTCTGGAAAGCCGGTAAAGGAAATGAGATTCAATTGCCGGTGGCGCTGGAGGAGTCGCTATCCGCTTCCGCGATGATCTGCTGGTAAGTCTCGCGCAGGTACTTGTGGGGATTCACCGGGACGTTGTGAACGCGGACCTCGTAATGGAGGTGGGGGCCAGTGGCGCGGCCGGTTTGCCCCACGTAGCCGATGATCTGGCCGCGGGTGACATGCTCGCCGGGAACAATGGCGATGGAAGAGAGATGGCCGTAAATGGTGGTGACATCGTGGCCGTGGTCGATGGTGATTTCGCGGCCATAGCCGGAACCCTGGTTGGTGGCGACAACTACTCCATCGCCAGCGGCGCGAACGGACGTACCCCACGGGGCGTCGATATCGATGCCGGTGTGGAATGCGCCTTCGCCGTTGATCGGATCCTGGCGCTCGCCAAAGCCGGAGGCGATGCGGCCGTCAATGGGCCAGAGCGAGGGGGCATCGGCCAGAACTGTCCAGTCGCCCATGTAGGAGGGGTCGAGGCCGCTTTCGAGGGCGCGCGATATTCGCCCGGACAAGGCCTGGTTGCGCAGTGTGGCGAACTCGTCGATGGTGGCCCTCACATACTGTGGGCTTACGGTGTCGCTGACCGGCACAGTGCTGGCTGCGGGGGCGGACTTGGGCAAGTCAGCGTGCGCGGACAAGCGACTCTGGCGCAGGCCATAGAGCGCAGTAACCTCATTGGCGAGCGCACCCAGCGAAGCGACCTGAATGTCGCGATCGTGCGCGATCCTGGCCATTTGCTGGTAGTTCTTGCGCAGGTTCTCGCGCTCGGCGCGGATCTGGTTATAACTTTCAGTCTTGAGCAGCATGCGCGTGTAGGAGCCTGCCATGCCCACAATGGTGAAGGCGCCGATGACAGCGGCGGCCACAAACCCGTAGGCATAGTGCAGGGGCAGCGGAATTTTGCGAACCCGCCCGTCTTCATCCCTGGCTACGAAAAGAATGTAATAGCGCTTGCGCATCGTTGGAAATTGATCTGCCCCAGAGTTTTACCAAGTAATTCCGCAACTTGCGGTTACCGAGTACGACAAACAGGAGGTTAAGGAGCCAATCGGCCCAAAAAAGAAAAACATGCGCCCAAGGCGCGTTGTAGACGAACGTTGATTCAGCCTATCAACCGACCCCGAGCCGGGTCAATGACCAAAATAGGTAACTTTGGTGCAATGACCCGCTACAGCGGCGAACTAATGGCGAATTCCCGAGATGGATTTGAGCGGAGGGGGACAATGTGTGTCGCCTATGCTGGAGAAGATGAAGAGACGCAGGGACCAGACGGCGAAGGAAACAGGCGAGTTGGAGCTGATCCGGAGGATCCGGGCGAGAACGGCGAAGCTACGGATGGGGACTGGTGTACGGTCCGGCGTGGTTTTAGGGATCGGGGACGACTGCGCGCTGCTGAGGGTGCGGCCGGGCGAGGAGGTCGCGGTCACCACGGATTTGAGCATCGAAGGGCGGCATTTTCGGGCGGATTGGCATGAGCCGGAGGCGGTGGGACATCGCGCGCTGGCGCGAGGGTTGAGCGACCTGGCGGCGATGGGGGCGCGGCCGGTGGCGGCGTTTGTTTCGCTGGGGCTGCGGCGGGAGATGGCGGGGCGAGATGAGTGGGTGAAGCGGTTTTACGAAGGGCTGCTAAAGCTGGCGGCTGAGTACGATGTACCGCTGGCTGGAGGGGATCTGGCGGAGTCGCCGGTGGTACTGGCGGACATTGTGCTGGTGGGCGCGGCGCCGCGAGGCAAGGCATTGCGGCGAAGCGGGGCGCGGGCTGGGGATGCGATCTATGTGACCGGCGACCTAGGCGGCGCGGCAGCGGGGCTGGAGCTGCTGAAGAGTTCACAGGAAGGCAGTTCACAGTTCACAGTTCGCAGTCCAGAGCACGAAAAAAACGAGGGGTTGCTGCGGGCGCATTTATTTCCGCAGCCGAGGGTGGCGCAAGGGCTGTGGTTGCGGAAACGAGGTGCGGCGACGGCGGCAATTGACGTGAGCGATGGACTTTCGACGGACCTTGAGCACCTGTGCGCGGAGTCGAGCCTGGCGGCGGAGTTGGATGAAACAGCGCTGCCAGTCGCCGCGGGAGCAATGCTGGAGCAGGCCCTCGACGGCGGCGAGGATTACGAACTGCTGTTTACGGCGGCTGAGGGGACGCGGATTCCGCGGACGATTGCGGGCGTGCGGGTGACGCGGATTGGGCGGATGGTGCGGCGCGGGAGGCGCGCGTTAATGACTCTAAAGGGTGCGGATGGTGGTGTGCGGGCGCTGGAGGTGCGGGGGTGGGAGCACTTCGTGTGATCCGTGGTGAGGATTCGGCCTGTGGCTGGCTGGGGAATTCGGCCGTTTAAATCAGGAGCAGATCGGGGAAGCTCAAGCGGTAAACTTTTGAGTCGAGGGTCAGCAGGCAATCGGCCCTTAGAAGTGCGTGTGCGCCGATGATGAAATCGGCTAAAAGCCCTCGCGGTTCCGAGCCGCCCGACTGCCTCCGCCGCGCAGCGTATTGAGCGTGGCGCTGGCCTGCCAGGCGCCAAACATTTTCCGGCAGGGAAAAATCGACAGAGACCCCCGTATTTCCGAGGAAGTCCTCGATGAACGCTTCAGTGAAGCGGGGATAGGCGTGGAGTTCTGCGAATACCGGTGCAGACATGATGACAGCACCGGCGGATCTTGCTGCCGTCAGAGATTGCGTGAGCTGTGGTCCCGAAGGCTCATTCGACCAAATTGCGGAGAAGACGTTGGAGTCAACCGCAGTCCTCACAGAATCTCTTCATCCAGCTCGTCGTGCCCCCGGAGTTCGCGGTGAAACTGGATGATCTCTTCCCTGGAGGAGAATGCTGGAAGCGCGCCGAGATAGGCCGCGAAGGGATTTTCCTCGGCGCGGACAGGACGAAGAACGGTTTTGCCTTCTTCAAACGCGAATTCGACCTTATCTCCCGCTTTCAGCCCAAGTCTGTGACGAACTTCAATGGGGACAGTTACTTGACCCTTACTGCTAATGGTGCTGGACGGCATTCTTTACCTCCTATCTTTACCTCAGTATAGCATTCTTTACTTTTTGTTACGGGCTCAGAAGCGGCCGTTGGAGGGCGGCGGAACGGCGGGGCCGGAGTAGTGGACGTGGACGAGGCGCCAGCCTTTGTCGGGGAAGAGGATGTAGACCTGGCTTTCGCGGCCGGTGGTGTGGACCGGGCTGCCGTTGGAACGCAGCGTTGCGACGAAATCCCAATCGAACTCGGCCACGGCGGCATCGCCGTAGACGTGGATGACGGGGTCGGCCTTGGCGGCGAGATGACGTTTGGAGAACGTCTGGCCCATGAGCTTGACGTAGATGTCGTCGGCGATCTGCTGCCAGCCGCGGTCGTGGCCGACGGGGCTGATGAAAGACGCATCGTGCGTGGTGAGCCAGACGGTGGCGGCGAGGTTGGGGTCGGCGGCGTCGACGGAGCGCATGTAGGTGTCGATGTCGCGGCGGATCTGGCCGCGAGCGGCAGCGGTGGAATCCTGGGCGTAGGTGATGGGGACAAGAATGGCGGCCAGAGCGAGAATCAGATGCGGCTTGCAGATCATGGCGTGTCCTTCAATCGTGGTTCGCGATTCATGTTGATTTGCTAATCGACATCGTTGCCGATGGGCTGCCCAGGCGGCACGGGCACCCCGGGTGGTGGACTAAACGCGGATGGAGCCTTACGGAATTGCTCAATTTCGGCAATAGCGGCAGCGCAGTGCGCTGCGGCTTCCGGCGATTCGCCCGCGGGCGGGCTGGTCTTGAGCCATTTCTCCAGCTTGTCAATTTCCGCGAGGGCGATCGCGCGCGCCTGTCCGGAGGCTGCGCCGCTGGCGGCCAAGTTGAGAGACATGCCGGCGGGGAGCGCGGCGCCGGGAGATTGGCTCGCAACCCCTCCGCTGGCCGCGAGCTGCAGCAGATGATTCAAAATCACATCTTCGACGGTGAACTGGGTTTCTGCTTCCAGGCCCTTGAGGCGCGGCGAACGCCATGTGGCGGCCAGCACCTCATCGATGACTTCATCAAGGCCCAGCTGCTGCGGATCGCGGGCGTGGTCCTCAACCAGGCGGGAGGCGCGGCTGGGGTCGAAGAGGAGCGATGCGGTGAGCTCGGCCGCAGCTTCAACGGGGCCTTCGGGATCGAAGGTGAGGCCAGTATGGCCGCCGAAGGACTCGCCGGTGCGGGGATAGTCGGGCGGGCGCGGCGGCAGGATGCGGAGCAGGGACTCGGGCAGCGTAAGGGCCTGGGGCGAGAGCGTGGCTAGGACGGTTTTGAGCGCCTCGCGCTGCTGCGCGGCCGGAAGCGGCTCGGTTACGAAACCGCCGTCGCCGCGGACGGCGTAGCGGTAATTGAGGCCGCCGATCCATTTGGCTGCGGCTTCAGTCTGATAGCGGTGCAGCAGGTAGAGTGGGACCAGCGTGTCCTCAAGCTGCGCCATCGGCGTGCCGTCGTGAATGGCGTCAGGTCCAAAGCGGGCGAGGGCGGCTTTTCTCACTTCGAGAATTCGATTGAGTTCGGTGGGCGCGAAGCCCCCGTTATCCCAGAGATGCGCGTAGGGATGGGCGCTGCCGATCGGGCGCGCGTCTTCGTCGGTCATGTAGCGCAGGCCAGCGGCTTCGTCGTCCGTGAGGATCTTGTCGAGCGCCGCGTGCTCGTCGGCGCCGGAGGCGAACTGCGTATAGCCGTACTTGATGGCGGCGACATCCCAGGCGCCGACGCCGGTCGGGTAGGCGTGGGAGAGATCGGGCTTGCCGTTGGCGTCGAGAGTGATCCAGGGATGCGGATAATCCATAACCGACGTGCCCGGCGCGACCGACGATGCGGCGAAGTTGTGCATGAGGCCGAGGGTGTGGCCGACCTCGTGCGCGGCAAGCTGGCGGGTGCGGGCGAGGACCATCTCCAGCATGTCTTTGGGGATCGGCTTGCCTTCGACGTAGGGCGCCAGCAGCGCCTCGGCGATCATGTAATCCTGGCGGGCGCGGCCGGAGCCGAGCGTGACCTGGCCCTTGATGATTTCGCCGGTGCGCGGATCGACGATGGAGTCGCCGTAGCTCCAGCCGCGCGAATAACGGTGGACCCACTGGATCATGTTGTAGCGAATGTCCATTGGGTCTGCGCCTTCGGGGAGGACTTTGACTATGAAGGCGTTTTTGAAGCCGGCGGC
>CAVYSS010000050.1:0-73660 GCA_963771195.1 uncultured Acidobacteriota bacterium
GTTTTTGCATATTTTATTCATTCATCATATTGTTATTGTCTGAGCCAGCGGACAAGATGCCTCCCCATTACGGATGTGACTGGACTTGGCGCGCTGAGCAATTCGGCCCAGACAAGGACATCAAACAATGGACTCTTCGGGACGAAGAGAGCTTGCAGAAGACCTCTGCCTACCTGCAATTCCTCTTTCAGAGATTTGTTTTGCCTGCGACCTCAACAATGACCACGGAGGTCGATCTCATGAAACACACAGGCGGCTTTGAGTACCCACAGCTGAAGACGCGCTCCGTCATCTTGGCTGCAACAAATCAGGTGAACGAACTAAGGCAAACCGTCGCCGCGTTATTAGAAAAGTTCGGATCCGGAGCGGTGACCCAGGGAGTGCGGGATCATTTGCAACTGCTACGCCAGAGCTACCCTGAAGCCATGAGCGGCATTGAGCTTTAGGAGCCGCGTATATCGAGCGCCGCGCCAGAATAAACGCTCCGCTCATGCAGTCTGCATTCACCCCCGTGCCGCCCGCACTCCACTTCCTTATACCAATCCAGGTCCTTCATGCATTACCCTTGGACTCGCCCGAATACTCTTCCCAAATCGAACAAGGAGTTTCCATGTATTCCCGTCCGGCCGCTTGCCTTTGCTTTCTTGCCGCCTGCCTCGCCCTGACCGCACCCGAGCCCGCCGCCGCGCAGGAGATTCCCACGCCGGTCTCCGTCCTCGGCCACACGCCCGGCGATGATTTCTACCTCGCCGATTACGAGGACACCATCAAGTATTTCCACGCCCTGGCGGCCGCCGCGCCGGACCGCATGAAGATGATCACGGTAGGCAAGAGCTCCGAGGGCCGCGACATCGAAGTCGCCGCCATCTCCTCGCCCGCGAACATCGCCAACCTGGACCAGATCAAGAAAGACGCCTGGCGCATCGCCCACGCCACGGACCTGAACGACGACTCGGCGCATGCGCTGGCCCGCAGTACAAAAGTGATTGTCCACATTGACGGCGGCCTGCACTCCAGCGAAGTGGCCGGCACGCAGCACACCATGATCCTGGCCTACAAGCTGCTCTCCGCCAAAGACAATCCCGAAATTCAGTCCATCCTGGATAACGTGGTGTTGATGTTGTGGCCCACGCTCAACCCCGATGGGCAGGACATGGTGGTGCACTGGTATCGCCAGAACCTGGGCACGCAGTATGAAGTGAGCCCGATGCCCAAGCTCTTCCAGGACTACGTGGGCCACGACAACAATCGCGACGGCTACATGCTGAACATGAAGGAAGAGCAGGTGGTGGCGAAGGCGGAGATCGACTGGAGCCCCGACATCTTTTACTGCCAGCACCAGACCGCGCCGTTCCCCGCGCGCATCTGGATTCCCCCGTTCTCCGATCCCATTTCCTCCAACATCAGCCCCTACGTGCGCAGTTGGCTCAACGTGGTTGGCACCAACATGGCCGCTTATCTCAACGCGCACAACATGCCGGGCGCCATCTCGGAATCGGAATTCGACAACTGGTACGCGGGCTTTATGGACTGGGCCGGTGTCTTCCGCGGCGAAATCTCGTTCTTTACTGAGACCGCGCTCTACGAGTACGCCACGCCGCACTTCTACACCGTCAGGGATTTTCCCCCGGAGTTCCGCGACCTGCGCGCGCTCTCCATGTACACCACGCCCTGGCAAGGCGGTTGGTGGCACTTGAAGGACGCAGTTGACTACATGGTGGGCGGTTCGATGTCGGTCCTGGACCTGGCCGCGAAGAACCACGAGACCCTTATCTACAACCGCTACCAGGCCGCCCGCGACAACATTAACCTCTACCGCAAAGAGCCTCCGTTCGCTTACGTCATCCCAAGCAAACAGACGGACACGCCGGAGGCCGCGCAACTGGCGCAACTCATGATTGAAAATGGCCTCGACGTCTACGCCTCGAAGGATGGCTTCAAGGCAGATGGTGTCAGCTATCCCGCGGGATCGTGGGTCATCCCGATGGACCAGCCCTTTTCCGCCATGGCCAAGGAGCTGTTCGAGCGTCAGAAGTACCCGGATGCAATCGCCCAGGGGCCCAATCCGATCGGCCACCTGCCATACGACGTGACCGGTTGGACGCTGCCGCTGCAGATGGGCGTGAACGTGGACGCCGTCACCGATCCGCTGGGCGCGGACGAGCGCGCGCTGCTCACAAAAATCGAAAAGGCCAATCTGCGGGCGCAGGGCGTGGATGGCGCGGGAAGCGTCTTTGCCCTGAGCCATCGCACCAATGCATCGTTTGAAGCGGTAAACGCGGCGCTGTCCCAAGGCGCTACGGTGCAACTGGCCGAGGAGCCGGTGAAGACCGCCAACGGCATGGAGCGCGGCGCATTCCTGGTCAGCGGCATCGATCGCGTCAAAATGGAAGACCTCACAAAGAAATACGAAGTGCCGGCGGTTGCGGTCAGCGCGCCGGTGCATACTCTGCCCATCAAAAGAGCGCGGGTGGGGCTCTATCGCCCGTGGGCGCCGTCGATTGACGAAGGCTGGACCCGCTGGATCCTGGAGAACTACGGTTTCGCGCCGCAGAGCCTCTACAACGCCGACATTCGCTCCGCCGGATTGCACGACCGCTACGACGTGATCGTTCTGCCCGATATGAGCTCGCGGCAGTTAATGGACGGCTACGGCATCGGCATGGTGCCCGGGCAATACGCCGGCGGCATCGGCCAGGACGGCCTGGATAACCTGCGCGAGTTCGTGCGCGCGGGCGGCACGCTGGTGGCGCTCAACCGCACTGCCAGCGCGCTCATTCCGCTGCTCTCGCTGCCGGTGGAGAACGTGATTGAAGGCGCCAAGAGTAGCAAGTTTTTCTGTTCCGGCGCGCTGGTGCGCGTGAACACCGAGCACGCCGACCTGCCCGCTAACTACGGCGAGCCGGATTCGCCCGTGGTCATGTTCCAGAGCGGACCGGCCTTTGAGCCGCTGCCCGGATTCCACGGTGCCATCCTCGCTGAATATTCCAAACAGACCAATCCGCTGGAGAGCGGGCTGTTGCTCCATCCCGAAGCCATTCAGGGAAAGGCCGCGGCAGTGGAACTCGAGTACGGCCGCGGGCGCATCGTGCTTTACGGATTCAAGCCGCAGTTCCGCGGTCAGTCCCACGCCACTTACAAGTACCTCTTCAACGAGCTCTACTCGTTCGATCATCCGGAGTTGCCGCCGGTGCAGATCGCCGCTCCGAAGAGCGATGAGGCAAAATCCGCAGCGAAGAAGCCCGCGGCGAACGGTGACGATGACGACGATGATTTCCCGCACGAGCGATAACCAATTGGTAAAGCCTCGCTTCGTTATTAGTCGGTAATGATGGCAAAGTAGTTAAAATGCGCGGTCCGCCCCGGCATTCGGACCGCGCTGTAACGGGCTTGTTTTGAGTTGCATTCGCGCGAATTGTTGTTCAACTGGTAAAAACCCGGCTTTCGTCGACTAGATAATGGATAGACTTGCCCCAAATCTAGTGCAAAGGCCACAACATCTTGTGGTTAACCCCAAGACAACTAGGCATCAGCTCGCGCGTTTTTGAACGATACCTAGGAACTTGTTGAAATTCGGGGCATTGTGACGAATTTCCTGGTGATTTGCGTCTCTGCCTGGTTGCAATGTGATTGAACTGCGGGTCTGACCAGTGTTTATAGGGGTTTGCGCGCCTCAGGAAAGCATCCCGGAGGCCCGCAACCGTTGCTTAGGCACACTGCTCCATGGGCCTTCGCGGTGGTTGGGCCATGAGTTTGGGAAGCCGGATCAGGTTGTGCGCTGCACAACTGAATACGAACAGCCAGTCCACCTTTTCCAGCCCGCGCAGCTTGACCTGGCGCAGCGGACCGATTTGCTTCAGCCACCCAAAGCCCTTCTCGATCAGCCAGCGGCGGCTCAGACTGATCGCGTAGCCCGGCTGTCGCGTGGTTCTGCGGTCCAGGTTGCTGCTACGGTTCTTATCGTTCTTCGTTACATGCGGCGTCACGTTCAACTCCCGCACCGTGCACACAAAGTCCTCGCTGTCGTAAGCCTTGTCCGCGCCCACCGTGATGCGTCGGGTGTGGCCGTTCTGCTTCTCTTTGAGCATCAACAGAGCTGCATCTCGTTCCGCGTATCCATCGGCGTGCGTTACCATCGCGGCGGCAATCAGGCCGTTGCGGTTCTCCACCAAAGCGTGGCCCAGGTAGCTCAACTTCGACTCCTTGCCGTAGCTCTTCTTGTACAGCCGCGCATCGGCGTCGCTGGTCGATTCATGCGTCATGTTGGTGCGGCTCTGGCCACGAAAGTCGGTGCCATCACCATCATCGGAACCGTCCTTGCTGCGAAAGCTCTTTTGCGAAGCCCAGGCCTGAATCAGCGTGCCATCCACCGTGAAGTGCTCGTCGCTCATGAAGCGCTTGGCCTGCTTGTTCACTTCGGCAAAGAACCGCTGCGCCACATCGGAAGTCAACAGCCGGTCACGGTTCTTCGAGAACACTGCGTGGTTCCATACCGCGTCGTCCATGCCCAGGCCCACGAACCACCGGAACAGGAGGTTGTAGTCGATCTGCTCGACCAGCAGCCGCTCCGAGCGCACCGAGTAGAAAACCTGCAACAACAGCGCCCGCAGAATGTACTCCGGCGCTATCGACGGCCGACCAGATTCCGCATATAGCGCATCCAACTCCGGGTTCAACGTTCGCAACACCGTGTCCGTCAGCTTGCGGACCGCTCGCAGCGGATGATCCTGCGCCACACGTTGCTCCAACGAAACATAGCTGAACATCCCGTCCTGAACTCGCTCGTCTCCTCGCATGTCTATTAGACGAGCGACCTCGCAGCCTCGTCGCCGAATGGTTCCTATTTCAACAAGTTCTTAGATGGCTAGGCCATCGTCTCCCGCGCGTTCCGCCATAGATCGATGTCCGAGTCGACCGCGTACTTGTCGATCTCTTTCAGTTCGCCATCCGTGAATTCGAGCTTATGCAGCGCATCGAGCGAGTTATCGAGCTGCTCCACGTTGCGCGCGCCGACCAGCGCGGAAGTCACGCGGTGATCGCGGAGCACCCACGCAATTGCCATCTGCGCCAGCGACTGCCCGCGCCGCTTGGCGATCTCGTTCAGCGCCTTCGCTCGCTCAATGATCTCCGGCTTCAGAAAGTTTTTGAGCAACGACGAGTTCTCCAGTGTCGCGCGCGAACTTTCCGGCACTCCGTTGAGGTACTTGTGCGTTAAAAGGCCCTGTCCAAGCGGGGAAAACGCAATGCAGCCCACGCCCAGCTCGTCCAGCGTATCCAGCAGCCCCTGCTCGATCCAGCGGTTCAGCATCGAGTACGACGGCTGGTGAATGAGCAGAGGCACGCCCATCTGCTTCAGGATCTCCGCCGCCGCGCGCGTCCGCTCCGGGCTGTACGACGAGATGCCGGCATAAAGCGCCTTGCCCTGGTGGATGGCCGTCGCCAGCGCGCCCATCGTCTCCTCCAGCGGGCAGTTGGCCCACGGCCGGTGCGCATAGAAAATGTCGACGTGCTCAAGGCCCATGCGGCGGAGGCTGTCATCGAGCGACGCCAGAAGATACTTCCGCGACCCGCCAATCCCGTACGGCCCTTCCCACATATCCCAGCCGGCCTTGGTGGAGATGAGGAGTTCGTTGCGCAGGCCGGTCTTGCGCTTACTCACGCCGAAGTCCTTGCGCAGGATCTGGCCGAAGTTTTCTTCGGCGGAGCCGTAGGGCGGACCGTAGTTGTTGGCCAGATCGAAATGGGTAACGCCGCGGTCGAAGGCGCGGCGGACCATGGCGCGGCCGGTCTCAAACACGTCGGCGCCGCCAAAGTTCTGCCACAGGCCGAGGGTGATGGCGGGCAGCACCAAGCCGGATCGGCCGCAGCGGCGGAACTGGGCGTGGTCGTAACGGTGCGAATTCGGAGCGTAGGCAGTTTCCATGATGTTTTCTCTCGGTGGTTCAAATCATTCCGCGTTATCGATCTGCGCCCTTTGCAGCTTGTCCGAGTAATCCACGTACACCGCCTTCCACGTCGTGAAGAACTCCAGCGCCTCCGATCCTTCGCGGTGGCCGTTGCCGGTTTGCTTTACGCCGCCGAAGGGCAAGTGCACCTCCGCTCCAATCGTCGGTGCGTTGATGTAAGTGATGCCGGCTTCGAGGTCGCGGATGGCGGTGAACGCCTTGTTCAGGTCCTTGGTATAGAGCGCCGACGACAGGCCGTAGTCGATGGAATTGGCGATCTCGATGCCCTGTTCAAAGGTGTCAAACTCGATCAGGCTGAGCACTGGGCCGAAGACCTCCTCGCGGGCGATGCGCATCTCCGGGCGCACGCCTCCAAAGATTGTGGGATCAAAGAACGTGCCGTTGGCGAAGTCGCCATCGGTAAGCGGAGCGCCGCCGAGCAGCAGCTTTGCGCCTTCCTTGATGGCGATATCGACGTAGTTGTTCGAGGTTTCGATCTGGCTGGCATTCACCTGCGGTCCCACGTCAACTGACTCGTCCAGCCCGTTGCCGACTTTGAGTTTTTCAGCCCGCTCGACGAGCCGTTCGGTGAAGTGCTTCGCAATGCCTTTCTGCAGCAGGATGCGGCTGGTTGCGGTGCAGCGCTGGCCGGTGGTGCCGAAAGCGCCCCACAGCGCGCCGTCCAGGGCCAGATCGAGATTGGCATCATCGAGGACAATCATCGCGTTCTTGCCCCCCATTTCGAGCGAGACCTGCTTGAACGTCGCCGCAGCCCGTTGGGCAACGTGCGAGCCCACTTCGCTCGAGCCCGTAAAACTGATGGCGCGGACGTCAGGATGCTCGACCAGCGCGTTGCCCACCGAGCCGCCGCCGCCGTTGACGATGTTCAGCACGCCGTCGGGTACGCCGGCGTCCACCAGGGTCTGGACCAGGTTGTGGACCGAAAGCGGCGTGTCGGTGGCCGGTTTGATGACGCAGGCGTTACCTGCGACCAAAGCGGGAAAGAGTTTCCAACTGGGAATGGCCATGGGAAAGTTCCACGGCGTGATCATGCCCACCACGCCCAGCGGCATGCGGATGCTCATGGCGAACTTGTTCTGGAGCTCGCTGGGGGTGGTTTTGCCAAACATGCGGCGGCCCTCGCCGGCGACGTAAAACGCTTCGTCGATGGCCTCCTGGACGTCGCCGCGGGTCTCGGCCAGCACCTTGCCCATTTCGCGGGTCATGTCGTGGGCAAACTGCTCCTTGCGCTCGCGCAGCAGCTGCCCGGCGCGGAACAGGATCTCAGCGCGCTTGGGCGCGGGGAACAGCCGCCAGGTGGCAAAGGCCCTTTTCGCCGCTTCCACGGCGGCGGCCACATCCTCTGGTCCGGAAGCGGGAAATTCGCCGACGATGTCGGAGTGGTCCGCCGGGTTGATGTTGAGGAAGGTTTTGCCGGTCGCCGCAGCGACCCATTGGCCGCCGATCAAATTCAAGTATGTGGGATAGCTCATAAAAAACCTCGTGCACTCGAACACGGCCGAGCCGCTGCCAGCATACATCACGGGTCTCAAGATGGGTACGAACGGGGCCTACCGATCCTGGAAGACGGGTTGTATGCTTTTGCCATGCCAATCCCCGGCAAGGTCCTTGCATTGATGGGTTTTTCTGCGGCCGCGCTTCTGGCGGCCGCGACGCTGAACGCCCAAACGCCTGCAATAGGTTCCTCACCAACCATTCACGTGCTTGAGGGCTTTGGAAAAGGAACGTTTGCGCTGGACGGCCCGTGGCAGTTCCACCTGGGAGACGACACGCGCTGGGCCGCGCCGGACTTTAACGACGCGGACTGGGAGCAACTGACCGCGGACAAGCAATGGGGTTTGCAGGGGCACCCGGCGGTCATCGGCTACGGATGGTACCGGTGCCACATTGTGCTACACCCCTCGCCGGGAGCGCCCAATGAGTTGTCGCTCCTGATTCCGCGGGTTTTCGATGCGTACGAGGTGTATTGGAACGGCCGCCTGGTGGGGAGGGAAGGCCGGTTTCCGCCGCATCCGCGCTGGTACGTCTCAAACCAGGCACGCCCAGCTTCCGTTTTCCCCCTCGGCCCCGACGTCGGCGGCGTGCTTGCCGTGCGCGTCTGGAAGGCGACGCTCTTTTCCTACGACGACGCCAGCGCGGGCGGATTCCTGGGACTTCCCGTCATCGGCAATCCCGCGGATATTGCCAATTTTCGCGGCGCACTCGATTTCCGCTGGCTGAGCACGAATCAGTTTCGCTTCGCCGAAGCGCTTTTGTATTTGCTGGTGGTTCTGGTGGGGCTTTTCCTCTGGGCGCGCAACCCGCGAGAGACGTTGCCGCTCTGGATGGCAGGGTTCGCCCTCGAGGTTCCGGCCGCAACCACGATAGGGCTCCTTCGGCTCCCCATTTCGGGAGTGGCTGCTGTCGCCCTGGAACAGCCCATGTTCGCAATTGAAGACCTTTGCCTGTGGTTGCTGCTTTTGCGCCTTTTGAACTTGTCGGAGAACGCGCGCCTGGCCCGCTTTGTGCGCATCGCAGCGTGGATCTCCATCACAGAGGGCGTCCTGGACGGAATCCTGACCACGCTGCCGTATCACGGCTGGGTGGTGGCATCGGATTGGTCTCTCACCATGCTTGTTTCCGTGCTGGAGTTTCTGCCCGTGGTGCTGGTGGTCTGGGCCGTGGCTTCGCGCAAGCGCCTGTCGGTCTCGCGCTGGTTGCTGGCGGCCGCTGCTTTTCTGGCGGGAGGCATCAACGATCTGTCGATCGTGGTGGAGCAGGGCCGGCAGTGGACGCAGTGGTCGTTTTACGACAAGCTGAACGCCCCGATGTTCGTGCTGGGCGGGAGCGCGATTACCCCTCTCGCGTTTGCGGAGGCGCTGCTGATTCTCGCCATCGTTTACGCGGTGTACGACTACACCACGGAGGAGTCGCGACGGCGGAACGCGCTGGCGCAGGAGATTCGCAATGCGCAGGAGCTGCAGCAGGTGCTGGTTCCCGAAGCGCTGCCGGATCTGCCCGGATTTGCGCTGACCAGCTCTTACCGGCCGGCGCAGGAGGTGGGTGGAGATTTCTTCCAGGTGGTTCCGCTGGCTGGTGGTGGAACCAT
This sequence comes from uncultured Acidobacteriota bacterium, assembly GCA_963771195.1. GTDB lineage: Bacteria > Acidobacteriota > Terriglobia > Terriglobales > Acidobacteriaceae > Telmatobacter. Next base: position 9,055 of record CAVYSS010000050.1, read on the forward strand.
GGTGGTGCTGGGCGATGTAAGCGGCAAGGGATTGCCGGCTGCCATGACGGTGGCGCTGGTGGTGGGCACGGTACGCACGCTGGCCGAATTCACTCGCAGCCCGGCGGAGATGCTGGATGGGCTGAATCGGAGACTGCGCGGGCGGCTCCATGGCGGATTCGCCACCTGCCTGGCGCTGCGCCTGGAGGCGGATGGTACGGGCGCCATCGCCAGCGCGGGTCATCCTGCGCCATTCCTGAATGGCCGCGAATTCGATCTGCAGGGCGCGCTGCCGCTGGGCATCGGGGAAGCAAACTACGATGAGATCCGGCTGCAACTGGGACCAGGGGATTACCTGGCGCTTTACACCGATGGGCTGCTGGAGGCGCGGAACGAGAAGGGCGACTTGTATGGATTCGACCGCCTGCAGAGCCTGTTTGAGCGCGCGGCGGCGGCGACCGTTGCCAGCGACGACGCAGTCGATTTTGGGCAGGAGGATGACATCACAGTTTTGACGCTGACGCGCGTAGGTGCCGGCAAGGAAGCTTCGGTGACAGAGGGGGTTACTGCAGTTTGAAACGCGCCTGGGCCAAGCCTGCCGGCAAGGCGGTTTTGCGTTATCCTACTGGCACGGCAAACAGTTGAGTTTCCCGCACTGGCTGTACAATCTGCCCCTGCCCTGAGATGTCCGCCCGCTGTGGCTCCACTGGCCGTACAATAGCCTAAAGGAAGCACCCGAGCACCAATGTCATTGAACGGTTATCCCTCGCGCCCTTCGCGCTCGCACGGCCTGCGCTCGCTTTTCAGCATGTTTTCGAGCGACCTGGCCATTGACCTGGGCACAGCCAACACGCTGGTGTACGCAGCGGGCAAGGGCATCGTGGTCAACGAGCCCTCCATTGTAGCCATCAACAAGAACACCGGCGAAGTGGAAGCGGTGGGCAAGGAAGCCAAAGAGATGCTGGGCCGGACGCCGGGCAACATCGTGGCCATCAAGCCCATGAAAGACGGCGTCATCGCCGACTTCAAGGTCACCGAGAAGATGCTCAACTACTTTATCCAGAAGGCCCACAACCGCAAGATGTTGGTGCATCCGCGCATCGTGATCGGCGTGCCTTCTGAGATCACGCAGGTGGAAAAGCGCGCGGTTGAGGACTCCGCCTATCGCGCCAAGGCCAGCGAGGTTTACCTGGTGGAGCAAGCGATGGTGGCGGCCATCGGCGCCGGCCTGCCCATTACCGAGCCCAGCGGCAACATGGTGGTGGATATCGGCGGCGGGACCACGGATATCGCGGTCATCTCCCTCTCCGGCATCGTCTATTCGCGCTCGGTGCGCATGGCCGGCAACCAGATGGACGAGGCCATCACCAACTACCTGAAGCGCAAGTACAACCTGCTGATCGGCGAGCGGACCGCCGAGCACATCAAGATCGAGATCGGCTCGGCCTTCCCGCTGGACAAGCCGCTGAGCATGGAGATCAAGGGCCGCAACCTGATTGAAGGCGTGCCCAAGACCATCACCGTGGACGACTCGGAGATCCGCGAGGCGCTGGGTGAGTGCATCGCCGTGATCATGAACGCGATTCGGGTGGCGCTGGAGCGGACGCCGCCGGAACTGAGCGCCGACATCTCCGATCGCGGAATCGTGCTTACCGGCGGCGGCGCGCTCATCAAGAACTTGGACAAGCGCATCCGCGAGGAGACCGGCCTGCCGGTTTCAGTGGCCGACGATCCGCTGGCTTCAGTGGTGCTGGGCACGGGCAAGATGCTGTCGGACTTCCGGCTGCTGCGGAAGATAAAAATCGACTGACGACAGTGGTCAGCGGTCAGTGATCAGTGATCAGAGAGGGCCTTGAGCACTGACCACTGATCACTGACAACTGATCACTGGCACTTATGGAATCCTTCTTCTCCCGCTACCGGAACCTGGTCGTGCTGACGGCCCTGCTGGTGGTCCAGATCATCGGACTGGCCGTGCAGGTGCATCGCACCAACTCGGGGCGGAACGTCTACGACCCGGCCGACAGCTCCGGGGTGCGGCTCATCCGCCTGTGGGCCAATGCGCTGGTGTCGCCGCCGGAACGTGTGGCGGAATTCTTCAAGACCGGCGTCGGCCATCTCTGGGGCGACTACTTTGACCTGCGCCACGTGCGCCAGCAGAATCAGGACCTTCAATCCACCGTGGACCGGCTGCGGCTGGAGCAGGCGGAGATGCTTGAAGACGAGCGCCAGGGACAGCGGCTTCAGGCCATGCTCGGCTTCCAGCGGAGTTACCTTTACGCCACAATTCCTGCGCAGGTGATCGGCACCAGCGGGTCCGACGAGTCGCGCCTGTATTACATCGACAAGGGAAGTGAAGACGGTCTCCGGCGCGACATGGCCGTGATTACCGCCGAGGGCATTGTGGGCAAGGTGCGCGACGTGTATTCCCACACCGCGCAGGTGCTGGCCATCAACGACCAGTCCAGCGGCGCCGGCGTCATCCTGGAAACCACGCGCATTCGAGGCATTCTGCGCGGCAACGCGGAGGGCCAGCCGCAGGTGGTGGGCATTCTGGCCGACAATCGCATCCGGCCCGGCGAACCAGTGCTGACGGCAGGCGGCGACCAGATTTTTCCTCGCGGATTGCCGGTGGGCGTGGTGGCGAAGGTGGTGCGCGATCCGGACCGCGACGGCTTTATCCATGTGATTGTGAAACCGGCGGCGCACCTGGACCAGTTGGACGAGGTGCTGATCATTACCTCCATGCAGCCGCGGTTCAGCGACGAGCAGTTGAAGGACATGGCCCAGAGCCAGCAGCTCAAGGGTGTAGAAGCCGAGGAGCTGGACGAGCAGCAGAAGGCCTCGCAGATCATGGCGGAGCGGTTGCCCGGCATCACCGACCCGAATGCGCCACCGCAGGCGCAGCCGGCCGCGGGCGCCAACGGCTCACCGGCCACTCCCTCGCTGGCAGTGGTGCCCAAGCTGCTGCCGCCTGCGCATCCTGACCGCTTCACTCCGGGAAGCCAGCCGGCGCCGGATCAGGCCACCGAGCCGGCGGCGCCGAAGGCGAAAAAGCCCGCCTCGCCCAAATCGCAGCCGCAACCGGCGCAACCGCCGCAAGAGGAGCGCTAAATGCCGGTCATGATGGCGGGCTCTCACCGCGACCTTGAAATCCACCGCTACCCGGCGCCCCTTTACCTCATCGTCATTGTGACGGCGCTGGTGCTGCAGGCCATGCTGCCCCGGGCCGTGGGTCCAAACCACGTCTGGTTCGACTTTCCCCTCGTCGTCACCATTTATTTTGCGCTGGGCCGCCGCAGCCCCATCCAGGGCATGCTCATCGGCGGCTTTACGGGTATCTTTGAGGACGCGCTCACCCATCACGCCATCGGCATCAACGGCATCGCCAAAACCGTCGCGGGCTACCTGGCCGCCTCCGTGGGCAAGCGCATCGACGTGCAGAATTATCTCGTCCGCGTCCTGCTCAACTTCGTCCTCACCCTGTTCTGCAATGCGCTTTACCTCTTCATTTACCGCGGCATGCTGGGCATGGAGATGGAGTGGAGCTGGCTCTCCAGCCTGCTGCAGGCGATCGGCAACTCGCTCATCGCGCTCGTGTTCTTTCCCATTCTGGACCGCTTCCAATTGAGGGATTGATGCCGATGGACGCGAGGGCGAGCAAGGCAGAGCGCTACTTCCTCAAAACCGCCCGCCTTGGCTTTCGCGTTTGGCGCGAAGACGACCTGCCCCTGGCGATGAAATTGTGGACAGACGTCCGAGTCACCGGCTTTTTCGGTGGCCCGTACTCGCCCCAGCAGGTTCAGGCCAGGCTGGCGCGGGAAATGGCTGACCAGCGTGAGTCCGGCCTCCAGTATTGGCCTGTTTTCCTGCTTGAAGACGGCCGGCATGTGGGCGTTTGCGGCTTGCGCCCGTGGAAGCCCACAGTCCCGGAATTGGGTTTTCACCTTAGACCGGAGTTCTGGCGGCTCGGGCTGGCCTTTGAAGCTGCCACGGCCGTTATCCGGTACGGGTTTGACCAGTTCGACGCAACGGCGCTCTTCGCCGGCCACCATCCGGAAAATGTGGCTTCCCGCAAATTACTGCTCAAGCTTGGGTTCCAGTACGCCGGCGACGAGGTCTATCCGGTCAGCGGCATGCTGGAGCCAACCTACTTGTTGCACAGGAGCGAAGTACCGCCATCGTCGTCGATTAGCTAAATTGTATGAACAGTTCCCCAGCTTCCCGGAGATGTACCGCCGCTCTCAAGAGCGGCTGTACTGGCGGCGTCCACGCCGCCAGCAGCGATTGACGTAAACTGGTGAGGTCTCAGCAAGAGGTGACGCCTTCAATCAGCCCGTAAAGGCCCGCGTTATCAGGCATGGCCGAAGTCAGGCCGTGTTAATTCCCAGAGAGTTCTGGATCAGCACGGACCACGTTTACATCCAGCAGAACCCGCAAACCGGCGGCCTGATCCTTTCCGAAAAACCCCCGGAGCCCGCTGTCCCGCCCAGGCCCGATTGGAACGAAATCTGGCGCATGCTGGATGAGGCCGGCGCCGCGGATTTTGAACTGGAACGCGACCAGGGGCCCCCGGAGGACCGGGACTGGTTCAATCCATAGGCTCCAATCCCACCTTCGATCCCATTTCAGCCCTGCCGAGTCCAACTATTGAACGCCCCGCTGCGCGCGATACACCCTTTGATTCAGAAATCAAGATCCCAATCCGTTTTCGCGCTATCTTAGGTAAAGCAGCATGTATTCCGACAGAAGTAACCGGGGCGAAAAGCTATCCGGCCTCAAATCCACGGTAGTGCAGTACGGCATCCTGGTGATGATGCTGGCGCTGGTGGCCGGTTTGTGGAACCTGCAAGTGCTGGGCGCGTCCAACTATCGCGACCTGGCGCAGCAGAACCGCATCCGCAAGGTGCCCATCATGGCGCCGCGGGGCAAGCTTTTTGACCGCGAGAATCGCCTCCTGGTGGATAACTACCCGTCGGTCTCCTGCTTCCTGGTCCGCGAGCAGAACAAGAACGTGGATGCCGACCTGCCCATGATCGCCCAGGGGCTGCACCTGGACCTGGACCAACTCCGCACCACGCTGAAACGCTTCCGCGCCGCGCCCGGCTACCAGCCCATCCCTATCAAGGAAGAAGTCTCCGCGGACGAGCAGGCCTTCATTGAGGCGCACCGCAACGAGCTGCCCGAGTTGGAGACCATCGACGAGGAGCGCCGCCTCTATCCCCGCGACGGCTTCGCTTCGCACCTGATCGGCTACGTGGGTGAGGTAAGCGAGGATGACCTGAACCAGCCGCGCTACGCCGCCTATGAACCCGGCGACGTGGTGGGCAAGGAAGGTGTGGAGGAGACCTACGATGAGCTCCTGCGCGGCGTCAACGGCTCGCGCGACGTGATCGTGGACAGCCACGGCCGCGAGGTGGGCATCCTGGGCACGCAACACGCCACTCCGGGGCAGGACCTGAAGCTCACCATCGATCTTGACCTGCAGCGCGAAGCCGAGCAGTTACTGGGCGACAGCAACGGAGCCGTCATCGCCATGGATCCCCGCACCGGCGAAATCCTGGCGCTGATCTCCCATCCCAATTTCGACCCCAACCAATTCGCCGTCCGCATTCACCGCGACGAGTGGAACCAGCTCATCACCGATCCCCGCCATCCCCTGATGAACAAGGCCATCCAGGACCAGCTTGCGCCCGGATCCACCTTCAAGATCATCATGTCCGCGGCCGGGCTGCAGGAGGGCGTGGCCCAGACCATGAAGGTCAATTGCGCCGGCGGCGCGGACTTCTACGGTCGCTTCTTCAAATGCGACCACCACCACGGCCTTCTCAGCATTCACGATGCGATTCCGGAGTCCTGCGACACCTACTTCTACACCCTGGCGCAGCGGCTGGGGATCGATACCATTGCCAGGTACGCCACTTCGTACGGCATCGGCCAAAAGACGGGGATCGACCTGCCCAACGAAATGACCGGCCTGATGCCCTCTACGCAATGGGAGTGGAAGAACTACCACCAGAAGTACTACGCCGGCAACACCATCTCGGTGGGCATCGGCCAGGGCGAAACCCAGGTCACGCCCATCCAGCTTCTGCGTGCGCTTTCCGGCATTGCCTCCGATGGCCACTTCGTCCGCCCCCACACGGTCGATCCCAACCAGCTTCCGCCCAATTTCCGCCAGGCGCTGCTGGACTCTTTCCCCGGCTCCGGCGCCAAGGACGTGCCCATCTCGGACGACACCTGGACCACCATTACCGACGGCATGGCGGCAGCGACGACGCTCGGCCTGTACCACACTGCGGAAGGCGCGCACATTGAGGGCGTGGACTTCGCCGGCAAAACCGGCACCGCCCAGGTGGTTGGCGGAGGCGACACCCACGTGAAGGGCGGCGAGCGCACCCCCAACTCCTGGTTCGTGGGCATGGTGCCCCGGCGCAATCCCGAGTTTGCCGTCGTGGTGCTCCAGGAGCACGGCGATTGGGGCTCGAACTCCGCCCACATCGCCCAGGCCCTGGTCATCACCTACGTGAACAAGATGCGTCAAAAGGATCGCAACCTCCAGCGGGCCAGCCAGCCCAACAAGCCAGTTGAAGTGGGCGCAGTCTGGTCCACCCCGGCCCCGGGTGCGGGCAGCAAGGCCGCCGAACAGGCTGATGTGCTGCACACCGGGCACTTCTTCGTCACCCCAAGCCAACCCGCCAGCGCCCTCCCCATGCAGTCCGCCGATTTCGCCTCTCTGTTCTCCGCGGTCCCTGTCCGCTGGCGCAAGGATCTCCACTGATGCGCCGCTTCATGAGCTTTCGCGATTTCGACTGGGTCTTGCTGCTGGTGGTGCTCCTGCTCTGCGCCGTCTCCGTCATGGAGATCTACTCCGCCACCCTCCACACCAAGTACGCCGACGGCCACTTCCACGAAAAGCAGCTCTTTTACATCGGCAGCGGCCTGGCGGCCATGTTCCTGTTCTCCAAAATTGACTACCACAAGCTCATCGATCTTTCCCCCTGGCTTTACGGATTCTTCCTGCTCACGCTGATGGCCGTGCTGGTGCCCGGGATCGGCCACAAGGCCCTCGGCGCACGCCGCTGGATCAAGCTGGGGCCCATGCAGTTTCAGCCCTCGGAGTGGATGAAGCTGGTCATCATCCTGCTGGTCGCGCGCTACTTCGCCAACCTCGGCGGCCGCTCCTTGACTTGGAAGGAGATTTTTAAGGTCTTCGCCCTTGTGGGTGTTCCCATGTTGTTGATCCTCAAGCAGCCGGACATGGGCACCTCCCTGATGTATTTGCCGGTACTCGTCATTGGGCTGTTCCTGGGCGGAATCAACTTGAAGCAGTCGCTGATCCTTATCGCTGCCGGGGCGGTTCTGGTGGCGGGCGGCTGGTCCAGCGGCAAGCTCCTCAAGCCGTATCAGAAAGCGCGGCTTACCAGCTTCATCAATCCTTCCAACGACCCCCGCGGCGCCGGCTACCAGATCCTCCAGGCCAAGATTGCCGTGGGCGCGGGCGGCATATGGGGCCAGGGCGCGGAGAAGGGCTCGCAGACGCAGGGCGCGTTCATCCCCATCCCCCATGCCGACTTCATCTTTGCCGCCTTCAGCGAGGAGCATGGCTTTGTGGGCGCGATTTTCGTCCTCCTGCTATACTTCCTTCTATTGATGCGTTTGATTCAAAACGCACAAACAGCCGCCGACCTTGCCGGTTCCCTGATTATCATGGGTATCGTGGCTGTGTTGACCTTTCAGATTCTGGTCAACGTGGGCATGGTCATAGGCTTTATGCCGGTCACCGGAATCCCTTTGCCACTTATGAGTTACGGCGGGTCTTCGGTGTTGTTTACCTTCCTGGCGCTGGGCGTGGCGATGAACGTACGCATGCGCCGGTTCGTAAACTGAGTTCGATTCAAAGGGTTTAGATCCGCGAGCGCTGCCACGTGGCGACGACGCGGGAAAGAGATTTAACAAGTCAATTCGCCGGCCAGGTTCGTGATGGAACCCGAAATAAGGCGCGGCGGGATTGGGTTCATGAGCACGCAGAAACGGGCAAGCCGGTTCTCACCCTGGGCGCGGACGTGTCGCTCGGGTGAGACGCGTCGGCACCGCAGGCAGCCATGGAAAGGCACGGATCGCGCGGGAGGGGGCAGTGTGAACCCCGCTCTTGTGGCGCGGAATGCTCATGGCGGCGGCATAACGGCCACGTACCTGTTGACCGTCTGGTCAATCTGGTTCTGGTTGGCCACAAACTTTCTGCTAGAGGATCAGCCACTTGGACTGTCTGTTCGGCCGGCTTCAGAGGCCGAACTTCCTGGTTCGCCGCCTTTCCGCTTCGCGGCTTCCGGCTTACCAGCGTCTCCCGGTCATCCTGCCACTCCCATCCCTTCCTCGCGTGTTTCGCTCCATCCGGCCTTGCCGCAGGCCCCGGCCAAAATTGGCCGGGCGGAAAGGTACGATGGCCAAAGAAATTTGCATTTCCTCCACGCCGCATGAGACGCGGCTAGCGATCCTGGAAGACGACCAGCTCGCTGAAATCTATTACGAACGCGAAAACGAGTACACCCTCGCCGGATCCATCTACAAGGGCCGGGTGACGCGGGTTCTGCCGGGCATGCAGTCCGCTTTTGTGGACCTGGGCCTGGAACGGGACGCGTTCCTTTATGTCACTGACTTCATGGAGATGGAAGACCAGGAGGAGAGCGACGAACTGGAGCGTGCCGCCGCCAGCGCCCCGGTGCCGCAGGTGGCGCGGGAAAGCCGCCGCGAGCGCGAGCCGCGCGAAAGCAGCGGGGAAGGCCGCCGCGATCGCAATCGCCGTCCAGCCCTGGATATCACCCCTGAAACGGCTCCCGAACTGGAGCAGGTCCACGACGCATCGGAAGAGCCGGCCTCAACCGCTGGGCAACAGGAGGAAGGCGAGGCCACCGGCGAATCCCGGCGCTGGCGCGGACGCCGCCGCCGTCGCGGCGGGCGCGGCCAATCTGCCGCCATGCCCGTATCCGATCCGGTTGATTCGGATGCCGCGGCGGAAACCTACATGGAACCCGCTGAGGAGGAGCGCCCCCATGCCGAACCGCATGCGTTTGCGCATCCGCCAGCCGCGGAGCAGGAACAACCGGGCCATTATGCGCGCGATCCACGCGACGACCGCCGTGCGCGGGAGGGCCGCCAGGAGCGCGGAAGCCGTCCCGAACGCGGAGGCCGTCCTGAACGCGGAAGCAGGCCCGAACGGGGGAGCAGCTTCGAACGCGGCGGTAGTCCGGACCGCGAATCCAAGCCCTTCGTTATGCCTGGCGAGTCGCTTTCGAAGTATGGCGGCGAGCCCGCCCAGCCGGCTGCCGGCGCCGCAGCTCCGCCTTCCTCCGCGCGCCGTCTCCCGCCCTCCAAGCCTTCCTCGCTGGTGGTGGCTCCGCTGGCGTGGGATGGCTCCGGTCTGCTACCCGGGGAATCCCTGGCGCGCCATCGCCGCACTCCCGAGCCGGCGCAGGCCGAGCCGGAGGCTCATTTCGCCAACGCAGAAGAAGAGACCGCAGAAGAGACCATCGAATCGACCTATCTGAATCCTGAACAGACTCCGCTGCAGAGCGAAGCGGAGGTCGACGAAGAGATGGACGAAATGGTGGAGGAAGACCTGCCCAGCCTTGACCTTCCCACTCGCGCCGCCGTCGACTCCGATCCTTTCAACGATCCATTCTTCACCGAGCCCCGTGGCAGCGACTCCGCGAACGACAATTACGCGCAGGAAGAGCACACCGGCCAGCAGCATGGCCAACCGGTGGAAGATAACAACATCGGCCACGCCCCCATCCCCGAGCCCTCCACCGAGGTGGTCGCCGACTGGATCAAGCCGCAGAAAGGCGATCCCGACCGTCCGGATCAGGAGACCGGATCGCAGCCCGACGCCAGCGGCGCCGAGCCGGAGAGTAACCGCTCCGCGTCGCACAACCTGGACCCGCTGCCACCGAGCGAGTTCCGCCTGTTCGGCATTGGGGGCAAAAAGAAGAAGGATGAAGCGCCGGAGCATCCCGCGCCGGTGAAGACGGCCGGGCCGACGGCCGCGGGCGGCGGGGCCAGATCGGTTTCGTCCTTTTCGCCTGGCGCCGGCGTGGTGGAAGAGGAGTTGATCGAGGGCGAGGAGTCCGAACTGCCGCGCCATCATCATCCCCGCCACGGCGATCAAGACTTCGACGATCTCGAGGAAGAGGAAAAGCTGCGCTCGCAGATTCGCTCCGGCGAGCTGGGCGAGTTGCTGCAGGAAGCGCACCTCGATCACAAAATCCAGCTCAACTTCGACGACAAGAACGGCGACGTGGACGTCGACGAAGAGGACGAAGACGAAGAAGCCGAAGAGCCTGCGGTAGCGGGAACGGCGCCGGTTCCGGGACGCGAACGCCGCGACCGCGGCGGCCGCCCCCGTCGCGGCGAACGCGTAGAACGCGGCCGTCCCGGCAGCCGGCGCGGTCCCACGCGCCGCTCCATGCAGACCACCGACCTGCCCACCATCAGCGATCTGCTCAAGCCCGGCCAGGAGGTCCTGGTGCAAATCGCCAAGGAGCCCATCGCCAAGAAGGGCGCGCGCATCACCAGCCACATCGCGCTGCCTGGCCGTTTCCTGGTGTTCATGCCCACCGTCACCCATGTCGGCGTCAGCCGCAAGATCGCCTCCGACGAGGAGCGCCTGCGGCTCAAGCGGATCCTGACCAACGAGCGCGGCGACGCCTCCGGCGGCTTCATCGTCCGCACCGCTGCCGAGGGCGCATCGGAAGAAGAACTCCGCGCTGACCTGCGCTTCCTCATTCACCTGTGGGAGGAGATTCGCGACCGCTCGGAGAAATCGAAAGCCCCGGCGCTCATTTACCACGATCTCTCGCTGGTGGAGCGCATCCTGCGCGACCAGGTCAGCGCCGACTTCTCCTCCATCTGGGTGGACTCGCAGGACGACTACGAGCGCATCGTGCGTTTCCTCAACCGCTTTGCGCCCGGCATGATGCGCCGGGTCAAGCTCTACACCAAGGAGACGCCTCTCTTTGAGCACTTCGGCATCCAGGACGAAATCTCCAAGGCGCTCCGCTCCAAGGTATGGCTCAAGTCCGGCGGCTCCATCGTCATCAATCAGACGGAAGCGCTGGTCGCCATCGACATCAACACCGGCAAGTACGTGGGCAAAACCGCGCGGCTTGAAGACACCATCGTCAAGACCAACCTGGACGCGATCCCCGAGATCGTCCGCCAGATTCGCCTGCGCGACCTGGGCGGCATCATCATCATCGACTTCATCGACATGGACGAGCGCAAGAATCGCTTCCGGGTGATGGCCGCGCTTGAAGATGCTCTGAAGCACGATCGCGCCCCCACCAAGGTGCTGCAGTTCAACGATTTTGGCCTCGTGGCGATTACGCGCAAGCGGGTCAAGCAGTCGCTGGAACGCACCCTCAGCGTGCCCTGCTATACCTGCCAGGCAACCGGCATGGTGAAGAGTCCCGCAACCGTGTGCAACGAGATCTGGGTGGAGCTGCGCAAGATGCGGCGGCACTTTGAAGGTACCGATGTGCTGTTGCGCGTGCACCCGGAGACCGTGAAAGTCCTCAAGGGCAACAACGCCCGCTGGCTCACCGACTTTGAGGAGCTCACGGGCAAAAACATCCTGGTCAAGAGCGACGCCACGCTCCATCCGGAGCAGTTCGACATCCAGGGATAACGACAGGGAACAGGGATCAGGGAACAGAAAAGCCCAAGGCCGGAGCAGCGAGCTCCGGCCTTTTCCTTTTCCGCGCAAGAGTATCCGCAAACAATTTCCTGTTGACAATCTGACTATGTACATGTAGAAATTCAACAGGAGAAATTCAATGGGCGAAAGCAAGCCGGATATCCTCCAGGGAACACTCGATCTGATGGTGCTGAAGACTCTCGAAACCATGGGCCCGCTGCATGGCTACGGCATCGCGCGGCGCATTGAGCAAGTCAGCGGAAACACCATGATCCTCAACCAGGGCACCATCTATCCCGCGCTCCTGCGCCTGGAGCAACGCGGCTGGATCAAGGCCGAGTGGGGCACATCCGAATCGAAACGCCGCGCCCGTTTCTACTCGCTCACCCGCGCCGGCCGCAGCCGCATCGCCGAGGAAACCCGCAACTGGGAGCGCGTGGCCGCCACCATGGCGCTCTTCCTTGCCGAGTCGAAGTAGGAGCCCTTCATGGATACGTTGCGCACGCTCTTCAGCCGTATCGCCTCCCTGTTTAGCCCGCGCCGCCTCGACGCATCCCTCGATGAGGAACTCGGCGCGCACATCGACATGGCCATCGAAGACCACATCCGCCGCGGCATCCCGGAACCCGAAGCGCGCCGCGCGGCCCTGCGCGAATTTGGCGGCATGACCCAGACTCGCGAGGCCTATCGCGCCCAGCGCGGCCTGCCCCTGCTCGAGCAGATCCGCCGCGACGTGCGCTTCGGCCTTCACCAGCTCTGGAAATCGCCCGGCTTCACATCGACGGCGATCCTCACGCTGGCCCTCGGCGTCGGCGCCAACACTACCGTTTTCTCCATGATCAACGGCCTGTTGCTGCGGCCGCTGCCGGTTCCGCAGAGCGACCGGCTCGCCGTTCTCGGTATGAACCTCGGTGGTCCGCAGCCCGCATACAGCTTTCCAGAACCCATCTTTCGCGTGCTTGAGCGCCGCCACGGCGCATTCAGTACCGTCTTCGCATTCGACCGTTCGCCGTTCCTTGTGAAGAGTGGCGCTTCCAACGAAATGATCTTTGGCCAATACGTCAGCGGCTCCTTCTTTAGCGCACTCCAAACTCCGCCGCTCCTCGGCCGTACCCTCACCGCACAGGACGACCGCAAGGGCGGCGATCCTGCGGGCTTCGCCACCGTCATCGGCGAGACCCTCTGGAACAATCGCTTCCATCGCGACACTGCCATCCTCGGTCGCCGCATCGTCCTCGACAACGTCGCCTTCACCATCGTCGGCGTGATGCCGCGCAGCTTCTTCGGCGCCGATCCTCTTCAGCGCCCGCAGATTTTCGTCCCGCTTGCCGACGAAGAAGTGCTCGCCGGCGATCGCAGTTTCATCAAATCTGCCGAGTACGCCTGGTGGCTCAACGTGATGGGCCGGCTTGCTCCCGGCGCCACTCTGGAACAGGCCAACTCTGAAGTCTCTACCGCTTCCAGCGCCATCCTTCATGAAGCCGTGCCCGATGCCAAGTGGGTCGCAGGCATGGAAAAGCGCCGCTTCAGCCTTTCCGCTGAGCAAGGCTCGAACGGCTTCACCTACATGCGGCTTCGCTTCCGTAAACCGCTGGTCGCAGTCTTCTGCATGTGCGGCGGAATTCTGCTCCTCGCCTGCCTCAACCTCGCCAGTCTGCTGATGGCGCGCGGCACGGCGCGGCAGCGCGAGCTGGCCACCCGCATGGCTCTTGGGGCGTCCCGCCTCCGCCTCATTCAGCAGTTGCTTGTTGAAGGCCTGCTGCTCGGAATCGCCGGTACCGCCGCCGGCCTCGCCATCGCGCCCGCAGTCAGCCAACTGCTCGTTACCGTCCTCATCGGCGGCCAGCGAGGCGCTTATCTCGATACCTCGCTCGATGTGCGCGTGTTCGCCTTCGCCGCCGCCGCTGCCGTCCTCGCCACGCTGCTCTTTGCGCTCGTCCCCGCCATGAAAGCCACTTCGCGCAGCCTCATGGAGCGAATGAAAGACGGCCAGCACTCGACTCTGACCCACGAGCGCCGCGTCATCTTCCCTCGCATCTTGCTCGGAACCGAGGTCGGCCTCGCTCTCATCCTCGTCGTCGGCGCCGGCCTTGTCGCCACCAGCCTGCTGCGCCTCTACAGCTCCGGGGAGGGCCTCGATCCGCGCGGCATTCAGAGCATCGATTTCCGCATGGAGAATGCCGGCCTCAAAGGCGACGCCCTTATGAGCTTTTACCGCGAGATGGCCCTGCGCCTCGCCCAGCAACCCGGTGTCACCGGCGTCAGCTATCAGCGTGTGCCTCTGTTCACGGGCGGCGCTTGGGACGAGGACTTACTCGATACGCGAGGCACGACCCACGACACTTACATGAACTCAGTCGCGCCCACTTACTTCAGCACCATGCGCATCCCCCTCCTCGCAGGACGCGACTTCACCTGGAACGACACGCCATCCTCCGGCTTGAAAGTCATCCTCAATCAGTCAGCCGCCCGCCAGCTCTTCCCTGACGGCAACGCCCTCGGCCGCTCCTTCAGTCATAAGGATGAAGACAAGGTCAACGTCTACCAGGTCGTCGGCATCGTCGGCGACGCCAAGTACAGCGACCTTCATTCCACCGCGCCACCCGCGGCGCACGTTGCCATGCCGCAAGACAGCGGAGTGCAGGGCCCTTCGTACTCCGCCGTCGTGCGCACCACCGCGACTCCCGGCTCGCTTGCCAGTGCCGTCCGCGCCATCACCGCGCAAATGGCTCCCTCCGCCCCCGCGCCGGAAGTCACCTCCGTGCAACAGACCATCGACGACTCCCTCGGCGCAGAGCGCATGATGACCATGCTCGCCATCTTCTTCGCCATTTGCGCGCTCGTCGTCACCGCCATCGGCCTTTACGGCACCCTCGCCTACGCTACCTCCCGCCGCACCACTGAAATCGGCATCCGCATGGCCCTGGGCGCAAAGCGCACCCAGGTCGCCCGCATGGTCTTCCGCCAGAATCTCTGGGTGGTCATGGGCGGAACCGTCTTCGGCCTGGCCGCAGCCCTGATAGCAACCCGCGCGCTGGCGAGCTTCCTTTTCCAAACCACCGCGCACGATCCCTGGGTGATCGCCACGTCCATCGCTGCGTTAGCCCTCACCGCCTGCGTCGCATCGCTATTGCCCGCGCTGCGCGCAGCCCGCATTGAGCCCATGTCCGCCATTCGCTGCGAATGACTTCTGCTGCGGCCCCTCATTCCGTTCTCAGCGGCGCCATCGGTTGCACTCGCGTGCTGCGCCACACCGGAATCATGGCCGCAATCGCCGCCGCCGACCCCACCGTTGCTTCGCGCGCCTCGCAATTGAAGCCCATCGGAGATCGCACACGCATCGTTCCGCCCATTGCCTCGATACCGCACGATAAAATCGGGACATGATCAAGGGGATCTCCTTCCTGCGCGCCGCCGCAGATTCCAACGCCTACGAGCGCCTGACGCGATTCTTTGCCGCGCTCGGATTGGAGCGCGGGCGCGGATGGGAGCAGAATCCTTCTCCGGATGGCGCCGAGCATCTCAGCCGCGGCGCGTCCTTCCTGGCCCCGCTCGGAAATCTCGAATTCATCGCCGGCGCAATGCCCCCGTTTGCCGATGTCGCCATCGAGGTCACCTCGCTCGATGCCGCCCATCAGGCGGCCGCGGCATGGTTCCGCGCCGAGGGCCTCGATTCCCAAACCGATTCCCAAACCGATCCCCAAACCGTCCTCTCGCCCGTCTCTGAAACCCCTTGGAAGTCTCACTACTTCACGGTTGAGCCGGCCCCGGGACACCGTTTCTCCTTCTGGGCGTGGCTCGATCCCCTCAAGGGCAAGCCCGTGGCCGTCGAAGGCGATCTTTCCGCCGAAGGCATGCGCTTCGCCATCGTCGTCGCGCGCTGGAACGCCGTCATCACCGATCGCTTGCTCGCAGGCGCGCTCGATGCCCTCCATCGCAGCGGTGCCCGGCGGGACGACATCAAGATCGTTCGCGTCCCCGGCGCATGGGAGATTCCCAGCGCAGCCCGTACCCTCGCCAACACGTCCAGCGCGCCGGACGCCATCGTCACCCTCGGCTGCCTGCTGCGCGGCGAAACTGCCCACTACGAGGCTATTTACAACGAGGTATCGCGCGGCATCGGTCAATCGCAGCAGGAAACCGGTATCCCCCATAGCTTCGGCGTACTCACATGCGAGACCCTGGAGCAGGCACTGGACCGCGCCGGCATCAAGTCCGGAAACAAGGGCTTTGAAGCTGCTTTGGCGGCTATTGAGATGGTGAGCCTCCGCCGCAATCTCCTGGAAGAGAGGCACGCGTGACCGCGAAAACGCGGCGCAAGTCGCGCGAACTGGCCATGCAGATGCTCTTCCAGGCCGACATTGGCAAGCAGTCCCCCGACCAGGTCGAAGCCACCTTCTGGCGCGCCGGGGACGAAGTCGAGCCGGAGGTGCGCGGCTTTGCCGAAGACCTCTTCCGCGTGGCCACCCAGCACCAGGAACGCATCGACAGCATCATCGTCGCCCACTCCAAGCACTGGCGCCTTGAACGAATGCCCGCCGTCGACCGCAACCTGTTGCGCATGGCTATCGGGGAAATGATCGGGTTCAAAGGTACTCCGTTCCCCATCGTCATCAATGAGGCGCTCGAAATCGGCCGCCGCTACTCCGCGCCGGAATCCATCAATTTTCTTAATGGCCTCCTCGATGCCGTCGCGCGATCCCTCGTCGCCGATTGAACAGGCCGCGCCAGAACTACTCGGAAATCCGGAAGGAGCAGCGGCCTTCAGGCCACTGAAGAGACCCCTCCGGGCGGCTTTAGGCGCGGGCTCCTCACCGGAGATTCTCTCTTCGTCCAGATGAGTTTTCACGCAGGCACTTCTAGCCACTGCAACGCCCATCGCGCGAAACTAGCCCTCCACGGCCTTTTCCCCCACCCCCCTCACGCCCCGCTACCGCTTGCAACTCCGCCATTCCATGCAGCGTCCAAGCCCCCAGAAGGCCAGACAGCGCGCATACCCAGCCCGGGGCGTCTGTCTGCCCTTCCCGGGCGGCATGGTTCTCCCATAGCCGTTTGCGGTAACATGGAGAGTCTTGGGACTCACCGGCATTCTTCGGGCTCAGGGAAGGGAGATTTCTCGATATGGCAGAGGAAAGCAGCAGCATGAACGGTTTCGCCTGGTTCCTGGCGGGACTCGGCATCGGTGCGCTGGCAGGCGTGCTGTACGCGCCCAAAAGCGGGCGCGAAACTCGTGAGGATCTGGCCAACACCGCTCGCGAAAGCTCCGAGTATCTGCGCAGCCGCGGCAAGCAGGTAGCGGACCAGGTCGGCGGCATCGTCGACAAGAGCCGCGAGCAGATGGGCGAGTACGTGGATCGCGGCCGTGAAGTCGTGGACCGTGGACGCGCGCAATGGGAAGAGTTCGTGGAACGCGGCAAAAGCCTGGTGGGCGAACAAGGCACCCGCGTGGCCGCCGCAGTCGATGCCGGCCGGCAGGCTTACCGCACCTCCAACAGCGGCGGCGTCACTTCTTCCAGCGCCTCGTCCGCTGCCGGCGCTTCCGCCTCCGGCGCTCCGGCGCCCGCAACCGGCGCCTCGGAATCCTAGTACGGGCAGCCGGAAACTTGAACCGCGCGTCTTCCACTGACGCGCCCGCACGCCAGTAGGCCGGGACAAGCCTCGCGAATCGGCAGATCGGTTCGCGCCCTTGCCCCGGCCAACGCGCATCAACGGCTGGGCGGCCTTTGCCGATCCAACCTCTCAGTGCTCCTTGTGAGGCCACAATGATGAACACCAATACTCTCCTCCTCGTCATTTGCATCATCATGGGAGTCGGCGTCCTTTTGCAGCTCGGCTTCCTCATCGCCATTTCCGTCATGGGCGGCAAGGCGCTGAAAATGGTCAAGGAGTATGGAGACGAGTTCCAATCCTCCGCCGCGCCCACGCTGCACCACGCGCGCGAATTGCTGGAGACCTCCAAAAATCTCATCACCCGCCTCGAGCCGCGCCTCGATGCAGCCGCAACCGACCTCGCCGAGATCGCCCAGGTGGCCCGCGAAGAGACTCGCAAAATCCAGGAATCGGCTGACGAGATTACCGAGCGCATTCGCCGCCAGGCCGAACGCATGGATCACATGACCACCACCACCCTCAACGGCGTGGACCGCGTCGGGCACTTCGTCAACCAGGCCGTCAACGTACCCGTCCGCCAGGCCGCCGGCGTGCTGGCCGCGGTCAAAGCCATCGTCGACGCCCTGCGCACCACGGCCCCGCCGCGACGCCGCGCACCCCAGAACGCCCACGCCGACGACTAGGCAACAAATGGTACCGCCGGTCTCCTGACCGGCTGTAGCGGAGGTCTCCAGACCTCCGCATATCCCCTACGTCAGAATCCGTTGGTGGCCCATCCCAACCACCTGGGTGCCCCATCCTAACCGCGTTTTTGCGGTTAGGGTGGGAAACGAGCATATTACTCTGGACCCTGAGGTTCAAACCCATGCGTCCACAGTTGTTCCTCTGCGCCCTGGCCGCCTCCGCTCTCTTCGCCGCGCAGTCCACGCCTTCCCCCGCGCTCCTCGTCCTCTCCAAGCAGGACCACACCGTAGCCATCGTCGATCCGGCCACTCTCCAGGTGGTCGCCCGCGCGCCCGTCGGCGACGATCCGCATGAAGTGGCCGCCTCCGCCGATGGCCGCACCGCCTACGTCTCCAACTACGGCTTCGGCCGCTTCCACACCATCACCGTCATCGACCTCGTGAACCAGAAGCAGGAGAAGGTCATCGACCTCACGCCCCTCAGCGGCGCCCACGGCCTCCACTTCGTCGACGGCAAGCTCTGGTTCACCGCCGAACCCAACAAGGTCATCGGCCGCTACGATCCCGCCACCGCAAAAGTCGACTGGATCCTGGGCATCGGCCAAAACCGCACCCACATGCTCTACGTCTTCTCCGGCGCCAAACGCATCGTCACCACCAACGTCAACTCCGGAACCGTCAGCATCCTCAACTTCGAGAAATCGCAAGGCGGTCCGCCTCCAGGCGGCCCTCCTCCGGGTGGTCCCGGCATGCCCGGCGCGCCCAGTGGCTCGCCCCCCGGATTTCCCCGCGGTCCCATCCACCCGCCCGGCGGCGACTGGACAGAAACCGTAGTACCCGTCGGCTCCGGCGATGAAGGCTTTGACGTCTCCCCCGACGGCAAACAGGCGTGGGTGGCCAACGCCGGCGACGGCACCGTCTCCATCGTCGACCTTGACGCCAAGCGCGTCACCGCCACTCTGCCCCTCAACGTGCAATCGGCCAACCGCCTCAAGTTCACGCCCGACGGCAAGCGCGTCCTCATCTCCATGCTCGGCCAGGGCGATCTGCTGGTGGTCGACGTCGCCATGCATCAGCCGGTCAAGCGCATCCCCATCGGACACGGCGCCGCAGGCATCCTCGTCCAGCCCGACGGCGCCCGCGCCTTCGTAGCCTGCACCCCAGACAATTACGTCGCCGTCATCGACCTCAACACCCTCACCGTCACCGCCCGCATCCAGTCCGGCGGCGGCCCCGACGGCATGGACTGGGCCGTCCGGCAATAACAAAAGTGGGTGCCCCATCCTAACCGCGCTTTTTGCGGTTAGGGTGGGAAGCAAGGATGCTCAATTTACCACCGCGGAAAACGCCCCGCTACTCCTCGTCGAATCTCGATCACCTGGATCGAATACCCCGGTATCACGTGCCGCATCTTCGCCCCCGCCGCCACCGCACTCTCCACCGGAACCAGCGCCGTAGGATCGTCAATCGAGTTCGTAGCCTGCGTGCTCTTCCCGCTCAGCGTCCACACCTTCGCCGCCGCCGCCACCTTCGCCCCATCCAGATCGATATTCACCACGCGCGGCGTCGAATCCGCATTCACCAGCTTCAAATACAGCTTCTTCTTCGCCGCGCTCCCCGTAATCGAATAGAAAAACCGCGCCCCCGCGCCCTCCACCTGCGACGCCATCGTGTGATCCCCGATGTGCCCCGCGAACATCAGCCTGCGCATAGTACGCCGGCGATCCATAACTTTTCGCCGCGTCGTACCCAATCAGGTCCGTCTCCCACTGCATCCCGCCCGGATTCACATTCACCAGCAGCGGCGCATAGCTCGACATAATCACCAGGTCCGAGTTCCGCTCGAGGCCCGTCATCCACGCCGCATCGCCCAGCGCCGCGCCCAGGTTCGGCGTCGGCAATCCCTCGCGCGTCGCCCACTCGCCCACAAAAATCTTCGGTCCCGTGCGGTCCGCCCGGTTATACCGCCCGCCTTCCCACGTCATCGGCCCGGTGTCGCTGCTGGTGTCGTAGTGGTTGCGCGGTATGAAGATTCTCCGTCGCCCGCACATAGAAATGTTCGTCCAGCACGTCCGGCTTCACCGTCTTCACCGGCGCCGTCGCAATCAGCTCCAGTTCCGGATATTTCATTTTGATCGCCCTGAAGAATTGCGTGAATCGCCCGTCGTAGCTCCCGACCGGTCAAACCAATCCTCGTTCCCAATCTCCACATAGTGCAGCGCGAACGGCTTCGCATGCCCGTCCTTGATTCGCTCCGCACCCCACTTCGTATCCGCCCCGCCCGTCACATACTCAATCTCGTCCAGTGCATCCTGCACATACGGGTCCAGGTGCTCGCCCGGGTTCACGTGTTCCCCGTGCAGCGAGTAGCCCGCATACACCGCCAGCACCGGCTGCATCTTCAGGTCCTCGCACCACTCCAGAAACTCCAGCAGCCCCAGCCCATCCGTCGACCAGTAGCCCCATGGGCTCTCGTGTCCCGGCCGATCCACCAGCGGCCCAATCGTCTTCTTCCACTGGAACCGCTGCTCGATCGTGTTCCCCTCCAGGTAATTCCCCCCGGGGAAACGCAAAAACTGCGGATGCATCGCCGCCAGCTTCTCCATCAGGTCAATGCGGTTCCCATTCGGCGTGTTCTTATACGTAGGCGGGAACACCGAGACAAGCTGCAGCCACAGCGTCCCCGCGTGCCCCACCGTCACCTCCAGGTGGTTCGTCGATCCCGCCTCAATCGCGCCCGTCTTCAGCGGGAACGGGAACTGTTTCCACTCCGTCCCCACCCCATCCACCTTTGCCGTGGCCAGCGTCCGCCCGGTCTGGTCCGCCACCAGGCTCACCGTCACCGGTCCCATGTCTTCGCTGGCGGTCTTGGCGTAAAACGACCCCTTGTATTCGGTGTTCGGTTTCAGCGCGAATCCCCACCAGCCCCGTATTGATAACGCCCGCCTGGTTCGCGGCATCCGCCTTCTCCACGTCCAGCCGCAGGCTGGTTTTGAGCGCGTCGCTCGGACCCACCGTCCGGTCGTCCGCCATCTTCGCCTGCGCCGTGCCCTTCTCCAGCAGGTACCAGTAATTCACCCCGCTCCAGTCCCCGCGGAATGTCCGGTTGCGCACCATCTCCGCGTAGAGCCCGCCCTCGTAGGCGTAGTTGATCTCCTCGGTCATCAGCCCATAAAGCGTTGGGCTCACCGTGGTAGTGGGCTGGTCCGCATGAATCGTAAGCGTCACCGGCTGCTGTGCCTCACCCAGCGCGCCCAACAAACCCAAAGCAACAATGGCAAATCTTCCAAACGTTTTCCCGCGCATCAGCAAAAATCCTCCCCCAATATCGGGAGGAGTATAGCGCATCCCCGCGTTGGCTTTTGCCTTTCTTTCTGTCATTCCCCGCCGGGAATCTGCTTTTGTTCTTGCTTTTCTTTCTGTCATTCTCGCTGGGAATCCGCTTCGCGGATAATTGCCAGACTGGGCAGCGTTTGACGAATCCGGATGCAGTCCCGGAGGGAGCAGGGGCCTTCACAGGCTGCGGAAAAACTAGTGTTTCCTTGCTCGGTTGCGCCTGGGTGAAATTTTTGGTGACTTTTGTCTTGCGCTACTGCTGAGTTTCTGTTGTTGTCTTGCCCCTGCAAGCCGCTTTCATCGGCCTGCAGACGCACCTCGGCCCTAACCGGCCAGCGCCGCAGTCGGGATCAGTCGTCGCATTCGCACCAGGTTATAAGCCGTTATCGCCAGCCGATAGAACCAATCCACTCGCTTCAGCCCGCGCAACTTCACCTGGCGCAGTCCCGCGCTTAACTTGGCCCAGCCGAAAACTCGCTCGATCAGCTTGCGCTTCCGCTGACTGATCGCACTTCGCACATCGGATCGCTCCTCCGGGCGCAGGCGATTCTTCTGCAGATTCCCCTTCACATACTCGCTGACGTGCGGCGCCACTTTGCGCTTGCGCAGCGCTTCGACGAACCGCTCCTGCTGGTAACCCGTATCCGCGCCCAGCGTGATCGCCTGCTCCTCTGCCGCTCCGGCCGCCGCACCCAGCGCCCGGTCCAGCATCTGGATCCCCGCCTGAGCTTCGGCATCGGCTGCCGCCAGAGTGGCCTCGGCAGCCACCACCAACCCGTTGCGGTTCTCCGTCAACGCGTGGCCCTGATAAGACGGCACCGACTTGTCCGCCGTCGCCTTCTTGTATAAACGCGCATCCGGGTCGGTCTTCGATTCCACCTTGTCGCGCAGCAGCACTTCGCCACCCCAGCCCGAGCCTGCTCCCGGAGACGGCGGATCGGACTTATCCTCGAAGCTGCGCGCCGAGGCCCAGGCTTGAATCAGCGTCCCGTCCACGGTGAAATGCTCCTCGCTCAACAGATCGTGCGCCCGCGCCTCCACCAGCACCGACTCCAGTAGCTGCTGGCTCACCACGCCGCCAATCAGCCGCTCCCGGTTCTTGGTGAACACCGTCACGTCCCACACCGGGTCGTCCATCTCAAGACCAACAAACCAGCGGAACAGCAGGTTGTAGTTCAGCTGCTCCATCAATTGACGCTCCGAACGAATCGAGTACAAAACCATCAGCAACGACGATCGCAACAACCGCTCCGGCGCTATCGATGGGCGACCGGTAGTCGAATAAAGCTCGTCCAGCTGCGCATCCATCCGTGCCAAAGCCCGGTCCACCATCGCCCGTATCTGCCGCGCCGGATGACCAGCCGGAATCCGTTGTGCCATCGTCACGTAGCTATACATCGCCGACTGCTTCTCATCGTCTCCACGCATGTCTCTTTACTAACCCAAATTGCTGTGCAGAAAAAGTACCTACAAAGAGACTTTTTCCGCAGCCTGTTCAGGCCCCTGAATTGGGCCCCCAAATTTCGTGGGCTTTAGCCCCGGGTCTTTCGCGCGGCGTGCTGGAGACCCACTCACCGATAACCGCCGCGTTCCGGCCCTGTTCCCACTCCCTCAAAACAGAAACCCCAACTCCATCACCCCGCGCACCTGGTTCGCGTCATTTCCCGCCGCACCAAACCCATCCCCGGTCGCAATCGAAGTAGCATGAACCAACGAAACATCTCCGCGCACAAAAAACCGCCCGTCCTGAAACGTCGGCGTCACCGTCGCCGACACAGCCGCGCTCCCCGGCCCATACAGCAAATTCACTGACCCCGCGCTGCCCGTGCTCGCAATGTATTCGCCCCGCCCTGACAGCGCCAGCCCATGCTTGAACGTGCGCGTCACCAGCACCGCCCCTCCATCGGTCGAGCCTCCGCTCACCACTCCGGCCTTCGCATCGGTCGGCACCGTCCCGTACTGCCAGTACGGCTCCACCACCCACCTCCCCTTCGTCCACGTATACACTACCGCGTACATTGAGCCGTTGTTCTCAACCGGCGTGGCCAGCGTCTCGAATTTCGTTTGGCTCAGGTTCCCCATCGCTTCAAACGCCAGGCTGTGCGGCCCGCTCGCGTAAGTCAGCGATCCGCTCAGCCCCGAATAGCGATTCGAGTAGTAGCCATCGTTCCAACTGAAGGAAGCGGTCAGTTTGCGCCACGTCTGGTTCACCTGCGCGCCGCGCGTCACTGAGTTCTCCTGGTTCCAAAGCAGGCCGCGCTCAATGTTCATGTTCTGGAAGTCGAACGTAGATTCCGCGCCAATCAGCGGAGGCAATGATCCAATCAACACGGAAGTATTCTTCCCCGGCGCCAGCTTCACCCATGCAAACGGCACCGGCCCCCACAAATCGCTCACGTTCTTCTGCGTGGAAAGATACGGCAGGCCAACGGAGAGAATGTTGTACGCGCCCGCCTGCACGTAGAACTGCCACCAGCCGTCGGGCTTCTGAATCCATATCTGGGCGTTGCTCAGCGCCGCTTCACCCGTGTCGTCTGTAGCGGCATGGTTGCTCTCCACCATCCCCATCCCACTCACGATTCCGTCCACGGCGATCTTTCCCATCGGCCCCGCGTCGATCTCAATCGGCGGTGCAGCCGCGAGCGGCCCCGAAAGCGAAGGCGTAGTCAGAGGCGTCGGCGCGGGTGCGGCCGACGGTTGTTGCCCGAAAGCGATTCCCGAGCACGCAACCGCAATCAGAAATAAACAGGGAATGAGGTTGGTCGTCCCATCCATTCCGCGCTCTCTGCGGAAAAAATGGCGCGGACTGAGGCTGGAGCTTTGGGAGAGGGCGAAAATCGATCGATTCACAGCGTTCCTTCAAAACCGGCATAATCCGGCTCCTTCAGGATTACCTGCGCGGGGATAAGTTCGCCGTAGCCTCCCCGTAAGCAAAAAGTAAAGACACCCTGCAAGCTGTGCTCCCTTCATCCAAACCGGCGGCTGGGCCCCGTTCCTGGCTCCTGACCCTGAGGGGATTGAAGGGGAAGGATCCGCGCGATACTACCCCCCGCCGCGTGCCCCGTTCATCGCAGCTTCACCGCGATGAGCGGGAAAGCGTCCCGTAGTGACAGCACGACAATAGCCCCGGGTGGACGCGCTGCGGAGCAGCGCGGGAACCCGGGGTACACCCCCCCAAAAAACTGATGGGTATCATCGCGCCCGCCAGGGCGCGATGATACCTCCGGCTCCGCTCAACCCCGGCCCGATGCCCTCGAACGATCTGTGGTTGTCGATGCTTTTGCCCGTGCCGTTGCTATTGCCTGTCTTTCTGTCATTCCATCCAACCCAACACCTTTTCTGCACCATTATTGGTGCAAATCCCCAACCCACTCCCGCAAAGTCAATACTATCTGTCTGTTGAAATCGCTATAATACACAGAAAACAATAGAGAAGAAGTTTTTGTCAAAAACAGCAGTCTTAAGTATTTCAGGGAGTATCATTCTAATAGGCGGGCAAACTGCCATCCGCTCAATCTTTTGAAGGGCACGGCCAAAAGCCGTGCCCTTCGCATTTTCCAGCCAGAAAACACGCGCAAATCTGTGCACTTTGAGGGCGTAAATCTCTCAATCTGCTTCACATCGCCGTTTTTATTTTGTGCATTTGTGCACCAGCCACCAATCACGAACCACGAACCACGAAATGGAGAAACTCATGTCAGACCAGGAACAGCAACCCGCCCCCGATGTCTACCTCGAAACCATCGAGCGCTGCGCCGCCGCCTACCACCGCGTCATGGCCGAAATGCCCAAGAACCCAACCGGCTGGGCCCGTGAGGAACACCAGCACAAGGCCTTTCTAGCCTTCGCCGCCGAGCTGCCCGTCCTCCGCGACCCCGATTCCTTCCAGCTTTACGTCGCCTGCATCGCCAAGGGCGCGGGCATCGGCGCCATCGACGTGGTCGACATCGGCCGCTTCTGCCACATCGCGCAAACCGCCATGTCGGTCTGGAAGCTAGCCAACCTCACCATCCCCGCCGCCCAGGAGAAGGAACGTGTCGCCAAAAAGAAGGAAGAAATGGCCACCCCCCTCCCCTCCAAAGGTAACCATCCCCAGGTCCCAACCAGCAGCCAGGTCGGCGACGCGCTCCAATACGCCCTCGCCCATCTGCCAATGTTTGAGGTGCAAAAGCAGCACTTCCAAGAACTTAGGAACCGTGGCATGATCCTCCCTTGTGATCGCGAGCTGCGCGACAACCCCCTCGCCGCCCTTCATTTCTGCCGCATGAACGAGGAACTTATCCGCCAGGATGTCCTGGCCAGCATTCCCAAGCCCGGCCCTGATCCAGCTCCGGAACAGTCTCCGGCCTCCCAGCAGGCCGCCTGAGCAGCTTTTAGGCCAGAAAATCAGGCGAATTCGCCCCGGAAACTCCCTAATCCGGCCAACAGCGAACCGCCCCAAAGACCACCCACACCCCATCCCCGCCCAAAGACAAGAAAACGTATGTATAAACAAATAAACAGCTTAGTTAAGAACACAAGCTAAGCTATCAGCTGTTCCCTGTTCCCTGCCTTTAAACAATCCACCCTCCCCCAACCACCTCGTCGCCGTCATAGAACACCGCCGACTGCCCCGGCGTCACCGCCCGCTGCGGCTCGTCGAACATCGCCCGCACCTCGCCCGCGCCTGCCGGCTCCAGCGTCGCCCAGGCCGGCTCATGCCGGTGCCGGATCTTGATCCTAACCCGCATGGGACCAATCAGTTCCGGGACGCTGATCCAGTTCACGCGGTTGGCCCGCAAGTCCCGAGCGGCCAGCTCTTCGTCCGCGCCCACCGTCACGCGATGGCTTGCCGCATCGATCTGGATCACGTAGAGCGGCGTCGGCGACCCAACGTTCAGCCCCTTGCGCTGCCCCACGGTAAACCCGCTGATGCCCTCGTGCCGCCCCATCACGCGACCATCGGTCGTCACCAGCTCGCCGGCCGTGTCCGGCATGGCCTCACCCCGCTCCTCCAGATAGGCGGTCAGGAACTGCTTGTAATCGCCGCCCGGAATGAAGCAGATCTCCTGCGAGTCGGGCTTCTCGGCCAGCGCCAGCCCCTGCCGCCGCGCCACCTCGCGCACCTCCGGCTTGGTCATGCGCCCCAGCGGAAACAGCGTGTGCGCAAGCTGCTCCTGCGTCAGCCCAAACAGAAAGTAAGTCTGGTCCTTGGCCAGATCGGCCGGCCGCTTCAGGATCCATCGCCCGCGGGCCTCGTCGTACTCGTTCACCGCATAATGCCCCGTAGCAATGCGGCTCGCCCCAATCGACCGCGCCGTCTTCAGCAACTGGTCGAACTTCAGGTGGTTGTTGCACAGAGAGCAGGGAATCGGCGTCCGCCCCGCCAGGTACTCGCTCACGAACGGCCGCACCACATCGGCCTCGAAGCGCTCCTCCTGGTTCACCACGTAATAAGGAATGCCCAGGTGCTCGGCCACGCGCCGCGCGTCATAGACATCATCCAGGCTGCAGCACCGCCCCGCCTTCGGCGTCTCCGGAATCCCGTGCTTCCCAGCCAGCCGCGTCTGGTCCCAGAGCTGCAGCGTCAGCCCCACAATCGAAACGCCATCCTCACCGCGCGCGAGAATCGCCGCCACCGTAGAGGAGTCAACCCCTCCGGACATGGCAACGGCGATGGTGTCTGCGATGGGCACGGGGAAACTGCTTCTTCTCTATTTTCTCATCGATTCGCTTCTGAGACGGCCTCGCTCCACGCTTATCGTGGTGACGGATCTTTGGCGACCACGTGGAACGTTACCGTATTCGTGCGCAGCCAGCTCTCGCCGGTTGGAAATTCGACGAACACGGAATACTTCCCCGGTTCGTGCAGGTCATAAAGGTACTTCAGTAGAATCTGCTTCGTTAGCGTCTCGCCGGGAGCGAGCGACCAGCTCAAGTTCAAAGTACAGTCAAGCGGAGGCTCTCCAGGCAGCAAGCGCATCGTCGCAAATCTTTCACGATAGGTCGTGGGCGGCTCGCCGTGCTCTCCTTGCACCCAGGTCCTCGGGTCGCTGGAGCAATCATCGCGAGAGATTGTCTTGTCGCTGATGTTCTTGATGGCGAGTACTACGATTGGCGCATCCGGAACGGTGGCTGTCTCCTTCTCCATCGAGATGCTGACCGCATACGTGTCGGACTGGGACACGGCGCCTGGGGTCTGTGCGCGAATGCCGTTGGAATCTGCAAGAGCAACCAGCGCGATCGCCATCGCCGAGATCACAAATGGTTTCATCGATCTCCTCATTGCTTCAGGCCATAGCTTGCTTCCGGCGTGGGCCCATCGAGCTAAGAGCTAATGGCTAAAAGCTGCCTCACCCCAGCGTCCCGGCTTCCACCGGCGACACCGCCCGCAGCCGCTCCACCGCTTCGGGCACCACCTGCAGCACGTAATCCACATCAGCTTCAGTGGCAGTCTTCATCATGCTGAAGCGCAAGCTCGCCCGCGCGCGCGTCTTGTCCAGGCCCATCGCCATCAGCACGTGGCTGGGCTCGGTGGCGCCCGAGTGGCACGCCGATCCGCCGCTCACGGCAACGCCCTTCAGGTCCATCGCGATCACCAGCGCCTCGCCCTCCAGGTTGTCAAACCAGATGTTGGTCGTATTCGCCGCACGGAGCACGCCTCCTCCGTTCACGCCTGTCCCGGGGAGCTTCAACAACTCCGTCTCCAGCTTGTGGCGCAGGCCGGAGAGCCGGTCCATCGTGCCGTCTTCAAGCGAGTGCATGGCCAGCTCGGCCGCCTTGCCCAGGCCCACAATGCCGGCCACGTTCTCAGTTCCGGCGCGGCGGCGGCGCTCATGGCTTCCGCCCACCAGCAGGCTCTCCACCGGTGTGCCGCTGCGTACAAACATCGAGCCCACGCCCTTGGGCGCGTGCATTTTGTGCCCGCTGATCGAGAGCAGGTGACAGCCGATCTTGCGCACATCGATGGGGACCTTGCCCGCGCCCTGCACTGCGTCGATGTGGAAGAAGACGCCGGTGTCGGCGGCGATGCGGCCAATCTCGGCTACAGGTTGAATGACGCCGGTCTCGTTGTTGGCCAGCATCACGCTGATGAGCCGCGTCTGGGGGCGGATGGCGCGGAGAATATCGGTGGGATCGATCAGCCCGTTCGGCTGTGGCGCAACAAACGTGGTCTCCACGCCGCGCTCGGCCATGCGCTGCGCCGCCTGGATCACGGCGGAGTGCTCAATGGAGGTGGTGATGAAGTGGTCGCCGGGATGAAGCAGGCCAAAGATGGCGGTGTTGTCGCCCTCGGTGCCGCCGGAGTTGAACACCACTTCGGCGTCATGGCAGTTGAAGAACCGGGCCAGGATCGCCCGGGCGCGGTCCACGCCCTTGCGCGCCTGCTGCCCGTCGAGGTGGATCGACGAGGCATTGCCGAAGTGCTCCATCCAGTAGGGATGCATGGCCTCCACAACCTCGGGCAAAAGGGGAGTGGTGGCATTGGCATCCATATACACGCGGCGCATTGGGCTTTCTCCTTGTCAAGATTGTACGTGGAAGCGGGATTTCCCGCCCAATCTGAATATCCCATCGGCCGATTCAACGCATTGTGATATTCGATACCGCGGCTGGTCTGGTACAGTGCCATCACGCAGCGAACCCCAGGGTTCGGGCCTGACCGATTCACCACGCGCAGAGGAGCAAAAGCCGGCAACAGATCCGGCAGAGCTTTACGGGCTATTTCTGAGGAACTCCAGATTCAATACGGCAGGCCATTCGATCCAATTCCGCTGCGGGAGGAAATATGATGCAGATGGAACTTCGCGCGGCGAGCTCGTTGCTCGCTCTTTGTCTACTCGCCTCGATCCCGAGCTTCGCGCATGCCCAGGCGGCACCGGCTAAACCTGCTCCGGGCACCGTGCTCCAGCCGTCGCAGGAGCTGGACAAAATCCTGAGCGGCATTGAGAAGGAATTCGTCCCGCTTGCAGAAGCCATGCCCGAAGACAAGTTCGAGTTTGCCCCCACCGTCGCGGGCGGCGACTTCAAAGGTGTCCGTACCTTCGGTGGCCAGATCAAGCATGTGACTGAAGCCAACGTCTATTTCCTTACGGAACCCGCAATGACCCCGGCGGAGTTCAAGGCCAAACGGGATGCCATTGAGAAGCTCACCACTAAAGCCGAAATAATCCAGGCGTTCAAGGACTCCTTCACGCAGGCCCACGCCTTTATGGCTGCAACCACGCCGGAGAATGCCTGGCAGGCGCTACCGAGCGGCCGCAGCCGAGCCGGCATGGCTGCTTACGCCATGCAGCACATGATGGATCACTATGGACAGCTGGTGGTGTACCTCCGGATGAACGGCATCATTCCCCCGGCCAGCCGTGGGAACATGTGAGGTTAGTGCGTACTATTATGTGGTATTTTGAAGGACCAGCTCATGGAAGAGCGGTTAGTCTTCGTCGTGCGTTCGCTCTTCACTTATACCAAAATTAGGATCGTAAGGGTTCTGGTCAGCCTGGCGCAGGCGAGAGAGCGTGCGACGATAGTACCAAGCGGCTGCCAATCCGCCTGCCAGGGCGGAGGCAGCCGCAATGGCACTGACCTTGATCCAACCGGGAAGACGTTGGGAAGATTTGGAATCAGAGTCGTAAACAGCTGAATCCAAAATAATATCTTCTTCCGTCACGGGCTGTTCAGGGGACATGGCCGCACGATCCTTCCACTCGGGATTTAGACGCACCGGCGGCTTTTGGGTTCCACAAAAAAATTTCCACAGACAATTTCGATTTTTGTATTTGCAATTTCCTGCATCTATAGTATCGTGTAGATATTCCGGTGATGAGCGCGACCGTGACCGTCGCACTTGGCACCGGGAGTAGTTTGCGTCACTGGCCTCCCGGCACGAACAGCTAAAAGTTCGTGCCGTTTTTTTTGCCCTCCAGACCGCCCCCGCCAAACCGGCGCTTATTTCCTCTCGTCTACAATGGAGAAGCTGGTATTCCCCATGAAAACTCCTTTCAAACGCTCCTGGCTCCTCGGAATTGCGGTTGCCGCCTTCACCCTGGCCAGCTACGCCCAGTGGTCGAACCCGGCCGACGACGTGCCTGCATATCATCCCGCGGCGCCGCTGAAGGTGAGCGCCCTGCCCCCGATCCTGGCCGGCAGCAAGTTGACAGGAGAGAACTTCCGCTATCCCTGGCAGGTGCACGTTTACGAAAAGGCGGCCAGGATTGGCAACGTGCTTTACCAGCTTCCCTGCAACTGCCGTTGCGACCGGGCTTTGGGCCATACCAGCCTGCGGAGCTGCTTTGAGGGCCTGCACGGGACGGAGTGCTCGACCTGCGCCCAGGAAGGCTTTTATGCCTATGAGAAGACTCGGGCGGGCTGGACGCCGGCGCAGATCCGGGCCGGGATTGCGCGGCACGAGTACGAGACCATCGACCTGGAAAAGCAGTAAGTCACTGGGTAGTTCACAGTTCACAGTTCGCAGTTCGCAGTTAGCTCGATGGGCTGTGTTTCCCCGCGCGTAGCCGGAGAATCCTGAACTCAGAGTAGAATGGGATAACAGCACGAGCCGGTTGGCCCGGTTTGCGTCTCACTGCCTGGTTGGGACATCCAACAGAAGGCAGCAATTGGGGGCGTCACGGTTTCGACGGGATCGATTGCGGCATAGGAGGCATGTCGGGGTGTGGGCACCCGTAATCGCCTGCAAAACAAAAGTTGCCAACGATAATCTGGCACTTGCTGCTTAATTAAATAAGCAGCCGTCCTCCGCGGCTTTGCCTATGGGCAGCGGGCAGGACGTCATTCAGTAGGCTGGCTTGAGCGGCTCGGTCCGGGCGGCAGAGGGCGAGATCAATCGGACTAGCTTGTCGGCCATCTTGTCCGTTCTGAGGCCGGCGGGCGAAAACATGCGGAAGCGGACAGAGCATGGACACTCCTGGCTGACAGCGATTTCGGACGCGGGTTCGACTCCCGCCGCCTCCACCAACTCTAAGTGACTTAGAATCATATATTTGCACCGTTGAAAAGTTGATGGATCGTTGAACTGTACCAGAATTGTACCAACCGAGTTTTCGTGCTAGATTGACGGCATTATGCTGTCCGTCTACACCCGCCATCACCCCGATTGCGCGAAGAAAGACGACTCGACCTATCGCCGTTGCCGCTGCCCCAAGTGGCTGGACGGCACTCTCCCCGGTCGTACCGGGCGCTTCCGCGTCTCGGCGAAAACGAAGTCTTGGGAACAAGCGGAGCTCCTCGCTCGCAAATACGAAAACTCCGCGCTCAGCGGGGAGGATCTGAAACCGGCAAAGATGCCAACGGTCAAGGAAGCTGTTGGCATCTTCCTCGCCGATGCCGAGGCGCGCGGTCTGGCTCCGGCAACCGTGCAAAAGCTGCGCGGCATCTTCCAGGTCCAGCTCGTCGGGTTCGCCGAAGAGTCGGGCATCACCTTCTTGCGAGAATTCAATCCCCGCAACCTCACCGAATGGCGGCAAACCTGGAAGAAAGAGAAGGAACTTGCCCGCAAAAAGAAGTTCGAGCGTGTGATCGGCTTCTTCTGGTACTGCGTCCGCCAGGGCTGGCTCCGTGAGAATCCAACCGCAACCATGGGCCGAGTGATTGCCAAACACGTGCCCACAGATTACTTCACGGCAGACGAATACAAGCGCATCATCGACGCTACTCACCGGCTCGGCGAGTATGCGGAACGGTCCTGGGCTCCCGAGAAGCGCGGCATCCGCATCCGCGCACTGACGGAGTTGATGCGCTGGAGCGGCCTGCGCATCCGTGACGCCGTAACGCTGGAATGTGCGCGGCTCGTCGAAAACAAGCTCATGCTTTATCAGGCCAAGACCGGGACGCCGGTTTTCGTACCGCTGCCGCCGCAGGTCGCCGACCTGCTCCGCTCCATCCCGCCCGGCCTCAAGCCGAATCTGAATTATTTCTTCTGGTCTGGCAACGGGCTGCCGAAGACGTTCGTTGCCAACTGGCAGCGAGCCTATCGCCGCCTCTTCAAGGTTGCCGATCTCCGCAAGCCAGACGGAACACCAAAGCGTTGCCACTGCCACATGTTCCGCGACACCTTTGCCGTCGAAATGCTTCTGGCCGGAGTTCCCATAGATCAGGTCTCCATTTTGCTTGGCCACGCCAGCGTCCGCGTCACGGAAAAGCACTATTCTCCGTGGGTGCGCGCTCGCCAGGATCAGCTTGAGAAGAGCGTGCAGTCAGCGTGGGAAACGAGTCCTAGCAGACCCGCTGTTGCTTGACCGGGAGCCAATCGCTTTAGATTCCTTTCCGATCGCTGATTTATGCTGGTTGAGCAATTGTCTTTTCACGTCCGTCACATTTAGCGCAGCAGTTGACAGGGATTTGTGCGTGTTATTGGCTCGAAGTTTCACTTGGAACTTTCGAGCACTACTCATTCTGGCCTGCCATCGCGTCTTGAAAGGGGCTCTCGGAAACGCATGGAATACACACCGGTCCGCGTAAGCGACATCATCCGCCAAGTTAATCATGACCTGTACCTTCCTGCGATTCAGAGAGAATTCGTATGGAGCCCCGAAAAGGTCGAACGTTTATTCGATTCCATAATGGCGGACTTCCCCATTGGGTCCTTTCTGTACTGGAAATTGGAGCAAGCGAACAAGAACGAGTGGCCGGTATATGAGTTCATTCGCGACTTCGACGGCGAGCATCCTCACAACCCACCTGCAAACATGTCCGGCATCACGAAGGACATCGTTCTTGTCCTGGATGGGCAGCAGAGAATCACCTCGCTCTACGTTGGCTTGCGTGGCTCCTATCGTTACTTCTACTACCGCTGGCGGAAAACTCAACTGTACCTCAACCTCTTGAAACCGCCGGTACCCAACGACGACAACCCGGAGGAACTTACTTACGGCTTTGCGTTTCGTGAAGGACCAGAGCCTTGGGGCGACCATCCACAGCTTTGGTACCGGGTTGGGCGAATTCTGGATTTTGAAGATGCTGAAGATGCCAAGTCCGATATGAAATCGCACTTGGCACCGTTGTCTGAGGAACAACGGGACAATGCGAATAAACTCATCGGACGGCTGCACAACCGCATTCACACTACGCTCGTCGGCAACTACTTCCAGGAGCGCTCTCAGGATTATGAGAAGGTGCTGCAGGTCTTCGTGCGCGCGAATTCTGCAGGCGAGCCTCTTGAGTACTCCGACCTTCTTCTTGCAACAGCGACCGCGAATTGGGAGACTGACGCTCGAAACGAGATCCACAGCTTTACCGAATCGTTAAATGAAATCGGCAACGGGTATAGATTCGGAAAAGACTTCGTTCTGAAGGCCTGCCTATATCTCAGCGAAACATTGCCCATCCAATACAAAGTCAAAAACTTTACAAAGAAGAACCTCCGTATCATTGAGGAAAACTGGGAAAGAATTCAAGACTCTCTTGCGGCGACGGTACGGCTCATTTCGCGCTTCGGATTCACCGATAAGAATGTCGTGGCGCCATTAGCATTGCTACCGATAGCCTTCTACCTCATGAAGCGTCAGAACCCGTCCTTCGACGTGTCCACTAAGGCTGAGGACGCCGATGCACAGGTGTCGATACGACGGTGGTTCATATTTTCGACGCTCAAAAATGCCTTTGGTGGCTCGTCGGACACCACGCTAACGCGGCTGCGAGAATTGCTGACATCGTGTGGACCAGCTACGCCGTTTCCTGCCGAGGTTCTGTATACGTCGCTCGGCATCAAGCCACAATTTGACCAAACCGAGTTGGAACGGATACTGGGATATGGGTATCAAGGGCGGTACACCAACCTAGTGCTCTCTCTTCTTTATCCAGATCGGGATTGGCGCGATGCGATTTTCCATGAGGATCATATCTTTCCTCAAACTGAATTTCAGAAGCGTAACCTCAAAAAGCGCGGGTTCAGCGACCAACGAATTGATCTCTATTTAGCGAAATTCAACACGCTCGTAAATCTTCAATTGCTTACCGATTCCGAAAACCTCTCGAAGAATGCAACACCTTTCGAAGAGTGGATCAAAACAAGAGACGCCAACTTTCGGCAGAGGCATCTGATCCCACAGCTAACCAGCTACGACTTGGACTCCTTTGAGGAATTCGTCACCGAACGCTCAAATATGATTACGAAGGCATTATTGGCCGTGTAGTATAGGTCCGGAGCGGTTATCCAGCTCGCCGGGCCCTCTCTCGGTGCACTCGCAACATCACGCTCTCTGGGATACGCAGAGTGATGTAGCCGCGCTTGCGCCGGGTTTCCGGGCTACCCCATTGCAGGACGCCTTCCTCGTCTTCAAACATGCGGCGTATGGTCTTTTCGCTCAGGCCCCATCTTTCGGCGATTTCCCCTACGGAATAATGGCGCTCCAGTCCTAAGGCGGTGTGGCCTACGCTCTGAACGGGCTTTTTGATGAAGAGTTCTGCCGACATAACATTCTCCTCACGAAGATCAGCGATCTTTGTATGAATGCGAATAGTCGTGCATCGTGCTTGCACTTTCCGAACTTACATTCCGAGTCCCATGCCTATGCCTTGGCCGAAGTCGTGCTTCGGCGCGTGTGTTTCAGCGATCTCCTGCGCAAGCGGGGCAATTGCTTGCGCGGGCTGATACGCGCTCTTGTGCGAAACATCGTGCCCGAGCGCGTTTGCGAGTGCGCCACGGTCATTCGTGAAAATCTGCGCATCGTATTGTCCGCGTGAAACGGAGACGTATGCCATGCGGTTGTTGAGCAGATCCCTGGCGGCGAGATTAGTGTCAACGTGGATGAGGACGCGGTCGGCGGTCTGGCCTTGGCCTGCATAGCTAGTCACGGCATAGCCGTGGTCGATGTGTGGGTACCGCTCAGGGTTGAGGCTCATCTCCCGTCCACTGTCCAACTTGATCCGCATTGCGCCATTCGGATCGATGTCCCTCACGGTGCCGAGTTCACGGTTTGCAATGTTCAGATCCTTACTGGGCGCGGTGAACTGGATGCGGTCACCTTGAGAAAATGCCTTTTCGTGCTCCCGATAAACGGTGACGCCCATCTGTCGGCGCGGATCGTAGGTCCGTTCGGTGCCGTCTACGCGCAACACAGTTAACAAATTCTTTGCAGCATCGATGCGGGTCACACGGGCATACTCGCCTTTGCCGATGCCGGTTTCTTGCGATCCGCGCGAATAGCGGAGGATGTCGTTGACCTGGTACTGCGCCGCCCAGGTGCGGTCCGCACCGGTCATTTCCTGGCGCGGCACAAGCGTAGTCGTAACGTGTTCGTTCCGGCTGACAGCACCGCAGGATTGCAGTTCGCCATGAATCCGCTGATTGATTTCGGTCCGGGAGCGATTGTCTGGAGAGACAACCAACGTGCTTTCCGGGGACCGCGCATACTCACGCGCGATGGCTGCAATCCGCTCATCGCGGTCACCAAATTCATGGATACGGCGTTTACGGTCGAGACAATCGAGCGCCGCGCTCACATCGCCGCCGGCCAGATGCTCCACTGCTTGCTTGAGGTCCGGGTCGCGCTGCCGCAGAATCTCACTGAGCTTCACTGTCATCATGCCGGCTTCCTGAAGCTGTGCAAACGGTCGGCCCGCCTCCACGGATTCGTGCTGCCGCGTGTCGCCTACCAGAAGGATGCGATCATTCCAGTGCAGGCGTTCGACAAACTGGTGCATCTGTCGCGTCGAGGCAAGGGAAGATTCGTCCAGCACATACAGTTGCCTTTGTCCGGTGTCGGTCCGTTCGCCTCGTGCAAGATGCCGTTGCAGCGTGGATGTTTCAATGCCTGCTTCAGCCAACTTCTGCGCGGCTCGGGAGGTAGGCGCAAACCCCTCCACACGATAACCGTCGGCTTCTGCTCCTTCGCGGATCACGGCCAGGACCGTCGTCTTTCCGGTTCCGGCCACGCCTTCAAGGCCAACGATCTTCTGGCGCGAAAGGAATATCTCATCGACGGCGTGATACTGCGATGCATTCAGTTCCGGGCGGCGGTCTTCGATTCTGCATCGAATCAGCGGAGAGACCAACATCGGATCGCTATAAGTACGGTGGTTGCCGGTTTGCATGCGTTCGATGATCTCTCGCTCCATGCGAACCATCTCGGCGGTCGTGTACTGCGGAGCGGCGTGGCCTTGTCTCTGACCCACGGAACGAAACTCACCAGTTGCCACACGATGCGCAAATTCCCGGCGCGCGTCGCCATACGTGAGCTGGCCCATGCCACGATCGAGCATCGACCCAAGAATGGCTCGTTCATCCTGAACAGCGGAGCGCTCGAAGACGTGTTTATGTGCGTAAGTGGCTGCCTGCTGCGCGGTCTTCTCCGGCTGCTGCTGATGTTGCTGAGTCTGGTCACGCGCCTGGGCAACGATACGATCCGCCTGGTGGCCGAACTGTGCCGCCAATTCGCGGTGCCGCCGCAACACTTCTTCCTGTGACTGAATCTCCTTTTTATCGCGCGTCCGGTGCGCGGCAACCTGTGCGGCGCCCGCACCGTCTCTCCCAATTTCGGTTAAGTGCTCCAGTATCTGCTCGCGTCGCGGACTCGATGCATCCAGATATTCCCGCGTATAGCCCTTGATCTCTGGCTGGCCGTGCTTGCCGGTCTCGGTCTCATAGCCCAGCTTTTGGAGCCGCATGGCGAGTTCCGAGCGATAAACACTGGTCACATACCGTTGCGACTGAAAGAGGCTGCGCTCCTGGAGCGCGCGCGACTGGCCGTTGTCGCGTTCGGTCACGTTAAAGATCACGGCATGGGTGTGGAGCTGCGGCGCGGCGTATCCGTCCACGGGCCGTGCCGTGTCGTGCTCGAACGTGGCAGCGATAAACTTTCCCGTCGTCTCCGGCGCATGAACATTGCCAATGCGCGCCTGTGTGTACCGCTCCAACTCTTCAAGCGCAATGCGCACACTTTCGCGGTGTGCCTGTCGCACGCGGATATCGCCGCCAACAAGCGCGGTGAGCGAAACCGACTTGGGAGCGGAAAACGTCGCATCCCATCCGGCGCGGTGCTCTACGCTGGTGATCTCTTTGCCGTACTCATTCTGGTAGGTTCTTGCTGGCTGGTGCCGAATGAGTTGTGCGCTATTCTCCGGGTGCTGGCCTTCGCTCAGCCGCGCGAAGTGTTCTGCTCGAACAGAACCCCGCAAACCCCACTCCTCGGCAAGCGCGCCACGCCATTCGCTGTATGCCTGGCGCTCGCGGCTCCAGTAGTTCTGCTGCTCTGAAGCGAACTCGCGCGAGTGATAGGTTTGGGCTTGCCCTGCGGAGAGGGCTTTCGAGAGGGTCAACATGCGCGTGAACTCCGAGTAAGAGCGCGGCAGCATCTCGCACTGCCTTGCGGCTAAGGTAACTCAGTTTCGATGCGTGTAGCCGTCTTACAGAAAATGAAGTTTGATAACCTCATCGCTCGCGACCGCGTCATTACTGCACATTCGTGTACATTCGTTGCTCTGCTTGTATTGTTCGATGCCATTCTTGGCGCAATTATTGGAACTGAATTTATCACCGAATTCCAAAGTCAATTGTGCGGTCAATCGACCCGGCAACGCTCGCGCAAACTGAGCCGAATGACTGCCGCAAACTCCCACGATTGTGGGTCGCTTCAAGGCCGCAATGGTCGGGCTTGAACGAGCTTTGGTTGACTGATAGGAGGCTAATGCGAGAGCGGAAACGGTTCACACAAGGGGCCATCGCCGCTCGTTCAAGAGGGCGTTGGGAGGCTCATCGCAGCCTGAAGAGAAGGTTCATCGGAAGCGTTGCGAAATGGGAGGCAACTGCTTCGCGAGCGTTCGCTGATCAGATTGGCGAGCGCTCGACAATTCTTTCAGTCAATCCACTGTGATTCATCCCAGGCTTTCGGCTTCCGATTAGCAGTCCGGATGCCCGCTCTTCCAGGGAAGATGAAGCGTGGCTTCGGGGGTCTCTTCCGGTGATCAATCGGAGGTGCTTCCAGCCTCAGTTGTGGAGTGGATTCCAGGGGCATCGGAACCGGCAACGATGGCTGATCTCTGCGGATGTCTGCGCGGATCATTTCCGAATCCCGTTTCGCATCGGTTGCGCGGCTCGTCCGAAGCGCGGTCTGAACAGGTCTGCTCAAGAGCCCCTTAACGCATTCTCGGAGATTCCAAGGCAATCCGATTCGTGCCACAATCCCACTCCGATTCGACGGCGTATCCCAGAAGGAATCGGAGGTCGATTCGGACTCCATTAAGGCACTCCAAAGGTTCCTCCACTCTGCCACCAATCCCTGCCGGAGGAACACAATCGCGATGGCAACCCAAGCCAACAGGTAGACACATCCGTCGAGCAACGGTTCCATTGTCATGTGCCAGAACCCTTGGCCCGCGTAGAAATGTTTCCGCAACAGGTCTTCCAGCGCCCCGGATTCGATCTGCATTGGCTGGACTTTCTCGATCCCCGTCCACCCTCGCTCGACTGCCGATTGCGAGAGCTGAAGAGGTAGGTTTCCAGTCCGCCCACGGACCACATCGGGGGCGAGAACGATCTCGTTCTTCCGGCCGTTAGCGGTCATGAACAGTGGGGCAATGAGTGTCGTGGAGCCTGGGTGTTTCGCGCCTTCGGTGCTGCTGAAGTAAGTCGGCCAATAGTACCGCTCAAGCGGCGAGAGTTCCTGAGCAAACCATGTCCCCCAAAGGAACCATTGGGCAGCGGCAAAGCTGGCCAGCAACGCCGCCGTTCGCCACGGGAAAGCCTCCGCCAAACTCCGCCATCGCACGGCTAATCCTTCGGGGCTCCGGGGTCGTTGCGGCGAGTTCGGCGCAGGACTTGCTCGGCCTTTTGCTGCTTGATTGCGTCGGCATACGCGGAGATCTTGCGCAGGTCATCCTGGTCTATTGGCCCCTCGGATGCCTTGGCGAAGAGGTTCAATACCAGGTCGCGAACGCCCAGAATCTCCGCCAGTAAGATCGGATCGGTCTCCCCTTCACGCTCTCGATGAGCCTGGGCAAGCGCAGCCGAACGGAGCCATTCCGAAACCTTTTGGCCCGCACTCACCGCCGCCGACTCCACTTCGGCAAACTCTGCTTCAGTGAGTCGAGCCGCGATGGATTTGGTCCGATAAGCCTCGCTGGCCGGCGCGGCGAGAGCCGTGGGCGGGATCGACGAGGGCGGCTTGGCGCTGGAAGATGCCATCGGAGAAACGCCGTGCCTGAAGTTTCAACTCTTGACCAGGTTGGATGCGCATTCGAGGACGGACGTTTGATAACCGCTTAGCTGGCAATATGTTCACGCACGTAAACAACGCCGGCGGCGTTAAAACCGCCACCCATCGGAGGCCGGACTCACACGAATACGTTGAGAGGCGTGCGGGTGCCGCTAGAACTCGATCCGGGCTAAGTTCGTGGCATGACGCATGTTCGTGGAACATGAGAAGAATACATTCTTCTCATAGCTGGCTAACACCCGCAGCGAGGACGGCGGTCAAGGGCGCGCTGCACTTGGCGCGTTCATCGGAGCGCAGCGCAGACCCTTGAGGGCCGCCGCAGCGGAGGGTACGCGCGTGAGCGCGCCGGGATGCCCGTTATCCTTTGATCCTTTGCTTTCAACGTGTTTACGCCGTAGTGGTCCCGCGTACACGCTTCGCCGCCCGCTCCGAGCGGAATTCGCCGCTACCCGCCCATTTTCAACAGGTTAGCGAATGCTATCGCGTAAACGCCGCGTTATTTGCAGATGCCGCCCGCACGCTGCTGATTCCAAACATGTTCACGCGCGTAAACGCGCGGTATCTCTACAGCTACCCAGCCGGGGATGACGTGTCAACGTTCATCCGCTGCGTAAGCAGCGTGCGTGCGGCGGCATTTTCGGCTACAGCCTGGGGTCTACAGGCTCGCTTTCCAGCGCCAGAACAGCAAACGCGCATTCATGGACGCGGCGCAGAGGTTCGCGTTCGACGAACCGCTGCAACGATTCGATGCCGAGAGCAAACTCGCGGAGAGCCAACGAGCGCTTGGCGCTCAGGCCGCGCGACCGCAACCGTTCCAGGTTCTCCGGCGCGGTGTACTCCGGCCCATAAATAATTCGCAGATACTCTTTGCCACGGCATTTCACGGCGGGCTGGGTCAGTCCGCGCTTGTTCTTGGCGACAAATTGCAGTGGCTTGACGACCATTCCTTCGCCGCCGGAACCAGTCAGATACTCCCACCATTTGACTGCAGCGGACACCTCGTCGGGCTCCTGGAGATTGACGATTTTGTGCGGCGTGGCGAGCAGAATTTCGCGTTCCGCCTCAGCGAGTCTGCCCAAAATCGTCATGTGCCACTGGTGGTCTTTGTCCGTATGAACGGTTCCTTCGCTGGCGAGTAAATGGAAAGGCGCGAGCTTGAGATCGAGCAGTGAGCGAACCGACCAACAGTAGCGGCGGTAGGCTTCGACGTATGCGGCCGCCATCACCGACCGCTGCTCGTACCAACTCAACAACGAAGCCGCTTCCGGCAAGCGATCCACCGTCAGCTTCAACGCAGAAACTACCTGCGACAATCCTGCTTTGGCCGCGGCTCCGGCGGGGGCGTACTGCTGCCGCAACAGGTCCTGTGCCTTCGCCGACCAGGGCATCAACTCGCAGTCGAGGCACAGCCAGTCAGTGTTGAGTTCATCCCAAAGGCCAGCGCTCTCGACCGCCGCGCGGACTCTATCTAGGAATTCGCGTTCGGTGCCGGAATCGGCGAAGAACCTCCGGCCCGTTCGGGTATAGCACATTCCCGCTTCGTCCTCGGCCACTCCGAAACGCTTGCGGGCGGCATCCCGGTCCCGGCACACGATCACAACCGCACGGGAGCCCATGTGTTTCTGCTCGCAAATGACCTGCTCCACCCCAGCCTTCCGGTAGTAATCGAAAGCCTCGGCAGGGTGTTCAAGGAGGCCCGGCTCGGCACTGGTTTCACAAGGCGACATAGTTGGCGGAAGGTAGATCAGCCACTTCGGATTGACTGCGAAACGGCTCATCACTTCGAGCGCGGCGATGGCATTTTCCTCGCGCACGGTCACGTTGCCGCGCAGGCGGGTTTCGACAATTCTCTTGCCGATCACGTCGCTGATGTCGAGCAAATCATCCAGCTCCTGTTGCTGGGATAATGGAGTTACGGACGAGCTGGCGGGCGCCTCCGCCAGGAACGGTTTTGACGGCGCGTAATATTCCCGCAGGGCCGGGACCGAGATCAGTTCCTTTTCGGGGTAGCGAAGCGCCGTGAGCTTCCCGCCAAAGACGCACCCCGTATCAATATCAATGGTCCGGTTCAGCCATTCCGGCTCTCGGACAGGCGTGTGACCATAGACCACCATCGCCTTTCCCCGGTACTCGGCGGCCCAGTTGTACCGGACCGGCAGGCCGTAATCGTCGGTCTCGCCGGTCGTCTCGCCGAACAGTGCAAACGAGCGAACCGCCCCAGAACCGCGGCCCTGCATCTCCTCTTTCATGCCCGCGTGGGCCACCACCAGGCCCCCATCATCGAACACATAATGGCTCACCAGATCGTCGATAAAATCGGCGACCTGGCGCTTGAATTCGGGTGGTTCGGGCTCCAGTTGGGCGAGCGAATCGGCCAGTCCGTGGGTGATCTTCACGTCCTTCCCGCGCAGTTTCCGCATCAGTTTTACGTCGTGATTGCCCGGCACACAGAACGCAGTTCCAGCCTTCACCATGCCCATCACCAGACGCAAAACCTCCGGAATTTTGGGCCCGCGGTCCACAAGATCCCCGATGAAAACCGCCCTGCGACCATCGGGCGCGACGACCCGATACTCGGCTCCCTCCGGCTCAATTGCATATCCCAACTGCTGGAGCAGACTGTTCATCTCATCAAAACAACCATGCACGTCGCCGATGATGTCGAACGGCCCATGCTCGTGCCGCATGTTGTTCCACAGAGGCTGACGCTCGATTTCGAGCCCATCCAAGTCGGCAGGGTCGCCGAACACGTGGACGTGACGAAACCCCTCGCGTTCCAATCCGCGCAGTGAACGCCGCAATTGCTGCGACTGATTCCGAATCACGTGCGGCCCGAAGTCTCGATCAGGCCGATTGCGATTCCGCTCCTGGCACAGCTTTTCAGAGAAATTAAAAACCAACGCGACAGGCAAGACATGGAACTCGCGCGCAAGCTCGACCAACGACTTGCGCGACTCCGGCTGCACGTTCGTGGCATCGATCACTGTCAACCGGCCTAGCGCGAGGCGCTTCCGCGCGATGAAATGCAGGATCTCGAATGCTTCGCCGGTCACTGTCTGGTCGTTCTCGTTATCGGCAACGAGCCCACGGCAGAAGTCGGACGAGAGAACCTCGGTCGCCTTGAAATGCGTGCGCGCAAACGTTGACTTGCCGGAACCGGAGGGTCCGATGAGCAGAACGAGGGAGAGCTCAGGAATTGTGATCTTCACCGTGCGAATACTCCCATCTGTGTCGGCGATCCGACTTCTGCGTCCACGTTGCCCACTGGCCGAAATGTCACGGTGTACCCGAAACGCTGTGCAACTTCTCCAGCCCAGGATTGAAACTGCTGCCGCGTCCACTCGAAGCGGTGATCCTTGTGCCGGAATTGGCCCGCAGGCAGCGTCTTAAAACGCACGTTGTATTCCGAGTTGGGCGTGGTGATGATGACGGTGTTCGGTTTCGCGTGCTCGAATACCACACGCTCGAACGCAGCCAGCCGCGGCGGGTCAAGGTGTTCAATGACCTCAATCGCGGTTGCTGTTTCAAATCCCGCGAGGCGCCCATCCTTATACATGAGCGAACCTTGAAATAGCCGAATCCTTTCCTTCTGCTTCGGCGGCATGGTGTCGAAATGCATCCGTTCGCTGGCGATTTCAAGGCTGCGATGAGACACGTCCATGCCGGCAATTTCCTGGATCTCTTTTTGCTTGAGCAATTCCTTTAGCAGCTTGCCTTCACCGCAGCCGAGATCAAGCACCCGAACAGCCCCGGATTCTGTGACAGCCCGCATGACGGCTTCGAGCCGAAGTTGATTCAGCGCAATCGGCTTCTCGATGGCCTCTTCCTCTCCTGCCTTTTTCTCCTGCTCGGCATCCGGGTCTGCCGCCTCGTCGCCGGTCAATCGGGCGAGTGCCTCATCCGCCAGGCGCCTTTGGTAGCGCAGGTATCGTTTGACGATCAACTCCCGCTCAGGATGCGACTGCAACCATCCTTCGCCGTGCCGGAGGAGCTTCTCGATCTCATCCTGTCCGACCCAATAATGCTTCTCTGCATCAAGCACAGGTATCAGGACGTACAGGTGCGTGAGCAGGGATTGAAGCATGATTTCCTGCTCCAGCTCTACGGTGTAGTAGTTGCTCTCGCCCCATTCCGGAAACGCCTCGTCGAGCGGGTGATGTTCGGCACGGACCACGTAGCCCAGAGGCTCGAACAAACGCTTCAGGATGTCCCATCCACCCCGGCAGGGCAGCGCGGTAATCCTGGCAACCAGCGGCAACGGCTGGTTCACCAATTCCGGGCGGCCTTTACTGGTTCCCGCAAGCGCGCTTCCGAGCACGCGCGCGATGGCGACGCTGAGAAAAGACGATGCCACGTACGGCCGGTCGTTCACATACTGATCCAGAGCACCGCCGTCGCCGGACGGTCCTCGCCGTGTGCGAACGAGCGCAACCGGATCAACGTCCAGCAGCAGAGCCGCGGTGCAACGCTCTGGCGTCGCCTCAGGGTAGAAAACGTGTACTTTCCCGAACGACAACTCGAACGATTGCAAACGTGCCGGATTTTTATGCAGCAGGTAGCCAAGGTCGGTTGCAGGCTTGTGCCTGCTCATAATCGTTAGCAACATAAGTCACCACCAGCCTCTGATGATCGCGCGTAATCGCGGCTTCGAGGACTTTCGATGCGGCTAAAGCACCGCGCTGTCTACAGCCTTAAGAAAACGTATGAATTGATATGTGACGGACCAAGCGAAATGACATCTCCGAGATTCAGTTCTGCAGCCCGCTCCTCGTCCGGTCCAGGCTGAAGGCGTTCTCCATTCAAGTATGTGCCGCAGGTGCTGCCGAGATCCCGGACAAAATACCGCATTCGCTCGTCGCCCAGCCTAAACACCATCGCGTGATACCTGGAGACCTCCCGAGGAGCGAGGCATGGCACATCTTGACAGAAAATATCAACGGGCTTGTCCAACGGCCTTTCCATCGGTGTCGCGAATCTTCCCAGCACGATTTCGTCAGCCATTATTGAATAGACACCTTGCGTATACGGACCCGATCCAATCAGATAATCGCCATGCCCTAATTGCTCGATCACTATGGCAATCTTACCAACCCGTTCAACCTCCGACTGTGACAGTAAGAGTGTCAGATCTTGCGCTCTGGCAGT
Organism: uncultured Acidobacteriota bacterium; assembly: GCA_963771195.1. Taxonomy (GTDB): domain Bacteria; phylum Acidobacteriota; class Terriglobia; order Terriglobales; family Acidobacteriaceae; genus Telmatobacter. Next base: position 53,652 of record CAVYSS010000050.1, read on the forward strand.
TCGCGCGAGCAGATCGATTTTCGTAGCTAGTTTCACAATGTTGTCATTCAAAGAACGATCCCTCTCTTCCACAGGGAGAGCATATCCAAATACCGTTCTCGAACTGTTGGATCAAGTTGGCACGCACGCTCAAGCACTTCGATTGCCTCATTCAGCGTGTCAGTTTGTTCTGCAAGCAGCTTCGCTTCCTTAACCAACTCCAAGGCATCTTTCCTTGCAACCGTCGTCCGTGAAGAATTCGACGGTTCGGAAACGGCCATGAATTGGGCTAGAAAGTCGCCCGCAGTTGTAGGACGATCCTCATAATCATGCGCCAGCGCGCTTTGGAAGAGTGCATCCCACCTCGTCCCCCAATCAGGGCGACAGGCTGAGATCATTGGGATCTGCTGTACCCGTGATTCCCGTACGATACTCGCCATCTCAGACGGTGTTGCAGAGACGGAGAGCCCAACGCGAAATGGATGGCGTCCGGTAAACAGCTCGAACAGGACAATCGCCGCCGAGTACACGTCGGTGGCAGTCGAATGTTTCCCCAAGAAACTCTCCGGCGCCATATAGAGATACTTTCCGGCGGCACTTGCAACGAGAGATTGAGGATCTACATGCTTTGCCAAGCCAAAATCACTTATCTTGGCGGACAGACGCCCGTTGCTTCGATCGATCAGGATGTTTGTAGGACTGATATCGCGGTGAATGATCGGCGGAACTTGCGAGTGAGCGAATGCAAGTCCAGACAAGATGTCTTTGCTCAAGCCTATTCGGGCCTGGGTAGGCAGATCAGAATCGATTATTGTGAGGAGTGTGCCGCCTTCAACATACTCCATACTGAAGTAGCCGTAAGTTTCGCCAGCGCGTTCGAACTCATTCGCTTCGAATACGCGAACGATATTGGGGTGGCTGAGTTTGGTGAGCAGGTAGGCCTCTTCGAGGGCGTCGGTGCCGTCTTGACGCGAAAACACCTTTAGCCCTTGCAATCCCATATAGCGATGTCTGGAAAGATAGACGTCACCGAATGCGCCGCTGCCAAGGTGCCGCACGACGGTATACGTATCTCGGATGATCTCTCCAGCACCAAGCCGCTCTAGTTTCACACTCCTTGCCCTCGCGCCTTACGTAACCCAGCATCGTCAAATCGCATATCGAGCTTTCCTTGTTGCCAGCTTGGCAACAAGCTAAACAGTTCCCAAACGATTGTTCTGAGCGAGTCGATGTCCTCTCTTTTTAGCGCTCTCAATCCCTCTTCTTTGAGCCGCTCAGCTTTGAGAGGCTCGACAAACTCCGTCTCTTCGTACAGTGTTGCGAATTGAGCTTTCCAAAAATCGTCCTGTGAAAGCGTGACCCCCCAATAAATGTCCCTGAGTCGCTGAACGCTTTTCCTTAGCAAATCCAAGTCGTGATTAGCCTCTGCCTCAGCAGCCGTCCTGAGAGTCTCCGTGTAACCTCGCTGCTGCTCGGGTTTGGCGAGGGTCTCAATTCGTGTGGCCGCATCTTTGAATCCCTCGAGATCGGCCATCAATAACTCCCACTCCGACGACGTTTGCAGCGCGTCGACGGCCTGCTTGAACTCTATTAACCGTTGCGCGGCCTTTTGTGCCGCGTCATGATCTTCCGCAGCGGCTCTTTTTTCGTGCTCGATGACAATGATTTGGTGACCAATTTGCGATCCGACCTTCTCCGGGGCTGCTCGCTCGATCTCAGCCAATCTTTCCTTTTCTTTTCTGAGTTCGAATTCAATGTCTTCAGGGCTAAGCTCTGGCCGTTCGGGCTTATACGTTATCTGCTTTGCTTCTCGGATCGACGGAAAAACCGCCTCTGCCGACAACGTTTTTGAATCGTCCAATCGATACGTTATTTCTACAGTTTCACCGGCAGGCAGCGAGCGCTTGATCTCGTCGCCACTGAGCACGATCTCGCCAATTTTTATGTTGCGGTCGGCCCGAGGATTATCCCCTTCGAGAACATATATCTTGAGCGAACTGTTCTTATTCCCCGCAACCACTTCGTGAGCGGTCACGAACTTCTGCGTTCCCTTTGCAGGGAGGGGAGCGCCGTTCTGAATGATGATCTGGACTTGGTTGTCTTCCAAGGCCACGCCAAATGCCCTCGAAGTCGTAGCTTGTGCAGTAGCTATGCCATGAGTGATTGAGAAGTTGCATTCACTCGACGCCGGAATAAGCGCCCCTGAAGCATCCCGCAGTTGGATGTCGAAAGCGTTGGATTTCCTCGCACGGAGAACAACTGTCGTATCAACCCTGCCATTTGGCGGCAAAGCGATGGCACCACTGCTCCAGCCACCATCTGAGCGTGTGATCGAAAGCGTGGAGCCCGGATGAGTCGGCCGGACCGAAATGGCAATGTCCGCATCGAGATCAGCGGAAACCGGGTTGTAGGCAATCTTGACGTCTACTGAGCCAACGACCGCATCTTTCGATCTTCGCGAGGGTAAACGCTGCGTTGACGCAAATAGAGCCGCGCCTGAAGCAACAACCGTTAGGGGGTCCAGCCGAGATTCCACTTTGCCAAGCTCGTTGGCAACCGTTTCTCGAACATACGGAGTTTGCGTCTGTCCGCCGACCAGAAGTACCGCAGAGAGATCATCTGAAGACAGATGAGCTTGTTTCAGCAGCCGTCTACAGATCGTTATGCAGCGGTCGGTCAGATGCTCCGTGGCTCTTTGCAGATCGCTCGCAGTGATTTGAACGACCGAATCGATTTCGTCGTAATCGCCCCCAAGTCGGTTCACTTCAACATTGACCGTCGACGAAAGAGAGAGCGCTTTTTTGGCGTACTCTGCGACGTGCTTCATCTTCGCCATCGCGCGTCGCGCGCTACCATCGCGGCTCAAGCGAAGGTGTCTGTATTCTGAAGCCAGCTGGTGGCTGATGACCTCGACCAGCGACCAATCGTAGTCTTTGCCACCCAGTTTTTCATCTCCATCGTTTCCGACAACAACGAGTCTCCCCTCCCGGACAGCGAGGATCGAAGCGTCAAATGTCCCGCCTCCAAGGTCAAATACAAGGAGATTGCCGTCCAGACTCTCGGCTCGATAGCCGTATGCCATCGCAGCGGCGACCGGCTCTTGCAAGAGAGGGCAGACTTCAATCCCAGCAAGCTTCGCCGCCGACTTTGTGTCTTCACAAGAAGGGATGAGAAACATCGCAGGAACTGTAATGACTGCAGCGCTAATCTCCTCGTTCCCGAACCTGGAGGACGCACTGGCCTTGAGGACTTTCAGCACCTCGGATGACAACTCTGCGCCGGTCATGCGCCTGCCGGATTTCTTGAAAGTAAAGCCGCTGTGGTCGGCGTTCCCCATCCAACGTTTGAATTCGCCCACGGCGTTTTCGGGGTCGTATTCGAGCTCGTCATAGGCGTTCTGACCCACAACGATGGTGCCCCTTGCATCCACTTTCACTGCCGAGGGTGTAATCTCGCTCCCGGTCGCCTTGTTCTTGATGACAACAAGGTCGCCTTTATCCATGCATGCTATCTCGCTGTTGGTCGTCCCCAAGTCGATTCCGAAGTCAATCGTCGTGCGGCTCATCTACTCGCCCCCGTCCCCACTGAGACAATCACCTTTGCCTGGTTAACAAGACGATCATTCAAATAGATAGCCGGTTCAAGGGTCTCGGTTATCATTTTCCTGCCTGCCGCAAGGCCGGTCGTTTCTTCGAATAATGCGACCCGGAGCGTCATCCCCTCGCGGAATTCGCTTTGCTCGGGGTCCTCGATTTCAACACCAATCGCGGCGAGTTCCGAAATCATTCTCTCGACGCTGCTTTGGAGAACCAGGAATTTCTTATTGCCGGCAAACTCAGGAAGCATTTTCCTAATCCTCCAGCACTCCGTTGCGAACAGCGACGCCGACTTCGCAGTAGTGGAATGAGAGCTGAGTTGAATTGGGCCGCTCGCCTTAGCCTTCTTTGCGAGCTTCTTTTTCAGTCGAGTTTTCATTGCGTTGAATTGTAGCGGTTTACTCTTTCATTGAACGCCGCTATCCTCTCTTGATATTGCTGGAGATCCGAGTTGTAATTCCGCACGGCGACATTAAAGTCTGGAAGCTTCTTATTGTAGTCGTCGACCGTCGTGCTGTATTGTTCCCGAACGTCTTCCGGAATTGTCTCTTCCGTGTAATTGTCTTTCACGGAGCGAATGTACGATTCCATGCGCTTCAAATCTGCCGATTCCTGGTCTATTTGTTGCTTTTGCAGGTCGAGCGAATCACTTAGGCGCTTGAGTTCGGCACGTTCGGCTTCGATTGCGTCTTTCTCGCTCGTTCCTGAATCTCCGACCGATGGAGACTCTGTTGACTGAGGCGATACAGAGGGCGACGTGTACGTGCTTCCGCCGGTTCCGCTGGAATTGCCATTGACCACAATGAACCCGATTACAAGAAGGACGATAGCTGCTAACACGCCCCAGCGGTACTTGCGAAGAAATGGTGTAAGTGGAACGCGGCCATAAATGGTATAGAGATTGTGCCCCCGATCCGATATGCGATAACAAGCCAACGGAATGATGGGCAGGTAAAGGAAGACGAACCAATGGATCGTTATGTAGCTGTTTGTCTCCGCGTCAAAGTCTCGCCTGCCGTAAAAACGTGCACCAATCCCATTGAAAGTGCTTAGGGAAGGGCTGCGTTGAGTGGTGTCCACGTCGTGAAAGATGCGTGCGCGACGAACCCCGTGTTGCAATTCGACGATTTCTGCTTTTTGCTCCTCGGTCGAAAGCGCTAAAGCAATTGCCAGTTTCTCCTGGGCTGCGACATAGTTTTTTTGTTCAACTAATGCAACGGCCTCGGAACAGGCCAGCGATCTGCGAATATGCTTGCACCCAGCCTCGACTTCTGCCCTCAGTTGTGGATCGCGAACAAGGGTGCCAGCTTCCGTAGCAAGTTGAAGCGCTTCCTGTTCGTCGCCGACGAGATTGAAGTAGGCGACTGAAAGCCTCTTTAAGGCAACTGCCCTCGCGTCAAATATGCCTGCGAAGGCATCTGTCGATCCAAATGCCTGAACTATGGCATCGAAATCTATGCCGATTCTGTGCAGATCCTTTTCAGCCCCATCCAACGTCGCTCTTGCTGCCGTCTTGTCAGCTCCTTCGCGAACTGCTGTTACGCGATCTAGAATGCCACCAATCTCAACGGAGCCGTCTTTTGCCATCCGACTTCCAATGGCCTTAAGCGTGGAATCAGCGTCTAGCAGGTTCTTGTATTCGCGCGCTATAAGAACGAGTGAAGCAATCTCGTTGTAATCGCGATTATCCACTGCTATCCAAACTTGATTCTGTATTGCACGCTGGATTGCTTCACGGGCAATGCTCCGAAGATCGTCCGGAGACAGCGGACCGCCATTTCCATCGGCGAGTTCGTCGCGGTCCTGCATGAACTGCCAGAACACATCGTTCGATATCGTCGTGTCCCAATACCGGACGGCGTCTTTCCAATATTCGACACGACGGGAACCGGTCAGCCCCTGAGCGAGACATGTAAGAATAACGGCCAGGTTGTGCTGCGCTACTGAGCCCCTAGTGGTGTTTTGACCTGCATGCGCGCGGAGGGTCGCCAGTATCGTATCGACGCTCCCGGTATCGAAGTCAAACTTGTCGCCAACCTGGTGGACCCAGAAGAGTTCTTCAAGTGCACGCTGTCTTTCGACTCGGTGGACGGCTTCCAGGATTTCTTCTGCACTGAGAGGCATCTTTGGAAGGAACGCAAAATTGGACACAACATCGTCATCCCCCAACTCGATTGCGTTCTGGATTCTCTGTTGCTGACGATAAATCTCCTTCGCCTGCGCATCGGCAGGCAGGGACAGCAGTCGAAATGCATTGCGCTCAAGAGCGGCGGCGGAGTTGTCGGCGGATATCTCCAAGGCCATGCAGCACTCAAACGGCGAAAAATCGCCAAAAGCTTCGCCCTCCTTGACCCTGGAGGGTTGAAGTTGTCGTCAAACGGCGATCATCAGCATTCTTGCTTTGCTCTTCAATCGCTTTCTATATCGAAGCGAAGACCAAGACGAATAGGCTGTAGGTCACTGTTAGCAACCAGTTTAAGCAATGAGGAACGGCTCTCGCACATGTTTTTCAAATTGCTCAATAACACTGAAGAGTCAGAAAGCGACCAACTTGCCGATAGCGTCGAGGTGTTGCGGAAGCCTCTGATAGATGTAAATCGTTGAATTCACAGGGGGGCGTGGAGAAATCTCTGGCCTGGCGATGTGTCGATCTCGATCACCTGCGGATCGTGGATTGTGTGGTACGTTTCGTTGACTACTGACGCATTCACGAACCGCGTTCCGTTGGCAGTCACTTGCCCGTGTCCGCCATGAATGTGTCCAAAAACATTGAGCGCCGGCCTGATCTGTTCAACCGCTTTTGCCAGTTCCTCGCATCCAAGATGCGCGGTGGAGGGATGCGATTGGTCCAGCACGCCGAACGGCGGTCTATGCGTCACCAGAACATCTGTGCCTTTGGGAATCATCTGCCAATAGCGCCGGATTGCCGCACCGCGGGCGACATTGAAAGCCCAATTGTTGAATTCAGGCTGAACCGGCGATCCCCAGAACTTTAAGCCCATGAGTTCCGCGCCAGAGTTTTCGAGATAGATGACATTGTCGAGCAGTCCCCTGGCAGCGCCCGGATGGCGCTCGAACATCAGATCATGATTTCCAGCGATGACAACCTTGTGCCGATGAGGCTGTTTGCCCAGCCAGTGACTGAAATCGACAATCTCCTTCGGTGTGTCGCCGAATGCCATGAAATCTCCGGCATGAATGAGTATGTCGCCGTTCGGCACGCTCAATTTGGCGTGATGGCCGTGGGTGTCGCTGATACAGACGATGCGGACCCGAGGCATAGATCAACTTTGGTGTGAATCGTCGTGAAGAAGCTCAGGGTGGGTTTCCTTCAGCCAGGCCTTTACCTGCTCCCGCAAGGCGGTCAGATCTTTCATGACCTGCGCCAGTTCGGTCGGCGAGACGCCGCCGGCCAAGTCATAGCTCGTGGTATTGCGCTTTTGCGAATGCAATTTGATCTTGCGCACCCATTTCTCGCGGACGGTGGCATCCTGCGTTGTCAGGGTGTATTCGAGGCTTTCGATCACGCGCTGGTGATGGCCCTGGCCGAGAGACACTCGAAAACCGCTGGCGCGAAGAGCAATGTTGGCGAGCGTGAGGATGCCATTGTAAGCGGCCTGGAAGCGCAGATCGTCGGAGATGCCTTCCACCCTGGAGTCCGCCTGCGAGCGGTCCACGATGCTGAAGAGATCGGCAATCTCCTTCGGACTGCTGGGCTCAGCCTTGTACCAACCGAGTTGTACCAACTTTTCTAAACTCATCCTCGTCGCCGATCAGGAAAACCTTCTTGCTATTCTGCAATGATTGTAGAAAGTGGTTGCCGGAGCGAAGCCGCGCTTTCAGGTCTTCACCAGAATAGATGGTCGGGTTCACGGGACGCCCCAACTGCTTTTCCACCGGACCCACGGCGTCCAGCACCTCGTCGAGCGAGACGGCTCCGATCACCATGAGGTCGATGTCACTCGTCGCTTTCTCCTCACCTCGTGCAACTGAACCATATACAAATGCGAGATCGATCCGGGACGAGAGCGGCCCAAGCGCCGTCTTGAGCATCTGAAATACCCCCGCCGTTTTTGCCAGCAGCGCCCGCAGTTCCGGATATTCCGGGTGCTCCTGGTTTGCCTGGTAAAACACCTGATTGCCAACTGTGGAGCGCTTGATCAGTCCTGCATCGGCGAGCAAGTTAAGCTCCCGCTGCACGGTCCCCACGCTGGTCTCCACTTGGCGGGCGATTTGACGAACGAAGAGGGGCTCGTCGGGCGCACCATACAGAAGCGCCAAGACCCGCCCTCTGGTCTGGCCAAAGAGCAGATCACCAACGGACGTGAGCAGCGTTCTCATTTCGAGAACAATTGTACTCAAAATGAGTACAGGATGGCAAACGGTGCGCATTCCTCTGGGCAATGCCGGGACTGAGCAGCGTGAACCGTGATTGTGTTTCAGATCCCAATTTCCTAGTCGTAGGCGGCCAGATCGGCGAGGGCCGCGCGGCGTTCAGCCTGGCTTGCCGATTCCCGTGCCTTTGCTTTTGTCTGCATCACGGACTGGATCTCGTCAAAATGCCACGGGCGAAACTCATGAGTATCGACGCCAACATCAAGGGTGAGCGCCAGCGGCTCGTCTGGCAGGTTGCCGTGCGAATGTCCATAGAGGTGCCACGCGCCTTGAGCGTGATGCGGCCACACCCTCATCGCATAATGGCAAAGCACGATTCTCTGCTTTGCTGCGTGGATCTCGGACAGCAAATTCCAGGATGCAAAAAGATGCTGAAGCTTGCGCGTCGTCCTGTCGTGGTTGCCTTCGATAAAGGGGATGGTCCGGCAAACCAGCCGCTTTCGATAGGCGGTCACGCGGTCCGGTCCTCCGAGGCAGAAATCTCCGAGGAAATAAAGAGTATCGTTCGGTTTGGCGCAAGCGTTGACGCGCTCGCAGATCGCTTCGTCCATCTCCTGAGAGTTAGCAAACGGAGGATTGCAGTACCGAATAATGTTGAAGTGGCCGAAATGAAAATCGGCCGTGAACCAAACACAGCTCATGGGATCATTTTCGTTGATCGCAGGACTCTGCGTCGTCGGCCATTCTGAATACGTCGTCTGAAGTTAGGCGGGAGAAAGCTGGCGCGGGCGGGTTCTCCGCCGCCTCCGGAAATGTGTGCCAAAATGAGTATGCTGAAGGCGAGCAGCACGCCCTCCGCCTTCCGCATTCAGAACAAAAAGCGAAGGTAGACCTCAAAAATGCCCGAAAACTGTACCAAAACTGTACCAAGAAACTGGCATTTTGGCCTTTTTGGCATTTCTGTAAGCAACTGAAACTAAGTAAGATATTGAATCTAGGCTGTGGAAAAATCGTTCGACTCCCGCCGCCTCCACCAACCTATCTTATTGATTCCATTCTTGTTAGATGGGATTAACGAGTCCGGCTGTACTTAATACGTACTTTCGCGCTTATTTACCACAAAGCAAGCCAGTGCCAATTTTATCGGTCATGCGCAGACAGGAATTTTGATTCGTAGATATTCCTGAGGTCTTCTTCTTTCCATCCTTTGTCTCTCAGTAACGGAATTACTTGCTTATAAAGCCAGGAAGGCAGGACTAGATATTTTCCGCTGGCCAATTCACCTCTGATCCAAGACAACACAGCATCCGGATATTTCTCCGAAGCATAATCAATCAACGCCCTATTTAGATCGCTCTCTTGCTTCTGTGAATTGAAGCCTTGACCAGTCATCCGATCAATCAAAGCACATCCACGGGTTAATGCAAGACCGCCTGGGGATAACCGCTATTGCGCTATCCGTGGTTCAGAAGGCATTGCGAGTTTGGGTAGTTCATCTAAAAACTTCTGAGAGAACGCACAGCCCGGCTCGTGCATTTCGTACCAGATGTCGGTGCTCTTATCGTCATTGAAGTGGTAAACCTCAAGACGATCTTCAAATACTTCAATTTCAAATTTTGGCCACGACACGCTGACGGTGCTCCAATATCCCTTGGACACCTCGATTGGCAGAGGAGAAATGGCGCGGCAGGTCGACACCAAATCGAGTGCATTCGCTACCGTTTCAGGGGCGAATGGCTCAGGGCATTCGGCGACAAGTCGCTCGATCACGATCTCAACTTCTTTCCAGTCGCTTATCGGCATGATGTGAGAATACCGCGACCCCCAAACGTCGGGTCAGCGTACTTCATCTATAGCGCGTGTACTTGTGGCGTACTTCAGTGGCGTGTATCTCGCGTTTTGCGCGTTTGTAACGGCGTTGAAAACACAATAACTTACGTAGAATCAATAACTATTTTTAATCCGACTCCCGCCGCCTCCACCAGCCTTCGCCACTCTTCGAGAGTGGCTACGGCTCGGCATGCCACGCAGGCGAAGGCTGTCGCGCCGGAGCCTCAGCGTAGGCGGACATGCGCACGTAAATTGAGGGCTACGGCTCGGCATGCATCGCAGGCGGGCTAAGGCTTTTTCGCCGGGGCATCGGCTAGGCGGACAGCATGAAATATGTCTACATCCTTCAGAGCCTCACTCTAGAAGAGCATTTCTATACCGGGATCACCGACGATCTGAAAGTCAGGCTCTCGAAACATAATGCCGGCGATGTGAGCCATACTTCAAAATTCGGCCCATGGCGTGTCAAGACCTATATCGCGTTTGCGGACGAGGCTCGGGCAATCGCTTTTGAGAAGTATTTAAAGTCCGGATCGGGACGCGCTTTTGTGAAGGCACGGCTGTAGGGCTCGCAGTAAGTTCGTAGCTCCCGCGTTCACTAGTGCAGGTCCGTCTCGCCGGCCAGGTGATTTTCCCACCTTCGTGACCCGTTCACAATTCGCACAAAAACTCCGAATTCCTGTAACGAATCTCCTCGCTGAAGGCTTTCTGTCTAGGAACACACCTGAGATAGGAAAGCAGCAACGATGGGACAGTTTCAGAGGATGGGTCGATGGCTTGTGCTCCTGTGGTGTATCGGTGGCCTCGGCCTGAGCGCGCAGGAGCCGCTCACGCTGCGGCAGGCGATTGAGCAGGCGCTGGGTGCAAACCCCGAAGCCACGTTGGCAAGGGCCGACAGCAGCGAAGCAAAGGCGGGCGCGTCGCTGGCACGGACGCAGCTTCTGCCGCAGCTCAACTTCGCCGAAGACATTTCGCGCGGAGACGATCCGGTGTATGCCTTCGGATCCAAATTGCGGCAGCAGAGTTTTACGCAAGCGGATTTTTTGCTGAACGCGCTGAACCGGCCACTGCCTATGGACAATTTTGCCACGCGGATTTCCGGGTCGTGGCTGGCGTTTGACTCGTTCAAGACGCAGAGAACGATCCACGGCGCCGACCTGATGGAAAGGAGCGCGGACTCCTCAGCCAAAGCGGTGAACCAGAAGATTGTTTTCGATGTGGTTCAGGCGTACCAGGCAGTGCTCTACGCGGAGCGGCTGGTTGCGATTGCGCAGCACGAGCAGGAAACGGCAGAGGCGCTGCTCAACTCGGCGAACGACCACGTGAAGGCCGGCCTTGCGGTGGAGTCAGACCGCATGGCGGCTCAGGTGAATGTGGCTGCGCGCAAGCAGGAGTTGATTGCGGCGCAGGGCGGACTGGAACTGGCGTGGGCGCAGTTGGGCGCGGCAATGGGCACGCCGAAGTTGCAGGAATCCACGCTGGCGCCGATCGAAGCACGGGAGTTTCCGGCAACGGCGCTCAACGCCGAACTTGAGGCTGCATTGAAATCGAGACCCGATCTGACCGCTCTGGGACAGGCGCAGGGGGCAGAGGCTGCCGCACTGAGCGCAGCCAGTCTGGATTTTGGTCCGCGGGTGAGTGCTTATGGGAACTGGGAGCAGGATCGGGGGACGTTTGCCGGGGCGGGCGGAAATAACTGGGTAGCCGGAGTGCAGGTGGCGATCGATCTTGCGCCGTTCAGCAAGCGGGCGCAACTCAAGAAGGAAGCGGCGGCGAAGTCGCGCGTGGACGCGCAGGTTTCCCAGTACAAGCAGCAGGTCCGGCTCCAGGTAACGCAGGCGCACATTCAGCGAGAGACCGCAGAGCAGTCGCTGGAGACCGCGCGCGCGGCGATGGATCAGTCGGCCGAGAGCCTGCGCATCCTGAAAAACAGGTATAGCGCGGGTCTGGCGACGATTACGGATTTGCTGCGCGCCGAAGACGCCGAACGGCAGAGCCAGACGAATTACTGGCAGGCCGTCTACGGTAGCGCCGTGGCTTACGCTCAACTGCTTTTCGCGCAGGGGACACTGACTCCTGATGCGGCGGAGGGTTTGCAATGAAGATTGTCCTGTCAGGTTGTTTGCTTGCCGCTGCTGCGGCGTTCGTGAGCGGGTGTCACTCCGACCAAGCCGCACGCCCTGGAGTTGCAGAGACGGTGCAGGCCACGGTGGTGGAGAGCCGGCTGGCGCAGGCTCCGGTGAATGTGGGCGTCACGGGAACGCTGCATGCGCGGGAGACGGCGATTCTCTCCGCGCAGGTGATGGGCCGCGTCGAGCAGGTGCTGGTGCGCGAAGGCGACACGGTGAAAGCGGGGCAGACGCTGGTTGTCCTCGATGACTCGACTTTGCGGGCGTCGGCAGCGCAGGCGGACGCGGCGGTGAAGGCTGCGGGGAACCAGGTATTCGCGGCAGAGAGCAATGCGGACCTGGCTCGGAGCACGCTGGCGCGCTACAAGCAGTTGCAGGCTGAGAAGAGCGTGAGCCCACAGGAACTGGATGAGGTGACACGGCGCGCGGAGGGCCAGGCGGCGCAGGTGGATGCGCTCAAGGCAGAGGAGAATGCCGCCAAGGCGCAAGCGAGCGGGGCCCGCGCGATGCTCGAGTACACCCGCATCCGCGCACCGTTTGTCGGAGTGATCACGGCGCGGATGGTTGACCCGGGCGCGATGGCCGCGCCAGGCGTGCCGCTGCTCCAGGTGGACAGCGCGGGGCCGCTGCAACTCGAAGCCATGGTGGACGAGTCTGCGATCGGCGCAGTTCACGTGGGCATGAAGGTCCCGCTGAATATGGCCGGCGTCTCGTCTGGCGCAATGACGGGTACCGTGGCGCAGATTGTTCCCGCCGCGGATCCGGCGAGCCATAGCTTTCTGGTCAAGATCGATCTGGCTCCATCAAGGGAACTGCGGGCCGGGATGTACGGCACGGCGGAGATCGCCACCGGCACGCGGCAGGCGATTCTGGCGCCGAGTTCCTCGGTGGTGATGCGTGGATCGCTGGCTTGCGCTTATGTGCTGGATGCCAGCGGCACCGCGCAACTCAGGTATCTGACGCTGGGCTCGACCCGAGAAAAGTTCGTGGAAATCCTGTCGGGCCTCTCAGCCGGCGAAAGGCTGGTGGACGATCCCGCAGATCGCGATCTGGCGGGCAAGCGCATTGAGGTCCAGCCATGAAACCGAATCCAGGAATGGCTGGGCTGGGAATTGCGGGGCGGTTGGCGCAAGCATTTCTCAACTCCAAGCTGACGCCGTTGTTCATTGTTGCCTCTCTGGCGCTGGGCGCGTTTGCGATTGCGATCATTCCCCGCGAAGAGGAGCCGCAAATCCTGGTGCCGATGCTCGACATCACCACCGCGATGCCAGGGGCTTCGCCGGCGGAAGTGGAGCAGCAGGTGACGTTGCCGATTGAGATGCTGGTGCACCAGATCTCGGGCGTGGAGTATGTCTACTCGACATCGAGTCCGGGGCAGAGCCTGGTGATCGTTCGATTCCTGGTGGGCACTGCGCAGGAAGATGCGCTGATCAAGGTTTACAGCAAGCTTTACTCGAATTTCGATCGCATGCCTCCGGGGGTTTCCGAGCCCATCATCAAGGCGCGGTCGATTGACGATGTGCCGATTCTTGCGCTGACGCTGTGGGGGGAGCATTCCGACGGATACCACCTACGGGCGATTGCAGACGAGATTCAACACAACATCAACCAGATTCCCGATGTATCGGAAACCACCGTGATAGGCGGGCAGCCTCGCACCATGCGGGTTGTGCTGAGCACGGCGAAGCTCAGCGCCTACGGCATGCCGCCGATGACGATCGTGGGGAGACTGCAGGCAGCCAATGCCAACGTGCAGGCAGGCAGCTTTGCCGAGGGCAACAGCGAGATCCGTGTGGACGCCGGCAACCTGTTCACCAGCAGGAAAGATCTGGAATCTGTGGTGGTCGCGGTCGATCACGGCCGCGCCGTGTATCTGCGCGATGTTGCCGACCAGATCCTCGATGGGCCAGCGGAGCCCGCGGACTACGTTGTGTTCGGAACTGCCAACGCCAGCGCGGGGGCGAATCGAGTGCCTGCGCAGTATCCAGCGGTGACCATTTCGGTGGCCAAGCGGAAGGGAACGAATGCCACCGACATTGCCAAAGCCGTGCTCAAGCGCGTCGACGAGATGAAGGGCGTACAAATCCCGAGCGATGTGACGGTGACGGTCACGCGTAACTACGGCGAGACGGCCAAGGCCAAGTCGGACGAGTTGCTCGAGCACCTTTTGCTGGCGACGCTGTCGGTGACATTCCTGGTGGCGCTGTTTCTGGGCTGGCGCGAGTCGGGCGTGGTGCTGCTGGCGATCCCGGTCACACTGGCGCTCACGATATCGATCTTCTACCTGCTGGGCTACACCATCAACCGGGTCACGTTGTTCGCGCTGATTTTCTCGATCGGCATCCTGGTGGACGACGCCATTGTTGTGGTTGAAAACATGGTGCGCCATTTTCGATTGCCGGAGAACCAGAACCGCCCGTGCAGCGATGTGACGGTCGAGGCAGTCGCGGAGGTGGGCAATCCGACCATTCTGGCGACTTTTGCGGTGATTGCGGCGGTTTTGCCGATGGCGTTTGTGCGCGGGCTGATGGGGCCCTATATGCGTCCCATCCCGGTCGGCGCTTCGGCGGCGATGCTGTTCTCGCTGATGGTAGCGTTCGTGGTGTCACCGTGGGCGGCGATGCGCCTGCTGGGCAAGCACCTGGGTGGAGCGCACCTGCTGGAACCGGAGCATGAGAACTGGAGGACGCGGCTTTATCGCAAGGTGATGACGCCGCTGATTGCCTCGGCGCGGAACCGCGTTCTCTTCTTTGCCGGCGTTATCGCGCTGCTGATTGTTTCCGCCGCCCTGGTTCCGCTCGGACTTGTGCGTGTGAAGATGCTGCCCTTCGACAACAAGAGCGAGCTGGAGGTGGTGGTCAACATGCCGGACGGCACGCCTCTGGAGCAGACTGCACGCGTGGCCCAGGCCATGGGCGCTGAATTGAGCCGGCAACCGGACGTGCTGAATTTTCAGGAGTACGCGGGCACATCCGGCCCGTACAACTTCAATGGGCTGGTGCGCCACTACTACATGCGGCGCATGCCCAACCAGGCAGATATTCAAGTCAATTTTGTTCCGGCTAAGGAACGGCATGAGCAGAGCCATGCGATTGCCAAGCGGCTGCGCCCGCTGCTGGTGGCCATTGGCAACCAGTACGGGGCGCGCATTCAGGTGAGCGAGGTGCCGCCGGGTCCGCCGGTGATTCAAA
This sequence comes from uncultured Acidobacteriota bacterium, assembly GCA_963771195.1. Lineage (GTDB taxonomy): Bacteria > Acidobacteriota > Terriglobia > Terriglobales > Acidobacteriaceae > Telmatobacter. The sequence goes on from CAVYSS010000050.1 coordinate 68,712, forward strand.
CGCTCGTGGCTGAAGTGTACGGTCCCAATCTCGCGGGCCAGACGCGCGTGGCACAGCAAATCAAGTCGATTTTTCAACACACAGCGGGAGTGGTCGATATCGACTGGTACGTTGAGGACGCGCAGCCGCAGCTCACCATTCGCGTGGATGAGGTGAAAGCCGCCGAGCACGGTATTGCGGTTTCCGATGTGGCGCGCGCGCTGGCGCTGGCAACCTCGGGCATGCAGGTGGGGCTTCTCCATGACGGAATGGCGCGCGAACCGATTCCGACTGTGGTGGAACTGACAAGGCCTGACCGTTCGTCGGAACAAGCACTCGAGAATATTCGATTGCCCGGAACGGACGGCTCCATGGTCTCGCTGAGGGAGCTGGTAACAGTCGATCGCGGAACCATTCCGCAAAGCATTTATCACAAGAATCTGCGCCGTGTGGTGTATGTGACGGGCGACGTAGCCGGCGCCGAGGAGAGCCCGGTCTACGCCATCCTCAAAATGAACAAGGCGCTCGATCATCTGACGCTTCCGGCAGGTTACACGCTGGCGCGCTACAACGCGGTGCAGCCGGAGTCGACCGACCACTACTCAATGAAATGGGACGGCGAATGGCAGATCACCATTGAAGTCTTCCGCGATCTCGGTATTGCTTTCGCCGCGGTGCTCATCCTTATCTATGTTCTGGTTGTCGGCTGGTTCCGGTCCTTCATTGTGCCGCTCATCATCATGGCGCCGATTCCATTGACGCTGGTGGGCATTCTGCCGGCGCACGCATTGCTCGGAGCGTTCTTCACCGCGACCTCGATGATCGGGTTCATTGCCGGGGCCGGCATCATCGTGCGCAACTCCATCATCCTTGTGGACTTCATTGAACTGAGGCGACGCCAGGGAGCGCCGCTGGCGGAGGCAGTGATCGACGCCGGCGCCATTCGTTTCCGGCCCATGCTGTTGACCGCCGCGGCGGTGGTCGTGGGAGCGAGTGTGATTCTCACCGATCCCATCTTTCAGGGCCTGGCCATTTCGCTGATTGCCGGGGCGGTCGCGTCCACGTTCCTGTCGTGGCCGACCATTCCCATCCTTTATTACATGGTTCATTCCGGCAAGGGAGCCGGAATCAGGCGCGAGCCTGAAGTTCGCGAAGGAGTAGCACAATGACGGTTGAACGTGGACTGCGCCTGATGGCTGGCGTTGTGGTTCTGTTGTCGATTGCGCTTGCCCACTTTGTCAGCCACTACTGGCTCTGGCTGACGGTGTTTGCGGGGCTGAATCTTCTGCAATCGGCCTTCACCAACTGGTGTCCGGGAATGATCTTTCTGCGCGCGCTGGGCCTGAGGGACGCGAGCTGCGCGTTGAAGTGAGTGTCCATGGGCCACAGGATTGGAAAGGACATCGTTGATGAAGCGGCGTACGAGCGGCCAGAAATCGAAGCGAAGGAACCGCCTGATGGACGAGGTGTATCGCCAGATGCTTCTTCTGGAAGGGAAGCGCCCCGGCGCCGAGATGGGGCTGGCGCTTGCTCTCCTGCGCGCGTGGGTGGCCGCCGATAGTCGAATGGATCGGGGCTGGAACTGGCTCAGGGACATCTGCCCGGTTTGCCTTGCGATGATTGAGGATTCGCTGAACCAGGGGAGCACAGCCGCTGGGTTGCTATCGAAGATCTGCGACTCCGGGCCGGCGGCTTAGAGACCGAATCGTTTTCGATCGCGCGCGGCTATACTGACGATATTCCGCGTTCGCCATGCGATCTGAATTCATCCAGGCATCGACCTTATTACGGGAAGACACGCCCCAGGCAGCGGCCGAAGCCATCGGCCTGCTTCAGAATGCAGTGTTTTCATTCAGTATGAAGATGTGCGGGCACCGCGAGGACGCCGAGGATACCGCGCAGGAGGTACTTTTCCGTTCGCTCAAGCATCTGCACAAGCTCAAGGAGCCGGCTGCGCTGGCGGCATGGCTTTACACGGTGGCGCGGAATCGTTGCCGGCGATTGCGGGGTGTGGTGCAAGAGTCGCCCTCGCGCAAGCTGTCGCTGGACGAACTGATGCCTGACGCAACAGAGCTCAACCAGCTTCTGCTCGATTCGGCTGTGTCCCCTGAACGCAACGCTCTTCTTGGAGAACGCCGGGCTCTGCTTCACCAGGCCGTTCTCGCCATACCATCGCAGTTGCGGATGGTGCTGGTCCTCCACGATATGGAGGAGCTCGACACGGAGCAAGTGGCGCAGATCCTGAATCTGCGAGCGGGTACGGTTCGAGTTCGTCTTCACCGCGCGCGTCTAGCACTGCGCAAGGAGATGTCCATTGCCATGAGGGGCAGGAACGCGGGTGCGCCCAGAAGAAAGAGGACCAGGCCGGCCGGCCAGCCAGTCTCGAGACCGAAGGAGTGCCACGAACTCTTTGCGAGTCTTTCGGAGTACATAGATGGACGTGTGAATTCGGAGAAGGCCAAAGACATGAGCTCGCATATTGGCCAGTGTCCCGCCTGCGTGGCATTTCTGCGCGACCTTCGCACGGCGATTGAGCGTTGCCAATCGCTGGAGGCAGAATGTGACCCTGCCGTGGCATCGCGACTGAGGGCCATGCTCACAGAGGAGTATCTGCGCATTACGCGGATGACAATTGGCACATTCCAAAGGCATTAGGCGGGGTTCACTCGCGCCTCATCCGCCACCTTACCCGGCGCAGTACCCATTCGCACGGGCGGGCAAGGGAAGAATCGCGGCAGGTAGCGATATCGGTCCATTGATTCTGGAAATACAATTCGTCCCTGTAAAATGGCATAAGCCGTGGTTTCGGAATCCAGCAGGAATTGATGCCCACTGAAGTCTCACTCTCTGAATCGTCTCCGCACGCCGACGCCTCCGCGCCTCCCACACAAATGATCGTGCCTGCGCGGCAAAAGGATGAGGATGAGATCTCGATTCTCGATGTCCTCATCGTGATTGCAGAGAGGAAGCGGCGGGTATTCGCCATCACCATCGGATTCGCGATCCTTGCCGCCTTGGTTTCCCTTATTCTTCCCGAGCACTACACGGCGGAGGTTACGATTCTTCCGCCGCAGCAGGGTAATACGATGACGTCGATGCTGACTTCCGAGCTCAGCAATGTGGGCGGCGGCGGCATTGCGGCATTGGCGGGTGGGGCTCTGGGCATCAAGGACCAGAACGACATGTACGTGGCCATGCTGAAGAGCGAATCCGTGGAAGATGCGATGGTTCAGCGATACGGCTTGATGAAGGAGTATCACGCAGATTATCTGTCGTTTGCGCGCAAGGATTTCGAGGATCATGCAAAGGCGGAAGCCAACAAAAAGGACGGGCTGATCCACATCACCGTCAATGACGCTAATTCAGACCGCGCGGCCGAGCTGGCCAATGGCTGGGTGGACCAGTTCCGCAAGCTCTCTGAACGCCTAGCCATTGGAGAAGCAGCCCAGCGCCGGCTGTTCTTCGAGCAGCAACTGGAGCAGGCCAAGGACAAGCTGGCGGATGCGGAAGAGGCGCTGAAGCGGACCGAGCAGCAAACCGGCCTGATCGAGCTGAATAGCCAGGCGCGGGTGCTCATCGAATCGGCGGCAGCCCTGCGTGCGCAGATCACTGCCAAGGAAGTGGAAATCCAGTCCATGAAGACGTTTGCCACTGGCCAGAACGCCCAGGTGATCCAGGCGGAGCAGGAGCTGGACAGCCTGCGTGCGCAACTGGCCAAGCTCGGTGGCAATGAGGCCGATCCGGATTCCGACATGGTGATGGCCAAGGGGAAGGTTACGGAGGCGGGGCTGGAATACGTCCGCAAGCTGCGAGATGTGAAGTATTACGAAACCATCTTCGAGATTCTTGCCCGCCAGTTCGAGCTGGCCAAGCTCGATGAGGCGCGGGAAGGATCGATAGTCCAGGTGGTCGACCCCGCCATTCCACCGGATCGCCGATCATTCCCCAAGCGTGGGTACATCGTGATGGGCGCTACTGCGGCGGGGTTCCTGTTCGGCCTTATCTTCGTGGTCATGCAGGCGTCGTTCGAGAACCTGCAAAAAGACCCGGAGGTAAAACAAAAGCTGGCTCTTCTGCGCCGTTCTCTCCGATTCCGCGGGGGGACAAAGACGAGAGACGCCTGAGACTTCGAACGGTCTTCCGAGGAACGCTGAACGCACCTCTTCTGTCTCAAGTACGATGGGCGACATGCAGCGACGGTGGATGCTTGCTCTCTCATTGGTGGCGATTTGTGGCTGCAGCAATGCCGTTTTGCGCAAACCGGCCGATGGACTCCTGATTGTGGGCAACAGCATTACCCAACACCTGCCGGATCCCAGACTTCGTTGGAACGGCGACTGAGGCATGGCTGCATCTGCCGAGAATAAAGATATTGCCCATCTCAGCTCGGCCGGACTCCACCTCCCGCTCAACATTATTCCCGCTCGGGCGGCGGAGCTGGACCCGCAAGGTTCTGGACCCGCCGTGGTGCAGCAGATTTCATCCAGCGTTACGCCGGAGACGCTAGTCGTGATTGAGCTGGGCGACAATGTGCAGCAGCCCGGCGATCTGGCTGCATTCGTGCCTGTATATCGGCAAATGACGGAGGCTGCCAGCAAGGGCGCGGGACTTATCTGCCTGAGCACGTGGGGTGATTACACCGCGACCGACCAAGCCGTCGAAAGCGCCCGCCTTGCTCATGGAGGGACTTACATTTTCATAGGCGATATTTTCAGCGACCCCCAAAACCCCGACTATCAAGGGCCGCCGGTCTATTCCAACCCGACCGTGAATAACCACCCGCACGATTGGAGCATGCAGCAGATTGCAAACCGCGTGATTACCGGCGGAGAGCATCTAGCGGTGCCGGTGATTGCTCCAATTCAGCGCGCTAGCTGTGGCGCACGCTAAACCGGGACTTTAGCCGAAGGAACGGCATTTCCAGCAGGTGATAGCTTGCCGCCGAGATGCCCAGCACGATGAAAAAATCC
>CAVYSS010000051.1:0-78405 GCA_963771195.1 uncultured Acidobacteriota bacterium
TAATCTGACTAACTTCCGGTTAGATGCACACTTCACCAAACGGTCCAGGAGACGTTTCAAGTCTACGCTCCCTGCTGCTGCCCGGCCACAGGTTCAAGAGGCCGGGGAAGACCTTCGGTAATGGCAAAAAAGTGTCACGGTACTGCTTCAGCCGGGCCTATTTGCGCTCGATAATGGAGAGCCGTGCTTCGGCCGCTGCCGTGCTTGTCCTTGAATCGAGACCGACATCGGTTCTTTTTCGGCAATCGGTTCAAGCCCATACAATGACCCTGATGACATGGGATGAGCTGGTTAACGAAATAGAAACGGTCGAATCTTCGGGCCGTTCCGGCGAGCAAATGACCGGAATCGAATACGATTCGCGCCGCGTGGGGCCGGGCGCCGTTTTCGTGGCCATGAAGGGCGGCTCTACCGACGGCAATCGCTTCGTCGAGAAGGCCATCGGCGCCGGCGCACTCGGCATCGTTACGGATTCAGCGCAAACCTTCGATCACCTGCTGGTCTATCGCCCCGAGATTCCCGTGCTTGAAGTGGAGCATGGCCGCCGTGCCCTGGCCCAGGCAAGCGCGGCCTTCTTTGGCCATCCGGAACGAAAGCTGGCGGCAACCGGCATCACCGGAACCAACGGAAAAACCACCACCGCATTCCTCACCGAATCGCTCCTCAACCTTGACGCGCGCAAGACCGTTCTGGTGGGCACCATCGAGTGCCACATCGCCGGCGAAGTTCGCAATTCAGTGCACACCACGCCGGAGTCGCGCGACCTGTTCGAGCTGATGGCTGAGGGCGCGGCGCGCGGGGCCACCGAACTGGTTACGGAAGTCTCCAGCCACGCCCTCGACCAGGGCCGCGCGGCGGGAATTCCCTTCGACGTGGCCGTCTTCACCAATTTCACCCGCGATCATCTGGATTATCACGGCACCATGGAGAACTACTTTGCGGCCAAGCGCCTGCTCTTCGACGGAACCGTCTATCCCGCGCCGCGCGTCGCCGTGATCAATGCACTCGATCCGCGCGGCGCGGAGCTGGCTGCGGTTGCGCGCGATGCCGGAGCGGAGGTTCGCACGTATGGAATCGGCGCCGGGGACTGGCGCGTCACAGAGCACAGCCTTACCCCCGGCGGCGCGGAGCTGCGGCTGGAAACGCCGGCCGGCTCGGCGCGGGTTCGGTCGCATCTGGCCGGCGAGGTGAACATCCTGAACCTGCTCGCGGCCGTCGCCGCGGCCCATGCGCGCGGCGTTCCATTTGACTCACTGGTCCAGTCGATTCCGCGCCTCCGGCCCGTGCCGGGCCGCTTCCAGCCGGTCGACGCGGGCCAGCCGTTCCCCGTCATCGTGGACTACGCGCATACCGACGATGCCCTGCGTAACCTGATCGCGCTGGCGCGGCAAATGGCCGCTTCGACGGGCGGGCGCGTTTTGACTTTATTTGGCTGCGGCGGGGATCGCGACCGCACCAAGCGACCAAAGATGGGTCAGGCGGCGGGCGAGGGAAGCGATTTCGTCGTCGCCACCAGCGACAATCCGCGCTCCGAAGATCCGCTTGCCATCCTCAGCTGAGATCGAACCCGCGCTGAAGGCAACGGGCGTGCGCTATACCATCGAGCCCGATCGCGCCGCGGCCATCCGCCTCATCCTCCATGAGGCCGGTTCCGGCGATATCGTGCTCCTCGCCGGCAAGGGCCACGAGAAGGAACAGATTCTCGCCGGACCGCACTATTCCGTTCGACGATGCCGAAGTGGCTGCGCGCCGAGCTCACTGAACTCGGCGCCCAAATGGGGTATGGTAAGGAACGATGAGGCTCACCCTGGCAGAAGCGGCCATCGGCGCTGGAGCGGTGCTGGAAGCGCCGCCAACGCTCCCCGACGCCGGCGCGCTGGTGGCGCAGGGATACTCCATCGATTCCCGCACCATTGCTCCCGGCGAGCTGTTTTTTGCGGTGCGCGGCGAGCGTTTTGACGGCCACGACTTTGTCGCCGCCGCCGCGGAGCGTGGCGCCATTGCGGCCGTGGTTTCGCGCGCGCGCGCGGCCTCGCTGTCGGATGCGGCGCTCTCCGCTCCGCTCCTGATTGCCGATGACACCCTGCTCGCGCTGCAGGCGCTCGCCCTCCATGTGCGGCGCCGCTGGGCAGGACACATCGTGGCCGTTACCGGATCGGCGGGCAAGACCACCACCAAGGAAGCCATCGCTGCTGCACTGGCCGTGCGCTTCAGCGTGCTCAAGTCGCGCGGCAACCTGAATAACGCATACGGCCTGCCGCTGCAGCTTCTTCGCATCGAGCCGGAGCACGAGTACGCGGTGGTGGAGATGGGCATGAACCACTCCGGCGAAATCGCCGCGCTGGCCCGGATCGCCGCTCCCGATTGGGGCGTGGTCACCAACGTGGGCACCGCGCACATTGAGGGATTCCCCGACGGCCAGGCCGGCATCGCCCGCGCCAAATTCGAGCTGGTAGCGGCGCTGCCTGAAACCGGCGTCGCGTTCCTCAATTGCGACGACAAATATGCGGCTCAATTTGGCCGCGACTTTGCCGGCCGTGCGGTTTACTTCGGCGCCGGGCCTTGCGCCGATCCTCAGATTCTGGACATTGCGGAAGATGAGAATGGCCTCCGCGTCCACTTCCGCGCCGGGGATCGAGAGGGCTCGCTCACGCTGCGTATGCCTGGCGCACACAACGCGCAAAACGCCATGGCTGCGCTCGCCGTCGCCATTGAAGCGGGGGTCGACTTCGATGCCGCCGCCGCGGCCATCGCGAAACTTGAGCCAGGCGACAAGCGCGGCCAGACCATCTCAATAGCCGGCGCCACCATCCTCAACGACAGTTACAACTCCAACTCCGAAGCCCTGCAATCCATGATCCGCACGCTAGCCCTGCGCCCCGCGCGCCGCCGCATCCTGGTGGCCGGGGAGATGCTGGAGCTGGGAGAACACGCTCCCATCCTGCACTACACCTGCGGCAAGGCAGCAGCGGAAGCGGGGATCGATATCGTGGTCGGCGTTCGCGGCAATGCCCAGCATCTGGCCGCTGCCGCCTGCATGGGCGGCGTGGCCGCGCTCTTTTTGCCCGACGCCGAATCCGCCGGCCATTGGCTGGGCAAAAACCTTCGCAAAGGCGACCTGGTGCTGGTGAAAGGCTCGCGCGGCGTCCACCTGGAGCGCGCCATCGAGATCGCAAGCGGGGCGTCCGGCGCCGAGCAGAAGCCCGGCTCGCCTACGCACTGATTCGCGCCGCTGCGCAACCTTTACACTGGGTTTGTGACCTCCGCCGAACGATCCGTCCATCCCAGCCGCCAGGAGTTTCTCAAGCTGGCGCGCGAGCACACGCTGGTGCCTGTGTGCTGCACGGTGACCGCCGATCTGGAGACGCCCGTTTCCGCATTCCTGCGCGCGGCGTGGTCGGCTCCGGAGTGCTTCCTGCTGGAATCGGTGGAAGGCGGCGAGCAGGTGGGCCGGTACACTTTCATCGGCCTCGCGCCCTACAAGCGCATCGTTGCCCGCGGCCGGTCGCTGACCATCACGGAGGGCCGCCGCACCACCCATGTTGAAGGCGACGTTTTTGCCGCGCTGCGCGACGCTCTGGGCGGCCACAAGCCCGCGCGCCTGCCCGGCTTGCCGCCGTTCACCGCCGGCGCCGTCGGTTATTTTGCCTATGATGCGGTCCGCCAGATCGAGCGCTTGCCCAATCAGGCCGCCGACGAGCTCGGCGTTCCTGACGCCTGCCTGCTGTTCTTCGACGAGGTGCTTGCCTTCGACCACGTCCGCAAGCAGATCTGGATGGTGGTCACCGCGGACGTCACGCTCCATTCGCCTGCTTCAGCCTATGATCGCGCGGTGCGCCGCCTGGCCCGCCTGCAAAAGCACATCGCGCAGCCGCTGCCGCGCATCCGCGCTCCCAGAACCACGGGCAAGCTCAAGGTGGAGCACCGCATCCGCAAGCGCGATTACATGGCCGCCGTCCAACGCACCCGCGAGTACATCGCCGCCGGCGACATCTTTCAGGCGGTCATCTCGCAGCGCTTCGACGTCGATCCCGGCGTGGACACCTTCCAGGTGTACCGCGCGCTGCGCACGGTCAATCCAAGTCCCTACATGTACTTTCTGCGGTTTGCTACCGATGGTCCGCTGGGCGTCGCCAGGAAGCCAGTCCAAAAAGGAAAAGCGGCGCCGCCGTTAAAAATCGAGATGGCAGGCAGCTCGCCTGAGCTTCTCGTACGCGTGCATGGGCGCAATATCGAGTACCGGCCCATTGCCGGCAGCCGCCCGCGCGGGGCCACTGAGAAGGAAGACATTGCCCTGGCCGAGGAGATGCTGCACGACGAGAAGGAGCGCGCCGAGCACGTGATGCTGGTGGATCTGGGCCGCAACGACGTGGGCCGCGTCAGCGAGTACGGATCGGTCAAGGTCGATCGCCTCATGTTCGTCGAGCGTTACAGCCACATCATGCACATCGTCAGCACTATCGAGGGCCGCCTGCGCCCCGAGTTGACTGCGGTGGACGCGCTGCGCGCCTGTTTTCCAGCCGGCACGCTCTCCGGCGCACCCAAGGTCCGCGCCATGGAGATCATCGAAGAGCTGGAGCCGGCGCGGCGCGGCACCTACGGCGGCGCCGTTCTTTACGCCGACTTTTCCGGCAATCTGGATTCCTGCATTGCCATCCGTTCGCTTACGGTCCGCGACGGCAAGGGAAGCATCCAGGCCGGCGCAGGCATTGTGGCCGATTCCGTGCCGGAGACCGAGTACCGCGAATCCATGAACAAGGCGCGGGCGGTTCTGCGAGCCATCGAGAAGGCGCGCGAGCTCTGAGCCCTCGGGATGGCGTTACAATTCCTGCAATCTCATTTTCCAAGGAGACCCGCAATGCAAGTCCTGCTGGTTCTCGTCGCACGCGCCCTGGCGTTGTTTTGGGCCGCGGTCTGGATGTACTTTTTCATCGCTGAAACGACAGAAACCGCAATGCAACTTTCCGCAGGCTTGCCCTGGCTGGCGTTGGGAATTCTGTTTATCGCGATCGCGTTGGTTCCCTGGCGTTGGGAAACCGCCGGGAGCTGGTTATTGATCGTGGTCGCAATCGTTGTGGGCATCGCGTACGCCGTCTGGGCGCCTGGTTACCTGGCCGGCGACGTTAAGACAATGACGATTGTCGCGTTTTCCTTTCCGCCGCTGCTGTCGGGAATTCTCCTTTTTGTTCATCGGTGAACCTTGCTGCATCGGCATTCAAGCTTAGGCTAGCCCGGAACCTTCGGCATTCCCGGTCCCTTGTTCCCCTGGTCCGTGCTTTCAGCCTTCGCCCGTGAACGGATTTGTCTCCTGCGGCTTGAGCGTGGTCGGGTCCGGCTTGGCCGCTTCCGGCGCTTCATGTTCCGCCGGCGTCCTGGGCGCGGATGCATGACCCTCCGCGCCAAACGCATTGAACACCCGCATGGGATCGCCGGGCAGCAGGTGATTCTCTTCGAGAGCCAGGCGCACCCGCCGCTGAAACTCCCGGACTGGCCCGTACTGCTTCTGCGCCCGGGTCTTGAACACCACGGGGAAAATCAATTGCGACCCCTTCACCGAGTCGACGCCCAGGATCTGCGGCTCGGCCAGGAACAGCTCTTTGAACTCCGGCAGATTCCGCACCTCGTTGCCAATGCGGCCCAGGATATCCATCACCTGGTTGGGATCGGCGGAGAAGTCCACGCTCACGTTCACCGTGGCCACGCTGAAATCCGCGCTCTGGTTGGCCACGGTGGTGATGTTCGAGTTGGGAATAACGTACAGAGTCCCATCGCCGCCGCGCACCGCGGTTTTGCGCAGGCTCATCGCCTCCACCGTGCCGGTCAGCCCGGCCACCGTCACCACGTCGCCCACGTTGAACTGATCCTCCATCAGGATCAGGCTTCCGTTCAGCACGTCCTTGACGATGTTCTGCGCCGCCAGTCCGATAGCCACGCCGGCAATGCCCGCCGATGCCAGAAGCGGCGACAGGTTTACTCCCACCGCCGCCAGGAATTGCAGGCCCACGATGGCACCAATGATCGCGAGGCCCGTGGTGCGCACCACTCCGGCCAGGGTCCGCACCTGCGCCACGCGCGCCGGGCCTGCGGCGTGCCGCTCCGCAATGCGGACCATGCGCGACGTGATGAGCCGCAGCAAACGCGCGAGCACCACCGCGATGATGGCCACCATCACCAGGTGCGGCAGCTTGGTGCGAACGAAATCCTGGGTGTCCACGACCCATCCGTCCAGCACCTTGCCCATGAACCGGCCCTCGGCAAAGATTCCGCTGCGCAGGGCCATAGCCGTCAATCCATGCATCCCGGTTCCCCCCTTTCCCAATCTATATTGTGCAAAGGGGGGCGGGCTCGGCCGCCGATTGCCTCCCTTTTCCGCGATTTCGGAAGCGCTCTTCACCGGCGGCAAACGCAATCGAGGGCCGATCCCAGGCCATGCGCCATCATTTCAACGCGGTAGGGCCATTTGGGCCGAGAATAAAATCGTCCGCTCTTGTCTCGCTTTTCGTCTTCTCCCGTGGGAGAATGTCCTTGAACGTCCTCCCTGATCCCTGCGTTCCGCTGGTGTTTCCCCGTTTTTATAAAGGAGGGTTCCCCATGCTTCCCGGTACGCCTGATCCACTCTCATTCCGCGTCCATTCGCTCGCTCGGCTGGCGGCTGTTGGCCTGCTTGTCTTGGCATCCATTTGGGCCTGCGCGCAGCAGCAGCAACAGCCGGGGGGCGCTCCCGACATGTCGCCAATTCCGAACAAGCCTATTATCCTGCCGGAAGCGAACCGTGTGCCCGACGCCAACGACCGGATGCAGATGGACCAGCAGCAAACCAAAAAAGACAAGTTCGAGGCTGCCAATGCCGTGCGCCGGAAACAGATCTCCGACGACGCGGCCAAACTGCTTGAGCTTGCCACCGAGCTCAAGGCGGAGATAGACAAGACCGACAAGGATACGCTCTCGATCGATGTCATTCGCAAGGCAGACAATATTGAAAGGCTGGCCAAGGGAGTAAAGGAGAAAATGAAGCTTACCGTGGGGGCGAGCTGACGCAGATTCATCCGTCATGGAAGGAGGATCGCCATGTTCTTGCCGTCAAATCGCAGTGCGGATCCACGGCTGCGGAGCGCGTCGCCTGGTTCCCCGCGCCGGCGCGCTTTTGCCGGGCTGGCCGGCCTGGCTACGCTGGGCGCAACCCTCGCCCTTACCCAGCAGGTGCCGCAGCAACAGGACTCGCCTTCCACCAGCCAGCCCCGGCCCTGGGCCGATAGCCAGCCAGCTGCTATCCGAATGCCCGATGCCAACGCCCAGATGCAGATGCAGCAGCAGTCCAAGCCATCGAAACAGGAGAAGTTTGAAGCCGCCAATGCCGCGCGCAGAAAGCAGATTGCCGATGATGCCTCCAGGCTGCTCCAGCTCGCCACCGACCTCAAGACCGCGGTAGATAAAACTGACAAGGACACCCTTTCCCTCGATGTCATCCGCAAGGCCGAGTCCATTGAAAAACTCGCCAAGGGCGTCAAGGAGAAGATGAAGCTGACCGCCGGGGCAAGCTGATGCCCGCGTTTCGACCCATGGCCGAAAGGGAACGGAGGATTCGCATGGCGCCAACCTCGATGCACGCCGCCCCGGGAACGAAAGGCGTACGCCGCTCTTTGCCCGGTGCATCCTGTCTTTGCCTCTGCGCCGGCCTGCTGGCTGTTCTGCTGCCGGTCCCGGCCCGGGGGCAGCAGACGGTATCGCAGGGAATGCAGACGATCTCAGAGCCGCCCAAGTCCAGTTCCGTCCTTCTGCCCGCAGCAAATCACGCCCCGGACGCCAACGACCTGATGGAGATGAAGCAACAGAAGCTCAAGCGCGCCAGCTTTGAGGCCGCCAACGCAGAACGCAAGCGCCAGCTCGATTCCGATAGCGCGATGATCCTCAAGCTCGCCTCCGAACTGAAGGCAGAGGTTGATATGGCTCCCCGGAACACGCTTTCGGTCAGCGCAGTGCGCAAGGTACAGGAAATCGAGCGTCTTGCCCACAGCGTGCAACTGAAAATGAAACTAACCGTGGGCGCCGACTGATCTTGGCAGATTCTGGATGTCTGTTGTATTTTCCAATTCGTTTGGCAAGCGTCACCGCGGAGAACGTTTGCTCCTGAGCTTTCGCGTCGCAGCCGCCGCGCTGTTGATCGTTGGCCCCATGCTCGCGCAGTCGCCCGGAACGCAGGGGGCTCCTGCCACACCCCACTTGCAGGTCCTGGACCCCTCCGCGGCCTTTAGTGGCGTCAGCATTCAGGAGCGGCAAGTCAAGTTCCTGAACAATCAGCGCCAGAAGGCCATTGTGGCCGACTCCGACAAGATCCTCCAGTTGGCGCGCGAGCTGAATGCCGATGCCGCTTCTGAGAATCCCACCTTCAGCGTGGCCGAACGCATGCGCAAGGCCGAAGAAATTGAGAAGCTGGCCAAATCTGTTCGCGAGAAAATGGCGAACGCCGTCGGCGTGCCGCCGCCGCCTAATCCTTATGCCCCGTGGGAACCATCCCGCTGAGGCCGTTTGTCTCCGCGGTCCGGCCGCGAACCCGCCTTGGGGAATGCCTGTTGCCCTCCCGGATTGATACAATCTCCCTTGATTTCCGGGTTCAAATAACCGGACAATGGCTTCCCGCTGCTCTTTGCAATATGGGAGGCGCAACCGATAGGGTAGTCCTGTCATCCAGTTTGGGGGCGGGAGGACACAGTTGACCGCTTTGGCGCATTCGGCGGGGATCCCAATTGGAGTGAACGGCTCATGAACTTGGCGGTTTCTAATCTGCGCGATACCGAGATCATCGCTTCAGAGGGGCCCCTCAACCCGCAAACCATGATCGAGATCTACCGGCTGATGTACACCTCCCGCCGGATCGACGATCGCGAGATCATGCTCAAGCGGCAGCAGAAGATCTTCTTCCAGGTGAACGGCGCCGGCCACGAAGCCCTCCAGGTTGGCGCGGCGCTGGCCCTCAGGCCCGGCTACGATTGGTTCTTCCCCTACTATCGCGACCGCGCTCTTTGCCTGGCGCTCGGCCTCTCCGCCACCGATATGTTTCTCCAGGCCGTCGGCGCCGCCACTGACCCCTCCAGCGGCGGGCGCCAGATGCCCACTCACTGGAGTTCCCGCCCTCTGCACATCGTCAGCACCTCATCTTCCACTGCCACGCAGATGCTTCACGCCGTCGGCTGCGCTGAAGCCGGCCGCTACTTCAGCCACCATCCCGAGGCTGCCCGGAGCCGGATGTGCCAGTGCGACTACCGCGCCTTCCACGACGTCGAGTTCCACGGCGATGAAGTCGCGCTGGCCTGCATCGGCGAAGGTTCAACCTCCGAAGGCGAGTTCTGGGAGGCCCTCAACACCGCCTCCAACCAGAAGCTGCCCGTCATCTTCCTGATTGAAGACAACGGCTACGCCATCAGCGTTCCTGTCGAAGTGAACACGCCGGGCGGCAACATCTCCCGCCTGGTGGCCAACTTCCCCAACTTCCATTTTCAGGAGATCGACGGCACCGACGCCGAGGCCTGCCTGCGCGCATTCCAGAATGCGGCTCGCTATTGCCGCGCGGGCCAGGGCCCGGCCTTCGTCCACGGCCACTGCATCCGCCCCTACTCTCACTCGCTTCTCCGACGACGACAAGCTCTACCGCTCCGCCCAGGAGCGCGAGGCCGACGCCCTCCGCGACCCCATCAGCCGCATGCAGATGCGTCTGCTTCGCGAGAACATCCTGACCGCGGAGCAGATCACCGAGCTCGAGCAGCAGATCGACCGCGAGGTGGCTGAGGCCGCCGAAGCCGCGCTGGCCGCACCCCTGCCGTCGCTCGACACCATACCTGACCACGTCTATTCCTCAGGACTGGATCCCACCAGCCGTTCCTTCGCCACCGAACAAGCCGCCGAAGCCGGCGCCGGCCCCGGAAAATCGAAATCCGCACAGGGCACCGCTCCCAAGACCATGGCCGACCTCATCAACGCCTGCCTGCACGACGAGATGCGCCGCGATCCGCGCATCGTCGTCTATGGCGAGGACGTGGCCGACGCCAGCCGCGAGACCGCGCTGCCTGAGGTGAAAGGCAAAGGCGGCGTCTTCAAGCTCACCGCCGGCCTGCAAACCGAATTCGGCTCCGAGCGCGTCTTCAACTCACCGCTGGCCGAGGCCAACATCGTCGGCCGCGCCATTGGCTACGCGCTCCGCGGCTGAAGCCCGTGGTCGAAATCCAGTTCTTCGACTACATCTGGCCCGCCATGCACCAGATCCGCAACGAGCTCGCACTCATGCGCTGGCGCTCCAACGGCGCCTGGGCCGCGCCCGCCGTCATTCGCGTGCCCATTGGCGGCTATCTCACCGGCGGCGCTATTTACCACTCCCAGTCCGGCGAGAGCATCTTCACTCACATCCCCGGCCTGCGCGTGGTCATGCCGTCCAACGCCCTCGACGCCAACGGCCTGCTCCGCACCGCCATCCGCTGCGACGATCCGGTGATGTTCTTCGAGCACAAGCGCCTTTATCGCGAGACCTACGGCCGCGCCCCCTATCCCGGCCCCGATTTCGCCATCCCCTTCGGCAAAGCGCACATCGTGCGCCCCGGAACCGACCTCACGCTCATCACCTACGGCGCAGTCGTTCCCCGCGCCCTGCAGGCCGCGCAGACGGCCGAGCGCAAGCACGACATCCACGTCGAAGTCCTCGACCTGCGCACGCTGAATCCCTACGACTGGGAAGCCATCGCCGAATCCGTCCGCAAGACCAGCCGCGTGCTTAGTTGCGCATGAGGACATGCTGAGCTGGGGCTACGGCGCAGAGCTAGCCGCCCGCATCGCCGATGAGCTTTTCGAGGACCTCGACGCGCCGGTCAAGCGCGTAGCCGGCATGGACACGTTCGTCGCCTACCAGCCCGTGCTGGAGGACGCGATCCTGCCCCAGCCGGAACGAATCCTCAAAGCGATCCTCGAACTGCGCGCGTATTGAGCTGGTAGCCAGTAGCCGGTAGCCTGACGCTGAACGTAGGCAGTTCCGTCTGATGAGCTACCGGCCACGAGCCCACGAACTGTGAACTTCGAACTGCGAGCTCGCTTACGCCGTCTCCACCTTCACATACACCGAATACCGTTCATCCATGATCCGGTTCAGCGGCACCAGCGTGTGCGCCGGCTCGCGCCCCTTGGTGCGGAATGTCAGCGGATATTCGCGCGAACCCTCCACGCGCTCGAACCACGCGCCGGTCTCCGATGGATTCTGCCCCGCTGCCTGGTCTGCCACCGTTCCGCTGGGCTTCTGTATCGGCCGCAGATCCACCACCGGCATCGCGTACCCGTCGTCGCCCCATTGCGGACCGGGCCCCGCATAAATCATTCGCGTCGTCAGTCCCTCGTCGCCCATGCGCGCGGCCAGCACCAGCGGCCCATACATCGCCGCCTGCACCGTCTTGTCGTCCGGCGCGGTGTCCACGTGCAGCGTGAGGGGAAGATCGATGGTAATGCATCGCCGGCTTCCATTGCTGTTGCAATGTCACATAGCTTGACGGCGCCGGCGCCGCCCCAATTGCATTGCCGTTGACCGCCACAACCACATCTTTCGTCGCCCAATAAGGAATGCGCAACTTCAATGCGGTCGAGACACTGGGCGCAGCCTCCACCGTCAGCGTCACCCGCTCCTCCGCCGGAAGTTTCGTCTCCATCCGAACTTTGAGCCCGCGCTCATCCAGTCCAGCCGCGACGGAATGTACAGGTTCACGAACACCGTCTTCGTCGTTGTGCCAGTAAATCGAGTCGTTCAGCTTGGTGTACTCCTCGCTCCCCGTCCCCGTGCAGCACCAGAAGCTGTCCAGCGGCGTCCCAAACGTCTTGTACTCTCCCGGCTTCATCGAGACGTAATACATCAGCATCCCGTTGCGGTCCTGCGTCCCGTAGCGCACGTTATAGAGCAGCCGCTCGTAGTAGTCGAAGAACTTCGCGTCGGGATTCTGCCCGTAAAGGTGCCGCGCCAGCTTCATCATGTTGTAGCTGCAGCAGCACTCCTCCGCATCCGGCCCCAGCTGCTTTGAAATCGCGTCGGGCGTCCGCCACAATCTCGCCGTCGCTCGTCCCGCCAGTGCAATACACGTGATGCTCGGTCACAAAGCCGTAGAAATTCTCGCTGATTTTCCGCAGCCGCTCGTCGCCCGTCAGCTCATATCCCCGCGCCGCTCCAATTACTTTGGGAATATTCGTATTCGCATGGTTCTCCGCCAGCATGTCCTCGCCCGCGGCCAGCGGATCCAGGATCTTCTTGTGCTCGAAACGCACCGCCAGCGCGCGATACTTCTCGTCTCCCGTAATTCCGTAAAGGTTGTACGCGGACTCCATCATCCCGCCCTGCTCCACCAGCAGCACCTTCTGCCAGTCCGCGTCGCTGAACGGTTGCGCGAATGCTGCTGCCCACCCCGCCATGCCTTCGGCAATCTCCAGCGCCTGCCGGTTGCCCGTGTGCTCATACATGTCGATCATGCCCGCCATGATCTTGTGATAGGTGTAGAACGGCGCCCACACCTCCTTGAACTCCCGCAGCCGGTCGAACTCCTCCGTGGGAAATGCGCTCAGGTAGCCGTCCCTGGCCTGGCACGCGGCCAGCATCCTCACCAACTCGTCCGCCTTGGCGCGGATAAACTCATCGCCCGTGCTCGCGTAGAGCATCGAGCAAGCGCTGAGATAGTGCCCGATGTAGTGCCCGCGCAGCTCGCAGTCCGGGCGCTCCCAGCCGCCCAGCGGATCGGCATCCGACGCGAATCCCCGCCGTCACCCGGAAGTTGTGCGCCAGCCGATCGTTGGGCAGCGAGTAGAGATAGCTGCGGTTCAGCTCCATCGTCTCTTTCCAGAAGCTGGGCAGCAGCCGCACATCGGTCATAGCGAACGGCTCCGCCTTCCACTCGACCTTGGCCACCGCGGAGTGGGTCAGGTCTTTGGTGGCCACGTCCACGGCCGCGCCCGCGCCTTTTCCACTCTGCCCAAGTGTGTTCTTCGGGACCCCCACCACCACCGCCGCGCCCGCGGCCGCCGCTCTGCCCAGAAAACCCCTCCGGCTCAGCTTCATTTGTCTCCTCCGCGGCGGCGCACTCCAGAAAGCGTTTCCGCCGCCACCGCAAATTGTAATCTCTGAAGTTCACAGCTCTCAGTTCACAGTTCGCAGCGACGTGCACGTCGCCGCTGGTGTCAACCCGGCGTTTGCAAACCAAGAACTACGAACTGTGAACTGTCGCTACTCCGCCGCCACCGTCTTCTTCTCCCGCGCAATGGGCTGCAGCGTCGGATAAAACTGCACGAACGTGGTGTCCACCGCGCCATGCGCCTGGTGGCACGAGTAGCACGGCGCACCGCTCGGGATCAGCGTCCCGTTCTTCTCCGGCGAGTCAAAATCGAAGAACGCCCACCCGCCCTTGAACCGCGCCTCATCTTTCACGTGTACCTCGAACCCCATCAATCCCTCGCCCTGGAAGTGCCCGCTCTGGTTGATCGATCCCTTCGACTTCGCCTCTCGAACTTCCAGCGCCAACACCGTCTTGTCCGGCCACGTTCCCGTCGCCACAAAACTCCGGTACGCCTCCGGATTCACAAACACGTTGTCGAACATCGTCATGCCCGCCGGTTTGGCCGTGTAGCTCATGTCGATCCCGGAACTCAAATAAATCCACTCGCGGTAATGCGTCAGCGGCAGCATGTCGCCGTTGGCGGCGTAGCTCGGCGAGTCTGCCGCCGCCGCATGCGCCACCCGCGCCGTTCGCACCCACAGGGGAAGGGAAGCGGCCACCAGCAGGCACAACGCCGCCGCAAACATCAGCCTCATGCGCATAGGTAGACCTCCGATAATCGTTTCTAAGCAACCCAACCGGGTCCAGTTCCGGGCGAAAGGCGATGGCTTCACGGCTGTGAACCAGGAACTGTGAACTGTGAACTTCGAACTACGAACTGTCTTTAAAACATCTTCAACCGGATCACAAAGTACTTCTTCGGATTCTCACGGATCGCCTTCAGCAGGTCCCGCGTCTGTTCCATTGTCTGGTCGCTGTGGTCGTAGAGCGATCGGTTCTGCATCAACTGACCGATCGTGCCTTTGCCCTCGTTCAATCCCTTCACGATGGCGTCCAGGTTGGTCAGCGTGCTGTTCAGCTTGTCCGCGAATGCTTGGTCTGCTACCACCTTGCCCATTGCGCCCTTGCCCTCGTTAATCCCCTTCACCAGCGCATTGGTGTTCTTCACCGCCTCGTCAAAGTTGTTGTAGAGGGTCTCGTCGTGCAGCAGCTTGCCCACCGTTCCATGGCCCGCCGCAATCGACTCGGAGATCGTGTCCAGCCGGTCCACCGTTGCATTCAGCTTGTTGTACATGGAATCATCCGTCATCAGCTTGCCCAGGGTCCCTGAGCCGTTCGCCAGCCGTTGCGTCACGGTGTTCAGGTTGCTGGCCACTTGCGTAAGATGCCGGTAAAGCTCCGGATCGTTCATCAGCTCTCCCGCCGTCCCCCGCTTCGAATTCAGCGTGTCCAGCACCGCGTCCACCTTCTTCATCATCTTGGTGACTTCCTGCAGGGCGTCCTGGCTCGTATCCACCACCTGCTGGATGCTGGGTATAGTGCGCGATGCAAGCTCCGCGCCACTTGCCGGCGGCGGACCAGTCGCCTTCGCTGAATGAATATCCACGAAACTGTCGCCCAGCACCCCTGCCTGCTCAATGGACGTGGTCGAATCAGTGTGCAGCCCGGGAAGGGAATCCGCTCCCACTTCCATCGTCACTAATACCGGATTGGGGTTGTGCGTGGGCACCACGCGAATGCTGCGCACGTTCCCAATCGTGACCCCCTCCAGCGTCACCGGCGCGCCAGTTTTCAAGCCGGAAGCATTGTCAAAGTAGGAGCGCAGAAATAGCTTGCGGGAGAACAGTCCCCCCGTCGAGCCCGACATCAGGAAGATGAGTCCAACCAAAACGGCCAGGCCCACCAGCACCAGGATGCCGACTTTCAGTTGTGCCCATCTGATCTCTTTCCGGCTTGGCACGATTCTCCTATTTGGGAAAGCTCAACCGCCTTGACCTGAGCATAGCATTCCGTCGCGCCGCCCAACACCCTCAGTCACTTAGTCCCTTCAGCCCCTCAATCCAGGCCTTCCTGGTCCCTCGGTCCCTTGGTCCCGGGTAACTTGCCTTCCAGCACTACGCTGGCCATCGCCAGCGCCTTCGTATGTGTCAACGAGAGCGACGCACTCCCCACTCCCAGCCGCGCTGCAATCTCCGCCGCCCGCCCGTGAAACTTCATCGTCGGCCGGCCGCCCCGCTCCCGCACCACCTCAATTTCCGTCCACGTCACGCCGTGACTAATTCCCGTCCCCAGCGCCTTGGCCCCCGCTTCCTTGGCCGCGAACCGTCCAGCAAAACTCTCCGCCGAACTCCTCTTCCGCCGGCAGTATTCCTGTTCCCCGGCCGTGTACACCCGGTTCAGAAATTTCTGGCCGTATCGATCGATTGCCTGTTCAATACGCTCGATCTCCACCGCATCGATGCCCGTGCCGACGATCATGATGATTAGCTTACCCCTCTCGCTCTCCGGCTTCTCGGTCTCCAGGTCCCTGGGTCCCTTGGTCCCCTTGGTCCCCTGTGCCCTGTCCCTTCAAATTACCCGTGCATTTCTCCTCTGGCATCTGACCGCGCCGCCTGTTCCAAACAAAGTCAGCCACCGTTCGACTCCGCAACAGAAGTCATGATCGTTCCACCCCCTCCGATAAACGCGAAGTGAGGTTCGTCGTGCCCAACTTGCCGAATGTGCAGCCACCCACAATTCCATGGGCAATGGAGATGAAGGCCGTCTCGCAGGTTGAGCCCTCGCGCCTGGTCTGCACCCTCACTGGTGCCATTCTCGCTTGCGGCGGCTGGGTCCTCAGCCGGGGCGCAAGCGATGCCGGAACCGTTACCATGCTCTTCGAGTTCGAGCGCCAGGCCTGCGTCGACATTTACAGCGTCCTCATAGCGGCCGGAGTCGAGCTCAGCCAGGCCGGCCACATCCGCTTCACTGAGCTCTGCCAATGTACCCGAAATCAGCGCCGCGATTGTGGTGCCGAGATTGCCAGCGTCGACCTGGAGATTCAGACCTTCGCCAACGGACGAATTTTCTCCACCCGTCCTCCACAGCGCGCCTGAATCGGCGTCACACCCGCAAGCAACTTGCTTTCCAAAGCCCGCATCGGTTGCCAACCATCTTGCTCCGCTCTGTCTCCTTGTAAAACATAACCCTATTGTTTTCAACAAAAATTACGTTTGAATCCGCCCAACCTTTTGCCTGGCGCAACTGATTTGAAATCCCATCGCATCAGAAATCAGGTGCGCACGCTCCTTACCAAACCGGCACTTTGGGCAATTGCCTTGGCTTTGGTCCTTGCGCCGGCTCACGCCCAGCAGTCCGTTCCGGATCAGCAACCCCCGGCCACCCAACCGCAAACCGGCTTGCCCGAACCAAAGGCCGTCTCCGCCCCGTCCCAATCGCTAACGGTCTCCTACAACTTGGAGCCACTCTCGCAGACCGGAGCCCGCGGCCAGCTCCACGCCGTCGTGGTGCCCCCGGTTCCGGTCCCGCCGGGCCCCGTCGCCCCCACTGGCATCAAGCCAGCGCCGCCCACGCCCATCGCTGTCCAGAAAGTCGAGCTCCAGGGCGACGATCCCTGGAATCCCGAGTGGGACGTCCTCATCGAAGAGAATTTGCCCCCGGAGTTCCTCTCCGGCGATGTGGACCACGCGGTCAAGCCGTTCTGCCCTCGCTTCAACCTCCTGTCAAACGCCGACAAGCGCGCCTTCTGGGCCTACTTCTTCCAGGCGCTGGCCGGCGCTGAAGCCGGCCTCAGACCCACCGCCGACGTCCGCCACACCGAGGCCGCCGTTGCCATCATCGATCCCATCACCCACCACATCTCTCGCCAGGAAGGCCTTCTTCAGCTCAAATATCAGGATTCCGGCCGCTACAGCTGCAACTTCGACTGGGAGCAAGACAAGGGCCTGCCCGCCCACGACCCCGATAAAACCATCCTGAATCCCAAAAACAATCTGCTCTGCGGCATCAACATCCTGCGCAACCAGCTCATTGACCTCCACCAGCCCCTGCTCACCCGCAGAAGCTACTGGGAAACGCTCCACCCCGGCTCCGCGGGATACCGCAACTTCGTTCGCCAAATGGCCAACGTCCCCCAAGCCTGCGGCCAGCGCACCGTTCACCATCGCCAACCCCTTGAACAGCGAATCGACCAGGCTCTCAACCAAGCCTTCCAGAGTCGCCAGGCGTCCGAGTCACCCGTAAGTCCATCGCGACCATCCTCGTCGTTCCTGTCTCAGCCCTAGCCCCCCGCTTGCTCTCTACTCACTACTCCCTCCCTTATCCCTTTTCCCTTATCCCTAGCCCTTGTCCCGTGCCTTAAAGTATTTCCAATGGACTTTTCCTATTACGATCAGGTCTCTGCGGCCGCCGCCTTTCTGCGCGCCCGCCTCGGCAGCCTCGCCCCGCGCCTCGCCATCGTCCTTGGCTCCGGCCTGGGAGCTGTGGCCGAAGCCGTCGCTGACCCCATCCACGTCCCCTACTCTGAGATCCCCAACTTCCCCCAGTCCACCGTCGAAGGCCACACCGGCCGCATCGTCGCCGGCACGCTCTCGGGCACCCCCGTCATCGTCATGCAGGGCCGCGTCCATTTCTACGAGGGCTACACTCCCGCCCAGGTCACCTTTCCCATGCGCGTGCTCGGCGCTCTAGGTATCTGCGCCGCCGTTCTCACCAACGCCGCCGGCGGCATCAAAGACGATTACAGCATCGGCCAGCTCGTCCTTCTCGCCGATCACATCAACCTCATGGGCTGGAACCCGCTCACCGGCCCCAACGAGCCTCGCTTCGCCTCCATTCACTCCGCCGGCCTGCGCTTCTTTGATATGACGGAGGCTTACTCCCTCCGCCTGCGCCGCCTAGCCCGCGCTGCCGCCGTCGAAGAGGGCCTCGGCGAGCTCGCTGAAGGCGTCTACCTCGCCACCCCCGGCCCCAGCTTTGAGACTCCCGCCGAAATCCGCGCCTTTCGTACCCTCGGCGCCACGCTGGTCGGCATGTCCACCGTGCCGGAAACCATCGTCGCCCGCCACATGGGCGTCGAAATCCTCGGCATCTCCTGCGTCACCAACATCGCCGCGGGCCTCGGCAGCTCCCAGCTCAGCCACGAAGAAGTCTTCGAAGCCGGCCGCAAGGTTGAGCGCCAGCTCGCCGACCTCCTCACCCGCCTCGCCCCGCGCCTCGCCGCCGCCATTGACGAGGTAGAGGCTCCGTGACCTCTGACCCGGCTCCTGCCCTGCTGCCGTTCCCGCCCGTCATCCTGGGCTTCGCCGGCTGCTCCGGCTCCGGCAAAACCACCCTCGCCGTCGAGCTCGCGCGGGAGCTCTCCGGCCTCCACTTCCCCCTCGACCACTACTACCGCGACCTCTCCCACCTGCCGCCCTCCCAGCGCCCGCTCGAAAACTTCGACGATCCGGCCATGATTGAAAGTTCGCTCCTCGCCGCGCACATCGCCGCCCTCGCCCGCGGTGAATCCATTCAGCGCCCCCTCTACGACTTCTCCACCCACTCCCGCGTCCCCGGCCAAACTGAAACCGTCACCCCTGGCGCGCTCGTCCTCGTCGAGGGCATCTTCGCCCTCGCTTACCCTGAGATCCTGCCCCACTATCACCTGCGCATTTACATGGAAGCGCCCGACGAGGTCTGTTTTGAGCGCCGTCTCAAGCGCGATGTGACCGACCGCGGCCGCACCCCGGAGTCCGTCCGCCGCCAGTACGAAGCCACGGTTCGCCCCGCCAGCCTTCAGTGGGTCCGCCCAACCAAAGCCAACGCCGACCTGGTAGTAGACGGCACCGGCGCACTCGACTGGAAAGTTGAGCGCGTCTTGGCCGAGCTCCGCCAGCGCGGGCTGTACTGACGGTCAGCAGGAGAACCAGGGGACAATTTACGCATCCCTGGTTCGGAAGCCACAGAAGGTTAAGAGCATCCAAACTTTGCCGTCGCGGTGGAAATCCTCGATGTGCACGCGCTCCGGCGCATAAGCTTTTGCCGCCTGCTCCCAAAAGCCCAGCAGATCGGCTTATTCCGGCGGCAGGAGCGTGGTTGCGCCGACTCCTATCACGGTGGTCCACTCGCGCACGTACCAGCGCTTCACAAGGCCGTTGAGAACGTAGGGGTCGGTGCGGGCAAAGTCCTCGGCCACGGACGGTGAATCGCCCTGAAAGAGGAGAACGGCACCGTCGATTGGATTGGCCAGCGCGCCGCCCAGCACCAGTTCGCCGCGCTCGCATGCCGCCCGGCCTTTGGTCAAATGTGCTCCGCGAAACTCAGTCCGCCGAACCGCGTAATCCGCATCGACCTCGTAAAAGAGCAGGAAGTGTTTCATCGCATTCCTCGCAGTAAGCCCCACTAAAACGTTAAGAGCATCCAAGCTTTGCCGTCGCGGTGGAAATCCTCGATGTGCACGCGGTCCGGCGCATAAGCTTTTGCCGCCTGCTCCCAAAAGCCCAACCCACCTTCATTGGAGCGCAGTACTCGGATCTGCCATAGGCCCGGGAAACGTCGCCAAATCTCATGCGCAACTCTGGTTCCTATGCCTCGCTTCCGGAACTCCCGCATGACAAAGAACTCGGCCATGTCCCAAACTTCACCTTCGACCTTGAGACCGGCGGTTCGACACACCAGGGCGAATCCCGCGTGCTCACCACAGGCGTGCACCAGAAAAGGATAGCGATGCGAATCCGTCCAGTATAGCGGGAGATTGGCGTAACCAAATCGACCGCTATCTGGCAGCTCCAGGCCAAACAGTGGGCTCAACTCGTGCGTGTAGAGATCGAGGAGATTGGCAAGGATAGGCTCTTGCTCAAGGGATGCCGCAATCAGCTCGATTTGGATTGCGTTCCCCGTTTTGCCTGGATTCACCGTCACGCCTGCGCCATCGCTGCCAGCACCGCGTCGGCAAACGCCGTCGTCCCGCATGTCCCGCCCACGTCGCGAGTCAGGTGTTTGCGTTCGGAATAGACAGATTCCAGCGCTTTCTGGACCTTGTCTGCGGCGGCGTCTTCATTCAGGTGGCGCAGCATCAGGATGGCCGATTGCAGCAACGCTGTGGGGTTAGCGATGTCCTTACCGGCAATGTCGGGCGCGGAGCCGTGGACGGCTTCGAAGATGGCGCAGTCATGGCCGAGATTGGCGCCGGGCACCAGCCCCAGGCCGCCGACAAACGCCGCGCAGAGGTCGCTGACAATATCACCGTAGAGATTCTCCAGCAGCAGCGTGTCGTACTGGTATGGGTTCATCACCAGTTGCATGCAGGTGTTGTCGATGATGTGCTCGCCGTACTGGATGTCATGGAACTCCTCGGCTACCTTGCGCGCGCAGCGCAGGAAGAGCCCGTCGGAGAGCTTCATGATGTTGGCCTTGTGGATGGAGTGGATCTTCTTGCGGCCGTGTTTGCGCGCGTACTCGAACGCGAAGCGGGCGATGCGCGTGGAACCTTTTTCCGTGATCACCTTGATGGATTCCACCACGCCGGGCACGACTTCGTGCTCAAGGCCCACGTATTCGCCCTCCGTGTTTTCGCGCACGATGATCAGGTCCACGCCGGGCCACTTCGATTCCAGGCCGGGAAGATTCTTGATGGGCCGGAAGTTGGCGTAGAGGTCGAATTTCTTGCGCAGTGTGACGTTGATGCTCTTGAAGCCGCCTCCGATGGGGGTGGTGACCGGCCCTTTGAGCGCCACTTTGTTGCGCTCAATGGATTCATAGAGCACCTGCGGGATGTACTCGCCGAAGATCTCGAAGGCTTCGGCGCCGGCGGCGTGCTGCTCCCAATCGAAGTGGACGCCGGTGGCTTCAAGGATGCGAACGACGGCCTGCGTCACTTCGGGGCCGATGCCGTCGCCGGGGATCAGCGTGATCTTGTGGGTCTTCACTTCTGACATAGCTTTTAGCTGCTAGCCTCTAGCTCCTAGCCTAGCGCGCCGATCTCCGCCGGGGCGCGGCTGCAGCGTTGGGATCGGAGCCGCCGAGAGCCGCCAGCCTGCTGGCCGCTTCGCGCTGGACGAGGCGCGTGAGGGCTTCTCGCACGAGGGCTTCTGTGTTCGTGATGCCTGTGAATTCCTGGGCTCCCCGAACCAACTCGTCGTCAATGTCAATCGTGATAAGCATCGAAGCTCCTCCTACGCATGCGGCTCTGACTGCCTCAAATAAGTTGGAAGCCTTCCAGGCGCTTAACGGCGTCTTGGTCAAATGTCAGAGTCGCCGAGCACCCACGCCAGTAGCCCAAAGCTCCAATCAAAGCGTCTTCGAAGGTCCCGGATCCGCTTCTGAGCGCGATCACAGCTTGATAGACCTCCTGCTCGTTTTGAACTTCCAAAGTGTCAGCCGCCAAAATCATCTCAATGTGGTTGGCCACTTCCCCGCGGGACCGTTTGTAGAGGCTCTGAAGAACCCAGGCAATTTCGAGGATGCAAACGAGGCTGACAAAGCCCGGATCCTCTTCCGTCAGACGCCGCTCGACGATTTCCGTCGCCTTGGGAGATTGCACCGGATCGTCTTCAACCAGATAGCGCAGGAGCACGTTCGTATCGAGGCCAATCATTTCTTTCGCCGAAATCTCCCGGTGGCACCGGCCTCAATCGCCTGGTCAATTTCTTTGAGTGACACAGACCGCGCGAGCCGGGGAACGCTGCCCTTGAGGCGACTGGTTGGGATTTTGGGCAGTATGATCACGCCGTCCGGGTGGAAAAAGAATTTGAAACGATCCCCCGGTTTGATCTGCAACCGTTCCCGAACCGCCTTGGGTATCGTGGCCTGTCCTTTGCTGCTGAGAGTGGCTTCCATCGCGATGCACCTCTCTTTACATTTTAGCAGAAGTAAAGAGAATTGCCGTTGGCGGGCCGGTGTCGGTACTGGTCATCGAGTGGTCGTCAGCGTAGATGGAGGGAGAGCCAGCCGCGATACAACACGAAGCCCAGGAAGATGAGAACCAGAATAAGGAACAGGATGTTCTCGATCCACACCTCAATCTGGGCCGCCTGAACGACTACGTTTAACGCTCTTCGGACGGACTCCTTCATCCTCCCTCCTCAGGCAGCGAAATCACTTCTTCCCCTTGCCGCCCCGATGTCCTTCGAGCAGACCTTCGAGTTCTTCCTTGAATTCGCGGACGTCCTTGAAGTCCCGGTACACGCTGGCAAACCGAATGTAGGCCACCGTGTCGAGCTTCTTCAGATGGGTCATGATCAGCTCGCCGATCTCGCTGGTGGTGCGCTCGCGTTCCTGCGCGTCCATCACGAACTGCTCGGTGGCGTCTACGACTTCTTCCAGCTGGGTTGAGGAGATGGGCCGCTTTTCGCAGGCGCGCAGCAGGCCGTTGAGGACCTTCTGCCGGTCGAAGCGCTCGCGCCGGCCGTCCTTCTTCACCACCATGTAGGGGATCTCGTCGATGCGCTCGTAGGTGGTGAAGCGGCGGTTGCACTTTTCGCACTCGCGCCGGCGCCGGATGGCATCGGCTTCCTTGCTTTCGCGCGAGTCCACCACCCGATCCTGGGCGAACCCGCAGTAGGGACACTTCATATTAAGTTGATTCTAAACGGCGGGGACAATCGCCGCTCCGCCTTCGCACGTTGGCTTGCCGTCGCAGGTGGGCGGCGCGGCGGAGGCTTGGCACTTCAGACGAGCCACCTCCACCAGCCGGATCAGCTCAGCCAGGTCGTGCTCGGAGAAATGCCCCATAAGCTCTCCTGGCACGCGCGCGATGGTCTCGTCCATCTCGGCCAGCCGCGCCAGTCCTGCTTCAGAGATGTGGGTCCACAGAACACGCCGGTCGTTGCGGTCCCGATGCTGGCGGATGAGATGAAGCGCCTTGAGCCTCGCAAGGAGCCGCGTAATGTCCGGCACGGCAGTGATCATGCGTTCCCCGATGGCCGAGCAGGTGAGGCCGTCCGGGTGAGCCCCGCGCAGAATGCGCAGCACGTTGTACTGCGTGGCCGTGATCCCCCAGGGGCGCGCGGCGTGCTGAAGGGCGCGCTGCAGACAGTCGGCCGTTCGCATCAGGTTGAGGATGGCCTCCTCAGCCTGGCTGGCAAATGGCCGCTTCTGCGCGATCTCAGTCCTGAGGCTGGTCAAGAATGCACTCCGCTGCTTTTTTTTAAAACGAGAGCGGGACCGAACCTGCATATGCTCACTCAGCAGGTCCGGAACCCGCCCAGGCTATTGTTTTGCTACGTCCAAATCGATGGTGAGCTTGACTTCGTCGCTGACCATGCCCTCGGGTGTCTTGGCGCCCACGCCAAAGTCCTTCCGGCTGACCGTGGTGGTAGCACTATATCCTTCGTGCTGTTTGTTGCCCATTCCATTGATCGGGCCAGTTGGCCCCTCCACGTCTAGCGTCACAGGCTTGGTGACTCCATGCAGGGTGAGGTTTCCCATCACCGTCAGGTGGCCGGCCGATCCGGAGACGCTGGTGCTGGCGAAAGTAGCGGAAGGGAACTGGGCGGTATCGAAGTAATTGGGGCTTTTCAGGTCGTTATCGCGCATGGAAACGCCGGTATCCACGGTTGTGACGTCCATGGTGACGTTTACCGACGACTTGGTGATGTCGCCCTCGTTCAGAACAATGGTGCCTTTGACGCCGCCAATTCGGCCATGCACGTTCGATAGGCTCATGTGCTTTACGACAAAATCGACCTCAGAGTGGTTGGGATCGGTAACCCAGGTGGAGGTTTGCGCAAGCGCAACCGGTGCGGCAAGGCCCAAAACGGCCAGGATAATGGGGAGACGATTCATGAGGAGGAGTCCTTTCGAGGTCGGGACTGGCGTCCCGGCGGGGTTATTTGCGCCTGTTTCACACGATTGAGGGAAACTGGGGCTGGCGATGGCTTGGCCAGGCAGAAAATGTCCTGTAATGGAAAGATGCCAAAACTGGCTATTTGTTGCAACAAATATCGTGCGACAGCCGATCCCGGTTAGCGCACGCGGATCGAATGACGCACTATGGTCCTGCGGGAGTAATGCACCGCAGGTAACCTGAGTAATTTTCAGTACCAGTTCCATTTGTGTTAGCACGAACGTGTGATTGTTTGCGTTAAGCCTCGAACTATGATGGCAATAGCCCATGAATACAGATCGTGGGCTGCCTTTGCAGGGGGTAGGCAGCCTGTCGCCGTCAAGAAAAGCAAGTGGTGCGTCAGTAGTTGATGCGTGGGTCCAAATCTTGGGGGATGCAAGAAAAGATGCAAAGCTGCAGGCCCACTGGCCGGGCGGAGAGTCGAGGTCGGGTCGTGACCTGCCAAGGAAACCGGGTCTGCAATCGGAATCGGTTGCGGGAGATAGATTTGTGAAAGCACTACAAGTAGAAGAATTCCCCAAGCGAAGGAACCTCATTGAGTCGCTGCCGGTAGGCGATCGGGAGATTCTGAGCGAACCGGCATTCAAGCGCTCCATTGCTGTTGAGCGCAAGCGGAGCGAGCGCTCGAGGGAACCGTTTCTCCTGATGCTGGTGGAAATTGGCAGCAATCCCCGTGCACGGGAAAACCAGAAAGTCCTCGAACGGATGGTGAGTGTGCTCCGGGCATCCAGCCGGGAGACAGACGTCATCGGCTGGTATAAGCACGAGGAGATCCTCGGTCTCACGTTCACCGGCCTGCTGGTTACCGACAAAAGCCTGATCCTGACCACCATCCTGACCCGTGTCAGCGACATGTTGCGGCATGAGTTGACCTTCGAGCAATTCAACCGCGTAAGCCTGTCGTTCCATTTCTTTCCCGACGACTGGGGCCAGGGCAGCTCCGATGGCTCGAGCAATACGGCACTGTACCCTGACCTGATAAATCCAGGGACGCGCAAGCAAGGATTGCTGATGCTCAAGCGCGCAATTGACGCGACGGCGAGTGGGGTGGGGCTCCTGCTGCTGGCGCCACTGTTCCTGATCGTCGCCGCGGCCATCAAGCTTACTTCGCAGGGGCCCGTATTCTTCCGGCAGCAGCGGGTGGGTCAATACGGCAAGCAGTTTATGATTTTCAAGTTCCGGTCGATGTACGCCAACAACGATCATGCCGTGCATAAGGATTATGTGCTGAAGCTGATCGCGAACCAGGCGGAGCGGAGCGGGGGGACGGCAGCAGCCCCGGCGTCTACAAGCTGACCAACGACCGGCGCATCACGCCCCTGGGCCGTTTTCTGCGGCGCACCAGCCTGGATGAGCTGCCGCAGATCATCAACGTTCTGCTCGGCGAGATGTCGCTGGTTGGGCCGCGGCCGGCGCTACCATACGAGCTGGCGGCCTATCAAACGTGGCACCGGCGCCGAATTCTTGAAGCCAAGCCCGGAATTACCGGCATGTGGCAGGTGACGAGCCGAAGTCTGGTGAAATTCGACGACATGGTGCGGCTGGATCTGCATTACGCCACATCCTGGTCGCTGTGGCTGGATCTGCTGATCCTCCTTCGCACTCCGATGGCGGTGATTCGCGGCTCCGGAGCCTGTTGAGTCCGTAATGTGCGGCGCGTGCAGGATCGTGCAGCCCGGTGCACTCCGAGAGCCTGTCGACTTGCCTGAGACAGATCCATCGAGGCAAACGTTGCGCAAACGAGACCTATTCAGATTGGTGGTTGGCAAGTGAACTTCGGGGTGATCGGTTACGGATACTGGGGGCCGAATATCGCGAGGAATCTCGCGATTCTGGAAGGTTCTCAGATTATAGCCATCGCGGACATGGACAGCGGCGCGCGGCAGCGCGCGCAGCGGGCCCATCCGTCGGCTCTCGTTGTTTCCGATCCAAAGGAGATCCTTGCTTCCACGCGGATCGACGCCGTTGCCATAGTCTCTCCCGTGTGGACGCATTACGAACTGACCAAAGCAGCGCTGATGAATGGCAAGCACGTGTTCGTGGAAAAGCCGTTCACCCTGACTTCAGCTCAGGGCGAGGAGCTGGTGGAACTGGCCGAACGGCGCAACCTGAAGATCATGGTGGACCACACTTTCCTCTTCACTGGAGCGGTGCGCAAGATCAGCCAATTGATCGACGAAAATGCGTTGGGGCAGCTCTACTATTACGATTCCATGCGCGTGAACCTGGGACTGCTGCAGCACGATGTGAATGTTCTGTGGGACCTGGCGCCGCACGACCTTTCCATCATGGACCACGTCATCCGGCAGTCTCCTGAGGCAGTAGTGGCCACCGGCGAGAAGCACCTGAACGACTTTGAAGACGTGGCTTATATGACGCTCTACTTCCCGGGCAAGACCATCGCCCATATCAACGTCAATTGGCTTTCGCCCGTAAAAGTGAGGATGACGCTGATCGGCGGCGAGAAGAAAATGGTGGTGTGGAACGACCTGGTGGCGGACGAGAAGGTGCGAGTGTACGACCGCGGCGTGAAGACGACCTCGCAGGAAGGGGTGTATAAGCTCTTGGTAAACTACCGCTCCGGGGACATGCTGGCGCCGCAACTGGAGCAGGTTGAAGCTCTGCAATTAGAGCTGAAGTATTTCGTGGATTGCATTACGAGCGGAGAAAAGCCGTTCAACGACGGCCGGGCCGGCCTGCGGGTGGTAAAGATGCTCGAGGCCGCGAGCGAGTCGCTCAAGCTTCGGGGAGCGCTGGTGAAGCTGTGAAAAGCGTGGATTCCATTTCGGGTGTCTGGCAGGCGGACCCGCCGGAGAGAACGTTGACGGGAATGTTGCCGATATACGTGCTGGTGACGCCGGCGCGCAACGAAGCGCGGTTCATTGAGGGGACCATCCAGTCGGTGATCGCGCAGACGGTGCGCCCGTTGCGCTGGGCGATTGTGAGCGACGGCTCAACCGACGGGACCGACGAGATCGTGAGCCGGTACGCCGCGCAGCATGGCTGGATTGAACTGGTGCGGATGCCCGAGCGCAAGGAACGGCACTTTGCCGGAAAAGTGTTCGCGTTCAACGCGGGCATGGATCGGATGAAGGAAATGTCCTACCAGGTTCTCGCCAGCCTGGATGCGGATATTACATTTGAGAGCGATTACTTCGAGTTCCTGCTCGCGAAGCTGGCCGCGGATCCTCAGCTTGGCGTCGTGGGCACGCCGTACAAAGACATCACGGGAGATACCTACGACTACCGCTTCGTTAGCAGCGATCATGTTTCCGGCGCATGCCAGGTCTTCCGGCGCACGTGCTTTGAGCAGATCGGCGGGTATGTGCCGTCGCGCGGAGGCTGCATCGATACAATTGCTACGCTCACGGCGCGCAGCAAGGGATGGAAGACGCGGTCGTTCGCGGAGAAAATTTCGATGCACCATCGCGTGATCGGCACCGCGGAGCAAGGACAACTGCGCTCGCGATTTGTCTTGGGCAAGCGCGATTGGGCCATTGGCAACCATCCGCTGTGGGAGGCATGCCGCGGACTTTACCAGATGACCAAAAAGCCTTACGTGCTGCGTGGGTTGGCTATTCTCGCGGGCTACGCCACCTCGGCGCTTCGCGGCGGCGAACGGCCGGTGTCGCGGGAGCTGCGCGCATTCCGGCGCAAGGAGGAAATGGCGCAACTCGCGCGCTTCTTCCATCTCGGCGCGCGGCAAGGCAACGCTTCCGGCGCTCCGCGCGGAACCCAGCCCGCCGGTTGAACGCAACTATGGCTGGCGATCGGCAGAATGCGCAGGAACCGGATTCGGTGTCAACGGTGATCCTCAACGCCGATGACTGGGGCATTCGTGTGGCCGCCACGGACCGCATCCTGGATTGCCTGTTGCGCCGATCCATCTCCTCCACCAGCGCCATGGTCTTCATGGCGGACTCAGAACGCGCGGCAGACCTGGCCCGGCAGCACAACATTGATGCGGGACTGCATCTGAATCTCACCGCGCCTTTCACCGCGGCCAAAGTTCCCACAGCACTCACCGTTCACCAGGAGCGGATTGCAGGTTTTTTGCGCAAGGGCCGGTTTGCGCCCCTTGTGTTCCACCCGCTGCTCGCCGCCTCGTTCGAGTACTCCGTGCGGGCGCAGATGGAAGAGTTCGCGCGCCAGTACGGCGCGCAGCCGAATCGAGTGGATGGCCACCACCATGCCCATCTCTGCGCCAATGTGCAGTGGCAGAAACTGATCCCCGCCGGAATCATGGTGCGGCGCAACTTCACTTTTCGCACCGTTGAAAAAAACGCGCTGAACCGTTTCTATCGCGGAGCGCAGGACAAAAACCTGGCCCGGCGATACCGCATTGCAGATTACTTTTTCAATCTTGCGCCATTGGAAGAGGAACGTTTGCGGACGATTCTCGAGATGGCGCGCCACGCCAATGTGGAGATCGAATGCCATCCGGAACGCGACGAAGAGTATAAGTTTCTGATGCAGGCTCGGCTCCAGGAACTGGGGCGCGTGCAGGTGTCCCGCGCCTACTTGCTGCGATCTATCGATCGACCCGCACAGCAGAATCCGAAGAGAAGTCCCCAGCCGGAGACCGCCATTGACCTCAGCACCGGGCGCGACAACACCATCCCGCACATCAGCGTTTGCATCTGCACTTTCAAGCGTCCGGAGCCGCTCAAGCGTCTGTTGTGCGAACTCAACCACCAAAAGACCGGCGGGCTGTTCACTTATTCGGCGGTGGTTGCCGACAACGACGAACTGCGCACCGGCGAAGCAGTCATAAACGAAATCCGTCAGGAGCTGTCGTTCCCGGTGAAATACTGCGTCGAACCCGAAAGGGGCATCGCGCGGGCGCGCAACCGCGTAATGGCCAATGCCGAGGGCGATTACGTTGCGCTGATCGACGACGATGAATTTCCGGTAGACGAATGGCTATTGCGGCTCCTGCTGACGATTCGCCGCTACGATGTGGACGGCGTGCTGGGGCCGGTGAGGCGGTACTTCGACCGCGAGCCACCCGCCTGGCTCAAGCGGAGCCGCCTCTATGATCGCGCGGTGAACCCCACGGGAATGCCCGTTCTCTGGCGCAAAGCGCGAACCGGAAATGTGTTGCTGAAACGGGAAGTCTTCGCGGGCGATGAGGCCCCATTCAACGTGGAGTTCAGAGCGGGGGAAGATCAGGACTTTTTCCGGCGCAAAATCGAAGAAGGGCGCAGTTTTGTCTGGTCGGCAGAGGCGGTTGCATACGAAGTTTTGCCGCCGGCACGGTGGAAACGCACCTACTTCGTGCGCAGGGCGTTTCTACTCGGCGGCTACGCGGCCATGCAGCCGGATTGCGACGCCATCAGCGTGATCAAATCGCTCATCGCCGTGCCTCTGTATTCCCTGGCGCTGCCGTTTTCTCTGCTTGCCGGGCAGCATCGCTTCATGGCTCTGCTGGTCAAGCTCTGCGATCACGCAGGCAAGCTGCTATTCCTTGTCGGCATCCGGCCCATCCGCGAGGAATACGTGAGCGACTGATGGAGTGGACCTGGTGAAATGCTGCTGCCAGTCAGGATTGGCGTTCGAGGTCGCCGCGGTCCCAGTGGGCTAACGTTGCCGCCGCTTCGTAGGTCGACTCGCAGAAACGGAGCAGCGCCCGCGATGGGGATGGCGCGCTACGCGCGTCATCGTACATGAGGATGAACTCCTTGAGATTGGCGTCATAGCGGGCTGCGGACGGGTGTACGGCGGCACTCGGGAATCCATCCGGCTCTGGCGCGGCATAGGCGTAGAACGCGGGATTGCCCAGGCCGGCGCCCGGCCAGAAGCCCACGCTGCTGACTTCGCGCGAATAGGCTTCGCGCGTTATGGCGTCGGCTCCGGGACGCTGCGGAGCACGCCGTCCGGAGAATCGCGTGACAGCGAGATCGAAGCTTCCCCAAAAGAAGTGCACAGGGCTGCATTTTCCGATAAAGCGCGAGCGGAACTCGTTGAGGACGGTGCTTGCGGAAACGAGGATCTGCCAGAAACGGCGGACGGCATCGCGATCGTAGGAGGCGTGGGTGAAATCTTCGTCGAAGGGGATGGGATTGGGCACCTCAACCGGCATCTTCCAGATATGGACTTCGATTTCCGCGCCGTGCAGCATGTCGAGAAACCGGCGATAGAACTCGGCCACCGGTTGCGCATGCAGAGGAAGCGTGAGTTCCCGTCCGTCAGCCATGTGCAACACCAGGTTGTGCGAGTTGAAGTCGAACTCCAGTTCGAAGGCGCTGCCACGATACGGAATGGCCGATGTGGTGAGGCCGCGCGAGCTGACATAAAGGGGCACGTTCCAGAAGTGGTTGACCGGCGGAGTGAGCGCAAGCCGCACCTTGCCGACAATCTGTGTCCACATGTGCAGGGTTTCGCACGTGGCCTGCCAGGCTGCGTACGGCAGAGCGGGCCAGCATTGCGGGCTGTCAATAAGGACAGGGGAATTCATGGCAGTCCGGCTGTTCAACCGGAGTTGTCCGGATTGTACCGCGATGTGCGCTCAATGGAAATCGTGCGAGCGCAATTCCAGTGCGGCATCCGCGAGGGCAGTCAGGCGCGTGGCCTTGATGTGAATCACATTGTCCTGGTTCTGGAGCGGTCCTTCCACCAGCAAAAAGCGGCTCCGCGTCACCACCAGGCGATCGCGTTCGTAGAGATCGGGCGTAACGATCACGTTGGCGATGCCGGTCTCATCTTCCATGGAGATGAAGATGAATCCCTTGGCCGTGCCGGGACGCTGCCGCGCAATCACGCAGCCGGCCGCGCGCACAAATTCGCCATGCGTGCATAACTTGAGCTCCTCAGCGGAGAGAATATTTGCGCTGCGCAACTCCGCACGGCGATACGCCATGGGATGCTTGCCCACCGTCAGTCCTGTCCCCGCATAGTCCGCCACCAGGCGCTCTTCCACATTCATCTGCCGCAGAGGAAGCGTCTCCGATGCGTCGCGCAGCCACTCGCTCTGCTGGCGCAGCAGCGGACCCTCCGGCCGGCCCGCGCGTTCCACCTGCCATAGCGCATCGCGCCGGTGACGGATGCCGTCCAGTTGATTCAACGCGCCGATCTGCGCCATCCGCGTCAACTCTCGACGCCCAAGCGCCGGCACGCGCTGGGCCAGATCTTCCGCGGAACGAAAGAGGCCGTGCTCATTGCGCGTGGCAACCAGAGCTTCCGCAGCGTGCTTCGCCAGGCCCTTCACGTAACCGAGGCCGAGGCGCACGGAAAGCGCACTATCGCTTTCCCGCTCGATGGTGCAGGGCCACTCGGAAACCTGCACATCGATCGGCTTTACGCGCAGGCCATGCCGCTGCGCATCCTTCACCAGCACCGCGGGCGCGTAAAACCCCATAGGCTGGTTGTTCAGGATGGCCGCAGTGAATGCGGCGAGGTACTTCACCTTGAAATACGCGGACGCATACGCGATCAGCGCGAAGCTGGCGGCGTGCGACTCAGGAAAGCCGTACAGCGCAAACGAGCTGATGTTCTGGACAATCGTGTCTTGCGTCGCCGTGTTGATGCCGTTGGCCGTCATGCCCGCGCGCAGCTTGCCTTCCAGATTCTTCATGCGTTCCCAGGAGCGGCGCATGCCCACGGCGCGGCGCAGCTCGTCCGCCTCCGCGCCGGTAAAGTTGGCCACCGTCATGGCCATGCGCAAAAGCTGTTCCTGGAAGAGCGGCACGCCCAGCGTGCGCTTCAGCACCGGCTCCAGCATGGGATGCGGATACGTGACCGGTTCCTTCTTCTGCCGGCGGCGCATGTAGGGATGCATCATCTGCCCGACAATCGGCCCCGGTCGAATGATGGCCACCTGCACCACCAGATCGTAAAAGCGCTCCGGGTAGTTGCGCGGCAGCGAGGCCATCTGCGCGCGGCTCTCCACCTGGAACATGCCCACCGTATCGGCGCGTTGCAGCGTGCGATACACCTCTTCGTCTTCCGGCAGGTGCGCCAGATCGACGGGCTCGCCGTAGTGCTGCGGAATCAGCTCCAGGCAATCCTTGAGCACGGCCATCATTCCCAGCCCCAGCAGATCC
Organism: uncultured Acidobacteriota bacterium; assembly: GCA_963771195.1. Classification (GTDB taxonomy): domain Bacteria; phylum Acidobacteriota; class Terriglobia; order Terriglobales; family Acidobacteriaceae; genus Telmatobacter. The sequence goes on from CAVYSS010000051.1 coordinate 31,932, forward strand.
ACCTTGATGATGCCCAGATCGGCGCAGTCCTCTTTGTCCCACTGCACCACGGTGCGGCCGGGCATTGAGGCGCGCTCCAGCGGCACCACGTGATTCAACTGCCCCTGGCAAATCACCATCCCGCCGGAGTGCTGGCCCAGATGCCGCGGCAAATCCTGGATGCGCATGCACAGCTCGAGATACCTGGCGATACGCGGATGGCGAATGTCAAAACCCGCGTGCTGAAACGAATGCGCCATGGTATCGTTTTTTCCGCGCCACTCCCAATGGCCCACAAGGCCGGAAAGCCGTCCCAGCGCCTCCTCATCGAATCCCAGCGCCTTGCCCACCTCGCGCGCCGCCGATTTGCCGCGATAGGTGATGACGTTCGCCGTCATGGCCGCGCCCAGCTCGCCGTAGCGCTGGTAGACGTACTGAATGGCCTGCTCGCGTTGCGCCTCCGACGGCAGATCGAGATCGATGTCCGGCCACTCGTTGCGGCTCTCGCTCAGAAAGCGCTCAAACAGCAGCTCCATGCCGACCGGGTCCACAGCCGTGATTTCCAGCGCGTAACAGACGGCGGAATTGGCGGCGCTGCCGCGGCCCTGCACCAGAATGCCATGCTGCTTGCAGAACTGGATGATGTCCCAAACGATCAGGAAGTATCCCGCAAAGCCCAGCTTCGCGATCAGCGCAAGTTCGTGTTCCACTTGCTTCTTCGCGCGCTCCAGCAGGTCGCGGCTGCCGGAGCCATAGCGGCGCATCACGCCCTCCGCCGTGCGTTTGCGCAAAAAGCTGTCCATGGTTTCGCCTTCGGGCACGGGATAGCGCGGGAACTCGTAGCCCAGATCGTTCAGCGCGAAAGTCAGCCTCGATGAAAGCTCGACGGTGTTGGCAATGGCTTCCGGCAAATCGCGGAACAGCGCTGTCATCTCATGAGCGGGACGCAGAAAGCGCCGGTCATTGAGCGTCAGCAGCCGGCCCGCGGCATCAAGCGGAGTATGCGTGCGGATGGCAGTAAACAGATCCAGAATCTCGCGATCATACGCAGTGGCATAGCGCACGCCGTTGGTGGCCAGCAGAGGCAGCTTGAGCGCGCGCGCAATGCGCATGGCCGCCTGGTTACGCCACTCCTCTTCGCGCTCCTGGTGGCGCTGCAACTCGACATACACATTTTCGCGGCCGAAGATTCGCACCAGCTCTTCCACCATCGCGCGGCCTTCTGCTTCGCCGCCACGTGCCAGCGCGGCGGCCAGCGGCCCCTCATCGCCGCCGGTCATGCAGACCAGGCCGCCCGAGTATTGCCGCAGATCGTCGAGCGTGGCCGCGCCCTCGCCCTTTGCAGCTTCGCGCATTTTGAATTGCGTGATGAGCTGGCAAAGGTTCTGATAGCCGGCGCGCGATGCGCACAGCAACGGCAGACGCGCCGGTTCCTGTGCGTGCTGGTGCGGCAGCCATGCCGGAGGAGTGAGGCGCGCGCCGAAGCTGGTTACCGAAATCTCCGCGCCAATGTGCGCGCGCAGATGGTTACGTTGCCCGCTGGTGTGGAACCGCGCCACGCCGTACACCCCATTGCGATCGAGCAGCGCCATCGCCGGCATCTCCAGAGCCACTGCTCGCTCCACAAGCTGCTCCGGCAGCGAACCGCCTTCAAGAAAGCTGAAGGCGCTGGCGGCGTGCAGCTCGACGTATCGCTCAGTCATACAGCGCCGCCACTTCCCACAGGTTCCCCGCCGGATCGCGCGTGATCGCGCAGCAGAGCAGGGAACCGTCCTGCGCGCGCGCCACCACGTCCCACTCCTCCAAGTTCCAGAGCGACGGGTTCCACCATTCGCCGCTCGAAGCCCACGGTCCGTAGGCGCGCTCCACGGTGTAGCGGCGATCGCGAAAGGCAAACGACGCCGGCCGCTGGCGATCGAGGACTACAAAAGTCCGCACCGGCGGCCGAAGCCGCCGCAGCGCCATTCGCGTGCTCGATGGAGCCGCATTCGCGCGTCTGCCGTTCCCGGACAAGGCGAAAGGCTCCATGCGAAACGCCTCCGGAGAGTGCGTATCCTCTAGCACCGCGCGCCCGTAGTTGCCGTCGCCGACGATCGCGCGAATTCGCGCCAGCGTCACATCCAGCCGCGATGGTTCCGGCAACTGGGGTGAAAACAGGCCCAGTTGAACCTTGCCGGTTATGCCCGGCTCGGCTTCGACCGCCACGCCGACAATCGCTGCATGGGGTGGATGCGCTTCGATATCCAGATGGAGCAGCTTGATCCAGAGCTGCTTCTCGTTCGAAGGCAGCGCGGGGCGAACCGTCCTCGCGTACATTCCGCCGCCGTCGAGCGAGAGGCTGACGGTGACTGCGGCCAGCGCCAAAATCCGCGCCTGCGCGCGCAGAATCAGTTGATCGAGCATCACCGCAACGGCGAACAGCAGGGAATCCAGCAACTCCACCGGCGCGTCCAGCTCCATCCGCTCGGCCAGCACAAACGGCGGTTCGACCGGCGCAAAAAGATGCCCCCGTTCGCCCCGCGCCAGTTGCCGCAGGCGCTGCCCATCCTTCCCCAGGCGCGCGATCAGCTCTTTCTCCGGCAGCGCCGCCAGCATGCCCAAAGTTGCGATTCCCCATGACGCAAATGTCTCCGCCTGGTCGCCGGCAAGACCAAGTCGAGCCAGAGGCAGCGGCGCCAGCGCCTCGCTCTCCTCGCCCGCGGCGATCACGCACACCGGCCGATCCGCCGTCAGCCCGGCAGCCAGCACAACGGCGGCATGAAAGTTGCGGCTGACCGCAATCGACGCCGCGATGCCCATCCCCTCAATGCGGTCAAGGAGAGTCCTCGCCAGCCGCTCTGGAGGCCCAAACAGCATTTCCGTTCCGGCAATATCCACAACGCAACGGAAGACGCCATCCTCACTGCACTCTTCCACGCGCGGAGAAAAACTGCCCGCGCATTCCAGCAGAACGGCCCGTGTTGCCGCCTCTTCCTCGTGCGAACGTGCCAGCACAGCCAGAAGCGGAAACGTCTCCACTTCCACTTTGGTCATGCCGTACTCCGCGCCCAGCCGGCGCGCCCGCTCGTTCATGGCGCATACCTGCTCCAGCGGCGGCAATCCTTCCATCACCACGCAGGCCCGCTCGCGCAACTCCTGCCGCAGGCGCAGCAATGCCTGCGCGGGAAACTCCCGGGCGCGCACGCAGGCGTATAACTCCGACGGCTTGCTCATCGCGCACCTGCCCATGCGGCGCGGCTCGGCCAGCTGGCGCCGGTTTCCCGCTGCGGCGGCTTGCGCAGGGGAATCACGTTCGTCTGCGCCGGCGCGAATCGCTGCCGTCCCAGTTCCACGCGATGCTCCATTCCGGTAAACACCGTAGCCTCGTCATTGCGCGCGTTGCCCGCCTCAAAACGCAGCAGCAGCTCCGCGCTGCTCCGGGCGCAGGGCGATTGCGTCAGCAGCAGCAAACTGGCCTGCGTCCTCTCCGCCGCGGCGCGATAGCGGAACCACGTTGCCATGGGCACGCGCGTGGCGCACTCTGGCGCAATGCCGGCCATGTCCAGCACAATCGCGGCAAAGCCGCCCGCCTGCAGCAAAAGGTCGGCAGCCCGCAGCGCCTGTTCCATCCGCGCCCACGGCTTGCCGGCTGCATTGCGATTGGCTGGCCGGTTCGCGCGATCCAATTTGATGGATGGCGCAAACGTCTCTTTGATAACCGGCCCACGGCGCTGCGGCTCAGCGCAGCGCGCAGTGATAGCTTCGGGATGCAGCAGTCCGGAAACAGCTGCTGAGAGCCCCTTCGCTTCCGTGCGCGGATGCGGCCCGAACCCGCCGCCGTGCAGTCCCTTCGTGATCGCCGGAGGAACGAGGCATTTTTCTGGAAGAGCAAACGCTGGCGGCGTCGCGGCATGTGCAGCATGCTGAACTCCGCAGCGCACCCACAGCAGCCGCTCCAGGTCCACTCCGGCCGCTGCAGCCGATGCCGGATCCAGCCCGTCCGTGACATCGATCCACGCGCACACGCGGCCTTCTTTTGTCATTCGCGCCAGAAACGACAGCGCCAGCGACGTCTGCCCCGAGCACTCCTGCCCAGCTAGCTCGCTGATGGCGCCGAGCGGCAAACCGCCCTCGAGCACCGCATCCACGCTGGCAATGCCTGTGGGAGCACGTGGCCTGACTGCATGCGGCCGTGGAGTCAGTGCGGCAGGAATACGGTTCGCAAGGCTGGTTTCAATCTGCAGACGAATTGTGGCAGCGGAGGGCATGGGCAACAATATTCGCCTTATATTCGCCTATTGGCGTCTGCTTTGCAATCTAACCTGCTGCAATTTATGTGCATAGTTCCCGAAATAGGACAGAAAACAAAGAACTTAATTTTTTCTGTTCAACCCAATCGGCTGCTTCGGAATCGGATTCTCTTCGACAGCTTCCCGCGCAATCCGTGAGCGTTCCAGGGGCAGTTCGAATCGGTTGACACAGCCTCCATCCGCCTATACGCTGGGTTTACCGCAAAGAGATGCGCCCTTTTCGCATTTCCCCGCAAGCCCATGAGATTCTGCTCGTCAACCCGCATGCGTGAGTGCTGCTGTTGCTCCAGTGGGCTGCGGGTGTGCGTTTAGAGGAGAATCGAATTCCAGTTTCGAAACCCTCAAAACCCACTCGCCGCATTGGCTGAGTGGGTTTTGTTTTCTTGTCCATAGCCAAATCACAACGGAAGCTTCCCCAGGAGGAAATCTCACATGTCGCTTCGCATTAACGACGTTGCGCCCGACTTTACTGCCGAAACCACGCAGGGAACCATCCACTTTCATGAGTGGATCGGCGATGGATGGGCAGTGTTCTTTTCCCACCCCAAGGACTTCACCCCGGTCTGCACCACCGAACTGGGCGTGGTTGCGGCACTGCAGCCGGACTTTGCCAAGCGCGGCGCCAAGGTGATCGGCCTCAGTGTCGATCCGGTGGGCAACCACAACAAATGGGCGTCAGACATTCAGGATGTCGGCGGCCATCCCGTCAACTATCCCATCATCGGCGATCCCGAGCTGAAGATTGCCAAGCTCTATGACATGCTGGCTGCCGATGCCGGCGACACCTCCGAAGGCCGCACTCCGGCCCTGAACGCGCCCGTGCGCACCGTGTTCCTCATCGGCCCGGATAAACGCATCAAGCTTACCCTTACCTATCCCATGTCCACCGGCCGCAACTTCGATGAGATCCTGCGCGCCCTTGACTCCATCCAGCTCACTGCAAAGCATCCTGTCTCCACCCCCGCCAACTGGCGCCAGGGCGAGGACATCATCATCGCCGGCTCGGTTTCAAACGAGGACGCAGAGAAGAAGTTTCCCGGCTACAAGACGGTAAAGCCCTACCTCCGCACCGCTGCCCAGCCGCAGTAATCGAAAGTCTGAATGATCGTTCGCATCCGCCGCGAGTTGACGCGGCGGAAGTGGCACCGGTGGCGAAGCGGCTAACGCGCTGGTCTGCAAAACCAGTATTCGCGGGTTCAATTCCCGCCCGGTGCTCCATCCTTTGGGACGCGAGATCCACGGCTGCGCTGAACTTGCTCCGATGCGTTAATCTTGCATTCGGGGAAACGGTCCAGCCGATGAAAAGCGCTCTTCTCTGCGTTGCCCTGATTGCTGTTTCCGCATCGCTCGCGCAGGCGCGCGCACAAAATCCGCCCGCCGCGCCCGCTGCACCTGCCCTCGATGAACTCACCGCCGCCGGCAGCCAGCCCGACGATCCCGGACCGCTGGCCAACGATCTCTCGACGCGCCTGAAACGCCGCGACATCCTCAAAGCTATGAGGAAGGTGGCCGACTGGCAGGTGCAGGAGTCGGAAGGGAAATACAACACCGGCTGGACCTACGCCGCGCTCTACGATGGACTCCTTGCCGCCTCCAGCGCCACCGGCGATTCCGGCTACAGCGATCGCGTTTTGGCGGTCGCCCAGCAAAACCACTGGGAACTCGGGCCGCGCCTCGGTCACGCCGATGACGAAGCCATCGGCTTCAGCTACCTTGCCTTATACGCCGCGAAGCACGACCCGGCCATGCTCGCCCCCACCCGCGACAACCTGGACAAGGTCCTCGCCCGCCCCGACGATCCCCAAAACCTCCTCTGGTGGTGGTGCGACGCGCTCTATATGGCGCCTCCGGTCCTCGCCCAACTCACCGTGGCAACGGGCGACCAGCGCTACGTCCAATTCATGGATCACGAGTGGGACCTGACCACTGCCGCCCTCTACGATCCGGCCGAGCGTCTCTACTATCGCGACAAGAGCTTCCTCACCGCGCGTGAGCCCAACGGCAAGAAGGTCTTCTGGTCGCGCGGCAACGGCTGGGTTCTGGCCGGCCTCGCCCTGGTCATTGAGCGCTTGCCCGCGCATTCGCCCCTGCGCCGCAAGTACATCGCGCTCTTCCGCGAGATGGCTGCGCGTGTCGCCGTTCTCCAGCCTGCTGACGGCTTGTGGCGCGCCAGCCTGCTCGATCCCGGCGCCTACCCCGCTCCCGAGATCTCCGGCACGGCGTTCTTCACCTTCGCCATCGCGTCAGGCCTCAACCAGCACATCCTTGAGCCCAAGCGGTTTCTTCCGGTCGTTGCCCGCTCCTGGGCCGGCATGCTGGGCCACGTCTACGCTTCCGGCCGGCTCGGCAACATCCAGCCCATCGGCGCGGCACCGGGCCAGTTCAAGCCGTCGTCCAGCTACGTCTACGGTGTCGGGGCATTCCTGCTTGCCGGTTCCGAACTGTCCCAGATCGCGTCGCGCTGACGGCTTCGACCCGGCGGATTGCCCGGCTCCCGGCATCGCCCTGGCTCGGGCCGGAGGGCGGAAAAGCCGGCGAGGTTACCTTTGGAGGGGAGGGGGTCCCCTCAAATAGGCGTTTTCTTGAGATGTCGTACCGTTATACGGGACGTTGGAAGTATGAGCGGCGCCAGCGGGGTGTGGGTGGTTACCGTTGGGTAGGGGCCCCCCCTTCTCCCCGCCCGGGGACGAAGCGGAGTGAACGTATCCCAGGTACCAGAATCGCGTCCTGGGGCACTGAGGTTTGTGGTGGAACTTGCTTCCCGAGACCTGAGCCACCCGACGGAAGGGTTACCGTTGGGGGGGAGGGGGGTATTTATTTTTCTGGCAACAGCAACTTCAGAGAAGATTACTGAGTGGGAACCCTTGGGGACGGAATCTCCGGAGGGGTTTTGCGGCCGGATTGTGGCGGCGATCATGGTGCGGATTCCTCACTCCAAAAAGCGAAGGCCCGCACACGGTGTGCGGGCACAAATTTGCTCACGATTCCGAGTGTATGACGACTGCATTGCGCAGGCTGTGATGGCGGATACGGTTTGTCGAGCGCGTTCCACCCCTGGAGCGCTGGGAGGTACTCCAGTTTTGAGTCCGTCCCACGGTGCCGAAACCGGCCGGTTTTGCCCTTCCAGAGGCAAGTGTTATTGGGGAGACTTTGAGATGACACAGAATCGTCATCGACTAATATCTGCGCAAGCACTGACCGAAATCATTCCTAGCTTCGATTCACGTTTATTCTGGTTGTCTGGATTACAATCAGTCTTTTGAATTTCAAATAATCCCCGAGAGAGTGTAATGGGAAAACCAAGCCGGATCCTTGCCCTCGACGGTTTGCGGGCGATTGCAGCCTCGTTGGTTTTCCTAGGAACTTGTTGAAATAGGAACCATTCGGCGACGAGGCTGCGAGGTCGCTCGTCTAATAGACATGCGAGGAGACGAGCGAGTTCAGGACGGGATGTTCAGCTATGTTTCGTTGGAGCAACGTGTGGCGCAGGATCATCCGCTGCGAGCGGTCCGCAAGCTGACGGACACGGTGTTGCGAACGTTGAACCCGGAGTTGGATGCGCTATATGCGGAATCTGGTCGGCCGTCGATAGCGCCGGAGTACATTCTGCGGGCGCTGTTGTTGCAGGTTTTCTACTCGGTGCGCTCGGAGCGGCTGCTGGTCGAGCAGATCGACTACAACCTCCTGTTCCGGTGGTTCGTGGGCCTGGGCATGGACGACGCGGTATGGAACCACGCAGTGTTCTCGAAGAACCGTGACCGGCTGTTGACTTCCGATGTGGCGCAGCGGTTCTTTGCCGAAGTGAACAAGCAGGCCAAGCGCTTCATGAGCGACGAGCACTTCACGGTGGATGGCACGCTGATTCAGGCCTGGGCTTCGCAAAAGAGCTTTCGCAGCAAGGACGGTTCCGATGATGGTGATGGCACCGACTTTCGTGGCCAGAGCCGCACCAACATGACGCATGAATCGACCAGCGACGCCGATGCGCGGCTGTACAAGAAGAGCTACGGCAAGGAGTCGAAGTTGAGCTACCTGGGCCACGCTTTGGTGGAGAACCGCAACGGCCTGATTGCCGCCGCGATGGTAACGCACGCCGATGGATACGCGGAACGAGATGCAGCTCTGTTGATGCTCAAAGAGAAGCAGAACGGCCACACCCGACGCATCACGGTGGGCGCGGACAAGGCTTACGACAGCGAGGACTTTGTGTGCACGGTGCGGGAGTTGAACGTGACGCCGCATGTAACGAAGAACGATAAGAACCGTAGCAGCAACCTGGACCGCAGAACCACGCGACAGCCGGGCTACGCGATCAGTCTGAGCCGCCGCTGGCTGATCGAGAAGGGCTTTGGGTGGCTGAAGCAAATCGGTCCGCTGCGCCAGGTCAAGCTGCGCGGGCTGGAAAAGGTGGACTGGCTGTTCGTATTCAGTTGTGCAGCGCACAACCTGATCCGGCTTCCCAAACTCATGGCCCAACCACCGCGAAGGCCCATGGAGCAGTGTGCCTAAGCAACGGTTGCGGGCCTCCGGGATGCTTTCCTGAGGCGCGCAAACCCCTATAAACACTGGTCAGACCCGCAGTTCAATCACATTGCAACCAGGCAGAGACGCAAATCACCAGGAAATTCGTCACAATGCCCCGAATTTCAACAAGTTCCTAGAGCATTTCGTTCTCGTTGGGCACGGCCTTGGCTGGGTCGGTGTCTATTTTTTCTTTGTCCTGAGCGGCTTCCTTATTGTGGGAATTTTGCATAAGCAACGGCTTAAGATCGAAGCGAATGGCCTAAGTGGAATAAGCAAAGAGTTTTACATTTTCTGGGAGAAGCGAATTCGAAGGATTTTCCCTCTTTACTATTTGGCACTACTGTTAGTGTTGACTCTTCAGGTGGGGGTGTTTCACTTCGAAGGGCTATGGGCGAATGGATTCAGCTATTACTTTTTTATGCTTGGCAACTATTACGTACAGTATGTAGCGCATCACTGGAGCTGGTTTTCGCATTTATGGAGCATCTCAACTGAACAGCAGTTTTATATGATGGCTTCGCCGCTTCTGTTACTAATACCAAGCCGGTTCCATACAAGGCTTTTTGTTGCGTTGTTGTTATTTTCGATAGGTTTTATTTGTGCCGATCTGCTGCACTCTAACGGAGTGAATACGCCCTATATACCGTCGCAGTCGTTGTTCGTTTTCATGGCGGGAGGCGGATTAGTGGCCCTAAATGCCGGGAAAACTCGAAAGCGGAGATTTGTAGATTCAGGGGCGGCTGTGTTAGGGATCTTGAGTACTCTCGTGATAGTGATTTGGTGGAAAGCACCCGTGACGTGGGATCCGAGCTGGATCGCATCTTTTTGGCTTTCCATCCTTATCGCTGGCGTCGGGTCTATTCGTTACCTCACTTGTTATCAGACGAGTTTGGCTGTAAAGTTTTTGGAGCTTCCTCCTTTACGCTATCTTGGCACGATCAGTTATGGCTTCTATGTCTATCACTACTTTATGCCCGTTGTCTTGGAGCTTATACCTGGGCATGGACTCTTGCAGAGGTACCCGCATACGTTTTATCCCCTCGTGCTGTTTGCTATGAGCGTCTTGACTGCCAGCGTGTCCTGGGAGTTCTTTGAGAAGAGAATACTTCACAAAGGCCGAGTGTAATCCAGACAACCAGAATAAACGTGAATCGAAGCAAGGAATGTTTTCGGTCAGTGCTCGCTCAGATATTAGTCGATGACGATTCTGTTTCATCCCAAAGTCTCCCCAATAACACCTGTTTTTGGAAGGGCAAAACCGGCCGGTTTCGGCGCCGTGGAATCAGGCGTTTACGGCGTCCGTTTCCGCGGGGTTTTTGGAACACGGCTGCGTCTCATGGCTGAGGCTCACCGGCGGCGGTTCGCAGTTCTGCTGGTCTGGAGGGTTGGCTATCCGTCAGGAAGCCCGGTGCAAGCCCGGCGCCGCACTGGAGAACGGCGCAATTTTGGCGCAATTGGAGCGTTGCCAGACCGCATCAGCACCGCCGGGGAAACGGCAGCTCCATTGGAAGAAAGGGTTAGGAATGGTCGGGGCGGAGGGATTCGAACCCCCGACCCTCTGCTCCCAAAGCAGATGCGCTACCAGACTGCGCTACGCCCCGACGCTCGTCCTTGATTGTATCGCGAACAAAAACGCCGAACAAAGAGGGAGTCCTTGCCGCCGGGCGGCCGATTCGGCGTCAGTCAGAGAATGTGCACACTATTTGCGTTGCGGTTGACGTGGTTATGGATTCCGCCGCGGAAGCAGGCTACTTACCTGGGGCTGCGATAGCTCTGAAGAATGTTCCCCTGTCCATCTCAGCGCCGTCATCGGTCAGGTGGTCGCCGTCGGCATAGAGGAATTTCCGGCCCTCAGCGTAGCGGACCGAGCCATCTGCCTTATAAAACGGCTGGTCGGTGCGAATCAGCGAAACATTGGGGAACTCTTGTGCGACTGATTCGAATGCCTGGATGGTTGTGCGCCGGAATGTTTCGCTGTCGTCCGGCCAAATGGTTGGCAGGGAACCCTTCTCTCGATACGCGCGGGTCACAAACTCGCGCGCGTTCACGGCGCCGGCGGAATCCAACACAGGTGGTTGCGCCGTGAGGATCACATGTCCAACTTTCGGAGCCACGATGCGAAGAAATCCAGTCATCTGCACGGCTAACTCTGCCGGGCTGTCGGCTCTACCGTCCCAGCGATCCGCCACAATCAGAATTTCCGGGCGCCATTGCGAGAGGTATCGGATGCGCGCCCTGTCGAAGCTGTCTGCGGCCGCCTGAGTTGTGAAACTAAGGCCAGTGCCAGTGGGGAAAAACACGGATGCGCCATCTGCAGTGAAGAATGCCACAGGCAAATGCAATTCCCGGCAAATTGAATCAATGACGGGCGCGTACATGAGTCCGTGGGAACTGCCGAACACCACAACCCGCGGGTTTCCCGGACCCCATTGGTGGATAATCCCTCCCTTATCCCACAAATCGGCCGCAACCGGGACATTTGGGGGAATAGCGAAGTCGTAGAATCGCGTCGAATCTGCGAACGCCCGCCGGTCCCACCCGACCACGCTATAGACCACGCCGGAACCTCTTGGCTGATCGAAAAGATGATAGGGATCGGCAACCACCCGCTTGAAGGAGAGGGTGGCACATGCGCAGACGCAGAGCGAGAACGCCGCCGCCAGTACCATTAGACGAGCTTTGCGGCCGGTTCCGCGCTGGCGCAGTGGCTGCTCTATTGCGACGTATGCTGCGCTTGCCATCACCAATGAAATCGCCGCGCCTATGGCGGCGCCTTCGCGGGCCGTATGCCCATGCAGAACGGAGTATTTTCTGCCCAGAAGTATGAGAGGCCAGTGCCACAAATAAATGGAATAGGACATCCGCCCGATCAGCGTGAGAGGTGCTGCAGCCAATAGTCGCGCGGGACCGAAGGGGTGAGCCGCCGCTATGGAGATGAGGACACCGAGCGAACCCCCCGCCGGCAGAAGCGCCCAATATCCTGGGAAGTGCGCCTCGGGTACAACAAAGAAGCTGGTGCAAATCGCGGCAATTCCAGCCCACCCGATACCGGCGAACACAGCCGACGCTGGGAATGTGCGAAGCGGCCGCTCGTGACTTGCGGGCACCAGGTACGCAGCCAGCACCGCTCCCATCAAGGGCTCCCACGCACGCGTGGGCAGCATGTAGAACGCGCCCGCAGGATGGTTGCGTACTGTGGCCACGCAGAGCAGGAAGCTGCCGCATGCCAGCAGCGCCAGCGGGACCGCCGGCCTGGCGCGCCGCACCAGCAGCAGGAGGGTGACGGGGAAGAAAATGTAGAACTGCTCTTCCACCGCCAAAGACCAGGTGTGCAGCAGAAGGGCTGATTCTGCGGAGTCTCCCCAATAGCCGCCGAAATGACGCAGGATAAAGAAATTTGAGGCTTCAAAGAGCGCATAGAGCGCATTCTGCGCAGTGGTGTGAGCTTCCGAGGGCAGCAAGATGAAAATAGCCGCCACCGCCGTGAATGTTGCCATCACCGCCGCATTTGGCAAAAGGCGCTGAATCCGGCGCAGATAGAACTCGCGCATGCTGAAACGTCGATTGCGCAGATCCTGCAAGATCACAGACGCAATCAGGAACCCTGACAGGACAAAGAAAACATCGACCCCGGTGAACCCGCCAGGTAATGCGCGCGCAGATAAATGGAAGAGGAATACACCCAGAATGGCAATCGCGCGCACGCCATCCAGAGCTGGAATGCGACGCATGGATGGCTCGTTGGAAGCAGAAGAATGAACGCCAACTCGCATCCCAGGGGTAGCGGAAACACCCATTGGGGAATGATATTCGTTTCCCACTCAGCCAACGAGAAACATCCTCAGCAGCGGACCAGAAAAACAACACTGCGACTACCGGTGCGCGAGCCAGAGCACGAGCCACACAAACAGCGCCACCGGCAGCGCAAAAACCACTCCGAGCGCGCACACAAGCGCAACCAGAAACATCCAATCGCGCCAGGTGTGGCGCCGCGGCTCGCGCAGGTGCCGGTGGAGCAGCCGCAAATTGCGCCGGTTCGCTTTCCAGACCACATCGAAAATGTCGCCTAGCAGGGGAACGGAACCCACGAGGACGCCAATGCCAAGGTTGACGGCCATGCGCATGAGAGCCACGTACGGCACGCCGCGGATCCAGGCCGCCAGCGGGATCACCAGCGAAACCACGCCCGCAAGCACGTCGCCGAGGCCCGGAATCAGTCCGATAATGCCATCGAGGCCGAAGCGGAACCTGGTTCCAGGCACGCGAAACGCCTCATCGAGGAGGAACTCGAGCGTGCCGAGCGTCTCATCGCGAAACAGCCACGCGCCAGGCTGCCAGCGTCCTGCTTGCTGCCCCATCCCGGCTTCCGTCCGCCGCTTTTTGTTGTCGATTGGCGCCTCGGATTTCATCCATTTTTCAGGCTCATCCGGCGTCGTCCACCCGGTCGCCGGCTGCCCAGGATAATCTGCTTCGATGGTACAATCAAGGGGTTACGGCGGCTATAGTTCAGCGGCAGAACGCCTGACTGTGGCTCAGTCTGGACGTGATATACATTAGAATCAACAACTTACGGAGAAAACTGCACAATCTAAACCCTGATTAGGTCAGGCCATGATTCGTGTCGAGCAGTTCATCCGTGAGCGTCAATACCTTCAGAATGTCACCCCGAAAACAATCGAGTCCTACCGCTACTGCCTCAAGTTCCTGCCCAACGAGAACCCGTCACAAGCCCAACTACATGAGATGGTGATAGCTCTGCGTCAGGCAGGGCACAAGGAGACCGGGTGCAACGTTGTTATCCGCACCGTCAACGGCTACCTTCATTGGGTCAGTGGCAGAGATGGCAAGTGTGGGGCGGGTTGTAGCCATCCAAAGCTCAAGAAATTGAAAGAACCTGTAACGGTGATGCCTACCTTCAGCGCGGCGCAGGTTTCCACTTTGGTGACCTACCATCCCAAAGGTGCGTACCACAGGAGGCTTCACCTGCTGGTGCTGTTCCTGCTGGACACAGGCTGTCGTATCACAGAAGCCCTCAGCGTAAGAGTAGCTGACGTTGACCTCGACAACCTGCTGGTGACGCTGGACGGCAAGGGAAGGAAACAGCGCATCGTTCCATACAGCGTTGAATTGCGCCGTCATCTGTTCAAGCACATCACCACTCTCCATCTGAGGCCAGAGGACCTGCTCATCGGCACTAAGGCAGGGACCTCAATGCAGAAAGACAACGCCCTTCGGGCCGTCAAGCAACTGTGCCGTGACCTGGGTTTTGAACCACCAGCCAGAACGCTGCATTCCTTCCGGCACACATTCGCAGTCAACTACCTGCGGAGGGGTGGGAGTACGTTCCACCTGCAAAAGTCCCTCGGACACTCAACCTTGGAAATGACCCGCCGCTACGCGAACTTGAACACGGACGACTTGCAAGCTGTCCATCCTCGTATCAGTCTGCTCAAACCGGATTGGAGGAGATGAAAAGGGAGTTGAGAAAGTTCCTGTACCGGCTTACGGCTTGGCAGCATTTCGGGCTTTGCGTTGCTGGAACTCGTAAGGTTCGATGTAGAGAAAGCGCAGCAACTCCGCTGTATACTCCATCGTTTCAGCCGCGTTTGTTGGGTCGATTTCGAGAGAGCGGTGAGGGTGTGCAGCATCGTGCCCATCGTCCTTAACGGCTACTAGCCAATCATCGAAGATCGCGGGAAGCCGATATGTCTGGATGAGTTCCTTTAGTCCCTCGTGTAGCGGATGCTCTTTGCATTTCTTATCTAAGATCGCGCCATACAACACGCGACGGCACATGACAGCGGCAGCTTTTGGAGCACCTGCTTGCATTGCCTTCTGAGCCTCTACCCAATCCTCAGCGATTGGCCTCGGAACGGCGGGATGCGGGTTGTCAATGCTTCCTAACGGATACATACAGAATCCGTCACTGGCGCGATCCATGGAGATGTTCTTGACAGGGATGACGACGTAGACGATTTTGCCGCAGCCCACGGCATTGCATTGGAGGAGCGAATAAACTCGACTTACTCCAACACCTACGAGTCGGCTCAAATTCGCTAGGATACTGAAGGCTACGGCGTGACGGCAATGTGGACAAATACCGCGAACGTTGTCCGGTATTACAGCGTCATTATTGCCGTGGAAATTGAAAGACCAATCCGTTGGGATTATCATGCTTGGACCTTGTTCACGATTTTATTCCCTTGTGGCCGTCTATGCTGTGTGGCGTATATGTGTCATCTTGGATGGCTCCAAAATAAAGATTCTGTTATGGGCTTCCTGAACTCCGACTTGCTGGCCATTATCGAATACCGCTTGATGACTTCACATCGGAAACCACGGTAGAGTTCCCTCACGCATGAGTGGTCGGCATTGCTGACGATCACATAACAGCCTTTCTTCCTTGCAGCTTTTGCGGCATCAGCAAGCCGCTTCTGATCCTGCCAAGAGAAAATAGATGCGTTGTATTTGACGAAGCCATTGTTGTTGTGGGCAACAGTATAGGGCGGGTCAAGATAAACCAGATCACCCTCTTTAGACCCTGCCAGAATTGCCTCGAAGTCTCCGTGCCGGAGAGTCTTACGATTTAACCTTGCGCTACAACCCAGAATCTGTTGGCTGTCGCAAACCTCAAGATGGGTTTTAAAGCCGTACGGGACGTTGAACTCGCCTCGAAGGTTATATCGATGAATCCCGTTGAAGGCCAGAGTGCTCAAGTAAATAAAGCGGGCCGCCCTCGCGACGCAATCGTCCGGGCGCTTCGCCCGTATCCGGTAGTATTCATCCTCGGAGTTCCTCATCCTTCGCAGCTTTTGAATCAATTTCTCAGGCTCATCACGAACCACGGAGTAGGTCTCAATCAATTCCTCATTCTTGTCCGAGAGGCTCGCAGTTGCGGGATTGAGGGCAAAGAATACCGCTCCACCTCCTAAGAACGGCTCCCAATAGCGCCCGAACTCTTTGGGGACGAGGGGCAAGATAAATTCGCACAGTCCTCTCTTTCCTCCGGGCCATTTCAACAAGGGTGGAATGCTTCTTTGAGGGACAGTCGAGATAGGCACTTTCCTCGGCTTCGCATCAATCGCTTTTTGAAGGATCTCAATCATCGTCTTCCCTATCGTTCGGATCAATTTCAAGAACTGGATTCGCTTGCGCCTCCTTTATGCGTTTCATCAGCTCTTCGTAAATAAAGTCTATATACTCGAAATCCTCAACCTTGTACTTTCTCTCCTTTGCGGGATGGCCAGGAATGCGCCTCAGTTCGTTAATCCGCTTCATCCATTTGACATTCTTCGCGAGGCCCTTCACTCCAGGCTCTGGGATGTTGAAGACCTCTTTGAATAGGTGCCAATTACTCTTGTTCTCCACGAACTTTTTCATCTGAACGATTTCGAGGTATGTCTCAAGGGGAAGGCGGTCCTCGGCCTTTGTGTCGAGTGCCGTCTTGTACGCATCGGCCTTAATTCCATTGTCCGTAACGCCCTTTTCCCAGTAGAGGTTCTTTTCCTCTCCATAGATGACGCGGAAGACATCAAAAATGTATCTGCGCATCTCAGAGACAATCTCTTTGAGTTTTGCGTCGGTATCCAAAATCCTATCTTCCGATTGTTCCTCCTCCCATTTCTCCATACCCTCCGGAACAAAATCCGGGCATCTTTCCTTTATCAACTTGCAAAGACGGTAGTAGTACTCGATTGGTCCCCCTGAGCCAAACGGGACTTTGAATGCAGCCTCTATCTGCGCGGATTTGTGCGTTTCCAAAAATTCGAGAACGGGTCTTATGTACTCTTCAATGTCAACCATGATGTCGGCGATGGTCATTTCACGGGCGTCGGCTGCCGTGTTAGCTTCCCAGTACTTTACAAGCGAACCAAAGAGGAGGATGTAGGCATATACGGCGATGTTGGTGCAGAGACATCCTTCACGACCGCTTTCCCACTCGACTAGGTTGGCGTTTCTCACAAGCCCAAAGTAGGAATTGAGTGCCGATCTAGCGCGGTCGAGCGTCTCGCCGTCTGAACGTCCACAAAAAGGCGCTGAATTGATAATTTGAGTTCTTTAGGATTGCACTCCCGATGAGGCCCGACCTCCGAAGGGCTTCCTTCAATGCTGGGATTGTGAGACAGGTCTTGTTCGTGGACGACATACCAGTTCGTGTGATGCGGTTATAGAATGGCTCGTCACCGTCGGCATTCAAAAGACCGATTAAGCGGGCGCTTATCGCGGCAATGCGCTCACTTGGAATCGTGGAATCCCATTTTAGATCGCCCATAAGATCGTCAAGCAGATGTTTCGGAACAGATTTCTGCTCGGTATTAATGGTGACAAATAGGTTGGCTTCCTCAGTGCTTGGAAGCATCTCAAATGCGAGGACGATTATGTTCTGGTCGAGGTGTTTGTCGTCGAGCGGCGAGAATCCGTAAAGTCGGTGTTGACCATCGATAACCCAGGCCGATCTATATGTGTCTGGTAGGTATAGCCGCCCAAATGTTACGCCGGAATCTGCGTCATGGACGCTCTTCTCGAATCTTACCGGGCGAGTGAAGTTAATCAGGATGTTGTTTGGGAAATAGCCGCCCTTCTTGATAAAGTCACCTATATCGCGAATCCGAGATTTGCTCACAAGGCGCTGAAAGCTAGGCACACCGTCGGGGTCGTTGAGGGATCTATGATTGACAAAGGAGACCTTGAAGAGGACACGCGGCGTGGTGACAAAGCAATAGAAAGGCTTCCCGCCCAACTTTCCCTTAATTGCGGGTACTGTCTTTCCGGCCAGCTCCGGGATTTGCTGGTCCTTTAGGAACTCGGCGAGGAACTAATACCGTGATGCCCTTCCGAGGTGACTCGCGACATCTGAGTAATATCGCAGTTCCCGCTCGGTGATAGTTCGGATGTTTTCGCCAAGTGCACGCTGCTTATCGGGGTCTGACCAAATGACATTTTCAGTGACGAAGAGCCAAATGATCTTAGGCTTGAAATCTGCTCCATAATGCTTATGGATCGCGAGTGAAATCGGCCCCTTGAGGTTGGCAAACTCCTCGATGTCTTTCTGTAGGCTTCGCCTTGTGAGCTTCGCGCACGCCTTGCATTCCGCCACGATCACGGTTTCATCATCCTTGGCAAAAACGTCGATCTGCTTCTTGAGTGTTTCTGCACCCCTCCGCTCGATAGAAACTGTGAAACATCGCCCATCATTTATTTCTGGATAGCCCATCTTAGCCAGCAGAAGCCAAAATCTGTTTTCAAGCCGTTCATCAATGGGTTTTTCGCGCTTGACCTTCGTCACTCTCTTTAACTGTCTATCGAGCTGCCATCCATCTGCTTCGTATGCAGGGAGAGCGTCGGCTGGGATCGATTTTTCATCAAATGGTTTTCGCTTTCCAACGGCCGCTCTGCGGATCTTTGATGGATCAGTTAATAGCGGACCAAGGCAAATAGTCGTACTGCTTTCACCTTTCATCGAGTCTCCAAGGGACGAGCATAGGCCGCAGCCACGATTGCGTGAGGATTCTGACGGCAATTCTAATGCAACAGGGACAGAGCTAGGGGTGATCTTTATGCACCACAGCCACTTCGGTTTCTCACTGAGTCAACATTGCTGGTCGTAATCCATGCCGCTAGACAGAAGAAACTCGAACTTAGCGCCAAAGCGAGGACGGCGTAGAGCCTTCGATGGCCCCGCCGTCCTCTCTGTATGCCCTGTAGGGCCGTCCTACGCCCGCCGTGGCGCTGTGTCTGCCTTGAGGTACTGGTACAGCGTCTCCCGCGATACTCCGAACTCTTTGGCAAGAGCAGTCTTCGACACGTCCCCCGCCGTAGCACGGTTCACCAGCTCCCGCACCTTGGCTGCATTCAACGTCCGCTTGCGTCCCTTGTACTTGCCCTCTGCCTTAGCCAGGGCGATTCCTTCGCGCTGTCTCTCCAGTAGCAACGCCCGCTCAAACTCTGCCACCGCACCCAGCATGGACAGGAGCAGATTCGACATGGGGGAGTCTTCCCCAGTGAACGTCAAGCGCTCTTTGATGAACTCAACCGCGACACCCCGCGCGGTCAGTTGATTGACCAGCAATCGCAGATCGGACAGGTTACGCGCTAGGCGGTCCATGCTGTGAACCACCAGAGTGTCACCTTCACGGCAAAACTCTAAGGCCGCTTGCAACTGCGGACGCGCTGTGTTCTTTCCGCTCGCCTTGTCCTCAAACACCTTGCCCACTGCCACGCCGTCAAGCTGTCTACCAGTGTTCTGCTCAACCGTGGAAACCCTCTTGTACCCAATCCGCTGTCCTGTCACTCGCAACACCTCCTTAGTGTCAGGATGGAATCTAAGACGTTGCTCCGAGTTTGTCAAGAAATAAATTAACTATTCTATTCTGACACTAAAACAAAGCCAAAGTGTCAGGTTGTCACCGTTAGGTTAGGGTATAGCCTAGACTGACAGACAATTGCATAGTATGCACACCCGCTTGTGTGTGAGCGTTCCACCCGCACAGCCGAGGATTAGCTCTGTACAGCCTCTCGCTGCCCCATCATGCATGGTCGAAAACCCAGAGGATGAAATAGGTCGATGGGCGTACCCGTGCTACGCACGGTGAACGTAGCATCAAAAACACTGCCTGTCAAATTCCGTAATAAAGTTCGCCGTGTAGCGCCATGATTGCAATGTAGTTAAGCAGCCAGAGCCATGGTAGGTCGTTTAACATCATGGGGGGACGCGGTGGTTCCGTGGAAGTTTCGTGTTGATTTCAGAGTTCCATCATTAAAGGGTGTACTAATCATGCAAGAATTTGGCCAGAGTTCGTTCATAGAGCAGAATTGGAGGCACGAAATGCACATCAAAGCTCCTTTGCTTTGGTCAACGATCATGTTCTTCAGTTGCGTTTCCCCCGGCCAATCGGCGCGAGCCACGAACAATGCGCTGTTCCGCACTTTTATGATCGAGACGAATTTTGGACGTGGGACCACCTTCTCGGTTGATGTAGACAATCGTGAATACTGGATTACGGCGAAGCACATGTTCACAGGGGTCAAGACGGGACCAGCCGGTGTCTTCACTACCAAGACTGTACATGCAAACATCCTCTCGCAGATCGGCGATGGCGATGAGGGGCACGATCTTCATTGGATGACGGAGACGTTCACCGCGCTTGATCCTGGGAAGGACATTGACATTCTCGTTCTTGTTCCCGATCATCTGCTGCTCAGCTACCCGCGTGACTTCAATCTGAAGGCAGGAGCTGATCGCGTCGGCTTTGGAGCTGATTGTGAGTTCTTGGGGTTCCCTTATGGAGGCGGCTGGAAGATACAGGTGGCGGATTCAACGCTTCCGGATTCCAAGACTTGGAAGTGGTTGCCTTACGTAAAGCACTGCACCGTATCCGCCCGGCTTAATGAAAAGGGGCTTGGAATCTGGGTCCTCGACGGCATCAACAATAAAGGCTTCTCCGGGGGGCCGGTTCTATTCGATACTGGACCAAATCAAAAGGTCTTCGCCGTTATCTCAGCGTTCCATCAGGAACCTTTGGAGGTCTTACCGGCCCCGTCCTCCGGCCAGAAGCAGACAAGTTCCATTCCACCTTCCCCCAAGCTGCCAGGTCTCAAACCGAAGGTGCCACAGAAGGAAATCGTCAAGGCAAATTCCGGTTTTATCATTGCGTTCGACATTGACTCAGCAATAAAGGCCATCCAAGCGAACCCGATAGGACCGTTGCGCCCCTGAGTCAGAATGACCGCGCAGACGGCGGAGGACCACGCCAGCACCTCGCAGTGTCACCGGGCAACAAGGCAGCGCCTAGAGGCTGCCAGCGCCGTCTATGTGGCCTTCTGCTCCATCTTTGCCGGTCGTGTTTGTTTAGGGGCCGTCCGCAGGGAACAACTGCACAATATGCAGCGGAAGAAAGGTGTAACTAACTGCACAGCTATGCAGTGTTATGCCTGTCAACGTAGACCTCATTACATGGTTAGATCAGAAGCAAACAACTTACAACAAAGTTAGTCCGTAATGTACGATTTCTCTTGACTTTTGACGAAGAGTGTGTTAAGATAGATACAAATGAATCGAGACAGATGAAAGCCACCTTCCGCGGGTGGCTTTCGTTGTTCAGGGGTGCAGTCCCCATCAGGGAACATCCCGACGTTTGAGGCGCTCCGCGCCGAGTCGAAACAGGTTAGAGCAGTGACCATGCAGATCGGCAGTTTCGGTGTGGAGGATTACCCCACGCATCGGAGAAGATCGGCACAGGGCCGCAAGGCATCGGGGATGGGAGTGCAGCGTTCTGGAGTACCAGGACGATAAGCCAGCGCAATCGAAGGCACTGGTTTATGGGAGACCCCAAGAGGACGATTCGACTGCCGTATGGTAAATCCAGCTTGCAAGTGATACCCGCCGCTGAGAGGCGTAGGGTGAGCAAGTGTTACCGGGGGATAGTCCCGGTTGAATCCACCTCTTGATACCCGCTGAGATATGGAACCTGACCAGAGGCTTTGATAGAGCCTACATTCAGGGTGGCAGCCCTCGACCTGCGTGAGTGTAGGAAAGGGTATCCGCACCGGCACAGCATGACCCGCACTGTAGCGTCTTCGAGTATCCCTACTGCACTTCAATCTAGGGGATAACTACAGATACATCAGTACAACTCCGTCCCGGCACAGTTAAAAGCACACGCGCATGTGCGCTGCAAACAGATTTCCGAAACACTTGAGATTCAGATTATCAATACAGATTCCCCAGCGGTCTGAGGGGAAGTTTGCCCAGAATTGCGCGGACGCCTCCATGAGTCCGCCTCAACACCTCGAAAGGACTCATCATGTCCAGAACTTCCATCTATCCGTTCAACAGTCCCAATCCGCTACCCCTGCTCCCAGGACAGGGTGCAGATGCGTTCCCACCGTTCTCTGCCGAACGCTTGCTCACCTCGGACGAGGCCGCAGCGTATCTCAGGGTTGAGCCGCGCACACTGTGCAGGTTCATCACCACTGGCAAGTTGAAAGCCAGTCGAGTGGGCAGAGCATACCTGATTGCAGAATCCAGCCTGACAACCTTCCTCAAGTTGCGGGAAGCGACATTTTCCCAGAGCGAGTAACCCCAACCAATTTGTCGAGATTCGCCGTCGTCACCGCCTACCCGTGGCCGGGTTTTGGTGGCGAGGGCGAAGCGACGAGCAACGATAATCCCAGGGCTCGGGTAGGATTCCTCGGGGCCATATCCCAGAGTAGAGTCCGCGTCGTCAGCGTCAATACGGTGGGGGTGAGTTCACACCTCTTTCTCACCCCTGACCGGCTTCACCATTCACAAGAGGCACCACCACGGCGTAACGCTGTATCCGCGCCATTGAAGCAACAAATCTATCTCAAGAGGAACGATAAAATGACCACCGAATCAACAGTCAGTGAATCTACCGTTCGGCAGCTAGCCGAGCAGACCATCCAAACCACGATGAACAAGCACGGCATCACGGATCGCAGTCAACTTAAACCCGAGGTCATCGAAAGTGCATACCGATTTGCTGAAGAGAAACTGACCGCAGATGCGGAACGTGCAGCCGATCCCGGTTATCAGCAGCGCAAGGCATTGGAGGAAGAAAACCGCCTTCTGCGAATGCAGAATGAAGCCTTGAAGAGTTCTCGTCCATCGCAGAATGCACCGGCCTCTAAAACGCTGGACCCCTCCATCATGGCGCAAAAACTTGGTCCCGCAGTTTGGAATCACCAACTCAATGCAAGCGGTAGGCTCGCGGCTTGCGGCATCGACCCCTCTCAGAACACTCCCGCATTCCGACAAGAGATTATGGAGACGTTCGGGCCGGGTACCAGCATACAAGCATCAGAGCTTGCACGTTCCAACCCTGCGAGATACCAGTACCTCAAACACGCTGGTAAGGCACTCCGCATTATCTAAAGGCACAACCGGGGGATGGGGTTTCATGGACTCCGCCCCTCCCCTTGTTTTCTGGAGACCAGATAGAGCAAGTCAATGTTTGATCCTCGCAAGATCGCCGTCTATTCAGACCTTGCGTTTATTGCAGTCGCAATTTGCATTTTGCTCGTTCACATCTTGGCGACAGCTTTCTAGTTTGCCGCACACAATTCAGCAGATTGCGGACGCGGTAGATAGCACCGCACTCCGCGATTGGGGGAGTTGCGCCATCTACGTTACGCGCTCCCCCAGGGCAATCCTCTGCACACACAACACAGAAAGATCGAAGTATGACAGCATTTCAGAGATTCATGGATGAACGCGGATACAACCAGTACCGCTTGCACAAGTTGAGCGGATTTACCAAGACGCAAATCAGTGAATGGCAGCATGGCAAGCATCGTCCCTCGCTGTCATCCGTCCGCAGGTTAGCAATCACCCTTCGCCTCCCATTCGAGGACCTCAAGAGTCAACTGGAGGTCAGGGAGAGCTATCAAAACGCTCTTAACCCTGACGGTCAATTCGTGGCGAGAAGCCGGGAAAACAGCATTGCGATTGGCGAAACGAATGATGCTACTCGTACCGATGGAGTGTACTGCTTGACTTGTCACCGGAAACTGGACAAAGCCGCATGAATACAGGCTATCGCCTTATTTGCCGGGCAATTTATCGCGGTCCAACGTCATCGTAAACCGTCCGATTTCGACATCGAAACGTCACGCGCCGTCCGCAACGCGGGGAATATCGCCCCACGAAAACTGAGTTTGCCACGACGCTGAACCAATCACCAGTAATTCCATAGGCCAGACTTCGCCACTAGGAGCGGAGGACAGCCCAAACCGCCGCTCCGCCTCAACCGGAGATCCCCGGATGGGGCTTTTTCTTTGTCTTTTTCAGGAGTGAACCACACATGCAAGCTACCGTCACGCCGTTCCCCTCTCGCCACACCGCAAAGCACGGGTGTTCCACTCCTGAAAACAAAAAGCTCTACGACATCTGGTATCAAGCCCGTGCCAGATGCCACAACCCAGACCACCCCAAGTATTCGGCTTATGGAGGCAGGGGGATTGAGATGTGCGAGGAATGGCGGGAGGACGTTGCAGCGTTTGTAACCTATATTGACTCTGCACTCGGTCCAAGGCCAGATGGGTGTTCATTGGACCGCATAGACAACGATGGCAACTATGCCCCCGGCAATCTCAAGTGGAGTACCACGATCCAGCAAGCCAACAACAAGCGCACAAACAGGTTTGTGATGTATGGGCGCAGTCGCTACACCGTCGCGCAGTTCTGCCGTAAAATAAGAAAGGATCACAGAGGGGTACTACGGAGCTTGAACAGAGGAAAGTCACCTGACGAGATTGCAAGCGACAGAGTGGTACTCCAGACCACTGTTTTACCTCTTGCTGCCTGACATACTGATTGGTACAATGTTCAAACAGGGTCATGCAGTGTAAGTTGATGATTCTTAAAGGTTACACGGCGGCTATAGTTCAGCGGCAGAACGCCTGACTGTGGCTCAGGATGTCGTGGGTTCGATCCCCACTAGCCGCCCCAGCCTTCAAAAAAAAACTTACCTTTGCCATCGCCTCCCAAGGTGCAGTGGGGACAGGATTTTCCCGTTTTTCCGAGGGAAAACCATTGGATCACGAACATCCTCTTATCGTTTACCGTGCCTTCTTCCATCCCACTTGTCTCTGGATCACCCTTTGGAAATGTCCTTCAAACGCGCTCTAATAGGACAGTCCGAGTTTTCCCTGGGAGAGTCTCTTGATGCTTCTGGCGCGGCGGTGGGTGGTGGCGGGTTGCGTGTACGCGGCAGCCGCTGGTTTGATGGGGCAGAGTGCGCCTGCGCCTGGAGCGGAGAAGCCGGCAGCTCCAGTGGCTGCGCAGTCACTGGAGCAGGTGGGCGCGCAGACTGCGCCGGTGGGGCAGGGTTCGACGGCTGTCCAACTGCCGCAAGGCGCCAGCGATGTTACGACGCCCGCGGAGAGCGCATTGCCCAGCCCCGGGGCCGTGTACAAGCAAGCCATGCATCCGCTGGAAGTGGTGAGGGTGTCGCTCGATAACTGGTCGGATTCGGAGCTGGGTGCGCTGGCGGTGGGCATGCATCGCGCGCGGGAAGCGTGCCAGGAGCGGAAGGCCGGCGACTACTCGGGCGACGATTTGTACGATCTGGCGAAGCTGTGCTCCTTTGGGCAGGACTGGAACGACGCCAACACGGCGGCGACGCGGTACATCGACAGCCATGCGGAGCCGTGGCGGGCGCAGGCGTATGCCCTCAGCATCAACGCCATGGTGCATTTGAACGGCGTGGATACGGCGGTGCAACTGGCCGAGCTGATGCTGCAACGCCTGCCCTACGACGCCGAGGTGGCGTATGCGGTGCGTTACCTGAAGGACTACCTGGAACAGGCGGGCGACAAGCAGGCGCGGTGAAGCTGGCCGAAGACGAGCATACAGCGATTGTGCAGGCGCTCAAGAGCGGCACGGCGCTGAAGGCCGCGCATGGCGATGCGGTGATGAGCCTGGGGCTCGTGTACGATTCGGCGATGGAGCTGGCGTTCTTTGACAAATTTGCCGGGCGGGAGATGGCGGCGGAGCAGGCGGCGGCCGATTGCGATGATGCACTCAAGAATGCTGCAATTGCGCCGGAGGATCGGCAGCGGATGGATGCGGTGCGCTTGCAGTTCGGGTTGATCGGCAGGAGTCTGCCGTCGTTTACGGTGACGCGGGCGCTCCAATCGGCGACGGCAAAGCCGGCGATTGAAGGAGACCTGGGCGAGGGGACGGTGTTTGTAGTGTTTCCGGAATGGTGCGCGCAATGCCGCGCGATGATGAAGACGATGACGGAGTTTGCGCGGGTGAATGCGTCAACGCCGCTGCGAGCGTATGGACTGATGTTCGCGGAAGAGGGCGAGAACGACGACAGAGCGGCGCGGCAGGCGATGGACAAAGAGCTTGCAGGGACGCCTACGTTCGCGGTGCCCGCAGAGACGGCGAAGACGCTGGGCGCGCTGGATTTTCCCACGGCAGTGGTGGTCGACGGGGAGGGAACCATCCGGTTCATCGGCATGATTCCAACCGATGCGTTCAATGGCAACGGTTATATGGAGAAGGTGTTCCTGCGGATGGCGACGGAGGAAGGCAGAGAGGCGGCGGGCAGGTGAAGGCGTGCACCGGGGGGATGGAGCTATCGATGAAGAGCGCTTTTCTTGTCTTCGTAATTCTGTGCGCAGCATTTTCCGCGGAAAGCCAGACAGAACCGAAAGCCGGCGTCGCGGCTCCGAGCGTGGCTGCGGTTTCGTCGCAGAGTGCGCCAGGGGGACAGGGAGCTTCGCTCGCGAACTCTGTGATCAACGCGGCACAGTATCCGTCGATCCAGGCGGCGATCGACGCCATCGCTTCAAGCGGAGGCGAAGTATGGATTCCGTGCGGGACGTACGTGGGGAACATCACGATTACGACCAGCAACCTGTGGCTGCATGGCGCCGGATGGCAGTGCGTGAACCTGGAGCCGAGCGCGGACGGAGACATGGTGGTGCTGGATGCGACCAACGCGGGCGCGAACGGCATCAATTTCGATCGCATTGATGGCCTGATGCTGTCCAATCACAAGGGCTGGAACGGTTCGGGCCTGGTGCTGAAGGGCGGGGCCGACCAGCCGAACGACTGGCACAAATTCGATTCGATGGTGATCGCGGGCTTCTACAACGGGATCGACATTCGCGACCGGGATATTTGGTCGATCTACAGCCAGATTTACGTGGCTAATTCGACCAACAACGGCCTGAACGTGGATAACCCGGCGGCCACAGTGAATCACGACGTGTGGCGCGACGGGCGCATCTTTAATTCGCGCAATTACGGAGTTTACTGGAAGTCGGACCATTCGCTCAGCATCGACTTCGATCACGAAGACATCGAGTACAACGGCGCTTCAGGAAAGCTGAAGGACTGCGCCGGGCTCTACATGATGCAAGTGGGGATGGCCGACATTGAGAACGGCTACTTTGAAGGCAATTGCATGAAGTCGCCCGACGGCATGGGAGCCGATATTCGCCTCAGCGGGATCTACAACGAGGCGATCAACATTACCGGCTCGCTGATCTGGTCGCAAGCCGACTATGGGATCCTGAACGACACATTGCTAACGACGGGGAATTACTTTGGCAACTACGTAGCCAACAAGAGGGCGTATCCGATCCTGATTGCGACGGGGCACGAGCTCAGCGCGGTTCAGGTAGGCTGCAACTTTGAAAACGGCGGCACCAACAAGTACGTAGCGGACGGCAACGGCAAGGACCACGTGATCGACAGCTGCGCGGGAAAAAGGAACCTGGCCACGATCTCCCCGGTTGAGCGGAACACGATCAGCGTGGCCAATACGAGCTATGCCGAAGTGGGCGGGGGGGAGAACTCCATCGACTCGATGACCGGAGGGTACGCCGGGCAAATGGTGACGCTGGAAGCTAAAAGCGGCGGATTGACAATTGGGAGCAACGCGGGCTCGGGAAAGGCGAACTCGTTCACTCTGCCGGGTGGGGCGAGCCTGGGAATTCCTGCGGGAGGCGCGGCCAGCTTTGTGCTGGCGGCGGACCATACCTGGCACCTGCTTGCCGGAACTTACGTGACGACTTCATCAACGCAGAAGGCGGGGCAGCTTGCGTGCATCAAGTCGGCGGGGCCACCTGCGGTGCTGGGCACTTGCACGGCGGTGAACGGCGCTGTGTGCACGAAGTGCGAATGAATTAGGGTGGGCGCGGTCTGCCGGCGCGGCGCCCCTCGTCGACGTTAGGGAGACGGACTGAAACGGGTGCTTTGCGTGGGGCTGGATCATGCGGCGCGGGGTTTGAGCTTGATGCCGAGGGCTTTCATTACGCCGAGCAGAGTGGAAAGACGAGGGTCGCCGGTAGGCGAGAGGGCCTTATAGAGGGCTTCGCGGGTGACCCCGGCTTCGGCGGCAAGCTGGGTCATGCCCTTGGCACGCGCAATATCTCCGAGGGCCGTGGCAATGAGCGCCGGATCGCCGTCTTCGAAGGCAGCTTCAAGGTAGGCGGCGATGCGGCCTGGGGTGGTGAGGTATTCCGCGGGATCCCAGCGGGCGGTTCTAATTGCCATTTTCGATCTCCTTGACCATCGCTTTGGCGCGTTCAATGTCTTTTTGCTGCGATTTCTTTGTTCCGCCAATGAGTAGCAGAACGAACGCAGGGCCGATCCGCGCGAAATACACACGATAACTGGGGCCGTAGTCGATTCGTAGTTCGCTGACGCCAGACCCGACAGACTTCACGTCTCCAAAATTGCCGAGTGAAATACGGCGAATGCGGGTGAGAATTCTGGCGATTGCCTGATCGTCGGGTAGCTGGTCGATCCATCGGGAAAAAAATGTCGGTCCTGCGGACCTCGATCATGTGTTAACTATAGTTCACGCAGCGCGGAGTAGCAATCACTTGAATCCGATTCGCTCGGTGAGGCGTGATTCTCAACTGACATGGGGCCGAAATGCAGGTCTTTCGACTCGTCTGCTTCGCAGACTTGCTCAGGATGACGGCGATTGTGAAGGTGCGGGCTGTGGTTCGCGGAAATGCCGCCAGATGGTTTCGGCGGTTTTCTTTGGGACAACGGCGGCGAGCGATTCTACGGTGGCTTGCTGGACGTCGCGGAGGGAGCCGAAGTGAGTTAGGAGGCGCTGCCTTGTTTGCGCGCCAACGCCGGGGATGTCGAGGAGCTCGGAGCTGCGGTCGCGCATGGCGCGGCGCTGGCGATGGTAGCCGACGGCGAAGCGGTGGCTCTCGTCGCGGATCATCTGGATGAGATGGAGGACGGGAGAGCGGCGGTCGAGGACGATGGGATCGTCTTCCGCGCCGTAGAGGTAGATGACCTCCTCTTTTTTGGCGATGGCGGCGAGCGGCTGCGAAGTGATGCCGAGGGATTCAAGAGCCTCGGCGGCGGCGTGGAGCTGGCCCAGGCCGCCGTCGATGAGGATGAGCGAGGGCATGGTTTTGGGTTCTTTGGTTGGCTTGTCGCCCGGGTTCTTTGGCGAACCGGGATGTTCCTCCGGGGCTAAAGCCCCTTCCGATTTGGACGGCACTATGCGGGGGTTTAAACCCCCGCCTCCCTCCGTATTCTGCGGATTCGAATTTTCGAGGATGCGCTTGTAGCGGCGGTGGACCACTTCGCGCATGGAGGCGAAGTCGTCAACGCCGAGGACGGACATGACCTTGAATTTGCGGTAAGCGGACTTATTCATCTTGCCGTCTTCCCACACCACCAGCGAGGCGACGGTTTCCGCGCCCTGGATGTGGGAGATGTCGAAGCACTCGATGCGGCGGGGAAGCTCGGGGAGCATTAGAGAGTCGGCGAGGGCTTCCTGAATGGCCTTGCGCGAGGGCTCGAGGACGCGGAAGCGCTGAGTGTAAGACTGGCGGGCGTTCTGACCGGCGAGATCGACGAGGGAGCGTTTCTCGCCGCGCTGGGGGACGGCGATTTCGACGCGGCGGCTGGCGCGCTCGGTCAAAAGTGCTGCGAGAGACTCGCGGTCGGGGAAGTCTACGGGGACGAGGACGGTGCGGGGGACGTAGGGCTGGTCGATGTAGAGCTGCTTGAGGAGGGCGGAGAAGATGGCGCCGGGGTTGAATTGGGGTTCGTGATTTCCCATCCATGGGGACGGTGAAGCTGTCCCCATGGATGGGGCACACGAGTCCTCTGGTTGGTCGGCATCCCCCAAGTTGTCGAAGAAATCGGGGAGATCTTCCCAGAAGAATTCTCGGCGGTCGACGATTTTGCCGTTGCGGATGTGGAACAGGTTGACGGCGAGGGCGCCGGCCTCAAAGTGGTAGCCGAAGACATCGGCGTCATCATCCTGCTCCACGGTTGCGATGCGCTGTTTCTCCTGGAGCTGGTGCACGGTGGAAAGCTGGTCGCGGAGGCGAGCGGCTGCTTCAAACTGCTGTGCCTCGGCGGCGGCCATCATGCGCTGGGTGAGGGTGCGCTCCAGCTCGGCCTGCTTGCCTTCAAGGAAGAGCTGGGCGTCGCGGACGGCCTGGCGGTAGGTCTCGGGCGAGGTGAGGCCTTCAACGCAGGGGCCGAGGCAGCGGTGAATGTAGTACTCCAGGCAGGCGCGCGGGTGGAAGCGGGAGAGGTCGACCTTGCAGGATGGCAGCAGGAAGCTGCGATGGATGAGTTCGGCCACGCGGTAGGCCAGATTGCCGGGAAAGTAGGGGCCGTAGTAGGCGGAGCCGTCCTTGCGCAGGCGGCGGGTGACGAAGACTTTGGGGAAGCGGTCGGCGAGCGTGAGCTTCACAAAAGGGTAGGTCTTGTCGTCGCGAAGGAGGATGTTGAAGCGGGGCTTGCGCTGCTTGATGAGGTTGTTTTCGAGGGCGAGGGCCTCGTGCTCATTGGCGACCAGGATGTAGTCCAGGTCGATGGCCTCGCGCATGAGGGAGCCGGTTTTGGCGTTGGCCTGGTTGGCTTCAAGCAGGTAGGAGCGGACGCGGGAGCGGAGGTTGTTGGCCTTGCCGACGTAGATGACCTCTCCCTCTGCGTTCTTGAAAAGGTAGACGCCGGGCTGGGTAGGAAGCTTGCGGATTTTCTCGTAAAGGTCCATGGGAGGCGGCGCGCCGGGGGCGAATGTCTATTTTAGGTGACGCAATTTAGATGTGCAGACGCTGCGGAAGGACGCGGAGGCCCCTCGGCGCATAGCCATCATCCGTAAGCGGTTAATAGTCAGGGGCCTGTTGGCGCGTTCAGGGAGCGAGAAAGGGTTACCGAAGTAAGTAAAGATTACACGGCCCCGGCTTAGGGAATAGGGAGTGGAAAAGCGAGCAAGTGGCTGGATTTATGTGAGTTGCGGTAGGGGTTGCATTTGGAGGGCTGAGTGCATCTTAATGCGAAAGAAAGACGTGTCGGCGGGGTGTTCGCTGGCCGAGGAGGACAAGAAAGTGAAGAATTCTCGAATCCCAGCATGGTCTGGGCTCTGCGTTGCCGTGATGGTTTTGCTGGGAGTTACGGGTTGTGCGACCAAGAATTACGTGCGCACCCAGACGGCTCCGCTGGTGGACAAGACGAACACGCTGGAAGACAAGACGGCGGAGAACAACCGGAACATCCAGGATGTGGACCAGCGCGCGCAGGCGGGCATCAAGCAGGCGCAGGGTTCGGCGGACCAGGCTACCCAGAACGCGCAGAGCGCGCAGACGGCCGCGGGCAATGCAGAGACGGCGGCGAACGACGCGGTGCACCGCGCGGACACGCTGGATGCGGTGGTGAAAAACCTGGACAAGTATAAGCCCGTGGCCGACATATCGGTGACGTTCGGTTTCGACAAGTCGAAGCTGACCAAGGACGACCAGCAGCAACTGGACCAGTTTGCTTCGCAACTGCAATCGCAGAAGGGCTACATTCTGGAAGTAACGGGCGGGACGGACTCGACCGGTTCCAAGGAGTACAACTACGACCTGAGCAACCGGCGTGCAGACACGGTGGTTCAGTACCTGGCGTCGAAGTACGGCGTGCCGGCACGTCGGTTTTACCTGATCGGGATCGGCAAGGACCAGGAAGTGGCGCCCAACGACACGGCCGAAGGACGGAAGAAGAATCGCCGGGTCGAAATCAAGATGCTGTCGAACAGCGGCTCAGACAACGGAACGCAGGCGCAGACGGCGCCGACGGGACAGTAATTGCGGCCATAGTCGAGCGGCGAAAGGAAGGCTCCCGAAACGGGGGCCTTCGCTTTTTTAAGGAGCGGTTCGAATTGGCGCCTTACTCGCAACGCAAGGCTGTTAATGGATCGACCCGCGCCGCCCGCAGGGCTGGGACCAGGCACGCAGACAACGCTACCAGCACCAGCAATCCCGCTACGCCACTCAGCATGAAGGCGCTAGCGGCCGTATCTGCCGACCATGCCCCCAGCACGCGGCTCGTGGCCAGCGTCAGGGCTATTCCGGCGGCAATCCCCGCACCCACGCTCCACGCGGTGGATGCGAGCACAATGCCCAGCACATGGCTGCGCTCCGCCCCCAGGGCCATGCGGATTCCGAACTCGCTGGTGCGCTGGGCCACGGAGTACGACACCACGCTGTACAGCCCCACGGCCGCGAGCACCAGCGCCAGCCCGGCAAAGAGGCCGAAGATCCACGCCACCAGATGTTCCTGCGCCCACTCCGGTTCCTCGCGGATCCAATCCTCCAGCGTCTCCAAATGGCTGCCCGTCTGCTGATCGGCGTTAACTGCTTTCAGCCCGGTTCGGATCGCATGCACCATCGCCGCCGGCGTCCCCTGTGTCTTTACCAGCACCTCGGTAGACTCCATCATGAAGAGCGTGTCGGGCACATAAATCTCCGGCTGGACGGGGTTTTTCAATCCGTCGTTTCGTGCATCGGCCACCACGCCGACAATCGGCAACCATGCATTCGCAAGTCCGGGCTCCGCGAGCACAATCGTGCTGCGCCCCTCGATGGTCGGCAGCTTCACCTGTTTGCCCAGCGCATCCCCGTTGGGAAACTCACGCCGCACCATCGCCTGGTTGATCACTGCGTAGTGCGCTCCCGTCCGGTTCTCCGCCTCGGTCCAAAGACGGCCCTGCACCAGAGGAATCCGGAGCAGATGAAAATACTCCGGGCTCACCAGACCGACTCCCGCCGTTTTTTGCTCCGCGCTGGTCCGGCCCAGCACTTCGTACTGCATGGATCTGTGATCCGGCGGCGTGGCATTGGTCGAGATCGCCGTCTCCTCCACTCCCGGTATGGCTGCCAATGCCGTCTTTACGCGGTCAAAGTAGGCCGCGCGCTCGGCCCACGTGGTCAGGGTTCCGTCGTGGAGCGGAATCCACACCGGAATCACGTTGTGCGGGTCGTAGCCCAGCGGCGTGTGCATCAGCCGCACGAACCCCTGCATGGCCCCTCCTGCCGCGGCCAGCAGCGGGCAATCTGTCCCGCAATCAGCGCGGCGTGTATGCGCCGGCTCTCCAGGCTTCCTGCCACTTTCCGGCCGCCGGCCTGCATCATGCGGACGATCTCAGGACGCGACATTTTCCATGCCGGCCACAGCCCGAACAGCAACACCGTGGCCAGGGCAACTCCCGCGCTGAACACCAGCACCGGCAGATTGATCCCGATCTGTACTTCCGGGGCGAACTGGTACCGGGGAAGAATCCACAAAATCACCTTTATCAATCCGAAGGCGAGTCCCACGCCGAGCGCCGCACCGGCCACGGCCAGCAGCAGCGATTCAGTCAGCAGTTGGCGCACAATTCTCCGCCGGCCCGCGCCCACGGCCGCGCGCACCGCCAGCTCATGCTGCCGCGCCGTTCCCCGCGCCAGCAGCAGGATGGACACGTTCCCGCAACCGATGGCCAGCAGCAGCGCCACCGCGCCGAGTAGCAGATAGAGGGTCGCGCCCAGGCTCTCCATCACCCAGTCGTTCAGGCCCTTCAAGTCGACTTTGAAATGCTCCGGGAATCGCTTCGGTGTTTGTCTCGCAAACTCCTCCAAGATTGGCTGCAGCGCCTGGTTGGCCTGCGCCTTGGTCACTCCCGGCTTCAGCAGCGGCATCACGAGGTAGACCGGCCCCGGATCGCTGGTGAGCTTCAGCGGCGCATACACGTCCTCGCTGTACCAGGTGAAGCGCGGCGGCGCGATGCCTACGATGGTGTACTTCTTGTGGTCCAACTCCAGCGACTGCCCCAGCGCCGTCGGGCTCCCGTTGAATTGCCGGCGCCAGAACCGCCAAGATATTACGCACACCGGCTGCGGCTCCTGCCCTTCCACGCTGTCAGCCGGCGACAGTCCCCGCCCCAATAGCATGGGCGTGCCCAGGTCGTGAAAGGAATTGGAGCTCAGGTAGCCCACATCGACGGCTTCCGGCAGATCTCCGTCGGTCAGGGTCATATTCCACCCATCCAGCACCAACAGCCCGTCCAGAAGAGGCGACCTCGTCAATTCCCGGATTTGCGGCCCATTCAGGTCTTCCCGGCTGTACTGTCCGGACGGCGGCTTCAGCTCGAGCCGCATGATGCGGTTCGCGGTTGGATAGGGAAAGGGATCCACCAGGACGGCCCAGATCACGCTGAAGACCGCGGCGGTTGCGCCGATACCCAGGGTCAGCGACAGCACGGCCGTAGCCGTAAATCCCCAGTTCCGCCCCAGGTGTCGCGCCGCATACCGAACATCCCGCCAAAAGGCCCGCATAGCCCCTCAATATACCCGGAAATTCGATTGAAGGTCTCCGATTTCAACTCGGAACCGGACCTGGTGTAGCTTTGGCGCAGACCGGGAGGCAATCTGGAACGGAAAGAATTGCATCTAGCTTGTGCATGATACGGAAACTGAAGTCGGGACAATATCGTTTGTATTCGCGCAAGAAAGACGAGACGGGAAAACGGCGCAACCTGGGAACCTTTGACTCGCGGGAGAAGGCAGAGAAGCACGAGCGTGAGGTGCAGTACTTCAAGAAACAGGGATAAGGGACAAGCCGAGCGAGCGGGTTTGCGGAGCCGTCGGAGCTGGGAAGGCCTGGAGATGACGAAGAAGACGCATTCGGGCAAATCGCATTTGTCGAACCGGTGGGTGAAGGATGTGAAGACGGACTCGACGCATCCGCGAGAAGGGCTGTTCACGAAGGATGCGGAGACGATTGCGCGGGAGCTGGCGTCGAAGGAGGTTTCGCCCAAGGGGCCGGGCTCGGGAATGCGGATGTTGACGTATTACATCAACCGCGGAGGAAAGGGATTGAGCGCGTCGCGGCGGAAGGAACTTGAGCATGCGAAAGAGCTGTTGTCAAAGAAGGTGAAGGACGCTCGGAAAAACAAGGAGTAGCGGGATCGCGCGGTAATGCAGGTCCTTCGCCCCCGCAAACAGATTCCCTGCCGCGGGGACGACAAAAGAAAAGCAAGTGCAACTACAAAAAAGATTGGAGGGGACAATGCCAGACCAGGAATCGGTAAATAAAGCCAGGGAAGATTTGCGGGAAGGGAAGTCGCCGTCGACGGCGGCGGGCGAGTTTGTGCACGAAGAGATTGAACACGTGCGCGAGGGCAAGCACGGAGCGAGTTCGCCGAAGCAAGCCATTGCGATCGGGTTGAGCGAAGCGCGACGGGCCGGGATTCCGCTTGCGGCTCCGAAGAAGGGCAAGACGAGCGAAGCGGCGCGGCAGAAGGCTGAGCGCGATCTTGAAAAGGGGAAGAAGAATCCGCAAACGAGTGAGAAGCGTAATGCGCGCAGCCAGGCGCGGGAGAAGGCGCTGAAGCGGGAGCCGAAGTCGACGGCGAGCCATGCGGCGCTGTCGAAGCAGGCGAAGAGCGCGGCGAAGAAGCGGGACTGAGCAACGTCAGCAGGCCATTGTGATTAAGGTCACATTTTCTTTATCGCAAATTGACTGTTGATATATTGTTAAGTAATTGAAAATAAAATATATTCTAAAAATGTTCCACGTGGAACATTGTTGACATCGGCGCGACGAACGCCAGATACAAGCTGCGGTCACGTGGCGCCGAAGCGCTGGCCGTGGCGTTCGCGGCCGATCCAGGCCATGAAGGACGCTGCGGCGAAGACGACGATGGCGGTTAGCGCGAGGGCGGAACTGTAGCTGGTGTGCTGCGCGTAGAGGGCTTCGATATAGACCGAGGTGCTGGCGATCAGCCCGGCGCTCTGGTAGGCGAAGCCGGGCAAAAGGGCGCGGACTGAGTCAGGGGATAGTTCGGCCAGGTGAGCGGGGATGATGCCCCATGCTCCCTGCACCATGAATTGCATGAAGAACGCGCCGGCGATGAGCAGAGCCTGATTGGGCGCGTAGGCCCAGACGGGAATGAGCAAGGCGCCGAGGATGAACGCGGTGATGATGGCGCGGCGGCGGCCCATGCGGTCAGAGAACCAGCCGAAGACGAGGCCTCCCACGACGGCGCCGACAGCGGAGATGCCGGTAATGACGGCGCGGCGCTCAGGCGTCATGTGCCACTGGCGCTGAAGGAAGGTGGGGTACATGTCCTGTGTGCCATGCGAGGCGAACATCATGGCGGTCATGAAGAGCAGCAGGTAAAAGAAGAGCTTCCAGTGGGAGAGAATTTCGCGGTGTTGCTGCGCCCAGGAGAGAGTGTGGACTTTGTTTTGCTGCCAGACGGCGGATTCCTTTACGAAAAAGGCGATGTAGAGGACGACGGGAATGGCGGGGATGCTGGACAGAATGAAGAGCCAGCGCCAGCCGAGTTGCTGGAAGCAGAAGAAGTAAAAGACGGCGGCGAGGACGTTGCCGGCGGCGTAGCCCTCTTGAAGCACGCCGGAGAGCAGGCCGCGGTGGCGGGCAGGCGCGCTCTCCATGGCGAGCGAGGCGCCGACGCCCCAGGTGCCTCCCATGACGATGCCGAACAGGGCGCGAACGATGAGCAGAGTGGTGAAGTTGGGGACGAGGCCGGTGAGGACGCCGGCGATGGCGAAGAAGCCCATGTTGACCATGAGCGGACGGCGGCGGCCGTAGCGGTCGGCGAGCAGGCCGAAAATGAAGCCGCCGAGCGGGCGGCAGGCCATGGTGGCGGTGATGAGCAGGGCGGCCGCGGCGTCGGATTTGTGGAACTCGCGCGCGATGGCGGTGAGGCAGAAGGTGATGAGGAAGAAATCAAAGGCATCAAGGAGCCAGCCGGAGAAGCCGGCAACGACGGCGGGCGGATGGCCGGCTGGGGATGGATTGCCGGGTTGGGGGAAACGCGCTCGATCGGCGGCATGAGACGGCTTTCGTCTCAACCAAGCTAACAGACAGCGAGCCGGCTGGTCAGCGAGCGAGCGAGTCAGCGAATGCGCGGACGGACCGCCAGGATAACTGCAAAAAGAGGTCAGCGACGCGGCGCCAATCGATTTCAGGCTGTGTGCGCGCGCGGCGGCACAAAGGCAAAGTCTTTGCGCATGGCTTTGAGAAGGGCCTTGCTGCGCGGGATTTCATGCAAGAGCAATTCCGCCGATTGCACCAGGGTGTTGGAATGGAACCATTGCTGCATGGTGCCGCCGTTCAGGCAGTTCAACAGGGCCAGCAGCGACATTCCCTGGTGATGGGCCATCCATTCGCGCACAATCTCTCCATTGCGGTCACCGGTTGAGTAATCCACGGCCTCATAGAAGCCATACGCGCCCAACCAGCCGGCGGAAGCCATGCGTCTGAGGTTGCGGAGAGTCTCATCTGTATCTACTTCCAGCGCGAGAAACGTGGAATAGGGTGAGACGACGGGACCGGCCTTGGCTTCCCAGGATGCGGCAATTTGCGGGATTCCATACGCATGATAGTGGTAGTGTCCAGCGTCGTCGCGTTTTGCGTTTCCCGATTCCGAAATACCCCAGGGGATGCCGACGCTGCGGGCGAACACCTGCTGGACGCGCACGCAGGCGGCGAGCGTAGTGGACAGGAGCGTATTGGGAAAGGTGCGCATCCAGAGCGATGGCATCATGTATTCGAACATTGTGCCGGTCCACGACATGAGGACAGAGTTGCCAAACGCATAGGTGTGTTCGCGCGAGAGCCGGAACCAGCTTTTATGGGCGAGATCGCCGCGGGCAATGGCAAGGAAGGTGGCCAGGCGCGCCTCGGACGCCAGCAGGTCATAGCACGCCGCATGGAGCTTCTGGTTGCGCACATCGTAGCCGATGGACAGCAGATGCCTGGCGGGACTGACGAGGAAGGCGAATTCGGTGTCGGCGGCGAGCTTTTCAGCCTGATGCGCAATAGTTTTGAGCGCCAGAGAGAGGGCGCGGAGCCTGGCGATAGCGGGTGGCATGGCTTGGCCGAGCTGTTCCGCGAGCGATTGGCCGCCGGCGGAAACGCGCTGCGTATTGGCGAGCTTCTTATCGAGCTTCTGGGCAAAGACGATGGCCTGATCGACGGAGAGCTGATCCGTGGCAGCGTTGATACCAAACTCGGTGACCTGGCGAAGGGGCTCAAAGCGCGGATCGGACCAAGGGTTGTAATCGCGAACAAGGTGGAGGATGGCTTCGATGCGTTGGCGAGTTTCGGAGTACCACCAGGGATCGCGATAGGAAGGCGCGGGCGTGGAGTCAAACGCGGTGACAGCGGAGTAGAGCCAGGCGAGCCAACCTGCGAGCGGGGCGGAGGCTGCAGGGGGCGCCAGGCGGGCGGGCGGCGCGGGCAGTTTGCCTTCGTGCTGCAAGAGCTCCCAGTGAGCGCAAAAACCGGAGAACAGCGCGCGCGAGAGGATGGGCCGCTCGAGGAGGGTTTTGGTTCCGGCGTGCAAAGCGTACAGCGAACCGACAAAGTTGCCGCTGTCCACCGAAGAAACAAAGGGATTGGATTCAAGCGGCGCGCCGGTGCGGGTGTCGTACCAGTTGAAGAGGTGACCGCGGAATTTTTCCAGTCGCGCGAGGGTGGCGAGGCTGCCTTGGGTGAGGGAGGCGAACTCAGGCAGGGTGAGGAAGCCGAATTCGACGGCGGCCTGGCGCGCGTTCAAGAGCAAGCCGATGTTGGTGGGTGAGACGCGGGCAGCCTCCACTCTTCCTTGTTCCTCGACGTTGTCGGGAATGAGGAAACTGTGACCGCCGGTTCCGAATTCGCGGAAGTAGCGCCAGATCCGCAGGGCATGACAAAGGAGGAGATTGCGAGTGGCCGCATCGAGCTTGCGAACCGCTTGGGGAGGGCGATTGAGCCATGCTGTGAGAACAGCGGCCAGGCACCAGAGAAGCAGGATGGGAGAGGCAACCAACAACGCGACGTGATGGCGGGAGACGAAGAAGAGCAGGACCGCGAGGCCGCAGGCGATGAAGGGGAGGAGGGTCAGGTAACGGTCGACCGGAGTAACTTTGTGCGCCTGGGCTTCGGACTGCGCGGCGGTTTCCCATTCCAGCAAACGCTCGCCGGTGATGAAGCGGCGGATGAGCGAGCGAATGACGGCATCGAGAACGAGCAGCGCCTGGTGGGGAAGGAAGGCGAGATTTAGGAGGGCAACGAGGGCGGCGTCGCCCGAGCCTTCCAGCGCCTGGCCGATGGCGCCTTCGCGATCGCTGGCCAAAGCGCGGCCCAGAGCAAATGCGAATTGCAGAACGGTTGGAATGAGGAAGAGAACCAGAGGGACGATGGTCCAGTAAACGGGGCCGCCGGGGAGCCAGAGCCAGCCGGCAACAAAGATGATGAAGGTGAATGGTTCCACGAGAGAGCGACGAAGGTTATCGAAGATCTTCCATCGCGAAATCAGGGAAATCGGGTTGGGCACCTGGCGATTGGATTCGTCGGGCACGCGGGCGAACATCCACTGGCGCAATTTGCCAGTCCCCGCGCACCCAGCGATGTTTACGCCGTGTATAGGCGCTGTAATGGGTGGGATAATCGTCGATCAGTTCGATATCGCTGACCAGTCCGGCACGGGCGTAAGCACCTTCAATCAGATCGTGACTGAGCAGGGAGTTGCGCGGGAAGCGGTGGTTCAGGACGTTGTGCAGGATGGAGACTTCATAGATGCCTTTGCCGGTGAAGCTGCCTTCGGCATATAGGTCCTGGTAAGCGTCGGAGATGGCCTGGGTATAGATGTCGAGGCCGCTCTGGCCGGAGTAGAGATTGGCAAGGCGCGATCGCGCAGCCGAGCTGACGCTGACGCCGACACGCGGCTGCAGGATGCCGTAGCCCTCCACCACGATGCGCAGCTTGGGGTCAATGATGGCCTGGTTGAGGGGATGAGCGATGGCGCCGATCATGCGCGCCGCGGAGCCCGCGGGAAGCTGCGTATCGGAATCGAGGGTGAGGATATAGCGGACCTTATGCAAGGCATCCAGGCGGCCGGCCTTGATGGGAAAGGCGTCGTATTCGCCGACCAGCAGCTTGTTCAGGTCGAGGAGCTTTCCGCGTTTGCGCTCCCAGCCCATCCACACTCCCTGGCGAACATTGAAGATGCGATGGCGATGGAGGAGAAGAAATCCACCGTGGCCCCGCGAGTTATATCGCGCATTGAGATCCTTGATCAATTGCTGGGCGAGGCTAACCAGCGGGCTGGAGTCGTTGTCATGCGGCTTGTTGAGGGAGTCAGGGAGATCCGAGACCAGAGCGAAATGCAAATTGGGGTCGCGATTGGCGAGAAACCGCACCTCCAGATCGTTGACAAGATTGCGGACCTGCCGCTCGTTGAGCAGGAGGGTAGGGACCACGGCGAGGGTGGCGCAGTCGTCGGGAATGCCCTCGCTGAAATCCATTTTGGGCAAAGGATCGGGGTCGAAGATGGCAGTGACGGAGTTGTTCATCAGTTCAACCACGCACTGCATCGCCGGCATGATCATCAGCACAAAAGTGATAGCCAGCTTGCCAAAGACGGGATAGTTGGGCAGCAAGGGAAAGAGGGCGGCCGCAATAAAGAAGATGGTGACGACGGCGATGCCGGTGATGTAGAAATCGTCGGCATTGGCGCGAATGGCGGAGCGGATGCGGAAGGAGATGGGCGCATGAAAGCCAACACGGTCGGTGAGCAAGGGGAGGCCCTTATTCACCAGGAAATAACCGATGTGGCTGCAACGGGCCAGGATGCGCGGATCCTTATAAGTGCGCCATGAAGCTTCCCGCGCCAATTCGAGAGCCTGCTCGGCCACCTGCGATTCCGTGCAATCAGAGTGGCGAGCCACGAACGCGACGCGCTGACGATAGATTATGCGGGACTCGACGTCCATGCGCGCGTAGGTTCCGGTCGGATCGCGGCGCAGAATAGCATCGAAGACAATTAACGGCTCGAGGATGCTGGTCCATTCGGTGTTGCCGACGGCGCGAATGCTGGCCAGCAAGCGGAGGATGGGTGCGCCGGAACGAGCGGTACCTGCCAGCAGTTCGTCGGTTGCCTTCAGGAGTTCTTCAAGAAGAACGAATTGCAGGAAGCCTGGGAACCGCGAGACTTCAGCCAGGATTAGCGGCTCGTGAGTCTGGTAAGCGCGAACGAACGCGGAAAACGTGACCTCGTCGAATTCCTGGCGATTGGCGTGAACATAGGCGCCAGCCAACGCGGCTACACGGGGCTCATCGCGAGTAGCGCCGATGACGCGGGGCAATTCAGAGCGGTGGCGAGTTTTGAGTGGGATGGCGGTGCCGGCAGCGCGAAGCAGGCGCGGGCTGTGGCGCAACTCCAGCAACGCGGAATTGCGAGGATCCGTTGGGGCGGCGTTCTCGATAATCGCGGCGAGATTCGTCTCAAGCTGCAGGATCTTTTCGCGCGCGTCGGCAATGCGCTGGCGGAACCCTCCTGGTTGGGAAGGCCGGAGATCGACTTCCCATGTGGCGGCGAGGGCGGCCGCGCCGTTAAGGGCATCGCGAACGCCCGGCGGGAGAGCGCTTTGAGAGTCCGATGTTTCGGCGGTAGTAGTCATTCGGCCTCAACGATAGCTGGCTGCCTGCATTTCAAACATGGCGGCATAGCGGCCGCCCATGGCGACGAGTTGGGCGTGGTTTCCTTCTTCCACCAGGCGTCCGCCCTCAAGAACTACGATGCGATCTGCCATGCGCACGGTGGAGAAACGGTGCGAAATGAGGAGCGCCATTTTGCCTTCAGTGAGTTCTGCGAAGCGCTCGAAGACTTCGAGTTCGCTGCGTGCGTCCAGCGAAGCGGTAGGTTCGTCCAGGATGAGCAACTGCGCATCCCGCAGGTAAGCGCGGGCCAAGGCGATTCGC
Source organism: uncultured Acidobacteriota bacterium (assembly GCA_963771195.1). Taxonomy (GTDB): domain Bacteria; phylum Acidobacteriota; class Terriglobia; order Terriglobales; family Acidobacteriaceae; genus Telmatobacter. Next base: position 73,263 of record CAVYSS010000051.1, read on the forward strand.
TGCCATTCTCCGCCGGAAAGGTCGACGCCGGAAACGAAGCGCCGCCCGAGCATCTGGTCGTAGCCACCCCGGAGCTTCGCCACCACTTCCGCGGCCAGGCTTTTTTCCGCGGCTGCGGCAATTTCCTCATCGGTGTGGGCAACTTCCACCTGACCGATGCCGATGTTCTCCCGCACCGTCATCTCATAGCGCATGAAGTCCTGAAAAATGACGCCTATCTCGCGGTGGAGATCTTCAAGGGAGTATTCGCGGAGGTCGATGCCGTCGAGAAGGATGCTGCCTTCGGTGGGATCGTAGAGGCGCGTAATCAGCTTGACGATCGTGGTCTTGCCCTGGCCGTTTTCCCCAATGAGGGCGATGCGTTCGCCGGGGTGAATCGAGAAGTTGAAATTTTTGAGGACCCTTCGCTGTGTGCCGGGATACGCAAAAGAGACGTCTCGGAACTGGAAGCCGCGGCGAATGGGGCGGGGCGCAGAGAGCGCGTTGGGCTTGTTTTCGACGGTCGGCTTCATTTCAAAGAATGCGATCAAGTCAGTGAGAAACAGCGCCTGGTCCGCAATTCCAGAGGCGGTGGAGAACGCCTGCTGAAGATTGGAGCTGGCCTGCTGGATGGCCTGGGTGACCAGGACGAACGCCGCGATATCGGGATATTGGCCGGAGATGGCCTGGTAGATGGCGAAGAGATATGCGCCGTAGTAACCGAGCGTGCTGATAAGTGAGAGCAGCCCGCCCCAAAGCATTTTGCGTTTGGCGAGGGCGACGTTCTCTTCATAGATGCCCTGGGAAAGATGGCGAAAACGGTTGGTGAAATAGGCGCTCAGGTTGAAGAGCTTGAGCTCCTTTGCGGACTCCTTGCTGCCGCCAACCTGGCGGAGATAGTCCATGATGCGCTTGCGCGGGGTCTGGCGGAAATTCTTCTCGTAGCCGAGGAAAGCGAAGTGCGTTTCCCCTATAAACGACGGGAGCACGCCGGCGGCGAGGGGAAGAATCATCAGGGGCGAACGGTAGACGAGATAGCCGCTCCAGATGAGGGTCATGATGACCTGCTGGAAAAGCCTGCCCATCTGCTGGATCAAGGCCAGGCGGTCGGTGGCCTGCACGCGCGCCCGCTCCAGCCGATCGTAGAATTCGGGATTCTCGTAGGTGGTCAGGTCGAGCTTTGCGGCCTGTTCCATCACCTGAACGCTGACGTGGTTGGTGTAGCGGTCCGCGAGAATCTGATCGGTGTAGTCCATGGAACGAGACAGGATCCCGTTGAAGAGCGCGAGTCCTACCTCGCCGCCCACCCACCACCAGAAATGAGGCAGGGCCGCCTGGCGCTCAATGGCCCTGGTCACGCCATAGACGATCTGCGCGGCAACCACGCCGATGGCGAAGGAGACCACCGGCTGAACCACGCGGAGGATCAGCCCCCACGCGACGATGGAGCGGCCAGCCTGCCAGAGGATCCTGAGCACGAGGGGCACATTTTTGAGCGCGCGCACACGCTCGCCCCACGCGCTGCTTTGGGCCTGCGTTGGCTCCGGCGGAGAGGCGTCGGTTGGATTGGATTCATTCGTGGCCGAAGTCATATCCCTCGACAGGCCGCACGTCTCATGCCGGCGCCTGCACGTTCCATGCATGATCGGAAACCAAGGACTTGAGCCAAATTGCAGGATGGGTCGTGGTTCTGAAGCTGCTCAGAACCGGGCCCCTACGCAACGTGCCTGCTCAGTTATTCGCAGGCAGGCATCTGTTGCATCGGAGATACGAAACTTAGTCGATCATAACCTATTGTTGCGAAGACGCTGCGCCCGATGCGGCTTTCCCTGGCACTCTTCGCTCCCGCACTGCGCATGGTGAGATGCGAAAGCTGCCTTAGCTAATGCGATGCATCCTGCACGATGCGCGTTGTTTAATTTGGCCTGGAGATGGGTTGCGGAACGAGTAGCAGGGATGCGGCGCTTTCACGGCTTGGCTGCCGCCGGCGACTCGGGCTTGAAGCCGGCTGCGTCCATGCCCCGCTGGGCCTCGGGGTTCTTCATGAACGTCTCCCAGATGAAGCCTGACCGCGCGTTCTCGGCCATTAGCATGGTGATTCCGGTATCGATGCCCACCACGTCGGTGTCGTACCAGCCGGTGAGCGGGTTAAACGCGTCCACGAATCCATAGCGGCACCAGGCGTTGGGGTAGTGATCGTGAATTGTGTGGAGCACGCGCATGGTTTCCGCCGGCAGGAAGGGGATGGACCCGCCCGCCGCAGCAGGAACTACGGTGCCGTCGATGGGTCCCATGGCCGGCGGACCGCCCCAGGCTACGTACCCGCGTTCCGAGTCGGAGGCGGTGATCCCCCACAACGCGTTGCTGTAGTCGGGGAATTGCGGATTCAGTTCGACGCAGAAGCGGCGGTGCACATCGGTTGCAATGGTGGAATTCTGAAAGTAGTCTGCGAACTTGTCGCGTTTATTGCGGAAATCGAACCAGGCCTGGGAGTACTGGTGAACAAAGAGCGGAGCGAACGAGCCGATGTAGCGCAGCCCATCGTACTCGAAGATGGTGCGCTTCCAGGCGTTCCAGGCATCTGCCGGCAGGGGATGCGAGGCGGATCCCATCCCCAGCAGGTACATCATCATGAGCTCGCTGTAGAAATCCCAGCGCGAGTTGATGAACCCCAATTCCGGCGTCCAGCCGTGGGAGAGGATGGTGGTGTCTTCGGCGACCCAGGTCCAGTCGACGCGGTCGAAGATGGCATGAGCGAGTTCATCGATATCGGGGTCGCGGAAATGCGCATGACAGGTGAGCGCGCCGCACAACAAGATGGCCGTGTCGACCGATGAGACCTCAGAATCCCAGATGCGCTCACCGGTGTTGATATTGGCAAAATGATAGAAGAACCCGCGGTGGGTGGGCAGTTTACGCCAGATGAAAGACAGCGTAGAAATCACGCGCCGCCGGGCATCGGCGCGGCCGATATAGCCGCGCTTTTCGGCGATGCAGATCGCGGTCAATCCGAACCCGACCGAGGCGATGCTGGCAGCGAGACTGGTGTCGTTGGCGCGAACGTTGGCACGGTCCTTGATCAGCCCCGTCTGGGGGTTGGCCTGTTCCCAAAAGAACAAGAAGTTGGCCCGTTCCAGAGCGTCAAGGAACTTATCGTCGTCCGGTTTGAGTGGGTGTGGAATCGGCGGCCGAGCGGGCTCCGATGGCAGTTTCACGGGCGGAAAGGGGGGAAGAATCTCGGCGCCGGCCAGCGCCAGAGCAGACACCAGGGGCAGGCAGGCAGAGGCGCGCGCCATGTGCACAAGGAACTCACGGCGGGACAGGCCAAGCCTGCCGTCGTCGCGTTTCACTTTCCCGCACGCTTGACAGTCGATTGGAACTATCTTTCGGAAATCCGTCAATTCGTTTGTCCCCGCAAGGAAAAAGCCGGGTTTCATTGCACCTCTTCGGATGTCAATATGTTAGATGCACCGGAAGCCGCGGGCCAGGGCGGGAATAGAAACAGCGAATTGGCAGGCCGCGGAATCCAATATGATAACGGGTGAATTGGCGTTTGATGAAATGGAAAATCTTCACCGTCGTTGCGGCGAGCGTAGTGGTGGCCGGCGCCGTCATCTCCATCCTGGTTGTCCGCAGCCATCGCTGGCGGCCGCGCAGCATTGTCATTCAAGGTGCGGTCATTCGCCAGGCTCCGGATCCGCCCAGTCAGTTGCCCATCGGCAACGTCAAAATTGTTGCCACTGATGGCGTGATGACAACCTCCACGCAGTCCGATGCGTCCGGCTATTTTCTCCTGCGATTTCGCGAGAATATCTGGCCCGGACAGATTCTTCAGATCACGTTTGCGAGAGCCGATTACGAGCCCTATGTGTTGACCGTGCCGCTGCACTACAGCATGGCATTGAAAAAGCTGTACGTGGCCACATTGACGCCGAAAGTCGAGGAGCAAGAACCGCAGCCCGGCAAGAACGCCACGGTCATTTCCAACATTCGTATTCGCTATACGGTCAACAGCGAAGGAGACGAGAACATCGGCAGCGAGGTAAAGACCTTCGAAGCGGTGAACCAGCCCAACGTTCCCTGCAATCGCCAGGGACCGTGTTCGCCGGATGGAAACTGGAAGGCAGCCGTGGGATCGGTCACCCTGGACGCGGGCCCTGGCAACGAATACCGAAATGTGCGCGCCTCCTGCATCGCCGGTCCGTGCCCGTTCACGCGCATTGACTCCAGCGGCTTTGAAAACGGCGGCCGCGTCATTACCGCGAGCGCGCTGGATTGGTCCAGCACCGCAACGTTTCTCCTAGAGGCCGAAGTTTTCCGCAAGTCCAATGCGTCAAATGTTCGCGAGTCTTACCCGGTCATTTTCGGCCGCACTCTCAATTTTGTTCTGCCGGGAAGCCAGGAGGGAGCCAGTATTGAGGCCGAGCTCAATGGCACGCCCATGGTTTTTCCCTTGGGCCGGAGCTCTATCTGAGCTGGGCCAGCTGCTCGTCGCGCCCCAGCCGGGATAACGCCCATTCCAACGTATTCCGCTGCGAACTCAAGCCCGGCTATCGCTTCTAGACGCATTACGGAAGGGTGTGTCCGGGCCCATGTTTGAACAGGGCACGACTTTAGTCGTGCCAGACCAATAAAACCGCGGGCTTTAGCCCCTGGGCTTCGGCCTGAGAACCCTCGCGACTCTTGCGCCAGCCATTTTCGGTTTGCTTTACCATTGAAGGAGGATGGAAACTGGCGCCAAACCGCCCGCCGTGGTGCTGCTGAGCGGTGGACTGGACTCGTCCACCGTGCTCGCGATTGCGCGCCGCCAGGGTTTTGAAGTGAATGCGCTTTCGTTTGCTTATGGCCAGCGCCATGCGTGGGAACTGGAGGCGGCCAGGCGCGTTGCTCAGGCGGGTGGAGCGGCGCGGCACCGCATCGCCACCATCGACTTGCGCGCATTCGGCGGCTCCGCGCTCACCGACGACATCGAAGTGCCCAAGGGCCGTGCCCTCGGACGAGATGAGCCATGGCATCCCCGTCACCTACGTGCCCGCGCGCAACACCATCTTTCTTTCGTTTGCGCTGGCCTGGGCTGAGGTCCTTGGCGCGAGCGACATCTTCATCGGCGTAAACGCGCTGGACTACTCGGGCTACCCGGATTGCCGCCCGGAGTTCATCCGCG
>CAVYSS010000052.1:0-16215 GCA_963771195.1 uncultured Acidobacteriota bacterium
GACGATTTGGCGGACCACGAGCCGCAGGGACAGGCGCGAGCGGCCCTCCGGCCCAGGCACTGGTCACTTTGACAGTGTAGCGAGAGAGAGACATTCTTCCCCGTCGCGAACAGGGGCAGCAAAGAGGATGAAAACGCGATGAGCACAGTTGTCAGTCAAGTGGAAGTACCGGCGGGCGTAAAGCTGCCCATTTATATGGATAATCACGCCACCACTCCGCTGGATCCGCGGGTGCTGGAGGCGATGATGCCCTACTTCACCACCGTGTTCGGAAACGCGGCCAGCCGCAACCACTCCTTTGGCTGGGAGGCGGAGCGGGCCGTGGAGACCGCCCGCGAGCAGATTGCCAAGCTGATCGGCGCCAGCGCCAAGGAGATCATCTTTACCTCCGGCGCCACGGAGAGCGACAACCTGGCCATCAAGGGCATTGCGGAGATGTACCGCGAGCGCGGCAACCACATCATCACCCAGGTCACCGAGCACAAGGCGGTGCTGGACACCTGCAAGCGCCTGGAGAAGTACGGCTACCGCGTGACTTATCTGCCGGTGAAGGCGGACGGACTTATCGATCTCGAAGACCTGAAGCGGGCCATAGACGATAAGACGATACTGGTTACGATCATGGCCGCGAACAACGAGATTGGCGTGCTCCAGCCCATTCGCGAGATCGGCAAGATCTGCCACGAGAAGGGCGTGATCTTCCACACCGATGCGGTACAGATCGTGGGCAAGGCGCCGTTCAACGTGATCCAGGACAACGTGGATGTGGCCTCGATTTCGCGCCACAAGATATACGGCCCCAAGGGCGTGGGCGCGCTTTACGTTCGCCGGCGCAACCCGCGCGTGCAGATCGCCGCGCAGATCGACGGCGGCGGCCATGAGCGCGGCATGCGGTCGGGAACGCTGAACGTGCCGGGCATCGTTGGCTTGGGCAAGGCCTGCGAAATCGCTATGCAGGAGATGGACTCGGAAGCCGCCTATCTGCGTAAACTGCGCGACCGGCTGAAAGCGAAATTTGAGTCGGAGCTCGACTACGTCCACGTGAACGGGTCGTGGGAGCATCGGCTCCCCGGCAACCTCAACATGAGCTTCGTCTATGTGGAAGGCGAGTCGCTGCTGATGGGCATCAACGACGTGGCCGTCTCCAGCGGATCGGCCTGCACTTCGGCAACGCTCGAACCCAGCTACGTGCTCAAGGCGCTCGGCCTCGGCGACGATGTGGCCCACAGCTCCATTCGCTTTGGCCTGGGCCGCTTCAACACGGAAGCCGAAGTGGACTATATCGCCGACAAGCTCATCGACATTGTGAAGAAACTGCGCGAACTTTCGCCGCTGTACGAGATGGTGAAGGAAGGGATCGACCTGACCAAGATTGAATGGCAGGCGCATTAAGAACAAGTGGTCAGTGATCAGTGGTCAGTGGTCAGCACGATTGACCTGAGACCAAAAACCGATCGCTGACATCTAACAACCGGGGTTTGTGGCCACTGACACTGTTTACTGACCACTGACCACTGATAACTGGTTTTCGCGGCTTCCCCGCGGAAGGAGATCGGAATCATGGCATACAGCGACAGGGTAATCGACCACTACAACAACCCGCGCAACGTGGGCACGCTGGACAAGAGCTCGGCCGAAGTGGGCACTGGCCTGGTGGGCGCGCCGGAGTGCGGTGACGTGATGCGGCTGCAGATTCGCGTGAACCCCGAGACGCAGGTGATTGAAGAAGCCAAGTTCAAGACCTTTGGCTGCGGCTCGGCGATCGCCAGCAGTTCGCTGGCGACCGAGTGGATCAAAGGACGCACGGTCGAGGACGCGATGGCGATCAAGAACACTGACATCGTGAAGGAGCTTTCGCTTCCGCCGGTGAAGATTCACTGCTCGGTGCTGGCCGAAGACGCCATCCGCGCGGCCATCGGCGACTGGAAGAAGAAGAACGGCGTGGCCGAGACTGAGTCAGCGCCGGCAACCGCGGCCACAGCCGCGCAGTAAGAACATTCCGGCGGGGCCGTGGGTCTCCGCCGGATCGGGAAAAAAGGGCAGTATGTCGAACTTCGTAAGCATCGAGAGCAAGCCGTCAGAAGGCGCGTCGGCTGCCCCTCCGCAATCGCTCGCGCCGGCCTCTGGCAGCGCTGCGTCGCCGCAGAGCCTGCAGGTGACGGAGCGCGCGGTGAAGAAGATCCGCGCGGCCATGGCCAAGGAAGGCATCTCGCCGGAAGAGGGCGGGCTGCGCATCGGCGTCATGGGCGGCGGCTGCTCCGGGCTCTCCTATTCCATCAAGTTCGACACCCGGCCCCGCGAGCGCGATCGCGTGTACGAGTTCGACGGCGTGCGTGTCTTCGTCGATCCCAAGTCGTTCCTCTATTTGCATGGCATGACGCTGGATTACGAGGAGACGCTGATGCGGCAGGGCTTCAATTTCATTAATCCGAATTCCACGCGCTCCTGCGGCTGCGGTTCGTCCTTCTCGTCGTAAATCGCTCGAAGCAAGGTTTGAGACATGCTGAAGGTTTTGGAATCCGCTGTGCCTGTAGCGTGCTGGTCGTGTGCCGTTGCGCGCAACGAGTCCACGCTTTTCTGTCCGCATTGCAGCAAAATCCAGCCGCCCATCGGCGGAAACTACTTCTCAGTTTTCTCGCTGGAGCCGCGGCTTAATCTCGATCACGCCGCGCTCGAAACGGAATTCCATCGTCTCAGCCGCAGGCTGCACCCCGATCGCTTTGCCCGCGCCAGCGAGAACGAAAAGGAATGGAGCCTGGCCGACACAGCGCTCCTCAACGATGCCTACCGCACGCTGAAAGATCCGATCCGCCGCACCGAGTACCTGCTGAAGCTGCACGGCGCGGAGATTGGCGAGGAACACGCGGGCAAGAATCGCCGTCCCCACGAGATGGGAGCTTCGCGCGCGCCCGCCGACCTGCTCGAAGAAGTCTTCGACCTCAACATGCAGCTTGAAGAAATGCGCATGGCGCGCAAATCGGGCGAAGACGATCCCAATTTGCGCAAGAGCCTCACCGATGCGCGCAACAAATTTGACGGCCTGCTGGATGAGGTTGACAACGATCTGCGCGTGCAGTGGAAATCGTGGGACGACGGCGACGCCTCCGCGCGCGATGCCGCACAAAAACAAATGGTGGCGCTGCTTGACCGGCGCCGCTACCTCAGCAATCTGGTTCGCGAAGTCAACGAGACCATGGGAGACTGACAGAATCAACATGGCGGAAGGACGCGTAGTCGGAATCGACCTGGGAACCACGAACTCCCTGGTCGCATACATGGAAGGCGACAAGCCGGTGGTGATTCCCGGCGTGGACGGCTCCAATCTGGTGCCGTCGGTGGTCGCGCTCGATCCCATGCCGAAGAACGGCGGCCGGCCCACGGTGACGGTGGGCAACAGCGCGCGCAAGGTGCTGATCGAGACGCCGGAGCGCGTCATCTACTCCGTCAAGCGCCTGATGGGCCGCGGCCTCAGCGAAGTCCAGAAGGAGCTGAAGCTCTTTCCTTTCCGCCTGGCCGACGACGTTGAAGAAGGAGAAGTCCCGCGCATTCAGCTCGGCGAATTGCGCTTCACGCCGCCGGAAATCTCCGCCTATGTTCTGCGCCAGCTCAAGCGCAACGCCGAGCGCTTCTTCGGCACGCCGGTCACGCAGGCTGTCATCACCGTGCCCGCGTATTTCAATGACGCGCAGCGCCAAGCCACCAAGGACGCAGGACGCATGGCCGGCCTCGATGTGTTGCGCCTGGTCAACGAGCCCACCGCCGCAGCGCTTGCCTATGGGCTCGATCGCCGCAAGGAAGGGACGATCGCGGTTTACGATCTCGGCGGCGGCACCTTCGACATCTCCATCCTCAAGCTGCGCGATGGCATCTTCGAAGTGCAGTCCACCAACGGCGACACGCACCTCGGCGGCGACGATATCGATAACCTGCTGGTGGCCATCGCACTCGACGAAATCTTCTCCGAGCACGGTGTCGATCTGCGCAAATCTCCCGGCGCCGTGCAGGCCATTCGCAAGGATGCCATCGACGCCAAGGTTCGGCTTTCCAGCGAAGCGTCCGCACAGTTCGATATCGAGTTGCCCAACGATGACCGCTATCAGCGCAAAATTCCGCGCGAAGTCTTCGAGCAGCTCATTGAGCCGGTGCTGGCGCGTACAGTGGGACCGTGCAAGCAGGCCATGATCGACGCCGGCATTTCCCCCGCGCAGATCGACGAAGTCGTGCTCGTCGGCGGTTCCACGCGGATTCCCGCGGTTCGCCAGCTTGTCGACGATCTTTTCGAGCTAAGCGCCCGCGGCAAGAAACCGCACATCGAACTTAATCCCGATGAAGTGGTTGCGCTTGGCGCCGCAGTGCAGGCGGACATTCTGGCCGGCGCATCGAAGGCCACCGAAGAGTTGCTGCTGCTCGACGTAACCCCGCTGTCGCTGGGGATTGAAGCGCTTGGCGGCACGGTGGCGAGGATCATTCAGCGTAACTCGACGATCCCAGCATCCGCGACCGAGCACTTCACCACCGGCGTGGACGGCCAGACTAACGTGGCCATTCACGTGGTGCAGGGGGAGCGCGAGCTTGCCGCCGACTGCCGTTCGCTGGCCCGCTTCGATCTCAAGGGCATTCCGCCCATGTCCGCCGGCTTGCCGCGCATTGAAGTCAAGTTCCTTATTGACGCCGATGGAATCCTCCACGTCTCCGCGCGGGAGCAGCGCAGCGGCAAGGAAGCGCAGATTGAAGTGAAGGCGACGTATGGATTGACGGACGAGCAGGTTGAGAGCATGATCCTGGACTCCTTCGACCACGCGGAAGAAGATTTCGCCAAGCGCCTGCTGATTGAGGCTCGCAACGAGGCCGATACGATTCTGGCCGCGGTGGAGCGCGCGCCGGAGAATCAGGCGTGGAATCAGCTGGGCCGGGAGGAGCAGAACGCCATCATCGCCGCCCGCGATCATCTTGCATCGGTGAATCAAGGCGACGACATGAAGGCAATTCGCGAGGCAACGGCCGCGCTGGACCAGGCCACGCGCCGCTTTGCCGAACTGATGATGGAAGCCGCCGTGACCACGGCCATTCGCGGCAAAACCATGCACGCCGCCGGCGAGGAACTCGGCGAAGAAGTTACCGCGCCGCATCCCATGGCGCCGGCGGAGTTCAAGTGAGCGCAACGTTAACGGCGCTTCAAGGAAAGTAGCTATGACCGAAGCAAACACAACCAACATTCCGCCGGAAAAACTCGTTCGCGTGACCTTCATGCCTGAAGGCAAGACCGTCGAGTTCGAGTTCGGCACGTTGCCCTACGATCACCACGGCAAGCCCATGTCGTTTCTCGACGTCGCTGAGAATTTCGGCATCTTTCTCGATCATGCCTGCGGCGGCTCCTGCGCCTGCACCACCTGCCACCTTTGGATCAAGGACCAGCAAGGCATCAGCGAGGCCGAGGACGACGAACTGGATCGCCTGGACATGGCCGCCGATCAGCAGCTCGACTCGCGGCTGGGCTGCCAGGCAGTGATTACAAAGCCCGGCAATTACGTAGTCGAGATTCCCAAGTGGAATCGCAATTACACTTCTGAAGGCAAGCCGCTCGCGCTGGCTGAACAAAAATAGGAGCTCAAAGATGGCCCGCGAAATTCTTTGGTCCGATGCCGAGGAGATCGGCATTCAATTGCAGGAAAAGTATCCCGACCTGGATCCGCTCACGGTGCGGTTCACCGACCTGCACCGGTATGTCACCGAGCTCGAGGGCTTTTCCGACGATCCCGCCAAATCGAACGAAGGGAAGCTGGAAGCGATTCAGATGGCCTGGCACGAGGAATTTCAAGAGGCTGCCGGCTGAGCCGGTTCACGGTCACGCGGATGCGTTCTCACTCGGGCCGCCACTCATCCCAGCCAAACGCATTCTCGAAGTGCACAACCTCCGGTTTTTTGCCGGACGCCAGATAGACGCTCATCACATCGAACCGCACCTGCGGGAGTTCCGTTTGCGGCAGTTGCCGCGTGTAAGCTCGCGCGAGTTTGCGCAGGATGCGGCGCTTGTTCCCGTCCACCGCAGCCTCGGCCGGAGTCATGTCGCGCGCGGTGCGCGTCTTCACTTCCACGATGCACAGCAGCGCTCCCTGCCAGGCGATGAGGTCCACGTCGCCGGCCACGTTTCCCCCCGACCAGCGCCGCGCCACCACTGTGTACCCTTTGCGCAACAACTCAAAAAATGCGGCGTCTTCGCCCGCGAACCCGGTCAGCAGATGCTCGGGCAATTGCTGCTTGCCGCGGCGGCGCGCGATCCGGTCCAGTCCGGCCAGCCGCCGCTCCAGCCATCCGATTGCCGCGTGCTTTGCGCCCATGGCCAACCATTCTCCGCCCTCGTCACCATCTGGCGCAAATCCGCCATCGCGGGCAGGCCAAAAACCGCAATGGGCCGTAGCAATCTGCTCCGGCCCGTCGATGTTATTGCAGGTCGTGTTTACGCGTGCGTTGCCGTCATCTCCGCAGCTTGCATCATTTCCTTCTCCGCGGCGGACAATGCATCTTCCAGGATGTCCAACGCCACTGTCGCCTCGTCCTCGCTCACGATAAGCGGTGGACAGAGCCGCAGCGACGTTTCTCCGCACCCCAGTATCATCAGCCCTCGTTCGAATGCCAGCGTCTCCACGCGGTTGCGCAGCGCCGGATATGGCTCGCGGGTCTGCTTGTCCTTCACCAGTTCGACGCCGATCATCAGCCCGCGCCCGCGAACGTCGCCCACAGATGGATGAGTCTCCCTCCATCCGTTCAGCCGCTCCAACATCTTCGCGCCCACACGGCCGGCATTGCCAATTCCCTCGCGCTCCAGCACATTGATAGTGGCCAGCGCGGCCGCAATCGAAACCGGATTGCCACCGAATGTGGATGCATGCGAACCCGGTACCCAGTCCATGATTTCGGCGCGGCTCATGCACACGCCCAGCGGCATTCCGCTGGCGATTCCCTTGGCCATGCAGACGATGTCGGGCTCCACGCCCGAGTGCTCGATCGCCCACCATTTGCCGGTGCGCCCCGCGCCCGACTGCACCTCGTCCGCCACCAGCAGGATTCCGTGCCGGTCGCAAATTGCGCGCAACTCGCGCAGGAAATTCGCCGGCGCCACCACGTAACCACCTTCGCCCTGGATCGGCTCCACAAAAATTGCGGCTACTTCTTCCGGAGGCAGAATGGTCTTGAACAGCTTTTCTTCGATGTAGCGCGCGCAGCCCAGCGCGAAGGCCTCTTCCTCCTGCGGGCCGCCTGTGCAACCGCGATACGCATAGGGATAGCGCACGTGGGTTACGCCCGGGACCAGCGGGGCGAATCGCCGCTTCTGCTGCGGCTTTGACGCTGTCAGTGACAACGCCCCCATCGTCCGCCCGTGAAACGCGCCGAAAAAGGCGATGATGTGCTGCCGCCCAGTGTGATAGCGGGCCAGCTTCAGCGCGCACTCAATCGCCTCCGCGCCGGAGTTGCCGTAGAAGAACCGGTGCGGTCCCGGCATCGGCGCCACCTTGGACAGACGCTCCGCAAGTTGCGTCAGCGGCTCATTGTAAAAATCGGTTCCGGAGATGTGAATCAACTCCGCTGCCTGCTTCTGGATTGCCGCCACCACCTCCGGATGGCAGTGCCCGGTGGAAGCCACCGCGATGCCCGCGGCAAAATCCAGAAATTCGTTTCCGTCCACATCCCGGATGCGGACGCCGCGCCCGCTTTCGGCCACCAGCGGATACGACCGCGTGTAACTGGGCGAGATGAGCCGATCGTCGGCCTCAACCGCCGCACGGGCCCTTGGCCCCGGCAGAGCCGTCTTCAGCTTCGGTCCGTAGCGCGCATGCAAATCCTGCTTTGTCATCGTGAGCCTCCTCGATTGGTGGTGCGGCCGCCTCATTTCGAGGGAGGCAATGCCGCGGACGCCGCTCGTTTTTACCAGGGTCGTTCAATGGAGCCGGACCGTCGGGCCGGCGCATGCGGGCGAGGATCTTCGGCGGTCCTGTGTCTAGTCGCCGCCGAAGAGGCTAGGTCGGGTGCAGGTGGGTAGCACCCTCAGGTGCCGCCGCGGGCAGATGCAGCGCGCGCGCAGGCCGGACCAGCGCCGTTTGGCCGGCAGATCGGCTGCGAAGATTCCGTGCTTGTGCATGCAAACCCCGCTTACCGGCAGGATACCACGCCCAACGGGAACCCTAGGACGGCTTCTTGTCGAACGCGTTCTCCGGCACCAGCCCCTGCGGAGCGTCGCCATCCACCGTCACCATTCCCCGCTCGAACGCCGCCAGCGCAGAATTGTCGGCCGCCATGGTCATCCAGCAAACCGCCGCCTTCTTTCCCACGGTGCAGGCGATTTCGATCGTGTAGGTCACCGCAGGCTGTTGCTTCAGCGTGGCGCTGGCCCGCTCGATCCAGAACGAATGCGTCCCCCGCGTGTAGTCGCCGTACATCGGTTGCCCCACATCGAAGTTCTGCTGCAATGCCGCCGAAGCACCCGCCGCAAATCCGGGCAGATCGCCGGCCTGCATCACCTGGCCAAAGCAGTCGAAGGGAAGCGCAACTTCAACGATCATGGATGCCGGCGCGCCATGCTTCGCCTGGAGGCCCATGACCGCGCATCCCAGTCCCTTCTTGTCCTCTTCGTCGGCCGCGCCTTGGCGCGCTTCTTCCTTGGCCTCCGCCGAGTAGTCCACCACATCCCAATCGGTGGGAATGGCATAGCTGAATCCAAGATGATTGCGAAAAGTGCGCGTCGCCGTCTGCGGAGCCTGCGCCACCGCCGCGCTCGCCAGCACAAACGACAAAGTTAAACAGATTGCCTTCATGCCCGCCAGTGTATAGCGAGATCGGAATCGCTGTCATGCGGCCAGAAGCCCGGGCGCGCTTTGCCGGCGGAAGGTGCTATCGAATCAGGAATGCCGCCGCGGCTGAAGCCACTCCAGCGAGCGCAGCTACCATCCCGAAATACCAGTAAATCCGGCTGCGTGTCAGCAGCGTGACCGACGTGATTACCAGCCCGATCTCCAGCAGCGCCTCGCCTAGGTCGAAGCGGTCGGCGCGCCTCTCCGCCAGCGCCACTTCGTTCTCCAGGTCCTTGGCTTTCTCCTGCGCTTCGTTCAGGTCGTCATTCCACTTTGCCTGGTGGTCGGCGTAGCCCTTTTCGATCTTCGCCGCCTTGTCCTTGTCGACTACGGTCACGACGCTCAGAATGTCGGAAGCCAGCATCGTGTCGCTGGAGCGCATTTTATGCGCCTGGTAAAAGTTCCACTGGTCGGTGGCCTTGTTCTGGTCCAGCACCGCTTCCGTGTGGGTGCGATGACCCAGCACCGTGGTCACCGCGACCATCACCGCCAGCACGCTCATGGTAAACGCAACCGGCCGCATTCCCGATTCGCTTGCGCCACGCTCGGCATGTTCCTGCAGTTCACCTGCCTCGTTCGCTTCCATACCCAACAACCCCCTGCTTAATTCAACGATCTCTCTCGCAATACCAATCGCGCCAACGATTCGGCTTTGATTCGAGCTTCCTCTCGCGTTCTTCCGTAGACCAGCACGCCTGGATATTCAGGCGCTTCGCCAATCCATCGACCGTCCACTTCACGCGAAAGAGTAATCCTGATCCGCACGCTCAACCTCACGCTAGCTGACAATAGTTTTGAAATGTTCTTTGCATTCTATAGGGGGCGAACAGCCGATGTCGAAACGAGAAGCCGGGAGCTAGGAGCTGAAAGCTGCCCTTCACTTCCGCTTCCACCTCACCCCGTCTTTCGAGTCCTCGATCACCACGCCCTTCTCCGCCAGCTCCCCACGGATCGCATCCGCGCGCGCAAAGTTCCGCACCTTCTTGGCCCGCGTTCTCTCCTCCACCAGTGTTTCAATCTCCGCGTCACTCAGGGCCATCCGCGCCCGCAGTTCCGGCGCAATCTCCGCCTGCCTTCCGTTTTGCTCCGCCCATGCCAGCGCCTGCCGCGTCCATTCCGCGTCCTTGTCCTCCATCACGTCGAACACACGGTCAAAATCCTCCAGCACCTTCAATACCGCTTCCCGATCGCCCAGGAAAAACCGCCCCTCGTCCATCGCCGTGTTCGCCGCGCGAACAAGGTCGAAGATCGGCGCCCGCGCCTCCGCCGTGTTCAGATCGTTCTCCAGCGACCTAAAATACTCCGCGCGCGCGCTCCTCGCGGCCAGCTGGATCTCCTCGCTCTCGCCTTCTGCAAACTCGCCCTCTTTCAGCCGCCGCGCAAACGTACGCAGCCGGTCAATGGCCGCGGTCGCTTCGGTCAGTCCGTCAAACGTGAAGTTATGCTGGTGCCGGTAGGGCACGCTGATCAGCGCCAGCCGGATGGCCGACGCCTTGTATCCCTTCAGCAGCAAGTCGCGCAACGTGTAGAAATTCCCCTCGCTCTTCGACATCTTGCGCCCGTCCACCAGC
Source organism: uncultured Acidobacteriota bacterium (assembly GCA_963771195.1). Lineage (GTDB taxonomy): Bacteria > Acidobacteriota > Terriglobia > Terriglobales > Acidobacteriaceae > Telmatobacter. The sequence continues at coordinate 10,418 of CAVYSS010000052.1, forward strand.
AAAAACCGCACGTGCATCCAGTACCGCGCAAACGGCTTGTGCGTCGCCGTCTCGCTCTGTGCAATCTCGTTCTCGTGGTGCGGGAACATCAGGTCCTCGCCGCCCGCATGCAGGTCGAAGCTCTCTCCCAAATACTCCATCGCCATCGCCGAGCACTCAATGTGCCACCCGGGCCGCCCGCGCCCGATCGCCGTGTCCCAGCTCGTCTCTCCCGGCTTGGCCGCCTTCCAAAGCGCAAAATCCCGCGCCGAGTCCTTTTCGTACTCGTCCACGTCCACCCGCGCCCCGTCTTCCATTCCGCTCAGGTCCTTCTTGCTCAGCTTCCCGTATTCCGGATCCGCCTTCAACCGGAAATACCAGCTTCCATCTTCCGTCTTGTACGCCGCTCCCGCCACCGCCAGCCGCTCAATAAGGCGCACCATCTCCTCAACGTGTTCGGTCGCCCGCGCAATCTCCTCCGGCCGCTCTACCCGCAGCGCTTCCAGATCCTCAAAGAACGCCGCCACGTACTTCGGCGTGTATTCGCCGATGGGAATCCCCGCCTTCGAAGCATTGCGAATGATCTTGTCATCCACATCCGTAATGTTCATCACGTGGCGCACCCGCGTGCCGGTCAGTTGGAGAAACCGCCGCAGCACATCCACCTGCAGAAATGTGCGGAAGTTCCCAATGTGTCCGTAGTCGTAAACCGTCGGCCCGCACGCATACATGCGCAGTTCCGCGCCGTCGGCGGGAACCACATCGTCTATCTGGCCTGAGAGAGTATTGAAAAGGCGTAAAGTCATCGGGTTACAGCTCAACTTCCGGCTGCGGAATTCTACCCGATTGTAGCAGTGGGAGATAGCTCGAAACTCCGCGCTGCCGTCATCCTCGCAACAGTCGGACATGTGGTAGGATAAAAGGTATGACAAAGCAGGCGGCAAATCGCAAAGTCAAGCGCAGCTTCACGCTTGCTCCCGAATCCGTCGTGTTCCTCCATGAAGCGCGTCTGCAGCGCAAGGCCAACTCAGATTCCGAAGCCTTGGACCAACTGCTCAGGGACCTGCGTCTCGAGGCCATGCAGCGCGGCCTCGACGCGGCGTACAAAGAGTACTACGACACCGCGAGCGACGAAGTGCTGCAGGAACAGCACGAGTGGGCGGAAGGAAGCGGTCCCAATATGTTCGTGGGAATCCCCGAATGAGCGCACAGGAGGGACGTTTCCCAATTCGAGGCGAGATTTGGTGGGCACATTTCTCGTTCGACTCTCCAGCGAAAAACCGGCCGGCCGTCATTGTCTCCCTCAACGGACGAAATGCGCATCCTCGTGCGAGCACGGTGCTGGCAATTCCGCTTTCCACGTCAATTCAAAGGATCTCGCCCGGACAGCTGTTACTGCGCGCTGGCGAAACCGGCTTGCGCGAAGATAGCGTCGCCTGGGCCGACAACATCGGTACGATCGCCAAAGATCAACTGAAAGAACCGGTCGCCGGGCATCGTCAATTGTCCAACACGCAGATTTGCAGACTGGCAAGGTTGATACAACTTGCTTTGGGCTGCGCGGAAATCTCCTAAATCCCCAGCGCCATCCCCGGCTCCGCCGTCAGCGCGCTTTCGGCAATCTGCCCAGCCACCAGCCGCGGCCACGCCGCCGCCGCAATCATCGCTGCATTGTCCGTCGACAGCGCCGGCGTGGGAAACGCCACGCGCACCCCGCGCCGCACCGCCTCCGCCGCAAACCGTTCCCTCAGCTCCCGATTCGCGGCCACGCCGCCTGTCACAAATATCTCGGCGGCTCCCAAGGCCTCCGCCGCCGCGAACGTCTTCTTCATCAGGTCGCCCACCACCGCGTGCTGAAAGCTAGCCGCCAGGTCAATCACCGCCTGCGGACACAGCGCCAGCGCTTCTTCGCGCGTCGTGGGCGGCCGCGCCCCCGCCAGCACCGCGGCGATCCGCGCCTTCACGCCCTCACGCATTCCATTCAGCTCCACGTGCCGCAGAACTGCCGTCTTGATCCCCGAGAAAGAGAACATAAATCGAGGGTCGAGCCCGGCAATGGGCGAAGTGTTCGCCGCCTTCGTTCGCGGGGCCTTCCCGTGCAGATGCACCTTCGTCTTGATCTGCGCAAAGCTGAACGGCACCGCTCGCGCATCCCCGAAACACACCAGAGCGTCGATCCAGGGCCCTCCCGGATACCCCAGCCCCAGCAGCTTGGCCACCTTGTCGAACGCCTCGCCGGCCGCGTCGTCCACCGTTCGCCCCAGCAGCTTGTACCGCCATCCGCCCGGACCCGCCTGCGCCAGATAAAGATGCGTGTGCCCGCCTGAAACCACCAGCGCCAGCGCCTCCTGAGCGGAGCGCAGCGAAGTCGAAGGATCTGTGGTTGCTTTCAGCTCTTCCGCTTGCCGCTGCTCCAGCAGCACCGCATGAATATGCCCTTCCAAATGATTCACCGCGATCACCGGCAGCTCCCGCGCAAACGCCAGCGCCTTGGCAAACGTGATCCCCACCAGCAGCGCCCCGGCCAGTCCCGGCCCAGCCGTCACCGCAACTGCGTCCAGGTCCTCAAGCCCAATCTCCGCCTCGGCCAGCGCCGCCCGCACCACCGGCACAATGGCGCGCAAATGCTCGCGGCTGGCCAGTTCCGGCACCACGCCGCCATAACGCGCATGGGTGCTGATCTGCGAAGCCACCACCGACGAGAGCGTCCGCTCGCCGCGCTCCACCACCGCCGCCGCGGTCTCATCGCACGAGCTCTCAATGCCGAGAATCAGGCCCGTCTTCATCACCTTCCAGTCTACTGGCCATTACTTGCATTTCAGGCTTCGACGTGGATGACAATAGAACCAGATGCCCGCACCCTCGCGTCAATTCGAAGCCGCGCTCCGCATCGTCGAGACCCTGCGCGCCGAGGGCCATCAGGCCTACTTCGCCGGAGGCTGCGTCCGCGACCTCCTCCTCGGCCGCACTCCGCTCGACTATGACGTTGCCACCTCCGCAACGCCTGATATCGTCCTCGATCTGTTTCCGCGTACATTCGCCGTCGGTGCCCACTTCGGCGTCGTCCTCGTCGCCGACGAGACCCTCGACGAAACTCCGCCGCTTGAAGACGCGCCCGATTCCGCCCCGCGCTATTCCGTTACTGAAGTCGCCACTTTCCGTTGCGACGGCTCCTACTCCGACGGCCGCCATCCCGACCAGGTCCGCTACACCGCCGATCCTGCCGAAGACGTCCAGCGCCGCGACTTCACCATCAACGGCCTGTTGCTCGATCCCACAAAGCTTGGTCCTCTCGAGAAGTTCGAAACGCCCGCCGTCCGCGCAGGACTCCTCGATTATGTCAACGGCCTCGCCGACCTCGACTCCGGCATCGTCCGCGCCATCGGCGATCCCCACCGCCGCTTCCATGAAGACCAGCTCCGCCTGCTCCGCGCTGTCCGCTTCGCCGCGCGTTTCGGCTACACCATCGAGCCCAATACGCTCGCCGCCATCCGCGACCTTGCCGCCCGCATTCACGCCGTCAGCCGCGAGCGCGTCCGCGACGAGCTCACAAAAATGCTCACCGAAGGCCGAGCCCGCCGCGCCTTCGAACTGCTGGACGAAACCGATCTCCTCGTCCAGGTCCTGCCGGAAATCTCCAACATGAAGGGCGTCCAGCAGCCGCCGCAGTTCCATCCCGAAGGCGACGTCTTCATTCACACGATGCTCCTGCTCGAGCAACTCCCGCCGCGCTGTCCGCGCACGCTGGCCTGGGGCGCGCTCCTGCACGACGTGGGCAAGCCGCCAACCTTCCGCATCGCGCCTGATCGCATTCGCTTCGACGGTCACGTCGAGGTTGGCGTGGCCATGGCCGCGGAAATCTGCCGCCGCTTCCGCTTCTCCAACGAAGACACGCGCCAGATCCTCGCCCTCGTTGAAAACCACATGCGTTTCGCCGACGCGCCGCGCATGAAGGCCTCCACGCTCAAGCGATTCTTCCGCCTGCCCGGCTTTGAAGAGCACCTCGAGTTGCACCGCATGGATTGCATGGCGGCGCACGGCAACCTTGAGATTTACAACTACGTCGACGAGCGCTACCACTCCATCGCCGAAGAAGAATTTCGCCCCCGCCCGCTCCTCACCGGCGACGATCTCATCGCCGCGGGCTATCCCCCCGGCCCCCAGTTCAAGGAGATGCTCCAGGCCGCCGAAGACGCTCAGCTCGAAGGCGCAATCGCCACACCCGAAGAAGCCCTCCAACTCATCCGCGCTCAATTCCCAATCCCCAGCTGAGAGCTGAAAGCTGACGGCTGACAGCTCATACTGTGAACTACGAACCATGAACTCCTATGACGTGATTGTCCTCGGCGCCGGCGCCGCCAGCCTCATGTGCGCTGCCGTCGCTGGTCAGCGTGGCCGCCGCGTCATCCTGCTGGAACACAACGCGCAGCCGGGCCGCAAAATCCTCATCTCCGGCGGCGGCCGCTGCAACTTCACCAACATTCATTGCGGCCCTGACCGCTTTCTCTCCGCCAATCCGCACTTCGCCAAATCCGCGCTGGCGCTCTATCAGCCCGCCCACTTCCTCGAACTCGTCAATCGCTACCGCATTCCCTGGCACGAGAAAACTCTCGGCCAGCTCTTCTGCGACCACTCCTCCCGCGCCATTCTCGACATGCTCCTCGCTGAATGCGAGCGCGCCGGCGTTGAAATTGTCGTGAACGCGCGCAACTTTCAAGTCGAGCGCGATTCCTCAGGAAGCTTCCGCGTAGCCTGCTCCGCCGGGGAGTTTTCCGGCGGCGCACTCGTTGTAGCCACCGGCGGCCTTTCCATCCCCAAGCTAGGCGCCACTGCGCTCGCCTACGATCTCGCCCGTCAATTTGGTCTGCGAATCGTTGAACCGCGCCCGGCGCTCGTCCCCCTCGTCCTCGGCGGCGATGATGCCCACTGGACTTCACTAGCCGGCATCTCCGCCGAGGTTATCGCTTCGACGGAATCATCCGGCAAAAAGCCCGCACCGCACTTTCGCGAGAAGATGCTGTTCACCCATCGCGGCCTCAGCGGCCCCGCCATTCTCCAGGCCTCTTCTTATTGGCAGCCCGGCACGCCGTTAACGGTCGATTTCGCGCCCGCGCTCCCGTCCAGCGCCCGCATCCTTGATCCGTTGTTCCAGCCCCAGTCGCGCCGCGACATCGCTTCCTTCCGTAACGCGCTCCGCACCACACTGCCGCAGCGGCTCGGGGACCGCATCGTTCAGGTTGCGCAGCCGGATGGCTGGACCAACGCCGCCCTTGAAGCCACGGAACGCCGCCTGCGCCACTGGCAATTCCATCCCATCGGCACCGAGGGATTTGAAAAGGCTGAAGTAACCGCGGGCGGCATCGACACCGCCGATCTCAACGCCCGCACTCTCGAAAGCCGCAACGTCTCCGGCCTTTTCTTCATCGGAGAGGCCGTGGATGTCACCGGCCATCTGGGCGGCTTCAATTTTCAGTGGGCATGGGCATCCGCGGTCGCCGCCGGGCAAAGTATCTGATCACTGACCACTGATCACTGTTCATTCTCCGCCGGCACAATCGGCTTCTTCGGCGGCGTCAGCACAAATCCCTTTCGCACCAGCGCAAACCCATCCTGCGGCAGCTCCGCCTGCAGCAATCCATGGTGCGGTCCAGCAAACAAATCCGCATGCCCGCCGGCGAATGTCGCCACCAGGTGATGCACCGTGATCGGCTTCCCGTCCAGCGTTCCCTGCTCATCTGCGTAGGTCGCCAGCTCCACCGGCGCCACCGATCCAGCCTGCTTGGGAAGAATCGCCCACAAATCGCGATTGTTCTGCGCCG
>CAVYSS010000053.1:0-24832 GCA_963771195.1 uncultured Acidobacteriota bacterium
TGGTGGCGGAGGGCAGGATCGAACTGCCGACCTTGGGGTTATGAATCCCACGCTCTAACCATCTGAGCTACTCCGCCTGGGAGGCGCGCGGTTCCGGCAAGTTGGGCCAGGCGGCCCGTGAAACTGCGCCAAGTACTGATGATACGGGGGCATGGGCGCGGGGTCAATCGGAGGGGCGCGCTTATCCGGTCCTTATGGCTGGGGTGGTAGTTTCAGGGAACAGGGAACAGGGAACAGGGATAAGGGAACAGGGATCAGAGAACAGCGGCACGTCTTAAGCGGAGCGATTGGATGGAGACCAGCATCTCGACGGGACTGGAAGCGTTGCTCGGCGACTACCCGCTGGACGGGGCGTACGACGAGATGCGGGCGCCTGCGGGCGAGGTACGGGAGCACTACCGCGCGCTGGCGGAGATGCTGACACGAATGCCGATGGATGAGTTGCAGCGGCGGAAGGTGGCGGCGGACCTGTCGTTCCTCACCCAGGGGATCACTTTTACGGTGTACGGGAGCGATGAGGGGACGGAGCGGATTTTTCCGTATGATCTGCTGCCGCGGATTGTGACGGCGGCGGAGTGGGCCACGATCGAGCGCGGGCTGACGCAACGGATTACGGCGCTGAATGAATTTTTGCGCGACGTGTACTCGGACGCGAAGATCCTGGCGGACAAGGTGCTGCCGAGCGAGCTGGTGTATAGCTGCAAGCAGTACCGGAGGCAGATGCGCGGGCTGACGGTGCCGCGCAATGTGTACATCGCGGTGATCGGATCAGACCTGCTGCGGCTGCGAACGGGCGAGTTCGTGGTGCTGGAGGACAATTTGCGCGTGCCTTCGGGGGTGAGCTACATGCTGACCAACCGAAGGGTGATGAAGCGGACGTTTCCGCAACTTTTCCATGGATACGGGGTGCGGCCCATCGAACATTATCCGCAACTGCTGCTGGCCACGCTGAAGTCGCTGGCGCCGGAGGGGCGGCCGGAGCCGAATATCGTGCTGCTGACGCCGGGGGTGTACAACTCGGCGTATTTCGAGCACACCTACCTGGCGCGGCAGATGGGGATCGAACTGGTTGAGGGCCGCGACCTGGTGACGCACGACAACATTGTGTACATGCGCACCACGGACGGGCTGAAGCGGGTGGATGTGATTTACCGGCGAGTGGACGACGATTTCAGCGATCCGCTGGTGTTCCGCTCGGATTCGGTGCTGGGGTGCGCGGGGCTGTTCAACGCGTACCGGACGGGGAATGTGACGGTGACGAACGCGTTTGGGACTGGTCTTGCGGACGACAAGGCGCTGTACGCGTATGTGCCGGCGATCATCCGCTACTACCTGGGCGAAGACCCGGTGCTGAACAACGTGGAGACGTACCTGATGACGGACGAGCAGCAACGGCGGCACGTGCTCCAAAACCTGGACAAGCTGGTGGTGAAGGCGGTGGGCGAGAGCGGCGGGTATGGGATGCTGATCGGGCCGCGATCGTCGGCGCGGCAGCGGAGGGAGTTTGCGCGGCAGATTGCGGGGAATCCGCGGAATTACATAGCGCAGCCGACGCTGGATTTCTCACGCGCGCCGTGCCTGATTGACGACCGGCTGGAGCCGCGGCATGTGGATTTGCGGCCGTACATTCTCTACGGTGACAAGGTGCAGATTGTGCCCGGCGGATTAACCAGGGTGGCGCTCGAGAAGGGATCGCTGGTGGTGAACTCGTCGCAGGGCGGCGGGAGCAAGGATACGTGGGTGTTGCAATAGCGCGTGGGCCGGGAATCGTGGTCCGTGGTTCGTGCTCCGTGATCGTCAACAACGCCAACCGGGAATGGCACGGCCCACGAATCACGAATCACGAGCGGAGAACAAGCGATGTTGAGCCGGGTTGCCGACAGTTTGTACTGGACGAGCCGCTATCTGGAGCGGGCGGAGAACACTGTTCGGCAACTGGATGTGACGATGAGCCTGATGCTGGACCCGGGCGGGGCGACGACAGAGACGCGCTGGCGGCGGATGGTGGCGGCGCTGGGCGGGCCGCCGGGGATGGAGTGGGACGGCAACATGGAGTCCATGGCGCGGGCGCTCATCTTCGATCGCACCAACCGCGCTTCCGCCATCTATTGCGTGAACGCGGCGCGGGAGAACGCGCGGCAGGTGCGGGAAGAGATTTCATCGGAGCAGTGGCAGCGGCTGAACCGGCTATTCCACCAGATCCAGTCGCAGAAGGCGGAAGAGCAGTTTGCGGTGAGTTTGAACGATGTGCTGGCGTCGATCGTGGACGGGATCCACCTGTTCAAGGGCGTGACCGACACCACCATGATTCACGGCCAGGGATGGCAGTTCATGCGCCTGGGGCGCTACCTGGAACGCGCCTATGCCACGGCCACGCTGCTGGAGGTGTACGAGGGCGAGATGGACCTGCGCGAGCAGGAAAACACCGGACAGCGGTACCTGGAACAGGTGGGGCTGTTACGCTGCTCGACGGCGTTTGAAGCGTACTGCCAGGTGTACACGGCGGATTTGACGGATGGGCGCATTCTCGAGTTTCTGCTGCTGAACCGGCAGTTTCCTCACGCCATCCGCTACTCCATCGAGTGCGTGCAGGATGCAATCGAGGCGATCCACGGAATGAGCGGGCGGCGTCCGCCGGGCGAGTTGCTGGCGTGCGTCGGCCGGGTGCACGCAATGCTGGGCTACACCACGGTGGGCGAGGTTCTGGCCGGCGGCGCGGCGGATTTCCTGCATCGAATACGACAGCAGTGCATGGCGATCCACGAGCATATCTACGGGTATTACATGAAGTATTCCATCCAGTCGGCGCTGACGGCGTGAAGCAGGACGAGAGGCAGGATCGATTGCAGGACAGTTCGCAGGAGCAGTTGCAGGGCGCGTTCGAGGAAGCGGAGATGAACTTCTACTCGATACGGCATTTGACGCGATATCGCTACTCGCAGCCGGTGAGCGAGAGCATCATGGAGACGCGCATGCATCCGCGCTCCGATGCGCACCAGCATTGCCTATCGTTCTCGCTCTCAGTGAGCCCGAGGTGCCGCGTATTTACCTATCGCGATCACCTGGGGAACAACGTGCATCACTTCGATATTCCCGGCGAGCATGGGCAACTTGTAATTGTGGCGGAGTCAGTGGTGGAGCAGCACAACACGCCGGAGCCGCCGGAGGCGCTAAGCGCGGACGCGTGGGACGGATTGGATGCGGTGGTGCGCGGAGGCGATTACTGGGAGATGCTGTTGGAGAGCACGTTTGCTTTAGCCACGCCGGCGCTGGTGGAACTGGCGGAGAAGCTGGATGCGCGGCGCAGGGACGATCCGCTAACCGTGGTGCGGCAGGTGAATCACCGGCTGTTCGAGTACTTTGAATACGTGCCCCGGCACACGCGGGTGGATTCGCCGATTGACGAAGCGATTGTGAGCGGCAAGGGCGTGTGCCAGGATTTCGCGCATACCATGATCGCGATGCTGCGCCACATCGGCATTCCGGCGCGGTACGTTTCGGGGTATTTGTATCGCGGGCGGGAAGATCATGACCGGTCCACGCCGGACGCGACCCATGCGTGGGTTGAAGCGCTGCTTCCGGGCGTGGGATGGATGGGGTTCGATCCGACCAACGACCTGGCCGCGGGGCGGCGGCATATCCGCACGTCGATCGGGCGGGACTATGCGGACGTTCCGCCGACGCACGGGGTATTCCGCGGCGAGACGGAGAGCGAGCTGCTTGTAGCTGTGCATGTGGAGGCGACAGCGCATCCGCCGGATCTGGACCGCAAACTGCCCATTCCCGAGGACTGGAGCGTGCTGGTGGAGAAGGCACAGCAGCCGACGCCAAAGACAGTGACGGCGATTGAGACGCAGCAGATGCAGCAGCAGCAATAAAACAGGGAATAGGGGAATAAGGGAATAAGGGAATAAGGGAATAGGGGAATAGGGGAATAGAGAGTAGGGAACAGGACTCAGAATATTAAAGACGAACCGGCGAATGGAAGGCAGCAGTTGCTAGCTCCTCACTTCGTTTATTCCCTTATTCCCCTATTCCCCTATTCCCTATTCCCTATTCCCTGTTTTTCGGCAACGCGCGCATGCGGCCCGTAGAGATGCCGCCATCGACCAGCAGCGTCTGTCCGGTCACATAGCGGCTGGCTTCCGAAGCCAGGAAAACGATGGCGCCGTCGAGGTCATTCGGCTGGCCGGGGCGGCGCAGAGGGATGCGCTCGCTGAGATAGTCCACCCATTCCTGGTCCTCATACATCACATGGTTCTGCTTTGTTTTGAACCAGCCGGGGGCGAGGCAATTCACGGTGACGCCGTGCGGACCCCAGTCGTCGGCAAGGCTCATGGTGAGCTGGCGAATGCCGCCGCGGCTGGCGCCATAGGGCGCCAGTCCCGCGTAGCCGGCAACGCTGGTGACGGAGCCGATGTTGACGATGCGCCCGTAGCCGCGGGCAATCATGCCACGGGCGATGGCCTGGGCGACGAAGAAGCTGCCGCGCAAATTGGTATCGAGGATGAGGTTCCAGTCGTCCCAGGTGACGTCGAGCGCGGGTTTGCGCACGTTGCAGCCGGCGTTGTTGACCAGAATATGGATCGATCCGAAGGCGGATTCGGCTTGAGCGGCAATGCGCTCGATGCTGGCGTGATCGCGGACGTCGAGCGACAGCGAGACGGCGCGGCGGCCGAGGGCGCGGATCTCGGTTTCAAAGGCGGCGAGCGATTCACGATTGCGGCTGCTGAGGATGAGGTCGGCGCCGGCGCGGGCAAGGGCACGAGCCAGGTACTGGCCCAGTCCGCGGCTGGTTCCGGTGACCATGGCGACCTGGCCGGTGAGGTCGAACAGGTTCTCGCTCATCGGGCGGCCTCCGTCTCCGCGTCGATCGCGGGATCGGGAACGAGAACAATCTTCATCAGGTTCGGCTCGCGGGCATGAAGGCGCTCAAACCATCCGGGTCCGTCTTCAAGCGGCGCGACGGCGGAGATGAGAGGCTTGACGCGGATAGCGCCTTCGGTCATCAGCTCGATGGCGCGGGGATATTCGCCGCAGGATGCAGCCGTGCCCTGCAACCGGATCTGGCGGTTGACCACCTTCTGCAGCGGCAGCGTGACCTCGGGATCGATGTTGCCGATGAGGGTGATGGCGCCGCCTTTGCGGGTGCAGTCGATGGCCGCGGCCACGGTCTCATTGCGGCCCACTGCTTCAAAGACGATGTCCACGCCCTCGCCGCCGGTAAGTTCGCGGCAGGCGCGCACCAGATCCGCGCCGGTTGCGGAAATGCGCTCGGTTGCGCCGAGGTCGCGGGCAAGATCGAGCCTGGACTTGTCGATGTCGGCGATAAAGATGCGGCGGCAACCGGCGGCGCGCGCAGCCTGAAGCGTGAGCAGGCCGATCATGCCGGCGCCGATGACGAGTGCGGTTTCGCCGCCGCGCAGGCCGCTTACCGCGACCGCGTGAAGAGCGACGGAAACGGGCTCGAGCATGGCGGCCTCGGCGAAGCTCAGCGTTTCCGGGAGGCGATAGCAGATTCGTGCCGGCACGGCGAGGTATTCCGCGAAGGCGCCGTCGCGGCGGTAGTCGTCGCAGGAAACGCCGAAGGCATTGCGGTTGTCACAGAGGTTAGTCAGGCCGCGCAGGCAGTAGGGACACTCCCCGCAGGAGATGGTGGAGTCGAAGGTGATGCGATCTCCGGGTTTGTAGCCGGTAACTCCGGCGCCGATTTCGGCGACGGTTCCGGCGGCCTCATGGCCCATGACGATGGGAGGAATGCGCCGTCCGGAGGAGCCGTCGAAGCCATGGACGTCGCTGCCGCAGATGCCGCAAGCGGCGATCGAGACCAGCACCTCTCCGGGACCGGGCACAGGCCGCGGACGGTCGGCGATTTCAAAGTGGTTGTACGCGCGCAGAAGCAGAGACTTCATGGGAGCCATTGTAGTGGGAACGGGCGCTAGCGAATGAGAGGAATGGGAAGTTGCGGCAATTCTCCATCGCCGGCGAGCGCATCGCGCCATGCGCACAGGCTTCCCCGAAGTGAGTCGACCGAGAGGCCGGCAAATTCGGTGGGGTAGAATTCGAGTCGGCGCAAGGCCGCCTTCAGCAGCGATGCCGCGCCGGCGCGGTTGCCGCGGCGCAAGTGGTGAAACGCCGCCGTCACCTGGATGAGCGCCTGGAGGAATGCCTTTTCCGGCTCGGAACATCCCAGCCAGACAGATTCCCAATGCTCATGCGCTTCAAAGAACTGCTCCGCGCGGTAACAGCGCAGCCCCTCCGCCAGCGCGCCGATGTCCCAGTCAAGCGGCATGAGCCGATTATTGCTCAGGAATGGAGAGAGAATGAAGTGAAGTACTGAAGAAGTGAGTGAGTGAAACAGTGAAGGAGTGAAGAATTCCTTTTACTCCTTCACTGTTTCACCCATTCACTGTTCTATTCATTCACTTTCTTATTCACTTCTTCACCGTTTCACTGCCATCACCACACCCGGCAGGCGTTCTCCGGCTCCATTGGCTGCCCCTTCTTGCATCCAAAGGCCTCGCCGAACTCCGGCATGTTTTCGACCACGCCATTCACGCGGAACTGCGGCGGCGAGTGGGGATCGGTTTGCACCTGAAGCCGCGCGCGCTCGGGCCGCAGCTCGCCGCACCAGTTTTGCCCGAACGCCACGAAGAATTGCTGCGCCGGGGTGAAGCCGTCCTGCGCCTTCTGGTCCATGTCGATACTTTTCCGCTTCGCATCGGCCAGCAAAGCCATGTACGCCAGCCTCAGCCCGCCATTGTCCGCAGTATTCTCGCCCAGCGTCAGCTTGCCGTTCACGTGCACGTCGCCCGGCACGGTGAAGGCGCTGTACTCCTTCACCTCGCAATCTGCCTTCTGGGTAAACTTCGTAGCGTCGCTTTCCGTCCACCAGTCCTTGAGATTGCCGGCGCCGTCAAACTGCCGTCCCTGATCATCGAATCCGTGGGTCAGCTCGTGGCCCACGACCGCACCCATATGGCCGAAATTCTCCGCGTCGGTTGCATACGGATCGTAGAATGGCGGCTGCAGAATCCCGGCCGGGAAATTGATGTCGTTCATGCTCGGGTCGTAATACGCATTCACCGTGGGCGGGCTCATGCCGAATTCGCCACGGTCCACCGGTTTGCCGATCTTGTCGAGCTGGCGATGGCTCTCGAATTCCGTGGCCCGCTCGGCATTGCCCAGCGCATCGCCACGCACCACTTCCAGCTTCGAGTAGTCGCGCCACTTGTTGGGGTAGCCGATCTTGTTGGCTACTTCATGCAGCTTGTCCTTCGCTTTGGCCTTGGTCTCCGGGCTCATCCAGTCCAGCGTGTCGATGTCCCGATCCATTGCGGCCTCAATGTCGTTCACCATCTCGAGCGTGGCCTGCTTGCTGGAGGGCGGGAAAGCCTTGGCCACGTAAACCTGGCCCAGGGCTTCGCCGAGCGCGCCGTCGGTGGCCGCCACGCACCGCTTCCAGCGCGGCTGCTGCACCTGCTGCCCGCTCAGAATCTTGCCGTAGAAATCAAAATGCGCGTCGTCAAACTTGGCCGGCAGCGCCCAACTCGGCGTGGAGTTCACCACCTGCCATTTGAGATAAGCCCGTATGGTCTCAAAATCGGTGGATGTTAGCACGGTATTCAGCGCCTTGAAGAACGGCGGATAGGTCACGTTCAGCTCGGTGATCGGCGGCGCGCCAGAATCGGTGAAGAATTCCTTCCAGTCAATCGCCGGGGTCATGTTCTCGAGATCAGCCACTGGCATCATGTGGTACACATTTTTCGGATCGCGCTGCGATGTCACATCCAGCGACGACTTGGCCAACTCCGTCTCCAGATCCATCACCTTGTGCGCGTCCTCCGCCGCCTTCGCATTCGGCTCGCCCAGCAGCTTGAAGGTTTGCGTAATGTAGTCCACGTATTGGTCGCGAAGCTTCTGGTCCGCGGGGCCGCTGCGCAGGTAATAGTCCTTTTCCGGCAAGCCCAGGCCGCCCTGGTCCACTGCCGCAATCTGCTTACGCGCGTCGGCAAAGTCCTGCTGCTCGCCGTAGGAGAGGAACGCGTTTACGCTGGTCAACTGAAAGTGCGCCAGCAGTGAGGAGAGATCGCTCCTGCTCTTCAACGCGTCGATGCGGGCAAACTCCGCCTGCAGTCCTTTCAGGTCCGCGCCGTCAATCGCGCCCGTATTCATGCACGAGGCATAATAGTCCCCGATTTTCTGTTCGTTGGGCGTACGCTGAGCGCCGCCCGCCTCCGCCTTGTCCAGGATCGAGTGCAGGATGTCCTGGTTTTCGTCCAGAAGCATGTTAAACGTCCCAAAGCCGGACCGGTCCGCCGGGATGGGATGCAGCTTGCTGAAATTGCCGCAAGCATATTGAAAGAAATCCGTGCATGGGTCAGCGCTCTTGTCTATGAAGGCCGGGTCCAGGCCCTTTAACTTCGCCGGTTTTTGGGCTGCCGCGCCACCGTTCTGGGCGTGCACCGTGCCTGCCAGCGCCGCTACGCATGCCAGCGCCGCCGCAATCTGCTTTGCATTCTTCATCTGTCTGCTCCATCTCGTTCAAAAAAGGTTGGGCAAGAAAGGGGACTGATCCATTGCTCAAGGCCACCGTTTGTTCGGCTCCCATTCTCCTGCGCAAGACCTGGGCCAGTTTACATTGTTGGACCTCAGTTCCCGCCGGGGACTCTCAAGGATTTCTTATCTGCGTTGTTGAATGGCGGCGGGCACCGTGCTCCATCAACAGGTCATCCCTGTCCGGAGCCCGATTAATGGCCGCAGTTCTTCAAGTTCCGTCCCTGCCATCACGGGACACCGTGCCGCTGCTGGAGTCTACAACCATCCGATTGGCCGCGCTGGCTCGCGGGTTCCAGCGCGACCTGGCCCGCAATCCCCGCAACGCGCGCGCGCTGATCGGAATCGCCCTTGTGGCGCTGACTGGGCGTCAAAAAGAGACTGCTATTCGCCTGGCGCACGCCGCCACCACCGTCGCTCCCAACCTGCCGGCCGCCCACGTGGCGTTTGGCCAGGCTCTGCGGGCCGGCGGCCACCTCGAATCGGCGAAGGATGCGTTTGAGACGGCCCTGCGGTTGGATCCCGCCGATCCCCTGGGTCTGCTCGGACTGGCGGAGCTCGAGCTCGCAGCCGGCCGCGTTCAAAAGGCAGTTTCGCGCTATCGCATCGCCCTTGGCCTCCATCCGGGCCTGGTGCCGGCGCTGCTCGGATTGGGCCACGCGCTGGGCCGCGCCGGCTCTTTCGATAAAGCGCTTCCGCTGTTTCAGAATGTGATTGCCTTGCGCCCGGGTATGGCGGAAGCGCATTTCGCCGCCGCATTCGCGCTCGCCCGGTTAAAGCGCACTCTCGAAGCTGAATCCGCTTTCCGGCGCGCCATCGCGCTCCGACCAACTTTCGCTGCGGCGTGGGTTAACCTGGGCTGTCTGTTGCGCCAGCAAGGACGCATGCTGCAGGCCGAACGCGCCCTTCGCCATGCGGTTCGTCTGCGCCCGGACCTCATCTCCGCCTGGCTCAACATGGCCCTGCTGGCTCGCGACGCAGGCCTCCTGGACCGCGCCGCTTCTCATTTGCGCTGCGCCTTCTCGCTCGATCCCACTCGGCCCGAAACCCACCTGGCCTGGGCTCGCCTGTGCCTGGCGCGGCGCGACTTTGCCGGCGCCCGCGAGTGGCTTCGCTGGGCCTTTGCCCGCGCCCCGCGCGATGAGGAGGCCCATAACACACTCGGCATTCTGCTCCACAGCGAGGGCCGCTTTGCCGAAGCCGTGCCTGCCTTCGTGCGCGCCGAAGGTCTCGGCAGCCTGCCCGCCACCTCCAACCGCGGCAATTCACTGCTCGATATGGGCCTGATGAATGAGGCGCTCTCAGCGCACCAGTCGGCTGTGGACCGCGAGCCCGATCATCCCGGCGCACGGTACAACCTTGCTCTCACCCAGCTCCGCATGGGCCACTGGCGCGAGGGCTGGCGCAATTACGAAGCCCGTTGGCATTTCCGCGAAGTTCACCGCTGCCCGCGCGTCTTTCCTGTTCCTCGCTGGCAAGGCGAACAGCTGGACGGCGAGCGCGTTCTCCTCCACGCCGAGCAGGGTCTTGGCGACACCATCCAGTTTTCCCGCTACGCCGCCATGGTGGCCGCCCGCGGCGGCCGACCCATCCTGCAAGTCCAGGCTGCGGTCGCAAGGCTGCTCGCCTCCCTTGCGGTTGTCCGCTCCGGTCTGGCAGAAGTCACGGTGCTGGACCATCCATCGCCCCCTTGCGACCTCGAGTGCCCGCTTATGAGCCTCCCCGCCGTTTTCGCCACGGCTCCCGGAACCGTCCCCTGGACCGGCGCCTATCTTGCACCAGTTTTTGGAGACAACTCCGGTTGCATGGGATCTGATTCCCTGCTTCTTGCTCCGTACTCCCTGCCTTCTCGGTCCCTTGGTCCCTTGTTCCCTCGGTCCCTGTCCTCTCAGTCCCTTGTTCCCTTGGTCCCTCGTTCCCTGCCTTCTCGATCCCTGCTGGTCGGCATCGCCTGGGCCGGCAATCCGCGTTACAAAGCCGACGCGCAGCGGTCGATGCGCCTCAAGGACCTGCTGCCGCTGCTCGAAACTCCCGGCATCACCTGGATCTCTCTGCAAAAAGGGCCCGCCGCGGACCAGATCTCCGCGCTGTCGTGCGATATTGCCGTCGTTGATGCTTCCCGCCGGGACCGCGACCTGGCAGACACCGCCTCCACTATTGCCCACCTCGATGCGGTCGTCACCACGGACACGTCGATTGCCCATCTAGCCGGGGCAATGGGCAAGCCCGTCTTCATCCTCCTGCCCTGGCTGGCCGACTGGCGCTGGATGCAGGACATCTCAACCACCCCCTGGTACCCCACCGCCCGCCTGTTCCGCCAGCGCGCGCGAGGCGACTGGCGCAGTGTCCTGGCCGAGGCCTCAAGCGCCATAAAAGCTCTGGCAGTCGCCGGGGTGCCCCATCCTAACCGCTCTCTTTGCGGTTAGGGTGGGATGCGGCTTCGTCCGCGTCACTACAAACCCGTCGCCTCGAGAATCACATCCACTAACTGACAACTGAAATCTGACTACTGAGAACAATTCCAACCCTCCTGTTGCTTTCCCAAATGAGATCTGTCATACTTCTATGGGTAACCAAAAGGAATAGGCTGCGATGAAGCAAAAAAACGATGTGCAGCAGGGAACGCTGGCCCTGATGGTGCTGAAAACCCTTCAGGTGCTCGGGTCCCAACACGGTTACGGCATTGCCCGCCGCATTGAACAGATCAGCGGCGACCTGCTCGCCGTCAACCAGGGCACGCTGTATCCCGTTCTGCTCCGACTGGAGCAGGAGGGAGCGATCGCCTCCGACTGGGGGGCTTCGGAAAACAATCGCCGCGCGCGCTTTTATCGCCTTACTCGCGCCGGCCAGAAGCTTCTCGAAACCGAAAAGCGCGAATGGGACCAGACCGCCGCAATCATCGCACGCTTCTTTGAGGTGAAGGCGGAGGACCTGGCATGAGAGCCCTCCATCGCCTCTTCGCGCGCATGGTCAACTTCGTCACCGGCCGCCAAACCGGCGCCCGACTGCGCGAAGAACTCGAGTCTCACATCGCCTTCCAGATCGAAGAGAATCTCCGCGCCGGCATGCCCCCGGCGGAAGCCCGCCGCCGCGCCTTCATCAAGCTCGGCGCTGCCCAGGCCGTCCGCGAGCAGTACCACTCCGAAGGCGGCCTGCCGCTCGTCGAAACACTGCTCGCCGACACGCGCTTCGCCTTTCGCCAGTTGCGCAAATCTCCTGGCTTTACGCTGGTTGCCATGCTCACGCTCGCCCTCGGCATCGGCGCCAACGCCGCCATTTTCTCCCTGGTCAACGCCTTCCTGCTCAAAACGCTTCCCGTAACCGATCCGGCATCGCTGCTGCGCCTGGGCAAATCCAACAACTGTTGCGTCGGCATGGGCATGGCCGAAGACGGCGAATACTCTCTCTTCACCACCGCTAGCTACGACTTCCTGCGCAAGAACGTGCCGGAGTTCGAGACTCTGGCCGCCATGCAGGCGGGCTTTCCGTATCGGCCCGTCGTGGTGCGCCGCGATGGCTCCAATGACACGCCGCGCTCCGTCATGGGCGAGTTCGTCTCCGGCAACTATTTCCGCACCTTCGGCCTCACGGCAAGCGCGGGCAGGCTCCTCACCGATCGGGACAATGTCGCCGGCGCACCCATGACCATGGTGATCGGTTACGAAGAGTGGCAGGCGGAATTTAATGGCGACCCGTCCATCGTCGGCTCCACGTTCCGCGTGAACACTCTGCCCGTCACCGTCGTCGGGATCGCTCCCAAAGGCTTCTACGGCGATCGGCTCACCAGCAATCCGCCCGCCTTCTATTTGCCCATTGAGGCCATGCCTCCCATTGCCAACGTAACCTACGTGCACAACTCTGACATGCAGTGGCTTTACCTCATTGGACGCATCCGGCCCGGAGTTTCAATCCCGCAGTTGCAGCAAAAAGTGAGCGCCCTGCTCCGGCAACAGCTCGCCACCACGCCCCATTACTCCTCCAGGGAACAACAGGCGCGGCTCGCCCGGGTTCACATTGTGCTCACGCCCGGTGGCGGCGGCATCCAGACCATGCAGGACGGCTACAAGACCAGCCTCTACGTGTTGATGTGGGCCTCGGGCCTGGTCCTGCTTATCGCCTGCGCCAACATCGCCAATTTCCTGCTGGTCCGCGGCATGGCCCGCAAGTCTGAGATCAACATGCGCACCGCGCTCGGCGCCTTGCGCGGCCGCATTGTGCGCCAGTTGCTCACCGAGAGCGTTCTCCTCTCTCTTCTCGGCGGTCTCGCCGGCCTTGCCTTCGCCTACGGCGGAACCCGCATGCTCCTGGCCATGGCATTTCCCGACGCACACCACACTCCGATTCACGCCTCTCCATCGCCTGCGGTGCTGGCTTTCGCAGTGGGATTGTCTTTGCTCACCGGCATTGTCTTCGGCGTTGCCCCCGCGTGGCTCACCTCGCGCGCAGAGCCTGTGGAAGCGCTGCGGAGCGGGATGCGCTCTGCCGGAGGACGGCCCACCATGCTCCAGCGTGTGCTCGTCGTCGGCCAGGCCGCAGTATCGCTGGTGCTCATCGTCGGAGCGGGCCTGTTTGCAAAAAGCCTCGGCAACCTCCAGCACATCAATCTCCATCTCGATCCCGTCAATCGTTATATCGTCCACATCAACCCGCAGACTGCCGGATACCCCCAGCACCAGCTAGCCGATCTCTATCGCACCATCGAACAGCGCTTTCAAGCCCTTCCCGGCGTCGAGAAAGTAGGCATCAGCTCGTACACTCCCATGGAGGACGACAACAACGGCTGGAGCGTCCGGGTGCAGGGCAAGCCCGATCCGCATCTCAACGCGTCATACCTCAAGGTCAATGCGGGCTACTTCGATTCAGTGGGCACCAGGCTGGTCATGGGCCGCGGCATCCGCGTCACGGACACACCCGGCTCAACGCCTGTCGCCGTCGTCAATCAAGCTTTCGTCAAAAAGTTCTTCCAGCCCGGCGAAAACCCCATCGGCCAGCATTTCGGCGGAGGCCCCAAAACGGCCGGCGACTGGGAGATCGTCGGCGTGGTCCAGGACACCGCCTATCAGGACGCAACCTGGGCCGATCACCGCATGTACTTCACGCCCCTCATGCAGCGTGTTCCCAGCGACACCGAGCCGATCGACAAAGACGAATCCCTTTACGCCGGCGCAATCGTGCTTGAGACGAGCCGGCCGGTTCCCGACATGGAGGAGTTGGCGCGCAAGACGCTCGCCTCCATCAACCCCAACCTCAGCGTGGTCCGGTTCCAGACGTTTTCAGCCCAGATCGCCGACCAGTTCAACGAACCGCGCATGCTCTCGCGGCTTACCATGCTCTTCGGCGTGCTCGCCTTGCTGCTGGCCGCGCTCGGCCTCTACGGCGTCGCCGCTTACGGCGTGGCGCGGCGCACCCAGGAGATCGGCATCCGCATGGCTCTCGGCGCCCAGCGCTCCGGCGTCACCGCCCTTGTCATGCGCGGAGCCCTGGTGCAGACGCTCGCCGGCCTCGCCATCGGCATTCCCGCGGCCATCCTCGCCGCGCGCGCCATCGCATCTCAGCTCTACGGGATCAAGGGAATCGATGCCGGAGTCCTCGCCGCAGCCGCCATCATCCTACTGGCCACCGCTACCCTTGCCGGCATCGTCCCCGCGCACCGCGCCGCTACCATCGATCCCGCCCGTGCCTTGCGCACGGAATAGGCTTCGGAGCGGACTCGTGGCGCAATCAATTATTCGCTGCGCAATGCCGTGCTTGGTTCCACGCGCGCCGCCCGCGTTGCGGGCACCATGATGGCAACCACCGTGGTTGCAAGCAAAGCCGCACAGACGGTTGCGAACGTCACAAGATCCGTACCGCTGAAGCCGTACAAGAGGTTCGCGGTAAACCGTCCCAGCAGCAGGGCAAGCCCGGTCCCGACGGCAAGCCCGATGGCGGCCATCGACAGTCCTTGCCGGAAGACCATCCTCAGCACGGACGTGGCGCTGGCCCCCAGCGCCATCCGGATTCCGATTTCATGCACGCGGCCACGCACCCAATAGCTCATCACGGCGTAGAGACCGATTGCCGCAAGACCCAACCCGATGGTGCCGAAGAGCCCGAAGAGCAAGCTGGATATTCGCGGGAGCAGAAGCGACCTAGATACGTGCTCCTCCATCGTTCCGGTGCTGAATACGGCCATTTTGGAGTCGAGCGCGGCGATGGCTGCTCGCACGGGCTGCTCATATCGAGCCGGATCGCCAACCGTCTTTACCAGCATGGAGATGCCGAAGAAGCTGGACGAGCCACTGGGCGGCCCTCCCAACTGCATGTAAACGCAGTTGACGGGATCTTCGCCGATGGATCGAGCTTTGGAGTCCTGCGCCACGCCGATCACCGTGTACTTGGTTTTCCCCTGCCGGATGGTCCTGCCAACCGGATCCTGCAGGGGAAACATCCGGGCGGCCAGGTGCTGGTTCAGAATCACGCTGCTCAATTCCGGTTGAGGGTGAAAGTCCCGGCCGCGCTGAAGTTGGATACCCATGGTGGAAAAGAATCCATCGCTTACCGTGAAGACATCCGCGTCTACGGTTTGCGGAGCGCCTCCGCCCACGCCATCCGCGGTGAAGTCATAGCTGGTTTGCGCGATGCTGAGCGGCACCAAGTCGGTGAAGGCCACCGACCGGACGCCGGGAAGGGCCGATAGGCGTTCGCGAAGCTGGGATAGAAATGCGGCGGTCTGGGCATCGGAGTAGCCATGAATCCGGGGATCGACGGCCGCAATCAGGATATGGTCCGGCTTGAATCCGATATCGATGGCAGCGGCATTGCGCAGGCTGCGCAGAAAGAGCCCGGCTGCCACCAGGAGCACCACCGACACGGCCACCTGTACCACAACGAGGGCGTTGCGCATGCCAAAGCGCCGGCCGCCGGCGATGTCGGCCGGGCCGGTTTTGAGGACGGTGGCGATGTCGGGGCGGGTGGCGCGCAACGCGGGAACCAACCCGAAGAGCAGAGCAGTTACCGGGATGAGCAGAGCCGCAAATGCAAGCACGCGCACGTCGACGTTGAAATCGAATTTGACGGGCAGGGGTATGGGAAGCTGGAAGCTGGAAAGAGAGCGCGCGGCCCCGCCTGCGAACAAAAGGCCCAATCCTCCGCCCAGCACGGCGAGCAACGTGCTCTCAGTGAGCAACTGCGCCACCAGCCGGCGCCGGGTCGCGCCCAGGGCCATGCGAATCGCAACCTCCTTTTGCCTGCCGGCCGCCCGCGCCAGCAGCAAATTGCCCACGTTGGCGCACACCACCAGCAGCAAAGCGCCGACGATCACCATGAGAACAGTGATGAGCAGAGTGGCAGGAGTTTGCGATCCCGCAATCAGATTGCCGGCGGTCTGCAGGGTCACCGCCTTGGGATGCTTCTCACTCGGCCGATACTTCTGATCCAACTGCCTCATAACGACGTTGACAGCGCTCTCGGCCTTGGCGCGGCTTATGCCCGGCTTGAGGCGCGCGTTGAGCATCAGCCAGTTATCGTCCCGCTTGCTTTTGTCGAATCCCGTAGCAGAAAGGCCGGGCTGGATGGTTCCTGCCATGGCCAGCGGAACCCAGAACTCGGCCACGATGCCGTGCTCGGTGCCTTCAAACCCGGCTGGCGACACTCCCACCACCGTGTAAGGTTTTCCATTGAGCATCA
The DNA here is from genome assembly GCA_963771195.1 of uncultured Acidobacteriota bacterium. GTDB lineage: Bacteria > Acidobacteriota > Terriglobia > Terriglobales > Acidobacteriaceae > Telmatobacter. The sequence goes on from CAVYSS010000053.1 coordinate 16,225, forward strand.
CTTCATGGTTCAGGATTGCGGGATTGCCGCCGAACCGGCGCCGCCAAAGGCTGTGCCCCAGAACCACCACCGCGGCGCCGCCCTGCGCCGAGTCCTCCTCGGCTACGATTGTCAGTCCCGCGGCCATCCTCAGTCCCAGCATGGCAAAGAAGTTTCCGCTTACCGCCTGTCCCCACACACGCTCCGGAGAACCTGAGCCGCCCACACTGGCGGGAATAATGGGAAAGTGCGCGGCAATACCACCCTCAAAGATCTCCGCCGTCTGGTCGCGAAGATCGAGATAATCGGGCCAGGAGAAGGAACTGCCTTCCGAGAACATCACCAGCCGCCCGGGGTCCCTGACCGGCAGCACCGCCCACAACAATCCATTGGCCACGCTGAATACGGTTGTGACCGCGGCGATTCCCAGAGCGATGGAAAGGATGATGACCAGATTCAGCCCAGGCATCTGCACCAGGGCGCGCCAGGCGTAGCGTAGATCCTGCTTGAGACTCTTCATGGTCCGGCTTACCTCAGGCTCGCGGGATGAGTATCCAACTCTGGGTACGCGCACCGGTTCCCGTCAGTTCCGGCAATTCTCCGCACCGCGTCTGAAGGGAGTGCCGGCCCCGTCGTTCCGCCGATCTCCAAACGCAGGAGGCCTGGTTCACTCACGCCTTACCAGTCCGTTCTCTCCAGAATGACCGGCGGGCTCTGATCGAAATCGCTATATCGGATCCACCGCGGCCGCACCACAAAGTGCACCAGACCTGGCCAATTCAGCCGGTCGCGCCCATCCGGCCACACTGCGAAGTAAGCTTCCTGGTAGCGCCGCAGTTCTTCGCCCTTCGGCAGTATCGCAGTCCCCTCAAACTGCGCCGTCCGCTCTCCGCCCCACCCGATCACCAGCGAGCACCTGGGCTCTGCCGTCAGGTTGGCGTATTTTCGCGTTGAGCTCAGCGTATCGAAGATGACCTCGAGCTCCGGCGTCACCGCGATCCCTACCAGCGCCGATTGCGGCGTCCCGTCCGGCCCGATGCTCGAAATCACGCCATAGCGGTACTGCGAAAGAAAAGCGTGCAATTCCTGTGGATCCATTGATCGCACCTCCAACCAAATTCAATCCATCCGACTGGGGCTTCGATCTGTCGATCTACTGGTCATCGACTCCCGCACCCGGTCCATGATGCCCAGATAATAGGCGAGGTTATGGATGGTATTCAGGGTTGCCGAAAGCGGTTCGCCGGCCTGCATCAGGTGGCGCAGATAGGCGCGGGTGTAGCGCCGGCAGACCATGCAGTCGCAGTTGGGGTCGGGGGGCTGCTGGTCCTCGGCGTACTGGCGGTTCTTGATGGTCATGCGGCCCTCGCTGGTGAAAAGCAGGCCGTGACGGGCGGCGCGCGTGGGAAGCACGCAGTCCATCATGTCCACTCCCATGCGCGCGTACTGCTCGATCTCGTCGGGATAACCCACGCCCATTACGTAGCGCGGCTTGTCGGCGGGCAGCAGGGGGAGAACTTCGGCGATCATTTCCAGAGTCAGGTCGCGCGGCTCGCCAACCGACAGGCCGCCGATGGCGTAGCCGTCGAAGTCCATCTCCATGAGCTGCTCGGCGCTCTGGCGGCGGAGGTCCGGGTACATCCCGCCCTGGACGATGCCGAAGAGGGATTGGCTCCGGTCCGGGAATTCACCGGCCCAGGGAACCTGGTGCTGTTGTGCGCGGAAATGAGCGAGCGACCGGCGCGCCCAGGCCATGGTCAGGCGAAGGCTCTCTTCGGCGCGGCTGCGGGAGGCGGGATACTCGGTGCACTCGTCAAAGGCCATCGCGATGTCGGCGCCGAGAGCGATCTGCACGTCCATGGAGTGCTCGGGGGTGAAGAAATGGCTGGAGCCGTCGAGGTGGGAGCGGAAGCGGACGCCCTCGTCGGTGACTTTGCGCAACTGGCTCAGGCTGAAAACCTGGAATCCGCCAGAGTCAGTGAGCAAGCCGCGCGGCCAGGAGATGAAGCGGTGCAAGCCGCCCATGCGGCGGATGGCCTCATGGCCGGGACGCAGATAGAGGTGATAGGTGTTGCCGAGGATCAGCTCGGCGCCGAGCGACTCAAGCACATCCTGAGGCACGGCTTTCACGCTACCGGCGGTGCCCACGGGCATGAAGACGGGCGTCTCGACGGTGCGATGGGGCAGTTCCATGCGCGCGCGGCGGCCGCCGGCGGCGGTGGTGTGAATGCGGTTGAAGGTGAGCCCCATTCTCGCGATTGTATCGGGGTGAGCTTTGCGGGGAAGGCTCACCCCTCCAGTTGGGATGGGGACTCAGGCGACGCGGCCGTTGTGTTTCGCGCGGTAAATGCGGCGCGATACCCGGTTCTGCCGGCGGTTGAGGACGCGGCGATCCCGCTGAGTGAGGCGGCCGCCATTGGATCTGCGCATGAAGCGCTCCTGGCGGTTGATGCCGCGCTCATTGCGTTCCAGGCGCGCTGTCTCGCCGGGCGTCAGCTGGCCGGAGCGCACGCCCCGGGCAATGCGGTGCTGCTGAACAATCTTTCGCTGGTTGATGGTGCGGTTGGTCTGGGCGTTCATCAGGGCCGGCGCAACAATAAGGGCCGCCGCCAGTGCAATCGTCGTCAATTTCATCGCATTCTCTCCTGGGGTGGCATCGCCGGCCTAGGTTCCTGCTTGCTGCCACTTATGTACCGATCAGACACGCGCGCAGGAAATAGTTGCGAGGAGGTAGAATTTGCTGCCGGGAATTGCAGTAGCGAAGGTAACAACAAGAGCAAGTGCCCGAGAGCATCCGGAGTCAGACGACTTTCTCTCCGAGCCGCACGCCCGCTCATCGTTCGCCGCGGCGAACGATGAACGGGGCACAGCTTTCACTTCCGGGTGTTCCAACGACGCGTCCATCGTGTTGCTAGCGGTGGACGCGTCGCTGCTGTTGGTTTTACCGCTTGGTCCAGCCACGAGACGGTCCGGTGGGGCCGTGATCGATTCTGCCGGGGCCGCGGTAGCCGCGGTCGATGCGTCCGCCACGGTCAAAGCCGCGCTCGCCGCGATCGAAGCGTCCGCCACGGTCGAAGCGCCCGCCGCGATCGAAGCCCGCGCCCCTGTCAATGCGATGCTGGGCCGGTTGATGGTTGAAGGTGGGGTGGGGCTGAGCGTTCATCAGGGCGGGCGCGACCGCGAAGGCCGCCGCCAGGACGATTGTGGTGAGTTTCATTTCGCAGATCTCCTTGGGGGTGGATTTTTTGTTGGGGCAGCGGCCTTTCGAGTCACTGCTCTCAACGCACGAGAATGACGCGCGCCGGGCGAAGATATTCCCAAGGGGCGCAAATCTGTCGAGACGATTCCCCACGATCGTCCGCCTTGGAGGGAACGCATCGAGGCAGCCACCTCGATGAAGCAACACCTCGATTTGCGAGCGCAGCTTGCCGGCTTTAGGGTGCTTGACCCGGCATGCGGAAGCGGCAACTTTCTCTAAACCGCCTTCCGCGAAATGGCGCGACTCGATCGAAGAGCCTCATCGCGATGAACGGGTTCCCAAGCGTCGCAACCAGCTCCGCTAACCCCGCTAACTCCGCTAGGCAACTGGCCCAGCCATCGATTTTGAAAACCACCTTCATGGATCGGAAGCTCTGCCCCATTCATTCGCGCTCCTGACCCTGAGAGGAACGAAGGGGAAGGATCCCGCGCGAATGAGTGGGATCGGCAGCCGGCGTCTCCCATCCATCTGTCCCAGAGGGACACCACAGGCTGCGGGGAAAAACTCCAACATACAGGCTTCGTATCAGGGCACGACTTCAGTCGCGCCGGACCACGCACCCCCCCCAAAAAAAACGTGGTGCCAGCATTGAAGTCTCTTGACTTCGTAGACCCGAAGCGGCTCTACATGCTCGGCCTGTCGCGTGGCGGCACCATGACCTACCTTGCGATCAAGCGAGGAATCTCAATCAAGGCCGCCGCCGTCATCGGCGGAGTCACGGATGTGAAAGCGTGGGTCGATTCGAGGCCGGAGATGAATCTGGTCAATGGGAATCCATTCATCGATGGCTTTCGGAATATCTGGCCTGACTATGAGCACCGTGCCGACGAAGAGTACCGAGCGCGACCCGCCGTCGATTGGGCCGACCAGATCAACGTGCCAATACTCATTCTGCACAGCCGGACCGACAGAATGGTTCCGGTAACCCAGGCCATCCGCATGGCAGAAGCACTCCAGGATAAGGGCAAAGTATACGCTCCTCACATTTACGAGCGTGACCGCCATCCGTTACCCGACCACCGCGACGACCGCAATCGCATGATCATTGAATGGTTCAATCAGGTTGGCCAAAAAGACAATTAGTCAAGGGATTCAGTTTGCGATAACAGGGTAAATCGCTCATCGAGCTTGATTCACGCGGCGAATCGGGAATTGGTCCCTGGAAACGGGCTTCACCCCAGGCGAATGGCCCTGGTCCTTCCGCCCTATTCAAACCACGGAATGAGGGTGCCCCAGGTCCCTCGTCCGCCGCGGCGGAGGGACATGGGAGGAAGTCAGGTGGGGTGCCCAAGTCCCGCAGGGACGTACGAAAATAGCCTGGGGCGTCAGCCATGCGGATGGCCTGGGTTACCGGAACCATTCTGTCGGTCCGGCTGTGCAGAATGAGTATTGGCACGTTGATCTGGTCGGCCCAATCGACGGCGGGTCGCGCTCGGTACTCTTCGTCGGCACGGTGCTCATAGTCAGGCCAGATATTCCGAAAGCCATCGATGAATGGATTCCCATTGACCAGATTCATCTCCGGCCTCGAATCGACCCACGCTTTCACATCCGTGACTCCGCCGATGACGGCGGCGGCCTTGATTGAGATTCCTCGCTTGATCGCAAGGTAGGTCATGGTGCCGCCACCGACAGGCCGAACATGTAAAGCCGCTTCCGGTCTACGAAGTAAGAGACTTAAATGCTGGCACACATTTTTTAGGGGGGGTGCGTGGTCCGGCGCGACTGAAGTCGTGCCCTGATACGAAGCCTGTATGTTGGAGTTTTTCCCCGCAGCCGTGGTGTCCCTCTGGGACAGATGGATGGGAGACGCCGGCTGCCGATCCACTCATTCGCGCGGGATGTTTCCCCTTCGTTCCTCTCAGGGTCAGGAGCGCGAATGAATGGGGCGGAGCTTCCGATCCATGAAGGTGGTTTTCAAAATCGATGGCTGGGCCAGTTTCCTAGCGGAACCAGGGGGGTTAGCGGAGCTGGTTGCGACGCTTGGGAATCCGTTCGTCGCGATGAGGTTCTTCGATCGAGTCGCGCCATTTGGCGGAAGGCGGTTTAGGAAAGTTGCCGCTTCCGCATGCCGGGTCAAGCACCCTAAAGCCGGCAAGCTGCGCTCGCGAATCGAGGTGTTGCTTCATGGAGGTGGCTGCCTCGATGCGTTCCCTCCAAGGCGGACGATCATGGGGAATCGTCTCGACAGATTTGCGCCCCTTGGGAAGATCTTCGCCCGGCGCGCGTCATTCTCGTGCGTTGAGAGCAGTCACTCGAAAGGCGCTGCCCCGACAAAAAATCCACCCCAAGGAAATCTGCGAATGAAACTCACCACAATCGTCCTGGCGGCGGCCTTCGCGGTCGCGCCCGCCCTGATAACGCTCAGCCCCACCCCACCTTCAACCATCAACCGGCCCAGCATCGCTTCGACCGGGGCGCGGGCTACGACCGCGGCGGGCGCTTCGACCGTGGCGGACGCTTCGACCGCGGCAAGCGCGGCTTTGACCGTGGCGGACGCATCGACCGCGGCTACCGCGGCCCCGCAGAATCGATCACGGCCCCCCGGACCGTCTCGTGGCTGGACCAAGCGGTAAAACCAACAGCAGCGACGCGTCCACCGCTAGCAACACGATGGACGCGTCGTTGAAACCCAGAAGTGAAAGCTGTGCCCCGTTCATCGTTCGCCGCGGCAAACAATGAGCGGCGTGCAGCTCGGAGAGAAAGTCGTCTGACTCCGGATGCTCTCGGGCACTTGCTCTTGTTGTTACCTTCGCTACTGCAATTCCGGCAGCAAATTCTACCTCCTCGCAACTATTTCCGCTCGCGGGTCTGATCGGTACATAAGTGGCAGCAAGCGGACCTAGGCCGGCGATGCCACCCAGGAGAGAATGCGATGAAATTGACGACGATTGCACTGGCGGCGGCCCTTATTGTGCGCCGGCCCTGATAAACGCCCAGACCAACCGCGCATCGACCAGCGAGAGATTGGTCAGCAGCACCGCATTGCCCGGGGAGTACGCTCCGGCCAGCTGACGCCCGGCGGAGACGAGCGCGCCTGGAACGGGAGGGAGCGCGGCATCAACCGCCAGGAGGCTACATGCGCAGGATCCAATGGCGGCCGCCTAACTCAGCGGGATCGCCCCGTCCTCAACCGCCAGCAGAGCCGGGTATCGCGCCACATTCCCGCACGAACGCAACGGCCGCGTCGCCTGAGTCCCCATCCCAACTGGAGGGGTGAGCCTTTCCCCGCAAAGCTCACCCGATAAATCACAGAAAATGCGGCTCACCTTCAACCGCATTCACACCGCCCGCCGCCCGCGGCCGCTCGCGCGCATGGACACCCATGGCACCTCGGAGACGGCCAGTCCTTCCATGCCCGTGGAAGGGAGTGGGTGAAAGCCCATACCTCAGGATGTACTTGGCTGAGTCGCGGCTGGGCGCCGGGGCTGAGAAGATGCCTGGGCGACACCTATCACCTATCTGCGTCCGGGCGGAGGCCATCCGCGGCATGGGGCAGCTTACACACTTTTGCATCTCCTGGCCGCGCGGCTTGCTCACTGACTCTCGCAGTTTCCAGGTTTTCAGCCTGAGCCAGTTGCGCAAAGTCACCGACGAGGGCGTCCGCTGGAGTTTCCACCTCAGACAGCTCCAGCCATTTCTTCCGCCCAGCACTCCCCGTGGACGTGCGGCACTGGTTCAGCGGCACCAACATGGCGAGGGCTGGACGGAGTTGCACCGGAGTCCCGCCTCCCCGCAGCCGCGCCGAAGAGAGCCTTCGCCTGACCTGGGCGCGCCGGGGCCCCGCCGATTTGCCCGCGCGCCAGGTTCCCCTGCGGCCGGTAAAGTCCCGGACCCCGGAGCCAATACCTCTCGGCGTCGTTTTCCAGGCGGTCTGCCCGGACCTTCCGCCGCCAGAGCGCCGAGCAGCTCTCAGTGGAGATGGACTTCGACGGCTACGCCATCGGCCGCCCTCGGTTCGGCGAGCCGCGCGACCTGCAACTGATCGCCGAACCTGCCCCTGCTGCCCGCCGACGAGCCAGCGAGTACGTAATGGGCGTGGGTTATCCCGACGAGATCGACGGTGCGCGCGCGTGGGAGTGGACATGATGGACTGCGTGCTTCCCGCGCGCCGCCCCGGTTCCGCCTGCTTTTCACCAGCGAGGGCCGCATGACCGTCAAGAACCGCCAGTACGCCGAGAGACCAGCAGCCCGACCCCGACTGCGACTGCGGTGTCTGCCGTACGCCGCACCTGCCTGTCGCCGCCCTGATCCGCAGCCGGCGAACCGCTTTCGGCGACCTCCAAATACCCGTCCGTAACCTCGCCTGGGCGTCATGGACCGGGTGGGAGTCGATGACCAGTCATCGACAGATGGATGATGGATTAATTGAGTTGGAGGTGCGATCAATAAATACACAGTGCACGCTTTTGCTTCGGCAGTACGGCTGTGGCGTCGTTCGAGCGTCGGGCCGGACGGGACGCCGCGATCGGCACTGCATGATAGCGGTGACGCAGGAGCTCAAGGTAGTCTTCGATACGCTGTTCAACGCGAAAATACACGCCAACCTGACGGCAGAGCCCAGGTGCTCCGCTGCGAGTAATCAGGTGGCGGAGAGCAGCGGCGCAGTTTGAGGGGACTGCGATCTGCCCGAAGGTCCCAGACAGGCTCCAGGAAGCTTACTTTGGCAGCTGTAGCCGGATGCTGGGCGCGACCGGGACTTTAATTGGCCAGCGTCTGGTGCCGCTTCCTGGTGCGGCCGCAGTAAATACGGTGTGGCGAAACTTCACCGCCGTTGTGGAGGAACGGACTGGGTGAGGCGTGAACCAGGCCTCCTCGGTTTGGGAGATCAGCAGAGGGGCCGGCACCTGCCTTCAGACGCAGGATGCGGAGCTGCCCGGAACTGACGGGAGACGGATTCAGCGTACCCAGAGTAAATGTTTTTCGTCCCGCAGACCTGAGTGAGCCCGGACCGTGAAGAGTACAAAGCAGTCTACACGCTGCGCCTGGCGCGCCCTGGTGCAGGATGCCTGGGCTCCGGTCATCATCCTTTTTCATCGCTCTGGGCAGTACGCCACGGTCACAACCGTATTAGCGTGGCCGATGGATTTTTATGAGCACGGGTCAGGATTCTTCCGGGCGGGCTGGTGATGTTCTCTCGGAAGGCCTTCTCCTTGCACCGATTTATCCTCGATTCTTGGCGACCGCAGCAGCAACTTGAAAGACAGTGCGGTATTCCACAGGCTAGTTCTACCACCAGTGTGGGCGGCTCAGGTTCTCCGGGGACGGGGACGCGCGCGGTAAGCGAGCCCAGTGCTGTACAGACTGAGGATGGCCGCGGAACGCAGTGGTGCCTGGGGCACAGCCTTGGCAGCACGGCACTTCAAGCGG
>CAVYSS010000054.1:0-35956 GCA_963771195.1 uncultured Acidobacteriota bacterium
GCATGACGACTGCCATGTCCCGTGGTATCCGCGGGCCGTGACGCTGAAGCCTTTGGCGTCGCCGCCCTGGCTGTAAGTGAGCAACCCGTTGAACTTGAAATAATTGTCGGGGCGCGTCCAGGGGCCGTTATCGTGATACGCTTCTCCGCCGTACAGCAAGTTGCCCAGGCCGACCTTTCGCGATGCTCCCAAAACCGTCCTTCCATAGCCAAACATGCCCCCTTCCACCTGGACGAAATCCCGCGGCAGTGTCTTGTAAAACTTAACTCGAGCATTTCCCGCCGAGCCGTAGTCGCCGGCATCGGCGTAGTAAGGGCCTTTCTCCGCATCTATCCGTTCCACAAATTCCGGGATGACTACGTTCATGTCCGAATAGCCCTCGCCGTGCGCATGCGACGGCAGGTTCAGCGGCATGCCGTCGATGAAAATGGCGAAGTCCGTGCCGTGATCGAGATTGAAGCCGCGAAGAAAGTACTGGTTGGCTTTTCCGCCGCCCGCGTGTTGCGTGATGATGAGGCCGGGAAGCGTCTCCAGAATCTCTCCCGAGCGAAGAATCGGACGATTTTCAAGTTCCTCTGCGCCCACCGTTATCTGGCCGGCGGAATCGGCAATGCCGATCAGGTCGTCCGCCCGGCCCTCAACGTTGATGGTGGTGCTCACGGCTTGCACTGCCAGTGAGATGCGCAACAGCACCGGCGCACTGGCTGTCCCTATAGTGATGGCGACTTCTTTGCTTTCAAAATCGGGGCTGGATACGGCCAGACGATAAGTACCTGCCGGGAGTTCGGAGATCCGGAAGGAGCCGTTGCTGTCTGAGCGGGTCGCTCTTTGGACCGTTTCGTCCGCGCTCCGAACCAGCACCGTTGCCCCAGCAATCACCGCGCCGGATGTGTCCACCACCGTTCCTGAAAGCTGCGCCGGATAAGCCTTATCCGCTGTGGCAAGAGGGCGAGTTTGCGGATTGAGCCCAGGCCCGCCGATCGCGAATTGCTGCGCCGGAACCGTCGCAGCGGATGCCAGGAAAGCGAAGCATGCGAGTCTGCGGAGAAATCCTGACACTGGCTCCCTGGAGGAATGAAATCATTCGCAGAGGTCCTGAAAGACCTGGCTGCCCGCCCACATCCCGGCATCGGATCGCAAGGACTTGCTGGAATAGGATTATCGCACCCGTAGCACGAATTTATGTGTCGTATGTCACATACGATTTTCCGCATCGTATCCGCCGTTTGCGCGCCAACGGCCGAATCGATTCTGCGGTTGATCCATAACCCCGGGGCAGGCAGTTCGATCCCGTCCCCGCCACCGGCTTTCCGGTCCCTCTCCTTTGCTCGGTTGTCCTCCCGGCGGTATCAATGTGGAGTCCGGAAAATAACTTCCAGCGGTCCTTCCTGGCAGCCTTCCAGCACACTCTGAAACTCGCTGGCATCAACCCAGGTATCCAAAGCCAATCCATTCCGGCGGTCCCAGGTGTAGTTGAACCGCCCCTGCGGGGACAGTACCCCCAGAATTTCGATGCATCGGAATAACTCCTGTCTGAAGTTGGGCAGGCTGATCTCGAATGAGATGCAGGGAACCGCGCGGCAATTCGAGCTTCATCGGGGACGGAACGCACGTCCCATTCGGCATTAAGCGCGTTTACTACCTCTACGATGTACTGGGCTGCGAAACCCGAGCCGGGTACGCGCTGAGAACCACCCAGCAGTTCATCATTGCCGACTCAGGCAGCTTCGACATGATCCTTGAACTTCATCGCGGGTGTTGGTGGAGGAAACACGCGACCAAATCGCGGAGCGCATTGCGGATTCCCACGCCGCCTTTTGCAGCTTTCCTGTACTGGCCCATCGCGGCGCCTTCGAGCATGAGGCCAAGGCGCGCCTTACGAGACTGGGCCCTGTAAAATCTTGCGCGGAGCTCCATGACATTCGCCAGCTTCGTCATCCTCTCGATCGACGCAAGAAGTCGCGCAAAGTCTACCGGCGTATCTACTTCAACGGCTGCCAAATCGCGGACCATGGATGATCGCACGGCTGCATGCTTTCGACACGCTAAACTCGCTTCTGCATATCTCTGTGCAAGGTCGGGCGGAAGGAACCAGTGCGCAAAGGAGACTTTGGCGCGTGGAGGGGGTCTCGACTGCTTTGTCCATTGCTTTGTCTCGGGGTGGTCGTTCCCTGAATAGAGACGCCATCTTCCCAAGATATCCGGGATAAAGAGCACCTTGTTCATCGCAGTCGCTACTTCCAGGAGGAGAACATCGTAATCAAACTCGATGCTGCCGGCCACCCTTTTATAGTTGTCTTGCGTCAGCGAGTGCGAGGTTATATCGAGAAGGGACCTTCGAATCACGATTGTGTGCCCGTTGAAGTCGTTCGCATGCAGGTATTTTCGATAGCGACGATCGGTGGGGAAGACAATTCTCAATGATTTGCCGGTCTTGTCGATCCATTCTTCGGCGTGCGCAAACAGAAGCGCATCAGATTCGCGGCTGGCGCGGAGAATTCGATCGAGTTTCATTGGGAGCCACTCGTCATCCTGATCGCTGAAAGCAATCAGGTCTCCCTCGCACAACCTTGCTGTCTGGAGGAAGTTGGCCGTGTAACCCAGCCGCGTAGGGTTATTGACGATCTTGACAGGAAATGGCGCGGAACGCGAGAAATCCCTGATAATGCTCACTGTGGCGTCGGTCGAACCGTCATCACAAACGAACAACTCTGATGGAAGCAGGGTTTGCCGGGAAAAACTGTCAAGCTGTTCTCGGATGAACGCTTCCCCGTTATAGGTGGCCATGGCGATGGAGATCTTCGTCATTACGAAACAGTTTACTTCGCCGGTATGGCAGCAGGAGTACGATGGCTACCGAGCGCGCCAGGCTGAGAGGCTGGTGACGCTGAGTGCCGCACCGAGCGGGCCGCAACCCGCGGCCGTGGGACAAGGTGTTGCAGCGCCGGAATAGCGTCATATCGAAGGCAGCTCCTGCAGGCAGCTTCTGACTCCCCGCCGGGGAGAGCCTGGCTCATAAGCAACAATTGAAACCCGGCAGGTGAGGCGTTCCCTGCGCCTTGAACGACTGATCCTGCGCGGCAGGAGAGGTTGCGCTGCCGCTTCAGGAAGCTTTAGCATCAGGTTAGGATTCACCCATTCGCCGCGGGCGGGGATACGCTCGAATTCATAGAAGGAAGAGCGTGATGACTATTTCGGACGAGCAATATCGCAAGTTTGCCTCGACCACTTTTGAGGATTTCCGAAGGATGGCGAAGGATGATTCCCTTAGCAAGTACGAGAGAATTGGCTTTCCCGATTCCTATGGAGACAGAAAGGAAGAGGCGATCTTCCAGAATATCGTCGCCAACCTGCCCCTGCTGAACGGGACTGGGAAGGTGGTGCTGGACGTGGGACCGGGCTGCAGCGATTTACCTGTTTTGATGGTGAACCTGTGCCGAGAACGAGGACACAAGCTTCTTCTGGTCGATTCGGAGGAGATGCTGTCCCACCTGCCTGACGACCATTTCATTCAGAAGTTCCCAGCATGCTTCCCCCAGTGCGACGGTCTCTTCGAGCAGTACACGTCAAAAGTGGATGTTTTGCTGACCTACGGTGTGCTTCCCGTGGTTTTCATGGAAGGAAACGTCTGGGATTTCTTCGACCGGTTGCTGGAACTTCTGGCGGAGGGTGGGGAGATGATGATCGGCGATATCCCGAATATCTCGAAGCGCCGGCGATTCTTCAGCAGCGCGAACGGTATCAGGTTTCACAAGGATTTCATGGAGACTCAGAATCCGCCCGAGGTCCGTTTCAACACAATTGAGCGGCACAAGATTGACGATTCCGTGATCATGGGCTTAATGAGCCGGGCAAGAAATCAGGGCTTCGACGCCTACGTGCTGCCCCAGCATCCGGAACTGTCAATGGCCAATCGGCGGGAAGATATGCTCATCAGGCGGCCATGAGCGGTGTGCCTTCGCAAGCACCCGGTCTACGAGCTGGCTAAGACGAATGGACGAGAAACGCCGAATTCGCATCGAATTCTACCGCCCCGAGCACAAGACCTGCTGGGACGAGTTTGTGCGTAGCTCCAAGAACGGCGTTTTTCTTTTCTACCGGGATTATATGGAGTATCACGCCGACAGGTTCGACGACCATTCGCTGCTTTTCTATCAGGGCGACAGACTGATCGCGCTGATGCCGGCCAACCGAGTTGACGAAACCGTGGTGTCACACGGCGGGCTCACCTTTGGGGGAATCATCTCAGACGCGCGGATGACCACCACGTTGATGCTCCGCGTGTTCGCGGCGCTGGTGGATGAACTGCGCGCGCGTGGGATCAAGAGCCTGATCTACAAAGCAATCCCGCACATCTACCACCTTCTGCCCGCGGAGGAGGATCTTTACGCGCTCTTCGTGCACAATGCCCGTCTGTTTCGGCGCGATGTTTCGTCGACGGTGGTCGTAGGACGAAAACTGCCGCTTACCAGAAGCCGCAGGAGGGGCCTTTGCCACGCGGAGCGCCATCGGCTGAAAGTAGAGCGTACACAGGAGTTTTCCCGCTTTATGGCCATCGCAGAGGCCAATCTCAAAGAACGTCACGGGGTCCGGCCAACGCATACGGCGGCTGAGATGCGACTTCTAGCGAATCTATTTCCGGAGAATATCAAGCTCTTTGCAGCGGACCGGAATGGAGAATTGTTGGGAGGAGTAATTATTTACGAAAGCGAGAAGGTTGCCCACGGTCAGTATCGCAGCGCAACCGAGGAAGGCATGAGGCTCGGGGCGGTAGATGCAATCATGGATGTTCTCTTGAACGACGTGTACAGGGACAAGCCTTATCATGATTTCGGCATCTCAACGCGGGACAACGGACGGATATTGGATGCAGGTCTCATCCAAAACAAGGAAAGTTACGGCGGGCGCGCGACTGTGTACGATTTCTATGAACTTGATCTGACTACGTGACGGATTCAAGATCAGGAAACACCGGAAAGCGACGAGGCAGGCAAACGATGCTCGACATTCTCGATGCGCGCTTCTCGAACTGGAAGAAGAACCCTCGTAAATGGCGGCCAGGATTCATTGCAAAAGGCATCTTTTCCGTTCTGCGCCAATCTTATGAAACAGTTCTTGAGTACCCCGCAGAAAAACGGCGATTACGGCTCCTGGCCCAGACTCAACTCAGGCTGATGATCCCTCCGCTAGAGCCAGAGTACGTTGAGGTTCTGCTCGACAAGGAATTTGCCGATTCGGTGGCGCAGGTAAAGGATCTCACTTGCCTCGATTTTGCCAGGCTTGCGAATGTGTGGAACTTGGCCAGGACTGCCGGGCCCGGCGTCTATCTTGAGGTCGGCTCTTTTCGTGGCGGAACTGCCCTTCACATTTGTAATGCCATTGCAGACCGCAAAGCGGATTTTTTCTGCTTTGATCCGTTCGAGAAAGGTGGCTACGAGAAATTGGGGGAATTGGACAAATTCTTTAAGCCAAACGACTTCACCGAGACTGGGTTCGAACGAGTGAAGAGATTGCTGTCCCCCAGACCTTACGCAAAAGTGATTCAGGGATACTTCCCAGACGTCGCACAGGGGCTAGACCTGAAAAACATCGCGTTTTGCCACTTGGATGTGAACACGTATGACGCGACCCAAAGGAGCCTCGAATTCCTTGCGCCTCGTATTTCATCCCGAGGGCGGATCGTCATCGACGACTATGGAATGACTGAAACCCCGGGCGTGGCGAAGGCCATTATGGAATTCCTGGCGATCCACCCATCATTCATACTTATCCCCATGTTTCCTGTTCAGGCTGTCTTGCTACCAAGGACATGACGGGTCCACAAACATGGGCGCTGTCAATGAGTACTCGCGCAGTATTGAATATGACGACTTTAGATATAACCTGTCCTACACAAGCACCCACGCCGATAGATCGAGCAGGTTGAACCGGTGAAAAGGACCAAGGAGGGATGGAACTGTGGGCAACCAGTTGGGCGAGCTTATTGAATTGCCGAAGATCTCTGACCCGCGCGGCAATCTGAGCTTCATCGAAAGCGGAAGGCACGTTCCGTTTGAGATCAAGCGAGTCTACTATCTCTACGATGTGCCGGGCGGCGAAACCCGGGCAGGACACGCGCTGAAGACCACCCAGCAGTTCATCATTGCTGCTTCCGGCAGCTTTGACGTGCTGCTGGATGATGGTCGAGAGCGCAGGACTTACCCGCTAAACCGCTCCTGGAAGGGAATCTATGTTCCTCCGATGATGTGGCGCGAACTTGTCAACTTCTCCTCCGCCGGGGTCTGCCTTGCCCTGGTATCCACGTTCTACAACGAAGGCGACTACATCCGGGAATACCAGGATTTTCTTCGGGCCGTGGGAGCGGCAAGGTGAAGGTGCGGCCTAACGGCGTCAAAGACGCTGCTTTTAAGATCTTGTCGCTTGCGATCTTTGAGATGCTTCAATTCATTCGGAGTGACGACGCGCCAGGCCAGGGTCAGTTAGAATCACCGCCTGCCGAATCCCCTCAGAGGTCCAATATATGTGCTGTCATCGTCACCTACAATATTGGCGAATCTCTGCACCGCTGCGTGAATGCGATCGAAAACCAAGTTGCCCGTGTTTTGATCGTCGACAATGGCTCGGGCGAAGCGACGCGGCGGGAACTGGATAAACTTGCCGCTTCCGAATCCATCAGTTTGATCCTGAATGAGCGAAATGAGGGCCTTGCTCATGCGTACAACCAGGCCGTGCAATGGGCGCGCAACAAAGGATTTCACTGGATACTGACGCTGGATCACGACAGCGAAGCGACTCCCGGGATGGTTGACGTGCTGGTGCGAGGATATGAGGCTCTTGACCAGACGGGCATACGAAACGTGGCGATCGTGGCGGCCAACCCCTTCGATCTGAATAGCGGGAAGCATCTTTATGACCCGCCGCGAGAGAACGGTGGATTGCCTTTGTGGAGCGAAGATGCCATTTCTTCCGGAAGTCTCATTTGTTTGCGCGCCTTCGACATTGTTGGCATGTTCAATGAAGATCTCTTCATTTACTTCGTGGATTTCGATTTCTGCAAGCGGCTGATGGGCGCAGGGTTCGGCATATATATTTGCCCGGAAGCTGTGTTTTTGCACAAAGAGGGGGTAAAGAAGAGGCACAAATTCTTATGGATCGACCGTTACTACGACCATTATGGAAAAGCAGCACGCTACTACATCACACGAAATACAATTTATCTTTTCAGACACTTTCACCTCAGCCGCGAAGACATCCGCTACCTGATCGAAAGATTATGGGTGGATCATGTGAACGTTGTTCTCTTCGATGACGAGAGGTTTAGCGTTTTGTGGTTCAGCCTGAAAGGTCTGATAGATGGTTTGAGAGGCAAGTTCGGCCCTCTGGATTCCAGAGGCTCGGTTCGGGGGAAGGCAAGACGTCCGAAATGAGGGGCGCTACAGTTGCTCTTAATGGCGGGCACGCCGGTTCGTGGCAGGAATCATCTGGCAAATGTCACGAGCTTACAACTCAGCGTTGAAAGCCGGTTCATCGAGGGTTCCATGAGTTCGCATCAACAACCGCTGCCTTTAGTCACCGTTGTTGTTAATTGTTACAACCATGCCCGGTTTGTCGTGGAGGCGTTGGAGAGCGTCAAAGCCGAAGCCTATCCGAATCTTCACCTCGTTGTGGTGGACGATTGCTCAACGGACGATTCCGCAGAAATCATCCGGCAATGGCTGGACCGGCATTATCCAGATGCTGTGTTTATGGAAAACACGACCAATACCGGCGTATGCCGCAGCGTAAACGACGCGCTGGCGCAGGCGAAGGGGAAATATGTTCGCTTAATAGCTGCAGACGATCGTTTCGTGCCGGGCATGCTCTTGCGGCAAGTGGAGGCGATGGAAGCGGATTCCGAAGATGTGGGTGTTCTCTACAGCGATGCATTTCAGATGGATGAGAGCGGCGAATTATTGCCGAAGAGCTTCATCGAAGCTCATCGGCCGTTTGCGCAGATGCCGGAAGGGTGGATATTCGACACTCTGGCTGAAGGGAATTTTATACCGGGCATGACCGCTCTTATCCGGCTCCGCTGTATGGACGTCGTGGGAAAAGCCGACGAGAGTCTCGTCTTTGAGGACTTTGATTTATGGCTGCGGATTTCCAGGCACTTCATGTTCAGATATTTCCCGGAGCCCACCGCCTGTTATCGCATCGTCTCAACATCGATGATTCGAACGATGATCGCCGCAATCACCGAGTCGGAAAAAAAAGTGTTTGTGAAATGTCTACGCCGGGGCTGGCTGTCTGGCTATAGAAAGAACGACGCCATTTTATGGGAGTACGAGGAAGCATGCCGGGCTTACCGTGATGGGCGGCCGGACAGGGTGGTGGAAGCGGCCAGGAGCTTTCGGCATCGGATCTGTATCAAGCACGCCCTGCTGCTCCTGTCTGTTGCGATGGGGTTGCCGTTTAACCGCTTTGAACAGTTGATGACGCTCCTCCGCCATGTGAGGGGCCGCGCGAAGACGCCGATCGCTAACGATGAAATCAGAAGAGAGCCGCGCTAGCGCTTGAGGGCCGCGCGCCAAATCCCCCGCATTGCGTCGCGAATGGAGTTTGGCTTGAACGATGCAATCAGTTCCCTAACCACCAGCAGCCGCTGCCGCATGGTGCCGCCGGCGGTCGGGCTGGAAAAGAGCAAAGGCTTTATGGAATGAAAGAAACCGGAGAGCCGAATCGGAAGGGGGAAGCAGACGGCGGAGTTGATAGTGCAGGCAACAAACATGCTGCTGGGCCAACTATCTTCCAGGTCCGCCACTCCGAGTCCGGGGAAATCCAATTCTTCCCTGTGAGGGCTCCCTGGAATTGAATCCGGCGGGCTATCCGTGGGAAGCGTCAACGCCTTCACCGCCGGATCGAGCCAATTGCTCTTCCAGGATGCACCGCAGTGATCTCGTAGCACAGCGTTTCTGAAACGGCGGCCGAGATCCAATCGTCTTTGTTCAGGCCAGTTCAGCCATTCCTGTGCGGTCGCAGCAAATTCCTCCTGGTTGCTAGCCGCGCGGGAGACCGAATCAAGCCCCGGATCCTCGCTCCACAACAGACACCTGCATGGGTTGAACAGGCGCTGGACAGGGAGGCCCATGCGAGCCGCATCCAGCGTGGCGGTTCCAGAGCCGCCGGGGGCGTCCATGTAGATGTCTGCGGCTTGGTAGTAAAGATCAAAACGATCCCGGTCATTGATCACACCGATGGGCAGGAATCGGCCCCCAACCGATTGCGACAGGCCCGGAAACGGGTCCGACTCTGTGAGGCCGATGGCGATGATCAGGATTTTTGGATTTGCTTTGCAAACGGAATGAACGAGAGCAGGAAAGCTGACCCCATTTTCAGGGGTAAACCGACGCGGCAAACCAACTGTCAGGGCGATCAGGGAATCGGCTGGGAGTCCTAGTTTTTTTCGCGCGTCCGTCTTGCCGCAAAGGACGTTGCCATCGTCGAGGAGCGGAATTGGGAGCATGACTTTCCGTGCTGTTGAAGGGCAGAATCTTAAGGACATCGCATGGCCAACAGGGCGCAAATCGGCAAAAACCGGTGCCACGTCGAGCCCCAGGTTGAAGATATGATCGGCGTGCCGGAAGAACAACACGGGCCTGGGCCGATCGTGAAAAGCGATGTTAGGCAGGGGATCATTGGGATGGATGTGCAAGATCACTGCATCGAATTCCGCCGCCCGGAGACGAATCTCGGACGCCGCTTGCAGCCGGGATAAGCCTGGAGGGAGTTCCATGAGATGGCCGCCAGTTTTCTCAGCGGATGTGCCGAGCCATGCTGGAACCGGATCGTCCCTCTGCATGGAAATCAAGATGGAGTGGTGTTCGGAAGGAGCATGCTGGGCGCAGATCTCGATCCATCTGGAAACGGCTCTGGTGTGCCCTCCCGATTCATATGCTGTGCTCATCAGGTGCAGGAATCGTTGGGGTAGCCCAACTGGGCGAGCTGGGAGAGGCCCTGAGTCCAGGTGCTTTCTGCCAATTTCGGCGAGCAGCTGCTCCACTTCATGACTATAGAAAAACCCTGGATTCACCAGCCATGCCATTGTTGCGGCATAGCTGCACCATTCCACCGCCAACTCCGGTTTGCCCCGCGCAGCCTCTTTTTCGGCGCGATTTAGCGCACGGGAGAACTCCCTTGCGACTTGGCGTTGCAGCAGCTCTGCCGCGCGCCTATCGGAACAGGACCACTGGCCACAATCTGGGTCCTGCTGTGTCGCCTGCTCAAGATCAGTCAAGGGCTTTGTCTCACGATTCCTGGGGGTATCGAACTCTGCGATCGCACGGGCAGGGACGACCCGATGGGGAAGCGCTCGCCACGATACGCGTGTCGAGCGGTCTTGGGCCGCATGCTGCGGCGGTGCGAGGAGGGACGCGCTGGCCCGGAACAGACTCAAAGCGCGGGTTAGCCAACCGGTCACTTTGCAAATCCATTCCTGCCATCCTAGTCTAAAATTGTAATCGTTTGCCAATTTTGGCCAGCGTGGGCTGGCCTTTCCCGCTGATTCCATTCGGTCGAGGACTGGAATCGGTCGAGGGGCTTTCACGCTGAGTTACGCAGCGAATTGTTCGGCTAGATTCCTGCGCCGCTCTGCGAATCCCGTGGGTGCTTGGTGGTCGCGCGCCAAATCCCCCGCATTGCGGCGCGGATGAAGGTTGGCATGAACGATGCAATCAGCAGCCCGAACATGTGGAGGCGCTTGCGCGTGCTGCCTTTCCCGGGAGCGCTGGAAAGCACTGGCTTGATGGAATGGAGCACACCGTGGAGACGGATCGCGCGAGGCAGGTGAGTTGTGCTCAGGATGGCTCCGGCCACCATCATGCCGGCAGGCCAATCCGTTTCCGGCCACGCTAAACCTAGTCCGGGATACTCCGTGCGTTTTTTCCGCGGAGAATTCGATCCGAAATCCACCAGGTCTTCGCGGGGTGACACCAAGGCTTTCAGGGCCGGATCCAGCCACTTGTTCTTCCAGGCTGCCCCGCAGTGATCCTGGAGGACAGCATTTCTGAAACGGGCACCGAGTTCCGAACGCTTCTCCTCGGGCCACTTCAGCCACTCGAGCACGGTCTGGATGTAGTCGTCCTGCGAAGAGGCCCCGCTCATGACGGAGTCGAGCGATAGATCGTCGCTCCACATGATACATTGATAAGGGTTTGACAAGCGCTGGGCGGGGAGGCCTCGGCGGGCCGCGTCGAGAACGGCAGTCAAGGAACCTCGCGGATAAGCATCCAGATAAATGTCCGCGGAGCAGTAGTAGAGCTCAAGGGCCTCCCTGTCTTCGACTACGCCGACGGGCAGGAACCTGCCTTCCGTGGCTTGATTCAAGTCAGGAAACGGCTCCGACGCCGAAAGGCCTATGGCAACGATGCAGATTCGCGAGTTTGACTGACAAAGCGACTGAACCAAGGCGGGGAAGCTGTACGCCCAGGCGGAAGCGTACTTAAAAGGCCAGCCGATGGTCAGGAGGATCGATGCATCCTGAGGAAGTCCAAGCCGTTGGCGCGCTTCCGCCTTTTTGCAGCCGATGAGAGGCCGGTCGAGCAGCGGCAGGGGAAGCATGACGGTTTGCGGCCCTTCGGCGCAAAAGTGAACCGTCATTTCATGTCCCACGGGACGAACATCGGCAACAACTCCCGCTACGTCCTGCCCCAGATTGAAGGCATGCTCTGCGTGCCGGAAAAACAAGACCGGTCTGGGCCGATCAAAGAAGGCGACATCGGGTAAGGGGTCACTTGGCTCAATGTGGAGAATGACCGTATCGAACTCAAACGACCGGGAACGAATCTCCGCAGCCGCCATCATCAACGAAGAATCCATTGGAATCTCGATGATGTCCCCGCCCGTCTTCTGCGCCGCCTGGGTCAGGCACGCGGGAACCGGCGCTTTGTCCTGGAATGAAATCAGGATCGAGTGATGTTCCGAAGGCGCTTGAAGCGCGCAAATTTCAATCCAACGCGCAACGGTAGGTGTCGATCCTCCCGTTTCCGAAGCCGTACTCATCACATGCAGAAATCGGCGAGGGGGGGCATTGACCCGGGGGCGGAGTGGGAGCAGGTCCCAGATAGCGCCTGCCGATCTCCCCGAGGAGTTGCTCCATTTCGTGAGAATAGAAGAAGCCTGGATTGACGCCCCACGCGAGCGAAGCGGCGTAACGGCACCATCCGATTGCCAACTCGGGGTCACTCTTGTCCGCCGCTCTTTGGGCCTTGCCGAGAGCGCGGGAGAATTCCTTTGCAGCCAGGCGTTGCAGCGTCGCGTTGCTTCCCCAACTTCCGGGATGCTCCGCGGATTGCGCCATGGCTTTCTGTCCCACTGTCTCGAAACGGGTCAACGCCCTCTTCGCCTGTTCAAGCAAACCTATAATATACTTAGCATGTTCCCATTCAACGAATTGTGTCATACCTAATGCGGATCCGATGATTTCTTCGAATAGCCAGCGGGCAAACGCGGTTTCTACAACCATCATCAAGAGTTCGCGTTCGGCCTGGACAGTGGGATGGCCTGAACTCTGGCGGCACCGCGAACTTTTCTATCTTCTGGCCTGGCGCGACGTTAAAGTTCGCTACAAACAAACAGTGTTGGGCATTACATGGGCCGTCTTGCAGCCGCTGGCCGTGGCGCTTGCATTGGCTGGTTTTTTGGGGCGTGCCGTTCACATTCAGCCGGCCAATTTGCCCTATCCGGTTTTCGCGTATGCGGGCATGGTGCTTTGGCAGCTCTTTGCACAATGTCTGGCAGAATCCAGTAACAGTGTTGTGAGCAACGAGCATCTAATATCCAAGGTTTATTTCCCGCGACTCCTCGTTCCCGTTTCCACTGTCCTGTCGAGCCTGCTCGATTTTGCCATCAGTCTTCCGGTTCTGGCTTTGTTTCTTATCTACTTTCGCATCATGCCTGGAGTGGCCGCGCTGCTCTTCCCGCTATTTGTGCTGCCGGCCATCGTATCGTCACTCGGCGTGGGGTTGTGGTTCTCAGCCCTTAACGTCAGATTTCGCGATGTTCGCTATACGGTCAACTTTCTGGTGCAGTTCTGGTTCTTCGCCTCTCCAGTCGCCTATCCTGTTAGCGCCGTGCCGCCGCGCTGGCGGCTGTTCTATGAGTTGAATCCAATGGTGGGCGCGTTGGATGGATTTCGATGGGCGCTTCACAGCCAGGGACCCTTTCCCGCGCGTTCGGTGATGCTCTCGGTAGTTGTGTGTACTTTGTTGCTGGTCACCGGGCTCTACTACTTCCGCAGAACCGAGGACAACTTTGCGGACTTCATCTGACAGTGGCCGCCAACCCGCCATTTACTGCGAAAACATTGGCAAGCGGTACCGAATCGGCCAGCGTCCAGGCTATCGGATGCTGCGCGAAACCATCACCCGAATGGCCCTTGCGCCCATTCGCGCGCTTGCGCGCCGCGGGCCAAAGGCCGATAACGAGGAGCGGGACCTGTGGGCGCTACGTGATGTCTCTTTCCAGGTGGAACGGGGCGAGGTGCTCGGCATTATCGGAAGAAACGGGTCCGGCAAATCCACTTTGCTGAAAATCCTGTCGCGCATTACAAAACCAACGGAAGGCAAGGCAGAGATTCGCGGCCGGATCGGGTGCCTGCTTGAAGTCGGGGCGGGCTTCCACCCTGAACTCACGGGAAGAGAGAACATTTTCCTCAATGGCGCAATTCTGGGCATGAAACGCCGGGAAATCGCGCGCAAGTTCGATGAGATTGTAGAATTTGCCGAATGCGGACGGCTGCTCGACACTCCGATGAAGCACTATTCGAGCGGGATGTATGTGCGGCTTGGCTTTGCGGTCGCGGCCCATTTGCAAACGGAGATTCTGCTTGTGGATGAAGTGCTTGCCGTGGGCGACGCCGTGTTTCAGAAAAAGTGCCTGGGGAGAATCGGAGACGTCGCAGGCGAAGGCCGCACAGTGTTGTTTGTGAGCCATAATATGCTGGCCGTCGATAGCATGTGCACGCGCGCAATTTGCCTTCACCAGGGCAAGATGGTGTTGGAAGGCAAGCCTGCCTCCGTTACTTCCCGCTACCTGCAGAAATGGCTGCCTGCCTTCAAGGACGTGTGCTACGACGATATTGAAACCGCGCCCGGAAATGAAACCGTGCGACTTCGCCGCGCGCAGGTTCGCCCCCTGGATGAAAGTTCTCCGGACCAAATCACGGTTCGAACGCCGTTTGCGGCCGAGTTCGAACTGTGGAAACTGGCGGCGCATAGCCGGCTGTACTTTGCAGCCGAGGTATACAACGAGCACGGCATCAGCGTCTTTGCCACCGCCGATCTGGAGGGCGACACGTCGCCTGCGGGACTCCTGCGGGTTTCATTCAAGGTGCCGGCCGACCTGATGAACAACGGCACGTACCGCATAAGCATGGGCATCTATCTGAATGGAGTGGGGGGCTATCAAGTGGCGGGCTGGGATGATTTGCTCGCTTTCGAGGTTCACGACGCGAGCAGCGAATTGCGTTCTCATTATCACGACCAGTGGCCCGGCGCGTTCCGGCCCCACCTCGAGTGGAAGTCCGAAATGCTCGAGCGGCTTCCGGCTTCCTTTCGCGGGTCGCAGGGCTCGTCCTGAGAAACCCGGCAGCCGGAGGATGGTTTTTGCTTCATGCGAAGAGGCTGGGCAATGGGGCATTGGCGGAGAGCAGCAAGACACGGCGCGAGATTCCGCATTTCCCTTCGCACTCTCCAGCCGCTTGTGGTTTGTGAACTCGTCGCAAGTTCCATAAGGCTCTGGATGCCTGCCGGACAGCACGGTCTGGGTCCGCCTAAGCGAAGGGTACAATGCACCTAACAAAGAAGGAAATCCCGGTGAATTCAACCACAGGACAGCCGATCCGGAGTAGAGTGAAGCGCCTGGTTGGTCCGGTTTGGACCACGCGCCTGCTCTGCCTGTTGCGAGGACGCGGGCTGCCCCGATGGGGGAACCTGCGGCGCCTCAAACCATTCTCGACCAGCCATGGATGGGATCGCGGCACTCCGCTCGATCGATATTACGTGGACCGATTCTTCGAGCGGCACCGGGCTGCAATTACCGGCGATGTACTGGAGATCGACCGGAACATCTACAGCCACAGGTACGGCCACGACCTGCGAACTGTTCACAACGTGGATATCGATCCGAAGAGTGAACCAACTTATCTATGCGATCTTGCGCATTGCGAGAATGTGCTTCCATCTGAGGCCTACGACTGCTTTCTGCTCCCCTGCACGCTGCATCACTTGCGGGAACTGGAGAGTAGTTTGAAGAACATTCTGCGGGCGGTAAAACCGGGCGGCGTGATTCTTGCAACCTGTGCGGGAATGATCCGTCTGGATGCGGAAGAGATCGATTTCTGGCACCCATCGCCCGCCGGTTGGCGCGAATTGCTCCGGCACACCTGGTCGGGCTGCGAAGTTGTGGTGAATGGTGAAGGGAACTGCCTTGCCGCCGTCGCCTTCGATCTCGGCCTGGCGCTTGAGGAGTTGAAGCGCAAGGAGCTGGATTATCACGACGGTCTCTATCCTGTTGTGACCACCATTTATTGCCGCAAGCCGCACCGCGTCCCGGGCGCGAGCGAGTCCGAATGATCCGGCTCTCCGTCATTGTGCCGACACGCAACCGGCGCGAGGTCCTGTTGACTCGGGCGCTTCCGGCCATGTTCCGGCAGCAGATGCCGGCCGAAGAGTTTGAAATTGTGGTGGTGGTGGATGGCTCTACCGACGGAACCGCCGGCGCGCTTCGCGAGCTCCGTCCCCCGTGTTCGCTGATTGTGATCGAACAACCCGGAGGTGGCGCTAGCTCGGCGCGAAACGGCGGCATTCAGAGAGCCCGCGGCGACCTCCTGTTGTTTCTCGACGACGACATTGTGTGCGAACCGGATCTGTTCCAGCGTCACCTTGAAGCGCACAGTGGCGCGGAGCCCGCGGTGGTGTACGGCACCATCTCGATTGACCCTGAGACTCCGCCTTCGGTGATGAAATTTGCCACCCAGGCCTGGTACCGGGAATATTTCAGCCAACTGGAGGCGCAGGGTGGCCTCCGGTTGCCCCAGGACAACTTCCTGATCAGCAATAGCTCCATGCCTCGCGCAATCGTTATTGAATGCGGCGCATTCGACGAGAACATGATGGCAAAGGAAGATTACGAACTGGGTCTGCGGCTCTGGAAGAAGGGATTGCATTTCAAGTTCGTGCCAGAAGCCAGAGCCCGCGAGTTTTTTCTCAAATCCCTTCGCTCAGTCGTTTGCAACGACAGCAAGGCATTTGGCAAAACCGAAGTTCTGTTGTCGCGCAAGCACGCCGAGTATCGCCCCTATTCGCGGTTCGCTTCGATGGGAACAACCCCCTGGAGCAAAAGTGTGTTGCGGCGCGTCCTGGCCGGTTCGCCTGTCGATCCCGCGAGCGTTCTCAGCCTTCCGCTTTGGATTTGCGACAAGCTGTCCCGGTTCTCTATCGCGCGCCGGACGGGAGTTTTCTTGAAGGGTATCGGGCAGGTCCTTGAAGAGACTCGAAGCGCCGTCCGGCAAACCGGATCGTGGAAAGCGCTCGAGCGAGAGTTCGGCCAGGAATTGCCCATACTTCTTTATCATCATGTGGGTCCTGAACGTCCAGGATCGGTCCGCGGATTGACGGTTTCTCCTGAAAAGTTTGAACAGCAGATCCGCTGGCTTGCCCAACGCGGTTTCCAGGGCATCTGCCCCAGGGACTGGCTTGAATGGCTTCATACGGGGAATGGTCTTCCCCTTAAGCCAATTCTTCTGACCTTTGACGATGCGTACGCCGATACTGCTGAATATGCCCTGCCTATCTTGAAAAAGTACGGGTTCGGCGCCGCCATTTTTGTTGTGACGAAACGGCTGGGCGGGACCAACACCTGGGATGAAGCCGAAGGTTGTGGCACGCTGCACCTGATGACTGCCGAACAGATTCGCGATTGGGCAGATCAGGGGATCGAGTTCGGCGCGCATACTCGCACCCACGCGCATCTGCCGAACCTATCCGTTGCCGAAATGGAGACGGAGGTAAAGGGCAGCAAAGACGACCTGGCCGCGCTGCTCGGTCGTGCTCCCGCATCGTTCGCATACCCGTACGGGGATTCGAATGACGCGGTTCTCGACCTGGTGCGAAAAGAGTTCGATATCGCCTTCAGCGTGGAAGAGGGCCTGAACTATCTTTCGAGCGACCCGCACTGGCTGCGGCGAGCTTATATCGGCCCAAGCATTTCGCGCATTGAATTCGCATTGAGTGTCAGCCGCGGCGGGACCAGGAAAATCCGTGAGTGGCGCGGCAAGATTGCCCTGCGCACGCGCATCAAACGCGCGCTGGGCATAAGCTCATCCACCACCTGACGCGCGGGGCATCCCATGCGGCAAAAGGATCTAGCGGCCAGGCGGGACAACCCCGCCCCATTCCCGCTACACTCAAATCCGGAATGGACCCTGCTCTCAAGGTGGCTGGAGTCATCCCCGCGCGACTGGCCTCCACGCGCCTCGCGCGCAAAGCCCTGCGTCTGCTCGCCGGCCGCCCCATGGTCGAGTGGGTGTGGCGCGCCGCAGAGGCAAGCGGCCTCATGGACCCGGTGCTCGTCGCCACTGACTCCGGTGAGATCGCCGATGCCTGCAGCCAGCGCGGCATCCCTTCCGTCATGACATCGCCCGACTGCGCCTCCGGCTCCGACCGCGTTCGCGAGGTCGCCGCCCTCATCGACGCAGACATCTACGTCTGCATTCAGGGCGACGAGCCCACCCTGACCCCCGACTTTTTTCCTCCGCTTCTCGCGCTCTTTGACCGTCCCGAAGTCCAGGTGGCCACCCTCGCCGTTCGCTGCCCGCCAGAAGACGTCGACAACCCCAACGCGGTCAAAGTGGTCACTGCCGCCGATGATCGCGCTCTCTACTTCTCTCGCGCCACCATCCCCTTTGACCGGGATGCTGCCGGATTTGCAGGCTATCGCAAGCACCTCGGCATCTATGCCTACCGCAAAGCTGCTCTCGAAAAGTTCGCCGCCATGCCCCCCGGCTGGCTCGAATCCGTCGAGAAGCTCGAGCAGCTTCGTCTCCTTGAAAACGGCATCGACATCTACGTCGCTCCCGCACCGGCGGACACCATCGGCGTCGACACCGAAGACGACCTGGCCCGCGCCGAAGCTGTCCTGCTCGGTCGGACGAATCCCAATTTCTGATCGACAACTTCAGGCGAACCACGGACCACGAATCACGATCCTGTACCCTGAATTACGCGCAAGAATCGGAGTGTCGCCCGCGGCCATCCGCGCGAATATGAATCCATGAACGCGATCCTCCAACCCGCACTGGACTCTGTAATGCCCACCGAATCCATCGATTCCGACGCCGCCTGGCAGCAGCTCCTCGCCCGCGACCCCGCCGCCGATTTCGTCTACGCCGTCACCACAACCGGCGTTTTCTGCCGGCCCTCCTGTTCCAGCCGCCGGCCGCAGCGCCGCAACGTTCGCTTCTTCCGCTCGCCCGCCCAGGCTGCCGCCGCCGGATTCCGCGCTTGCAAGCGCTGCCGGCCCACCGCCCCGCTTGCTAACCCCATCGACCGCGTTCGCCGCCACGTTGAAGCCAACCTCGACCGCGCCGTCCCCCTTGCCGAACTCGGCCACATCGCCAACCTCAGCCCGTTCACCGTCCAGCGCCAATTCAAGCAGCAGATCGGAGTGAGCCCGCTCCAGTACCGCCGCGCTCTTCTGGCCGGCAGCTTCCGCTCCGCGCTGCGCCAGGGAAGCCAGGTCACCGCGGCCATCTACGACGCGGGCTTCAGCTCGTCCAGCCGCGCCTATGAGGCTTCAACCCTCGGCATGACCCCCGCCCGCTTCGCCCAGGGCGGCCGCGGCGAGCGCATCGGCTGGTGCGCCGCGCCGTCGCCCTTCGGTTGGATCATCGCCGGCTCAACCGAGCGCGGCCTCTGCTGGCTCTCCCTCGCCGGCTCTGAAGCTGCGGCCCTCCATACCCTGAAGGCCGAATTCCCCGCCGCCGAGCTCAACCCTGACCCTTCGCTCCGCACCCTGGTGGATGCCGCACTCGCGTCCGTCAGAGGGGGCGAGGACTTAGCCGCCGAGCGCAAGCTCCCCCGCGCGCTCGACCTTCGCGGCACCGTCTTCCAGCTCCGCGTCTGGCAAGCCCTCCGCCAGATTCCCCGCGGCCTCACCCGCACCTATGGCGAACTGGCCCGCGACCTTGGGCAGCCCACCGCCGCCCGCGCCGTAGCCCGCGCCTGCGCCACCAACCGCGTGGCCCTGCTCGTCCCCTGCCACCGCGTCATCGGCGCCGACGGCTCCTCGAGCGGCTATCGCTGGGGCCGGCAGCGCAAAGAAAAAATCCTCGCCGCCGAGCGCGCGTAACGATTCATCCCGATTACCCCGCGCCGACGGGTCCCGCTGCGTGCCCGTCGGATCGAGTTATGAAACAGATTCCGCACCTCCGCGGCGCCCGTCCGGATCGCTTGCGCAACTGAATTCTCCGGTGCATGATGGGTTCGAAATCATCCTGCTGTTGAAACTGGAGACGAAATGCCAATCCCTGTTCTGAAGCCGACCGCTGCGCATGCGGAAACGTTTGCCGGAGTTACCTACCACATTGAGGGCGAACTGGTTCCCGTGCTTCATCTCG
This sequence comes from uncultured Acidobacteriota bacterium, assembly GCA_963771195.1. Classification (GTDB taxonomy): domain Bacteria; phylum Acidobacteriota; class Terriglobia; order Terriglobales; family Acidobacteriaceae; genus Telmatobacter. The sequence goes on from CAVYSS010000054.1 coordinate 19,652, forward strand.
AATTGGGCGGCATGCCCGTTTACTTCGAGCACTACATCCTTTTGTGGAAGGACCTTGGCGTGCGCATCGGCATCCGGCCGCTGAAGGGCGCGCTGAAGCGGGTGCTGGCGGGAATGCCCGTGTTTCTCACCGAGGCCGCCGGTCCCGGTCAGCTCGGGTTCAGCCGCGACGGCGCGGGGCACATCTTCGCCATGCATCTCAATCGCGGCGAAGGCGTGGACATGAGGGAGCACCAATTCCTGGCGGCCACGGGCAGCGTGGATTATTCCTTTACCCGCGTGAAGGGCGTCTCCAACATGCTGCTGGGCGGGACCGGGTTCTTCATCGACCATTTCCATGCCACCGATGGCGACGGGATCGTATGGGTGCACGGTTACGGCAACGTGTTTGAAGTGACGCTGGGCGCCGGCGAGCAGATCGACATTGAGCCGGGCGGCTGGGTCTACAAGGACTCCACGGTGCAGATGGAGACGCAGTTCCAGAAGCTGACAACCGGGATGTTCGCCAGCGCCGGCAACCTGGTGTGGAACCGGTTCACCGGTCCCGGGCGGGTGGGGATCCAGTCGATGTACGTGCACATGCCGACGGCGGAGTAAAGGCGGCGATGGGGAACTATCCCATCCCCGTTTCTTCTACTCAACCTGAACCGTCATTTTGAGCGCGATGTTAGCCGACGAGTCGCCGATCATCAGGCTCACGGGCTCGGGTTCGACGCGGAAGGCGTGCGTGTGCTCGTCCCAATACGCTAGCTGCGAGGCCGGGAGCTTGATGGAGACGGTCTTGGTCTGGCCTGGGTCAACGGAGACACGCTCAAAGCCTTCCAACTCCTGCTTCGGACGCGACACGGCCGAATGCAGATGCTGCGCATAGAGCTGGACAACTTCGTCGCCGGCACGGGCGCCGGTGTTAGTTACATCGACGCTGACCGTGACGGAGCCGTCTTTGGTCAGACGCTTTGAATCCGTGCGCAGGTTGGAGAACTTGAACGTGGTGTAGCCGAGGCCGAAACCGAAGGGATAAAGGGGCTGGCCCTTGAAGTACATGTAGGTGTAGCCGTCGCGGATGTTGTAATCCATGCGCGCGGGGAGCTGGTCGGCGGATTTGGGCCAGGTGCGGACGAGGTGGCCGCCGGGGTTGTAATCGCCGAAGAGGACTTCAGCGAGCGCGGTGCCTTCATCCTGCGAGGCGTGGGCCATGGTGAGGATGGCGGGGACGTGGGCTTCAGTCCAGTTGATGGTGTAGGGGAAGCTGGTGATGAGCATGACCACGGTGTGGGGATTCTTGATGAAGACTTGCTTGACGATCTGTTCCTGGTAGAGGTCCATGGTTTCGCGGTCGCGGCCCTCGCGGCCGTCGCCGGGATCGGTGCAGGGGAGGGTGCCGTGTTCGTACCATGCGCGGCCTTCGTCGCCGCAGGTGGGGTTGTTGCCGACGACAACCACGGCGACGTCGGAATGACTCGCGGCATCGAGCGCGGCGTCTTCACCATTGGGCGTGTCATAGGCGGCGTAGTTCACCTTCACATCGGAGCCGACTTCTTTCTGAATGCCCTGGAGCGGCGTGACGGCGTAGGGCGGCGTGCCGCCGTACCAATCCCAGTGCACAACGTCGGCCAGCGGCCCGATCACGGCGAGGGACTTGATCTTTGTCTTGTCCAGCGGCAGGAAGTCGTCCTGATTCTTGAGCAGAACCACTGACTCGAGCGCCATTTTCTGCGAGACGCCGCGGTCGCGGTCCGTGTTCCAGGGCGCGGGCGAGCCCTTGATGCTGGTGTAGGGCACCATGTCAGGCGGGTCGAGCAGTCCTAGCTTGAGCTCGACGCGGAACTTGGGGCGGAGGGCGTTGTCGATGTCGGCTTCGGTGATGGAGCCGTCTTTGAGCGCGGCTTTGAGCTCATCGGCGTAGCGGTCGAGGTACTGGTTGATCCCGGCCTTGAGGCAGGCGACGACGGCGGCTTCCTGGTTGGGGAAGATGTGGCGCTGGTTGACCATCAGGCTGACGGCGCCGCCGTCGGAGGAGAGGATATCGACGCCCCATTTCTGCATGACGATGCTGCGCAGGATGGGGTTGATATCCATTGTTGTTCCGTTCCAGGCGTTGTAAGAGGCCATGACGGCCTTGGCGCCGCCGTCCTGGAAGGCCATGCGGAAGGGGACCGAGTAGTACTCCCAAAAGAGGCGCTCATCGAAGTTGGAGGATGAGGTATTGCGGTCGTCTTCGTTTTCATTGGCGAGAAAGTGCTTGAGCAGCGCGGCGGAGAGCCAGTATTTGGGGTTGTCGCCCTGGAGGCCGCGGACGAAGGCTGTGGCCATGGTGCCGTTGAAGAATGGATCTTCGCCGTAGACCTCTTCGCTGCGGCCCCAGCGGGGGTCGCGGGCGAGGTCGGATTGGGGGCCCCAGAGCATGAGGATCTGGCGGTCGTATTCGGGGGTCTGGGAGATGAAACGAGCCTCGTAGCCTTCGACGCCGGCAGCCTGGCGGACGAGATCGGGATCCCAGGATGCGCCCATGCCCGGCGGTTGGGGGAACTGTGTGGTGGTGATGGGCTTGCGCCCGAAACGGGCCTCGCGCTGCACCACGCCGTGGATGCCTTCGGAGCTGCCGATGTTGGGCACGCCGAGGCGCGGAACTCCGGTGATGGTGCCAAGGCAATCGATCTTCTCCTCGACGGTCATAAGCGAAAGGAGATTGTCGATGCGCTGATCGGCGGGGAGGCTGGGATTATCGAAGGGGTAGTGCAGAAGATGCCACTGGTCGACCTGGGGCACGGGCTGAACGCGGCGGTTCTGGGCGAGAGCGGGAACAGCGAGCACAAGAGCGCAAAACGGAACAGCGAAATGAAGTTTCATCTGGATGGTGAGCTCCCTTTCGAGCCGGAGAAGATCCCGAAACGAAATACCGGGTCATTCTAGTCCAGCCGCGCGGTCAGCGAGTCAGCGAGCCAGCTTGCGGTACTCATCCTTTGCGAAAACGGGAAGAGGCGATTCACGCGAGCGGATGGTAGAATCGGGCACGTCTCTCCTCATCATGACCACGCCATCGAATATTGCCCATTACACGCTGACCTCCAAGCTTGGCGAAGGCGGCATGGGCGAGGTGTATCGCGCCATGGATACGCGCCTGGGGCGCGAAGTGGCGGTGAAGGTGCTGCCCGCCGCGCTGGCGCGGGATCCGGAGCGGATGGCGCGGTTCAAGCGCGAGGCGCGGGTGCTGGCTTCGCTGAACCATCCGAACATCGCCACCATCTTCGGCGTGGAAGACGAGGCCCTGGTGATGGAACTGATCGAGGGCGACACACTGGGCGACCGGATCAAGCGCGGGGCGATTCCGGTGGAGGAATCGCTGCGGATTGCGCAGGAGATTGCGGCGGCGCTTGAATATGCGCACCAGCATGGGGTTATCCACCGCGACCTGAAGCCGGCCAATGTGAAGGCGGCGGAGCGAGTAAAGGTGCTGGACTTCGGGCTGGCGAAGATGCAGGAAGTTGCCGCGGACGCGAACAGCGATGCGACCATCACGGGCGCGACCCAGGCAGGGATGATCCTGGGGACGGCGGCCTATATGTCGCCGGAGCAGGCATCGGGGCGGCCGGTGGACGCGCGCTCGGACATCTTCTCGTTCGGCGTCCTGCTTTACGAGATGCTGAGCGGGCGGCGGGCATTCAGCGAGGACACGCCGATTTCGACCATGGGGGCGATCCTGCACAAGGAGCCGAAGCCGCTGCACGAGATTGCGCCGGAGGTGCCGGCGGAGCTGGAAGCCGTGGTTTCGCGGTGCATGGCGAAGAAAGCGGCGGAACGGTTCCAGAGCATGCCGGAGGTGCGCGAGGCGATGAAGAAGACGCCGGCGCGCGCGGCGGCCGCGGAGCAGGAGGGACCGTCGCTGGCGGTGCTGCCGTTTGCCAACCTGAGCGCGGACAAGGAAAACGAGTACTTCAGCGACGGGCTGGCGGAGGAGATCCTGATTGCGCTGAGCCAGGTGAAAGGACTGCGCGTGGCGGCGCGGAGTTCGTCGTTCAGCTTCAAGGGCAAACAGGCGGATGCGGGAGAGATTGCTGCGAAGCTGAACGTGGGGCACGTTCTGGACGGGAGTGTGCGGCGGGCGGGGAATCGCGTGCGCGTCACCGTGCAGCTTGTGGACGCGCGCAAGTGCTTGCCGCTGTGGAGCGAGCGCTACGACCGGCAGATGGAAGACATTTTCGCGGTGCAGGACGAGATTGCGCGGGCGATTGCCGGGCAATTGCAGGTGACGCTGGGCGCCGGGGTGAAGCAGGCGACGCAGAACGTGGAGGCCTACGAGCTCTACCTGAAGGGGCGGCACTTCCTGAACCAGCGGCTGGCATCTACGATGCGGCTGGCGATCCAGTGCTTCGAGCAGGCGATCCATGTGGACCCGGAGTTTGCGCTGCCTTATGCGGGGCTGGCGGACTGCTACGCGATTCTGCGCGTGTATGGGTTTATCCGCCACGAGGAGGGCCAAGGACCGGCGCTGGCTGCGGTCACGAAGGCAAAGGCGCTGGAGCCGAACTCATGGGAAGTGAGCGTCTCGCAGGCACTGTACGCCTTTTATTTCGGGAAATGGCGGGAGTCCGGGGCGAATTTTGAGCGGGCGGTGCAGCTCAATCCGCGATCCTCGCTGGCGCATGGCTATTTCGCCATTTATCTTGCGCTGGACCGGAAGCGGGACGAATCCGTGGATCATGCGCAAATCTCGTGCCGGCTGGATCCGCTGAGCCCGTTCATCCATGGGCTGGCGGCATGCACGTGCCAGCTTCTGAGGGATCCGGCGATGGGGCTGCCGCTGGCGGAAAAGGCACTGGAGTTGCAACCGGATTTTCTGTTCGGGCTTTGGATTCTGGGGCTGTTGCAAAGCGAATTGGACCGTCATGAAGAGGCTGTGGCAACGCTGGAGAAGGTAGTTGGAACTTCGCGCGCGCCTTTGTTTGTGGGGCTGCTGGCGATGGGCTATGCGCGGGCGGGACGCAGAGAAGACGCCCTGCGGCTGCTGAGAGAACTGGACGAGCGGCGAGAGCGAGGCGAGTACGTTGCAGCAGGGAGCCGCGCGGGAGTGATGGCGGATCTAGGCGACGTGGATGGACTGCGCAAGGCGCTCCAGGATTCCTGGGAGGAATCCATTTCGGCATTCGGCATCCGGCTGCTGACGTCGCATACGCTGGACGACTATCGCAGCAATCCGGAGATCGACCGGCTGCTGAAGCAGTTCTTCGGGTATTGAGAGAGCCGGGTTGCCACCCTCCGCACGATAAAGCCAGCCGAAGGGTGGGTCCCGAGGATTCCAATTACTGTCGAAGTTGATCAGAAGTTGAGGGTGACCCTGGCGGTAAGGGCGCGCGGGGTTACGTAGTGCGTGCCCGAGAATGTTGAGAGGAAGTTGTAAAGCGCGTACTTGTTGGTGACGTTGATGGCCGTAAAGTCGATGTCGGTCTTGTACTTGTCGGCGCGGAAGATGTTGTTTTTACCCATGCTGACGTCAAAGAGGCTGCGCGGGGAGATGCGGGGCGGGTTGTGGTCATCGTCTTCCGTGCCCGCGGCCGGAATCTGCACCAGGTTGGACTTGTAGCCGGCGTTTTCGCATGAGGTAAAGCCCGTGTGCGGGGTGGCCGCGATACCGTCGCAGGTGATGCCCGCCTGGAACTCTTCATCCGGCGTCAGGCCGCTAAGGTCGACTCCCGGCTGTCCGTTGGGCAAGGTGATGCCGCCGCACGGGCTGTTTGGATCCGTGAGGTTGTAACAGGGCACCGACCCAGCCACGAGTCCCGAATCATAGCGCCAGTTGAAGCCACCCCAGATGCCACTGGTCCAATTCTGGCCGGGAACGGTGTACTGGAAGTGAGTGGTCTGATTGAATTTCTCGTCGTGGTCGATGCGGAACGGGTAGTTAGTCCCCACGATCTCCCCGCTGATGGCGCCAGCTCCGGCGATCTGCGGCCCGAAGAACCGGGCGGCCACCGAGGACGCGACAAAGTAGGCGCTGAAGTTGTGCAGGTTGGGCACATCCGCATGAAGCGCATAGCCGGGGATCTTGGAGTTATGCCAGTCGATGGGGAAGGTGATGGGAGTGTTGCCCAGCACGCTGAAGTCAAAGGCATTGTGGGTGTATTTCCAGATGTACTCGCCGCCGACCACGAGGTTCTTGCCGAATCCTTGTTGCAGGCTGGCGTGAAACTCGTTACGGAAGCCTGGATGCAAGACGCCCAGAACGCCCGGATTGCACAGAAGCAACGGGTTCAGCACCGCATCTCCGCAGCCTATGCTGGACAGCACCAGGTTTTCATTGAACGGGGTTTCCAGGGTGCGGGCGTAGGACACGGCCATGACCGTCTTGGTCGGCTTCACCTCATAGGCGATTCCCAGCCGCGGCTCCAACTGCCGCGCATCGGCCATCCCGTTGTACTTGTCGCCGCGAACGCCCAGGTTCAGGTTCCAATTCCCGAGCTTGATCTGGTCTTCCAGGTAGAAAGCGAACTCCTTCACATCGGTATGGCCGAACCACGCATAATCCGAACCGCCGCGGGTAAGGTCGTACGGGGTGAGTACAGGGAGGTAGCTCGGGTTAGTAAAAGAGGTGACTCCGTCGCATTGACTCTGGGTGGCGTAACCGGGCAGGGGATTGCCGTTCCCATCCACGCAGGGCGAGTCATACGTATTCTCGACCACGCCCAGCGAATCGTGCTCACGCAGGAAGGTCTGTTCGTATTGAACTCCGGCGAGAAGGTTCTGGGGCCCGTGCACCCAACTGTAATCAATGTGGCTGCCCACGTTGTCGAGGGTGCGGAACTGGGAGATGGAGGAGGTCTGCAGGTTGGGCGGGCCAAGGTCGGCCAGAGGATCGCCGCTGGGATAGTAGTTATATCCGTCGCGGCGGTTGTAGAAGGTCCAGTTCAACACCGCATTTTGGCTGATGATGTGCGTATAAGTGGGGGCGATGTTGTAGGTGCCGATCTTGGAGCGCTGGTCGGCGTCGCCCACGTTTACCAATGTGGGGCTGGGGCTGGCGCCGCCGCCGCTGGCGGTTCCGCCGTTCATCACGTTCATCACGTTCACGTTATCGTACGCGTTCGGAGTCTGAAACCAGGAACGGCTGTAGTTCAAATCCAGGTGGATTGAATTGGCGGAATTAAAGCTGTAGTCGATGCGATCGAAGACGTTCTGCTCGTTGCCCTTGTCATGGAAGACGGTGAACTCCGGGGGATCGAGGAAGCGGCCGGTGTTTAGTCCGTCCATCTCAATGAAGTTGCCCCAGTTCTTGCCGCCGTAGGAGAGGTCGAAGCCGCCGGTTGCCGACCCGAAGCTACCGTAGGAGCCGTAGATGTTTCCGGTGGGAGTTGTAACACCCTGGCCGGAGCGCGTGGTGGCCACGATGACGAGGCTGGTTTTGCCGCCGTATTGCGCCGGAGGCGCGCCATCGATCACTTCCAGCGACTGCACGGCATTGGTGGGCAGCTGGTTGGAGAAGACTTTGCTTTGCTGGTCGGTGATGGGCTCGCCATCGATGGAGAACGAGTTGGAAGCGTGGTCGCCGAGGCCGTGGAAGAGGCCGTTGGAATCTGCGGCGACGCCGGGACTGGTCTCCGTAACCAGAGCGCTGAGGCCGGAGGATGCGCTTTCCAGCGGCACCTTGTTGAACAGATCGCGGTCGATGTCGACGTGGAAATCGGGGTCGTCTTCGACCATGGGCCCCTGCGACTCAACGGTGACAGTCTGGGTGGCGCTGCCGACCTGCAAAGTGAGCTTGAGGTGAGTGGCCACCGCCGAGTCCACGGAGGTGTTCTGGCTCAAAGCGGCGAAGCCTTTGGCGGAGACGTCGATGGAATAGGGGTTGAAGGGGACGTTAGTGAATGCGAACTGGCCGGACGCGTCCGTTGTCGCGGTGCGAGCGAAGCCGCTGACGCTGTTGACAATGTGGACGGTGGCGCCCGGGACGACGGCGCCGGTGGGGTCAACGACAGTGCCGCGAATGCCGCCAGCCTGGCCATTCTGGGCCAGCAGAACAATGGGCGAGAGGGCCAATATGAGAATGAAGAATGCGCGGAAGGCCGCGCGGCCTGACAAAATGTTCAACGTACGCCTCCGTAAAACTCAGCTGAATTGTGCGAAGCCCGGCCCCGCGGGATACGGGGCTTAAATGCATCGAAGGGAAGCGCTTCCATTTCCGGAATCAGCAACCAGTAGTTGTGCGGCTACAGGTCCGGCTCTTAATGAGAGCGGCGGCGATGAATCGAGCTGAAAAGGGACGAAAGGGCGCTTCAGCAGGAGGCTGGCGGAGGGCGGATAAACTGCGTGGGATGCCAGGTGCGGAAAACCGGCCGAACTTCCTGGACGACAACCGGGCTGTCCAGCGGGACCAGGACGACGACGACAGGGGCTGCCACTGCAATAGGCGCGGCAGAATGCAGCACGATGCAAAGGGAACAGTGATCGGCTTCGGCGCTGCTGGTGTGGATGTGCGCGACCTGCCCGAACGCCAGCAGCAGCAACAGGAACAGGCAGAGCACCGTAGTCGCCATCGCAAATGCGCGCGACCCCGTGGCTTTGTTCCGTCCTGGCTGGAGTGCCATCAAACGCTTGTACCCCTTCTACTCAGGATACACAGGTTTTTGATGCCTGCGCATGGTTAGACGCAAGCCGGGAATGGAGGGTAACCGGATTCGGCCAACCCACGGCGGAGGAAACCGTCTAAACTTTGAAGCGGGAAGGATGGCGGAGCCATGTGTGGGGTGAGGGGCACAAGTTCTTGTCTGGCAGGGATTTTGGGGATCGTCCTGGCGGTGGCGGCAGGCGCGCCGGCGGCGAGAGGCCAGGAGTCGGGCCAGGAGCCGCAGCACAAGGCTCAGATCACGCCCGGCATTCCCGGAGTGCAGGTGAACCACCGCCTCATCCTGAAGGACGGCAGCTACCAGATCGTGCGCAAATACGAGATTGTGGGCGACCGCGTGCGCTACATCAGCGTAGAGCGCAACGGCGACTGGGAGGAGCTGCCGGCGAGCCTGGTGGATTGGGACGCGACCAAAAAGTGGGATCGGGACCACACCGACCAGTCGGACGATGCGTCGCCGGCGATGCGCGAGGCCGCCGATATCGACAAGGAAGAAGCCGACGAGCGCCAGGCGGAAAAGAATCGAATGCCCGAGGTGGCCAAGGGCCTGGAGCTTCCCGACGAGGACACGGTCTTCGTTCTGGACACCTTTCAGGGGACGCCGGAGCTTGTGGAACTCCCGGCGAACGCGCTGGCGGTGGACGCGCGCACCCATCATGGGCTCGCGGTTCTGAACCCGATGATGGCGGAGCGGGCGTCCATTGAGCTGCCGGGCAACCATGCCAAGGTTCATCTGCACGTGAGCGAGCCCGTTCTCTACCTCTCGCTGAACGTGACCGACAGCCACGAATACGTTTTGAGCCACGCCATGACGGTGAAGACGGGCGGCGAAGAAAATGTGGCCAACGGCAAGCACGGCGCGCACTCGGCGCAGTCGGGCTTCGCCATTGTGCGCGTGGATGAACGCCAGGCAGTGCGCATCATCGGCTCGCTCAAGATCGGCCGCGACGGCAAGATCACCCAGAACGAGAACATCATCCCCACCAACGTGGAAGTGATGCCCGGCAAGCACTGGCTGAAGGTGACGCCGGCGCAGAAGCTCGAGATCGGCGATTATGCGCTGGTGGAAATCCTCTCGCCGCAGGACATCAGCGAGACCGTGTGGGACTTCCGCGTCAACCCGACCATGGGTGATAACGAAGGTGCCATCACGCCCATTGTGGACAACGGCCCGAAATAACAGCGGGTGCGGCGCTCCGCTGGGGATTCGGTTCGCGCGGGGTGAGATTGGAATTCTGCCAGTCGCCGCGGCGGGATTATGATGGATTCGCCGCAGTTATCCCTATACTGGAGGCGACAAGCGATGCCATCCAACGACCACTTCTGGCAGCTTTCACTCGAGGAGTTGGCGCATAAATGCCAGCAGTTGGCGCACGACAGCTCGAGCGAAGCGGATCCCAGCCTGCGCGAGGAGGCACGGCGGATTTACGGAGGCTGGACGGACGCCTTCTCCATCGACAAACACGAAAAAGACGCCCAGGAGCGGATTGCCGCGGCCACCGCGTCCCTGCGCAACCGCACCATTGAGCTGCTGCTGAAAGCCGAGCAGGAGGCGAGCTAGGCCTGTTCGTGCTCGCGCGCCCGCATCATGCGCAGGCGCCGCTGTTCCCATTCATCCGACGAGAACAGGCGCGGGCCCACCTCAATCAGCCGCGGCATCATGTTGAACAGCGCAACCCGGTTCCAGGGATGGCCGTTGCGCTGGCGAAAGCCCTTCTCGTTCAGATCGCTCACGATGGCCGAATAGGAGAAGTCCTGGGCCAGCAGGTCCATCATCAGCAGCAGGACCTGGTTTTCCGCCGGGTGCACCTCCAGGCGCTTGCAGTCCTCTGAGATGCGCAGGCCGTAGGGAATGTCCTCGGCAAAGGCGTTGTCGGGCGGAGCCTCAGAGTCGGGCAGCTCGCGCCGCCACTCGATGGAAACCATCTGCCAGCCGGCGCCGGTGCGCTGCTGGATGATCTCAGGGCTAAAGGGCTGGGAGATAAAGTCACGCATGCGTTCGAAGTACGCCATAGCGGGCCTCCAAAGGAAACAGTCGCTCCGGATGCAAGCAATTGGCGAGCCGCAACGCCGACCGAAGGCCGGCGAGCCAAGTGGCTGATTTAGATAGTGTTACACCGCAATTGGCGCATTCCGCGCACTCCGCCCGTGTTCGATTTCGCAAGTCTCTGTCCGTTTTCGCACGGACGGGCCAGTTTGGGGGACGGCTGGATCTGACCAAAAGGACCCCTACTCCCGCACGCCGATCCCCAGTGCCTTCATCTTGCGGTATAGGTGGCTGCGCTCCAGGCCCAGCAGCTCGGCGGCGCGGCTGATGTTGTTGCGCGCCTCCTCGATCTTCTTCTGGATATAGTCGCGCTCGTAGGCGTCGCGGGCCTGCTGCAGCGAAGAGAAGCTTTCCGCACTTCGCGCCGGCGATTTGTGGGTAAGCGGCGGCAGGTGCTTGCGCTCGATGCGCAGCACGCGCGGATTGAGGATCAGCACGCGCTCGATCACGTTTCTAAGCTCGCGCACGTTCCCCGGCCAGTGATAGCGGCTCAGCACTTCCAGGGCTTCTTCGCCGATCTCGATCCGCGGCCTTCCGTACTGCCGGCCGAATTCGGCCAGAAACTCGCGCACCAGCGGCGGAATGTCCTCCTTGCGCTCGCGCAGCGGTGGCACGAAAAATGGCACCACGTTGAGCCGGTAAAACAGGTCCTCACGAAAGTTGCCGCGCGCGATCTCCTCTTCCAGGTCCTTGTTGGTGGATGCGATCAGCCGCACGTCCACGCGCAGGGGCTGGGTGCCACCCACCGGCGTAAACATCTGGTCATCGAGCGCGCTCAGCACCTTGGCCTGCGTCTTCAGGCTCATGTCGCCCACTTCGTCAAGGTAGAGCGTTCCGCCATCGGCTCGTTCCAGGGTGCCGCGCTGGTCGGCTCGCCCGCCCTGCGGCGCGATGTGGCGCATGCCGAATAGCTCGGCCTCGATATGCGCCTCGGGAATGGCGGCGCAGTTCAGTTCCACGAAAACGCGGTCGAGTCGCAGGCTCTCGGCATGGATGGAGCGCGCTATCAGCTCCTTCCCCGTTCCCGATTCTCCATAAATGAGCACGCGGCCGTTGGTCGGCGCCATCAGGCGAATCTGCTGGCGCAGCGCTTTCATGGGCACGCTTTCACCGGTCAGCACCGAGTTGGCGCTGAACTGGCGCTTGAATTCCAGGTTCTCCGCTCGCAGCCGCCGGGACTCCACGGCGTTTTTCACCACGATCAGCGTGCGCTCAATCGAAAGCGGCTTTTCCAGGAAGTCGTAGGCGCCCAGCTTGGTGGCTTTCACCGCCGTCTCGATGGTGCCGTGTCCGCTGATGATGACAACTTCCGGCCGCGATTCTCCCGGCAGCCGGGCGATCTCCGGCAGCATCTCGAGTCCATCGCCGTCGGGCAGCCAGATGTCCAGCAAGACCACGTCGTAGGCGACATCGTCGAGCAAAGTTTTGGCTTCGGCCGCGGAATCCGCGCCGGCCACGCCGTAGCCTTCTTCGCGCAGAATTTCCTCCAGGGATGACCGGATATCCGCTTCGTCGTCAACCACTAGCACATGGTTCATGAGCGGATTTCCCTGGCGTGTTCAGATTGGTGTTCGCCCTGCTCGCTTTCCGGCGCGTGCCCACCGGCTGTTTCCATCAGCGGAATGCGCACCAGGAAACGCGCGCCCTTGGGCGTGTTGCTCTCAGCGCGCACGCTGCCGCCATGCTCCTGCACAATCTTGGCCGCGATGGAAAGCCCCAGTCCGGTGCCACGATGCTTGGTGGAGTAGAACGGCAGGAAGAGCCGCTCGCGAATCTCGTCGGTCAGGCCATGGCCGGTGTCGGCAACGGTTATCTCCGCGGCAGCGCCATCCTCGCTGACCGCCGTCGAAATCTCCAGCACGCGCAGCAGGCTGCCCTGCATGGCCTCCGCGGCGTTATCGATGAGGTTGGCCAGGGCGCGGCGAATGGCTTCCGGATCGGCGAGGACGGACGGAAGGTCCGGGGCGAGATCGAGTTTGACGCTGATGTCTTCCAGTCGCCCCGCGAACAGCGCCAGCGCCTCCTCGGCCACGCGGTTCAGGTCGCAGTGGCGCGGCTGCGGCGCGGGGAACTGCGCCAGCGCGCTGAACTGGTCCACCAGGGTGCGCAGCGTGCCCACGCTGGTGAGGATGACCTGGCTGCATTTGCGGATGATGGTGGAGTCGGCCTGCCCGCGATCGATATAGCGGCTAATCCGCTCCGCCGAAAGGGCGATGGGCGTGAGCGGGTTCTTGATTTCGTGCGCCACCCTCTGCGCCACTTCCTTCCACGCAAGCTGGCGCTGCGCGCGCAAAAGCTCTGTGGTGTCTTCCACCACCAGCACCGAGCCGGGACGGGCATGCGCCAGGTCAAGCCGCGCGCTGGTGACCGCCAGGTGCATGGTCCGGCCCCCGGCGTGCATCTCAATCTCAGTGGACGCCGCCCCCATCCGGTTTCCGCGGCGGATCACCGCTCCTACATCGGACGCGCACTCTGAGGAAAACAACGATGCGATGTGAGCGCCGCGCAGATCTGCGTCCTCCCGTTGCCCTGTGAGCGCGGCAAACGCGCGGTTGGCCTGCACCACCACTCCCGCGGCATCCAGCGTGACCAACCCGCTGGGAATCGTCTCCACGATGGTCTCCAGCCACCGCTTCCGCTCTTCCAGCGCCTGGTTGGCCGCTGTCAACTGCGCCGAAGAACTCTCCGCCCGCTGCCGGCTTGTCTCCAGATCCGCCGCCATGTGATTGAAGCTGCGTACCAGCTCGGCCATCTCTCCGGTGACCGCCAGCCCCACGCGTTCCTGGTATTTGCCCGCCGCAATTCCGTCCATGGCGTCTGCCAGCGCCGCCACCGGGCGCGTGATCTGCTTGGCCAGGAACATGGCCAGCCACACGCTGGAGAAAAATACCACAACCGTGACCAGCAGCAGCAGCAGGAAAAAGCTGGACCGTACCTGCCTGCGCTGGCGGTACAGGTCCCAGTACGCGTCTGACCCCCGCCGGATGCGGGCAATCGACTGGCTCAGTCCCTGCGGCATGGGCAACGCTGCCACCACGAACTTGCCCGAGGCCGTCAACGCCATCCCCAGCGCGTATTCCTGGTCGTTGATGCGCAGGATTGGCTGGTCCGTGCGCTGCGCCGCGGTTAGCAGATTGCCGTAGAGCGGCCCTGTCAGCGGCGACGGCGATGCAGGCTCGCCCTTTTCATTGCTCTCCGGAAGCCATGAGGTCAGGCTCGCCGGTGTGTTCTCCGGCGGCGCATAGAACGTGGCAAATGGCCGGCGATCCTTCCCGTACACGACCACAAACCCGCCGTCGAGCGTGATTCGATGCGAGCTGAGCACATCCTGGAGCGTCGAAGGGGGCTGATCCAGCGCACCCGACGCGGCAATCGACGCAGCCTCACCTCGCGCGTTGCTGGCCACGTACTGCGCCAGCTCCAGCACCACCCGCGTTGAGTCCTCGCGAATCCGCGTCATGTTCGGCGAAAACCAGCGGTCCAGCGTCCGATTCATCAGGATGGAGCTGAACAGGAACATGCACACCGCCGGCGCCAGCGCGATCAGCGCCGCCCCCAGCACCATGCGCGTGCGCAGGCGCGCGCCCAGCGCGCTCGATCCCTGGTCTGCGTAAAGCTTCAGCACATTCCTCAGCAACAGAAGCAGCAGCGCAATCAGCAGCAGAAACAGGAATACGGTGAGGCCCGCAAAGGCCAGCGTCTCGCCTCCGGTGTCGGGATTCAGAAAACTAACATTCGACGTGGTAAACGCCTGCAGACCGCCTAGCAGCGCAAACAGTGCCAGCACACCGGCAGCCAGAAACACAATCCAGCGCAGGCGCGGGTTGTCCTTCCAAGGCATGCGGCGATTATAGTCCGGGGCCTGCGCTGCGAAGCTATCCCAGCACGCTCGCCGGCGCGGTCCACTCCCGCTTCTGGCTCTCCGCCACGCCCTTGTGCGTCAGCGTGCCCATCCACGTGTTGAGGCCCTCGGCGAATCCAGGATCCTGCTTGAGCGCTTCCTTCACGCCGTGATTCGCAATCCGCATCACGTAAGGGAACGTCGCGTTGGTCAGTGCCAGCGTGGAGGTATTGGGCACCGCGCCGGGCATGTTGGTCACGCAGTAGTGCACCACGCCGTCCACCACGTAGCTGGGGTCGGAGTGCGAAGTGGGCCGCGCCGTCTCCACGCACCCGCCCTGGTCGATGGCCACATCCACAATGACGGCGCCTTTTTTCATGCGGCTCACCATGTGCCGGGTCACGATCTTCGGCGCCGTCGCCCCCGGAATCAGCACGCCACCGATCACCAGGTCGGCCTCGCGCGTGGCATGGGCCACGTTGTAGCTGTTGGAGGCCAGCGTGTATACCCGCCCATTGAAAATGTCATCGATCTCGCGCAGCCGGTTCATGTTCAGATCGATCAGCGTGACCTTGGCGCCCATGCCCAGCGCGATCCGCGCCGCGTTAGTGCCGACCACGCCGCCGCCGATCACCGTGACGTGCGCCGGAGGCACGCCGGGTACGCCGCCCAGCAGAATGCCGCGCCCGCCTTTTTCCTTTTCCAGGTAACTGGCCCCCACCTGCACGCTCATCCGCCCAGCCACTTCGCTCATCGGCGTCAGCAACGGCAGCGTACCCTGGCGGTCGTGCACCGTCTCATACGCGATGCCGATCACCTTCGATCCCAGCAGCTCGTTGGTCAAACCTCGGATTGGCGCCAGGTGCAAATAGGTGAACAGGACCAGCCCTTCGCGGAAGAATGGATACTCCTTCTCGATCGGCTCCTTCACCTTGACCACCATCTCAGACTTGCCCCAGACATGGCCCGCGTCGCCCACGATTTCCCCGCCCGCGTCCTGGTACTCGCAGTCGTCAAATCCTGACTCCGCGCCGGCATCGGTCTCCACCAGCACCTTGTGACCGGAATCGGTAAGCGCCTTTACACCGGCGGGAGTAACGCCAACCCGCGCTTCGTGATCCTTGATTTCCTTGGGAACGCCGACGATCATTTCTGCCGCTCCTGCCCAGCAAGGGGGCGGCGCGCAAGCCTGACTTTTAAACACATTAGGAGGGCGTCCAGCCCACGCGCCTGTTGGGGCTGAATGCATAGTACGGCGCATAGAGCTTCCAATGTGTGCAAAGTTCGTGATAAAACGAGGTAATGGGCACTAAACGTGATCCAGAAGCCGCTTCAGCGCATGAAAAACCCATCACCACAACCGTAGGCAAGATGGATGAGCTGGACTTGGCCATCCTGCATTATCTGGAGCACGCCGGGCGCGCCACCAATTACGAGGTCGGCGAAGCGGTTGGTCTCTCCGCCTCGGCGTCGTCGCGGCGCATCCAGGCGCTCGAAGAAATGGGCGCCATCCGCGGCTATCGCGCCCTGATCGACGACCGGCTCCTCGGCCGCCAGATGACGGTCTTCGTCCGCGTCACGCTGGAAAAACAATCGGCGCCGGTTTTGGCCGCGTTCGAGTCGGCAGTGCGCCACACCCGCGGCATCGTCAGCTGCCACTTGATGGCCGGCCAGTATGACTACATGCTGGTCGCCCGCGTAGCCAACATCGACGACTACGGCCGCCTGCACCAGAATGAGCTCTCGCGTTTGCCCGGCGTCACCCGGCTGGAGACCAGCTTCGCCCTGCGCGACGTGCTGG
>CAVYSS010000055.1:0-40660 GCA_963771195.1 uncultured Acidobacteriota bacterium
TCGTCTTTAATTTGCAGCTTTCAGCGGGCGATGACGTCGATGGCGGCGGTGATGGTGCGGGGAGGCATGCAGGCGTTTTCATCGCAGGCCTGGAAACGGAGATGGGCCTGGACGAGATGATCGCCGGGGGTGGCGAGGAGACGGGCTTCGATGGCGAAATCGCCGGTGTAGACGTTCAATTTGGTGGAAGGATCGGCGGGGAGGATGTACTCGACGCCATCGGGATAGTGCGCAGCGGCGAGGCTGACGCCGGCGTTTGCGGGCAGGGACAGCACGGTGGGAATTAGGAACTGGTCGCTGGGAGTGTGGGAGTTGATGTGCAGGCCGGGGGCGATGCGGAAGTGGAGGGTTACGGATTGGGGCTTGCCGGCGGCAAGGGTGACCTGCTCGGGGTAAAGGTACTGGACCTGCTGGGTTTTGGGACCGGGCTGGCTGGGGTCGCGGAAGAGCGGGGTTTGCGCGGGTGCGGCGAGGGATGGCGGGAGAACGGCGATGGCGAGAAGCGCGAGAAGGCGGAATTGTGCGGAAACGGTATGGACAGCTGGTGTCCCAGGTCCCAGCACCGGAGACTTGGCCCACCCGGCCTGAGTTGCGGGTCCAGTGGAGCAGGGGCTAAAGCCCGGTCGTTCGGTTACAGCAGCTTGCGGCCCGGCTGAAGCCGTGCCCTTGTTACAAAGCACCTTTCGAGTGAGTTTTTCCGCAGCCTGTAGAGCCCACCGCATTTTAGGCGCCGTTTCGGCACGACTGAAGTCGTGCCCCTTCAAAACAGAGCATGCACCCCACGTCCTGCAGGCGGGCAAGTTCATTGGCTTAGCGCCTGGCGGATTTTGAGCGCCATGTCGTCTTCCGATGTGATGCCCATTTCCGCGGCGATGATTTTGCCCGAGCGGTTGACGAAGAACGAGGTGGGCATGGCCTCAAAGTCGCCGTATTCGTGGCTGATGCTGTCGCCATTGACGAGAACGGGATAGGGCATGTGCTCCTTTTGGACAAACTGGGCGACGGCGGTTTTGTCTTTGGCCCAGGCGGGCTTGTCGGCCGGGGTTACGTCGTCGTCTTCGGTGTCGATGCCGAGGATCTCAAAACCCTGGCCGGCGTACTGTTTTCGAGGTCGACGAGCCAGGGGGTCTCCAGCTTGCAGGGGCCGCACCAGGTGGCCCAGAAGTTGATGAGCAGGCCTTGCCATTGTAGTCGGCAAGGGAGATTTTTTTGCCCGCCAGGTCTTCAAGCGTAAAGGCCGGCGCGTGCTTGCCCATGAGCGGTGACTGGGTGTAAGCCTCCTCGGCGTTGGCGGCGGCGGCTAGTTCGGCCTTGAGAGTGGCGGAGTCGGCGCTTTCTCGGCGGCCTGCCTGCGGTACTCCCAGTTGGCCCAGCCGGCCCAGGCGAAGATGGCCAGAATGAACAGGATGACGGTGAGAACGATAGTGTTGCGCTTCAAGGGATGTATGACCTCTTTACTATTGTACGAGGGAGAAGGGATAAGGGAGTAAGCCGGTACAATCGATAGCCGATGGCAGAAACAGAGAAACAGTGGGTTCGGACGGGAAGGCGTTGACGCCGGGGGAGCTGGTGCGGACGGAGGCGGCGGCGCTGGAGGCGCTGGCGCGGCGGCTGGACGGGGCGATGGCGGAGCATTTGCCCGGGCCGTGGAGCTGATTTTGCGCTGCGGCGAGGGCAACGGGCGGGTGGTGGTGACGGGGATGGGCAAGAGCGGGATTATCGCGCAGAAGATTGCGGCGACGCTGAGCTCGACCGGTTCGCCGGCGTTGTTTCTGCATCCGGCGGAGGCGGTGCACGGGGACCTGGGCGTGCTGATGCCGGGGGACGTGGTGATTGCGCTGAGCGCGAGCGGGGAGACGGAGGAGATTCTGCGGCTGCTGGCGACGCTGAAGCGCAAGGGCGACGCGCTGATCAGCTTCTGCTGCAATGTGGGGTCGACGCTGGCGACGGCGAGCGACGTGGCGCTGGATTGCGGCGTGGAGCGCGAGGCGTGCGGGCTGGGGCTGGCGCCGACGGCCTCGACGACGGCGATGCTGGCGCTGGGCGATGCGCTGGCGGTGGCGGTGAGCCTGCGGAAGGGCTTCAAGGCGGAGGATTTTGCCGAGCTGCATCCGGGCGGCAAGCTGGGCAAGCGGCTGGCGCGGGTGCGCGAGCTGATGCATGCGGGCGAGGCGGTGCCGGCGGTGGCTCCGGAGACGCCGATGACGGATGTGATTTACGAGATGTCGTCGAAGAAGCTGGGGATGACGACGGTGCAGGAGGCGGGCGGCTGCGCGGGGTGATCAGCGACGGCGATTTGCGGCGGCTGCTGGAGCGGGAGGGCGGCGCGGCGCTGAGCAGGACGGCGGGCGAGGCGATGAATGCGCAGCCGAGGACGATTGCGGGCGAGGAGCTGGCGGCGCGGGCGCTGGCGGTGCTGGAGGAGCGGAAGATTACGTCGCTGGTGGTGGTGGATGGGGATGGGCGCGTGGAGGGCGTGGTGCACCTGCATGATTTGTGGGGCGTGGAGCTGATTTGAAAGGAAGGGAACAGGGAACAGTGGTCAGCCGTATTGTGGCGCGAGCAGGACGATCATCTCGATGTCGCGGTCTAGGAGGACGGAGCGGTTTGGATCGGATCCGTTGTAGTGAACGCGAACCGTTTTGTCCTTGGCTTGCCGGAGGAAATCGTCGGCCTGTTCTTCCCGCTTGAATCCGCGTAGGTAGGCGCCGGAGCGGTACTCGCCGACGTAATAGGAATAAGTGAGTTCGGCCCAGTAGCGGCGCCCCTCATGGCGGACGGATCCGGAGTGGACGCGGGCGTCGGTGGCGGGCCAGCCTTCCATAGCCTTTCTCTGGAGGCGTTTCTGGAGGAGACGTCGAATGCCGACGGCGGCGATGGCGCCGGGAATGAGGCCGAATGTCTTCAACACCTTGAGGGCCAAGGCGATGAATTAGGTCCCAGGATAAAGTGATGTGCATTTGGGCATCAGTATGGCATGGGTTGGGCCATTACAGCCCGTGCAGAGGGGCGGCAGAATCTGCGTCTTGGATTGTGACACATTTTGTGACACAATAGAGCCATGCCGAGCGTGAATCTGAGACAACGGATACGCGCCAGCTCAAGGCGTGGCTTCGCGCGGGGAGACGGTTGAGCTGCGTGAGCGGGATGAGGTTCTGGGTGAGATTCGCCCCGTTCGACCGAAGGCAGCGCCAAAGGAATGGCCCGACTTTGAAGCGCGGCGCAAGGAGATGTGGGGAGACCGCGTCATACAATCAGGAGATACTCTGCTGGAAGATCGAGAGGATCGATTTTGAGCGTTTGCGTCGATTCGAGTTTTCTGGTTCGAGCTTATGTCCTCGATCGGAATTCCGCCGATCCTTTGATCGATGCCGGTTCACCGCGCATCGTGGCTGACGCCTCTGAATCGCGCCGAATTCGCGCACGCGTTCTATCGGTACGTCTTCCGATCCGCACTGAGTAGTTGAACGGCGCGCACCTGCAAGAGATTCCAGGAGGACCGGCAAAGCGGCATTTTCGAGAGTGTGGGCTTCCCGGACTCCGCGTGGGATAAGGCGATTTTGCTGGCGCACCGCTACTGCGGTTCCCTCGGCGTGCGCACGCTGGATACTTTGCACATGGCTTGCGCACTGGAGCTGAAGGCGGAGCGGTTCTGGACCTTCGACGAGCGGCAGGCGAAGCTGGCGGAGGCGGTGGGGCTGGAAACGTCGGGCTGACCACGTGGTTGGGGGATTCGGGATCCTTTACCGCAGGCTAAGGTTGAAGCCGCGCCATTTAAAAACTCGAATGATGCGACCCGGGCGTGGGCCGTGCTTGACCAGTTGGTTTGCGCCAAACCGCAGAGACGATCCGGGGCTAAAGCGCGTGCGCGAGAATGTCTGTTTGCAGCTCCTGCGTCGTTGGAGGGCGGGTTTTCACGGACAAAGACAGCGAGTTGGCGTCGCTTTGCGACGTGGCAAGTTAGCAAGTTGGCAAAGGCGTCCTGCTCTCACGCAGACACTAAAGCCCACGATGTCTTGGCCTCATTTCAGGGGCCTGAACAGGCTGCGGAAAAACTAGTGTTTCCTTGCTCGGTTGCGCCTGGGTGAAATTTTTGGTGACTTTTGTCTTGCGCTACTGCTGAGTTTCTGTTGTTGTCTTGCCCCTGCAAGCCGCTTTCATCGGCCTGCAGACGCACCTCGGCCCTAACCGGCCAGCGCCGCAGTCGGGATCAGTCGTCGCATTCGCACCAGGTTATAAGCCGTTATCGCCAGCCGATAGAACCAATCCACTCGCTTCAGCCCGCGCAACTTCACCTGGCGCAGTCCCGCGCTTAACTTGGCCCAGCCGAAAACTCGCTCGATCAGCTTGCGCTTCCGCTGACTGATCGCACTTCGCACATCGGATCGCTCCTCCGGGCGCAGGCGATTCTTCTGCAGATTCCCCTTCACATACTCGCTGACGTGCGGCGCCACTTTGCGCTTGCGCAGCGCTTCGACGAACCGCTCCTGCTGGTAACCCGTATCCGCGCCCAGCGTGATCGCCTGCTCCTCTGCCGCTCCGGCCGCCGCACCCAGCGCCCGGTCCAGCATCTGGATCCCCGCCTGAGCTTCGGCATCGGCTGCCGCCAGAGTGGCCTCGGCAGCCACCACCAACCCGTTGCGGTTCTCCGTCAACGCGTGGCCCTGATAAGACGGCACCGACTTGTCCGCCGTCGCCTTCTTGTATAAACGCGCATCCGGGTCGGTCTTCGATTCCACCTTGTCGCGCAGCAGCACTTCGCCACCCCAGCCCGAGCCTGCTCCCGGAGACGGCGGATCGGACTTATCCTCGAAGCTGCGCGCCGAGGCCCAGGCTTGAATCAGCGTCCCGTCCACGGTGAAATGCTCCTCGCTCAACAGATCGTGCGCCCGCGCCTCCACCAGCACCGACTCCAGTAGCTGCTGGCTCACCACGCCGCCAATCAGCCGCTCCCGGTTCTTGGTGAACACCGTCACGTCCCACACCGGGTCGTCCATCTCAAGACCAACAAACCAGCGGAACAGCAGGTTGTAGTTCAGCTGCTCCATCAATTGACGCTCCGAACGAATCGAGTACAAAACCATCAGCAACGACGATCGCAACAACCGCTCCGGCGCTATCGATGGGCGACCGGTAGTCGAATAAAGCTCGTCCAGCTGCGCATCCATCCGTGCCAAAGCCCGGTCCACCATCGCCCGTATCTGCCGCGCCGGATGACCAGCCGGAATCCGTTGTGCCATCGTCACGTAGCTATACATCGCCGACTGCTTCTCATCGTCTCCACGCATGTCTCTTTACTAACCCAAATTGCTGTGCAGAAAAAGTACCTACAAAGAGACTTTTTCCGCAGCCTGTGAAGGCCCCTGCTCCCTCCGGAAGCCGGACTTCCAGAGCATTTAGAATGGAAGCTGACTTTCATTTTCTTTCGTTCGCTGCGGCGGGCGGGAAAGCTTGCACGCTATTTCCATGCATCGTTGGTCGAAGCTTTTTATTCCTACTCTGCGCGAGGCTCCGGCGGATGCCGAAGTGGCCAGCCACAAGTTTCTGCTGCGGGCCGGGTATATCCGGCAGCTTGGCGCGGGGATTTACAACTATCTGCCGCTGGGGCAGCGGGCGCTGAACAAGGTGATCGCCATTGTGCGCGAGGAGATGGACACCATCGGGCAGGAGTTTTACCTGCCGGCGATTCTGCCCAAGGAGCCGTGGGTGGAGAGCGGCCGCTGGACCACGATGGGCGACACCATGTTTCGCCTGAAGGACCGCAAGGGCGCGGAGCTGTGCCTGGGCATGACGCACGAGGAGATCATGACGGGGATGGCGCGGAACGAGCTGCGCAGCTACAAGCAGTTGCCGCAAATCTGGTACCAGATCCAGAACAAGTTTCGCGACGAGCCGCGGCCGAAGTCGGGATTGCTGCGGGTGCGGCAGTTTTTGATGAAGGACGCGTATTCGTTCGATGTGGATGAGGCGGGACTGGACGTGAGCTACCGCAAGCACGATGCGGTTTACCGGGCGATTTTTACGCGGGCGGGGCTGAAGTTTGTGGTGGTGGAGGCGGACTCGGGGGCGATGGGCGGGTCGCAGTCGCAGGAGTTCATGGTGTATACGCCGGCGGGCGAGGACCTGATCGCGAGCTGCCCCGTGTGCGGGTACGCGGCCAACGTGGAGAAGGCGACGTCGCGGCTGGAGCCGGTCGTCGAGATGGAGGCGACGGGCGACGGGACGCCGGAGCTGGTGGAAACGCCGGGCTGCGCGGCGATTGCGGACGTGGCGGCGTTC
Source organism: uncultured Acidobacteriota bacterium (assembly GCA_963771195.1). GTDB lineage: Bacteria > Acidobacteriota > Terriglobia > Terriglobales > Acidobacteriaceae > Telmatobacter. The sequence continues at coordinate 6,280 of CAVYSS010000055.1, forward strand.
TTCAAGATTTCGCCGGCGAGCGACATCAAGTGCGTGGCCTACATGGCGCTGAAGCGCGGGGCGGGCGGGAAAAACGGCGAGCCGGACGCGTGGCACGGAGTGGCGGCATTCCTGCGCGGCGACCACCAGGTGAATGAGACGAAGTTGTTGAATGCGATCGGCGCAGCGGAACTGAGGACGATGCAGGCCGAGGAACTGGAGAAGTATTTCAAAGGACCGGCTGGATACCTGGGACCGGTGGGATTGACGCATGACGAGAAACCGATGGCGGGCGGGCTGACGGTTGTGGTGGACAAGTCGCTCGAAGGGCGCAAGAACCTGGTGTGCGGGGCGAACAAGCTGGACTACCACTTGCGCAACGTTGTGCCGGGGCGGGATTTTACGTGGACGATTGCCGCGGATATTCGCAGCGTGAAGGAGGGCGAGGCGTGTCCGACGGAAGGCTGCGCGGGCCGGCTGACGGTGGGGACGGCGGTGGAAGTGGGGCACATTTTCAAGCTTGGCAACAAGTACACGAAGTCGATGGGGTCAACGGTTCTGGACGCGAACGGCAAGGAAGTGACGCCGATCATGGGCTGCTACGGGATCGGGATCGAGCGCATTCTGACGGCGGCGATTGAGCAGTCGAACGACGCCAACGGGTTCTGGCTGCCGGCGAGCATTGCGCCGTTCACCGTCGTCATCACCGTGACAAACATGGGCGATGCGAACCTGCGCGAGACCGGCGAGAAGCTGGCCGAGGAGCTGGATGCGGCGGGGATCGATGTGCTGCTGGATGACAGGGACGAGAGGGCGGGCGTCAAATTCAAGGATGCGGATCTGGTGGGAATTCCGTATCGCGTGAATGTGGGCAAAAAGGCGGCGGGAGGGGTAGTGGAGCTGGTGGCGCGGACGACGGGACAGAGTGTGGATGTGCCGCTGGAGCGGGTGCTGCACGAGGTGAAGGCGAGGGTTGCGGAAGAGATGTTGCTGGAAGCGACCGAGTGAGACAGGGAGAAGGGAGCAAACGCCCGCTCATCGTTCGCCGCGGCGAACGATGAGCGGGGCACAGCTAAATGCGAGTCGAGCAATCGCTCTGGAGCAAAGAGGTAAAGGCTGGGAGCTGTTCTACAGATGGCGTTGAAGATTAAATTCCGGATGCCGGGGGCGGGACGACGCGGATGGTCCCCGGTGCTGTTGCGGGTGGCGCTGCTGGTGGTTGCGGCCGGGTGCGTGGTCCTGCTGAGCGTGTGCGGGTATTTCTACGTCAAGTACGGCCGGATTGTGGACCAGCGGCTGCAGCAGCCGGTATTTGCCAACACGGCCAAAATCTTTGCCGAACCGCGCGAGGTGCGGCCAGGGCAGAAACTTTCGATCCAGATCCTCTCGAATGAACTGCGGCAGGCGGGCTACTCGACTGACGGAGCGGCGAAGGCGTCGCCGATGGGCACATTCCAGGAGGGCACCGGTTCCATCAGCGTGATGCCGGGACCGCAGTCGTATCATGCGCAGGATGGGGCCACGATTCACGTTGCCGACGGCGTGGTGGAAGGGATCACCGACGATCACGGGCAGGCGCTGGCCAGCTATGAGCTGGAGCCGCTGCTGATTACGGGTCTGAGCTCGGACGCGAACCGGACCAAGCGGCGGCTGATCACGTACGACGAGATTCCGCCGAACCTGGTGCATGCGGTGCTGGCCATTGAAGACCGCCGTTTTTTTGAGCATGGCGGAGTGTATTTCCCCAGCATGATGAGCTGGGCGTGGCACGACATGGTGGGGGACCGGAAGCATCTGGGCGGGGCGTCCACGCTTACGATGCAGCTGGCCAAGCAGCTATTTGTGGCCGACAACCGCACCATCCAGTACAAGCTGACGCAGATCATGGTGTCATTCCACCTGGAACATCGCTTCAACAAGAAGCAGATCTTCGAGCTCTATGCCAACCAGGTGCCGCTGGGCGAGCACGGCAGTTTTTCAGTGAATGGATTCGGCGAAGGCGCGCATGTGTTCTTCGGCAAGGATGTGCGGCAACTGGACCTGGCAGAATGCGCGCTGCTGGCGGGGATGATCCAGAGGCCGAGCTACTTTAATCCGTGGCGTCATGCGGACCGGGCGATTGACCGGCGCAATTTGGTGCTGGACTCGATGGTGGAGACCGGAGCCATTACCAAGGACGAAGCGGAGCAGGCGAAGGAGGAACCGCTGCATCTTTCCACGGGCAGCGTGGACGCCAGCGAGGCGCCGTACTTTGTGGATCTGGTGCACGACCAGTTGCTGCAGCGGCTGGGGGAGAGGGATGTGGACCTGGAAGGGCTGCGCATCTACACGTCGCTGGATCCGGACCTGCAACGGCTGGCGACGTTGGCGGTGGACAGCACCGTGCACGTGGTGGACGCGCTGGTGGACCGGAAACACGCGCGCGACCGCAAGCTGGGCCGCCCGTACAGTTACCCGCAGGTGGCGCTGGTGGCGTTGAATCCGCATACGGGACAAGTGCTGGCGCTGGTGGGCGGGCGCAGCTACGGGGCATCGCAGCTGGACCACGCGGTGGCGGAGCGGCCCACGGGCTCGATATTCAAGCCGTTTGTTTATGCATCGGCGTTCAACACGGCGGTGGAGGGTACGCCGCTGCCGGGCCAGGAGAAGCTGTTCTCGCCGGTGACGATGCTGAACGATCAGCAGACGACGTACGAGGTGGGCGACAGGGAATATACGCCGCGCAATTTGGGGGGCGAGTACTACGGCGAGATTACGTCGCGGTTCGCGCTGATGCGGTCTGACAACAACGCCACCATCAGCCTGGCGGCGATGGTGGGCTTTGACCGGGTGGCCCAGTTGGCGCGCGACGCAGGAATCAAGAACGCGAGGGGCACGCCGGCGATGGCGATTGGGGCCTACGATTCGACGCCGATGGAGATGGCCGGCGCGTACACGGTGTTTGCCAACGGCGGCCATCTCCATGGGCGTCGAGTCGTAGGCGCCAATCGCCATCGCCGGCGTGCCCTGCGCGTTCTTGATTCCCGCGTCGCGCGCCAGTTGCGCCACCCGTTCGAACCCCACCATGGCTGCCAGGCCGATTGTGGCGTTGTTGTCCGACCGCATCAGCGCGAGCCGCGCCGTCATCTCACCGTAGTATTCGCCCCCAAAATTGCGCGGCGTGTATTCCGTGTCGCCCACTTCGTACGTGGTCTGCTGATCGTTCAGCATGGTCACCGGCGAGAAAAGCTTGTCCTGCCCCGGCAGCGGCGTGCCCTCCACCGCGGTGTCAAACGCCGAGGCGTAGACGAACGGCTTGAAGATCGATCCCGTGGGCCGCTCCGCCACCGCATGGTTGAGCTGCGAGCCCCGTAGCTGCGCCCCCCCACCAGCGCCAGCACCTGCCCGGTGTGCGGATTCAGCGCCACCAGCGCCACCTGCGGGTATGAATATGCGCGTCCCATCTTGCGGTCGCGCGCGTGCTTCCGGTCCACCAGTTCGTCCACCAGGTGCGCGGTGCTGTCCACCGCATTGGTAGCCAGGCGTTGCAGGTCGGGATCGAGCGACGTGTAGATGCGCAGCCCTTCGAGATTCACGTCGCGTTCGCCCAGCCGCTGCAGCAACTGGTCGTGCACCAGGTCAACAAAATACGGCGCTTCGCTCGCATCCACGTTGCCCGCCGAAAGATGAAGCGGTTCCTCCTTGGCCTGCTCGGCGTCATCCTTGGTAATTGATCCGGTCTCCACCATCGAGTCCAGCACCAGGTTGCGCCGGTCGATGGCCCGGTCCGCGTGCCGCCACGGATTGAAGTAACTCGGCCGCTGGATCATGCCCGCCAGCAGCGCGCACTCCGCCAGGTCCAGTTGGCGCACATCCTTGCCGAAAAACACCTGCGCGCCTTCGCCGAACCCATTCACTGAAAAACTGCCGTGTTCGCCCAGCGGCACCTGATTGGCATACAGCTCGAAGATCTGCTTCTTGTTGAAACGATGCTCCAGGTGGAACGACACCATGATCTGCGTCACCTTGTATTTGACGGTGCGGTTGTCCGCCACAAAAAGCTGCTTCGCCAATTGCATGGTGATGGTGGACGCGCCGCCCAGATGCTTGCGGTCTCCGATCAGGTCGTGCCAGCCCCAGCTGATCATGCTGGGGAAGTACACGCCGCCATGCTCAAAGTAGCGGCGGTCTTCAATGGCCAGCACCGCCTGCACCAGGTGCGGCGGAATCTCGTCGTAGGTGATCAGCCGCCGCTTGGTGCGATTGGCGTCGCTCAGGCCCGTAATCAGCAGCGGCTCCAGCTCGTAGCTGGCCAGCGCCTGCCCATGATCGTCGGTCACGGAATCCACCACCCCGTCGGCAACATGGATGGTGGCCCCGTCCTGCGCGTGATACGACTGCGGACCCGGCATCACGCTGATGGAATTTATGCCCAGCTCGAAAGTTCCCATCGGCGAAGGTTTCTGCGCGCCGTCGGTCGTGTATCCCGCCTGCCGCAGCTCGTTCGTGATCAGCGTGATCGATAGCTTCTGCCCCGGCCGCACCTCGCGCGGCTCCGCGTAAATCTTTGCGGTATTGGCAAAGAGCGGCTGCTGCAGCCGCTGGTCCACAATGCGCCCGTACTTGATGTAAAGGTATCCGCACACGCTCAGCACACCGATGCATCCGGCCGCGATCACCAGCAGCACCACACGCAGCAGCAGCGAGGACCAGCCGCCATGACCCGCCGCCGGCATCCGGAATTTGATCTTCAACGCCATCTATAAAACAGCTCTCAGCTTTCAGCCATCAGCTATCAGCTCCGTCTATCCTCTTCACAGGCCGTCATCCTGAGCGGAGCGAAGAATCTCATTTCGGGCGCTCGCGGATGCGGTGAACTTTTGGGACACTACATAGATTCACTACTTCCTACTCCCTACTCCCTACTCTTTCCCTGCTCCCTGTTCCTCACCGCTCGCCTCCAGCAGCATCTCCTCGGCAATCCTGGCCTTCAACTCGTGCAACACCCGGTCCAGCGGCACGTCCGCGCTCTGCAAAGTGGCGCGCGTCACCAGCTCCACCACGCCGCCCGCGGCCTTCTTGCCCACATTTACGCGATAGGGAATCCCCACCAGGTCGGCATCCTTGAATTTGACGCCCGCGCGCTCGTCCCGGTCATCGAGCAGCAAGTCGATGCCCGCCGCATCCAGCTCGCCGGCGAGCTTCTCGCCGGTCTCGCGCAGCGTCTCGTCCGTCATGTTCGTCACTGTGATGACGACCGTGAATGGCGCAATGCTCGCCGGCAGCCAGAACCCGTTGGCGTCGTTCGACTGCTCGATCGCCGCCGTAAGGATGCGCTCGATGCCGATCCCGTAGCAGCCCATGATCGGCATCACTTCCTTGCCGTTTGCGTCCAGCACCCGCGCGCCCATTGACTCCGTGTACTTGTACCCGAGCTTGAAGATGTGCCCCACCTCGACCGCGGTCCCCACCACCAGCCTGCCCTCGCAGCCTTCAGTCGGACACGCCTCGCCCTCGTTCACGCTGCGAATATCCGCGCTCAGCGTCCACGTAAAGTCGCGTCCCGGCGTCACATTGCGCAGGTGATAGTCCAGCTTGTTGGCGCCGCACACCATGTTCCGCCGGCCTTCCAGCGACTTGTCCACGATTACCGTAAGCCCGTCAGCCAGCGGTTTCTCGTCAGGCGTGAGTCCCACCGGCCCCAGGTATCCCGCCGGCCCCTTGAAATAACTTTCCAGTTCCTCGGCCTGCATCGGCCTCAGTTCCGCTGCGCCGATCGCATTCAGCAACTTCGTCTCATTCACCTGGTGGTCGCCGCGCAGGAAGGCCGCCACTCCGTGCCACGCGTCCGGCTCGGCGTTTTTCCCGCCCGCCCCGCGCTTCAGCGCCATGTAGGCCACGCACTTGATGTCGCTCGCCGGCGAAATCTGGAAAAACGCCGCCACGTCCGCAATCGCCGCGCATCCCGGCGTTTCCACCAGCTCCGGCGTCCCATCGCCCGTCGCCTCCATCTCGATGACCGGGTCCAGCCGCGACGTCGCCTTCTCCAAGTTCGCCGCGTACCCGCACATGGGGCAGCTCGCGATCAGGTCCTCGCCCGCCGCGCGTATACACCATGAACTCCTGCGACTGCGATCCGCCCATCGCCCCCGAGTCCGCCTCCACCACCACAAACTTCAGCCCCGCCCGCGTGAAAATAGCCCGGTAAACCGCATCGTGCTTGCGGTAGCTCACGTCCAGTCCCGCCTCATCCAGATCGAACGAATACGCGTCCTTCATCATAAACTGCCGCACCCGCAGCAATCCCGACTTCGGCCGCGGCTCGTCGCGAAACTTGTTCTGGATCTGGTACCAGATTTGCGGCAACTGCTTGTAACTGCGCAGCTCGTTGCGCGCCATCCCGGTCATGATCTCCTCGTGGGTCATGCCCAGGCACAACTCCGCGCCCTTGCGGTCCTTCAGGCGAAACATGTTGTCGCCCATCGTGGTCCAGCGGCCGCTCTCCACCCACGGCTCCTTGGGCAGAATCGCCGGCAGGTAAAACTCCTGCCCGATGGTGTCCATCTCCTCGCGCACAATGGCGATGATCTTGTTCAGCGCCCGCTGCCCCAGCGGCAGATAGTTGTAAATCCCCGCGCCAAGCTGCCGGATATACCCGGCCCGCAGCAGGAACTTGTGGCTGGCCACTTCGGCATCCGCCGGAGCCTCGCGCAGAGTAGGAATAAAAAGCTTCGACCAACGATGCATGGAAATAGCGTGCAAGCTTTCCCGCCCGCCGCAGCGAACGAAAGAAAATGAAAGTCAGCTTCCATTCTAAATGCTCTGGAAGTCCGGCTTCCGGAGGGAGCAGGGGCCTTCACAGGCTGCGGAAAAAGTCTCTTTGTAGGTACTTTTTCTGCACAGCAATTTGGGTTAGTAAAGAGACATGCGTGGAGACGATGAGAAGCAGTCGGCGATGTATAGCTACGTGACGATGGCACAACGGATTCCGGCTGGTCATCCGGCGCGGCAGATACGGGCGATGGTGGACCGGGCTTTGGCACGGATGGATGCGCAGCTGGACGAGCTTTATTCGACTACCGGTCGCCCATCGATAGCGCCGGAGCGGTTGTTGCGATCGTCGTTGCTGATGGTTTTGTACTCGATTCGTTCGGAGCGTCAATTGATGGAGCAGCTGAACTACAACCTGCTGTTCCGCTGGTTTGTTGGTCTTGAGATGGACGACCCGGTGTGGGACGTGACGGTGTTCACCAAGAACCGGGAGCGGCTGATTGGCGGCGTGGTGAGCCAGCAGCTACTGGAGTCGGTGCTGGTGGAGGCGCGGGCGCACGATCTGTTGAGCGAGGAGCATTTCACCGTGGACGGGACGCTGATTCAAGCCTGGGCCTCGGCGCGCAGCTTCGAGGATAAGTCCGATCCGCCGTCTCCGGGAGCAGGCTCGGGCTGGGGTGGCGAAGTGCTGCTGCGCGACAAGGTGGAATCGAAGACCGACCCGGATGCGCGTTTATACAAGAAGGCGACGGCGGACAAGTCGGTGCCGTCTTATCAGGGCCACGCGTTGACGGAGAACCGCAACGGGTTGGTGGTGGCTGCCGAGGCCACTCTGGCGGCAGCCGATGCCGAAGCTCAGGCGGGGATCCAGATGCTGGACCGGGCGCTGGGTGCGGCGGCCGGAGCGGCAGAGGAGCAGGCGATCACGCTGGGCGCGGATACGGGTTACCAGCAGGAGCGGTTCGTCGAAGCGCTGCGCAAGCGCAAAGTGGCGCCGCACGTCAGCGAGTATGTGAAGGGGAATCTGCAGAAGAATCGCCTGCGCCCGGAGGAGCGATCCGATGTGCGAAGTGCGATCAGTCAGCGGAAGCGCAAGCTGATCGAGCGAGTTTTCGGCTGGGCCAAGTTAAGCGCGGGACTGCGCCAGGTGAAGTTGCGCGGGCTGAAGCGAGTGGATTGGTTCTATCGGCTGGCGATAACGGCTTATAACCTGGTGCGAATGCGACGACTGATCCCGACTGCGGCGCTGGCCGGTTAGGGCCGAGGTGCGTCTGCAGGCCGATGAAAGCGGCTTGCAGGGGCAAGACAACAACAGAAACTCAGCAGTAGCGCAAGACAAAAGTCACCAAAAATTTCACCCAGGCGCAACCGAGCAAGGAAACACTAGTTTTTCCGCAGCCTGTTCAGGCCCCTGAAATGAGGCCAAGACATCGTGGGCTTTAGTGTCTGCGTGAGAGCAGGACGCCTTTGCCAACTTGCTAACTTGCCACGTCGCAAAGCGACGCCAACTCGCTGTCTTTGTCCGTGAAAACCCGCCCTCCAACGACGCAGGAGCTGCAAACAGACATTCTCGCGCACGCGCTTTAGCCCCGGATCGTCTCTGCGGTTTGGCGCAAACCAACTGGTCAAGCACGGCCCACGCCCGGGTCGCATCATTCGAGTTTTTAAATGGCGCGGCTTCAACCTTAGCCTGCGGTAAAGGATCCCGAATCCCCCAACCACGTGGTCAGCCAGAGGTTTCCAGCCCCACCGCCTCCGCCAGTTTCGCCTGCCGCTCGTCGAAGGTCCAGAACCGCTCCGCCTTCAGCTCCAGTGCGCAAGCCATGTGCAAAGTATCCAGCGTGCGCACGCCGAGGGAACCGCAGTAGCGGTGCGCCAGCAAAATCGCCTTATCCCACGCGGAGTCCGGGAAGCGCACACTCTCGAAAATGCCGCTTTGCCGGTCCTCGTCGAATCGCTTGCAGGCGCGCGCCGCTTCGAACTCACTCAGTGCGGATCGGAACACGCACCGGTGGAACGCGTTGGCAAGTTCGGCCCGATGGAAAGGCGTAACCACGACGCGCGGCGAACTGCGCATTCGATGCAAAGTATCGGCGGAATGCCGGTCCAGGACATACGCTGGCACCAGAAAGCTGGAATCGGCGTAGACGATCAAAAGCGGCTGTTCTCCCGATCTTCCAGCAGGGTATCGACGGCAGGTATGACGCGCTCGCCAAAGTCATCCTTTAGCCGCGCTTCAAAGTCGGGCCATTCCTTTGGCGCTGCCTTCGGACGAACGGGACGAATCTCACCCAGAACCTCATCCCGCTCGCGCAGCTCCACCGTCTCCCCTGCGCGAAGCCACGCCTTGAGCTGGCGCGTATCTCGAAGCTGTCGCAGGTTCACACTCGGCATGAATCTATTGTGGCACAAAATGTGTCACAATCCAAGGCGCGGAATTTGCTGCCCGCTGCACCGGCGGAAGTGGCCCAACCCATGCCATACTGGAGCTCAAATGCACTCACATTATCCTTGGGAGCTGATTCTCGCCTCCGCCTTCAAGTTGTTGAAGACGTTCGGCCTCATTCCCGGGGCCATCGCCGCCGTCGGCATTCGACATCTCGTCCAGAAACGCCTCCAGAGGAAGGCTATGGAAGGCTGGCCCGCCACCGACGCCCGCCTCCAGTCCGGATCCGTCCGGCATGAGGGGCGCCGCTACTGGGCCGAGCTCACCTATTCCTATTACGTCGGCGAGTACCGCGCCGGCACCTACTTACGCGGTTTCAAACGGGAAGAACAGGCCGACGATTTCCTCCGGCAAGCCAAGGACAAAACGGTTCGCGTTCACTACAACGGATCCGATCCAAACCGCTCCGTCCTCCTCGACCGCGACATCGAGATGATCGTCCTGCTCGCGCCACAATACGGCTGACCACTGTTCCCTGTTCTCTGCCTTTAGATCAGCTCCACGCCCCACAAATCATGCAGGTGCACCACGCCCTCCACCTGGCCCGCACCGTCCACCACCACCAGCGATGTAATCTTCCGTTCCTCAAGTATGGCCAGCGCCCGCGCCGCCAGCTCTTCGCCGGCAATCGTCTTCGGAGTCGCGTTCATCGCCTCGCCCGCCGTCCTGCTCAGCGCCGCTCCGCCCTCGCGCTCGAGTAGCCGCCGCAAATCACCATCGCTGATCACGCCGCGCAGCCGCCCTCCTTCCTGCACCGTCGTCATCCCCAGTTTCTTCGACGACATCTCGTAGATCACATCCTGCACCCGCGTTGTGAGAGCCACCGCCGGCACATCCTCGCCCGCATGCATCAGGTCGCGCACCCGCGCCAGCCGCTTGCCCAGCTTCCCGCCCGGATGCAGTTCGGCAAAATCCTCCGCTTTGAAGCCCTTCCTCAGGCTCACAGCTACCGCCAGCGCATCCCCCAGCGCCAGCATCGCCGTTGTACTCGCCGTCGGCGCCAGCCCCATCCCGCACGCCTCGCGCTCCACGCCGCAATCGAGAGCCACGTCGCTCGCCGTCGCCAGCGTCGATGCCAGATTGCAACAGAAGCTGATCAGCGCATCGCCTTTGCGCTTCAGCGTGGCCAGCAGCCGCAGAATCTCCTCTGTCTCCCCGCTCGCGCTCAGCGCAATCACCACGTCCCCCGGCATCAGCACGCCCAGGTCCCCGTGCACCGCCTCCGCCGGATGCAAAAACAGCGCAGCCGAACCGGTGGAGCTCAGCGTGGCCGCAATCTTCTGCGCTATGATTCCGCTCTTGCCCATCCCCGTCACCACCACCCGCCCGTTCCCTTCGCCGCAGCGCAAAATCAGCTCCACGGCCTGCGCAAACGGCTCCGCCATGGCCCCGTCCAGCCGGCCCGCCAACGCCATCAGCGCCGCCGCCTCCGTCCGCACCAGCTGCCCCGGCGTCAGCGCCTTCCCGCCAGAACCCACTGTTTCTCCTGTCTCTGCCATCGGCTATCGATTGTACCGGCCTTACTCCCTTATCCCTTATCCCTCGTACAATAATCAAAGAGGTCTTCCATCCCTTGAAGCGCAACACCATCGTCCTCGGCGTCACCCTGCTCCTGCTGGCCATCTTCGCCTGGGCTGGCTGGGCCAACTGGGAATACCGCAAGCAGGCCGCCCAGCACCGCGCCGACGCCGCCACTCTCAAAGCCGCGCTCGCCTCCGCCGCCAATCCCGAAGAGGCCTACACCCAGTCCCCGCTCCTCGGCAAGCAGGCTCCGTCCTTCACCCTTCAAGACCTCACCGGCAAACAAATCTCCCTCGCCGACTACAGAGGCAAGGCCCTCCTCATCAACTTCTGGGCCACCTGGTGCGGCCCCTGCAAGCTGGAAACTCCCTGGCTCGTCGACCTCCAAAAGCAGTACGCCCCCCAGGGCTTTGAAATCCTCGGCGTCGACACCGAAGACGACGAAGTCACCCCCGCCGACAAGTCCGCCTGGGCCAAAGACAAAACCGCCGTCGCCCACTTCGCCCAGCAGGAGCACATGCCCTACCCGGTCCTCCTCGGCGGCGACAGCATCAGCCACGCCTACGGCGACTTCGACGCCATGCCCACTTCCTTCTTCGTCAACCGCTCCGGCAAAATCATCGCCGCGCAAATGGGCATCACATCGGAAGACGACATGGCGCTGAAAATCCGCCAGGCCCTAAGCCAATGAACTTGCCCACCCACAGTGCGTTGGGTGCATGCTCTGTTTTGAAGGGGCACCACTTTAGTCGTGCCGAAACGGCGCCTAAAATGCGGTGGGCTCTACAGGCTGCGGAAAAACTCACTCGAAAGGTGCTTTGTAACAAGGGCACGGCTTCAGCCGGGCCGCAAGCTGCTGTAACCGAACGACCGGGCTTTAGCCCCTGCTCCACTGGACCCGCAACTCAGGCCGGGTGGGCCAAGTCTCCGGTGCTGGGACCTGGGACACCAGCTGTCCATACCGTTTCCGCACAATTCCGCCTTCTCGCGCTTCTCGCCATCGCCGTTCTCCCGCCATCCCTCGCCGCACCCGCGCAAACCCCGCTCTTCCGCGACCCCAGCCAGCCCGGTCCCAAAACCCAGCAGGTCCAGTACCTTTACCCCGAGCAGGTCACCCTTGCCGCCGGCAAGCCCCAATCCGTAACCCTCCACTTCCGCATCGCCCCCGGCCTGCACATCAACTCCCACACTCCCAGCGACCAGTTCCTAATTCCCACCGTGCTGTCCCTGCCCGCAAACGCCGGCGTCAGCCTCGCCGCTGCGCACTATCCCGATGGCGTCGAGTACATCCTCCCCGCCGATCCTTCCACCAAATTGAACGTCTACACCGGCGATTTCGCCATCGAAGCCCGTCTCCTCGCCACCCCCGGCGATCATCTCGTCCAGGCCCATCTCCGTTTCCAGGCCTGCGATGAAAACGCCTGCATGCCTCCCCGCACCATCACCGCCGCCATCGACGTCATCGCCCGCTGAAAGCTGCAAATTAAAGACGAGCTTCGGCCCCAGGCGCAAAGCTTTTCCTCCGGCATGGAACTTTTCACCCTCTCCAGGCAATTACAAGCCAGACGGGTCACCATGATCGCCGCAAACCGGCCCTTCTACACCTGCAAATTCGGAACCATGGGCCGGACTCTCGAGAGCGCGCGGCAGACGGAGTTCCTCGCGTGGTTTCCCCTTGATCCCGCCGGCCAGACCCCCCAGGACCCCGGCGAAGGTACGCGGTTTCGCCCCTCCGGCGCTTTGCCAGGGTTCACTTCCCCGGTGCCGGAATCGTCTCGTATTCGGTCCACGCAAATCGCTTCGAATCCGGCGCCTAGCCGCCCGTATTGCCCGAGCCCTGACCGCCATAGAAAGTCCTCACCGTGGTCAGTTCGGCGCCTTCTGCGCCCACGCCATTCTTAAGGCGCAGCAGCTTGATCTGGATGCCGGCTCCAATATAGTTGTGGTCCGCGTGGTCCAGCGGGTAGGAGATGGTGTAGAGCCACTTGCCGTCGGGAGAGATGTGCGGAAACCAGTCCTGCGTGTCCGTTCCGTTGGTGATCCTCTCCGCCAGCTTGTCATCGGCCCCTGCGCCCTCAGCCGGCATGCGCCACGCATCCCACTTGCCCGAGCGCTTGGAGCAGAAGTACACCCACTTGCCATCGGGCGAGTACTCCGGGCCATCATCCTCTGCCTTGTTTACGGTCATGCGCAACTCGCCGCTTCCGTCCACGTCGATCCGGTAAATGTCGGCGTTGCCCCCAAGAATCTGCGTGTACACCAGGTACTTGCCATCGGGCGCCCACCCATGCAGCCAGCCCAGATGAACCTCGTGCGCCGCGCTACCGTCCATATTCAGCACCAAAAGCGAATTGTGTAGATCCTCCGCGGATCGAATCTTCGCCGGTGTCGGCAGCGCGATACCGGTGATCGCGATCTGCTTGCCATCCCATGAGAGCGCGTGATCGTTCGTCAGCGTAAGCTTCTGGCTGCCCCCATAAATCTTCTCCGGCGTCCCCATCCCCGCGCCGCTCACTGGAATGCGATAGAGGCTGCCGCCCATGTCGCTCACGATGTACTTTCCGTCCGGGGTCCAGTTGGGAGCATGCCACTCTCCTTCAACGGTGAAGAGGGTCGCCGTGGCCTTCTTCTCGAGGTCGTAGATCTCAAAATGGGTGACGCGTTTCGTTTGAGCCGCGCCCGGATGCCCCAGATTCTGCGCTCCAACTCCGGCGGAAGGGAACAGCAGACCCAGGCACAAGCCCGAAAACAACAAAAAACTCCTCCGTAGTGACTTCACGGTGAATCCTCCTCGAGCGCCAGCGAATCCTGGAGCCTTCAACATCCCGCGGCCCCATGTTGTGCTTGCGAAATTCGCGCCAGCCAATCTTAACGCAGACGTGCTTTGAGGCCGATGAGCGGGCGTTCTCTCCGGCGGCCCAATCCCTGAAATCATTTTTTCGGGGTGGTGGAAGGGGAATCGTTCTTTTTCTTGCCGAACAGTTTCGAGAGGATCGCCGCGCCCTTGCTGCGTAAGGCTGCGGCGTTGCCTTTCATCAGGCCGTTAACATCCGCGGTGATGACGGGGTCCTCCGCTGTGCCCGTGATATTGATGGGGATGCCGGTAGCAGTGGAGGGTTTGGCGGCAGCAGACGAGTGGTTCAACCTGGTGAGGATGTTTACGCCGATTTTATTGAGTCCTTTCGCGCTCGTGACTTTGGAGATTAGGTGGAAGTTGAGCTCTCCGGAAGGAGACACGGTGCCGCTGCCGGTAGACTCGCCGAGGGCAGGAAGCACGGAGTAGATATTGGTGGTCTCGCTGCCTGATTTGGTGATGCGCATGTCGGCGCGGGAGATCGTGATGGCGGTGGTATCGCCGGTCTTGATGCCGCCCAGCGCGGCGATGCCCACAATCTTGGAGCCGAGATCGTACCCCACCAACTGCGTATTCTTGATCTCGTAAGAGCCGGCGATGACGTTGTCTTTCGCCGAGCCTTTGAGGTCGAAGTTGGCCGTCAGCGTTCCACCCTTGAGCACCGCGCCGTTGGGAAGCCTTACGCCGACAGCGGGGAATAGCGCCTGCAGACCGTCGATGGGGACGCTTTCGGCCTGCAGCTTGAGATCGAAGACGGGTTCGTTTGCTGCCAGTTGATAGGTGCCTTTGATGTGAATCGCGACAGCGCCGGTCTGAAGCGAAAGATCGGAGACCTGGCCACTCCTGTCTTTCAGGGATTGGCCAACCTCATAGCTGATATCGACAGGATCCGGGGCAGCCTTGCCGCCTTTGAGCAGGATGAGGTTCTCGGCGTGGATGTTGCCGTCGCTGGTGATATCGATGCCGTCGGACACGATGTGGGCGTCGAGGCCCGCGATCATGGAGATTCCGGCCGCGGGGTCGATGTAGCCCGCCACCACGGGGTCCAGATGTTGGATGCTCACCTGGGCGTCGAACGGGGTGGCGGCGGCGTCTTGCGGATTCACCGGCCCCACCCTTCCTGACAGCGCTACTTTGCCGTCGCCGGGCAGCGATGCGCTAACCGTGAAAGGAAAGGCCTGGCCCAGCGAGAAGTGCTCCAACTTGACCTCGAGATGGTCGTAGACCTGGTCATTCCTCTCCGAGGGCAGCGTCTCTATTCTGGCGTTGCCGTCTTTGATGGTGATGAGGCCGACGGGAAGATCGGGTAAAGACGCCGCTTGAGCCCCGTTCTGCGAGCCGGCGCCGTGGCTCAGGCTTGAAAAGTCCCAGGTACCATCCTCGGCGCGGATCAAATGAATTTGCGGAGCATCCACCTCAAAACTGCGCACCATCAACTGCCGGTTGAAAAGAAGCGGCTTCATCTCAACGCCAATGCGCAATCGTTTCGCGGTCAGGAATGGGGTCTGGCCGAACTTCGGGTCTTCGGCAATGGCGAGATCGTTCGCCACCAGGCTTCCCGTCATCACGGAGAGGCTTAGAGCGCCGAGAGTCACCTTGCGCGAAAGGGCTGCGCTAAGCCGGCTCTCGATAATCGGACGAAAAGTGTTCACGTCCACGAAGAAAGGAATGGCTGTTGCCGCGAGTACCGGTACTGCTATGGCTGCAGCCACACCGATCTTGACCGACCTCTTCATGAATCCCCCGCGTTTAAGAAGGCTACTCCAACCTCCAGCCTCTTTTCACCTGACCCATCCCGGCGGAGGGAGCAGCGGCCTTCAGTCCCCTGAACGCATCTTCCAGGCGGAGGGAGCAGGGGCCCCCCGAAACGCGTCATCCCGGCGGAGGGAGCAGGGGCCTTCACAGGCTGCGGAAAAACTCCAACTTGCAAGCCGTGTAACAAGGGCACGGCTTTAGCCGGGCCGCTAAGCCGCTCAAAAGAAAGCACCGGGCTTTAGCCCCTGCCTCGCTCGCTGAGCGATCTAAGCCGATTTCGAAAGTCTTTCCGCAGCCTGTTCAGGCCCCTCAATGGAATGTCAACTACGACGCAGGCCTTCAGGCCCGGCCTCGCCCGCCCCACCAACAAAAATGCCGTCATCCCGAGCGGAGTGACCGGAGGGAGCAGGGGCCTTCACAGGCTGCGGAAAAAGTCTCTTTGTAGGTACTTTTTCTGCACAGCAATTTGGGTTAGTAAAGAGACATGCGTGGAGACGATGAGAAGCAGTCGGCGATGTATAGCTACGTGACGATGGCACAACGGATTCCGGCTGGTCATCCGGCGCGGCAGATACGGGCGATGGTGGACCGGGCTTTGGCACGGATGGATGCGCAGCTGGACGAGCTTTATTCGACTACCGGTCGCCCATCGATAGCGCCGGAGCGGTTGTTGCGATCGTCGTTGCTGATGGTTTTGTACTCGATTCGTTCGGAGCGTCAATTGATGGAGCAGCTGAACTACAACCTGCTGTTCCGCTGGTTTGTTGGTCTTGAGATGGACGACCCGGTGTGGGACGTGACGGTGTTCACCAAGAACCGGGAGCGGCTGATTGGCGGCGTGGTGAGCCAGCAGCTACTGGAGTCGGTGCTGGTGGAGGCGCGGGCGCACGATCTGTTGAGCGAGGAGCATTTCACCGTGGACGGGACGCTGATTCAAGCCTGGGCCTCGGCGCGCAGCTTCGAGGATAAGTCCGATCCGCCGTCTCCGGGAGCAGGCTCGGGCTGGGGTGGCGAAGTGCTGCTGCGCGACAAGGTGGAATCGAAGACCGACCCGGATGCGCGTTTATACAAGAAGGCGACGGCGGACAAGTCGGTGCCGTCTTATCAGGGCCACGCGTTGACGGAGAACCGCAACGGGTTGGTGGTGGCTGCCGAGGCCACTCTGGCGGCAGCCGATGCCGAAGCTCAGGCGGGGATCCAGATGCTGGACCGGGCGCTGGGTGCGGCGGCCGGAGCGGCAGAGGAGCAGGCGATCACGCTGGGCGCGGATACGGGTTACCAGCAGGAGCGGTTCGTCGAAGCGCTGCGCAAGCGCAAAGTGGCGCCGCACGTCAGCGAGTATGTGAAGGGGAATCTGCAGAAGAATCGCCTGCGCCCGGAGGAGCGATCCGATGTGCGAAGTGCGATCAGTCAGCGGAAGCGCAAGCTGATCGAGCGAGTTTTCGGCTGGGCCAAGTTAAGCGCGGGACTGCGCCAGGTGAAGTTGCGCGGGCTGAAGCGAGTGGATTGGTTCTATCGGCTGGCGATAACGGCTTATAACCTGGTGCGAATGCGACGACTGATCCCGACTGCGGCGCTGGCCGGTTAGGGCCGAGGTGCGTCTGCAGGCCGATGAAAGCGGCTTGCAGGGGCAAGACAACAACAGAAACTCAGCAGTAGCGCAAGACAAAAGTCACCAAAAATTTCACCCAGGCGCAACCGAGCAAGGAAACACTAGTTTTTCCGCAGCCTGTTCAGGCCCCTGAACGCAGCCTTTCAGGAGGAGTGGCTTTAGCCACGGGCCTTTCGTCTATGCTTGCAACGTGCAGCTCGCGCCACAAGTGCTCCGATGGACCCCATGCCTCTCCACCTAGAGAGTTGAGCAGATAGCGGCACCGCCGGTCACACCACCAGCAACCCGCCCCACCCGGCCTGTCATCCTCACCCTCCACCTTGAACGGAGTGAAAGGGAAGGGCAAGGATCCGCGGCCGCACTTCCGCGTTCCGCTTTTCGTACCCGGGGAAACGCAGAAACCCACCCACCCAAACCGCCGTCATCTTGACAAGAATTCCGCCGTCATCCTGAGCGGAGGTCGCCGCGGCGACCGCAGTCGAAGGACCTGCATTTCCGCCCACCCAACCGCGACCCTATGTGTCCCACCCGCACCCGCGGTAGGCGCAGCGGTCGTTAGCCCCGCACTTCAGTGTGGGGTAGGCAGCCCCAAAATTCGACGTGAGTCCCGTAGGGACGGCGATCCAGCCCAACCCGCAGGCACGCCGCCCGCAATCGCCTTTCGTCCCTTTCAACAGCATTGCCGGTCCCACCACCAGCAACCCACCCCACCCCGCCTGTCATCCCCACCCTCGACCTTAAACGGAATGAAGGGAGGGGGAACGCTTCGCGGCCGCACTTCCGCGTTCTGCCCAGCATGCCGCGATCCCACATCTCCAAAACCGGGAGATGTGGGGCACCCATTCCGTGATCTAAGGACTTACCTAACGCAGATGTGGGCCACCCGCCCGATGAGAAAGAGATTTGGATATTGATTGAGGCTTGAAGCGGTGTAGAATGGGGGCCGCTACCCGTCTACAAACGAAAAATTCAATCTTGACCGACCGGGAAGACACTTCTACCGGGAGCACTGGAAGCCAAGGGGGGTCCATGAAACGGTCGATTTGTATTCTCCTCAGTCTCGTTTGTTGCGTGCTCGGCGCAAACAGTCAGACGGCGCAGCCCCGCGCCAGTGCAGCAAGGCCGTCCGCGGGCGGGAAGAGCGCCCAGCCGAAATTCAAAGCCATTTGGGAACCGGTGAACTACAAAGAGGATTTGGCTCTACGCGATGTTCGTTTCATCAGCAAAGAGGAAGGCTGGGCAACCGGCGCGGCTGAGACCATACTTCACACGCAAGATGGGGGAACGAACTGGACAGTACAACTCGGCGGCGATCCCCATGCCCAGGGGGAAGACATTAAATACATTTTCATGAAGGACGCCAAGCACGGCTGGGCGCAAACGTGGAATACGCTCTTTCGCACCACCGATGGTGAATCCTGGCAACAGGTTACCGGGGACATTCGGGGAAATGTGTTTTTTGTCTCCGAGACGAAAGGATTCTATGTTTCCAGCGAGAAAATCTTCGCGAGCGAGGATGGCGGCTCAACATGGAAACAGATTTTTTCTTGCCGGGCAAAGATGGACGTGCAAGGGCTATCGCAGGAGAAAGACTGCGATCTTTGGGTTTTGGACTTTCCGACTCCGGACGTGGGCTATGCCATGGGTGCGGAACGGCTGACAGTGAAGACAGAAGATGGCGGCGCAACCTGGAAGGTTTTAGTGGGACCCGAGGAGCAGGGGGATCAACGTGTCTATGATGCCGCATTCCTCGACGCGAATACCGGCTACGAAGTCCGGTCTGGCGGCAAGCTGGAACGAACCGCTGACGGAGGCCAGAACTGGCAGGGCGTGATCGCCAGACTTAACACGACTTATCCGAAGCTGAAATTTGCCGGCAACGAGATCGGGTGGTCCATCCTGGGCCCAACCTGGGCCTACACCGTCGATGGCGGAAAACACTGGACTTCGCGAGCCATCCAATTCCCTGCAACGGTTAACGCTTTTTGCCTGCCGGCGCGGGACCGCGGTTATCTAGTCG
This sequence comes from uncultured Acidobacteriota bacterium, assembly GCA_963771195.1. GTDB lineage: Bacteria > Acidobacteriota > Terriglobia > Terriglobales > Acidobacteriaceae > Telmatobacter. The sequence goes on from CAVYSS010000055.1 coordinate 25,217, forward strand.
GCGAGCATGGGATGATTTATCGCTATCGAATCGTTCCGATCGATTATGCCTCCAAGGGAATGCTTGAAGCGTCCATGATGCCGCAAGAATAGATGCCGGGCGGGCAGGTGGCCCACCCCCCGAACACAAGGCCAGCACCGATGCGCTACGCGTGTGCCCCGTTCATCGCTCCTGAGCGAAGAGAAGGATCCGCGCGATGAGCGGGCGTAGCATTTGCCCTTGCCTTTCTCGTCTGTCATTCCCCACCCAACCAACCCGCCGTCATCTTGAGCGGAGGTCGCCGCGGCGACCGCAGTCGAAAGCCTGCCCTGAGCTTGCCGAAGGGGACCTGCATTTCCGCCCACCCAACCTCGACCCTATGCGCCCCACCCGCACCCGCGCCGTAGGCGCAGCGGCCGTTAGCCCCGCACTTCTCGCCACCGTCGCCAATGAGCTTTGTATCAGGGCGCGAGTTTACTCGCGCCGCAACAGGCGCCCAAAAAGATGTGGGCTTCAGCCCCTGCGCTCCTTCTCTGCCAAATAGTCATAGCAGTATGGATATTCGCCAGCCCGCTCCGCCAACCCCACCTTTACCGGATTCTGCGCAATATACCTCCGATACCGCCCCCAATCGCCTTTCGCCCCCTGCAACCCCACCGCCGGTCCCACCACCAGCAACCCGCCCCACCCCGCCTGTCATCCTCACCCTCGACCGCCTGAAGCATGCAGCCTTGCGCGGTAACAATCAGCGTCCCAGGTTCAATAGGATGGAGGAAGTCCTATTCGTTTGATGATCGAGCGGTAGCGTCCATCGGCATGAAGGAAGTCGTAAGCCGGATCCAACTGAATCGAGAGCAAAAGGGGCGAATGCTCCCGATAACCGGCTTCGAAAAGTGCGAGGGTCTTTTCCTTGTCACCGAGCTGGGCGTGGAGCAAAGCCAACGCGACAGGCGAGACATAACCGGTCTTCGATTTGTGCTCAAGCTGATCGATTTGCCACCGTACGACTGCCTTTTGTCCACCCCGCTTGAATGCGTGCTCGACAGCGGCTGCGGAACCCAGGTCGCCCGCGAGGCGAAGGTGCTGTTCATACGCCCGCGCCCATTCCCTTGGCATGCCCTTGCCGCGATACGCCAGAGCTACCAGCTCAAACATGTCCATATTGGGGTCGGCCTGCAGGCGCTGGCGGGCTTCCTCGATGGCGGCGTCGTACTCGCGGGCTTCGTCCAGCATGGTCACCATGGCCCACGGCCTTTCGAAAGGATCGATCTCGGTTGCAATCTTCTGGGTCTGGATGGCCTCCTGATGACGGCCGAGCAGGCTGAGTATCCTGGCGCGGAAGTGGATGGCTTGAGTGTTTCGAGGATCGAGCTCGATGGCCCGCGAAATCTCTTCGAGTGCATGCGTCGTATCCCAATGGCTGATGAGAATGGTGGCTCCGAGTGTGAGGTGGGCTTCCGACGACTCGTTGTCGAGATCGACGGCTTTCCGGGCGTCGGCTTCCGCTTCCGGAAGAGCCCGCAATGGATCCAAGTTGCCATCGCCCGCGCCTTCGCCGTAGTAACTCGACAACCCCGCCCAACCGGCGGCATAGTCCGCCTGCATTTCAACCGCTTTCCTGAAGTACTTTCCCGCTTCCTCGTTCCGGCCCCTGAACCAGAGATAGCGGCCGCGCAGGTAGGCGTCGTGAGCCTCGGGATTTACGTAGCGAGGACCTGCCGCTTGCGGAACAGCCCTGTCGAGGCGTTTCGCGATAGCCACTGCCGCTTCACGAGGCAGTGAAGCGATGTCATTCGCATCGCGGTCATAGCTCTCTGCCCATATGTGCGTGTCAGTAGAAACCTGGATCAGCTGGATCGTCATGTGCACCTGATTGCCGGTGTGGGCGATCGATCCTTCCACGATGCCATCGACGCCTAGCTCATTCGCAATCTCACGCAAGGGGCGGTGCGCATTCTTGTATTGCATCACCGATGTCCGGGATGTGACGCGCAGCGTTGAATCCTTGGCCAGCATGGTAATCAGCTCGTCTGTCATGCCGTCGGCGAAGTATTCCTGGTTGGCGTCCCCGGAGAGATTATCGAGCGGGAGAACGGCCAGCGAATGGATGGCGGGCTTCGCGCCTCGGTGTAAAAGCCGATCCAGAAACGTTCGCGGACCCGCCGCAACCGCGATCAGCAGCAAGGCAACCGCCGCCGCCGCTCCGAGGGTTAGCAAGACGATCAGCCGCGCGTTGTGCGGCGCTGTTGGGGCAACTGCTGGAGACTCCTGCCTTGCTTCAGAATTCGGCTCCTGCAATTCCGCGCTCGACGCCAGGGCTGCGGAAGGGCTGCGGAGGTCGGTTTCATCGCTTTGGGCGGAAAACTCCAACCCGGCATCGAATGGCGCTTTGGCGCCTGCCAGTGGAGCTATAAATCGGTAGCCCATGCCCGTCACTGTTTGAATAAAGCGGGGATTCTCCGGGTCGTCCCCCAGCACCTGGCGAATCTTGCGGATAACGGTGTTGATGCCGTGCTCGGTATCGACAAAGACTTCGCTTTCCCACAGGCGCTGAGCGATTTCCTCTCTGTTGACGAGGCGCCCATCTGCTTCCACCAGCAGAATCAGCAATTCCATTGGCTTTCTTTCAAGCCTTCGGCTCCGCCCCGCGCGAGTCAGCTCAAAACGGTCGCAATCCAGCTTGAAGCCGCCGAATTCGAAGACTCTGGCCGGCATTGAAAGGTCCTTCCGGGGATGGTTTATTGTAGCCGGAGATTTGCTCACGGGAAAGTATCATATTTATTTTCATGCGTTTGCCGGTTTACCAAAACTTTACCATTGCTTCACCTCCTCTCCATTGCCTTGCCTTCTAGTTGCAAGGTTAGCTTCAGTTACGTTCGCCCTGTTCCCCGCCGCCCCTCACTCAGGAGATATGGAAATGCGTAAAATCCTCTTTGCCGCCCTGCTCGCGATCCTCCCCTCGGCTGCCTTCGCGGCCGCGGTCCCGATCCTCACTGTCAATAGCACCACCATCAACTACGCCACCAATCAGATCACCATCGCCGGTTCCGGCTTTCTGGTGTCGAACAAGGCGCCGACGGTCCTCTTCAAAACCTCAACCCTCACCATCAAGTCGTATACCAACACCCAGATCGTTGCCACCCTCCCTGCCAACACTCCGGCGGGAAGCTATGGAATGGTGGTCACCAACGGGCTGGGAGAAATCTTTCCCTTCGTCACCACCTATGGCGCAGCCGGACCGCAGGGACCAGTCGGTCCGCAGGGACCAGTCGGTCCGCTGGGGCCGGCGGGAGCCAATGGTGCCCAAGGGCAGGCAGGCACGCCGGGGGTTCCCGGGCCAGCCGGACCAACCGGGCCAACTGGGCCTGCAGGGGTTCTGTCTTCCGGCGCGTTCTACGACATCTTTTACGGGCCCATAAGCCAGTCAACCGGACCTCTTGCCCAGGTGGTCTTGTCCAAACCTGGAATCTACATCATTTCAGGAGAACAGCAGTTAGCGAACTACGACAGCTCTAATGGGGGATACGCATACTGCTACTTCACTACCTCAGCAGATCCCGGTAACACCACGCCGTCTCCAGGCCTTCCGATTTCCTGGCAGTCATTTTCTTCGGGCGGTTCCTATGGCTACTTCATGACCATCCCCACCAACGGGTTTTATACCATCCAAACCGCTCCCGTAACGCTATACGTGACATGCTCGTTCGATGGGTACGCAAATCCGGATGATTTTCAAATCCAAGCCGGCACCCTCACGGCGATCCAGGTGCAGTAAGGCGAAGAGCAAGCCGGGGGCCACGATCTAAGGCACAGGTGATTCAACACGGGTGCCCCCCGTCCCTCGCCTTTGGGGACCGGGGACGGTGCACCCCAGGCTGGCCCAGCCGAAGCACCCCTGTTCCCTGTTCCCTATTCCCTGTTCCCTGCCTTTTTCTCCACACCTTGCACAGCCCCAACCGCAGTCTGCACCACTCCTGCTCCTTGCCCCTCCCGCACTTCAGGCATACGCTGGCAACGTTGGAAAATGCCCGGAACTCGCTTCACCGCCGCTTTTGCCCTGATTCGGGTGCAATCCGCGTGCCGAAACCCGCTCCGGACACGGCCATTCACGCTTTCCACAGCCCGAAATCTGCGGTTTTGCGCCTCCGTGCCCACGATTGCACTCTAAACACTAGATATTGTGGTTTGGTGTTGACATGCACCATAGACAGCGCTATTTTTTCATCTGCGGCTCATGAATGGATTGTGAATCGGCCAGACGCAAATCTGGCCCAATCAGCCGCGGAAAACAAGCAACCGCTCGATCCAAGCTCGAATCTGATTCAGTCCGTTGTGCAGTCGAGTTTTCATTCAACCGTCCTTGCCCGGCAGGCACGGATGGTACGGCTTTCTACCAATTGCGCCTGAGGAGACCCCCCTATGAACGAGGCCCATCTGTCCACTTCCGCCCCCGCCACCAACTCCGCCGAATGGGGCGGCCTTGCCTTTAGCCGCCGCTTCTCGCGCCCCGGCATCTCTCCCTACGACGAAGTCCAGTGGGAGAAACGCACCGCCCTCATTGCCGACAGCAAGGGCAACGCCATCTTCGAGCAGAAAGATGTTGAGGTGCCCCTCGACTGGTCCATGACCGCCACTAACATCGTGGCCTCAAAGTACCTCCATGGCCAGCTCGGCGCCCCGGAGCGCGAAACCGGCGTCCGGCAGCTCATTCAGCGTGTGGCCGAAACGGTGCGCGATTGGGGTCTCGCCGGCGGCTACTTTGCCACCGCCGAGGATGCGGCCGCCTTCCACGACGAGCTCGCCGCCATGCTCCTCACCCAGAAAGTAGCCTTTAACTCCCCTGTTTGGTTCAACGTAGGCTGCGACCGCCTGGAGCCCAACGCGGCCGGCCAAAGCTGGCATTGGGACCCGGCCACCGGCTGCGTCAAATTCGAGGCCACCGGCTACCACAATCCCCAGTGCTCCGCCTGCTTCATCAACGCCGTCGAGGACTCCCTCGATTCCATCCTCACCCTGGCCAAGACTGAAGGCATGCTCTTCAAGTGGGGCTCCGGCACCGGCACCAACCTCTCCCCCATCCGCGGCTCCATGGAGAACCTCTCCGGCGGCGGCGCGGCCTCCGGCCCCCTGAGCTTTATGCGCGGCTTTGACGCCTTCGCCGGTGTCATCAAGTCCGGCGGCAAAACCCGCCGCGCCGCCAAAATGGTCATCCTCAACGTGGATCACCCTGATATCGTTGACTTTATCGATTGCAAGGCCAAGGAAGAAGCCAAGGCCTATGCCCTCATCCGCGAGGGCTACGACGGCTCCGGCCCTGACTCCGAAGCCTACTCGTCGATTTTCTTTCAAAACGCCAACAACTCCGTCCGCGTCAGCGACGAGTTCATGCGCGCCTATGAGGCCGACGGCGACTTTGAAACCCGCACCGTCAAGGAGCACCTCCCCGTCCAGACTTTCAAGGCCCGCGACATCATGCACCGCATCGCCGAAGCCACCTGGCTCTGCGGCGACCCCGGCCTCCAGTTCGACACCACCATCAACCGCTGGCACACCAGCAAGAACACAGCAAGGATCAACGCTTCGAATCCGTGTTCGGAGTACATGTTCCTGGATAACTCGGCTTGCAACCTGGCATCGTTCAACCTGATGAAGTTTGTGAATGCTGGGGGGCAGTTTGACATTGCGTCGTACCGGCACGGGATCTCGGTGATGATTACGGCGATGGAGATCCTGGTGGACAACTCCGGCTACCCGACGGAGGCGATTGCCAAGAACTCGCACGACTACCGGCCGCTGGGGCTGGGCTATGCCAACCTAGGGGCGCTGCTGATGGCGTTCGGGCTGCCGTACGACTCGGAAGCGGGGCGCGACCTGGCAGCAGCGCTGACGGCGATCATGTGCGGGCAGGCGTACCTGCAGTCGGCAGTAATCGCGGGCGGGTGCCGGGCGTTGCCCTCGGCCACGCCGCTGACGGCGAGCGTGGAGCACAATGGCGGGGCGTGCCCTGGGTTCTATGTGAACCGCGAGCCGTTCCTGGACGTGATCCGGATGCACCGGGCGGAAGTGAACAACATCGGCCGGTCGAAGGCGAGCGGCGAGCCGTTCAGCGTGCCCCAGCTGGATGCGCTGATCGACTCCAGTCGCGAGTGCTGGGACCTGGCGCTGGTCTACGGGGAGCGCTACGGCTACCGCAACTCGCAGGTGACGGTGCTGGCCCCGACGGGGACCATCGGCTTCATGATGGACTGCGACACCACGGGGATTGAGCCGGACCTGGCGCTCGTGAAGTACAAGAAGCTGGTGGGCGGCGGCATGATCAAGATTGTGAACAACACGGTGCCGGAGGCGCTGTTCAAGCTGGGCTACTCCGACGACCAGGTGAACGCGATCGTGAGCTACATTGACGCGACCGGCACCATTGAGGGCGCCCCGGGGATCAAGCCGGAACACCTGGCGGTGTTTGACTGCAGCTTCAAGCCTGCCAAGGGCACGCGCTCCATCCACTACATGGGGCACATCAAGATGATGTCGGCGACGCAGCCGTTCCTTTCGGGCGCGATCTCAAAGACGGTGAACCTGCCCAACGAGGCCAGCGTGGAGGATGTGGCCGAGGCCTACGCCGAGAGCTGGCGGCGCGGGATCAAGGCAGTGGCCATTTACCGCGACGGATCGAAGGGAGTGCAGCCGCTGAACACCAGCATGGACGCCAAGAAGGAGCCGTCGGCACTGGATGCGATTGGCGACCGGGTGATGGCGGCAATGGCCTCAGGCACCGCGCCGGCCGAAGCGGACGTAAAGGCGCTCGAAGCCAAGATCGGGGCCAAGCTGGAGGTTTCGGCGAAGAACGTGATTGCGGCGGCGACGACGTTCGAGAGGTCGATGGAGGAGATTGCGAAGGCGGCGGCGGTGCCGACCATAACGGCCACGCCGGCTCCTCCAATTGCGCCCGCGCCCGTTGCGCAGGATCTGAACGCGCCGCCACGGGCGGTGCGGCACCGGCTGCCGGAAGAGCGCGCGTCCATTACGCACAAGTTCTCCATTGCCGGGCACGAGGGCTACATCACGGTGGGACTCTATCCCAACCAGCAGCCGGGCGAGATTTTCATTCGCATGGCCAAGGAGGGGTCGACGGTCTCGGGGCTCATGGACTCGTTTGCCACGGCGATTTCGCTTGCGCTGCAGCACGGGGTTCCGCTGCGGGTGCTGTGCGAGAAGTTTGCGCACACGCGGTTTGAGCCTTCGGGCTGGACCGGCAACGCGCAGATTGGCTACGCCAAGAGCCTGATGGATTACATCTTCCGCTGGCTGAACCTGCGCTTCCTTTCGGGCGAGCAGTTGACGCTGTTTGCGGGGCTGACCTCGCCGGCGCCGCAACTGCTGGCGTCGCCGACGATTCTGAACGATACGGAATTCGAGGAAGAGGCGGCGATTCCGCAGGATCAGCTGGCACGGCTGGCCGAGGAAGTGGCGCGGAAGATGAGCCAGATGCAAAACCAGACGACGCTGCCGGGAATGGGCGGGACCAGCGCGCCGGGAGGTGGGATTGCGCCGGAGGTTTCGGCGTCCGCTTCCGCCGCGCCGGAGGGGATTCAAATGCCGCCGCTGAAGGATCGCGGGCTTTACCATGCAGCTGACGCCATGCGCGAGATGTACGACATGGGCGACGCGCCAAGCTGCGGGGTGTGCGGGGCGATCATGGTGCGGAATGGTAGCTGCTACCGGTGCATGAGCTGCGGGTCGACTTCGGGGTGCAGTTAGGTAGCGAGTCAGCGAAACGCCCCGTGAGGAGGAATGCCTTGCGGGGCGCGGGCTGAGTGAGCTATGTTCCGGCAGTTTTTCGTTGCGCGCGGCGCTGGGTTATGTGATAAAGGAATACTCGGTATTCCGGGACTTCCAGCATGTCAGTCAGCATTTCCGATCTGAATAAGATCTTCATCTCCATCGTGGTCAATTGCTGCTTTGCGGCTACGTTCTTCGTGATCCTGACGATTATCTATCGCTATAGTCAGGCAGACACGCCGCAGGCCCAGCAGATGCTCGGCACCCTTCTGCCCAAGGCTGGTGGCTGCACGGTCCTTTTGGGTGCGTGCACTGCGGTCCAGCTTCGGCTGCTCGGAAAGGCAAAGTGATGGCATCTCCGGTTCCGGTTGCCCAAGTCTCGGCGCACGCAACGACGAAATGGCTCAAGGGGGCCTTTGTATTTCAATCCATTCTGTTCGCGCTTTTGATTGCGGCATTGATTTTCGTGTCCGTTTCCTATTCCGTAAAGCAGCGAAATATGTTGGCCGAGATCGCGCAGCAGAAGGCGGACTTGGCAAAGATCCAGAGCCAAATCGATCAAAAGACGAAGGATCTGGCGACCAGCGAAATGAACTACGCCATGGAGATGATGAACGCGAAGCGGTATAGCGATGCTGCCCTGCATATCGATGACTCGCTCCGCGAGTGGCCCGGTGAGCCCGTTGCCTGGCGGGAAAAAGCGCTCATCTTTCTGGGTGCAAATCGCGGCCAAGAGGCGCTGGACGACTTCGATAATCCAAAATCGGGCGTGGACCGTAGCGACCCGCGCAACCTGATTACCGAGGCGATCCTTTATTGCGGCATCAAGCAGCCCGGTCGCGCGGACCAGATCGTGGCCGCTCTGCCCGCGTCGTTCGCCCCCGAATGGAACGACAAGAAGGACTTCAAGGTGGTCTGTGGCCGCGATATTGGCAAATAGCCGATCAGGTTCGCGGGTGGCCTGGTCCGCACCGCTCATCATTCGTCGGGGTGCGCCGCGGCCCTCGTCCGCCGCAGCTTGGAGGCCCGCACTGCCCGGGGCTGAAGCCCCTCTCATTTTTTGCGAGGCTTATTGCGGGGGTTGAAAACCCCCGCCTCCTTCCGTTACGGGTTCTTCCGCAGGCTATCTGATTGGCGCAAGGGATGGTGCAGGGGCTAAAGCCCGGGCCTCTATTGGGCGACCTATCGGCCCGGCTGAAGCCGTGCCCTGATACAAAGCCTGGGACGTTTCAGCGGTGTGCGGAGAGTGGTTTCGGTGCGCGGCGTAACAGCAGATTCCCCGCCGCGGCGGGGGAATGACAGAAAGAAAAGCAAGGGCAAAAGCAAGAGCAAGGGCAAAAGCAAAAGCAACCGCAGGTCCTTCGACTCGTCCTTCGGACTCGCTCAGGATGACAACGGGGCGGGGTGGGGTTCGTGATTTCCCACCTATTCCGCGAAAGGCGCGGAATGGATGGGGCAACTGAACAAATCTTGGGCAGGACCCGGGCGCGCGGTTTCGTCGCGTCCCTACGGGACGCGGGCCCCATTTTTGATGACACTTTCCCGGGATTTCAGCCCGGGCTATTTTCGCTCCGTCCCTACGGGACGGTTGGGGCGGCGTGACAGCGGATTCCCTGCGGGGAATGACGGAAAGAAAAAGCAAGAGCGAAAGCAAAGGCAACCGCAAATTCCCTGCGGGGAATGACGGAAAGAAAAGCAAGGGCAAAAGCAAAGGCAACCGCAGGTCCTTCGCTGCGCTCAGGATGACGGCAGTTTGTGGAGGGGCGAGTGGATTGCACTTGTGTATCGGTTATCACATTGCCTGGGGGTGGAACCGATGTAGAGTTACATCATCGATGGAATTGTGCCCGCACTCTGCTGCGGGCATTGGTGTTTATGGGAGTAACAAAGGGGGGAATGAGATGGAATGGACTTTGAAGGATGTGCTGGGCGGGATTCATGAGGATATCTCGCAGAGGCTGGGGACGGCGCGGAAGGCGCTGGGACATAGCGTGACGCTGGGAGATGCCAGCGAGAATGTATGGCTCGAGTTACTGACGAGTTATCTGCCGCGGCGGTATGAGGCGGCGAAGGCGCACGTGGTGGATTCAGAGGGAGGGTTCAGCCAGCAGATTGATATTGTGGTGTTCGACCGGCAGTACTCGCCATTTGTGTTCAATTACCAGGGGCAGAAGGTGATTCCGGCGGAGAGCGTGTATGCGGTGTTCGAGACCAAGCAGATTTTAAATGGGCGGATGGTGGCGTACGCGCAAGAGAAGGTGGCAAGCGTGAGGAAGCTGCACCGGACGAGCATGCCGATTCCGACGGCGAGCGGGCTGCTGCCGCCGAAACCGCTGCACCCGATTCTGGGCGGGATGCTGGGAGTGGACACGGCGTGGGGCGATCCGTTTGGGGCGCAGCTGGTGGCGTGCCTGAGCCAGGCGACAGCGGGGCGGCGGCTGGACCTGGGATGCGTGGCGGCGCATGGGATTTTCAGCTGCGACGCGGAGGGAGTGCCGACGCTGACGCCGCACAAGATGGCGGCGACGAAGTTTTTGTTCGAGCTGATTGCGCGGCTGCAGACGTGCGCGACGGCGCCGATGATCGATAGTCGGGCGTATGGGGGATGGCTGGAGGAAGGCAAGGGCCTGGAGCAGGGAGTGGGGAGTGGGGTGCAGGGGTAGATGAAAACTTGGGGCGGCGGTCCATGCTTCAGAAGCATTATCACGCCCTGACATGGAAAGCCTGAATCGGGAGGCGCGAACGCGGTGTATAAGGGACGAGGATGCAAAATCACGATGCCGGCGATAAGAGCCACTCGGATAGAAACCTGAAGCGATGAGTAATTCCTGGACTAGGCGAGAATTCATCAACCGCGGAGCAGGATCGGCTGCGGTTTGGGCGCTTGCGCCGCTGGCTGGGAACGCGGCGGCCCAGGGCGCGGGCGGGCCGGGGCTGAAAGGCCGATTTCTGACGCATGTCTCCCTGGTGCGCGTGAACCAGATTGAAGTTACTCCCACGCGCTCGATCGGCCAGGACGAGTCTGCGGATAATAGCCCGGATCGGATCCGCTCGCGGCGCGAAGCCTTTCTGCGCGGCTGCCCTAATGGCAAAATGACCTGGGGAGTTAGTTGGCTGGCTCTCAATGATTCCCGGCAGGAGTACAAGGATGCGCGCCGCTTGCTTGTTTCCTATCACGAAAAATATGGAGATGAAATCACCTTCATCCCCGGCGGTTATTTTGCGCCCATGTACGACACTCGCGAAAACATCCGGGTGAACCTACACAAGTCCCTTCAGCTGATCACAGAGATGGTGGGTAGCGGATATCGCCCGCAGTGTCTCGTCGCAGGCTTTATGGACGCTGAAAACCAGCGGTTGCTCGCCGACGATGAGGGAATCCATGTTTGCCAGGGACAGATCTGGAGCCAGCACGGCATCGACAATGGCGACGGTGACGGGGGCATCTGCTATCCCTATTACCCGAGCCGCGAACACTATCTGAAGCCGGCTCAGGGAAAGGAAGATTTTATTGACTGCGTATGCCTGGACGGATGGACCTGCGATTTTCTCGCCGCGCGCCGCAACGGCTTTGAGGGGGGATTCAATAGCCGCATGGGCGTGGGCCCGATCGAAACGGTGGGAGATCTCGGCGAACTTGCCGGCCGCAAAGAGATGATGGCAACCACGGCCATGCACTTTGACAATGGGCACGCTCTGAATGGATTCGGCTGGGTGACGGGAATCTGGGAAGTATCGGTCCACCATGACAACGACCTTGCGTGGTGGCTGCAGGCGGTGCAGGATCGATGGCCAGATACGCAAGTGCTCAGCGAAGGAGCATTCGGCATGGAATGGCGCAAACACGTTCCTGACAATGCTTCGCTTAACTACCGCTTCGATGCCAGGGGAACCGGGGCGCCCGGCTCAGAGAAAGAGCTGGAAATCAAATGGTTCATGAACCGGGAGTTTCGGCTGGCATTACTCAGGAACTGGGAGACGAGGAGTCCCGAGATGGCGATCGACTTCACCCGGTACGATTTGCCGGCGCGAGAACCACAGGGACTTCAACGCGAATGGAGCCTGATGAACGTGTTGAATCAGAAAGGAACTCGTCCCCAGGACAAGCCAATTCGGCTGGGCCAACTGCCCTCCGACGATCAACAGCGCATTTATAAGTGGTATCCGGAGTTGAAGAAGCTGGCGTGATTCGTCGCCGCGGCGACGAAGGACCACTGAGCTCAACAATAGCCGGGAAGGAGTTTGGAGGCGCGGGCCGGGATCGAACCGGCGCATAAAGGTTTTGCAGACCTCTCCCTTACCACTTGGGTACCGCGCCTCTGGGCAGGGCAGCCTATTGAAAGTGCCCCATTTCATCCGTAACCCGGCCCCGGCCGGAGAACAAAATGGAGCGGGAGACGAGACTTGAACTCGCGACCCTCGCCTTGGCAAGGCGATGCTCTACCACTGAGCTACTCCCGCTTGTCGCAGCCTTGAGTATACCGGGGCGTTCCAAATCCGGTCAAACCATGCGGTTTCATCCCGCTACCGGCGCCTCAAACCTTGGTACCGTCGAACTTGGCCGCGCCGCGCCCGCTCTCCACGCTGACAATCTCCCCGTCTCGCATGTGCAGGATCCGTCCGGCGATCCCCGCCGCCTCCGGGTTGTGCGTGATCATCAGCACCGTCTGCCCCAGCTCCCGGTTCGACCGCACCAGCATCTCCAGCACCGCTTCCGAGTTCTTCGTGTCCAGGTTCCCCGTCGGCTCATCCGCCAACACGATGGCCGGCCGTGTCACCAGCGCCCGCGCAATCGCCACCCGCTGCTGCTCGCCCCCGCTCAGCTCTGAGGGCAGATGCTCCAGCCGTCCCCTGATCGCCAGCATCTCGCTCAGGTGGTCAAGATATTTACGATCCAGCGGCTCCTTGCGCCCGCTCACCGTGTACGCCACTTCGATATTTCCCATCGCCGTCAGCGTCGGCAGCAGGTTGAACTTCTGAAACACGAACGCGATCCGATGCCTTCGCAACTGCGTCCGCTGGGCATCGTTCAACGTCGCAAAATCCACCCCGTCGATGACCACCCGCCCCGCAGTCGCGCGCGTCAACCCGCCCAGCAAGTAAAACAACGTCGATTTCCCCGACCCCGAAGGCCCCACGATGGACACAAACTCCCCGCGTTCCACCGCAAACGTCACTCCGCGCACCGCCGGCACTTCCAGCCGTCCCGACCGGTACACCTTCGTCAAATTTTCAGCCAGAATGATGTGCGACGCCGCTTGACCTTCCACATTGCCCATTCTAAATGGCCGGGTCAGCCATCCCTCTGCGCCGCCCGGAGTTACAGCGCGGCCAGGATTTGCCGCAAAGCCGGCGCGGGCTGCCCCGACTTCTCCACTAGTTGCTTGAGTTCTCGACCAAGCTCGGTGATCTCGTCAGGAGCCTGCGAGCAATGCCAGCCCGCTCCGATTTCACCCCAACGCGACGCGAGCAGGAGACGAAAAATGCTAACCACAGCCCATCGCGGAAGAAGTTCGAACAACCTAGTGGACTGAGGCACTATGCGGCGTCCCACCGCCCGAAGCACTGCCAGCGACTCGCGAAGGGCTTCGGCCAGCAAACGCAAATCATTCTTCGATCGAGCAAGCGCGTACGTATCGCAGCCATGCTTCAGGATCAGAATTCCGAGAGGAGCGACTCCTGCCGCGTGCGTGGCCAGCCAGTCGGGCATTCTGATTTCCACCCTCGCCTTCAGTCCGGCGGCACTCAGAATTTTGACCAGGCGTTCCAGTCGCGGAGAACACCTGCCGTCTGCCTCGCCGAACGGAGTCCGAGCCGCCTTGCTTCGAATCGCCCGGATCACGCTGCCTTCCCGTCTTCCCCCGGCAAACGCGAACCCCAGCATCACGCGATCGGCGCCCAGCGCCTCACACCACTCCTCGGGGCCCAAAACTGTGTTCACAAGAAAGACCACGCACGCGGACCGGTTTTGCGCCAGAACCGGCAGCAACTCCTGCAACTGGTTCTTGCGCACAGCCACCAAAATGTAGTCATACACATCGTCGGCGGCCAGCCGGTCAATCACCGGGACAATGGTCTCAGTCCGCACTTGCTTCAGCGGGTCTTCGATCACAATTCCCTGCTGCTGAAGTTCTTCATAACGGCGCCCACGAGCCAGGACAGTCACGTCGAATCCGCCCCGCTGCAATCCCGCGGCGCAAACCGATCCGTTCACGCCTGCTACCAATCACGAGCATCCGCACGCGTTCGCGGTCCATTGGAGCCTCCGTCCTTGCTGGAGATTTGCCCGCCCCGTATTGTAGGCCCTTTCTCGCGGCCCCGCGCCTCAGAAGTTCTTGTGATCCGCCATGTCCTTGTACTCGTCGTAGGCCTTGATCTTTTTCAGTTGCTGTTCCATTCCGGCCTGGTCCAGATGTGGCAGCATCGCCGGCGCATCGGCAAACTCCAGCGCTGTAAGCCCCACCACCGTCGCGCCCAAATTCAGGTCCCGACGGTTCACCTTGTCAAACGTGTCGCTCGGCTTGTGGTGCAGCTTGAAGTACTCGTCGGTCGGGTTCCACAGCATGTAGGCCGGCACCCCATGAATCAAAAACGCGCCGTGGTCGGTCGAGAACGCGAACCGCCCCTCGTCCGTCGTCCCGCCCGCGCCCAGCTCGTCCAAAAACGGCTTTACCGGCTCCAGCGCCGTCTTCTCATCGTCGCGCCCAAAGATGTACCACCCCTTCGGCGCCTCCGACCCCGTATCCGTGATGAACACGCCCGCGCACTTGTCCATCTCCGCCGCATGCGCCCGCACGTATTGGATCGATCCCAGCAGTCCCTCTTCTTCGCCGCCAAACAGAACGAAACGCATGGTCCGCTTCGGCTGCACCCGCGCCGCCTTCATCGCCTGCGCAATCGCCATCACGCTGGCTGCGCCCGTCCCGTTATCCTCGGCGCCCGTCCCCAGCTGCCAACTGTCCAGGTGACCGCCAATCACCACATACTCGCCCGTAGCGTCCGGCCCCGGAATCTCCGCCACCACGTTCGGCACCTTCACGTGCTCCCGAATGCGGTTCTTGAAGCGGAACTCCACCTCCACCGGACCTTCATTCAGCAGCCGGCGCAGCAGCAGCGTATCTTCCTCGCCCACGTTCCCCACCGGCAGCGGCGTTGGCGCCCATTGCAACATGTCATCCCCGCCATGCTGGGCACGTTATTCGTTGCGCCAATTCCCGGCAGAATTGCCTGCGCGCCCTCCTGCTTCATCAGCGCGACCGCGTCCAGCATCTTTCCAAACCCTGACTCGTCTTTGGGAAACGAGTCCTCATCCACCAGCACCACCGCATCCTTAATGTCCGCGGCCTCCGCCTTCACGCTCTCCGGCGAAAGCTCCTTCAGGTGGTACACCTTGCCCTTCACCCCGCCCTCCGGCGTCGAAACGCTCCACCCGTCCGCTTCCAGGTGCAGCCGCTGCCGGTGCGGCTCCAGAATCTCCCCCGTCGCCCACACCTCCGGCTCCCACGCCGCCGTAATTTCCCAATTCTCTTCGTGAACGTTCTGGAGTCCCATCTTCTTGAACTCGTCCACCGCCCACGCCGCCGCCTTCATATAGTTATCGGAACCCGTCAGCCTCGGCCCTATGTCGTCCGCCAGCTTGCGGTCATATTCGTAGGCCTTCCCTTCCACCATCAACTGCCCGCCCAG
>CAVYSS010000056.1:0-28934 GCA_963771195.1 uncultured Acidobacteriota bacterium
TTTTAACGCTTCATTTTCCTGGAACGTTCACTCCGCGCGCCTCAAACTTCCTGGCTCGGGAGGTAGCGCCGGCCTCCTGGCCGGCTGTAGCGTGGGCCTCCCGGCCCGCGCAAGGCGACAACCCGATACAAACAACCCCAAAGATCGGGCCGCCTGCTTTTTGGTCCTGAACGCGCCTTTTACGCCCAGAACTCCGCCAACCCCGCTAGCTCCGCTAACGCCACTTCTAACGTCTAATTCTCTTGAGACGTTATCCTCAAATCGTGATGCAAGTGCGCGTAATCCCATTCGGCGTCCTCAAAGACTGGCTCGGCGAATCCTCCGTGAACCTGCCCGACGGCGCTACGGTCGCCGCGCTGCTCCGCCGCCTCGCCTCCGGTCCAGCGGCCGTCCCCGCGGCTACATGGGCCTCCATCGCCGTCAGCGTCAATCATGAGTATGCCCAGCCCACGCGTGTCCTCCGCGAAGGCGACGAAGTAGGCCTGCTCCCGCCCGTCTCCGGCGGCGTCAACGATCCGGCCGGGACCGAATCCGCAAGCGAAATCCGCCTCACGCGCGAGGTCATCGACGCGGAAAAACTTGTCTCCGCCGCCAAACACGGCTCCGACGGTGCCGTAGTCGTCTTCGACGGCATCGTCCGCAACAACTCTCGCGGCCGCCAGACCCTCCACCTCGACTACGAAGCCTACGAAGAGATGGCGCTGAAGCAGATGCGCGAGCTCGCCGACGAGGCCCGCACCCGATTCAAGGTCCGCCACGTCTCCATCGTCCATCGTCTCGGCCGCCTCATCGTGGGCGAAACCAGCGTCTTCATCGTCGTCGCCTCTGCCCATCGCGCCCAGGCCTACGAAGCCTCCCGCTGGCTCATCGACACGCTCAAGCGCACGGTGCCCATCTGGAAAAAGGAAACTTTCGTCGACGGCGCAGTCTGGGCCGATGGCGAACCCTTCCCCGAAAACCTCGCCGCCACGCCCCCGGAGGCCCCGCATGCATAGCGAGTTCGGCGGAAAGGGAACGGGCTTTACAGGCTGCGGAAGAATCCGTTGGAAGAAGAAACACGCGTCAGGGCACGACTTCAGTCGTGCCGCAAAAGCGCAGATAAAGAACTCGGGCTTTAGCCCCTGCGCTTCTTCGCCTCGAAAGGACATCTCTCGCCCGCTTTTCCGCAGCTTGTTCAGCCCTTACAGCCTGCTCTCGAAATCCATGCGGGCCTTAGCCCGTGCGGGGAAGCTTTCTCTTCTCCTCATGCTCTCGCTCTTCGCCCCATCCCTCGCCGCCCAGAGCGACACCCCCACCTTCCACATCCAATCCAACTTGGTCAACCTCTACGTCAACGTCACTGACAAGTCCGGCGCCATCGTCGGCGGCCTAACCAAGGATGACTTCCGCGTTGCCGAAGATGGCCGTCCGCAGACCATCGCCATCTTCGAGCGCCAGTCGGAGCTTCCCCTCAGCATCATGCTCGCCATTGATACCAGCCTGAGCGTGCGCAAGGATCTCGCCGATGAGAAGCGTGCCGCCGGCCATTTCGCCCGCGACCTCCTCCGCCCGCAGGACCAGATGGGCCTCATCGAGTTCGCCACCTTTGTCAGCCAGCTCATCCCCTTCACCAACGACGTCAAGCGCATCGATCGCGGCCTTGGAGATCTCAAGCCCGGCGAAGCCACCGCCCTCTACGACGCCATTTACCTCGGCTCCCAATCGCTCGCGCCCAAGCAGGGCCGCAAAGTCCTCGTCGTCGTCTCCGACGGCGGCAACACCACCGGCGATGAAGACTATCCCCAGGCGCTCGAGCAGGCCCAGCGCGGCGACGTCATGATCTACTCGCTCATTGACGTGCCCATTGAGTCGAGCGCCGGCCGCGACCTCGGCGGCGAGCACGCCCTCATCACCCTGGCCGAGTCGACCGGCGGCAAAAGCTTTTACGTCGATGAGGGCGGCCTCGACAAAGCCTTCCAGAAAGTCTCCGACGACCTGCGCACCCAATACCTGATCGGCTACTACCCCACCAAGCAGCCCCCCGGCCAGAGCTTCCACCGCATCAGCGTCACCGTTCCCCGCGCCGCCCCCGGCGTCTACAACATCCGCTGCAAGAGCGGCTACTACTCCGATCCGCCAGCCAAGACCCGCTACGTGCCCAAGGATTATTAGAGAGGAGAGTAGACTTGGGGACCCGGGACGGCTGCGAACTGTGAACTAAGAACTGGCAACTACGAACTTCCCGCCGCTCTCCGCTCCGCAAACTCCCGCGCCGTAGGGATCGGCGTAAGCTCCCGCCCCGCGAACATGTCCGCGAACAGCCCCACCAGCTCCGCGTGTATCAGCCCGTTTGATGCCAGCACCTCGCGGCTGTCCAGCCGGAACGGGCCTCCGGCAAAATCGCTGATACGCCCGCCCGCCTCCCCCACCAGCAGAAAACCCGCCGCCGTGTCCCACGGGTTCAGGCCGAACTCCCAGAAGGCCTCATAGCGCCCGCAGGCCACGTAAGCCAAGTCCAGCGCCGCCGAGCCATACCGCCGCACCCCGTGCGAGCGCAGCGTGAACTCCTGGTAAAAGTGAATGTTCGGGCTCGAGTGCCGCTTGCGGCTGGGAAACCCCGTGGCCACCAGCGACTCGGCCAGATTCGCCACCTCGGAGACATGAATCGGCCGCCCGTTCAGGAACGCTCCCCGCCCGCGCTCGGCCGCAAACAGTTCGTCGCGCATGGGGTCGTAGACGATCCCGGCTTCCATCGTGCCATCGTCGCCGGGCGCAAGGCCGGGCGCGCGGTGCTCCAGGCCCAGCGATACAGAGAAGTGCGGCAGTCCGTGGGCAAAGTTGGTGGTCCCGTCCAGCGGATCCACATACCAGCGGTACTGGTGGTCGAGCCGCTCCCGCGTGCCTTCCTCGCCGTAGATGCCGTGGTCGGGAAACGCCTCCGCCAGGCGGCCTCGGATCAGCTTCTCCACGGTGCGGTCCGCCTCCGTCACCAGGTCCACGTCGCCTTTGTATTCGGTGGCCACGCCCTGGGCAAAGAACTCCCTCAGGCGCGCGCCTGCTTCGCGCGCAATGGCCGAGGCGGCGGGAACCCAGCCGCTCTCCACGCCGCTCACGGCGCCTCGGGCAGGTCAGCTACGGCTGCAGAAGCCGAATCCACGTGCACCCGGCGTTTGCCTGCTTCGGTGATGCTCCGGATCTGGTGCTTGTAAATGAACAGATTCGGCTTGCCCTCCCGCGTCAGGCGGAGCATGCCGTCGTCGAAGTACTCAATCCAGCCCTTCACCACTTCGCCGTCGCGCAGCTTCACGCTGACGGAAATCTTTCGCTCGCTCAGGGATTGCAGATAGAGCGCTTCCTGTCCGGTTTCTCCGGGCGGGGGCATCTTGGCGCGCCGGCGGTTAGGCAGAGGAGGAGTCATAGTTGCCATTTTAGATGCAGAATCGAGGGCCCAACGAACCAAGGGACGAAGGGAACCTGCATTTCGCCCGCTCCACCAACCCCTCCGTGCCCCATCCTTGCGCTTTCTAATGCCGTGACAGGGAAGATGTGGTTTTAGTCTAGGCTGCTTTGAGCTCTCGCCATTCTTGGTTAGCGTCCATCTCAAGAACGATCTTCTTCTTGTGCTTATTCCTGATTTCTTCCAGAATTGATAGGAGGATGGACTTGGCACACTCGACAAGATGCGAATCTTCTGAGAACAAGCAATACGATAGCTTGGCGAGCTTCTGAGTCTGGAGCGTAATTTGCTGTTTTCCGTTCTCAATTCGCGAGAGCGTCTCGGGGGCGCAGGCCAATAGTTGGGCATACTCAGATGCCTTTTTCCCTAATCTTTTCCTGAGAAACCGAAGCTCGGCACCCGTCAAATCGAAGGGAGACTCGACAATATCTCGGGCAATAAGCTGCATGAGCTGTTTGACGGCTGGGATTTCTGCGACGATATTTCCGCATTCGCAGACAAAATACTTGATGCCTACGAGATAGACATTAGGCAGGCCGCTATCCACAAAATGAAACGGGTTCTCACTAGTAGCAAACTTCTCTACTCGGTGTTGCATGCAATTGTGATCTGTCATTCTCTCCATCGCGTGACTACATCGAATGAGCGGTTCAAGGTATCGACCGCGATGATGATGAGGAGCTCATCACCATCAATTGATTCGGTGGCTATGAAGTACTTCCACTGCCACTCATCTTGATTGAACACGGGACGTCTGTCAAAGTTCCATTGCCTCTCCAGGCCGTGGATAACGTCATCTTGGGAAAGATTCCTTTCAAGATGATCAAAACGGGCATGAAAAGTGTCACTTGCACCCCCTGGTCCGTTATTCAGGGCGTCCGATACAAGTGCTTTCAATTCCTCTTCCGTGAGGTACGGAGGAATATACCCTTCTGTTGATATATTATCAAGTCTTTCTTTGGTGCGCCAGTCCAAAAGTCGTAAATCACTGACTCTTTAGAGGCATAGAGTACATCCCCGATGCCTCTGTGTCGCAGCGATATGGTTTTTCCTCAATGGAGCCCCACATTTTCTACTGCAAGAAGCTCGCCTGCGCAGATTCCTTCGTTGGATAGGTGAGAAGCCGGAATACACCGGCACTCTTCGCCTTTTCGAATTCCTTGCTGCGGTGGAGCGTTGTGTAAATAATCGCCGAGGTGTTTTTGCTGTCCTTGAGGATTCGCGCCGATACGAGCGCTTTCTTAGCATCCGCAATTCGAACAAGGCCGCCCCCCCCCGACCTGACCAATTACTCAAGTCCAAACTTCAGCCTCGCACCCCCGTATCCGCCGTCACATCTCTCCTCGGCCAGCCTGCATACAATAAAACCGTGAGTTGAATTATGCCCGCCCACCGGCGGGCATTCGCATTTCAGGAAATGGGATTCCCGACGACAACCGCAGCCACAACCCGGACTCAAAACCTCGCGGAAATCTCCGCCCGCTCGGTTTATGAGTCAGTAATGTCTTTCGCAGAATGCGTTGCGGGAAAAATAAATACCCCCCCCCCCCCCCACCCAATGGTAACCAGTCTCAATCCGCCAGTCCGGCAAAATCGGCCAACTCCGCTCCCGCCAGCGAACAGCCGGCGAATTCACCTGCCCCACAGGTGCCCGCAGCCCCATCAAATGCCACCCCCCTCCCCCCCAAAGGTAACCACCTTGCCCTCCCTAACGCAGCCAATTCCGGCCGTCCAGTGCTCTAAAAGAGAATAGAAGGCGAAAATACTTGTGCAGAAACAGCACTCATCCATCTGATTCCAAAGCACATCGCCGTTTTTTATTTCGCGTCCCCGCTCCCAAGTCGTACTCTTCAAGCTAGCCGGCCGCCGAGAAAGCGCAACCAACTCGCCAGGCCGGTGCGAATGGAGGCACTGCGATGGCGACAAGCGAGGAAGGCAAGCTCCGCATCGAGGAGGATTCGCTGGGAGAGGTTGAGGTTCCGTCGCATCGGCTGTGGGGCGCACAGACGCAGCGTTCTCTCTTGAACTTCGTCATCGGCGTGGAGCGATTCCGCTGGGGGCGGCAGGTCATCCGGGCCCTGGGCGTGCTGAAGAAATGCTGCGCTCTCGCCAACGCCGAACTCGGCCAGCTTCCGCAAGAGAAAGTTGACCTGATTGTCCGAGCCGCGCAGGAAGTCATTGACGGCAAATGGGACGGCGAGTTCCCGCTCGTGGTTTTCCAAACCGGTTCGGGCACGCAGACCAACATGAACGCGAACGAGGTGATCGCCAATCGCGCCATTCAGCTTGCCGGCGGCGTGCTGGGTTCCAAAAAGCCCATCCACCCCAACGACGACGTGAATCGCAGCCAGTCCTCCAACGACACTTTCCCCACGGCCATGCATATCGCCGCGGTGGAGGCGATCAGCGGACAACTGGTTCCGTCTGTGGAGGCCCTCCGCGATACTCTCAACGCCAAGGCGGAGGCGTATGGCGACGTCGTGATGATCGGCCGCACGCACCTTCAGGATGCAACCCCGTTGACGGTGGGGCAGATGATGTCGGGCTGGGTGGCGCAGCTCGATCAATGCCTGGAAGGGATCGGCCAGGCGCTGGCGATGCTGTACCCGCTGGCGATCGGCGGAACGGCCGTGGGCACCGGGCTGAACGCGCATCCACGATTTGGCGAGGTGGCCGCACGGCGGATCGCGGAGGAAACCGGCAAGCCGTTCGTTTCCGCCGGCAACAAGTTTGCCGCGCTGTCAGCGCACGACGGCATGGTTACGGTGAGCGGCTCGCTGCGCACACTGGCCGGGGCGCTGATGAAGATTGCTAACGACGTGCGCTGGTACGCCAGCGGGCCGCGCGCCGGCATCGGCGAGCTGAAGATTCCGGAGAACGAGCCCGGATCCTCCATCATGCCAGGCAAGGTGAACCCGACCCAGTGCGAGGCGCTGACCATGGTGGCGGTGCAGGTTTTCGGCAACGATGCCGCGGTGGCGTTCGCCGGCTCGCAGGGCAGCTTCCAACTCAACGTGTACAAGCCGGTGATGCTGCACAACGTGCTCACCTCGGCCGAGCTACTGGCCGATGCCGCAAGCTCCTTCAACGAGCACTGCGCCAAGGGCATCGAGCCGAACGAGGAGCGGATCCAGGAGAATCTTGAAAACTCGCTGATGCTGGTGACCGCTCTCAATCCGCACATTGGCTACGAGAAGGCGGCCAAAATCGCGCGGACAGCTTACCTGGAAGACAGCAGCCTGCGGGCGGCAGCGCTCAAGCTGGGTTTTGTGACGGCCGAGCAATTCGATGAATGGGTGCGGCCGGAAGAGATGACGAAGCCGACGGAGAAGTGACAAATGGGTCGGGCAGACGCTCCAATGCGCCTCAGCCCAGGGCTTTCTTCAGGAGGTCGGCGATCTTTGCTTCGACAGCGGGAGCCAGCGCCATAAGCGCGTAGGAGGTGGGCCACATCTGGCCATCGTCCAGCCGCGCCTTGTCGCTGAATCCGAGGGTCGCGTACCTCGTTTTGAATTTCCGCGCGTCCTGGAAGAAGCAGACTACTTGGCCGTCCTGGTTGGCGTACGCGGGCATGCCGTACCAGAGCTTTGGCGAGAGGGACGGCGCGCTGGCCTTGACGATGGCGTGGAGCCGATCGCCGATGGCGCGATCCTGGGGCGCCATCGCGGCAAGCTTCTCCAGCAAGGCGGGCTCCTCGTCCTGCTTCTTGCCGCGGCGCGCCGAGGACTTCATTTCCTGGGCGCGTTCCTGCATCGCGGAGCGTTCTTCGTCAGTGAATCCTGTTGCCGCGGTGCTTCCGGCGAAGACTGGCGAGCCCTTCTTTGCGGATTTGTTTCCGGCCATCGTGACCTCCTTACGACCTGGATTGATTGTCGTTCTCAGCCTCAAGGCGGCGCCAGCAAATGTAGGAGACAAGCCAGAGAACGCCGGTAAGCGTGGACGGAACGAAGGCGAGCGGGCGATCGCTGATGGACGCGTGGGCGATGACGGCGGAGATGAGGTTGATGGCAAAGCCGGCGTAGGCCCACTCCTTGATCCGCGCGGGGACCATGGGGGCGAGTAGCACGGCGACGCCCAACAGCTTGGCCAGGGAAAGCTCGAAACGGAAGGAGCCGTTGGGGAAGCCGAGCCGGGCGAAGGCCAGGTAACCCTGCGGCAGCAGCTCGTAATACGCAGTGAAGCTCATCTCCAGGCAGAAGAGCGCGGTGAAGATCCAGAAGAGGATGGTGACGGTTTTGGGGATGGCGCGGCCAGCTATGAAAGCCGGATTGTGCAGGGCGGATTCCATGGGTTTCCTCCTTTGATTCACGAGTGCTGAGGCGTGTTGGACGGCGCGTTCGGGGTTTCAGCGGCGAATCGTTTTGCGTACTCCGCTGTCAATGGCTTCCAGGCATCGAGCTGCATCGCCTCGGCTCCGGCGATGCGGCCAATGGGCTTGCCGGCGAGGAAGCCATCGAGCACGTCGAAACAGATGTGCCATCCCGCCGCGCCCCAGGAAACGTAGCGGCGATCAATGCTGTGCCATAGGGTGAGGTGCGTGCCGCCGTCGGAGGGCTCGAGTTCCCAGCGGATGTCGTGGAACTCAAGCAGGCGGGGAGGGTCGGCTTGGGTCACGGTGGTTTCCGAAACATGCCCCGTACCCAGCCAAGTCAGTTTCACCGTGGCGCCGACGCGGGCCAGGTCTCCATCGACTTCGAAGGGCGCCCACTCGCGCACATGCGCCGGGTCAGTGAGCGCCTGCCAGACTTTCTCCGGCGCGTGGCGTAGTTGGCGGACGAGAATGAGCGTCCACTTCTCACCGTGTTTTTCAACGCGTGCGGCGAGGGGCGGACCTGGATCGTATTGTGCGAGATGGCTCATGGGTTTCTCCGTGATGCCGTTCCGATTGAAGCGAAGGATTTCAGGGGCTGAAGCCGTGCCCTTTCAAATCCAGACCTGCAACGCAGAACGTCAGCCTTGCCACTTCAACTGCGTAATCTGGATGAGATTGCCGCAGGTGTCGTTGATGATCGCGATGGTGGCATAGCCGATATCGTTGGGCGGCATGGTGAATTCGCCGCCCGCAGCCTTGATGCGCTCGTAATCGGCTTGCAGGTCGCCGGTGAAGAAATTGGCCGCGGTCTGATTCTGCTGGAAAATGGCCTGCTGGTAGGCTTTGGCCGCCGGATTGTTGTTGAGCGCGAGCTGCAGCTCCATGCCGCCGGGGTCCTCGGCCGAGGCCACAGTGAGCCAGCGATACGGCCCACTGCTGAAATCAGCCTTCTTTTGGAAGCCGAGCACATCGGTGTAAAAGCGCAGGGCCTTTTCCTGGTCGTCAACGTAGATGGTGGTGAGTTTGATTTTCATTTCGCGTCTCCTTTGTTGTGTTTGCGGTTCGGATGGTGCCGTTGGTTTGGGGATTTGGTTTTTTTCGAGGCGGGTGGGTCCATGCGGTCGAGGTGCCGCTCAAGGGCATCGACGTGCGCGGACCAGAAACGCCGGAATTGGGCCAGCCACATATCGACCTCCTGGAGCGGTTCCGGCCTGAGCCGGTAAAGTCGGCGCTGCGCGTCCACCGTGGATTCGACGAAGCCGGCCTCGCGCAGCACGCGCAGGTGCTTGGACACAGCCGGCTGGGGCATATGAAGCCGGCGCTCAATTTCCCCCACGGTCTGGTGGGACGTGACGAGGAGACTGAGGATGGCGCGGCGATTGGGCTCGGCAATGACTTCGAATACGGATTCCACTCTTCTTATATACCCCAACAGGAATATACGTGTCAAGGTATATAAGAAAATAATTTCAGGGAGCGTTGGGGCAGGTGTAGCGCAGAAGCTTATTGGGGTTGTTGTTGCTGCTGCTGTTGCTGCTGGAGCTCGCGCTGGCGCTCCTGCATCTGCTGCAGGCGCTCCTGGGGCGTCATGGGGCGATTGTTGGGCGGCTGTGGATTTGGATTTATAGGCGGGCGGATGACCGGTGGCGGCTGGTAGGGTGGCTCTTCCGGCTCAGGCTGAATGTCTTCTTCCTGCTCCTGCGGCTGGGAGTGGCTGCTGGGCGCGGGGCCGGAGGGACGGGGGCTGAGCATGACGTGGAGGGGCTCGCCGAGGGCCTCGTCGCCGACGATGAGGACGTTGTAATTGACGCCGCTGAGGAGTTGCGAGAGGACGTCGCGGGACTGTCCGGGGCCGAAATCGCCGAAGACGCGTTCGTCGCCGGAGAGGCCTTCCACTTTGGCGCCGGTCTCAGTGGAGACCTGGTTGAGGATGGAGTTGAGGCTGGAATTCTCGGCGACGATGTGGAGGCCGTGGCTATCGAAAGAGACGGCGGGCGGGGAGGGCGGATCATTGGCGGGCCATTTGGGCGGCGGCGGAGTCACAGGCGCGGGAGGGGCGACAGGCTGCGCGGGCTGGCCCGCGGCGGGCTTCTGGGCGGCGCGATGGTGAACGGTCTTGTGCTGGGAAGTTGGCTGCTGGGGCTGCTGGGCGAAGGACATTGCGGGCCCGAGCAGCACAGCGGCGCAAACGACGGCGGCAAGACGAGCGGTGGCGCAATGCGAGGCCACAGCGGGAACAGGAGCCGGAGATTGGCGATGGAAACGCATCATAGAACCGGATTCCCGGCAGACGGTGAGCAAAGCGCGTCACCCATCTGTGTACTAGACTAACAGTGGCCTGCGAACGCTCAAAATCAGTGGTCAGTGATCAGTGGTCAGTGGTCGGATTCCAGTGATCAGGGGTCAGTGAACGGGAACAGGATGAGAGATCGGCAGAGGAGTATCGATGCGCCTGAATAGAAGCTGGGCCGCGATGGTGATGCTGGGCGGATTTCTGGCTGTGCCGGCGGCGAGCCATGCCACGAGCTGCACGACGCAGGCGGAGATGAGCGGGCCGGAACGCGACGCGCTGGCCGGCACGGGGCAGCGCCTGGGAATGGCAGTGGTACAGCAGGACATGGCGACGCTGCAGGGCGCATTGCTGCCCGAGGTGGCGTCGCAATGGAACGGGATCCGGCAGGCGGTGGAGTACAACGCGCCGGTGGTGAAGGGCGGACAGGTGCAGTTGCGCAGCCTGTACTCGCTGGACGCGTCCTCACTGACGGCGCCCCAGGACACGCAGTTTTTCTGCACCAGCGCGAACGCCTCGATGACGGTGACGATCACGCTGCGGGAGTTGCCGCCGGGGCGATATGCACTGGTGCTGGCCGATGCGACGGGCACGCCCCTAGCCGGGCAGATGGCGTTCATCCTGGGCCTGCAGAGCGGCGGGTGGAAGCTGGGCGGAGTGTTTATCCGGCCGGGCATGCTGGAAGGCCACGACGGGGTTTGGTACTGGGACCAGGCGCGGCAAATGGTGCAGGCGGGGGCGCCATGGGCGGCTTATTACCTGTACGAGGCGGCGCGGTATCTGTCGTTGCCGGTGGACATTATTGCGTCGCCGAACCTGGAGAAACTGGGGCAGGAAGAGGCGCAGGTCGCCGACTCGCCGGTGAATGCATTTCCTTACAGCGTGACGGGGGGGGATCGCACCTGGAAGATTGATTCCATCCGTTTCGACCCGAGCCTGCGGGAGCCGGACCTGGGAGTTACCTATGAATCGACGGGCGTGACCGATCCGGCGGCGCAGCGGACGGAGGCCACGGCGGTGCTGAGCGCGCTGCTGAAAGCCAAGCCGGAGTTGCGCAAGAGCTTTCATGGAATGTGGGCGTATGCGTCGACTGGGGGGAAGGTGACGCCGGTGATGGAGCTGCCGATGGGGCAGATACCGTAAGAGCAGTTCATAGTTCACAGTTTTCAGTTGTCAGTTCTCAGTTGTCAGTGAACGGCGACCGTGGACTGTGAACTACGAACTGACAACTACGAACTGACAACTGAAGACCGAGGGTAGCAACTTGGGGGATTTGGTGGAGTTGATCGATCTGCGGTCGGACACGGTGACGCGGCCTACGCCGGAGATGCGGATGGCGATGGCGGCGGCCGAGGTGGGCGATGACGTGTACGGCGAGGATCCGACGGTGAACCTGCTGGAGCGGCGGGCGGCGGAGATGTTCGGGCGCGAGGCGGGGCTGTTTGTGCCCACGGGGACCATGGGGAACCAGATTGCGCTGCGGCTGCTGACGCAGCCGGGGCAGGAGATTGTGTGCGATGCGCGGGCGCACATTCTGGATTGGGAGATGGCGACGGCGGCGGTGTTTTCCGGTTGCCTGCTGCGGACCATACCCACGCCGGACGGGATTCTGAGCTGGAAAGAGATTGAGCCGTTGATTTATGGCCGGGGAAATTTTCGCGCGGCGACGGGAGCGGTGGAAATCGAAAACACGCACAACATGGCTGGCGGGCGGGTGACGCCGCGGGCGGTGATGGAAGAGATTTGCGCGAAGGCGAAGGATAAGGGTTTGGGCGTGCATCTGGATGGGGCACGCATTTTCAATGCGGCCATGGCGCTGGGGATGGATGTGAAGACGCTGACGTGCGGGTTCGACACGGTGATGTTCTGCTTGTCGAAGGGGCTGTGCGCGCCGGTGGGGTCAATGCTGGTGGGGTCGGCGGAGCGGATGGCGCAGGCGCGAATCTACCGCAAGGCGCTGGGTGGTGGAATGCGTCAGGTGGGCGTGCTGGCGGCGGCGGGGCTGATTGCGCTGGAGAAGATGCCGCTGCGGCTAGGCGAGGATCATGCCAACGCGAAGCTTTTGGCCGAGGCGCTAGCGAATATCGAGGGCGTGGAGGTCGACCCGGAGACGGTGGAGACGAACATCGTGATCTTCCGCGTGGGCGCGGGGCTTTCAGCGACGGAGTTGGTGGCGCGGATGAAGGCGCGAGGCGTGCTGATCAGCACGGTGGGGCCGAACGCGATCCGGCTGGTGACACACAATGACGTGAGCCGCGGGCACTGCATGCGGGCGGCAGAGGTGCTGACGGAGGAGATTGAGGCGGCGCTGGCGGTAGAGAGTAGAGGGTAGGGAGTTGGGACTCAGTTTGAAGAAGAGTTAGTAGACGTCGGCTCGGCGGGTGGGGCATAGACCAGGCCGAGGTGAGGTCCAGTGCCTTATGCGAGCTGGCAGAAGTCGGCGAAGACGAAGCCATCGCGGTTGACGATTTCGCCCGCGTCCAGCGTGATGGGAGCGGAGAACATGGGGCCGGCGTAAGCGCAGGAGTGGAATTCGCCACGTTCGCCGCAGGGGTCAATGCCGGCGGGCAGGTCGCGCAGGAGTGACGGGTTGAAGTCGCGGCCGGCGAAGGCGGAATCGAGCTGGCTGGGGTCGACGCAGACGAGTTTCGCACGCAGGCCGCCGGCGATCATATCACGCGCGAGCTGATCGGTAGGAATCTCCCAGAGCGGAAACAGCGGTTCAAGGCCGATGGGGGCGAGCTGCTTCTCACGGTATTCGCGCACATCGCGCAGGAACAGGTCGCCGAAGGCGATGGCGTGGATGCGCTCTGCGATCGCACGCTGGCAGGCTTCGGCCATGCGCTGCTCGTAGATTTCATTGGAGCAGGGCCAGGGCAGCGGGATGATCCAGAGCGGCAACTGCGCGGCATCGGCTTGCGCTTCCAGCACGGAGCGGCGCGTTCCGTGCATGGCCACGCGATCGAACTCCGCGTTGAGCGTGGTGAGGAGGCCGACGACTTCAATGTTGGGCTGCTGCCTGAGCACATGGAGTGCCCAGGCGCAATCTTTTCCGCTGCTCCAGGAAAGGAGAACGCGTTTCATCGCTAGCTGATCTCGATCACATCGCCGCTTGCAGCGGCGGCGGCTTCGGCGCGCTCCATGAGCTTTTGCGCGGCGTCGAAGAACGCCGTGGCCTGCGGGCTCTTGGGGCCGGCGAGGGTCACGGGCAGGCCGCGGTCGCCGCCTTCGCGGATGGCCGGGATCAACTCGATGGAGCCGAGGAACGGCACATTGAATTGTGTAGCCATTCGCTCGGCTCCGCCTCTGGAAAATATGTCGATCACCTCGTGGCAGTGCGGACAAGTGAAATGGCTCATGTTCTCGATGATGCCGAGGACCTCGACGTTGACCTGCGCAAACATTTCGAGAGCTTTGCGCGCGTCCTGCAGGCTGACGTCGCTGGGCGTGGAGACGACCACGGCACCGGTGAGCGGCACGGTCTGGACGAGCGAGATGACCACGTCGCCGGTGCCGGGAGGCAGATCGACGATGAGGTAGTCGAGCTCGCCCCAGTCCACCTGCTGCAGGAACTGGCGGATGATCTGGTGCAGCATGGGGCCGCGCATGACCATGGGCTTGTCGCCGGGCGAGATGTAGCCGATGGAGATGGTTTTGATGCCGTGGGTGAGGTTGGGAAGGATGACGTTGCCCTCGCCGACTCGCGGCGGCTGGCTGGAGCCCATCATTAGCGGCACGTTGGGGCCGTAGACATCCGCGTCGATGAGGCCCACGCGCTGGCCCAGCTTTTGGAGCGCGATGGCGAGGTTGACGGCGATGGTGGTTTTGCCCACCCCGCCTTTGCCGGAACCGATGGCGACGATCTTGGAGACACCCGGTAAAGCCACGGGCTGGGGCATGGCATGAGAATGCGCCATTAGTTTGATTGCTCCTTTCGGTTGTTTTTCGTAGCCGCACGGAGCGCGGGGGAGCGCGTTCGGGCGGGTGCTGCCCCGCCTATGCGGGGGCTTTGGTGGACTGGCGTTCGTGCTTGCGGCGCGCGGATTCCTTCTCGCGGTGTTCGCGGCGCAGGAGCGCGTCGGCGTAACGGCGTTGTTCGTCGGCGGTGACGGGCTTGAGCTCGGGGACGTGCACGCGGCGTCCGTTCTGATCGATGGCGACAAAGACGAGATAGGCGCTGGCCACGTGGAGCATGACCTGGGTTTGCGTGTTCTCGACCCACACCTTGACGCCGACTTCCATGGATGTTGAGAATGCGCGATTGACGCTGGAGCGGAGCGTGAGCAGGTCGCCGACGTGGACGGGCTGGATGAAGTCGATGTGGTCCATGGCGGCGGTGACCACGTGAGCGCGCGAGTGGCGATAAGCGGCCATGGCGCCGACAAGGTCAATGAAATGCATGAGGCGGCCGCCAAGCAGGTTGCCCAGAATGTTGGCGTCATTGGGCAACACAATCTCATTCATCTCCGACTGCGAGTCGGAGACGAGGCGCGCCGGCGCGGAAAGGGCATCGGTCGAACTCATGTGCTGATTACTCCGATCCAGACTGAAAAGGCAACATGAAAAGCTCCACTCCAGCTACAATGATGAAGAGAGCCGAACAAGCCGGGGGGAGACACTATTCCAGTTTCGGCAATCCACTCAAATAACGCAAATCGCGCCGCGGGTAATATGAAGCTTTCTCGGCGCACATGAGCACCATGGACAAAATCGCAGGTTTAAAAGAGATTCTCGCCCTGGATCCGAATAGCAGCTTTGCCCGTTACGGGATTGCCGTGGAATTGGCTAACCGCGGCGAGACCGATGCGGCGGTTGCGGAGTTTAACCAGCTGCTCGAGAAGGATCCGGACTATACGGCAGGATATTTCATGGCAGCGCAGACACTCTCAAAAGCGGCACGCACCGGGGAAGCCATCGAGCGCCTGAAGGCGGGTATCAATTGCGCCGCGCGCACGGGGAACCGCCATGCCCTGAGCGAGATGCAAGGCATGCTGGACGAGCTGGAGAGTTAAAAGGGCCTCCTGGCTTAGCGGTTGATGCGGCGATAAATGGGCGTCCGCCTGGCATATTTGTGCTCTCTTTTTTATCAACAACGCATCTATAATGTTGACATGCCGAAGTACTCGATCGTAGTTCCCTTCCACAACGAAGAAGAGAACGTGACTGCTCTCTACGCTCGGCTGAAGCACGTGATGGAGCAGGTTGGCGATCGTTTTGAGCTGGTCCTGGTGGACGATGGTTCGAGCGACCGCACCTACAAGTTGCTGGAAGAGATTGCCGCGGTGGACAGCCGGGTGCTGGTGGTCAAGTTGCGGCGGAATTTTGGGCAGACGCCGGCGCTGGCCGCAGGCTTCGATCACGCCTCGGGCGAGTTCATCCTGTCGATGGACGGCGACCTGCAGCATGACCCCAATGACATCCCCAATTTCCTGGAGAAGCTGGAAGAGGGCTACGACGTGGTTTCCGGCTGGCGGGAAAAGCGCATCGACAGCTTCGTGATGCGGCGCGTGCCTTCGCGCATTGCCAACTGGCTGATGGCGAAGCTCTCCGGCGTGAACATTCACGACTTTGGCACCACGTTCAAGGCATACCGGCGCGAAGTGATCCAGAATGTGCCGCTGTACGGCGAGATGCACCGGTTCATTCCGGCGCTGGCAAGCTGGTACGGCGCGTCGATCTGCGAGATTCCCATCAAAAACATAAACCGGGAGAAGGGCAAGAGCCACTACGGCATCGGGCGCACGTTCCGTGTGTTCTTCGATCTGCTCACGATCCGGTTCCTGCTCAAGTACATGGGCCGGCCACTGCATTTCTTCGGTGGCTTCGGCGCACTGGGTATTATGGCGGGCAGCTTGATCTCCGCTGTGCTGCTGGGGATGAAGATCTTCAACCCGCACCAGAACGTGATGGACCAGCACGGGCCCATGTTTGTGATAGCGGGCGTGCTGATCGTGGCGGGTGTGCAGTTGCTGGCGCTGGGCCTGCTGGGCGAACTGCAGGTGCGGCACTACTACAGCACCCAGCACCACACGCCCTACACCATTGACCGGCTGGTGCGGCTGCGCACGCCGGAAGAGCCCAGCATGCTGAACGACAGGGAGTGAAAAAAGCAGGGAGGAGGGAGTAGGGAGTAAAAGCCGTGGCCCCGCTTGGCGATTGCCAGCGGGGCTTCTGCTTTTGTGATCAGTGGCTATTTTCAGCTTTGCCAGTCACCCGGCGTCTTCTACTCCCTATTCCCTACTGCCCACTCCCTGTCGTGCAGTATCCTTGCGTGTAATGAAAGCTATTGAGATTCGTGAGACCGGAGGGCCGGAGGTTCTGGTGCTGGCGGAGTTGCCCATTCCCGAGCCTGGCCCCGGCCAGGTACTGATTCGCGTAGAAGCCATCGGGATGAACTTCATCGAGATCTACTTCCGCAAGGGCCAGTACAAGTCCACCCTGCCAATGGTGCCGGGAAGCGAGGCGGCCGGCACGGTGGAAGAATGCGGCCCCGGCGTGAATTATTTCAAGCCGGGCGATATGGTGGCTTCCACCGGTGTGCTGGGCAGTTATGCCGAGTACGCGCTGGTTCCCGCCGCGCAGTTGGTGAATGTGCCCGCGAAGCTGACTCCGGAGCAAGCTGCGGCCGCAATGCTGCAGGGCATGACGGCGCACTACCTGGCATACTCCACGCACCCGCTCAAGGCGGGGGAAACGTGCCTGATCCACGCCGGCGCTGGCGGCGTGGGCCTGCTGCTGACGCAGATGGCTGCGCGCCAGGGCGCGCGGGTCATCACAACGGTCTCGACCAAAGAAAAGGCGGAACTCTCGCGCGAGGCGGGCGCGGCGGAGACGATTCTTTACAGCGAGAAAGATTTTGTGGCCGAGGTGAAGCGGCTCACCGGCGGCAAGGGCGTGGACCTGGTCTACGATTCCGTGGGCAAGACCACGTTCGAAGGCAGCCTGAACTGCCTGCGCCCGCGCGGCCTGCTGGCGCTCTTCGGCGGATCTTCCGGCGCAGTTCCTCCGTTTGACCTGATCCAGTTGAGCAGCAAAGGTTCGCTGTTCATCACGCGGCCCACTCTCTGGCACTATGTGGCTACGCGCGAGGAACTGGAATGGCGCGCCAGCGAGGTGCTGGGCTGGGTGGCCGACGGCACGCTCAAGCTGCGCATGGAGCACGTCTACGCGCTGACGGACGCGGGCCGGGCGCAGGCGGATATGGAAGCACGGAAAACGACGGGGAAGGTTCTGCTGGAGCCTTAAGAACAGTTCATAGTTCTCAGTTCAGAGTTCGAAGTAGGCAATTCCGAGTTGGGGAACTGAACTGTGAACTGTGAACTATGAACTAGGTATTGGCTGCGATGCCACTCATCTCAATTACTCCCACCGACCGCGTCTTCGTCCTAACCGGCGCCGGCATCAGCGCGGAAAGCGGGTTGCCCACGTTTCGCGCATCGGATGGCCTATGGGCAGGACATCGGGTTGAGGACGTGTGCACGCCGGAAGCTCTTGAGGAGAATCCGGCGCTGGTGTGGGAGTTTTATTCCAAGCGTCGCGCCGATTGCCTGAAGGCGCAGCCGAATCCGGCGCATTTCGCGCTGGCGGAGCTCGAGGCAAAGCTCGGCGACAGGTTTTTTCTGTGCACGCAGAATGTCGACGACTTGCACGAGCGCGCGGGCTCGCGCCGCCTGGTCCACATGCACGGCGAGCTGTATAAGTCGCGCTGCGAGGCTGAGTGCGGCCGCCCTCCGGTGGAGGATCGCGCCATTTACCGCAGCCTGGAGGAGGTTGGTCGTTGCGCATGCGGAGCGCGGCTGCGGCCGCACATTGTCTTCTTCGGCGAAATGCCCCGGGAGATGAGCCGCATCCAGGGCGAAATCTCGCGTTCCAGTCTCATGCTGGTTATCGGCACCTCCGGTTCCGTGTATCCTGCGGCCAGCTTTGTGAACTGGGCCCGCCACGCCGGCGCGCGCACCGTCTACGTGGGTCCGGAACGGCCCCTCAACGCCGCGTCGTTCACCAGCATCGTCGAAGGCAACGCGGGCGAAGTGCTGCCGGAACTCTTTGACGTGCTGGCCGCCTGACGCAACTGCCGGCCGAGCGCCTAAAATGGAACTTGAGATCGAATGCCCGAGGGGTACTGCGTATGCCGTTGAGTGGAGAAGCAATCCGGTTGATGAACTACATTGACGACGTGTCCGTGACGCTGCGGCGCATGCTGGCGTTTATACCCACGCTGAGCGTGGAAGAGCGCGCGCGGATCAGCGAACACCTGCGCCACAGCAAGCCGAGTGTTGAGGATGTCGTCGAAGCGCTGGAAGCGGAATAAACGAGGGAAGGGACGGCCGCTTTCCCTTCAGCCCTTCATTGCGGAGTTGATACACTCAGCGCGTGACCTCCCTCATCGTGAACGCAGACGATTTCGGGCTGACCGCGGGAGTGAATCGCGCCATCCTGGAATTGCATCGTGCGGGCGCGCTGACCAGCGCCACGCTGATGGCGCGTGCCGCGGCGGCGGATGAGGCGATTGAGATGGCCCGGAAGACGCCCGCTCTGGGCGTCGGCTGCCATGTGGTGCTGGTGGACGGCGAAGCGGTGCTCGAATCCGCAAAGCTGCCCACGCTGGTTCCCGCGCGCGACGGGCGCTTTCGCCCGGCACTGGGCGCGTTTGTGAGGGATCTTCTCACGGGCCGAATTGACGAAAACGAAATCGAGGCCGAAGCGCGCGCCCAGATCGCGCACTTGCAAAATCGCGGCGTGATGCTCACCCACGTGGACACCCACAAACACACGCTCATGTTTCCGACGGTGCTGCGGCCGCTGCTGCGGGCGGCGCGCGGGTGCGGCATTCTGTCGGTGCGGAATCCTTTTGAGCCGGCCTGGAGCGTGCGCGCAACTCCTGATGCGGCGCTGGTGCGGCGAGTGCAAGTGCGCATGTTACGCGGATTCGAGGGCCGGTTCCGACGGATGGTGGCCGAGGAGGGGTTTGCCACTACCGAGGGCGCGCTTGGCGTGTTGGCCACGGGAACGCTGAACGGGCGCATCATCGAGTCGTTGCTGGAACGCGTCCCCGACGGTACATGGGAACTGGTTACGCATCCCGGATACAATGACGCCGCGCTTGCAAACGTCCGCACCCGCCTGCGCGAGTCGCGGGAGACGGAAATGCGCGCGCTCCAGCAGATTCCCGAGCGCCTGGGCATCAAGCTCATCTCCTTTCGCGACCTGCGGCGCGCCGGCGAGCCTGCTTAAGCAACATTTGCGGCGAACTATCGTCCTCGCCCGCTCCCGGCATGATCCCCGCCCTCGCAAGAGTCGCTGTCACATAATGGTGTTCCGGATCACTGCAAATCCCAGCCGGCTGCGATAGGACAAAAGGGGATCGTGGTGTGCTCCCAGGCGCATGCGGAGTTTATGACTGACCTGAGTGACCGGAGCCGGCGGAACTTTTTCACGCAGTGCCTTGCGGGCGCTGTGGCCTGCGGGACAGGCGCCGCTCTGCGTGCTCCGGCGCAGCCGGCGTTAGCCCCAAAATCCCGCGTAGTTGTTGCGCGCGATCCCGATCTTCGCGGTGCGGGCGCGGTCATCGATTCGAATCGTTTGCAGGGTATGCTCGACCGTGCCGCACTTGCACTCTTCAGCGGCGTCCCTGCCGCGCCTATAACCAAGGAGAAAACCGTTGCCGCGTGGCGCCGGGTTGCAGGCCCTCGTGACACCGTCGGTTTGAAGGTGAATACGCTTGGCGGCCGGGGTATCTCCACCCATGTCGATCTGGTCGCCGCGGTCTGCGATCGTCTACAGCAGGCAGGCGTCAATCCAGCCAACATCGTTGTTTGGGATCGCGACACGGAGGAGATGGAACGCGCCGGCTTCCGCATCGCCATCGGCGGCAACGGCGTTCAATGCTATGGAACCGATCGCGCAGGTTATGAGGACGACCTTTCGGTGTGGGGAAGCGTGGGCAGCCGGCTTTCCAGAATCCTCACGCGATCGACCACCGTCCTGATCAATCTGCCCGTACTCAAGGACCATGACGGCGCCGGCGTGACCATGGCGCTTAAAAACATGTACGGCGCGATTCACAACCCCAACAAGTATCACCCCAATGGCTGCGATCCGTACGTCGCCGACCTGAACATGCTGCCGGAAATTCGCTCGCGAATGAAGCTGGTCCTCTGCGATGCCATCACCGCAATGTATGAAGGTGGCCCGGCATTCAAGCCCGAGCACAACTGGAATGCCGACAGTCTCATCCTTTCTCAGGATCCGGTCGCGCTGGACTTCACCGGCTGGCAAATGATCGAGCGCAAGCGAGCGGAAATGGGCTTGAAAACGCTCGAAGCCGAGAAGCGCGCGCCACACTACATCGCCACCGCGGCCGACAGCGATCATCGGCTGGGCTCGAACCAGGAAGGCCAGATCACAGTTGTTGAAACATGACTGATCCCGGGAGGTGCATGATGCAACTGAGTTCCTCCTCCACAGAAAATGCGATGGGAACACCAATGAATCGCCGCAGATTCCTGCAGTGTGCGCTGGTTTCCGGAACCGCTCTCGGCGCCGGTGAACTGGCGGCAACGGTTGCCGCCCTCCCCGCTGCATCCGGCGCGGCCGCGCAAAGCGACGCGCAGTTCGTCGTCGAGGCGCGCTTTTACGAGAAGCTGGAGAGCCGCAAGATCCGCTGCAAGCTCTGCCCGCGGGAATGCATCGTCGGCGACAAGGAGCGGGGATACTGCGGGGTCCGCGAGAATCGCGGCGGGACATATTACACGCTGGTTCACTCGCGGGTTTGTGCCGCGCACATCGATCCCATTGAGAAGAAGCCGCTCTTTCACTACCTGCCCGGAACCACCGCCTTCTCCATTGCAACCGCGGGTTGCAATGTGAACTGTAAGTTCTGCCAGAATTGGGACATCTCGCAGTCTCGACCAGAGGAAATTCCGGCGGAGTACATCCCACCCGACCGGGCGGCCGCAATCGCGCGCCAGTACAACTGCCCCACCATCGCCTATACCTACAGCGAGCCGGTGGTCTTTTCCGAGTTCCTGATGGACACGGCCGATGCCGGCCACGCGGCGGGCGTGCGCAGCATCGTGGTTTCAAACGGCTACATGCAGCACGATTCGCTGGTTCAGGCGTACGGCAAGATGGACGCGGTAAAAATCGACCTCAAAGCCTACAGCGATTCTTTCTACGCCAAGGTGGTCACCGGTCAGCTGAAGCCCGTGCTTGAATCGCTCGTGACCCTTCGCAAAATGGGCAAGTGGACCGAGATCGTTTACCTCGTGATTCCCACGCTCAACGATGATGACGCCGGGTTCCGCGGTCTGGCCGCATGGATCAAGGCCAATCTCGGCCCCGATGTGCCGCTGCACTTTACCCAGTTTCATCCCGAGTATCTCCTCAAGAACCTGCCCATCACGCCGGTGGCCACATTGGAGCGGGCCAAAGCGATTGCCGATGCCGAGGGCCTGCACTACGTCTACATCGGCAATGTTCCCGGCCACCCCGCGCAGAATACCTACTGTCCGCAGTGTCGCAAGATGCTGGTGGAGCGCGTGGGATTTACGGCCAGCCAGGTTCTGATTCGCAAGGACTCCACATGCCCCTTCTGCAAACACCACATCCCGGGAATATGGCACGCCTGATCGTGCCTGAGAGGTCATGAGCCATGAAGAGTCGAAGGAGTTTCACTATGGCCTGGTTGATGACGCAATGCATCGCACTCGCGGTCACAGTGCCCATTTTGCATGTGCGCGCGTCGGACGGCGCAGGAGAGCAGAAGATCAGGCCGGCTGCCGTAGCCGGCGCATTCTATCCCGCCGATCCACAAGCGCTATCGCAAATGATGGACGACATGCTGGCAAAGGCCACGCCCGCTCCGGTCGATGGCGAGATTCTCGCGGCAGTCGCGCCGCATGCGGGATATCCCTTCTCCGGCCCGGTGGCTGCGTGGACCTATGCCGCTCTCAAGGGGCATAAGTATTCACGCGTGGTCGTCATTGCGCCCTCGCACTATGTCGGATTCGACTTCACTTCGGTTTACGACGGCGATGCCTATACCACCCCACTCGGGCAAGTGCCCGTCGATAAGGAGTTCGCGCGGCGGCTGGTTAAGATGAGCCCGACCATGCAGCTTTCAGAAAGAGGCCACCAGGTCACTGCCGAAGCCCCCGAGCATTCCGTCGAAGTTCAATTGCCCTGGCTCCAGAGAATTCTCGGCAACTTCGAATTGGTCCCTATTGTTATGGGCGACCAGAATTACGAAAGCAGCCGTGCATTGGGTGTGGCCCTCGCGACCATGCTGCGCAACGATCCCGGCACGCTGGTGCTGGCAAGCTCCGATCTTTCGCACTACCATCCTTACGCCGATGCAGAAAGCATCGATCACAAGACGCTGCACGCGCTTGAGGCCTACGACTACTTCAGCATGTCGCGAAACTTCCAGTGGCGCGCTCAAGGCGAGCCGGGAATCTGGGAGGCGTGCGGCGGCGCGCCCATTGTCGCCGCCATGATCTATGCCGAGCGCATGGGTGCAAATAAGGCTGAAGTGCTCCGGTACGCGAACTCCGGCGATGTCACCGGCGACAAATCGCGCGTGGTGGGCTACAGCGCCGACGTTTTTGTGAAGTCCCTGCAAGGCGCCGCCGCGGAGCCGCCCTTCTCGCTCACTGACCAGGAAAAGGCGGAGTTGCTCGCGCTTGCGCGGCAATCCGTAGAATCGATGATCCGGAACAACCAGCTCTACTCGCCCGCGGTGCCGGCGAGCGAAACGCTCAACCGCGAATACGGCGCGTTCACAACGCTCACTGAGGCCGGAGCCCTTCGCGGCTGCATCGGCTACACTGCGCCCACCAA
The DNA here is from genome assembly GCA_963771195.1 of uncultured Acidobacteriota bacterium. GTDB lineage: Bacteria > Acidobacteriota > Terriglobia > Terriglobales > Acidobacteriaceae > Telmatobacter. The sequence continues at coordinate 22,879 of CAVYSS010000056.1, forward strand.
GGCGCTCTACCTGACGGTGCGCGACACGGCGACCCTGGCCGCGTTGCGCGATCCGCGCTTCGCGCCCGTAACCGCCGCGGAGCTGTCCCAGCTTGCGTACGAGATCTCCGTGCTCTCGCCGTTGCGGCGCGTGACAGACGTGGAACGGATCAAGGTGGGCCGCGACGGCCTCCTGATGAAGAATGGGGACAACGAAGGCTTGCTATTGCCGCAGGTCCCCGCGGAGCAGAAGTGGAATCGCGAAACATTCCTCGAACAGACATGCGCCAAAGCCGGCATGGACCTGGCCTGCTGGAAGGACGAGAACACTGACATCTTCAGTTTTACGGCAGTGGTATTCAGCGAAACCGTAAAGAAAGAGAACCCATAGCCAACTCCGGTCAGCTGTCGGCAGTGCGGCTATTAACGCCTGTCAGCGTTGGCAGAGTCAGCGCGGCCCCATTGACGATGACTGCCAGCCACGCCGTTCTCCAAAAGCCGAAGACCGGAATCAGGAACGTGGTCAGTGCCAGGGCGCCAACGCATCCGCCAAGCAGATCGATTGCATAGAGCAGACCCAGTCCTAAGCGTCCGGTTTCACCTTCCAGGAACACTCCCGCTGCAATGGCAAATTGATATCCACCCAGCAGGCCGGACACAGTGGCCAACGCCGGAAATGCGATTTGCACGGCGATCCAGGTTCCGGCTCCGGAGGAGAAATGGCCGGCGAACGTCACCACCAGCAGCAGCATCGGTGCAGCAAGCGCGAGGAGGAACTGGACTCCCGCCAGCTGCCGGCATGTTGATACGGTTGTACGGCGCATCGCCAGCCATGCTCCCAGTGCGATACCAGCCATGAACAAGCCGATGAGAATCGACAGCTCGGTGTAAACATATCCGTACACTGCCTGGAATCCGAGCAGCAGAAAAATCTGCAAGGCCATCAAAGTGAATCCCGTCGCTGCCACCGAGGAACCTGCTGCGGCCCGCCTGCGGAGCTTGATCCCTGGCAGAAAAGCGAGAACTGCAATGCCGGCCAGAAGCCCAATCAATGCGGCACTCATCACTCGGCCAAATTCGAGGTGCTCGGCCCAGCGGAACCACTCCACGTATCGTGACTTGAACTGTGCACCCCACAACACCACGTCGAATGCGTAAGCAATTGGCGTGAAGTCTCGATTGACAGGAGTGGTGGGCGTGGGCGCGAGCCCCGTCGCTACCTGTTGCATTCGATCGGGCGCCATTCGATATGGGATGAAGTACTCGCGTACATACTGGGTGGTGAGTTTGCGCTCTCGCAGCCTGGCAAGCAGGACCTGCGGATCGCTGGTGAGTGTGCCCGGATCGATGGCTCCGAAGAGATGGATTGTTTCCCCAGGAATCACCGCCTGGTAAGGGAAAACTTCGCCGAGCGTGCGCCGCATGGAGCACAGAAACGCAGCCAGGTCGGGGCTGATCGCTTCTTCCGACGAACGCAGTTCGATGGCCACCAGCCCGCCCGGCTCCAGATGCTCGCGCGCCAGCCGGAAAAACTCTGCGGTATAGAAGCGATTTAATTGAGCAGTCTGAGGGTCGGGCACGCCGACGATGATCACGTCGAACTTCTCCCCGGTTTGGGCCAGGAACAGTCGCCCGTCGAGGAAATGCAGATGTACGCGCGTATCAGTGCCGGCCGTTTGCGCCGGAAAATACTTGCGCGCCATCGCGATCAGCGCCGGATCGAGCTCCACATAATCCAGGCTCGTGATGGAGGGGTGTTTAAGGACTTCGGCCACTCCGCCATTCAGTCCGCCGCCGATGAGAAGCACGCGGCGCGGCGCCGGATGCTCCAGCAGCGCGTAATTCACGGCTTCTTCGGCCGCGGCGGGATCGGGCGCATTGGCCAGAATTGCGCCATTCTCATACAGGCTACGGATGGTGCCGGCTTCGTTTCCAGTTTCCGTCACCGTCAAGTTGCCATAGATTGACTCGCGCGCACCCACAACATGGAACCCGCGCCACAACTGCGCGCGGGTTTCTCGATCCCATCGCGGAGCAATCCAGAAGAGCAGAGGCACTGCCGCAATCAGCGCTGCGCCGCCCAGCAGTGCAACCTGCGCCCGCTTGAGCCGCAGCAGGAGCGAGGCCGCGACCCAAAGGTTCAGTAAACCCGCAACCACCGCGATCTGAAGAGCATCGCACCAGCGCACCAGCACGACACTGGCGAGGATTCCGCCCAGGGCGGAGCCCGCTGCTTCCAGCAGATAGGCCGTGCTGGCGACTGTGCGTGGCGAAAGTGCGCATTCTCTCTCCACCATGCGCGCCGCCGACGCAAACAGCGCTCCGGATGTCACGCAAAAAACGCTCAGGCATACCAGCGAGGCGACGAGCATCGGGACCACACCCACGAGCTCGCCTGGAACCGACTGAAACAGTGCCTTGGCATTGCGCACCGCCCAAATTGTTGCCGGCAGGCTAGCCGCGATCAGACTCTCAAGAATGGCAACAGTGAGCCGCGGTCTCCTTTGCCCCAATCCTGACGCGCCCGCCAGTGCGCTTCCCGCCGCCGTCCACAAAAGCCAGGTCGCCAGCAGGATTCCCAGTGCGATCTCGTTGCCGCTAAAAACCTGAATCAGCTCGCGCATGAGCACGATCTGGCCCACCACGGCAGTAAAGCCGCAAAGCGCCAGCGCAGTGCGCGCGCTCGGCGCCCACACCACTGCGCCGCCTGGCGATGACCCTGGATTGGCCGTGTTCATCGGACAGAATTAGAGGCTGGTGCACCGGAAAACGCAAGTGCAGCTGGCACATAGCTGGATAGCAGGCTCCGAATGATCGGAGCCCGCCTCTGATTCTCCGCGGCCCTGCCTCAATTTCCCTCAGTTAGCGGCACATGTTCCCGCGCCATCATCGCCATGTACAGCCCCGACCCAAGGATCATCGCTCCCCCCGCCAGCACATGCCATCCTGGTACCACTCGCCACACCATGTAGCTCACCGCCATCCCTGTTACCAGTTGTGTGTAGTGGTACTGCGACACATTCGCTGCCGACGTATGTTTCACCGCGACGTAAAAGCAAAGCGTTCCCAGCGCGCAAAACAGTCCCATGGCTGCCATCCCTGCCAGCAACAGTCCTCTAACAGGCTCGGCGTGCCACACACCCATCCACGCAAACCCCACGGCCGCCGTGACCACTCCTGAAAAGAATGCCAGGCTTTCCGGCCGTTCCGTTCGCGTCAGCACCCGCGACCACACCATGTTGGTGGAGAAGCATGCAACGCACACCCCGCATGCGGCCACGCCCACCCAGTCCCACTCACGCCCGGCGCCGTATCCGGCTGCGCTGCTCGTTTGACTCCAAGGGTGCACCGCGATCACCACTCCCGCAAATCCTGCGGCAATCGACGTCGCTTTCCGCCACCCCAACCCCTCGTGCAGAACCACCGCCGACAGCGCCGCAATCACCATCGGTGCTGTAAACACCAGGATGTAAAACAGGGTCAGCGTCAGGTGCCTGAGCGCCACTACCACGCACACGTTGTTGCCCATGTCGAGGCACGCACGCGCCAGTTGCAGTTCCAGCCGATGCGGCCTCAACCGCGCCGCTTCGCCCCGAGCCAATCCGTAAGCCCCCAGAAACAGCGACATGAATAATCCCAGGAACGCCACCATCTCGTAGGCCGGCAATCCTGACTGCCCCACCAGCTTGATCGAGCTATCCGCCAGCACCCAGAACGTGAATCCCGCCAGCGCAAAGCCAATCGCTCCCAGTTCCGATATCCCCGTTCGCCGTTTCGACATCCTCCTTCCACCCTAAATGACGTCTTGGCGCGTGAATCGAACAAATGGTTCAGCGCGCAATCGATCCCCGCCGGCCCAGGCACCCGAGTCAGCCCTATACACCGACAGGGAATCAAATACCTTCCGCTCGCAGCACGGCTCCCCTTTGGATATACTCACCTACAGATTTGCCACTTTCGCTAGCGAAATGTAAGAACCAGGCCATGAAGATGAACGTGTCGATCGCAATACTGCAAAACACACCCAGAAGTAGTCCCGGCCAATGACGAGCCTTCGCGAATTCGTTGAAGTTCTTTCGAACTCCGGCAGCCTGGTCCGGGTTAAGGAACCGTGCAACTGGCAATTCGATCTTGGACAAATCACGAGAGACAGCAAGACCCCGCTGTTGTTTGAGAACGTCACCGGGTATCCGGGGCGGCGTGTGTTCACAAACGGTCTGCGGAACATCGGCTCATTCGGACTCGCATTGGGGTTGCAGGCCGCGCGTAGCCTTGAGGAACTGGTCGCGGAGATGCGCGGCAGAATCAGCAATTCTGTTCCCCCGAATATCGTCGAAACCGGTCCGGTTCTCGAAAACGTGCGGGAAGCCGGCGCGCTCGATCTTTTCTCGCTCCCCGTTCCTCACTGGCACACTAGCGACTGCGGCAGATATCTAGGTACCTGGCACATCAATGTGACCAAGGATCCAGAGACGGGGATCCGAAACGTAGGAGTCTACCGGATGCAATTGCTAGGCTCAAACCGGGCCACAGTCAGTTCGTATTCCGATAGCCACCTGGCTCGGCATGTCGCGAAGGCGGAGAGCCTTGGTCAGGCGCTGCCGATGGCGGTTGCTATCGGCGTAAGCGAAACGGTGATGATGGCTGCGTCTGCGGCCCCGCCTTACGGAGCGGATGAATATGAACTGGCCGGCGCCCTGCAACAGAAAGCCGTCGACCTGATTCGATGCCGAACGGTTGATTTGGAAGTTCCGGCGAACTCTGAGATTGTGATAGAGGGTTCGATCCAACCGGATGTAAGGGTCCAGGACGGCCCTTACTTCGATTACACGGGAACGACAAGTACGAACACCCGAGCATTTGTCTTTGAGGCCAATCGGCTCATGTTCCGCAACGACTTCATTTTTCGCGGATCCTCAATTGGGATCCCCGGCGGCGAAGATCACCAGCTCTTTGCCGTTCTGTCCGATCTCAAATTGCTTGATTTTCATGGATCGACAATCAAAAAAAACGTCCAGAGTCTCGTGCTGAGGCAGCGCTTGCACAAATGGGTTACATCCGAAACTTGGTAGGCAAACATTTCGCATTCTTCTGCCTGTACAAAGCGAGTCAGCAATGCGCATCGGCATCACGTGTTATCCCACTTATGGCGGTTCGGGCGTTGTGGCTACCGAACTCGGCATCGAGTTGGCCGCCCTCGGCCATGAAGTTCACTTCATCTCCTATTCACAGCCGTTCCGGTTGAATGGGCGAGACAAAGGGATCTTTTATCACGAGGTTCCGGTCTCGAATTATCCGCTGTTCGAGTTTCCCCCGTACGACTTGGCGCTGGCTTCGCGCATGGCGGAAGTGGCGGAGTTATACGAGCTCGATCTGCTGCATGTGCATTACGCCATTCCTCACTCGGTGAGCGCGCTGCTGGCGCGGCAGATGCTTGCCCAGCGCCAGCGGCGCCTTCCGTTTGTAACCACGCTGCACGGGACTGACATTACGCTGGTGGGCCTGGACCGGTCGTATCTGCCCATCACCCGCTACGCCATCCAGGAGTCGGACGGCGTCACCAGCATCTCGGAGTACCTGAAGGCCAAGACGCTGGAGGATTTCGCCGTCACCCGGCCCATCCAGGTGATTCCGAATTTCGTGAATTGCGATGTCTACCATCCGATTCGCGAAGACGCAGCGCGGGCGGAGGCGCGGCGGCGGTTCGCGCCGGAGGGCGAGGCCATCCTGATGCATCTCTCTAACTTCCGCCCCGTAAAGCGCGTGGTGGACGTGGTGCGCGTGTTTGCGCAAGTGGCGCGCGCCATGCCCGCGCAACTGATTCTGGTGGGCGACGGTCCGGACCGCTCCGCGGCGGAGTGGCTGGCTCACGACCTCGGCATCCAATGCCGGGTTCACTTCCTGGGCAAGCAGGAACGGGTCAGCGAGCTGCTTCCGCTTGCGGACCTAATGCTGCTTCCCAGTGAATTGGAGTCGTTCGGATTGGCGGCGCTGGAGGCCATGGCGTGCAAAGTGCCCGCGATTGCAACCCGCGTGGGAGGCGTGCCGGAACTGATTGAAGACGGCGTCAATGGCCT
>CAVYSS010000057.1:0-31672 GCA_963771195.1 uncultured Acidobacteriota bacterium
GTGCCTGGATAAGGGATTGCGGCCGGTGGCTTGCAGCGGGGTTCGGAGCTGCAGGGCAAATGTGGTGCGGATACCGGCTCCGTGAGGGGGCTGCGGAAAAACTCGATACTTCCTCATTGGCGGTTACTCGCCCGGAATCCTTGGCTTTCTCACTGGGCAAGGTGCCGGGTTGGCCCGACACTTGGCGCAAAATTGCGTGATTCAAGTTTAAGATTTGCCCGAGCCCGGTCTGTGCGGGAAGAGACTTAATCGTCAACTTCTTGTGGCTCGAATCGTTTCGCGGCGATTCGTATTGCTACGATCATGACGACGTAATCCGCCAGGGCGAAGGCCATCAGTAAGACTGCTGGTATCCAGCGATTTGGGAAAACGAAGTATACCAAGATCGGCAAGTGCATCAATATAACGCCTGCGACAACGGCCCAAAACCATCGCCGGTTGTGGTATTCCCATTTTTGCCGTACAGCCATTGCAGCGGCACCTATTGCAAGGCAAGCAGGACGTGCCAAATCGGATCTTCCAATCGCAAAGAACAGGGCCATGACCGGGGCGAGGCATACTATTACCTTCAATGCAAAGAAGTAACCCCGTCGTTGTCTGAGGCGGTACTCGTCGTCCGTCAACTCTCGTTCCCTCTCCGGGTCACTCAACGACGCCCACCCAGCCAATCCTTTACTTTAATGCGCTTATCAGGGTTGAGGTGTGCGCACAATCACGATTCTGAGCGTGTAGTGATCAAGTCGGAAGTTTCGAAGGGAGCATGTAGTCCTTCGGTGCCGATTTTGTGTACTGATTTGTGCTTAAAACTTGGAATTTGTGGACTTCTTGGCTACGTGGGACATTGAAAAATAAACAACTTATTTAGTCTCAGCATGCGTTCGAGTTGTGCCCTTTCAAAACTCCTCAGGAGTTGTTCGCACGTCCCGCCACCAGCATGGATTCCATGATCTGGTTCGATACGTCCTTCACTGCTGCCGGTGAATGCGCCAGGAAGAGGGTGCTGGTCTTGTCGCTCTCGCCGATGGACTTCAGCGTGTCGAAGTACTGCGTGACCAGAACCAGCTGCATCACTTCCATGGAGGTGGCGCCTTCAACGGCCTTCTGGAATTGCTCGACGGAAGTTTGCAGTCCCTCAATGATGGCCTTGCGCTGGTTGGCGATGCCCTGGCCCTGGAGCGCCTTGCTTTCGGCCTCGGCTTCCGCCTTTTTCACGACCAGAATTTTTTCGGCCTCGCCGCGGGCGTTGGCGGCCACCTGCTCGCGCTGGGCGGCGTTGATGTCGTTCATGGCCGATTTGACCTTGGCGTCGGGAACGATATCGGTGACCAGCACATTCACAATCTCGTAGCCGAAGCCTGACATATCGGCGTCGAGTTCCTGCTTGACGGCGGCGGCGATGCTGGACTGCGAAGCGAACACCTCGTCGAGGGTCATGCCGGGAACGTGGCCGAGGATCACCTGCTCGACGTAGGACTGGATCTGCTGCGAGGGGTTGGCGAGCTTGTAGAACGCGTCGTAGACCTTCTCCGGCCGGACACGATTCTGGACGCTGATGGGAATGGTGACAAAGACGTTGTCCTTAGTCTTGGTTTCCATGGTCAGGCTGATCTGGTTCACGCGCAGGCTCACCTTCCCGTTCACCGAGTCCAAATACGGCATTTTCCAGTTCAGTCCGGGCTCGGCCACCCTGAGGAATTTGCCAAAGCGCGTGACCACGGCCATCTCCGCGGTGTTGACGGTGAAAAAGCTCCCAAGAATCAGGCTGAGAACGATGATGGCCAGAATCGCCATGAAGATCAATGCGACGGTTTCCATGAGAATCCTCCGCGGAGCATAATTCGGGTGAAGGCGAATTATACCCCTGGAATGCAGACGCAATGTGAGAACATGCCGCGCGCCCCAATCTCCGCCGGCCCCGCGAAGCGCGCCAACCCTTGTGCCCCGGGAGTATACTTTTCCAGCCGGGAAAACCACGATTTTCCCCGCCGGTATTCATTCGGCAACCGGCGCGCGTGCGTTCGAAACGCAAGGCTCCCCAACCCGCTCGCGGCCGCACGGCCTGCCGACCACCTTTTGAGGCTCCGGGGGTCTTGACGCACATGAATCTGAATCTCCCGCACAGCGATCCGTCCATCGCGCCCGCACTGCTGCCCGCTCGCCGCCGACTCGCGCGTGCCCTGGCCGTCTCCCTCGTCACCACAGCCATCCTCGCCGCCGCGTTCTTATTCGGGCATGCCAGGCGAGTGCACGGCGCGGCCGATGCTCCCGCCGGCATCACGGTCGACTATCCACTGAACCACTCTGTTTTTCCTCCGGACATGGAGCCGCCGACGTTTCAATGGCGCGACAGCTCCGATCGCGCAACGGCTTGGAAGATCGATGTGACTTTCGCGGGCGGCGGCCCGGCGCTGCACGTCAGCTCCGATGGGCCACACATGGAGATCGGCGAAATCGATCAGCGCTGTATCGGACCCACCAACAAGCTACCCGAGCTGACTCCGGAGCAGGCCGCCGCGTACACCTGGAAACCCGACGCCGCCACCTGGAACGCGATTCGCAAGTACGCGGTGGAGAGCCCCGCAACCATCACCTTTACCGGCTATGCCGCTGACGATCCCTCGCAGCCGCTTTCGCACGGCAAGATGGAACTTACCATCTCCCGTGATCCGGTTGGCGCGCCCATCTTCTACCGCGACGTGCCGCTGATGCCTTCGGCCAGCGAGAAAGGCGTTATCAAGCCGCTGGCCGAGAGCGCCGTCCCGCTGATCAACTGGCGCATGCGCGACGTGGGGGAACCGGAGAGCCACATCGTGATGAACGACCTGCACTCCTGCGCCAACTGCCACTCCTTCTCGCGCGACGGCAAGACCCTGGGCATCGACATGGACGGCCCCCAGAACGACAAGGGCCTCTACGCCATCGTCCCCATCTCAAAAGAGATGACCATCCGCACACAGGACATGATCTCCTGGGCCTCATTCCGCAAGGAGCTCGACCCGCAGCTCCGGGTCGGCTTTATGTCGCAAGTTTCGCCCGATGGCCGCTACGTGGCCACAACGGTGAAGCCGCCGCACACCAAGAGCTCGCAGTTCTACTACGTTTCCAACTTCACTGACTACCGCTTCCTTCAGGTCTTCTATCCCACGCGCGGCATCCTCGCCATCTACGATCGCCAGGCGAAATCCCTGAAGCCGCTGCCGGGCGCCGACGATCCCGATTTTGTTCAGGCCAGCGCGGTCTGGAGCCCCGACGGCAAGTACCTGGTCTTCCTGCGCACCCACGCCAAGGACCCCTACCGCGCCGATGGCCTGATGGCCAAGTACCCCAACGACCCCAACGAGGTCCAGATCCAGTACGACCTTTACCGCATACCATTCAACGACGGCAAAGGGGGCACGCCCGAGCCAATCGAGGGCGCCAGCAACAACGGCATGAGCAACTCCTTCGCCAAGGTCTCGCCAGACGGCAAATGGATTGTGTTTGTCCAGGCCAAAAACGGACTTCTCATCCGCCCCGACAGCAAGCTCTATATCGTCCCCGCCGCCGGCGGCAAGGCCCGGCTGATGAACTGCAACACTTCGCTGATGAACTCCTGGCACAGTTGGTCGCCTAACGGCCGCTGGCTGGTGTTTTCTTCGAAGAGCCGCACGCCCTACACGCAGATGTTCCTCACCCACGTGGATGAGAACGGCAACGACACGCCGGCGATCCTGATTGAAAACTCCACCGCTGCCAATCGCGCGGTCAACATTCCCGAGTTCGTCAACATGCCCCCGGCGGGGATCGCGCACATCGCGACGCCTGCCGTGGATTTCTACAAGCAGTACGACGAGGCCAAGGACCTGTACAAGAAGGGCGACTACACCGAGGCCATACCAGAGTGGCGCAAGGCGCTGGCGATGGAGCCGGACGATCCCCGCGCCCACAACGGCTTTGGCGAGACCCTGGCCAGGGACGGGAAGCGCGACGAGGCGTTGACCCAATTCCGCGCCGCCATCGCGGAGAAGCCCGAATTCGCGGAGGCCCACAACAACCTTGGTGTCCTGTTCGCCGCCCTGGGCAAGCCCGCCGATGCGACGGCCGAATTCAACCAGGCGCTGGAGATCAATCCCGGCTATGCCGACAGCCACAATAATCTCGGCCGCCTGATGCTGGAACAGCACCGCGTGCCCGAGGCCATCGACCAGTTCCAGGCCGCCATCGAGATCAATCCCGGATTCGCCGAAGCGCACAACAATCTGGGCTATGCTTACCGGACTCAGGGTAACGTCGACCAAGCCGTAACCGAGTTTCGCGCAGCCATCGACGCCGATCCCAAGTATGCCCACGCCTATGACAACCTTGGTATGGCTCTCGCCTCTCAGGGCAACCTCAAAGAGGCGACCCGGTATTTCGCTCACGCCATCCTGCTTGATCCCAGCGACGGCGGCGCCCAGGCCAACCTCGGCCGCGCCCTTCTGGAAAGAGGTTGGAAAGGCGACGCCATTCCGTACCTCCAAAAGGCGCTCGACCTCGGCGCTGAATCCGCTGAACTCCAGAGCAATCTCGGCCTGGCGCTTGTGCAAAGCGGCCGGTTCAGCGATGGTATTCCGCACTTCCGGCGCGCGCTGGAGCTGGGCCCGGATAGCATTGAGGCCCGCTACTACCTGGGCGAAGCGCTGGTGATGAACGGCCAGCCCAGGGACGGACTGGCGGAATGGCGCGAGGGACTGCGCCGTCAGCCGGACAGCGTGCAGATCCTGAACGACGCGGCGTGGCTGCTGGCCACAGCGCGCGACGGCTCGCTGCGTAATGGCGCTGAGGCGCTTACGCTGGCCCAGCACGCCGTCGAGCTGACGGGGTCTCGCCAGCCGGAGATCCTGGGCACTCTCGCTGCCGCTTACGCTGAGACTGGGCAGTTTGCGCAGGCGATCGAAACCGAGCAGCGCGCGGCCATGCTGGCCGGCCAGCAGGGCAACCAGGCGCTCGCGCATGCCCTCGGTGACCGGCTTGAGCTGCTCCAGGCGCATGCGCCGATTCGGCAGTGAGGACGGGGTAATCCAGCCCAAGCCGCAAACCACGTGGCGCCCGGCGCAGAGCGTCGGCTTCCGGGCCGCCAGACTGGGCGCCCGGTACCCCTATTTCGCATTTCGGAACGCGAAGCATCACCCGGCAGTGTTTCTGCGTCGAAGCAACCAGTCCGTAAAGCGCACTAGTTCCCGCGCGACTTCCGCATATTTATGTCACCCGTCTATTCCATCAACACAGACATCGCCGCCGCAGCCCGAAAACATCTCGGGTTCAACATTTCGCTCCGCGTCGACACCTTCTCGTCGCAGAGCGACAAGGAGCGATCGATCATCCGCCGAGTCGAATTCGCTGACAAGCCCGGCATCGTCTACGTTGCCACGCATAAGAATGCCGAGACCATCGCTGCGGATCTCAATCGCGCCGGTGTGCCCGCGGATTTCTACCACGGCGGACTGCGGCCCAGGGAGCGGGAGGAGATTCAGAACCGTTTCATGAGCGGACAGGTTCCCGTGATCGTGGCCACCAACGCCTTCGGCTTGGGCGTCGACAAGCCCGACATCCGTTTTGTTTACCACGCGGACGTTGCCGACTCGCCCGACGCTTACTCGCAGGAGATCGGCCTCGCCGGCCGCGACGGCCAGCCCGCAGAAGCCGTCCTCTTCTATCGCCCGCAGGACATCTCCGCGCAGCAGTTCAAAACCGGCCCATCCCACGTCGATAGCGCTGCTCTCGAGGCCGTATATAACGCGCTCCGCCGGCGCCGCCATCCGATCTCCCGCCGCGATCTCTCTCTAGCTTCCGGCATTCCGCCGCGCAAGCTTGCCGGCTTATTGCAGAAGCTCGAAGACAGCAGCGCCGCTCATCTGCTCGAAACCGGGGAGGTGGAGCTAGCCAGCAAACGCCCGCTGGCGGAGATTGTCGATGAAGCTTCGCATCGCCAGCAGCAACAGAAAGAGGTGCGCCGGCAGCGCCTCATGAAGATGCAGCAGTATGCCGAGTGGCGTTCCTGCCGCCGCCAGTATTTGTTCCACTACTTCGGCGACGACTACAAGGGCCCGTGCGGCAACTGCGACCGCTGCGAAGCCAGCGGCGTTCTGAGGCGGGCAGCGTAAGAAGTGAATGAGTGAAAGAGTGAAGAGGTGAAAAAGGCCAAGCCTTCACTTTTTCACCGTTTCACTCTTTCACTTTCACTTCTTCACTGACCGCTGTCTACTGCACTTCCCCGATGTAGACCCCGAACGGCTGCAGCTCTATTGCGTTCAGACTCGCCGGGTCCGTTCCACCGGGCGACTTCAGCAGCGTCCTGGCGTGGGTGCCCTTCAGGTTGCCGCCACCGCTCAGGTTCACCGTCTGCGGGTCGGCGGTGAAGTTGCAGGTCACCACCACCTGACTGCCGTCGGGCGCCTGCCGCATCCAGCTCAGCACCTTGTCGTTCGCGGTATCCAGCATCACGTTGTCGCCGTGCGCAAACGCATCATTGGCCCTCTTCAGCTCAATGATCGACTTGTACCAACTGAGCATCGAGTCCGGCTCTTTCTCCTCCGCGGTAACATTCACCGTTTTGTAGGTGGGAGGGACGGGTAGCCAGGGATGATCGCTGGTAGTAAAGCCCGCGTTGGCGGTGTCGTTCCACTGCATTGGGGTACGCTCGCCGTCGCGGCCTTTATAGTACGGCCACATCGCCTTGCCCACCGGATCCTGCACGTCCTCTTTGCGGGTGGGATCGGTGGTCTTCATTCCGATGGCGTCGCCATAGTAAAAGAGCGATGCGCCGCGGCTCGCAAACAGCACCGTCGCAATCACCCGCTCGATTTCGGTGTTGTGCACGCCGTCGCCATAACGCACGTCCAGGCGCGGATTGTCGTGGTTGTCAAACACCAGCAGGGGCACGTGCCCTTCCAGATGCAGCTCTGCGTCGTCCAGCCGCGCGCGGAACTCCGCCAAGTTCATTTTGTTGATTTCCAGAATCTGCGTGTCCATGGGCAACTGAAACTCCGGCTTGCCCGGCGGCCCGTATTCCGTTTCCAGATCCTGAATGGTCGGCAAGTACGTTTCTCCGATCAGCACCCGTGTCCCCGGAAACACGTCGGTACCGAACGCATCGGTTGTCCGGCGCATCTCCTGCATCACGTCGTGTGCCTGGGGCAGGTTGTTGGTCATCGTATCCTGCAGCTCGATCTCCCCGTTCCGGCCCCTCACCGGCTGCCCGTTCTTGTCCAGGACCGGCAGCTCGTCACGCCACTGCGGATCCTCGTACAGAGTGGTGATCGCGTCAAAGCGGAATCCCGCCACGCCTTTCTTCAGCCAGAAGCGGATGATCTGCTGGAATGCCTCGTGCACCTTGGGGTTTGTCCAGTTCAGGTCAGGCTGCTCCGCATAGAACTTGTGGTAGTAGTACTGCCGCGTCTTCGGGTCCCACGTCCACGCCGATCCGCCGAAATCCGACACCCAGTTGTTGGGCGGCTGGCCCGGGCTGGTCGCCGTCTCCCCTTTGCCGTCTTTCCACACGTACCAGTCGCGGTAGGGATTGTTTTTCGACGACCGCGACTCCAGGAACCACTTGTGCTTGTCGCTGGAGTGGTTCATCACCATATCCATAATCACGCGGATGTTGTGCTTGCGCGCCTCCGCCACCAGGCGGTCGAAATCCGCCATGGTTCCGTATTGCGGATCGATGGCCTCGTAGTCGGAGATGTCGTACCCGAAATCCACCTGCGGCGAGGGATAGATGGGCGTAAGCCAGATGGCATCGACGCCGATGCTCTTCAGGTAGTCCAGGCGCTCGGTGATTCCGTTCAGGTCGCCAATCCCGTCGCCATTGGAGTCCTGAAAGCTGCGCGGATAAATTTCGTAGAAGTCGCCGTTCTTCCACCAGTCGGCCAGCTTGCCCCTGGCGGGATTCTTCACGGCATTGTTGGTGGAGTTTGCCTGACTTGCCGCAGCGGGCGCGGCTTGCCCTTTCACGGCCGGCGATCCCATCCCCACAAGGAGGCACAGAACCGCGGCCGCCATGCATTTGGTCCAGTGCATTGCGGTCTCCTCGCCGGCGCTCCTCGGCGGCAAAGTCCACCGACCGGGACATCCGGCATGTTTCCGTTGCTCGTGGATTCGGCAACGGTGCTTCGGTCAGAAAACTATCACATTCCGGGTCGCTTGCGCCAAGATTGCGTGGATCGTGATTCGTGATTCGTGAATCGTGTGTCGCGAGCCGCCATCGTCCTTTCGCGAGGCACGAGCCACGAGGCACGAGCCACGAGCCACGGACCACGAACCACGAGCATGGGCCGCTTGCTAGTGCTTGTTCCCGGGCTTCTCAGGATGCGAGCCGCCCGTCCTTCCCAAATCCAGACCAAACTCCGGATGGTCGCGCGTCCCTCGCACTCTAATGGGCACCTGGGTGCCCGCTCCGTTCTTCCGGAAGAACCGGTCGGCCGGCTTGAGCAGGAATCCTTTCCATCCACCCACCATCTGCGAAACCGTCGCCTCCATCCGCGCCGTGCCGTCAAAGTGCAGCGCCCCGTCCAGCGAGTAGGTCCCGCTGAGGCTGATCTGCGCTCCCGGCACCGTGTACTTCAAATCCGGCAGCGCGATCACCCCATTGGCCATCTGAAAATTCCCCTGCATAGTGGACGCAATCCCTTGCGGAGAGGTGTCCTTGACCGCGCCCGGTTTCCCTTGTCCGCGCAGGCTCAGGTCTTCAATCCTCTTCTGGACGTTCTCGCTGGTGAACCGCGCATTTGCCAGCGTGAACTGGCCATCGAGCTTCATCCGGTTGGGCACGGGCGGCTTCCCCGGCGGGATCTCCAGCACCGCACGCGCGGTCACGCCGCCGGTCATCGGCGGCGTCCCGCTCTTGCTGGCAAGCTTCAGGAAATCTTCAATCCTCGCCGAAGCCACATCTACTTTCATCTCGATCAAATGCCCAATCCTGGTTGGCTCCGGCCCCGCCGGCGCGCTGGCGGGGACCTCCTTGCCATTCGCGTCCGTCCGCTCCCGCACAACTTTGCCCGCCAGCCGGAACTTCGATTGGCCCAGCTCGGCGTCTACCTCGTCCAGGTACGTATCCCCGTCTGTCCCGTCCACCCGCGCCTTGAAGTCCGTGTCCAGCTCCATTGGCGTTCCGTACTTCGTCAGGCTGAAATTGGGCACATCCGCCGAGCCTGTTACCGCAATGTTTCTCAGCGTACCGTCGTATGCGCCTTTGGACGAGAGCGTTCCGGCAATGCCTTTGAAGTCAGCCAGATTCGCATTTTCGAACTGGTACTTCCCATTGACCGCACTGGCTCCCGGGTCGTCCACCTCCCACGGTCCAAAGGCGCCTTGGGTCCGGATCAACCCCTCCGGCCTGGGATTGGTCAGCACCGCCTGAAAGTTCATCGGCTGGCCCGCCGCCAGGTGGGTAAGCGTAATTATTTTAATCTCGAAAGTCAGCGGGAGTTTCGCCGGGTTGGCCGTCTCCAACTCGAGTTCCGCTCCCTGGCAAACCACGCGCTCCACCATCACGTTTTTGAGAAACCCGCTCGGATTCGCCTGCGGCCGCCTCATGGCTGCCTCAGTGCCGGTCTTCTGGTCCCGCTCCGGCTTCGGCGGCACAACAATCTTCAGCCCCGTCAGCCTCACCTCAGGAATCCGCAGCGCCTTTGTCTGCCGATACCGGATCGGCACATGAAACGAAAACTCGTTCAGTTGGATCAGCGGCACGGAGTTTGCCGCCGTCCCGGCGGCCTGGTCGCCTCCTCTGCGCTGCGCCGGCCAGATGCGCAAGCCTCGGCCCTCCGCCCAGATCCCCCACATCGCTTCCCGGCCTTCGTGCACGGAAACATGAAACTGGTCCAACTCCACCCGGGTGTGAAATCGCGCCTCGAGCTCCGCCACAATCTGCGCGCGCAGAAATGGCTCCAGATGCCGCGCCAGCACCGCCAGAGTGATTCCGACAGCAGTCAGCACCACTCCCGCCGCCACCAGGCTCCACATCATCCATCGGTGCCGCCGCCAAAATCCTTGCCGCCGTGCTTCCAAATCCGTTCCTCAAATCCTTCGATGCGCCGACAAGCCGGGCCATCTGCTCCCAGCCTTCAGCAGTCAGCATAGATCGCCGCAGCGGCCCTGGAGCGGACGGTCGATGGCCAGCAGCCCTGTTCACTGTCCACCGTCCACTGTTAGACTGCTGTTCAACCGTGATTGCGCTGATTGAAAACCTGGCCAGGCTGCAGTGCCTCGAACTGGAGCGCGCCCGGCTTGCGCAAACCGCTCGTGCGCTGCCCGGCGAGATCACCCAGGCCGAGTCCGCACTCTCAGCAGCTCAGCAGGCCTCCGCCGGCGCCTCCGCCGCGCTGGACCGCGAGGAAACCCTCCGCGCGCGGCTTGAACGCGACATTGCCGCCCTGCGGCAGAAGGCGAGCCGCTACCGCGCCCAGCTTGACACCGTGACCACCCCCGCCCAGGCTCAGGCCATGGAGCACGAAATCGCCTTCGCCGATGGCGAAATCGAACGCCTTGAAAACGAAGAGCTGGAAAGTCTGGAGCGTACGGACGGCCACGAAGCGGAGCTCGCCGAAGCGCGCCGGAAGGTGGAGCTGCTGGACGGCGCCCTGCAAAAGACGCGTGAGCTGGTTGCCGTTCGTCAGCGCGAAGTCGCCGCACAGCAGGACTTGCTCTGCGCCCAGCGCCAGGAACTGCGAGCCGCCATCGACGAGGACTGGCTTCCCCGATTCGACCGCATCGCGGCACATCGCGGAACCGCCATGTCCCGCGCCGAAAACCAGCAGTGCTCCGCCTGCCGCATGGGTATCCGCCCCCAGATGTGGAACCAGGTCCGCGACGGCCAGCTTCTTCCCTGCGACTCCTGCGGCCGCCTGCTCTATTACGATCCCGCCATGGCCAAACCGCCCGAAGCCGAGCTTGCACCCGAAGCGCGGAATGCGGCTCCGCCCGCAGTGCCGCGGCCCAGACGCGTGGTGTAGCGCCAGGCGCGGGTTACTCCATTCCGCGTGTTTTACCTCAGCGTGTCATCCTGAACGGAGCGCTTTTCAGCGGAGTGAAGGATCCGCGGTTGCACTTCGCGGAAGGGTTGAACCCACGAGCTTGGCTCACGCCTGCGAAATACCGCCGCTGGAAATACAACGCCACGTTCACCAGCGCAATCATCACCGGCACTTCCACCAGCGGCCCGATTACCGCCGCAAACGCCGCGCCGGAGTTGATTCCGAACACCGACACCGCTACCGCAATCGCCAGCTCAAAGTTATTGGAGGCGGCGGTAAACGAAAGCGTCGCCGTCTTTGAGTAATCCGCGCCCAGCTTCCGCCCCATGTAGAACGACACCAGGAACATCAGCACAAAATAAATCAGCAGCGGCACGGCGATTCGAAGCACGTCCAGCGGCAACCGCACAATGTAGCTGCCCTTTAGCGAGAACATGATCACGATGGTGAACAGCAGCGCGATCAGCGTCAGCGGGCTCACCCGGGGAACGAAACTCCGGTCGTACCATGCGCGCCCTTTCGCCCGGATCAGAACCGCGCGCGTAATGAATCCGGCAAGGAACGGAATCCCGAGGTAAATGAACACGCTGCGCGCAATCTCGCCCATGGAAACGCTGGCCACCGTCCCGCGCAGCCCCAACCAGCCCGGCAGCACCGTGAGAAACACCCACGAATAGACCGAGTAGAAGAAGACCTGGAACAGCGAGTTGAACGCCACCAGCCCCGCTGCGTATTGCGTGTCGCCTTTGGCCAGCTCGTTCCACACAATCACCATGGCGATGCATCGCGCGAGGCCTATCAGGATGAGCCCCGCCATGTACTCCGGATACCCGCGCAGGAACACGATCGCCAGCACGAACATCAGCACCGGCCCGATTACCCAGTTCTGCACCAGCGAGAGCCCCAGCACCTTCTTGTTGCGGAACACTTCGTGCAGTTCCTCAAAGCGCACCCGCGTGAACGGCGGATACATCATCAGGATCAGGCCCGCGGCGATCGGAATCGAGGTCGTGCCCACGCTGAACCGGTTCAGGAACGGCACTACCCCGGGATCCAGCCAACCGAGTGCCACGCCCGCGGCCATGGCCGCGAAGATCCACCCGGTCAGGTAGCGATCCAGGAACGACAAACGGCTTTTCTTCATGCGGATCGTCTCCCACGCGGCGTCCGACCGCGAACTGTGAATAGCGGACTATGAACTGCGAACTGTCTTCTCACGATCGTCCAATCGCATCGATTTCGCGCTTGATGGCGAGATTGTCCAGCGCAGCGATCGGAAGCGACAGGAACAATCCGATCCTGCGGTCCAGCACCACAAACGCATCGCGAAACGCCCGCGCAATCTCCTCCGGCATGCCCTGCACCGCCGCCGGATCGGGAATCCCCCAGTGCGCCGTCATCGGCTGCCCCGGCCAAAACGGACACTGCTCCCGCGCCGCGTTGTCGCACACCGTGAATACAAAATCCAGCTTCGGCGCTCCCGGCCCTGAGAACTCATCCCACGATTTGCTGCGCAAGCCGGCGCTCGAAATGCGCGCCGATTCAATCTGCTTCAACGCTTCCGGCCGCGGCTGTCCCGAGGGATGGCTGCCCGCGCTGTACGCGGTGAATCGCCCCTTGCCCTTGTGGTTCAGAATCGCCTCGGCCATGATCGACCGCGCCGAGTTGCCGGTGCAGAGAAACAACACGTTGTAGTGTTCGGCCATCTCCTACTCCTTTGCGCCCGCGGCCGCGGACGCACAGCATCCCGGCGCGCAGCAGGCAGCCTGCGGCTTGTTGGCCCTGATAAACGCGCTGAAAATCTTCCCGTTAACCAGCGGCGCAATCGCATCCACATCCACACCAGCCTCGGTCAGGAATGTCCGCGCATCGTTCACGTCATACTCCCGCGTCGGCTCCATCCCGATCCCTGAAAAACCCGCCGCCTCCAGCTTCGCCCGGTAGTCGTTTTCGTCGAGCGCGCCGGCGACGCATCCCACCCAGAGCAGCATGCTCTGGCGTACTTCGTCCGGCACGTCGCCGCGCACCACCACGTCGGCCACCGCAAATCGGCCGCCCGGTTTCAGCACGCGGAACGCCTCTCTCAACACGCGATCCTTGTCGGCTGAGAGATTGATCACGCAGTTTGAAATCACCACGTCCACGCTCGCTTCCGGCAGCGGAATATTTTCCATCTCGCCCTTCAGGAACTCGACATTTTCCACGCCCGCCTGCCGCTGATTTTCCCTCGCCAGCGCCAGCATCTCGTCCGTCATGTCCAGGCCATAGGCCTTGCCCGTCGGCCCCACCCTTCGAACGGAAAGCAGCACGTCGATCCCGCCGCCCGATCCCAGGTCCAGCACCGTCTCGCCCGCCCGCAGCTCAATCAGCGCTGTAGGGTCCCCGCACCCCAGCGACGCCCGCACCGCCTTCTCCGGCAACAGTCCCTTTTCGTCCTCGCCGTACAGGTTGGCCGTGATCGGATCGCAGCAGCGCAATCCCGTGCGGTTTGAGTCTTGCCCACAGCAACTCGCCACCGTGCCCTCTTCCGCCACCGCCCGCGCTGCGCTGCCATACTTAGCCTTCACCTGTTCCTGCACATCCTTCACCGCATCCATAGCAGTCCCCCTTTTCACGAATCAAAAACCACGAATCACGAACCACGAAATACATACGCCAACGCAAATGTATTCCCCTCTGGACAAATCTGTCAAGGCGTATATGATTATGTTGTGCCTCAGCTCCGCCCCGCCGCCGATCTTGCGTTACTCTTCGCCGCCCTCGCCGACCCCACCGGCCTCCGTCTCCTCAACCTCATGAACGGCCGCGAAGTCTGCGTCTGTTATTTCGTAGAAATCCTGCGCCAGGGCCAGCCCAAAATCTCTCGCCACCTCGCCTACCTCCGCCACGCCGGCCTAGTGGAAGCCCGCCGCGAAGGCAAGTGGATGCACTACCGCATCGCGGAGCCCCGCAACCCCGCCGCAGCCCGCATTCTCACGGAAACCCTAGCCGTGCTGGGGCAACAGCCCCGCATGCATTCGGACCTCGCCCGCCTCAACCGCGCCTGCTGCGCCCCGCAGCTCATCCCCGCCCCCACCCCACTCAAAATCGCGACGCTCTCCCGCTGACTCGCTCACCCGCTGACCCCGCAGCGAAAGTGGGTGCCCCATCCTTCGCGCGTCTTTTGTGCGAAGGGTGGGATGGCCGAAAGCCGGATGGGCCTAGCCCTGACCGACCCCTGACAACGGACCCCTGTCGTGCGTTACCCTCATCTCATTGCCACTTCAGGAGCCCCACGTGCCCGCCCGCATCTGCGTCGACATGGACGAAGTCATGGCCGACACCCTCTCCGAGCACATCCGCCGCTACAACGAGACCTTCGACGAAGCCGTCACTCCCGCCGACCTCACCGGCCGCGGCCTCTGGGAAGTCACTCCCGCCGAGCGCCGCCAGCAGCTCCGCGCCTTCCTTGACGCCGAAGACTTTTTCGAGGATCTCCCCCTCATGCCCGGCGCCCAGGACGTCCTTCGCGCCCTCTCGGAGCGTTTCGAAATCTACATCGCTACCCAGGCCATGACCGTCCCCAACTCCCTCGGCCCCAAGTACCGCTGGCTGCAGCGCCACTTCCCCTTCATCCCACCCACCCAGTACGTCTTCTGCGGCAACAAGTCCATCCTTCTCGCCGATTACCTCATCGACGACCTGCCCCGCAATCTCGAGCGCTTTCAGGGCACGGGCCTGCTCTTCTCCGCTCCCCACAACCTCGCCGCCACCGGCACTTTTACGCGCGTCAACAATTGGCCAGAAGTAGCCGCATACTTCGCCGCCATACCTTCACTCTGAAATTTCACTCTGAAATTCTCGCGATCTTCGTTCTTCTCAACCAGCCGCCGGTTCCGCTCCAAACCCCGCCAGCAAAACCGTCGCCGCCCACAGCAGCGTGTCGCCCACGTAGTTCAGTCCCTCCAGCGCCTGCGAGCCGTGCATCTCCACCACGAAAATCGGAACGTAGAAGAACGCCGTCAGCAGCAGCAGGACCACCCCCGCTCCGGCCGCCGACCCGCGAACTCTCCGCGGAATGAACAGCCCCATGCCGCCGGCCAGCAGCACCATTCCCACCATGTACGCAATCAGCCTTGGCGCCGGCATCCACGCCGGTGTCAGCAGTTCCAGCGGAACCCCCGGCACATTGCGCGGGAACAGGAAGTGCTCGATCCCGTAGAAGATCATCGTCGCCGCCACTATCCCGCGGCCCACCCGCATCATCGCCGCTCCCGCCGCGCGCGCGCTGCTCCGCCACAAGCTCCCCGCCAGCACCAGCGCGCCGCTGCCGAACGCCAGCTCGCGCACGGTGAGGATCCAGAAGAACCGGTCATGCGGGCCCTTCGGAAACGCGGGTACGTCCAACGTTGCCACTATGGTCCACATCAGCAGCGCTACGCCCGCCGCCGACCAGCGCACCTGCCGCCACGCAATAAAGCTGATAGCCGCCGCCAGCCATGCCGCGCCCACAAAGTAAGTCCAGAACAGCGGCCCCGGCAGCCACTTCGGCACAATCCCCATCAGGTCGCGCGCCGCCGTAAAATGTTCCGCCGCAAACATGGCCAGCGCCACGGCCTCAAACACCGGCCCCAGCACCAGTGCCTTGCCGGCTCCGCTGGCCGCGTCAAACCGCTTCCGCGCCAGCGCCAGCCCCGCCACCAGCGTGGCCACGCCCGCACCCATCATTCCCCACACTTCCAGCGTCATGCCCGTCTCCGCAGATCGACAAAATCAAACAGCAACGGTTGCAAAGGAGCAACAGAATACCATCCACGCAGCGCCTCGCCCCGCACCAGCAAAATGTTCCGGAACGGATTCCTGTTCATTTCGCCACCCACAAAAAATGGCAGCCCGCCGGTCCCCACAGGCTGGGACAGCTCGTTCACCTGCCTGCTTCTGAAAAAGCAGCCGGGCTTGAGTTGTGCGCAGCAGGTCCGTTTGTTAGTTTCAGGTGCATGCCGCCAAATGTTCCCGAAGAGATTGGTAGAACCATTGAGACGATCTACCGGTCCGAGGCGGGCAGGATTCTGGCCACGTTGGTGCGCCTCCTCGGCGATCTCGATCTCGCTGAAGAGGCCATGCACGAGGCTTTTGCTGCGGCTTTAGACACGTGGCCTCAGGCTGGCGTGCCGGATAAACCGCGCCCCTGGCTCATTTCAACCGCGCGCTTTAAAGCCATTGACGGAATCCGCCGGCGGGCGCGCTTCGACAGCGCGCAAAATGACCTCGTGCTCCATCACGAGGCGCGCATCCACGAGGCGCCTCCCCACGGAGAGGAAATCGAGGATGACGAAATCGAGGACGACCGCCTCCGCCTCATCTTTACCTGCTGCCATCCCGCACTGCCGCCGGAAGCACAAGTGGCGCTCACCCTGCGTGAAGTTTGCGGCCTGACCACAGAGGAGATTGCCCGGGCATTTCTCCTGCCGCCGGCCACGCTCGCGCAGCGCATCGTGCGCGCCAAGGCAAAGATTCGCGAGACACCGATTCCCTACGAGGTGCCCACCCCTCAGGAATTGCCGGAGCGGCTGGGCGCTGTGCTTCAGGTCATCTATCTCGTCTTTAACGAGGGCTATTCTGCCGCGGCGGGAGCGGAGGTAACGCGGGCCGAGCTAACCGGCGAGGCCATTCGGCTGGGCCGGTTGCTGGCCGAACTCCAGCCCGAGCCAGAGGCAGTTGGGCTGCTAGCCCTCATGTTGCTCCAGGAATCCCGTCGCGCCGCGAGAACCTCTCCATCCGGCGAGCTGATTTTGCTGGAAAATCAAGACCGCTCCCTCTGGAACCGCGCCCAGATCGCCGAGGGAGGGTCATTGCTTGAGAAAGCTCTCGAGTCCCGCCGCTTCGGCCCTTACACCCTGCAGGCTGCCATTGCGGCCGTTCATGCGCAGGCGGAATCGGTGGCTGCTACCGACTGGAGCCAGATCGTTTCCATTTACGACCAATTGGTGCGAATGCAGCCTTCGCCGGTTGTATACCTGAATCGCTCCGTCGCCATTGCCATGCGCGATGGTCCAGAGGCCGGTCTCAAGCATATCGACGCGGTGTTGGCGCATGGCGAATTGGCAAATTACTACCTGGCGCATTCCGCCCGCGCGGATATGTGCCGCAGGCTGGGCAGGACCGCCGAGGCCCGTTCCTCTTATGAAAAAGCTTTGGCGCTGACCCAGCAGGAACCGGAGCGGCAATTCCTCGAGGAGCGAATTCGGCAGTTGATATAAGAATTGGGGCACCAGCTCACTTGACGCACGAGTATTCTCCTGCGGACAATGTGGCATGGAGAACAAGAGGGCTTCGGGCGGATTTGTCGGTACGGCTGTGGGTGTGGTCATGACAGTCATCCAAAGCACGCACCCCGATTGGTTTGGCGACCACCCGTGGATATTTCCTGTCTCACTATTGATACTCTTTGCGGGCGTGCTTTTCTGGATAACTCAATATCCATGGTTTCAGAAAGTATTAGGAATCGGAATCCCTCGGAAAGAGGCTGGCGGATTACCGCCTTCGCCAGCACCTAAGCCGTCGAAGCTCAGAATCCATAACGCTGATTACCGGGCGATAGATGGACGGGGAACTCCATTTGACGTTACAGAGTGTTTGCAGAAAATGATTTGCGGCGATAGCTTGGTCCTAAATATAACGAATGATGGTTTTCGAGTAAATGGGCATAATTATGTTCCTAAAGACCCGTTCTTTGGCGTGGTAAAGAGGCTAGACGTCACCTATTCGTTCGATGGCGTTACCGGAAGGGCAATACGCCCCGAGGGTAGCAGAATTGTTTTACCTGAAGACACATTCTTAGCAACTGCATTAGCAGATCTTCCTCTGATCCCATTTTCTAGATTGCAACTGGAAGCATTTTGTCTCGCTAAAGAAATGCGAGTATTCCTGCGCGATTTTGAGCCGCAGCCGCCACCGATTGATGCAAGAACCCAGGACGAGCAAACTAGGATTCAACTTATGGATGAACGGACAAACTGGAGAACCAAGATATGGAGCGCTTATGAACTTCAGTTTGCAGACCGACAACGAAAGCTAATTTTAGAATTTGGCGCTCAAGGACACAGGGTTGATCTTGCCCAATATGCCCGGGACAAACATGAACCCGCAACTGTTATCACCCGGCAGGCGGATGCGATTACAGCATTAGCACACCGACTGGATGGGGCTAGACTCACTGTGGAGCCGTGAAAATGAAACCTGAATATCGCGTTGGCGGGCGCGTGGCCCACTCACCGATCCAGCCACGCACCTGCGCTTCGCAAATTAGGGAAGTCTGTGCCCCATTCATCGCGGGTCGCCGCGGCGACCGATGAGTGGGCCGTGAGCTCTTCCCGTCCGCGCCGGCCCGATTCCAACAGCTCCTCGGATTCCGGCGGCGTAGTGGCTGAAACTGCTTCATCGGTACTGTCCGGGCGATGCGGGCTGCCGAATCGCCCATCAAGATGCACCGAAGCCTCACTTACGCCAGTGCTTCAAGGCCGTGTTTTTCCACGACAGCGAGGAGCTTTAGGGCCATGCCACTCGGTCGCTTCGCGCCTGTCTCCCATTTCTCAACCGTGGATTCGCTGGTGTTGAGGTAACGCGCAAAGATCGGCTGGCTGACACGAAGACGCTGCCGTAGCTTTTTGATCTGATCGGGCTTGAGCGGCGGAGGAGTGGCAAGACAGGAAGCATCGAAACTCCGCATGGTCACTTTGTCAATCGCTCCCACCTTGAACAGCGAGGTGGCCGAGGAGTGGATCGCCTCAAAGGCATCGCTCTTGAATTTAGGCTTGGTTGCCATTGCAAATCTGAGTAAAGTGTAGCACCTGGTGCAACCATTGTCCGATGGGCCACCAAAGAAAGGTGAAATAAAAATTGGGCTAGCTGTCGATTTTCCGTCTCCCCAACGACTATAGGGCAAAGCAACGATGATCTACGATTCCTGAGTGAACAGGAAACTGATCATCGGAAACAAGCCACCCAGCCATCGCTCAACCCAAAGGAGATTTCGCAATGCGATTCATGGTCATCGTCAAATCAACTCCGGAGTCAGAAAAAGTCGGCGCCCTCCCCGATCCCGAGCTCCTGATCGAGATGGGCAAGTACAACGAAGAGCTCATGAAGGCCGGCGTCCTGCTCGCCCTCGATGGTCTCCAACCCAGCTCCAAAGGCGCGCGCGTCAAATTCTCCGGCAAGTCTCGCACCGTCATCGACGGCCCCTTCACCGAGGCCAAGGAGCTCATCGCCGGCTTCTCCATCTTGCAGGTCAAGTCGCTCGAAGAGGCCATCGAGTGGGTCAAGCGCGCCCCCAACTGCAACCCCGGCGGCGACTCCGAAGTCGAAATCCGCCAGGTCTTTGAGATGGAAGACTTCGCGCCCGTCCTGTCCGAAGAGCAGATCCAGCACAAAGTGGAGAAACGGGCTGGGCTGCCCAATCAGACCGCCAACCAATAGCCTCGCTTGGACCATGGATCGAAAGCTGGTGGGATCGGTAGCGCGCAACGGTGCGCTGCCGGCTTCCACCAGGAGGAGAAGAACAGTGAAATACCTCTGTTTTGGCTACTACGACAAAGGCAAATTCAATGGCATGACTGAGAGCGAGCGAAACGCCATGTTCGATGTGTGCTTTGAATATGACGACCATCTTCGCGCCTGCGGGCACTGGGCCGGTGGTGAAGCGCTTCAGGGGCCGGAGACCGCCCTGACCCTGTATTGGAAGAACGGCAAGGTGGCAACCACCGACGGCCCCTATGCCGAAACCAAGGAACAGCTCGGCGGCATTCTCGTTCTCGAGGCGAGGGACATGAATCATGCTGTCGAGCTGATGTCGCAGCATCCGGCAGTGAAGTTCGGCAACATTTTCGAGGTTCGGCCGGCAGGGGACATGAGCGAAATCATGAAGGCAAGCGAGCAGCGGCGGCGAAAAAACACGGCACAGTGAGAGCTAGCCGTCCGGCCGGCGCGCGAACTCGCCATCTTGCCAACCTGCAAGGATTTCGAGCCCAAGACTGCACTAAAAGTGGTGCAAATCGAGGCCTGTGGAAATCTTGTCAATACCTAGACAATCTACAGGAGTGCTGCGAAACCGGTGCAACAGTGCGTCCAAGCAACTGAATCGCAATGAGTTGCACTCATTAGAAAAAATCGTCCGGGAAGAGCCAAAAACGTGCAGGCTTAAGTTTCCGAAAGAGTAAGATTGAAACAGATGGAAGAAATGCGCCCGCCCCTCACAAGGCGGGCGTTCCCGTCTCTGGGGGAAAACCGCCATGACAACGAATCAATTCAACCCGAAAGACCGCCGCCAGGCCGCCGCGGAAATGCCCCGCAATTCTGTGCACTTTGAGGGCGCATCTCCATCAATCCATTCGACATCGCCGTTTTTATTTTGCGCGTGTATCCGCTCCCTGAGCCCCAAGAAAAAGTCCACCAACCCCGGCCCCAGCTTTTCTATTCCCTACTCTCTACTCACTGCTCCCTGCATTTGTGCACTTTCAGGGCGTAACCCGATCAATCCACTCGACATCGCCGTTTTTATTTTTCGCGCAACCGAACCCATTTCGCCGTACAATGGCTCTCCAAAGCCATGCCCGTCGCGCAGCTTACGCTCGAAATCCGCATCGAGCACGCCCAATCCCTCAAGGACCGGCGTCAGGTCGTCCGCTCGCTCAAGGACCAGTTGCGCCAGGGTTTCAATGTCTCCGTGGCCGAGATGGATGAGGCCGTCACCTGGCAGTCGGCCACCATTGGCGTGGTGGCCATCTCCCGTTCCCGCGATTACCTCCACGGCCTCATCGAGGAAGTCGAGCGCGCCGCACGCCGCATCCTCAACGAGCACGGCGCCGAGCTTCACGACGCCTTCTGGGAGTACGTGGAAAGCTGAACTTGTTACTGCTTGTAACTCCATTGCCTTACTAGTTACTTGTCGGAGGTCTTCGAAGTTAGTAAGCTTTTCGTCACGATTCACGGCCGGCCATCCGCCCCCATTCCCGTCACCCTCTCGAGAGCCGGACTGCGCTGCCAACTGGAGGAACCATGCTACTGCTCGACGCCACCGCCATTACGTCGCCATCCCAAGTCCTCACCACGTTTGTCACCGCCATGGTGGGCCTGAGCGTCGCCACCGAGCGCGTGACCGACACCATCAAGCAATGGATCTGGGGCGACGGCACGCCAAATCCGAAGACCGCTCCGGGATGGGTCCAGTTCATTGCCATCCTCTCCGGGATCTTTGTGAGCGCGCTGAGCGGCCTGAACCCGCTCAACGTGGCCGGGTTTAACGCATACGCATGGAACAAGCCAAATACGTGGGCGGTATGCATTGTGAGCGGCATTCTGGCCTCGGGCGGGTCGGCCTTCTGGAACCACCTGCTGGACATCCTGCAGGCCGCCAAGGTGCAGAAGGAGAATCTGGCCTACGGGACCGGGTCCAATCCGGCCATGAACGTAGCAGATGTGCCGGTTGTCGCCGTGGCTGCCGTTGCCACAAACGGCGACTGAACTGCGCCGCTACTTCTTGGCCCGGCGGAAATCCAGGTAGGCAAGGTTCATGTTGCCCTGATCGAGGACGCGCACCGTGAGCACGTTGGGGCCCTCATTGAGGTGGATCCTGGCGATGCGCTCGATGTTCCAGTGGTGCCATTGCCGCCATGCCAGCGGATCCGCCGGGTTGAAGGTGGATTCAATGGCGATGGGGTCGGTCGCGGGCTCGCCGTTCAGGTCGAGGCGGATGGTGCCGCCGCGGTTTGAGGTGTAGAGCAGGTCCACGGTGTAGTCAAACGTTTTGGCCACGTCGACGGAGATGTTGAACCATTCGCCGGGCTCGGTCCAGCCCACGTAGAGCAGGTTTGGTGGCGGCACAAGAGCCTCAAACGGGTTGTCGTCGATCTGGGGATCGCGCCCGATCTTGGTGTACGAAGTGTCCACGCCCTCGTTCATGCGGAACTGGTTGATGTAGTTGCCGTCGACGGGATTCAGCTCGCCGCTGCCGTGGTTCTTGGCGTCCGCATCGTGATAGGCCACGCCTTCGCCGCCGCGATCGTAATAGGCGCAAAGCACGAGGCCGGGAATCGGCTGCGGGCCCTGGATGCGGCTGTCGCCGAACGGAGAGCCCTTGTAGGCGCGCAGCCAGTCACTCTGGTTGGCGGCCATTCCGAGGCTTGCGGCAGCGGCTGCGAAGGCGATGATCCGAAGCCAGCAGGATTGTGTGGTGTGCGTCATTTGCCCTCCCAGGACGGCTGGCGCTTTTCGAGGAAAGCGCGGGTGCCCTCGGCCTTGTCGCGGGTGGCGCAGATCTGGCCGAAGCGGTCGGATTCGCGGAGTAGGGCGAGGTCGAGCGGCAGGCTCAGGCCATCGTCCAGCGTGCGCAGCACTTCCGCCACGGCCAGGGGCGCGTTTTTTGCGATGGTCTGCGCAATGGCTTCGGCGCGGGTCAACAGGTCGGCAGCGGGAACCAATTCGTCCACCAGGCCGATGCGGAGCGCCTCGCGAGCGTCGATGGGGTCGCCGGTGAGCAGCAGCTTCAGCGCGGCGCCGCGGCCGACGAGTCGGGGCAGGCGCTGCGAGCCGCCATAGCCGGGGATGAGGCCGAGCTTGACCTCGGGCTGGCCGAGCTTCGCATCTTCAGCGGCGATTCGCAGAGTGCAGGCCATGGCCAGCTCGCAGCCGCCGCCCAGGGCGAACCCCTGGATGCAGGCGATGACCGGCTTGCCGAGAGTTTCAATGCGGCGAAAGAGCTGCTGGCCGCGCAGGGCGAGGGCGCGGCCATCTTCGGGGGTGGAGGCCGCGGCGAGCTCGGAGATGTCAGCTCCGGCGGCAAAGGCGCGGCCGCCGGCTCCGGTGAGCAGGATGACGCGAATAGCGTCATCGGTAGCCAATGCCTCAAATGCTGCCGCGAGTTCCGCCAACGTGGCGGCGTTCAGAGCGTTCAGAACTTTGGGGCGGTCGAGGGTAACCCGGGCGACCGGCGGACGCAGATCAAAACGAATATTAATAAATTCCATGCGAACACGAGAGTAGCAGAGAAGCAGGGACAAGGGACAAATGAGGGTTGCAAGAAATCATCCGGATGGTGGAGCGGAAGTTTGAGGGCCGTTGACCCCGCCGACCCCTGACACCTGAAACCTGACCGCTGTATGCTGTGCGGTGATGAGCGCAAATCAGAGTGGAAGTCAGAGGCGAGCGCCGGTGCTGCTGGTGCATGGCGGGGCGTGGGCGATTCCGCAGGCGGAGCAGGCGGCGCACGCGGCGGGAGTGCGGCGCGCGCTGGAGGCAGGTTGGGCCGTGCTGACGAGCGGCGGCGCAGCGGTGGATGCAGTGGAAGCGGCAGTAACGGTGATGGAAGACGATGCGACGTTTGACGCGGGGCGCGGTAGTTTCCTGACCGCGGACGGCCGCGTGCAACTGGACGCGCTGCTGATGGACGGCGGGCGGATGAAGGCCGGCGGAGTGGCATGCGTGGAGCGGTTGCGCAATCCCATTAAAGCAGCGCGGCTGGTGCTGGAAAAGAGCCCGCACGTTTACTTTGTGGGAGCGGGCGCGGAGGAATTTGCGGCGCGGAAGGGCATGAAGCTGATTAAAAACAGCGAGCTGGTGCTGGAGCGCGAGCGGGAGCGGCTGGCGGCGGCCAAGGTGCGTGAGCGGGAAGGGCTGGCGGATTTGACCTTTTCCGGAATGCGGGACGACAAGGGGCCGGAGACGGCTTTCGACGTGGAGTTGGAAGCAGGAAGCAGAGAACAGGAGCTAGGGGACGAGGACGCTACGGGCTGGTCCCACGACACCGTGGGCGCGGTGGCGCTGGATACGAGCGGCGACCTGGCGGCAGGGACGTCGACGGGCGGGACGCTGAACAAGACGCCAGGGCGGGTGGGCGACTCCTCGCTGATCGGGTGCGGGTGCTATGCGGATAACCTTTCGGCCGCGGTGAGCCTGACGGGCTGGGGCGAGCCGATTATGAAGCTGGTGCTGGGCAAGTGGGCCACGGACCGGGTGGCGGCGGGCGCGGCGCCGGAGATGGCGGCGCGCGATGCCATGAGCTACCTCTACAACCGGCTGGGCGGGCATGGCGGGATCATTCTGCTGGGGCCGGATGGGCGGTTCGGGGTTGCGCACAATACGCCGGCGATGGCGTGGGGGATGGCGACGGAGGCGGGGATGGAAGTGGGGCTGGCGGTGTGAGAGGGCAGCTTTTAGCTGTCAGCTCTTAGCTTTTAGCTACGTGGTGCGGACAGCGAGAAATGCAGGTCCCCTTCGGCAGGCTCAGGGCAGGCTTTCGACTGCGCGGCGCAAAAAACGCGCCGCTTCGCTCAGGATGACGGCGGTTCTTGGTGGGCATTGTCGTTTCCCACCCATCGCGCGATGAAGCCTGCGCGATGGATGGGGTACACGACTACCTTAGCTTTGCTGGGACGAGCGCTTCGTTCTTGAGGATTTTGCCGCCTTCTTCTATTACGTAGAGGCGGTTCACGTCGAGATTCTTAAGCATGTCCACAGCGCCGGAGGGCCAGCGGATTTCTACTGTGTCCACTTTTTTGGCGTCGGCGAGGCCGAAGTGGATGCGCAGGTCGCTGGAGGAGAAGTAGCCGTTGCAGGACTTCACTTCTTCAATCTGGATGAGCGGCGCGCCGGGCTTGGCGGTGAGAAGCGGCGTGCCGGTCTGCGCGACCACTTTGATCCTGGCGCCGATGCCGGTCTTGTTGGATTTTTTGCCGACGAGGCGGATCTTGATCCAGCTCCGTTTCAGGGACTGCCCCGGGGCGGCATCGCAGCGGAGCAATTGGGGGACGGCGTTGACGCAGTTGACCACGGCGTCGAGGTCGCCGTCGTTGTCGTAGTCGCCGAGGGCGAAGCCGCGCGCCTTGGCCGCCGCGGTGATGCCGCTGCCGCCGATGAGGCTGACGTCTTCAAACTGGCCGTTGCGCAGGTTGCGGTAGAGGTATTTGCGCTCGGCGTAGGAGGCGTCCACGTCGGTGCCGTCGACCTCAGGATAGACATGGCCGTTGGCGACAAGGATGTCGAGCCAGCCGTCGTTATCGAAGTCCACGAAGCTGATGCCCCAGCCGAGCAGGCGCGTGTTCATGCCCAGGCCGGCCTGGTAGGTGCGGTCGTCGAAGGAACCGTCGCCCAGGTTCATGAAGATTGAGTCGGTGTCGCCGGCGAAGTTGGATTTGACGATGTCGGGCAGGCCGTCGCGGTTATAGTCGCCCACGCTGACGCCCATCCCGGCCTGCGGCTTGCCGTCGGGCGAGTAAGCTACGCCAGCTTCGACGGCCTCATCCTTGAATGTGCCGTCCTTCTGGTTCACGTAGAACACGGCGCTGGTGGAGTCGTCGGCCACGTAGATGTCAGGCCAGCCGTCGCCATCGAGATCGCAGGCGGCGCAACTGAGGGCGTAGGTGCCGAGCGTGCCCCACATGCCGGCTTTCTGGCTTACGTCTTCGAATGTGCCGTCGCCCTTGTTGCGATAGAGAATGTTTTTGCCGCCGTCGAGGCCGGGTGGGCCGCAGGCCACGGTGATGCCTTTGTAAGTGCAGTTGGCCTCGTCAGGGGTGGGCGTGGTCTTCAGATCGAGATCGATGTAATTGCCCACGAAGAGATCGAGATGGCCGTCCTTGTCGTAGTCGAGGAAGGCGCAGCCGGAACCCCAGCGGAGGCGGTCCGCCCAGAGGCCGGCTGCTTTGGTTACATCAGTGAATGTGCCGTTGCCGTTGTTGCGGAACAGGGCATTCTGACCGTAGTAGGTGACGAAGAGATCGTTCCAGCCATCGTTGTTGTAGTCGCCCACGCAACAGGCCTGTCCCCAGCCGCTTCTGTGCTCGAGGCCCGAGCCGAGGGTCACATCGGTGAAGGTGCCGTCGCGATTGTTTTTGAAGAGATGGCAGAAGGGCTCGTGTCCCTTGGGGAAGCCTTCAAGACGCCAGCCATTGACGAGGAAGATATCGAGCCAGTCGTCGTGGTCGTAATCGAAGAAGGCGGCGCCGCAGCCGGTGGTTTCAAGCAGGTATTTATTCTTGTGCTCGCCGCCGAAGATGGTTTCTGCGTTGAGGCCGGCCGGTTTGGCGACGTCGACGAACTGGACGCCGAGGGGCGTGCCGGTGACGGGAGAGAAGACGCCCTTGGGAGCTGGGCGCGATTCGGCGGAGTAGGACTGGCGGGCGCTGCCTTTGGGTTTCTGCGTGGGCTCCTGCGCGGCGAGCCGGGGCGGGCGCGCCAGGCTGAGAACATCTTCCAGCGATAAAACCAATGCGGTCCGCGAGAGCGACTTCAAGAATCCACGACGGGAAAAAGACAAGGACGACTCCGGGGCGGGCCGCTGTTGTTGAAGGGTTTTTGCCGCGACTCCACCCGAAATTCGAGTATATCGGGCGAGCGAGGTGCGGCATTCGTCACAGTGGCGGGGCGGCCGGCAGGTGTACTATGGGCGCGGTCGCGATTGCCTTTTTCCTGGGTTTTCAGGCCAGCCAGCCGCCGCACTTCGCGGCTGATGATTGTATGAATGCCTTCTTATCCGGCCCGCGGTATCTCATCCGCAGAGGACGGCGGATTATTTCCCTGTACATTCCGATGCCTGGCGACGGAATCCGCCGCGTCCCCGGCCTTTACGCGGGAGATCGATAAGTGGCTGATTTAGCGACGCTTACGCGACCAATCCCGCAAGTCCAAGGGCGGGCGAGCCAGCTTGCGGGACTGCGGACCAGCCGCCGCGGGCTGGTGGTTTTCCTATTGGCTCTGGCCGGGGGGATCGGCTACATTGCCGTGCAACTTTCTCATGACCTTGAAGGGGCAGAAAGCGCGGATTTGCTGCCTTACGTGCTGCTGGGCGCGGCACTGCTGATTGCCCTGGGATTTGAATTCGTCAATGGTTTTCATGACACCGCAAACGCGGTGGCCACGGTGATTTACACCAACGCCCTGGAGCCCCAGGTTGCGGTGGTTTGGTCGGGTGTTTGTAACCTGTGCGGTGTGTTGGTTTCAACGGGCGCGGTGGCGTATGCCATGGTTGCGCTTCTTCCCGTCGATCTGATTCTTAAGGTGAGCTCGCACGCGGGCTTCGCCATGGTGTTTGCGCTGCTGATCGCGGCCATTCTGTGGAACCTGGGTACGTGGTGGCTGGGTCTGCCGGCGTCGAGCTCGCACACGCTGGTCGGGTCCATCATTGGTGTGGGCATTGCCAACCAATTGTTGAATGCGCAGAGCGGCGCGTCGGGCGTGGACTGGGAACAGGCACGAAAAGTGATGGAAGCGCTGCTCATCTCGCCGCTGGTTGGCTTCGCGCTTGCCGGTTTACTGCTGCTCATCTCCAAAGGGCTGTTCAAATTCCCCGAGCTCTACAAGGCTTCGGCCACCAACCTGCCGCCGCCATTGCCCATTCGCGCGCTGCTGGTGCTCACCTGCACAGGGGTCAGTTTCTTCCACGGCTCAAACGACGGCCAGAAGGGCATGGGCCTGATCATGTTGATCCTGATCGGCACAGTGCCGACGGCGTACGCGCTCAACCACGCCGTTGGCCCCGCGGAGATCCAGAACTTCATTGCCGCATCCCAGCAGGCCGGCCACGTTCTCGATGGCCACATCGATCCGGCCGCTCCCGTGGTGGCGAATCCGCAGGCTGAAATCACCCGGTATATCCGCACCCGGAAGTTGGAATCCGCGACCCTCCCGGCGCTGCGTTTGCTGGTCGAGCAGGTCGACCGTGAAGTCAGCCAGTCTCACGGGTACAAGGCGGTTCCGGCCGCGGATCAGGCCAATATCCGTAACGACATGTACGTGACCAGCGAGGCGCTGAGGCTGATGAAGAAGACCAGCAAGCCGGCGTTTTCGGCAGCCGAATGGGCCGCGCTGAACAATTACAAGAGCTGGGTGGACAAGTCGATCAAGTACATTCCTGGATGGGTGAAGGTGGCGGTGGCGCTGGCTCTTGGGTTGGGCACCATGGTGGGGTGGAAGCGGATCGTGATCACGGTGGGCGAGAAGATCGGCAAGGAGCGCCTGAGCTACGCGCAGGGCGCCAGCGCCGAGCTGGTTGCCGCGGCCACCATCTTCATGGCCGACAAGTTCGGGCTGCCGGTGAGCACCACGCATATTCTCTCAAGCGGCGTGGCGGGAACGATGGCGGCGAACGGCAGCGGGCTACGCATGCGTACGATTCGCAACATCGCAGCGGGATGGGTATTCACGCTGCCCGCAGCGGCAACGCTCTCCGCGCTTCTTTATGTGGCGTTCCGGCAGATTCCGTAGGGAATTGGCGTTGCGGCTGCTTCAGTGAAGCATGGTCTCCGTCGCGGACTGGTGCGCCGCGGCGCCGTTCCCATTGCTGCTGGAGAGGCCGAACGAAGCGGGCAGCCGGGCAGCATGTTCTGCCAGCAATTCTTCGATCCGACGCGGGCTGAATCTCCACTCGAACGGCAGGGTCTCCAATGTCGGCGAGCCGTCAGGGGGCATCCATTCATAGCGCTCACATACTGTGCAACGGCCGATGCGGCTGGCGGTTTCGCGCATCGTCTGCGCCACTTCTCCGGGAAGCGCGAGGTAGATGCGCGGCAATTCGTCGATGTCCACGGCACAGAACTGGACCAGGCAGCAGACGGTACGCGAGCCGTAACTTGCCTGCCAGCGATCGATGGCATTGCGCATGTCGAACGTTGCGCCGCCAATAACCTGGCCGTTGCGCGCATAACCGCTGGTGAGGCGCCACTCGCCGTCATCGCTGGCTTTGACTGAGATTTTTAGCAAATTACCGGCGCGGGTCACCACCAGGTCATACCAGGCCTGGTCGCGGCTGGTCTGCACCAGCACGTCGAAACCGCAGCGGGCAAATTGCGCGGCGACAATCCCCTCCGCGCCAACGGTGATGGGCCAGGAGGTGCTGCGGACGGTGGCAACGGACAGGAAACCCATGATCCTACTCCTGCGCTCACGATGAGAGAACTTGTGCCTTTGCCGGTGCAATTTTTATCCGGCGCTTTAGGAAGGTTGCACCATTTATCGGCCGATTTCCACAGTTCGTCTGTGAGATTGATCACCACTCAATTTAATTCGGGAACTGCACCAAATTGGGAGCACCGGTTCAGCAGGGTTCTCGGCCTGTTCACACACTGTTCAACTGCTCTTCATCTTTCTGGTGTATCCGTGGCATAGTCCGCCAAATCCCTGACTCCTCCTCGTGCCGGACGGGAATTCAATCCACATTACGGAGCTCTCCATGGCCGATATGGCTACCACTCTCGAAGTCCCTAAAGGAGCATCGCTCCTGGACCGCAAAAAGAAGATGCCGAGCTGGATCAGCGGCGTTATTGTCCTGGTCGCGCTGATCGGCGGGCTTGGCTACGTAGGATTCCACATCGCCGGCGATCTGGGCGGCGTAAGACTTGGCAGCGCATGGCCGTATGTTCTTCTCTTCACGGCACTTTTGATTGCGCTGGGATTTGAGTTCGTCAACGGATTCCATGACACGGCGAACGCGGTGGCGACGGTGATTTACACCCATTCGCTGGAACCGAATATCGCCGTGGTCTGGTCAGGCCTGTGCAACCTGGCGGGCGTGCTGAGCTCCAGTGGCGTGGTGGCGTTCACCATCATCACGCTGTTGCCGGTGGAACTGATTCTGAAGGTAAGTTCCGGTGCGGGATTCGACATGGTGTTCGCGTTGCTGATCGCCGCGATTCTGTGGAACCTGGGCACGTGGTGGCTCGGGCTGCCCGCCTCCAGCACGCACACCATGACGGGCTCGATCATGGGCGTGGGTTTGGCCAACCAGCTGATGGCGAATTCCGTGGACGGAACCTCGGGCGTGGACTGGGCGCAGGCGACCAAGGTATTCGAGGTGCTTCTGGTTTCGCCGATCTTCGGCTTTGGCCTGGCATTCTTGCTCTTCTGGCTCTCGAAGGCCACGATCAAGTATCCCGAGTTGTATGAGGCTCCGAAGAGCGACGCACCTCCGCCATTCCCGATTCGCGCGCTTCTGGTGATTACCTGCACGCTGCGTGAGCTTCTTTCACGGATCGAATGACGGGCAGAAGGGCATGGGGCTGATCATGCTGATCCTGATCGGCACGGTACCGACGGCCTATGCACTGAACCATGCGGTGACCGGGCGCGACGTCCAGGACTTCATTGCTGTTTCCCGCCAGGCACAGATCTGTGGTGAACAATCATGTGGATCGCGAATGCCAATCTGGGTGCGGATGCGCGCCTGGAGCTGACCACGTATCTGCAAACCAGGAAGGTGCAGCCTGCGACCATGACCGCGCTGCGGGAGCTGGTTGAGGACGTGGCCGGCGCGGTTGCGGCTTACGGCGACTTCCGGTCTGCCGACTGCGCAGCAGACCAACGTTCGCAACGACATGTACGTGACCAGCGAGACCATCCGGCTGATGGTGAAGAATCACCAGGGCGGGTTCAGCGGCGATGAATTGGCCGCGCTGAACAACTACAAGAAGCACAGTCGACAAGGCCACCAAGTTCATTCCCTCGTGGGTGAAGGTGGCGGTAGCGCTGGCGCTCGGGCTGGGCACCATGGTGGGCTGGAAGCGGATTGTGGTCACGGTGGGCGAGAAGATCGGCAAGGAGCACCTGACCTATGGCGCAGGGCGCTGCGGCCGAAGCTGGTGGCGATGGCTACGATCTTTGCCGCCGATACTCTGGGGCTGCCGGTGAGCACTACCCACGTGCTCAGTTCCGGAGTGGCGGGCACCATGGCGGCGAACAAGAGCGGCCTGCAGTGGTCGACGGTGAAGAGCATCGCGGCTGGCGTGGGTGTTCACGCTGCCGGCGGCGGCCTTACTTTCCGGGCTGCTGTATGCGCTGTTCCGCACAATGACGGGCGGCGCCTGAGGCGCAATTTGATGGGGGCGTCGGCTGCGGCGGACGCCCTTTGCTTGTGCTTTCCATCTACATCTCCAACCGCCGCCGCACCCGGTCCTGAGACATCCGGTACCATAATCGAGGTACCGTTTGCCGAATGAGCCTGAAATCAAAGCTGGAAGCCGTTATTTATGCCGCGGAAGAGCCTGTGACCCTGGCACAGCTCGCCGCATTGTTTGCCGCCGATGCACTGGAATGGAAAGCGGCGCAACAAGTTGCCGCCGCCGAGCAGGCGGCAGAATATGCCGGAGAGCCGCCGGTGACGGTGGAGCTGGAGCCGCTACTGGGCTCTGAGCTGGCCTACCCGCGACTGGACAGCGAAGCCAGTTGCCGAGCCCGGACGCCGAGCCGGCGGGACCGGCTGAAGCCGCCGTGGAGAGCACGCCCGGCGAACCGGTTGCGGATGCGGAAGGACCTCCGGCGGCGGACTCCGCGGATCCGGCCGATCAGGAATCCGCGTTGCGCCGCGAGGCGCGCCAGCGGGACCGCGAGGTCAAGGGCGTGATCCAGCAGCAACTGGATGAGCTGATCGACTCCTACGCCTCCGACGATCGCGGCATCGAAATTCGCGAGATTGCCGGCGGCTATCGCATGGCCACCAAGCCCGAGTGCCACGATGCCGTGCTGTCCTTCGTTAAGATCCTCAAGCCGCCGCTCAAGCTGTCATTGCCGGCGCTGGAGACGCTTGCCGTGGTGGCGTACAAGCAGCCGGTAACCGCGCCGGAGTTGAACGAGATCCGCGGCGTGGAATCGGGCGGCGTGCTGGGATCGCTGTTGGCGCGCAAGCTGATTGCGACAGCGGGCCGCAAGCCGGTGAT
>CAVYSS010000058.1:0-13548 GCA_963771195.1 uncultured Acidobacteriota bacterium
TCCAGCCCATTGGTCATCGCCAGCGCCTTCGAGTGGTCCGTAATCGCGATGTACTCGAACCCGCGCGCAATCCCCGCCTCCGCCATCTCCCGCATCGAGTTGCGCCCATCCGTCGCCGTCGTGTGCATGTGCACATCGCCCTTGATATCCCGCTCCTCAATCAGCCGCGGCAGCAAATGGTTCGCGGCCACGTCAATCTCGCCCAGGTTCTCCCGCATCTCCGGCGCCATCCAATCCATCCCCAGCGCCGCGTAAATCTCCTCCTCGGTCGCCGCCGCCACTACCTGCGTCTCGTCCTCCAGCTTCGCCAGCGCCCACTCGCTCAGCGTGTAGCCCATCTTCAGCGCCCGTTGCCGCAACGTCACGTTGTGCGCCTTCGATCCCGTGAAGTACTGCAGCGCCGCCCCATAACTCGCCCCAGGCAGCAGCCGCACATCCACCTGCATCCCCGTCTCCAGGTGGAAGCTCACCTTGTTCTCGCCCTTCACAATCAGGTCCGCAATCCCCGCATACGCCGCCACGTACTCCACCGCCGCGCCGGTCTTGTCCGGCTCGCAAGCTGGTCCAGTCACCAGCAAATCCAGATCCCCAGCCGTCTCCCGCCCGCGCCGCAGCGACCCGGCCGGCGTCACCCGCTCCACTCCTTCCAGCTTCATCAGGTAAGCCGTCAGCCGCTCCGCCGCCTCCTGCGCCTGGTCTATCCGGAACCGCCCCGAGCTCCGCCGATAGTCCTCAATCCCTTTCTTGATCTTGTCCAGCGCTTTCTGTCCCATGCGCGGTAGTTCCGCCAGCTTGCCGCCCTCAATCGCCGCCGCCAGCGCGTCAATCGAGTTAACCTGCGCCGCACTCCAGAACAGCGCAATCGTCTTCGGACCCATCCCCGGCAGCTTCATCAGCTCCAGGATCCCCGCGCCATACTTGGCCAGCAGCTCGTCCCTGGCTGGCATCGTCCCCGTCCGCTCCAGCGCCTGCAGATTTGCCGCCATGCTCTTGCCAATCCCCGGAATCTCCAGCAGCTTCGCCGTATCCTCGCTGCACGCCGCCAGGTCCACCGTGGTCGCGTCCACCGCCTCTGCCGCCCGCCGGTAGCTGCGCACGCGAAAACCGTCCGCCCCGTCAATCTCCATCAAATCCGCCGTCTGCTCCAGCAGCCGCGCCATCGTAGTGTTATCCATCGCCGCCTCTCCGCTGCCAGTATAGGGACTCCCCACCGCCCTCTGAATCCGCCCACCCCAATCCGATCGGCGAAAATAAATCCGAGGGACATTCCCTCTACGGAGGTTCGAGTGAAAGTTCTGCATCTCGTCCGGTCTCTGGTTGCACCGGCCATTGCCGCCCTGGTAATCGTTGCAACGCCCCTCGCGCACGCCCAGCAAACTGCCGCGCCCACGCCCAAAGCCCAACCTCCGCTCCGAGCCACCCTGCCCAACGGCATGAAAGTCGTCATCGTCCGCAACACGCTCGCCCCGGTAGTCACCGTGGAGACTAATTACATGGTCGGCGGCAATGAGACCCCCGCCGACTTTCCCGGCATGGCTCACGCCCAGGAGCACATGGCCTTCCGCGGCTGCACCGGCATGACCGCCGACCAGGCCGCTGCCATCTTCGCCCTCCTCGGCGGCGATTTCGACGCCGACACCCAGCAGAACATCACTCAGTACTTCAACACCGTCCCTTCCGCTGACGCCGGCATTGCCCTCCATGCCCAGGCCGCCTGCATGCGTGGCGTCGACGACTCCGAAGCGGAGTGGGACCAGGAGCGCGGCGCCATCGAGCAGGAAGTCGCCAGCGATCTCTCCAACCCGACCTATAAGTTCATCGACCGCATGAACAAGGACATGTTCGCCGGCACTCCCTACGCGCACGATCCGCTTGGAACACGGCCCTCCTTCGACAAGACCACCAGCTCCATGCTGAAAGAATTTCACGACAAGTGGTACACCCCGTCCAACGCCATCCTTGTCGTCGTCGGCGACGTTGAGCCCGCGGCCACTCTCGAGGAAATCCGCAAGCTCTACGCGGACATTCCCAGTCATCCCATCGCCGAGCGCCCCGCCATCGACCTCCAGCCCATGAAGTCCGACACCTTCACGCTCGATAGCAATCTGCCCTACGTGCTCGGCTTCATCGCGTGGCGCATTCCGGGGACGGATTCGCCGGACTGGGCCGCCATCAACGTCCTTGCCGACGTGCTCGCCAGCCAGCGCGCCGACCTCTATGGCATGGTGCCTGCCGGCAAGGCGCTCGCAGCGGAATTCGGCCTCGCTGAGGCCTATCGCAAAGCCAGCGTCGGCTACGGCGTGGTGGTGCTGCCCGCCGGCCAGGATGTAACTCCGGCCATCGAGGAGATGCGCCAGATCGTCAACAAGTACGCTGCCAACGGCCTGCCCGCCGACCTCGTCGACGCCGCCAAGCGCCAGGAAGTCTCCCAGGCCGCGTTCCAGCGCAACTCCATCTCCGGCCTCGCCGACGTCTGGTCCAACGCGCTCGCCGGCGAAGGCCGTCAGTCGCCGGAAGAGGACATTGACGCCATCCGCAAAGTTACTGTCGATGACGTGAACCGCGTTGCCAAACAGTACCTGCTCAACGCGCCCACCATCACCGCCACGCTCAAGCCCGCGCCCAACGGCGCGCCCATCTCCGCCAAGGGCTTCGGCGGCGCCGAGGCGGTCACCAAGGCTCCCACCAAGCCTGTCGAGCTCCCTGAGTGGGCTGCGGCCAAGCTCAACCAGATCCAGGTGCCGGAAGATTTCCTTCAGGTCTCCGATACCACCCTGCCCAACGGCATCCGCCTCATCGTCCGCACCGATCACACCAGCCCTACCGTCACCGTGATGGGGGGCGTCAAGCACAACCCGGATCTCGAAACGCCGCAGGGCCAGGATGGCGTCGCCAGTGTGCTCGATGGCCTCTACTCCTACGGCACCACCACCCTCGACCGCATCGCCTTCCAGAAAGCCCTCGACGATATCGCCGCCAACGAGAGCGCCGGCGACGGCTTCTCCCTGCGCGTGCTCAAGGAATATTTCTCCCGCGGCGTCCAGTTGCTGGCCGACAATGAACTGCACCCCGCATTGCCGGCGCAGGCATTCAAGATCACCCAGATGCAGACCGCCCAGTTCGTGGCCGGCAATCTCATGTCGCCCGGCTATCGCACCTCCCGCGCCATGGACCTCGCGCTGCTGCCCGCGGACGACCCCGCGCTCCGCCAAACTACCCCCAAATCCGTCGCCGGCCTCACCCTCGATCAGGTCAAGCAGTATCATGCCGCCACCGTGCGCCCTGATCTCACCACCATCGTCGTCATCGGCGACGTTACCGCCGACGAAGCAAAATCGGTCGTAGAAAAATGGTTCGGCGACTGGAAAGCCGATGGGCCGAAGCCCAACACTGACTTGCCCCCGGTTCCCGAAAATAAGCCTTCCGCGGCCAATGTGCCCGACGCCCAGCGCGTGCAAGATGAAGTCGCGCTCGCCGAGCAGGTCGATATTAACCGCTTCAGCCCCGACTACTACCCGCTTCAGCTCGGCAATCACGTTCTCGGCGGCGGATTCTACGCCACCCGTCTCTATCACGATCTGCGCCAGGAAGCGGGCCTCGTCTACACCGTAAACGTCTCCCTCAGCGCCACTAAAACCAGGGCCAGCTACTCCGTCGACTACGGCTGCGACCCTCCCAACGCCTCCAAGGCCCGCGCCCTCATCGTCCGCGACCTGAACGCCATGCGCACCGCGGACGTCTCCGCAGACGAGCTCCACCAGGCCAAGGCGCTGCTGCTTCGCTCCATTCCCCTGGGCGAATCCAGTGAGGAAGCCATCGCCGGCGGCTTGCTGGGCCGCGCCCAGGTCGGCCTGCCCCTCGATGAGCCGGTAGTCGGCGCCAGGAAGTACGCCGCCCTCACCGCCGCCGACGTGAAGGCCGCATTCGCCCGCCACATCCATCCCGAAAACCTGGTGCAAATCGTCCGCGGCCCCGCCCCGCAGTAGCTACCGGGAGGAACCTGTGCCTCATTCAACCAGCGGGTGTCCCGTTCATCGCGGTTCTTAGCGATGAGCGGGCGTCGCAGTCCCTGAAACTACCCGATTTGGGGAAGACGGCCTCGTATACTCAATTCTGACTCGCACTCAGGAGACCCGATAAATGCCCAAGGTGACCAAGACCGCCAAATCCGCAAAGCCCGGCAAAACAGCGCCCAAATCCGCAAAAGCCGCTAACCCCAAGGCGCAGAGGAAGAAGCGCATCCCGGCAGAACCGGCCGAACACGCCCGGGTCCTCAGCTCCGACATCGTCTACCAGGGCCCGCTCTTCCGCATCACCAAAGACAGCATCGTCGAGCCCGGCGGCAAGCATTCCATCCGCGACGTCGTGCGCCACAACGGAAGCGTAGTCATCATCGCCGTCGATTCCGGCAAATCCCGCAAGAGGAGCAAAGATCCCTGGATCGTCATGGAGCGCCAGTACCGCCATGCCGCGGGGCGCTTCCTGTGGGAGCTGCCCGCAGGCAAAATCAACGCAGGCGAAGAGCCGCTCGCCGGCGCCCAGCGTGAACTCGAAGAAGAAACCGGCTATCGCGCCAAAAAATGGAAGCCGCTGGTCGAATACTTTGCCAGCCCCGGCTTCCTCGGCGAGTCCATGAAAGTATTTGTCGCCGAAGGCCTCGAACCCGGAAAGATGAACTGGGATGAGGATGAAGAGATCGAAATTCGACTGGTCAGGCTGTCCCAGATCATGAAGGCGATCGAAAAGGGCGAGATCATGGACGGCAAAACCCTCTCCTCCATCCCCATCTACGCCCGCCTGCGCAAACGCTAGCACCCATTTCTATCCAGATTCGTCAATCACTCGTCCGCGCCGTAACCATCTCTTCCAAATCGAAGCCTGACGGAGGAGTGCCGATGACGATCGCTAGATTCCCATCGCCCATCTCGTGGTCAACCCTTGCCTGCGACCTCCGGTCGGCATTCCGCCATGGGGTCAAAGCTCCGGGCTTCGCCGCCGCCGCTATCCTTTCTCTGGCAGCAGGCTTCGCCGTCAGCACAGCTATCTTCAGCGCCGTCCGAACAGTGCTTCTTGCGCCACTGCCTTTTCAGGACCCTGCCCGGCTGGCCCAGATCGTGAGCGTTTATCCCCAAATCGGCGCCAGGAACGACTGGAGTGCTCCGCTCGGCGATGTGCCGGATTACAGGGCGTCAGTTCCCGCATTTCAGGACGTTGCGGCGTACCGCTATGCACTCATGAACCTCC
This sequence comes from uncultured Acidobacteriota bacterium, assembly GCA_963771195.1. Classification (GTDB taxonomy): domain Bacteria; phylum Acidobacteriota; class Terriglobia; order Terriglobales; family Acidobacteriaceae; genus Telmatobacter. Next base: position 5,245 of record CAVYSS010000058.1, read on the forward strand.
GCGCCGGGGACCACGCCGAGCCGGTCTACGGCTTGCGCATCTCCGCCAACATGCTGCCCATGCTCGGAGTGCGTCCCAAACTCGGCCACTGGTTTTCCGCCGAATACGATCGTCCCGGCAGCGGCCACGTCCTTCTGTTGAGCGATGACCTCTGGCGCCGCCAGTGGCATGCCGACCCGCGCATTGTCGGCAAAACCCTGCAACTTGACGGCGAAGGTTATCTCGTTCTCGGGGTCATGCCCCGCGGCTTCAACTTTCCTTTGAGGCTGGGCACCACCGCGTTGCTGCCGACAGATCAAATGCAGTTCTGGATGCCCTTGGCCGAAGATCTCGCCAAAGCGCCGCACGGTGCACCGAATGGCGGTGTCGTCGTGCGCCTTCGCAGCGGCGTCTCGCTTGCCCAGTCGCAACAGCAATTGGAAGCTGCCTGCCGCACCTTGGAACGCGAGTATCCCGCCAGCAATGACGGCCTGAGCGCAAGCCTGGTGCCGCTGCAGCAGCAAACCGTCGAGCACGTCAGTGCTCCGCTCGCGGCCATGTTCGCCGCCACCGGTCTCATCCTTTTGCTCGCCTGCGCCAATATTGCCAGCCTGCTTCTTGCCCGCGGCGAGTCTCGCGCCGGCGAGCTGGCGGTTCGCATCGCCTTGGGCGGAAGCCCCTGGCGCGTCGCCTGCCTGCCTTTGTTGGACGGACTTCTTTTCTGCTGCTGCGGTTGTTTGCTCAGCGTTCCACTGGCCGAAGCCTGTCTTCGGTTTCTTATCAGGCTGGCGCCTCTCGATGTTCCGCGCCTCGCCAGTTCCCGCATCGACGTCCAGGCCGTCCTGTTTTCCACGGCGCTGGCCCTCGTTTGTGGCCTCGTGGTCGGCGGACTGAATGCGTCGCAGATCCTGCGGCGCTCGCCGCGCGAAGTGCTGGCGGATGCGCCCCAGCGTTCCGGGGGCACTCCGCGCACCACCCTTCGCAGCGCGCTGGTCGCCGGACAGGTCGCACTCGCCATCGTTCTCGTCAGCAGCGCGGGTCTGATGCTCCGCACGTTCCTCAATCTTCTCTCCACAGATACCGGCTATCAGCCCCGCGGAGTCCTGTACGGAGTCACCGTTCTCCCCCAAACTCGGTATTCGCAACTCCAGAGGGATCTTTTCTTCCACAAGGTCCTTGAAATTCTGCGCAACTCTCCGGGCGTGCAATACGCAGCCGTCTCCACCGGCTTTCCCTTCGTGAACCAGTACGATGGCGCGCAAGTCGAAACGCCCGGGATGGCGCATGGGAATCAGGGATCCGGAATCTCCGCGGATTCGAACGCTGTTTCTCCGGGCTACCTTGAAGCCATGGGCGTGCGTCTTTTGCGCGGGCGTCTGCTGGCCGAAACCGACACCGCCGGCTCGCCCAAGGCGGTGGTCATCGACCAAAGCCTGGCGCGCCGGCTATGGTCCGGCCAGGATCCGCTGGGCAAACTCATCAATGTGGACGATCCCGCCAAGCCCGTTTGGCGTAGCGTCGTTGGCGTACTTGCGCCCATGCGCAACAGATCCGTTGACGGCGCTGGCCGCTCCGGCGTGTTTGTTCCCCTGGCGCAGGCCGGCGGCTATGTGAATTTTGTGGTCCTCAAGAGCACCCTTGCGCCGCAAGCGGCCGCAAGGCTGCTGCGCCTTGCCGTTTCCGCCGGGGACGCCGATCAGGGCGTCTTTTTCGCTCAATCCATGGCTGATCTGGTCAAGGACGACATCGCCATCAGGCGCTTTGTCTTTGTCGTTCTGGCATTTTTTGCCGTGGCCGCGCTGATGCTCTCCGCGCTCGGAATCTACGGCCTGGTCTCATTTATCGCCGCCAGCCGTGTTCGCGAAATCGGCATCCGCATGGCGCTTGGCGCCACTCGGGGCAAGATTGCAGTGCTGGTAGTTTCCCGTGGTCTGCGCCTCGCCGCGGTGGGGAGTGCGGCCGGTGTGCTGGCATCGCTTCTGCTCGGCCGGTTGCTGTCGGGCCTTCTTGTTGGCGTTCATTCTGTCGATGCTGCCACCATGCTCTTGACCGTCGCGGTCCTGGGGACCGCAACCGCCATTGCCGCTTTAATCCCGGCATGGCGCAGCGCCTGCCTGCAACCCATGAAGGCGCTTCGAACAAAATAGAATCAACCGGTTACGATGAATTCGCGGCTTCCCGCCGGAGAACGAAAAGGCGGGAATCAATGGGCGCATACGCTCACACCCTAGCCCAACGGAGACCTCTCAACTTCGCCTTCGCTCGAACCAGTTCAGGCTGCGGTGTTGTGGGCGGCGGCATCCCTGAGCCGGATCACCGCATCGGCCTGGGGTCCCTTCTGGCCCTGGACGATGTCAAACTCCACGTCATCGCCCTCTTTCAGAGTTTTGTAGCCGTCCAGCTGGATCGCAGAATAGTGGACGAAAACATCCGGCCCGTCTTCACGGCCGATGAATCCGTAGCCCTTGGCGTTGTTGAACCACTTCACCTTACCTTTGTACTGAGCCACAGGCCCCCGCCTTCCTTACAGTGAGGAGTGCGCAGCAGGGCGAGTATTGAGGAAGAATAGCCCCACCACTATCCCTATGACGGGAATTCGGGGGCAAAGGTTTTTCGTTTTTCAAGGTTTTTAGCTCACATCGTGAAACAGGGGCAAGGGACGGAGGCCAAAGGGACAAGGGGAAACGGTGCCAATCAAGGTCATATTGTCGGACCGTTCCCTTGCGCCCCTCGACGCGCCATCTCGTCCCTTATCCCTTTTCCCTTGCCCCTGCACTTCTGCATCGCCCCTCCCCGCCGTGGCATCCTTATCTCATCCGGAATCCTGCGCGGCGGGCCGCGCTCCACCATCACCCCAGCCGAAAGGCACCGCCTTGCCGACCGCCGAGTGTTATCCCATCACCGTGGTTCCGGGCCTTACCCGGCTGTTTCTGGACTTCTGCTCCGGCGCCCCCGCAGTCCGCTCCTTCTACGGTTCTTCCTCAGCCGGCGCCGCCTGGCAAACTCCGCCTCCCCTTTCCGCGCATCGGCCGGAAATCATTGATCTCCTGGCCGCGCAGAACCCCCATTCGACCGCGCTCGAGACTCTCCGCGCTGGCTCCGGAACGGTGGTCACCGGCCAGCAGGTTGGCCTATTCGGCGGTCCGCTCTATACGCCCCTGAAGGCCGCCACCGCGCTCGCCCGCGCCCGCCAGGCTACAGCCGCCGGCAGCCCCCACGTGGCCATCTTCTGGCTCGCCGGAGAAGACCACGACTTCGCCGAGGTCAACCACGTCACCTTCCCCGCCCGCCGCGAACTTCGCACCCTCACCTACAGTCACCCTCCCAATTCCGCCGCGCCGGTCGGCGGCATCGTCATCGACGACTCCATTCAGCCCCTCCTCGACACCGCCGGTGAGCTCCTCGGCTGGTCCCCTGCCCTGGAAGCGCTCAACGCCGCTTACCAGCCCGGCCGCACCTTCGCCCAGGCCTTTGCTGACTTTTACTCCCGCGTCTTCGCCGCTCAGGGCTTGCTCATCTTCGACGCCTCCGGCCACGCCGCCCATCGCCTCGGCGCGCCCATCCTCAAGGCAGCTCTCGAACGCGCCGACGAGCTGCACGCCGCTCTCGAGGCACGCGACCGCGAACTCGCCGCCGCCGGTTACCACGCCCAGGTTGCCGTTGCCGGCCAATCCAGCCTGCTCTTTCTCATTGACGCGAAGTCCGGCGCCCGCCTCGCCCTCAAGCGCACCGCACTCTCAGCCGCGGAGCAAAACGGCCTGTGGCAGGCCGGCCGCGAGCGCTATTCCACCGCCGACCTCGCCGGCATCCTCGCCTCCGAGCCCGAGCGCATCTCGCCCTCAGCGCTCCTGCGTCCCGTCTTCCAGGACTTCCTCCTGGGCACATCGCTGGTCGTCGGCGGCCCGGCGGAGATCGCCTACTTCGCGCAGTCCGAGGTGCTTTACCAGGCGCTCCTCGGCCGCATGACGCCGGTCCAGCCCCGCTTCTCCGCCACCCTCATTGAGCCCGCGATTGCCGAGCTGCTCGCTCGCCACGAGCTTACGCTCGATCGCGTTTTTGCCCAGACCGAAGACTCGCTGGCACAGCTCCTCGCCGCCCGCTCCATCCCCGTTGAAGGCAAGCGCAAGCTGGCCACGGCGGGCAACGCGCTCGACGCCGAGCTGACCGACCTGGTGGGCTGGATGGAGGCGATGGACGAGGGCCTGGGCCGCTCCGCCCGAACCTCCGCCAGCAAAATGCGCTATCAAATGAACCGTTTACGCCGGCTGGCCGCCAACTTCCAGATGCGCAAGGAAGACTCGCTCCGCCGCCACGCCCAGGCCATCGGACAGGCGCTCTACCCCGGCGACCATCTCCAGGAGCGCGTCCACGGCGCCGCCTTTTACTTCGCCCGCCACGGCTTTGAGCTGGGGGAAACCCTCATCCAGCACGCCGCCGATACCTGCCCCGGCCACACCGCTCTGTGGCTGTAGCACCCCAACCAGGCGTCGATGGCCCTGGGACACGTCGCGCATTTCAGCTTGCTCCAGGAGCCTGTCTCACCCCAGGGCCGGTCGCCCGATCCCAGCCTGCTTCTCACTTCCGCATCTTCCGCATACCATAGATTGAGAATCCTCCTCCGGGACGCCAATGCGTATTCACCATCTCCTGCTCGTTTCGGTGCTCTTCCCATCCACCAACGCGGCCGCCCAATCCCAGCCATCCCCGCCGCTCCAGGTCTACGCCGGATACTCCTGGCTCTCCAATTCTTTCAACGGAACCCGCGGTGCCCGCCAGGCGCTCAACGGCTGGAACGGCGGCGCAGCGTTCCGGGACTGGCATCATCTGCGCTTCAAGCTCGACTACTCGATGTTCCGCGGAGTCAACAAAACTGACCCGCAACATGCCTTCCTGATCATGGGCGGCGGCCAGTATGAAACCACATTTCACCGCGAGGGCTTGTTTGCCGAGGCCCTCCTTGGCGAGGCGGGCCTGAACGGCAACTGGTTCAGCACCGACACTACCGGTTTCAAGAACGGCCACACCGGTTCCCATGCGTCGCTGGCTGAGTTCCTGGGCGGCGGTGTCGACACCCCCATCGGCTCTCATGTTGCCTTCCGCGTCGAGGGCGGAGTCCAGCACACCAATTTCGTCCCCATTTCGCCGCTTCCCATCGGAGCGCCCTATCACCTTGCCGGCATTCCCAATTACTTCGGGCGTTTCTCCGCCGGCATTGTCTGGCTCCCGCGCCCGGGATCGGCAATCCGCCCATCGGATGCGCCTGCCTCGCGCGCCCCTGTCGAGAGCGATCTCGTCTTCGAGGGCCTCAACTCCGTCGGCCACTTCAAGATTCTCGCCAACTCATGGTGGAGTTATCTCTCCACAGGGGGCATCGAGTACGACCGCCATTCCTGGGGCACTTTCATGGGCGCGCGCCGCGACTACTCCGCGGAGATCATGCCGGTCGTCATCCTTCGCCAGCCCCGCAAGACGGACCTTTGGGGCAATCCCCAGACCAAATCCCACCAGGCCATTCCGGGGCTCGGGGTCTACCCCATTGGCATTCGGCTGCTCTGGCGGGACGCGGACCGCATCAAGCCCTTCTTCATCGCCCGCGGCGGCCTGGTCGGCTACACCCAGAAGGCGTTCTCCCAGGATGCGGCCTATGAGAACTTCAGCCTGGATTACCGCATCGGCCTCCAGGTCCGCGTCAGCGAGCGCGTGGATATCCGCGGGGGATTTGGCATCCTGCACCAATCGGACGGCTTTGTGGTGCCCAGCAATCCGGGGCTGGACGAGATGAACGTGAGCGCCGGAGTCTCCTATCGGCTGGGCGGCGCGGCGCAGGGGAAATAGGCCGCTTTTCACGCAAAAAAAACCGGCGATGTCAAATGGAATCAAGTAATTAAGGGCAAAAACTGCACAGTTTGCGTTCGCCTGGTGTTCGCTGGGTGGCGGAACGGGGTGGTTACCTTTGGTGGGGAGGGGGGTGGGCTGATCCGGACGCCCTGTTCTGGCGGTGTGGGCCAAATCACGGTGCAAATAAAAACGGGGATGTGATGCATAATCAGCGAGATGGGCGCGATTTCTGCACACATTGTGTACGCTCTTTGTTGGCTTCGCGATGGAGTTGGCGCGATTTGCCAAGTTCGCGGGTTGGGCGAGGTCTGGCGCGATGGCGGGGTTGCGGAGGCTGAAATGGTTACCTTTGGAGGGGAGGGGGGTAGGCCACCCCACGAACGAAGACCTGTTCGCGGGGACCCTGGGCGTGGGGTGAGAGCACCCGGGCGCGGGGGCCTCGGCCGGCCACTGCGGGCCGATTTCCGCCTGGGGGTTTCTGTCCTGGCTCTGCACACGACTCCGATCTTGATCCTCGGGTCCGGAGCGCGACTTGGGAATGGGCAGTGCCGCGGGCCTTGGTTCGTAATATGAGTCTATTATTAGAAGATTATATTAGTATGTCAAGATAAGAATTCGCCGAAGGCTGACAAGGGTGATGGCGGTCACAAGGGCGACTTGGCTTCTCGATAGTGGCCTGTCTCGGCAATCTTTGACTTATCTGGCGGTCGGCTGCGCTTGGTGGGCCAACCATCCCCCCGGTCCCCAAGGGCGAGGGACCGGGGGCACCCTCGACTGTAAAGAATTCTTCCTGAGACCTGGGCCACCTGCCTACCACATCCGGGTTAATGGATCGACTCATCTCACTCAATACAACACCCCGAACGAGACTCAGTGCAGCGGTAGCCAGCAACCCGACACGGTTTACGATAACTCCTGCCAGGTGACCAATGGATCGCTGATCTCCAGTTTCATTTCCAGAGTCACGAACCTCATCGGCGGCACAGGAAGCGGCCAATCGATTAATTACCGTGGGGTCCAGCAAGAGTTCTTCTGTCCAGGGTACAGTTCAACTTCGCTTCGAGGCTGGCAGACGATCACGGGCAAATTAGGCCCGTTGAGCAATACTACGGTGGCCGTTTGCAAGAGCGGCCCAGATGCGGTTGCAGGCGCGCAAATCTACATTCAAGGCACGGGAGTGAAGACGGTCACCGATTACTGCCCTCACTGCTGCTTGGATTTGCCGCATTACGACAATTACAACACGAGCCAGCAATGCAGCGGGTTATACGACCTGCCGCCCGCGATTACAGTGAGGATCTACTGAGATGCTGCTCAAACTGCACCTTATCGTTGTTGCAATCGTATCGGCAATGGCACTGGCGGTGTCTTCGATCAGCGTCAAGGGCACCCAGATAGCGGCGGGGCCGGAGAGGCAGCTGAGCCACGGAACCCTCAACATCCTCATCGAAAAGGATGGACGCGAGGACCACGTCAAAACCCCGACTGAGATGACGAGCGTGGAGACCACGGCAGTGTTCGGCGACATGGCTGTAGTTCTCGGCAGCAGTCCTAACGTAGACGAGGCCGTGATGGTCTGCGGCGCCAACATGAAAACGGAGCGGGCCATTGGCTATTCGATGCAGTTACTGGGTAATTGGCTCGTGGGGATTGAGTTCTATCCCAATCACCTGGCGCCCAACGAATCGTCGACCGACGTGGTTCTCGTTCGCAACCTCGAGGACGACTCCTGCAAATCGGCAACGCGCGGAACCGTCACGGAATCCACTCTCATAAAAGGCGCAGGACGTCCGGTGTATCCCGCGCGGAATCGAGCTGGGCGGTCGTATCAGAATGTCTTCGAGGGGAATGTCGAGACAGTAGCCGTCTATCCGCGGACCTTTGTGCGGATGCCGGGTAACCGCCTCGCATTTGTCGCAGCTCGGTTCAGGGAAGGATCCCGCGGCTCCCCGGAAATCGTGACAGTTCCAGTTTCGCCGCAAACTGGCCCGCCGAGTGAATACAGCCTCGAAGGCGCCGCAGCGTCTTTGGGGCTTTCGAGCGCCCGCGGGTTGGAAATCGTTGGAGCCGAATTCGTGGGCAAAGGCGACATTCGTATCAGACTGCAAAAGGGGGCCTATAAAGAGGATTCAATTGTCATTCCCATTGGCTAGCGACAAAATCCTCGACCTTGCGTCTCGGCAGGTGGACGATAACCGAGTGCTGGACTTTGGCAGCGGCTATTACCAGACGATCCGGCTGAGGCGATCCAAGAGGCCAGAATGACACTGCTTCTTGTGAAGGCCGAGGAGGGGTTATCGCGGCTTTTGCAACCTAACCGCCGAACGCCATCACTACGTGATTGACCACAAAGGCGGCGCCGTAGGCGAGGACCAGCATGTAGGCGAACTGGAGCGCGGGCCACTTCCAGCTATTGGTCTCGCGCCTTACTACGGCCATGGTGGAGGTGCACTGCATGGCGAAGGCGAAGAAGATCATTAACGCTAG
>CAVYSS010000059.1:0-84773 GCA_963771195.1 uncultured Acidobacteriota bacterium
TCTTCTCCGCCACTCGTTCAGTTCGTATTGCTCGATTTGAAGACGGCGCCTGAGGCCGTCAGAGATGTCTTTAGCTCCGATGCCAGCGCCACCGGTAAGGAGCATATTGGCAATCTGGCGGCCGTGTCCCAGCTGGATCTTCCCCTCATCCTGCGTCCTTGGAGTGGATACGGCGAGGGGCTGATCGAAGACGAGCCTGAGAGAGCCGCGGCGGAAGAACCTGCGGGCAGGACTGGCCACCAGGTGACCGGAGTATTTTCCCGAGGGGCAAGTGACGGAAAACGGGGTTCCGGTGGTCATCCAGGAGGAGGCGTAGGTGTCGAGAGAGCAGGTTTCGGCGGCGGACGCGGCCAATCCGGCACAACCGATCATGGTGAGCAGGACAAGGAAGTTGGTGAGAGATTTCATGGGGACCGCGCCCTTTCGAGATGAGAACTGTCTACGGGAGGATTATAGTTGCGGGGTTTCGCAGCGTTTCGCCGGTGTTTCTTAAGGATGGATTAAAAATCACGGCAGTTTTTTGGAGGAGAATGTCAGTTCCGGGGAGTGCCTTCATTGACGCTCGATTCAGGACGTTGGTACACTTGAAAGCGTAGCTTCCTGCGCGGATTCCAGCAGTGAGCTGCGGCCGCCTTCCAGCCTGCAGTTGCCTGCCGGGTGTTTCCCAAAGGTGACGAGACGTAACCGAGGCCGCTATGAGCGGCCGGGAGCCTCGTCCCCCAAAGAAATCTCCCCTGCACATTGCAGGTCAAGAAGGGACCGGTGCACGGCGCCTTGCTGCGACCGTTGCGCTGGGGTCAAGGCCGGCGAGGCACGAAGCGCGCTGGTGAAGGAATCTTGGAGCTGGCAGTGATGGCAAACGTCCTCAATCCCGAAACCGAGAGCACAACCCTGAACACCGAATTGGAAACCCCTACGCTAGAGCCTGCGGCGGAGCAAGAGCAGCCGTCGTACGAATCCACGTCCAACCCCGAGCTTACCGAAGCAACAACTCCCGCGCTGGACGCCGATGCCACAACCGAGCCTGTAGCCCAGGCGACGGAGAACCCGGTTGCGTCGGCGGAGGTTGCTGAAGCAATTCCGGCCGAAGAGACCGCAGCGTCCGCAGAGCTGTCCGCAACGTCAGCCGAGCCTTCCGCAACAGCGGCAGTGTCAGCGCCCGCCCCGGCAGCACACAGGCCATTCGAGGGCAGCGGCGAGTCCATGGAGGACTTTTCCGCAGCTCTGGAAGCCTTTGAGCGCGAGCAGGCCGCCGAGGCGGCAGCCGTTGAAGCCTACGGCGACAAGGTTGTATCCGGCACAGTGCTGAAGCAGACGGAGAAGCACCTGGTGGTGGATGTGGGCCTGAAGTCCGAGGGCCTGGTTCCGCTGGAGCAGGTAGTGGACCACACCGGCGCGGTGAAGTTCAATCCGGGCGACGTGATTGACGTGGTGATTGAGCGCGAGGAGCCGGAGGGCGGATATCTCGTCAGCTTTGAGAAAGCCCAGCGCCTGCGGGTGTGGGACACAATTGAAAAGGCGGCGAACGAGAAGACGCCGGTCATGGGCACGATTGTGAGCCGCGTGAAGGGTGGGCTCACGGTCGATATCGGGATGAAGGCGTTCCTGCCAGGCTCGCAGCTGGAGATCCGGCCGGTGCGGAATCTCGACGGCTACCTTGGGCAGCAGATTGAAGTCCGCGTGATCAAGCTGAACAAGAAGCGCGGCAACGTTGTGGTGAGCCGGAAGGAGATCCTGGAAGAGGATCAGACAGCCAAGCGCAGCCACACCATGGAGCTGCTGGGCGAGGACGCGGTGCTGACGGGCACGGTGAAGAATCTGACCGACTACGGCGCGTTCGTGGACCTGGGCGGGATTGACGGCCTGCTGCACATTACCGATATGAGCTGGGGCCGGCTGACGCATCCGCGCGACCTGGTGAACGTGGGCGACGAGATCCAGGTGAAGGTGCTCAAGTTTGACAAGGATAAGCAGCGGGTTTCGCTTGGGTTCAAGCAGTTGACGCCCGACCCGTGGCTGGACGCATCGGAGCGCTATCCTGTCGGTGCGCACGTGAAAGGCCGGGTTCTTTCGGTTACGGATTACGGTGCGTTCATCGAGCTCGAGCAGGGCATCGAGGGGCTGGTTCACCTTTCGGAGATGACGTGGTCGAAGCGGCTGAAGCATCCTTCAAAGCTGGTGAAGCCCGGTGATGAAGTGGAAACGGTGGTGCTGAGCGTGAACCCGGGCGACCGGCGCATCTCGCTGGGCATGAAGCAGCTGCTGGAGAACCCGTGGGAACACCTGACGGACAAGTATCCGGCGGGCACGGTGGTGGAAGGCCGCGTGCGCAACCTGACCGACTTCGGCGCCTTCATCGAAATCGAAGATGGGATTGACGGGCTGGTTCATGTCTCGAACCTGAGCTGGACCAAGCGCGTGAAGCATCCTTCTGAAATTGTGAAGAAGGGCGAGAAGGTGAAGGCGGTGGTTCTGGGCGTGGAGCCGCAGAACCGGCGGCTGAGCCTGGGCATCAAGCAGCTCCAGCCCGACGTGTGGGAGACGTTCTTTGGCTCGCATCGCGTGGGCGACGTGGTTCACGGGAAGGTTCTGCGGACGGCGCAGTTCGGAGCGTTCGTTGAGATCGCCGAGGGAGTGGAGGGTCTGTGCCACATCTCCGAGGCGGTGGGCGACGACGGCCACGCATTGAAGCTGGAGCAAGGCGAAGAGCACGAGTTCAAGATCATCAAGATCAACGTGGAAGAGAAGAAGGTGGGCCTGAGCCTGCGTTCGACGGCGCATGAAGCCACGAGGCAGACGGTGGAGCACTACAAGGAGCATGCGCACAAGGCGCCGGTTTCGAGCTCGACCACTACACTTGGGGATTTGATCCAATGGAGAAAAGCGGAGAACAAGTAAGTCCGCAATTCGTGATTCGTTGAACGTGAGAACGGCCGCCCGGACGGGTGGCCGTTCTGCTTTTGGCCCCGTGCAGGAATGCCGAGTTCTTGGGAAGGATCTCCGGCTGATGGGGCGGGATTATCCTGTTTGCAAGCAGTTTGGGTGAGTTGCCGGGACGACCTTCCCAAGGGGATGGCCATGCGGATTCGTTCGTTGACAGCACTGGTTGGCGCGGCCGCTTTGTGCGGCGCGCTTGGGCATGCGCAGTATCAGGGAACTGCGCAGGCGAGGGTTGCATTCGATCGCGGCAAGGAGGAGTTGCGGAGCGACAAGGTCGACGCCGCGCTGGCCGATTTATGGAACGCGGTGACGATCGATCCGAATTTCACCGAGGCGCAGGAAGAATACATCAGCAGGTACGTGCAAAAGCCATTCCTGTTACTGCGATTACGCACATCCCAAGAGAACCGCGCTATGACCTCCCAGGAGCTGGCGCGTGCCACGGCCGAACAAGAGGAACAAAGACGAAACCTGGTGAAAAGGTACGAAGCGCTTGCCGGCGCGCACCGGAAAGACGCGGTGTACGAGTGGGCGCTGGCGAAGATCTACGAGGAAAGCGATATCCCCAGACAGGAGGAGTATTGTCGCCGTGCTATCGAGATCGATGATCGCTTTGCTCCCGGATTCGGGTGCTTATCAACAGTGGCATACGATCGCGGCGACCAGAAAGACGCGATTGCATATCAGAAGAGGGTTGTCGAGCTTGAGCCGGACAATGCGGAAGCGTTTTTTGCTTACAGCTTTTATCTTTCCGGGGAGCCAGTTGCTTACAGATCTGCAATTGACCAAATGATCGCGAAGTTCCCTCAAGCCAAAGAGTCTGCACAGGCGCTCGACTGGTACGCGATCCATCAGAAGAACGATGCGGCGGAGATTCAGTGGCTGGAAAAGCTCCGCAGCCAGTACTCGCCCGCAAAATATGACTGGTCCTGGTTCGGCGCCTACGACCTTTTTATGCTTTACGACCGGACCGAACCGGCAAAGGCGCGAGCGCTTGCCGACGAAATGCATGCACTTTTACCGAAAGACGACGACTGGACTGCGCTTGCAAGCTATGCAAACGCGACAAACGCCGCGGAGAACATGCTCAGCAGCAGGCCTGCCGATGCATTCGCCGCGCTCAAGGCTATCCAGCCACCGGAGAAACGGTTTGACATGGGGCGAGTGCAGCTCCTCGAGGCGCACGTTCTCGAGCTGCAAGGCAAGACCGCGGAAGCATATTCGTTACTGATAAGCAGCTACGCCGCGCAACCGACGGACGAAATGCGTTCCGCAATCGGTCGAGTGGCCGCAAAGCTGGGCAAGTCCCCAGCGAACGAGGCGAGCGACATCTGGACAGCTATTTCAGGCAATGCGAAGCCGGCGATTCCGTTCGCGCTGCCGGGCTTCACGGATGCAAAGCAGGTGACGCTTGAGAGCTACCGGGGGCACGTAGTGATCGTCGACTTCTGGTTCCCGCTCTGCGGACCGTGCCGGCAGGCGTTTCCCTATTTGCAACAGGTCCTGTCAAAGTACAAGGATCGTGGTGTCGTCGTGCTGGCCATCAATGTCGATAAAGACCAGGAGAGCGAGGTCATTCCGTTTCTCAAGAACAAGGGATACGCCTTCATTCCATTGAAGGGAACGCATGAGTGGGCGCTTTCGCAGTACCATGTTCAGTCTTATCCCACCACCTTCCTGATCGGTTCCGATGGGCGGGCGTATTTCCGGCCGCGCACGGACGATCGGTATGAAGAGCGCACGACGGAGCTTGAGATCGAGGAATTGCTGAAGCACCACGGGTGAAGCGGCACTGCGTCTTAGAATAGAAGTGACACGCGCACATTTGCCCGCGGGATTCCTGAAAGGCGCCACGATTCATGTCGAATATTCTGGAGCATCTTCCCACCGGGCAGAAGGTGGGCATTGCGTTTTCAGGGGGCCTGGACACCAGTGCGGCTCTGCACTGGATGAAACAGAAAGGCGCTTTGCCTTACGCGTACACGGCCAACCTGGGCCAGCCGGATGAGACCGATTACAACGCAATTCCGCGCAAGGCGCTCGAGTACGGCGCGGAAAAGGCGCGTCTCATCGACTGCCGGGCGCAACTGGTGCGCGAGGGACTCTCGGCGCTGCAGAGCGGGGCGTTCCATATTTCGACAGCGGGGGTCACGTACTTCAACACCACTCCGATTGGGCGCGCGGTAACCGGCACCATGCTGGTGAGCGCGATGAAGGAAGACGAGGTCGGCATCTGGGGCGACGGCAGCACGTTCAAGGGCAATGACATCGAGCGGTTCTATCGCTACGGGCTGCTGGTGAATCCTGAGCTGAAGGTGTACAAGCCATGGCTCGATCCCATGTTCATCGAGGAGCTGGGCGGGCGCGTGGAGATGTCGGAATTCATGCGGCGGTCCGGTTTCGAGTACAAAATGTCGGCGGAAAAAGCGTACTCGACAGACTCGAATTTGCTGGGGGCGACGCACGAGGCCAAGGACCTGGAGTTTCTTTCCAGTAGCATCCGCATTGTGGCGCCGATCATGGGCGTGGCGAGCTGGCGCGAGGATGTGGATGTGAAGCCCGAGGAATTGACGGTGCGGTTCGAGGAGGGCTGGCCGGTAGCGCTGAACGGGCGCGAGTATTCGGATCACGTGGAGCTGCTGCTGGAGGCAAACCGGATCGGCGGCCGTCACGGACTGGGCATGAGCGACCAGATCGAGAACCGCATCATCGAGGCGAAGAGCCGCGGGATTTACGAGGCGCCGGGGATGGCGCTGCTTTACATCGCGTATGAGCGGCTGATCACGGGAATTCACAATGAAGACACCATCGAGACCTACCGCGAGAACGGGCGCAAGCTGGGACGGTTGCTTTATCAGGGCCGCTGGTTCGATCCGCAGGCGATTATGCTGCGGGAAAGCGCGCAGCGGTGGGTAGCCAAGCCGGTCACCGGGGAAGTGACGCTGGAGCTGCGGCGAGGAAATGACTACTCGATTCTGAATACGGATTCGCCGAACCTGACCTTCAAGCCGGAGCGGCTGACGATGGAAAAAGGCGAGTCGACGTTCTCGCCGCGGGATCGGATCGGGCAACTCACGATGCGCAACCTGGACATTACGGACACGCGGGAAAAACTGCTGACCTATGCGCGGACGGGGCTGCTGAATCTGGGCGTGGGGACAGAGATGCCGCAATTGAAGGGGACGGAAGAGGAGAAGCGGGGCTAGAAGTCAGTCGTCAGCTCTCAGCTATCAGCTCCGTATCTCTAAAGAAAGCTGTGTTCTTTGGGCGCCCGCCTGAGCGACGCCAAGGCGGACTGGCGCCGATCTTCCCCGCGAAGGAACGGCTGGGCCGAATTCTGCATCTTACCTCCCGTAAACGTGTGGGCTGGCTGGACCAGCGAGAGGTTCTGCTCGCGTGCGGGGCAGGCGGCGCCTAAGTCCAAACCAGCCGGGCTCTTCACCCCCCCAACAGTGGCGCGACGCCGGACGGCGGCGGCCTGGGGACAAAAACCATCCGAACAGGGAGGAAACTGATGAAACGAATTCTAACGGCTGTTTGCTGTATCGCAGTGGTTATTCCCGCGCTGGCGCAAACGGCAGCGAAGGCGAAAGGCGCTGCGGAAGGCAAGATGAAGGGAATGGGGATGACCGACCAGCAGTTTGTGGATTTTGCGGCGCAGACGGACATGGTGGAAGCAAACCTGGGGCAACTGGCGCAGAACGTGGCCGATCAGCAGGCGGTGAAAGACTACGGGCAGATGCTGACCACCGACCACACCCAGGACTACCAGCAGTTGCAGAGTGCGGCGCAACAAGCAAACCTGACGGTGCCGACGGCGATCAACGCGGAACACAACAAGAAGATGATCGATCCGTTCGAGAAGCTGAAGGGCGCGACGTTCGATAAGAAGTACGCCGCGGAGATGGTTGAAGGACACACGAAGGCCATCGAAGTTTACAAGAAGGAAGCTGCGGACGCGCAGAACCCCTCGATCAAGTCCTACGCAGAGACAGCGCTGCCGGTGCTTCAGAAACACCTTGCGGGAGCAAAGGACCTGATGCAGAGCAAGGGAAAGGCGAAAATGTAGCGGGGCGGCTCGTCCCACCCTAAGCGCAAAAAGCGCGCTTAGGATGGGGCACCCAGCCGGTCAGCGAGTTAGGCGGAGTTGGAGACACGGCCCGATTCGATTGGGCTAAGTTACTCGCCACACGCGGACTACGACAAGGTCGGCGCAGCGCTCGCCGACGCCGAGATAGACAGACCGTTTCAGCCATTCGTATTTTCCGCTGGGCGGGTAAAAGCTCGGCGCGGTTCTGAAGTAATACTCGCCGGGATGGACCGATTCGCCGGCCGCCAAGCGTGCCATTATGTCAGGCGGACCGTGGCGCACCCCGCGATTATGCACCTCAATGCGGACTCCGTCCTCGGTCTCGATGACGTATTGCGCTTCGACAAATGTGAGCCCGTCCGATTCGACGAACTGCCAATCGGCGCCACCGGGAAGAACATAACCGGCGATGCCGGGACCGCGGAAGGTTCCACCGGTGACGGAGACGGTGCGACGGTTACCGGAAGAATGGGATCCTAGTTCCAGCGTGGGTGCAACGCTGACGCGCAGCTCGAGCGCGAAATCGAGTTGCGGGGGCGAGAGGTTGTTTTGCAAGGCAAATCTCTCCGGGGATCAACCTTGATTATCCGACACTTGAGAGCGAAGCGCGCTGAATGTTCTACGCAGAGGAGATTTCCTGGTTGGCGCTGGAGCCGGCATCGGCGGAATGCAGGATGACCACGATGGCGAGGGCGACGAGTACGCAGATGAGCGCGAAGAGGAAGGAGCTGGAGTAGCCGAAGGCGCCAATGACGGCACCGGCGGAGGGTCCGACGAGAAAGAAGGATACGTCGGAGAAACCGGTGTAGAGACCGAGAGCGGTGCCGCGGTTTTTCTCCGGGACACGCCGGACGGCTTCCACGCCGATGGCAGGAAAGACGAGGGCGAATCCGAAGCCGGTAATGGAGGCGGCGACCAGAGCGGTCCAGGGCGAGTGAGCGCGCCAGAGCACGAAGACGCCAGCAGATTCGACGGCCATGCAGGTGATGGCGACGGGGAACCCGCCAAAGCGGTCGATGGTGTGAATGAAGGCGAGGCGCGCGGCGATGAAGGCGACGCCGAATGCGGTGAGGCAGAGGGCGGCGCCGGTCCAGTGGCAGCTGACGTAGAAGAGAGTGATGAAGGTGGCGAGGACGCTGTATCCCACGCCGCCGAGAGCGAGGGCCGTGCCGTGCGGCGCCACGCGGAGGAGCACGCTGCGGAAGGGCAGATGCTCGCCGTGGACGACGGGGACGGGGCGCTTGGCCAGCGCGAGGAAGACGCTGGCAGCGCACAGCGCGGCGGTGAGGATGACTCCTGCCACCCAGAACTGCCTACAGCTGGTTCATGTTCTGCAGGAATTCGGCATTGTTGCGCACCTTTTCCAGGCGCGAAATCAGCAACTCCATCGCTTCCACCGGCGACAGCGGGTTGAGCACGCGGCGGGTCACAAAGATCCGCTGCAGGTCTTCCTTCGGAATCAGCAACTCTTCCTTGCGGGTGCCGGAGCGCTGAATGTCGATGGCCGGGAAGACGCGCTTGTCCACCAGCTTGCGGTCGAGAATGATTTCCATGTTGCCGGTGCCCTTGAACTCTTCAAAAATGACTTCGTCCATGCGCGAGCCGGTATCGACGAGGGCAGTAGCGATAATGGTGAGCGAGCCGCCTTCCTCAATGTTGCGGGCGGCGCCGAAGAATCGCTTCGGCCGCTGCAGGGCGTTCGAATCGACGCCGCCGGAAAGCACTTTCCCCGAAGGCGGCACGATGGTGTTGTAGGCGCGGGCGAGGCGAGTAATCGAATCCAGCAGGATGACGACGTCGCGCTTGTGCTCTACCAGGCGCTTGGCCTTCTCAATCACCATCTCGGCTACCTGGACGTGGCGTGCGGCGGGCTCATCGAAGGTGGAGCTGATGACCTCGCCCTTGACCGAGCGCTGCATGTCCGTGACTTCTTCCGGGCGCTCGTCAATGAGCAGCACGATGAGCACGACTTCAGGATGGTTGGTTGTGATGGAGTTGGCGATGGACTGCAGCAGCATGGTTTTGCCGGTGCGCGGCGGGGCCACGATAAGGCCGCGCTGGCCCTTGCCGACAGGCGTGAGAAGATCCATGACCCGGCCGCTGACCGCCTCGCGCACGGTCTCCATCTTGATCCGTTCCTGGGGATAGAGCGGCGTCAGATTGTCGAACAGAATCTTGTTGCGCGTCTCTTCCGGCGATTCGAAGTTGATAGCCTCGATCTTGACCAGCGCGAAATATTTCTCGCCTTCGTGAGGCGGGCGCACGTTGCCGCTGATCGAGTCGCCTGTTTTCAGGTCGAACTTGCGGATCTGCGACGGCGAAACGTAAATGTCGTCCGGCCCGGGCAGGTAGTTGTAATCGGGTGAGCGCAGGAAGCCGTAGCCGTCGGGGAGGATCTCCAGCACGCCGTCGGCGAAGATGTGCCCCTCCTTCTCGCTCTGCGCCTGGAGGATCTTGAAGATGAGGTCCTGCTTGCGCAGCCCGCTGGCTCCGGGAATTTCCAGTGTGCGCGCAATGCGGCTCAGTTCTGTGATGTTCTTCTCTTTGAGTTCTGCAATGGTCATGTTCACCTGCGGGTGAGAGGGATTTTTTCTGGTGGGAGATTGGATCGGAAGTAGTCCGGACTTCAGGTGGGGATTCTATCGAGCATTGTAGCGCAGCCGCGCTCAGGATGACTTCACGAATTGTGCGCTTGGAAGGAAGAACCCGGAAGGAGCGGCCTTCCAACCGGAAAGCCGCCTGAAACCGTGAACATCGTCTTTCGTTCTTCTTGCAGGACGACTAGGCGGCGCGGCGCCGCGCCACCGGCTCTTGTGCCAGCACTTTCTCCGCCGGCCGCGCGCCGGGTTGATCGCTGCGAAAACGGACCAGGACGTCGTTAGTGGTGTCCTGAAGCCGGGTGTTCGGCTTGTGCAGCTTGCGCGTGGCCTTTGAAGCCAGTTGGCAGAGCTGGTAACGATTGGACACGTGAGAAAGTGCCCCAAAAACAAGATCAGAACGCATGACGAATTTTTCTCCTTCTACTGGTGCTTGCCCGGTCGGCACTTCAGTGGGTGCCCCGGTGCAGCCGACAGCTTCTCGAGCGGTCGTTTGTGCCATTCCCCAAGGATTAGACGCACGCGTGCGGCAGCGAGTTCAAGAATCTTGGATGCGTCTCCTTAGAATACGGAACGCATGGCCCGGATTTTTTCATCGGAGCACGAGCCGGACTTGCCCGAGGACCTTGAAACTCAATGGTCGCTCGACGTCCTGACAGCACACCACCGCATCAATGTATGCCAAAACAACGACTTAACTGGTGCGGGAGAATGACAGACTGGCACACCTTGCCCGACTGTGCAATCTATCCTTACTGGATGGCACCCTTGAATGTATAACGCGCAAGGCTGCTGGTCAACAGTTTTTTCGCTCCAGGAGGCGGCATTGGTACTCCTCCAATCAAAAGACCGGAATTTGTCGCCAAGTTATTGAAATAAAACAGCTTGCATTGCACGTAGGCCAGGGTGCACGGATCTGGAGCCGATCCTCGATCAGAGCGTTTTCCACCGGCGCCTCATATGGCGTCCAGCCCGGGAACCATTTCTCCATGGCTTCCCGTCCGGATCGGTAGGGGCCGCGTACCCGTTCACGTCAGTCAGGCTGAAGGTCCGGCGGCGCCTCGTCCGGGGCGAGGCCAAAAGCTGATCCAATCGGAACATCCACGCCGCCAGCAGGACGGCAAATGGCGCCATCAACAGCGCGGTATCCCAAGCTGAGAGAAGATTGGCATCTGACACAAAGAACCTCCGTCGCAAAACATTCTGCATGAGGGATTTCTCACGCCTTGATCGGAATATCGACAGAGATTGGGGAAGTCTTAAACCCAAAGGTAATCAGATTTCTGCAGCTTTCCTTCCGGGTACACCTTTCGCGGCCGCTGCTCGGCACCGGTTCTACGCCCAGTAACTCCGGTCCAGCGTTCGGTACTGGATGGCTTCGGCCAGGTGCGCCACGCTCAGCGCCTCCGTTCCTTCCAGGTCGGCCACGGTCCGCGCCACCTTCAGGATGCGGTCGTGCGCCCGCGCCGTCAGCCCCTGCTGCTGCATGGCGCGCTCCAGCAGGCGTTCGCCGTCGGGTCCCAGCTCGCAGTGGGCTCGGATCTGTCGCGTGTTCATCTGCGCGTTGGAGTAGATCTTCTCGCCGGACTTCCTGAAACGCTCCTGTTGCCGCCCGCGCGCCGCCAGCACGCGATCGCGGATCTCGGCAGAGCCCTCGGCGGCCGCGCGCCCACGCAGTTCCTTGTATTGCACCGCGGGAACCTCAATGTGGATGTCAATGCGGTCCAGCAGCGGTCCGGAGATTTTGGCAACGTAGCGCTGGATCATCGGCGGCGTGCACAGGCACTCCCGCGACTTGTCGTTGAAGTAGCCGCAGGGACAAGGATTCATGGCCGCGGCAAGCATGAACCGCGCCGGAAAGCTCAGGCTCATGCTGGCCCGCGCTATCGTCACCGTGTGATCCTCCATGGGCTGGCGTAATACTTCCAGCACGTTGCGAGGAAACTCCGGCAGTTCGTCCAGAAAGAGCAGCCCATTGTGCGCCAGCGAAACTTCTCCCGGCCGGGGCACGATGCCTCCGCCGATCAGTCCGGCATCGGAGATGGTATGGTGCGGGGAACGGAATGGCCGCTGCGTCACCAGGCCCGCCGCCGCATCCAGCACCCCGGCCACGGAATGAATCTTGGTGGTCTCCAGCGCCTCGTCAAAGCTCAGTGGCGCCAGGATCGACGGCAGCCGCTTGGCCAGCATGGTCTTGCCCGAGCCCGGCGGCCCGATCATCAGGATGTTGTGGCTTCCCGCCGCCGCAACCTCCAGCGCCCGCTTGGCCGTCTGCTGCCCGCGCACATCCTTGAAGTCCACAGTGAAATGTTGCAGCTCGGTCAGCAGCGTCTCCGTCGAAACCCGAAAAGGCTCCCTCTGGATCACTCCCAGCACCGTCGTGTTCAGCAGTTCCAGCACATCCAGCAGCGACGATACCGGGTAGACGTTCACGCCCTCCACCACCGCGGCCTCCGCCGCATTGGCCGCCGGCAGAATAAGGTTGGGGATGTTTTTCTCTCGCGCCAGAATGGCCACCGGCAGCATGCCCGGAATCGAACGCAGGCTTCCGTCGAGCCCCAGCTCGCCCACCAGCAGGAACCGGCTCAGGTCGTCGATACGCAGCGCGCCATAAGCGCCGAGAATGCCCACGGCAATGGGCAGATCGAATCCCGAGCCTTCCTTCTTCAGGTCGGCGGGCGCAAGGTTGATGGTGATGTGCGTGGGCGGAATCAGGTAGCCGGAGTTCTTGATGGCGGCGCGTACCCGGTCGCGGCTCTCCCGCACCGCCGCGTCGGGAAGCCCCACGGTGTGAAAATGATCCTGGTCAGACACAACGCCGCTGTAATCGACTTCGACGTCGATCAGGTTGGCATCGATTCCGTAAACGGCTGCGCTGATGGCTTTGAATAGCATGGCTGAAATGTGCAGGGAGTGTACCATTGCGCCGCCCATCGCTGAATGTGACGGATGCCGCTCATCTGCGAGGGCAGCCTCTCAGGCAGCTTCGCCATCGCATCCCCGGCTGCTTCGGTCGCGGAATGATCGCGCGCCGCGAGGTCGTCAAGCGCACGCGCCGTGGCGTAACATCGTTCCGGCAGGTTGCAGATGACTTCCCTATTCGACCTCTACAAAATTGGCGTCGGCCCGTCCAGCTCGCACACCATGGGCCCCATGCGCGCGGCATTTCGCTTTGCCAGCGGCCTGGTTGAGGGCGGCATCCTCGATTACGTGGCGCGCGTTGAAGCCCAGCTCTATGGCTCGCTGGCCCTCACCGGCATTGGCCATGCCACCGACCGCGCCGTGCTGCTCGGTCTCTCCGGCAACGAACCCTCCACCGTCGATCCCGCCGCCATCGATTCCTCGGTCGCTGCCATCCGCGCTTCGCACACGCTGAATCTCGCAGGCCGCCGCGCCATCGCCTTCGATGAAACCAACGACCTGATTTTCCATCGCGACGTGATGAACCCACCCGGCGCAGCCATGCACCATCCCAATGGACTGCGGTTCACCGCATACGATGCCGGCGGCAAGGTCCTCGACCAGCGCACTTTCTTCTCCATCGGCGGCGGCTTCATCACCGAGGACGCGGAGAGGCCTCAGACCGCCGCCGGATCGGATGCGGCGCAACCCGCGCCCGCGATTCCCTTCCCCTTCCACAGCGCAGCGGAGCTGCTGGAGCTGGCTGAGGCGCATAAGCTCTCCATCGCGGAGCTGATGCTGCGCAACGAGGCGGCGTGCATGGCCGCGCAGGGTCAACAGGAGCCGGAACCGAGCGTTCGCGCCGGCATCGATCGCATCTGGAACGCGATGCGCGACTGCATGGAGCGGGGCATGGCCACCGAGGGCACACTGCCCGGCGGCCTGAACGTGCAGCGGCGCGCGTACCGCCTGGCCCAGCGCCTCCGCGCGAAGGAAGCGGAAGGCAAGGCGCGCGACCCGCTGGCGCCGCTCGACTGGGTGACGGTCTACGCCATGGCCGTGAACGAGGAGAACGCCGCCGGCGGACGCGTGGTGACTGCGCCCACCAATGGCGCCGCGGGCGTGGTGCCTGCCGTCGCGCGATACTATGAGACCTTCATCTCCGACGCCAGCCGGGACGGAATCCATTGCTACTTTTTCGCTTCGGCCGCCATCGGCATCCTCTACAAGGAAAATGCTTCCATCAGCGGCGCTGAGGTCGGCTGCCAGGGCGAGGTGGGCGTGGCCTGCTCCATGGCCGCAGGCGGGCTCACCGCCGCGCTCGGCGGCTCCAACGGCCAGATCGAGCACGCCGCCGAGATCGCCATGGAGCACAACCTGGGCATGACTTGCGATCCCATCGGCGGCCTGGTCCAGATCCCCTGCATCGAACGCAACGCCATGGGAGCGGTGAAGGCAGTGCAAGCCTCCCGCATCGCCATGAACGAATCCGAATCCCACAAAGTCTCTTTGGACCAGGTCATCCGCACCATGTTTTTGACTGGGATGGATATGCAATCGCGGTACAAGGAGACCAGCCTGGCTGGGCTGGCGTTGAATATCATCGAGTGTTGATGCGGGTTTGAGGGGATTCGCCGTGGCCCAACCCGATTGCGAAAGGAATGACCGATTGCAGCAACCCCATGGGACGTCTCAAGGGATTCCGCGCGAAAGCCAATATCCAGCGCATTGGGCGGCTCCGCAACAACCGATCGCGCCGTGGTGGCACACGGTGGTCCTGGCCGGCGGCATTGCCCTGCTTTCCTTCGCCGGCGCAAAGCAGATCGCCGACAACCATGCCGCAGCCATCATCCGATTGGAGACGTACGGCTTCACCGCGGCGACCGAACTGGCCATGCTGGCCTGGATCTGGTTCGGGCTACGGCTGCGGGGGCTCCGCTTCCGATCGTTGATCGGCGACCTGGAACGCGGTGTCCGGGGTATCGCGATCGATCTCGGCGTTGCCGGAGTCTTCTGGGTGGGCTCGCTACTGGTGCTCGCATCGCTGGGAATTTTCTGGGAAGTAATCGACGCCGCGATCCATCATCGGACCTTTGTGCCCAACGGCCAGCCGGATGCTGCGCAGCAACATACCATCCACACGCTGCTCCGCCTCGCGCCATCCTCAGCGAGTGAAATCGCCGCATGGATATTGCTCTGCGCGTTCGCCGCCTTCGCTGAAGAGATTGTGTTTCGCGGTTATTTGCAGCGGCAATTCATCGCCTGGGGCCGCGGCGCATTGTGGGTGGGCGTGGTGTTCTCAGGAATTTTTTTCGGCATGGCGCATGGCTATCAGGGCGCTCGCAACATGGTCCTGCTGTCGGTTTTTGGCGCGCTGTTCAGCCTGCTCGCCATTTTCCGACGCAGTCTGCGCGCGGGAATAATTGCGCACGCGTGGCAGGATATGATCGCCGGTTTGGGTCTCGCACTGCTTCACGCACGGCACTTCATCTGAAAATCATTCATGCACCTGGAAAACCATCCGGAAAAATTGTTGCCACTTTTTCCACTCTCTATTCGTTTTTTTCTTGACACTTGTGTTGCATGAATCTATACATTCACCTAACTGCAATTCAACTTGCAGCTTCGATGCAACCCATCGAAAAGGGAGAATAGGAAAATGGCAACGAAAAAGGCAGCCAAGAAAGCACCTGCGAAGAAGGCCGCGAAGAAGACCGCAAAGAAGAAGTAGTCGCGACCAACAACCACAGGCAAACTCAGAGGGGACGCTTCAAAGCGTCCCCTCAGTGTTTTTGGCCAACTGTGAGCGCGGGCACGGAAAGACAACGGCCAAAGGCGCATAGAATCTGGTGAAGGACAAATACGAACATGACGCGCCGCCGCTGGATTGCCGAACATTGGGATGAAGCTACCGCAACACTAACCGGGCTGCAAGCCGAGCACATGACGCGGGTGCTCCGCGCCCATCCGGGCATGGAAGCCGACGTGGTGGCAGGCGGGCACGTGTTTCACGCCGAAGTTGCCGCGGCCTCCACCGAGGAGGTGCGATTCAATCTGCTGGCAGCGGTGGAAGCCGATCCCGCATTGCCCGTTACATTGGTCATGTCCATTTTCAAGTTCGATCACCTGGAGTGGGGAATCGAGAAAGCCACCGAGCTGGGAGTGGCCGGAATCGTGCCCGCGATTGCGCGGCGGACTGAGAAGCACCTGGCCGATGCCGCCGAAAAGCGCGTGGAGCGCTGGCGCCGCATTGCGCGCGAGGCCGCGCAGCAGTCGCGCCGCTCCGACGTTCCGGTAATCTACGAACCTGTTCAACTCGGCGCGCACGTGCGCACGCAGTCCCGCGCCACACGCATCGTGCTGGCCGAGCAGGAACGCACCACCACGTTGCGGGTGCTGCTCAAGGAGGTGTTGGACGCGTCGCGCAACGAGATGCCGACGCTGGAGCTGGCGTTCGGACCGGAAGGCGGTTGGGCGCCGGAAGAGGAAGCTCTCTTCGACGCCAACGGCTGGCGCGCCGCGTCGCTGGGGCCGCGCATCCTGCGCGCGGAGACGGCGGCCATTGCCGCGCTGGCGGTGGTGGCGTCGTATCTCGAATAGAATTCGCCGAAGATTGCCGGCTAGAGCGACACGCCGCGCTTCCAGGGAATGAAATCGTTCTGTTTGAGTAACTCCGCTTTCGTCAACGCGTGTCCGCCGGCCACCGCGATCGAAAGTTCCAGCAGCTTCTGGGCGCATTCCGGCAACGTCATCTCGCCGGTGATGATGCCGCCCGCGTCAAAGTCGATATTGTCCGGCATGCGCGCGGCGAGCGCCGAGTTGGTGGAGATCTTGACGACCGGTGCAATCGGATTGCCGGTCGGCGTGCCCAGCCCCGTGGTAAACAGCACCAGGTTCGCGCCCGAGCCTACCTGCGCGGTCACGCTCTCCACGTCGTTGCCCGGGGTGCAATGCAGGTTCAGGCCCTTCTCGGCGACGTACTCTGGATAGTCAAGCACCCCGCGGATTGGCCCGGCGCCGCCCTTGCGCGCCGCGCCGGCTGACTTGATCGCGTCCGTGATCAATCCATCGGCGATGTTGCCCGGCGAAGGATTCATCTCGAACCCCGACTGCACCGCGCGCGCCCGCGCCGCGTAGGCGTGCATCAGGTCATGGAAACGCTGCGCGAGCTCGTCCGTTGCGCAGCGGTTCACGAGTTCCTGCTCCACGCCGTGCAGCTCAGGAAACTCTGAGAGCAGAGTCTTGCCGCCCAGCTCGCCCAGCAGGTCAGAGACGTAGCCCAGGGTTGGGTTCGCGGAGATGCCGCTGAAGCCGTCCGAGCCGCCGCATTGCAGGCCGATGGTCAGCCCGGCGAGCGGCGCCGGCGTCCGCTCGGCCTGGTTAGCCTGCTCCAGCGCAGCAAATGTCGCCTCTAGCGCTTCGTTCATCAGCACCGTGTCGCGTCCGGCGCGCTGGTGCTCGAAGACCAGCACCGGCTTGCTCATTTTGGGATCGCGCGCGCGATACTCCTCGATCAGCATTGACGACTGGGCGTGCTGGCAGCCCAGGCTGAGCACTGTGGCCCCGGCTACGTTGGGATGATGAATGTAGCCGGCCAGCAATCCGCACAGCGCCTGCGCATCCTGCCTGGTGCCGCCGCATCCGCCCTGGTGGGTGAGGAAGCGAATTCCATCGAGGTTGGGAAACACCCGCTCCGCGCGCGCCGCTGCAACCGCCTCAGCAACCCCGTGACCGTTACCGCCCGATCGCCCCTGCACCAGGTCACGCACGCGCTGGCGGTAGCGGTTGCCCTCGCCACCGTAGCCCAATTCTTCTTCGAGCGCCTCGCGCATTCGCTCCACGTTGCGGTTTTCGCAGAAAACCATGGGCAGCACCAGCCAGTAGTTCCGCGTACCAATCTGCCCGTCCGCGCGATGGAATCCGTCGAACGTCCGTGCTGCCCAACGCGATGCATCCGGCAGATGAAACTCCATGGGCAGCCGCTGGGCCGTGTAAGCTTCCGCGCGATGGCGGGTGTTGCGCGTGGAAATCAGGCCGCCGCGAAGGATCGGTTGGGTCGCTTCGCCCACCACCATCCCGTACATGCGGATGAAGTCGCCGGGCGCAAAATCCTGGAGCGCCATCTTGTGCTTGGCGGGAATGTTCTCAGTGACCGGGCAGGCCGCGGGCGGATTGCCGTAGCGCACTTCAGTTCCGGCGCTCAGTTGGGCGAGCGCCACCAGAACATTGTCCTGGGGCTCGAGTTGCAGAACTGCATCCGGCATGTGCAGATAGTCTCCTCAGCTGGTACAGAGCCAAGAATACAACCGGCGACGCGACGCGCGCTCTTACCAGGGATGGGTGAAGCGGACCAGCAAACCGGCGAGGGTTGCGCCGATCAGCGGGCCGAGGATCGGAATGGGCGCATAGCGCCAGTTGGAACCGCCTTTGCCGGGAATGGGCGCGAGCCAATGCACCAGCCGGGGCCCGAAGTCGCGCGCGGGATTGATGGCGTATCCGGTGGTCCCTCCCAACGAGAGCCCGATGCCCCACACCAGGCTGCCCACCAGCCATGGGCCGATTCCCGCGGCAGGGCCGCGCTCCGCCACGCCGGGAGAAAAGATGGCGCCCGCCACCAGCACAAGTAGCGCGGTGCCGATAATTTCGCTCAACAGGTTCCACAATGGCGCGCTGATGGCGGGCCCGGTGCAAAACACGCCAAGCTTTGCTGCCTGGTCCGGCGTCTCACGCCAGTGCGGCCCGTAGTGGAGCGCCATGATGCTCGCGCCGCACATCGCGCCCAGCACCTGCGCGCTCCACAGCCACGCAACGTGGGTGTAGTTCCCGCTCACAATGGCGCCAGCCAGGGTGATGGCCGGGTTGATGGCCGCATCGTGGCTGCCGAACCCCTGGGCCACGATGACGCCGCACAGGACGGCCAGCGCCCATCCGGTTGCGACCACTATCCAGCCGGAATTCGCGGCGTACGACTTGCGCAGGGTGACGCCGGCGCAGACGCCGTTGCCCAGCAGGACCAATACCAGCGTGCCCATAAATTCGCCAAACCACTGTGAATGCATTCAGCCTCCGTTCCATCAGTCCATTCAGAACCACGTTTTGCGTTTGTACTCGCGATATTCGTCGCCAAACTTTTCTTCCAGCGCTTTCGCCTCCTTGCCGCTTCGCCACACCTGGAGGGGAAACAAAACGGCAAAGATGAGAAGCCACCACGGCCTGGCTGCGAAGACAATCGCTCCGGCGATCATCAGCGCGCCAAAAACGTAAATGGGATTGCGAATGCGTGCGTACAACCCGGAGGTGACCAGCTTTGACGCCTTTGCTTCAATGCTGAACGCGCTGCCCAGTTGCAGCCGCGCCAGCACGAACAGAAGAAACGCGGGCGTGGCAATGGCCACCCCGGCGATTTGCCAGGGCGTCCATACAAGGTGAACCGCGTGCGCCCCGAACGCAATTGCCGCGACCACTATCACCGCGAGTGTAAGGAAGTTGAGCTTCATATTGAGATGCCTCCCCGCTGTTCTCGCAGCGCCGCCCGCTCCTCGGCGAACTCTGTTGTGCTGGACGCAGGTATTCTCCATCGCCGGCCCCACGCCCGCCAAGCTCCTTCTGATGATCCTGCCGGCGCAGTCCTTATTTGCCCGCCGCCGGCGCCGCATCGTACTGCTTCCAATGCGTCAGTAACTCATCGACCACGACGTGACCGACGCGGTACGCCGCCTCCAGCGACGGCAGATATGCGCTGTCGGTTCCCACGCGCTGTTGCGCCAGGCTCTCGGCTGCGCTCATTCCGCGCGGCTGCTGGTCGTAGTTACTCACGGTCCGCAGCACCAGCACGCGGCTCCAATCCGTTTTGTCCGCGGCGGCCAGAAACTGAAGCGACTGCAGCGTTCCCGTGTCCTCCATCGCCGTAGTGGCAAACTCGCCTTTGCCGCCGGTGAAATAGCGCACCCACTCCGTCGCCCACGCGTCGTTCCGCTTCCCATGCCAGAAAGTAGAACCCGAAACCTCGTCGCCCATGGCGACAAACGGCGGTCTCTGCGCTGCAGCTCCATCGAACGGCGCGCGCGCTGCCTTCAACTTATCGGAATCGGGCTGCGGCACATCGCGCGTGAGCCCGTACGCCCACTCGGCGAGACTCGCATTCAGCTTGTACACCTGGCCCGGCGTCGGCTCCGCAGGCGGCTCAAACGGGCGCGTTTTACGCAGCGGCAACTTGCCCGCGCTCCAGTCCGGCGGAATCTCCCGCGCATCGATCTCGTAACCAAGCTCTCCATCCACCACCCATCGCGCCCACGCCGCCGAGCCCAGCGAAATCCGTTCCGGGCTGCCGC
The DNA here is from genome assembly GCA_963771195.1 of uncultured Acidobacteriota bacterium. Classification (GTDB taxonomy): domain Bacteria; phylum Acidobacteriota; class Terriglobia; order Terriglobales; family Acidobacteriaceae; genus Telmatobacter. The sequence goes on from CAVYSS010000059.1 coordinate 19,860, forward strand.
CGGAAATCCCGGCAATCAGCCAGTACGCATGGGTCAGATCGAATCGCGGATCGAGACCGAGCGCCATGATGGTGGCCGCGGCGTGCGCCGTTCCCGGCCCGGTCAGCACCGCCATCTCGCCCGCGTTGTTCATGCGCACCGCGTGGTAGCCTGCGGGCAACGGATACACGCGGTCGAGCCGGTCGCGCTCCACCCAATACTGGAGTTCGCCGGGCGTGTCTCCGGTGTCCGCGCCCACTTCGAACATGGCGACGACCACAACTTTGACCGGGATGGGCTTCTGCGCCATTGCTGCAATGCACCCCGCGGCGCAAAACGCAGACAAGACCAGAACCCTTTCAATGCGATTCATTGAATGTGATGGTAAATGGCCGTTCCCTATCGCGCAGCGAATGCGGTATAGATGACTGCAACGCCCGCTGGAGGCGCCGGCATGGGAATGCAGACAATTGCCGTCCCCGATCTTCTCGACCGTATGGAAGCGCACTACGGCGCGCAGGAGCCCGGGTTCCCAATCGATCCCTGGGAGTTCCTCATCTGGTGGCACTGCGGCTACCCGCAATCGGATGCGCGCTGCCATGCGGGCTGGGAATCCTTGAAGGGGAACGTCGGCATTCAGCCTCGGCGCATCCTCGCCGCATCCCAGGCGCAGATGGCCGCTGCCCTCAAGCCGGGCGGCATGGTGCCTGAACTCCGCGCCATGCGCCTGCATGAGATCGCCCAGCGCGTCGTGGAGGAGTACGGCGGCGATCTGAACACGCTCTTCACTGGGCCGATCGCCAGGGTGCGCGCCGCGCTCAAGCGCTTTCCCGGCATCGCCAATCCGGGCGCCGACCGCATCCTGCTTTTCGCTGGCGCCGCGCCCGTCGCAGCGGTTCCGTCCAACTGCGCGCATGTCCTGGTCCGAATCGTGCATGGGCTGGAGCGGGAGAACTACGCCGCCACCTACCGCGAGTCACAGGAACTCATCGAGCACGAAGTTCCGGCGCAGTTTCACGCGCGCCAGCGCGCCTACCTGCTGCTCAAAGTCCATGGCCAGGCGGTTTGCAAGACGAAGCCGAAATGCGACAGCTGCCCGTTGCGCCCGGTCTGCGCGTTCGCTGCCGGCGTGGATCGCGGCGGCACGCGCCCGGGAGGATAATCAACGCATGGCGCTGAAATTCACCACGTCCCACCTTGAAGATTCCCTGGAGATCTTCCGCCACTACAAAAAGCTCGCCGAGCGGGCCATGGCGCAGGTGTCAGAGGAGCAACTCTTCGCCACGCTCGACGAGGAGGCCAATTCGATTGCCATCGTGGTCAAGCACATGGCCGGCAACATGCGTTCGCGCTGGACGGATTTCCTCTCGAGCGACGGCGAAAAGCCCACTCGCGATCGCGACAGCGAGTTTGTGAACCCGGCGCCCACCCGCGCCGCCCTGATGGCCGATTGGGAAGACGGCTGGGCGCGCGTCTTTTCAGCGCTGGAGCCGCTCACCGACGACGATCTCGACCGCACCGTCGCTATCCGCGGAGAAGCCCACTCGGTGATGCAGGCTATCAATCGCCAGGTGGCGCATTACCCGCACCACATCGGGCAAATCGTTCTTCTTGCCAAGCATTTCGCGGGCGATCGCTGGCAGTCACTGAGCGTGCCCCGCAATCAATCGGAGGAATTCAACCGACGCATTGCCGCCGGCGAGGCCAGCCAGCGTTAGCTCGCGTCTTTCCTAGCCCTCTCAAGGACTTTCGCCCTTACATCGCCTATTTGCTAGCATTGCATGCATTGCATGCGTTGCATGCGTTGCATGCTAAATAGGGGGGGAGGGGGGTATTTATTTTCTCCCCTGAACAGGAAAGGAGCTTCCCAGGAAGCTCCCATCAAATTGAGTGTGGGCGAATCTCACGCATCTTGCTGTATCGGGGATCACGCGTGAATCACAGCACGCACTCAAACCGCTTCCACGCGCAGTTGCACACGGGGCAAAGCTCCGCCTGGTATTGCTCCTCCGACGTGTACCCGCACACCGGACAGACATAGAATTCGCGATGCATGGTGGTCCAGGAATCTTCATCTTCGACCTCCACCAGCGCCTCCGCCTCGCTGAACAGCCGTACGTGCGTCTTCTCCGCTTCCAACGCCCAGGTGAAGGTGCGGATCGCGGCCACGTCGTGGTGAACCTGCGCCTGGGCTACGAACGCCGGGTACATGATGTCCACTTCGAACTGCTCGCCGGCGACCGCCGTGCGCAGGTTATCCAGGGTGTTCTTCACCTCGAAATCCTGCGACTCATACTCCATAAGCCCGCCAAGCTGGTGCGCAATGCGCCCATGGTTTGCCGCATGAATCGCCTCCGCGCAGGCCGCCGCCCGGAACAGGCTGGCCACGCCATGCCACCCCTCCCCATCCGCCTTCTCGGCGAACTCCCGGTAGCGCGCCTGCACATTCGACTCCGCTTCAAAAGCCGTGCTCAGCACTTCCACCAGAGACGCATTCTCCGCGCCGATGCTATGCATGAATGGACCTCCTGCCGTGCCTCAGTTCAGGAGCCCGGACCTGCAGGTTAGCGTAGGCCCGTAGAATCAAACGCGCTGTGATGCCGGCCACGCTAGCAGCCTGGCCTCATTGGCTTGCCACCAAAAACAAGAACGGACAGGCACCCAGCCTGTCCGTTTCGTCTGCGAATTTCCAAGTTCTTACGGCTGGATCGGCACTCCCTGCCCAGCGCTCTGGTTCCGGTGCGCCGCTTGGGCTTCGTGAGCCTGCGCCTTTTCCGCCAGCACTTTGTGCGCGTTGTCTTCCAGCGCCTGCGCCTCGGGCAGGTAGCTCAGCGCCTTCTGGATCTGCGGGTCCCAATTGGCATTCGCCAGCAGCTTCTGCTGCTCGCCGAATTGATCTCCCAGGATTTCGGATTTGATGTTGATCTTCAGCCAGTCCAGATTGTCAGAGACATCCTTCTCCGTCCACGGAATACTCTCGCTGGTCAGGAACTGCTTGAAGTCGGCCACCACCGAGTCATCCACCTTGAAATCCTTCTCCACCGTATGATCCGCCAGGTAGTGCGGCGCAAAGTGGAAGAACGCATTGCGAAATCCCAGCTCGTCCTCAAACGGCGTCGCCTTGGGCTCCTCGATCTTCTCGTCCGGCGTAATGCCGCCGCCGCCGTATACCGTGCGGCCCGAGTCGGTGAACTTCACATCGCGGTTTTCCTTGTCCGCGGGCTGCGCTCCGGCGTGGTTGTAGTAATAGTCGTACAGCGATACCCCGTTGTAGTTTCGCTGGATCAGCCGTCCCGATGGCGTGAAGTAGTGATAAGTGGTCAGCGCCAGCCCGGTGTCGTCACCCAGGTTATAAACCGTCTGCACCAGCCCTTTTCCGAATGTGGTTTCGCCAACCACCAGCGCCCGGTCATGATCCTGCAACGCGCCCGTCACAATCTCCGCCGCCGATGCCGTATTCCGGTTCACCAGCACCACGATCGGGAAATCCTTCCCGTCGTTGCCGTGCGTAGCCACGTAATTCTGGTCCGGATAGGCGCGCCCGCGCTGCGACACGATCGTCTGCCCCTTGCTCAACAGGTGGTCGCAGACGTCCACCGCCTGGCTCAGCAGCCCGCCCGGATTGCCGCGCAGGTCGAAGACCAATCCCTTCAGAGGCCCAAAGCTGTTGATGGCGTCCTCTACCTCCTGCCCCGTCGTTTCCTGGAACTGGGTCAGGTGAATATAACCCACGCCCGGCCGGATCTCATACTTCAGGTCCACGGAAGGGTGCGGAATCTCGTCCCGCACCAGGTCGAACACCAGCGGCTTTGGCTGGCCAACCCGCGTCATCGTCACCTGTACGTGCGTTCCCTTCGGCCCTTTCAGCGCCTTGGCCACTGCGTCGGAAGAATTCAGGCTGGCATCGTCCTCGGTTCCCGGCACCACCGGCTTGCCGTCCACCGCTGAAATCACGTCGCCCGGCCGGATTCCGGCCCGGAAGGACGGCGTACCCTCGTAGGGCGTGATCACGTAAATCTTGTCGTGTCCCTGCGGATCCCGCTGTTCCTGGATCACCATCCCCACGCCGTAGTAATGCCCCCGCTGGTCCTCGCGCATCTTGGCGTATGCCTTGGGATCGTAAAAGTTCGAGTGGGGATCCAGCGTCCGCAGCATTCCCGGGATTGCCCCGTCGTAGATTGCCCCGTCAACCTTGTCGCCGGTGATTGGCTCGGCATAGTTCTGCTCCACCAGCGCGTAGACACTGGTGAATTGCTTCAGGCTGTCGCGGAGCTGGCTCTCGTCCTCAGAGGACTGCGCCCCGACCCGGCGCTGGAGAACGCTGCCCACAACGGCGCAGACGGCGAAAAAAACGATAACGGTGAAAATAGCGCGGCGGGCGCGGGGAGTCATAAGCGGAAAGAACCTCCGGAAGCAGAGGCGCCGCACGAGGGTTGAGCAGCCGGCCAATGCAGCCTTATTCTGAAGTATAACACTGGGTTATTTGACGCTTCCCCGCCCCCTCCGGTAGCGGGAATCCGGCAACCGTCGGTTTACTGGCTCGGCGTGAAGGTCCCCGCAACTGCAAGATTTCGCGAAGAGTTACCTACATAAACCGTGTAGGCGCCCTGGACCATCTGCCACCCGCCGGAGGTTGAGTCCCAATAGGAAAACGGGTGACTGAAATCAGATGCCGAAACGGTGATGCTCTCCTGCCCCTCTTCTCCGGGTTTCAAGAGAATCTTCTTCCACGCTACCAGCCGCCTGGGCGGCTCCCCTGCTCCCTGCCGAAACCCGAGATAGACCTGGGCCACTTCGGCGCCGGCCACAGTCCCGGTGTTCTTGATGGCAAACTCCAACACGAAGCCGGGAGCCGTGCCTGTGGTATTGGGTGTCACGGCCGGATTGGAGATCGAGAAAGTGGTGTAGGATAGCCCGAAGCCGAAGGGAAACTGGGGCTGAATGATTTTTGCGTCGAACCATTTGTAGCCGACATTGAGCCCCTCGATCGAGTAGTCCACTTCGAATGGGCTCGTGGAGCTGGCGTCGGACGGACCGGGGATGACTGGACGCGGAAGATCGGCAACGCTGCCAGGAAACGTAATTGGGAGTTTCCCCGATGGGTTGACGTCGCCGAAGAGAATTCGGGCGATGGCCTGCGCGCCTCGCTGGCCGGCATACCATGTTTCGAGGACCGCGCCGGCGCTGGGGAGCCACGGCATCAGTACGGCGCCGCCGGACTCGATCACGATCACTGTGTCGGGGTTCGCGGCAGTCACAGCGCTGACCAACGCGTCCTGGTTGTCAGGTAGGTTCAGGCCGGGTAGATCCATGCCTTCCGAGGTCCACTGCGTCACAAAAACAATCGCCACGGTGGAAGACTTGGCCAGCGCAGCCGCGGCGTTCAGGTCAGTTCCATCGGCGAATTGCACTGAGGCCTGGGGAGCGCGGTCGCGAATCGCAGCCAGTGGCGAGGATGGATCAAATACTTCCGATGAATTCAAGCACGCCTGGCCGCTGACGCCTGTGGAAGTGGGCGGACACTCCGGAGGAAGAGTCAGCGCCACGCCACCCTCTGGCGCCACTTGCGCCGAGCCGCCGCCGGAGAGTACGCCAACATCGGCATGCCCGCCGATGATTGCGATCGAGGGAATCCTGCCGGCGTTGAGCGGAAGCAGGCCTGGCGTGTTCTTCAGCAGCACCGCGCCCTGTTCGAGGATGTCCTGCGCAACCGCCGCATCGCCGGTCTCGTCAATCTTGCCTATAGCGGCGGGATGGCTGTATGGTCCGGCGGCAATCATCGCGCGCACCACGCGATGAACCATGTTGTCAAGGCGAGAAAGCGGCATCTGTCCGCTGTTGATGGCGCTTTCCAGGCCTGTTCCCCAGGCGCCACCGAAGAAGTAACCGCCAATCTGCTCCTGATCGAGCCCCGCGACCGCCGAAGACACGGAGCTCTCCGTGGCGAATGCATCGGACGCGACAAACCCTGGAAACTGCCAGTCGGTTTTCAGGATGCCGTTCAGCAGATCGTCGTTCTGGCAGGCATAGACGCTGTTTATCAGGTTGTAGGAACACATCACCGACTGCGCACTCGACTCTTTGAGAGCAACTTCGAAGGCGAGCAGATCGCTCTCCCGCGCAGATCGGTCGTCGATGATCGCGTTGGCGTAGAGACGGCCCGTCTCCTGATCGTTGAGTGCGTAGTGTTTCAGCGTGCCGATCAGGTCCTGATCCTGCACTGCGAGAAGATGCTGCGCCTTGATGCTGCCCGCGAGCAGAGGATCTTCGCCGGCGGTTTCGAAGGTGCGCCCGTCGCGCGGTTCACGCCCCGAGGTGAGATTCACATTGCCGCCCAGCCACACGTTCATGCCGTAGCTCCGCAGCTCCGTGCCGATGATCGAGCCGTATTTGTACGCCTCCGCGGTGTCCCAACTGGCGGCACTGGCTATCGAAGACGGAAGGGCGGTGGCGGGACCGAGAGTCGCGTCGACCCCAACCGGGCCGTCAGCATAGAGCAGATCCGGAATGCCAAGACGCTGGATACCGGGCACCCATTCTTCCGCCTTGTTTGGCCCCACCGGGTTTTGAATGGTCAGCGCTCCGTGAACAAGCTGAAGCTTCTCATCCAGCGTCATTTGCGCGACCAGTTGGTCGGCGAGCTGATCCGGAGTCGGGCTGGACGGCGGCGGAGTCGGATTTGAGCGGAGGTTGATGTGGCTGCATGCCGGGATCAATGCCATCCCGCCTGCCAGAAAAGCAAGAACCAGCTTGCGAATCGGAATTCTCCCGAAAAATCGGGCCCGGTTCCCCTGGGTGCAGCCAGTCTAACTCGCTCCGGTTCGCTACGCAGAAACTCGTCACACCGCACCGGCGCTGACGCTGCTCCCCCCTCTCGTGTTCGAGCTTCGCCCGTCAAGGTCCGCCCGTGTACGCATTGCGGGAGGACCAAAAGATCGAAACGCCGGCCTGGGTTCGCCCCCAGGCTAATCCTCTGCTCTCCGGCCATTTACAATAGCGTCTATACCTCAGGCGCAGTCCCACCGTTGCCTGCCGTGTGCCAAATTATGAGTATGCGATCCCTTTCCAGCCCCGTCGTTTTTGCGTTCAGCGCTTTGCTGCTTGCAGTTCCTTCCCTGGCCCAATCGCATCCCGCCGAGCCGAGCAGCCCTTACGGCGGCGAGGTTGTGGAACAGATCATCGCCCGCGTCAACGACCAGATCATCACCAAGTCCGATTACGATCGCGCCCTGAAGGACATGGACGACGAGTTGCGACAGCATGGATCCACCATGCAACAGATCTCCGAGGCCCACAAGGATCTTCTGCGTAACATGATCGACCAGCAGCTCTGGCTCTCCAAAGGCAAGGAACTTGACATCACCGGCGAAACCGGGCTCATCAACCGCCTGGACCAGATCCGCAAGCAATACAACCTTGCATCCCTTGAGGACCTGCAAAAGGCGGCCGAACAACAGGGCGTCTCGTATGAGGATTTCAAGCAGAACATCCGTAACCAGATCATCACCACGGAAGTGATGCGCCAGGAGGTCGGCCAACACATCAACTTCACTCCCGGCGAGGTCCAGCGCTACTACCAGGAGCACCAGAGCCAGTATCAGGAGCCGGAGACCGTCAAGCTGAGCGAAATCCTCATTCCCACTCCGGACGATGCCGATGCCGCCACGGTGTCCGCCGCGGAGGCCAAGGCCAACGACGTTGAAGCCAAGCTCAAGGCCGGCGCCAACTTCGCCGAGCTCGCCCGCACCGTCAGCGCAGGCCAGACAGCCGCGCAGGGCGGCGACCTGGGCTCCTACCGCCGCGGCCAGCTCGGCGCCACGGTCTTTGAAGACGCCACCTTCGGTCTGCCCACCGGCGGCGTCACTCAGCCCATCCGCACCCGCCAGGGATTCGTGATCTTCAAAGTGAACCAGCACAATCCCGCCGGCGTCCAGCCCTTCAAGGATGTCGAGCAGCAGGTGGAGCAGGACTACTACGAGTCCAAGATGGAGCCAGCCATCCGCGACGAACTCAACACCATGCGCGATGACGCCTACATCGAGGTCGACCAGAAGGACGGCTACTTCGACTCCGGCGCCACCGGCAACAAGCGCATCAATCCCATCTCCTACGCCGCCTACACTCCGCCCACGCCCAAGAAAAAGAAGAAGGTGGAGCGCACCCGTTTCCGCGAGACCCCGCACTTCCGCTCCAAGACCACCGTGCCAACGCTCGAGAAAGTGTCGGCGGAAAAGACGAAGACCAAAAAGCAGCAGGAGTTGGCGAGCGAGAAGCCGGGGAGAAAAGAGAAAATCCGCTTCGGCCAGGCCCCCACTAAAACCCTGCCCAGCCAGCCCCAATCCGCAACTGAGGATGCCGGCGCCGGCAGCCAGGTAGCCACCGCCGCCCAGCCCAGCGATCTGACCCAGGAGACCGCGCCGGCCGAGCACAAGACCCGCTACTCCGATCGCGTCCGCGTGGAGCGGCAGGAGAAGAAGGAAAAGAAGGGCCAGCCCACTCATGCCAAGACCGATCCGTTAGCGCCGGCCCCGCCTGACGCTGCCGAAGTCGCCGACCAGCAGACTCAGTCCGGTTCGCTGGGGCTGAATGGCGATACTTCAAAGAAAAGGAAGGCTGCCACCACGACCGGCCAGAAAACCCGTCTCAGCGACCGCAAGAAAAATTCAACGGAGCAGGACACTGGGCCCCGGCAGCCCACTCCGATCCCACCCGTCCAGGGTGCACCGGCGCCCGAACCCGCTCCAGCCAACCCACCCCCGCAGCACTGAGCAGCACGGCTCGTCGACTCAAGACAGCGCCGCCGGATCGATCCCGATCCGGCGGCTTTTTGTTGACTGGATCTGGTCTAGCAGGCTCCGACCGCTCGTAGCTGATGGCTGAAAGCTGATGGCTACAACCTCCCGGCCGCTTTATGTATCGCCAGCAATCTCTCCAGCATCGGCTTCAGCAAATCCAGCCGCAGCGCATTCGGACCGTCGCTCTTCGCCTGCGCCGGGTCATCGTGCACCTCAAGGAACACCCCATCCACGCCCGCCGCCACCGCTGCCCGCGCCAGCACGGGAATGAACTCCGGCTGCCCGCCGCTCACCCCGCCAGCCGCGCTCGGCTGCTGCACGCTGTGGGTCCCGTCGAACACCACCGGCGCAAACTCCCGCATCGCCGGCAGGCTGCGGAAATCCACCACCAGCGTGTTGTAGCCGAAGCACGACCCGCGCTCGGTCAGGAACACGCGCTCGTTGCCGGTTGACCGCACCTTCTCTACCGGATGCGCCATGTCCCATGGCGCCACAAACTGTCCCTTCTTGATGTTGACCGCGCGGCCCGTCCGTCCCGCCGCCACCAGCAAATCCGTCTGCCGGCACAGGAACGCGGGTATCTGCAGCACGTCCACCGCCTCCGCCGCCACGTCGCAGTGCGCCGGCTCGTGCACGTCGGTCAACACCGGCAGGCCCGTATCCCTGGCCAGGCGCCCCAGGATCGCCGTCCCTTCCTTCAACCCCGGCCCGCGAAAACTCTTCACGCTGGTCCGGTTCGCCTTGTCGTAACTGGCCTTGAAGATGTACGGAATCCCCACGTCCGAAGTGATCCGCTGGATCGCCTCCGCCATCTTGCGCGCATGCGCCTCGCTCTCGATCACGCACGGCCCGGCAATCAAAAACAGCCCGCCCGCGCCCACCTGCACCGGTCCGATTTCAAAAGAGTGCTTCACATCCGGCATTCTAACCGACCGGCGCCGATCCAACCTGACTTCGCGGGTGCCCCATCCTTCGCGCGGCCTTTTGCGCGAAGGGTGGGAAACCAATGCAGCTGGCTCGCCGACTTGCTGGTTCGCTAACCGTGTCCGCGCTCACTGAACTGTCATCGCGGCTGCTTCTATGCTGCTTGGCAGAGAGTCCCACCATGATCGAAGTCACTGTCAGGCATTCCGGAAATGTAAAGTTTGAGATTGCGGCCCGCCAGCACAAGCTCATCTGCGATCAGCCCCCGAACAACGGCGGGAACGATGAAGGCATGACCCCTCCTGAGCTCTTCCTCGCCTCGCTTGGCTCCTGCGCCGCCTTTTACGCCGTGGGCTACCTCAAAAAGAAAGGCCTCCAGCGCGAGGGCGTCGAGGTCCGCATCATCGCCGAAAAGGCTTCCGCACCAGCCCGCCTCGATCCCATCCGCATTGAGGTCTCAGTGCCCGGCGACCTGACCGATGCCGACCGCGCCGGAGTCGAGGACGCCGTGCACCACTGCCTGATCCACAACACGCTTCTGCACGCGCCCGCAATCAGCATCGCCATCCACACGCCCGCAGCGGTGTGACTGCATTCACTTTGTGGGTGCCCCATCCTTTGCTCGGGCTCTTGCGCGAAGGGTGGAAAACCGGCGCGGGCTGACCTGCTGACTCGCCGACTGGCTGGCGCTCAGCCCCGGTTCCTCGCCCACTGTGCCAGCGCCCGGTCCAGCGTGTGCAGCGGTGTTGGCCCGGGCAGCTCGCCCTGCGGATGCACCACTCCCCGCTCCGCCAATCCGCGGCAATACTCCAGATACTCTTCGTAGAAGCGCACGTCCTGCCGTGCCTGCCCCAGCGCTTCCAGGTCCTGGTAGTCCAGCTCCATGTACCGGTCCGGATAGATGCAGGCCAGGATCGCCGAAGCCATGGGCACATCCACGCCCTTCAGCTCCAGCAGCGCCATCATGGCTTCCCGCGTGCTCGACTCCGGCAACGCCGCCACCTCCAGCGCCCGCCGGATGCGCAGGCTTCCGTTTCCGATCAGGTAATGCACCAGCCGCTCCGACTTCCAGCGCACGATGGCTTCAAGGTTGGTCAGCGTGTACTCGCCATTGCGGATGGCCTTGCCTGCGTCGAATGCGTCGGCCTCCAGTTGCCGTTCGCGGTTGCAGCATTGCTGCCAGTATTCGTCGGCCAGGTGCTGGAGTTCTGCTTCGACGGGTTGCAATTCAAAATGGGCGGTCATGCGGACCCTCCTTAACAGGAAAATGGATGTAAGCGTGGGCTCGATGAAAAACGGTTGTCAATGGAATTCCGCCTTATCACATCGGTATGTGACAAGAATCACAATGGCATTCTATTTGCCATAAATCGCATCGTGAATGGCGATCGCCGGCGGCCCCATCCCAGCGGCACCATCTTCGGCGCACTCCTGCTAGCCTGGGCACGCAAGGTCAGCGCCGTCCGCATCTATACCTGGAACGTCCGCCACTTCCAGCTGGTCGCCCCCGACCTCAAAGATCGCATCACCACCCCCCGAGCTACGCTTTGACCATCCGGGACTGTTCTACGCCGGCGGCCCCGGGGGAGGGCCGCCGATTGATCCCCTACTGAGAAGTCAGTGTCAGGGGGGACGATTGGTTGCAGCTTTGGGCCTGCACCGTGTATTGCATGGATTGTTTGCTCATATTCACTGCGCACTGGACTGTCGGCTGCCCGCTTTCTGTTGGATTACCGCCCGAACAAAGTCCGTCTGGATAGCTGGTTGTGGTCAGCGAAAATGGATTGGAGGAGATCCAAAACACCGATTGGCCCACCGCTGCCGTGATCGTCGTCAGAGGCTTGTGATCCTGACCCAGAAGAACCGTAGTGCCACTGTTGCAGTAGACGAAGGTCCTCAACGGCGTGGGGACAGCGGGACCGGCCTTTGCCCCGTCCGGCTTGCCAGTCTCGGCGGGCGGGCCGGCCGCACCGGCCAGCCGGAAATCCCTCGCCACAGTCCTCCAGTAGCCGGAAAAAGGCCCGGGGCCTGTCGGCGACGGCTGGACTCCCGGATCCGGGCAGAAATCGTTGCTGGAGTCCGTCTTGCAAGTGTAGAAATAGGACCCCGTGCCCAAGTTGGACTTGATCACGCAGGGGTTCACCGGGGTCTGATCCCCCACGCAGGGGCTATTCCCGACAAAATCGAACAGGGGGTTAGCCGTGAAATTCCCCGACGACAGCAGAGTGATTTTGTCTCCAGGGCGCACTTGCAGGTTCGCCATTTGATAGTCCTCCAGCGCGTAGCTGATGTCCTGGTGCCTGGGCACCGACCAGTCCATCCAGATGCCCAGAAACACTCCGGCAATAAACACACAGAGAAGCACAAACAGAATTGAAGCTTTCATTGGTTCAACCCCTTCCTTTCATTCAGAAATGTTTAGCTCGATGCGGTCCCTTTGCTTTTCAAACGCTTGAGCCTGGCCCGATACGCCTCGCTGCTCCGCAGATCCTTCAGGTCCACGGCCAGGTCGACGTCCGCCGGTGACAACCCCTTGTCCATGCACCACAACAGCAGGTCGAGCGCCTCTGCCTTTCTTCCCAGCACGTCCAGCGTCTGCACCATCATGAAGCGCGAAGCCACGTCGGTTCCTCCATGCGCTTTGGCGTTTTCCATATCCGTCTCCGCGTCCTGGCGATTGCCGATCTTAGCTTCATAGAAGGACAGGTTGGCCCATCCAAATCCATCCCGCGGATTCGTTTCCAGCGAGGCGGACAGCAACTGCGCGGCCCGCCCATAGCGCTGCCGGGCCATCGCCGCATTGCCCAGCACCGTGTAGCAGTCGCCCATGTTCCGTTGGGTCAGGTGATTCCTGGGGTTGAGCCGGGCCGCATTCCCGTAGTCGGTCAGGGCATCGCTGTACTTGGCCGCCATGAAATCCAGGTCGCCCAGCGCCAGGTATGCGTCTTCGCTTTCCGCGCGCTCAAGGCTTTCATTCAATGCCGCCCGGGCGTCATCGAGTTGTCCCATCTCCAGGTAGATCTGGGCCAGGTTGGCCATCGGCTGCGCAACTTTGGGCGCGGCTGCTCCCGCCGCGGCAAAGGCCTTTGCCGCCTCAGCGTATTTGGCCTGCCGCGAAAGCAGCACTCCAAGGTTGTTGTACGCCGGCCAAAAATTCGGCCTTGCGCCACCAGAGTGTCGCGGTACGCCTGCTCCGCCTCCGGCAAAAGCCCCTGGTGATCGAGCGCCCATGCCTTGTAATACAGAATCTCCGGGTTTCCCGGGTCCGCCTGCTGAGCCTTTTTGAAATAAGCCTGCGCCTCTTCCGCTTTGCCACGGCAAACAAGGGTAAGCGCCTCGCTCACCAGCCCCATCGCGGAATGAGGGTTGTAGAACAGGGCGCTCGCCGCGTTGCTGCCGGCAAGGTCCAGGTTGGCGGTTTCCTTGGCTACGTAGAACTGTCGAATATAGGCAATCGCCAGCTGGGCGTAAGCCAGGGCAAAGTGCCGGTCCAGGTCGAGAGCTTGCTGGTACTTCTCAATCGCCTGTCTCCAGTCCGGCATGGTTCGGTTCATTCACCAGTTGTTCGGCTTCACTGTATGCCTGGAATACATCTGGAGGCACACGGCTCAGTTCCTCGGGATCGCTTAACTGCACGTCGCTGCTCGGAAGTTGCAGCCATGACGCAGCCTTGTGTGAGGCCTTCTGCGCAAGGCTGCCGATCGAGTCCAATGCGCATTCCACCGTGCCTTTGCGCAGCACACGCTGGGAGTGCGCATCCAGCAGGCGCAGATTCAGCCTGGCCTCGGACGCAGTCTGATGGAGCGACGCCGTCAGCACCAGGTTTGCGCCGAGCGTGCTCTCGGACCTCGCCCAGCGAGTCGATCGCCCCCGTCGGCTGGGGACGATCGCCGGGAGTGATGACCAGCAGATTCTTCACATACGCCTCGGCCCGCGATAGCCGCTGCCCGATCGAATCCATCACCGTGGCCAGCAGCGCCGGCGGGCTGCCCAGCGGGCAGCGCCATCAGCGCAACAAATCGCGTGGAGGGCAGTGGGACCATGACATTCACGATTCGTCGCCCATTCCAGCCACGTTCCCATCGCCGCGCCCGCGCTTGCACCCGCCCCAAGCACCAGCATCTTCCTGCGCGAGATATGCCGCCCCATTTGGGCGCGAGCTTCCCCATGCACGGCCTGCGCGGGCATCGCCTGCATCGCCTGGCGGACGCTTTGGAATCGCTCTTCGACCGCCGGCTTGAGGCATCCTTCCACAAAACGCCGCCATGGCTCGGGAACCTCCCCGGCTTTGAGCGACCCTTGGGCAATCTTCCCGCGCGGCACGGAGACGTGGGGCAAGCGGCCCGCTAACATCGCGTATGCCACCACCCCCAGCGCGTACACGTCGCTGGCCTCGGTCGGCGCACTTCCATAAAAAAGTTCCGGGGCCATGAAACCGGGCGTCCCGGCTACTCCATTCGCGGTGAGCGCGGTGTCATCGGTCAACGCGGCCCGCGCCAGGCCAAAGTCCGTCACCCAGGCAAGCACCTGATCGCCGGAGCCCCGCACCATGATGTTCGCGGTCTTGATATCCCGATGCAGGATACCCGCATCGTGCGCGGCCGCAATTCCCGCTCCCACCTGCCGCAGAATGCACAGCGCCTCATCGCCCGGCAGCGGACCGTCGCGGGAAAGCCTCGCCGCCAGGCTCTCACCCGGCAGCAGCTTCATGGTCAGGTAGGTGAGTTGCCCCTCCGGCCGCTTCCAGTGCCCAAGATCGTACATCGGACAAAGATTTGGGTGAACCACTCCGCGAGCACTCAGAACTTCCCGCTCGAATCGCTCGCGCATGATGGGGTCAGCCGCGTAGTGGGAGAGAATCGTCTTGAGCGCCACGTGAGTCCCGCGCAGGTGCCGATCCTCCACCTCATAAACTTCGCCCATCCCGCCGCGCGCCAGGAATCGAACCACCGCGAAGCGGTTGTCGATCAGGTCGCCAACCTTGAACTGTGGCACGTATGCGGGAGCGACAGCCCTCGCGCCAGGCACCCCGCGGGCAGTCTCCGCCGTATCGGCCTCTGACTCATTCAAACCGAGCCGCGCGGCCGGCGCCAACGTGCCGTCAGTGCCTTTGTGGATGTTTTCCATCCCCCTCCAGCGAACCGGCCAGACACTCAAGTCCGCGGACACTCGAACGGAATCGAAGCTTGACTTGGGTGGGGAAGCGAATCCGATCGCTACGATGAGTCTATCCCGAACCCTTTGAATTGCAAGGTCCTTTTGTTACACCAGCGCTATGCGCCGCCGGTAAGTGCTTATCCGCAAATTAGCTTTTGGAGTAGCGCCGGCTTCCCGGCCGGCTGTACTGGCGGCGTCCTCGCCGCTAGCGGCGATGCGCCAGTCAGCAAGCCTCCTCGAAAGCCGTTCCAGAAGCTGGCGGTGCCTGTTTACGGATAGGTTCTAAGTGTTGTGGTAACTGCCGGATTAGAAGGGCAGCGATGTGGCTCCACGCGGGCAGTCGTGTTGCGCGCGATTCAACGCGAGCTTGATCCCACTCAGGCCGCGGTCTCTGACACCACTTTCGGCGCTTCCTCGCCGCGCTCCAGCCGGTTCCGGTAGCTGGCCGTGATGAACTCACGGAACAACGGGTGCGGCTCCAGCGGCTTCGACTTGAACTCGGGGTGGAACTGGCAGCCGAGAAAGTACGGATGTCCGGGAATCTCCACGATCTCCACATAAGTCTGGTCCGGCGTGGTGCCGCTTATGGCCAGGCCGCCGCCGGTCAAAAGCGCTTCGTACTCGCGGTTGAACTCGTAACGGTGCCGGTGGCGCTCGCTGATCTCCGTGGCCCCTCCGTAGGCGCGGCTGGCCAGCGAATCCGGCTGCAGCACGCACGTCCACGCCCCCAGCCGCATCGTCCCGCCCATCTCCTCCACGCCCAGCAGTTCGCGCAGCTTGTAAATCACGCGGTGCTGGGCGGCCGGGTCGAACTCGCTCGAATTGGCGTCCTTGAGCCCGCAGACATTGCGCGCGTACTCGATGCACGCTGTCTGCATACCCAAACAGATTCCGAAATAGGGCACCTTCTTCTCCCGCGCGTAACGAATGGCGTTCAACATCCCCTCGATTCCGCGCTTGCCGAACCCTCCCGGCACCAGGATCCCGTCAAACCCCTCCAACTGTGCCTCATAACGCCGGTCGTCCGGCCCTTCTGACTCCAACCCCTCGGCCTCGATCCAGGTCACGTTCAGTTTCAGGTTCTGCGAAACGGCTCCGTGAACCAGCGCCTCCTTCAGCGACTTGTAACTGTCCTCGTACTCCACATACTTGCCCACGATGGCGATGGAAACGTCGCTCTTGGGGTGATACCAGCGGTCCACCAGGTCGCGCCACCGCACCAGATCGGCCTCCAGAGCTTCCTTGTGCAGATACTTTAGGATGAGCCCGTCCAGCCCCTCGTCGGCAAAGTTCAGCGGGACCTGGTAGATGGTGGGCACGGTGGTTGCGCCGATCACCGCCTTCTCTTCCACGTTGCAGAAGGTGGCGATCTTCTGCTTCATCTCCCGGCTCAACGGGCGCTCCGAACGGCACAGCAGAATGTCGGCCTGGATGCCGATGGAAAGCAGTTCCTTCACCGAGTGCTGCGTGGGCTTGGTCTTCAGCTCCTGCGCCGCGGCAATCCAGGGAACCAGCGTGAGATGGACGAAAACGGTGTTCTCGCGGCCCAGTTCCTGGCGCATCTGCCGGATCGCTTCGAGGAACGGCAGCGACTCGATGTCGCCCACCGTGCCGCCAATCTCCACGATGGTCACATCGGCGCCGTTCGCCGAAACCTTGCGCATCGCGTTCTTGATTTCGTTGGTGACGTGAGGGATCACCTGCACCGTCTTGCCCAGGTAATCGCCGCGCCGTTCCTTCAGAATGATCTGCTCGTAGATCCGGCCCGTGGTCCAGTTGTTGTCGCGCGAGAGCGGCGCGTGCGTGAAGCGCTCGTAGTGGCCCAGGTCCAGATCGGTCTCCGCGCCATCGTCGGTAACGAAAACTTCGCCGTGCTGGAACGGCGACATGGTCCCCGGATCGACGTTGAGGTAAGGGTCGAACTTCATCATGTTCACTCGCAGACCACGGCTCTCAAGCAGGCAGCCGATGGAGGCGGCGGCGAGACCTTTTCCAAGACTGGACACAACTCCGCCCGTCACAAAGACATACTTTGCTGACATGGGTGCAACCTCTTCGCTGGAATGTTGGGATTGGGCGTACCTGGTGGGCACAGTCAAGTATGACAGAGAGTGGATGACGATGAAAGTGGAAAAGCAGAACATCAGAGACCGAGGGACCAGGAGAACAAGGGAACAAGAAAGCAGCGACGGCGACGCCCGAACGGTTTCGAAATTACGCAAAAACTAAAAACGGCGATATCAAATGGAATGATGACGATACGTGCCCGCACGAGGGGGCTTTCCCTGTTCTCTGTTCTCTGTTCCCTGTTCCCTGCACTCTCAACGCAAGTGTTCTTTCAGGAACCTCAGCGAGCGGTCGCGCGCTGAAGCCGCCGCCTCGGCGTTGTAGCTCGCCCGCGCGTCGCAGTTGAAGCCGTGGCCGGCCTCGTACCAATGGATTTCAACCTCGAGATGCGCGCGGTGCACCTTCTCCACATCTTCTGGCGGGATGTGCGCGTCCTGGCGGCCGAAGTGCAGCATGACGGGACAATGCGGCTGCTCCTCGGCGTATTGGCCGATCCGCCCGCCGTAGTAGCCCACGGCTGCCTGCACCGGCATGCGCGTAGCCGCCAGCCACGCCAGCGTTCCGCCGAAGCAAAATCCCACCACGCCCACCTTCTTGCCCGTAGCCTTGGCCACGTAATCCACCGCCGCCCGCACGTCCAGCAATGAATTTTCCATGTTGAGCCGTGGGATAAAGCTCATGGCGCGCTGCATGTTGGCGCCTTCGTAGCCCAGCTCCACGTTGGGCTCAATGCGGTCAAACAGCGCCGGCGCCACCACCAGGAAACCGTCCTTGGCCCAGCCATCGGTGACCCGTCGGATGTGCGCGTTCACGCCGAAGATTTCCTGGACGACCACGAGTCCGGCGATTGGTTCGAAATCGGGATGAGCCACGTAAGCGCCGAGTTCCTGACCGTCGGCCGCCCGCAGTGAAATGTGTTCGCCCATGGTAAAGCGCCTCCAAGGTCAGTATCCCGCCGCGGGGTGCGGAAGTTCAATTACGGACGGGTTTTCCACTCCGCGGCAATTCGAAAGAGACCTACAATTCAGACACTGGATAGAAAGGAAGCGATGAGCAGTTTCTTGACGATCTTCGTGCTGGTTCTGCTTGCGGCGGCTGCGGTTTGCGCGGTCATGGTGCTGCGAATCCTGGGCATGCCGCAACTTCCCCATGGCGACTCCTGGCCCTATGCGCAGCGCCGCTTTGCCATCAGGGGACATCGCGGCTTGCTGCGCGAGTTGGGAGAACCCGGCAGGGAATATAGCCCGAGGAGCGGGGATGGCGTTCATTGGGCCGCCACGCTTTTTTGGGCGCGGCGGTCGTCGTTTTTGTTTCCCTCTTTCCCTGCTCTTATAGCCGAAATCCGCCGGCGGCGTGGATCGCCTGGCCGTTGATCCAGTAGGACTCGGCGGAAGCCAGGAACGCAGCGACCGAAGCGATATCCTGCGGCTGGCCGATGCGGCCCAGTGGCGTGCGGCTGGCGGCGTCCTTCTCAAAGTCGCTGCCGATGAAGCCGGCCGCGTGCGTACCTTCGGTTTCGACCATGCCGGGATTAAGCGAGTTGACGCGGATCTTGCGCGGGCCGAGTTCCTTGGCCAACGAGGCGGTGATGGCGTCCACGGCGCCTTTTGTGGCGCTGTAGACGGCGAGGCCGGGCACGCCGTCGACCACCACAGAGCTGATGTTGACGATGCTGCCGCCGGCGGGGCTGAAGTGCTGCAACGCCGCCTGGGTGGTGAGCAGCAGGCCGAGTACGTTCAGATCGAACTGCTTGTGGAAGTGCTCGGGCGTGACCGCTTCGATGGGGCCGGGCGCGTAGATGCCGGCGTTGTTGACCAGGATGTCGATGGGGCCGAGTTCGCGAGCCACTTTCTGAACAAAGGGCGCGATGGCGTCGGGATCGGCCACGTTGCCGTGGACGGCGATGGCGCGACCACCGGCGGACTCGATTTCGGCCACCAGCTTTTCGGCTTCGGCCTTGCTGCTGGAGTAGTTGACGGCCACAGCGGCGCCGCGACGCGCGAGCTCCCGCGCGATGCCGGCTCCGATGCCCTTGGATGCGCCGGTGACCAGCGCCACTTTTCCTTGAAGGTCATTCATGTTTCAGCTCCCGTGCCGACTTGTCCTTATTTCGACATTTCGACAACTATCGAAATGATGCGGGAGCCGGGAGGAGGATGCAAAACGGTTGTGGAAATCTTGTTCAGCGGGAAGAACAGGCGGCGGTTTCCATCTCCACCATCACTTGAGCCACCGCGGACAGCACGCCGGGCCGCAGTGTAAGATATGCGAACTTGCCCTCGCGGCGCACCTCGATGAGACCGGCGGAATCGAGCTCACTCACATGGTGCGAGAGCGTAGCGGCGGCGATGGCAAGAGCCGCGCGGGCATCGGCGCAGGCCAGTGGGCAGCCGGCGCGGGCGATGCGGCGCAGCAATTCGAGACGATGAGGATCGGCAAGCGCCTTGAAGATGGCGGTCTGGCGGGCGCGGGGAATGCGCGGAGGCTTTGGCTGGAGAGCCAGAACGGGTGGTTCTGCGGTTTCAGGTTTCACGCGCATGCTCGGGTGTTAGTTGGATGCTAATGTATTTTGTGAGTTTCTGCAGTGCCTGAATCCGCCCAAAGCCGTCCGCCGCGTCAGACGATTGATCCCTTGTTCTTTTGGTCCCTCGTTCCCTCGTTTCCTGTCTTCATCACCGCCCAAAGATTCCCATCCAAACCGCCTGCGCCAGAACGTGACCCTTCATAGCTTGTTCCAGTTCTTGGCGGCTTGCGCCCGCCTCCAGGCTCAACGCGGTATCCAGCGCATAAAGGCGGAAGAAATAGCGGTGCGGGCGGCCATGCGGCGGGCATGGACCCCTGTACCCGATGCGGCCAAAGTCGTTGGTGCCTTGCCGCGCGCCGTTGCCAAACGTGTCGCGGGTGGGAACTCCCTCGCCCAACTCCGCATGCCCTGTGGGAAGGTTCCAGATCAGCCAGTGCGTGAAGGTGCCGCGGGGAGCATCGGGGTCATCGGCGATGACCGCCAGGGTTCGCGCCGCCGCGGGTGCTCCGCTCCAGGTCAGCGCCGGCGACAGATCCTCTCCCGCGCAGGTGTAGCGGGGGGATATCTGGCTGCCATTGCCAAATGCCGGAGATTTGAGTGAGAACGACATGGCCGTTCGCACAAATCCTGCCCTCGCATCCGGAAACGATGTTCCCGAGCTGGCGATGAATGCTTGCGTGCGCGGCGACAGTGGCAGCAACGTAAAAAGAGCGATCAGTAACACGGTCAATGGGCGGAAAATACGATCACCTCGTTCGTGAACAAGTACCGCAGCCTCTCCCCAGCTGCGCCTGGGCCCATGCTTCTTGACGAAGTTTAGAGCGCGCAGGACACCATTCGGCGCACCGCCCACAGATCGGCACCTCGCGAGTTAACCCCCTGATATAAATCGCTTTTGCTTTTCATCGATAATTGCGCAGCAGATCGTACTAAAACGTATTGGTTTGTGCCCAACCAGCGAGTTGTTTGCCGCGCTCGTTCTGTTCTATCTCGATTCAGACTAGACGCACTCCGGCGCGACCGGCAAGCTGTTATCAAGCCAGTGCAGATAGGTGTCGATGCTGTGATAGCAGCCGAGATTCTTCTTCGCGAACAGCCAGGAATCGAAGCTGTAGGCCACATCCACGTGCTCGTAATCCAGGATGAAGGGAATCGATGGAGGCACCTTGGGGACCACGTCGCGAATGTTGTAAATGCGCCAGGAAGTGAGCGTCAGGCCGCCGAAGACCTGCTTGAACTCCATGTTGCCCACCCTCGGCGAGGCCAGCGTGCTGATAAGCGAAATGTCGAACTTGCCCTTGATGCTGTTCTCCAGGACAAACAACGTGGCCAGCGCGGAACCCAGGCTGTGGCCGGTGACCACCGTGGGCCGGTCGCGGCGGCTTCGTCCCGCGGCGAAACTCCGCTCCACGCCGCGCTCGGCCTCGCGGCGCTGCGCAAGTTGCTCAAGCTGGTCGCCAAAGGAACCGGTCAGCTCGGCCTCCGGGGCCGCAGTCAAACCCGCCGCCGTGCGCGGCACCGGCATCACCTTCATCGTGGAGTAGATCTTGTCGAACCCGTAGGCCACGCGCCCGGCGGAGGGCACCTGCCGGAACGGCACCATGACGATCGAAGCGGCGTCGTCAACCCACTCCACTATCCCCTCGGTCCCGCGGATAGCGATGATCCGGTTGTCGGGATTCGCGGTCTCGTGCACAACAATGCCGTAAAACTTGGGATCCTCAAGCTGGCAGAGGAAATCCGACATCACGATCCAGGCGGAAAGCTCCCAGCCCGCAGGAATATCCTTGGGAGCCGGACGCAGGTCGTCGTCGTTCCCCGCGTACATGTTGTAGGCCGCGGCCACAAACTGGCCGTAGAAAGCCGCCTTGCCGTTGTCGAGTGGAATGCTCATAACGTGCCTCCCGGCTCCAGGAATGTGTAAGCAAGGTATACCGGCCAGCGCAGCAAAACTCAAGTAAGTTTTTCGCTAACTCCGCTAACTCCGCTTCTACTTCACGCTCTCGTCCGCCAGCCCGCGAAACTTCAGCATCGGCTCGATGGTTGGCTTGGCGCCCAGCCAACCATCGTACATCTGCTCCAGATCCTCGGTGTTGCCGCGGGAAAGCACCATCTTCCGAAGCCGGTCGCCGTTGACGCGGGTCATGCCGCCGTGGTCTTCAAACCATTGATACGCCGCGTCGTCCAGCATCTCGGTCCAGAGATACGCGTAGTAACCGGCCGCGTAGCCATTGGCCCAGATGTGCAGGAAGTAACTCGACCGGTAACGCGGAGGAACATAGCCGATCCATAGGTGCGACTTACTCAAGGCTTGTTTCTCGAATGAGTCCGGATCCTCGAGCGGCGCGCCCGCCGGCAGCGTATGCCAGTCCAGGTCGAGCATGGCCGCAGCCAGAAGCTCGGTAAGCATATAACCCTGGTTGAATGTCGGCGATCTCTTGATCTTTGCCACCAGCTCGGCGGGCATGGCCGCGCCCGTCTTGTAATTGCGCGCGTAGTGCGCAAACACCGCCGGGTAACTGGCCCAGTGCTCGTTGAATTGCGAGGGAAACTCCACAAAGTCGCGCGCGGTCTGCGCTCCGCTCAGGCTGGCATACTCGGTGTCGGCAAACATGCCGTTCAGCGCATGGCCGAACTCGTGAAACATCGTGGTCACATCGCCGAATGTCAGGAGCGCAGGCTGTCCCGGCGCAGGCTTCTCAAAATTGGCCACGTTATAAACCACCGGCAGCGTGCCCAGCAGCTTCGACTCCTGCACCAGGTTGTCCATCCACGCCCCGCCGTTTTTGTTGTCGCGCTTGAAGTAGTCGCAATAGAAGAGCGCCAGCAGCTTCCCGTCCGCGTCCGAGACTTCGAACACGCGCACGTCCGCCTGGTACACGGGCAGGTCGTGCCGCTCCTTGAACGTGATCCCGTACAACTGGTTCGCTGCATAGAACACACCGTTCTCCAGCACGTTGTTCAGCTCGAAATACGGCTTGATCTCGTTCTCATCCAGGTCGTAGCGAGCCTTGCGCACCTGCTCCTGGTAGAACTCCCAGTCCCACGCCTCAACCTGGAATCCTCCGTGCTGCTCGTCAATCAGCCCCTGAATGTCCTTCGCCTCGCTCGCCGCCTTGGCCGTCGCAGCTGGCGCCAGCGCGTTCACAAAACCGATGGCAGCCTGGGGCGTTTTGGCCATCTGGTCGGTCAACGTCCAGGCGGCATAATTCTGGAAACCGAGCAGCGCGGCCTTCTCTGCGCGCAGTTGCGCCAACCGCGCAATGGTTACTCGCGTGTCGTTAGCGTCGCCGCGCTCGGCCCGGTTCCATGAATTTTCAAAAATCGCCTGCCGCGTAGCCCGGTCGGTCAGGTTCTGGAACTCCGGCTGTTGCGTCGTGTTCTGGAGCGGCAGCAGCCATCCTTTCTGCTTGCGGCCCTCCGCCGCCTGCTCCGCCGATGCCAGCCGCTCCGCGCTCAGCCCAGCCAGCGCGCCGGCGTCCCCGGTCGAGTACGCTCCGGCCTTCGCCGCCGCCAGCAGCTTGGTCTGGAGCGCGTTCTCCAGCGTCGAGTCTTCCTCATCGATTTTTTTCAGCTTCTCCTTGTCGGCCGGGGGCAGATTGGCGCCGGCATGCACAAACTCCCTGTAATCCCACTCCAGCAGCCGCAGCGACTCGGCATCCAGATGCAAACTGGCGCGCTTGTCGTTGACCGCCTTGATCCGCGCGAACAGCTCCGGGTTCAGATAAATCGCGTCCTGATTGGCCGCCAGCCGCGGCGCCTCGTACTCCTGCACTTTCTGGAGCGCATCGTCGGTATTGGCGCTGGTCACGCAGTTGAACACTTCCATCACCCGGTCCAGCAGCCGGCCCGATTTCTCCAACGCCACCAGCGTGTTCTCAAACGTCGGCAGCGCGGGGTTCCCGGCAATCGCCTCCACTTCCTTGCGCTGCTCGGCCATTCCCGCATCAATCGCCGGCTGATAGTCGCTGTCCTTGATCTTGTCAAACAGCGGTGCGTGAAACGGCAGCGTGCTGGGCGCGTAAAAGGGATTATCCGGCCCGAAAGCCGCGCCCTGCGCCGCAGCCGCTGCTTGCCCGTGCGCCGCCAGGACCGCAGCCGTCAGTACGAAGAATAATGTTGCAGTCTTACGGATCGATGCCACAGGGTCCATCCAGGCTGGCGATAGGTCGTTCATGAATTAGCTCTCTCTTCAGCGGCTTTAATACCGACTCACGATTGTAGGGCCACGGGGTAGGCAGCCCGCGCCTCCATTCATCGCGGCTATCGCGATGAGTAGGTTCCCCAGCGTCGAAACCAGCTCTCTTACCCCCCCGATTTACTGCTCGCGGATCGAGGCCATCGGATCGGCGCGCATCGCCCGATGCGCCGGCAGGTAGCACGCCAGCAGCGCCATCGCTCCCAGCAGCACCATCACTCCGGCCACGGTCACGGGATCGTTGGCGTCCACCCCGTAAAGCAAGCTGGCGATGAAGCGCGTCAGTCCCAACGATGCCGCGAGACCCAGCACCAGCCCAATCGCCGTCAGCCCAAGACCCTGCACCAGCACCAGCCGCAGCACGTCGGCGCGCGAAGCGCCCAGTGCCACGCGGATGCCGATCTCATGGGTGCGCAGCCGGGTGCGGTACGCCACAACTCCATAGATCCCCGTGGCCGCCAGCATCAGCGCAATCACCGCGAAGATTCCCGCGAACGTGCTTTCAATCACCGCAAAGCTGCTCGCCATCGCTGTCGACTCCCGCATTGTGCGCACGTCAAACACGGGAAGCTGTCCGTCGATCTCGTGGATCGCGCGCTCCACCGCCGGACCCATGTCCGCCGGATTGCCCCGCGTCTTCACCTGCACAATGAATTCCCAGTCCGGGTCCTGGTAATAGCTCATGTAGATCATGGGCCCGGGCCGCTCGTTGATCATCAGGTGCTTGGTGTTCTTCACCACCCCCACCACCGTGAACAGGCCGTTCCCATATGCGGAGTTTCTTTCCCAGCGGATCCTGGCCCGGCCAGTAGCGGTTTGCGGCTGTCTGGTCAATGATCAGCACTCGCGGCGCCTTGTCGTTGTCGTCCACCGTAAAGTCGCGCCCTTCCACAACGGGTATGCCCAGCGTCTCAAAATATTTCGGCGATACGTCCGCCCTTCCCACCTCGAGCGATTCGTGCGGGCGCGGCACGTACCCTTCGGGATACGCATCCGCCGTCTTCCGGCTCAGGCTCAGCGGAATCCAGTCCGTGATGGAGGCAACCGTCACCGCCGGCAATGCCGACACGCGATTCAGAATCCGGTCGCGGATCACCTGAGCCTGGTCTCCGGGGTAGCCCACAATATTCAATCCCACTGACGCGGTCAAAACATGATCCTGCTCGAATCCCGGATTCGCATGGGCCATATTCCGCAGCGTGCGCAAAAACAGTCCTGAGCTAACCAGCAGCGCTAGCGAGATCGCGACCTGCGCCACCACCAGCGCGCTGAGCAGGCGCCGGTTGTGCGACCCTCCGGAGATGTTTGCCGATTCTTCCTTCAACGCCTCGACCGCAGGCACCTGGGCAGACCGCCAGGCCGGAAACGCGCCGCAGAGCAAACTAGCCACCACCGCCAGCACCACGATGCCGAGAACCACCCAGGGGTCCACCATCCCGTTCACCGCGATCGGATTCGCGCTCGGTGGAATGAAGCGCGCGAAGGATTTCGCCGTCCACATCGTCAGCAGCAGCGCCACGGTCCCCGCGCCGATGGAAAGGATCAGCCCCTCCAGCGCCATCTGCCGCATCAGTTGCACCTGCCCCGCGCCCAGACTCTGACGAATGGCGATCTCGCGCCGCCGCGCTACAAACCGCACCAGCGTCAGCGTGGCCACGTTGGCGCAAGTCAGCAGCAGCACAAGGCCCGCGATGGCCAGCAGAATCGGCAGCGGAACGCGCCATATATCCGTTGGCGCCAAAGGGCGACCGCCACATCGGATCCAGCGTAATGGTGTTCGTGCCCAGATGATCGTCCGGATAAGCCGCCACAATGCGCCGCATGATGGTCTCAAGATCCTGGTTTGCCGCCTCCCGGCTGACGCCCGGCCGCAGCCGTCCCACCACGTTCAGCCAATACGAGCCGCGATGCGTGATCCGCCACCCGCCCGTCCCCAGAGGATCGAGCGTCACCCACATATCCTGCCGCAACCCCGGCATCGCGCCGATGAACCCCTCCGGCGCCACCCCGATCACCGTCACCTGGTGGCGAGCGATCTCCATCGACTTGCCCACAATCCCAGGGTCGCCCCCATAGTGCGTCTTCCAGAACGAGTAGCTCAGGACGACATAGGGAATGTTCCGTCCAGCAGTTTCTTCTTCCGGCCGGAAAAATCGCCCGTACAGGGGCTTCACGCCCAGCACGTCGAAATAGTTCGCCGTCACGTTGGCCACATAGATCCGTTCCGGCACAGCTCCGCTGGTCACCGTCAGCCAGTCGTGGTGATACCCCAGGACTCCATCGAAGCTGTGGTTCTGGTCCCGCAGATCGCGGTAATCCAGGTAAGAGAACGGCGGAGGCGGCGAGATGCTCCACTGCCCCCGCATCAAGCTCACCAGCGCGCCTTGATCCCGCGCCCCCGGTATCGGGTGCAGCATGGTCCCGTCGATCCAGCTGAACACCGTGCCGTTGGCGCAGATGGCCACGGCCAGCATTGCCGTTGCGGTAAGGGTGAATCCCGGAGTCTTCCGTAATTGCCGCAACGCAAAGCGAACATCCTGAAGCAGTCCTGCCATGGGACGCCTCCCTCGGAGTCTTTGCTCTTGGGGAATAAGAGTATTGCCCTGCTCAGTTGCATGCAGTGCGCCAAAGCACGCTCGATTCGAAGTCGTTTCCGAGCAGCAAGATACCAGCGCCAGCCAGCGCAGCCAGCTCCGCTCCTTGTTCGCAAGTGGTTCTCAATGTCCGTTTCCGGACAGTATTTCGAGGCTTCAGGGCTTGTGAACCTAGCAATTTTCGGGACGCTCTTTCAAGACAGCATGGACGAAGAGGAACGGCATGCGTTGGGAGCCCACTACACCGCGGAATACGATATCCAGAGGATCATAGGCCGGGAATGAAAAAACGACAGCAACGGCAAAAGCAGTGGCCTTTGTGCTTCCAAAATCAGACGATTTCGCTTTTGGCCGCACGACCGCTCATCGCGATGAAACTGCGATGAACTGGGCACAGCTCCGTAATGCAATGGAATGCCTGGGTATTGCCTGGGGTTACGGATTGGCAGTGCTGTTGATGGTTGCGGAGCCGGCCACCTGGTTGATGATGCGCTGGAGGATGACGATGCGGATGTGGATGTGGCTGGCCACGTCGGGGACGAACTCGTTGACAAAGTTGTCGATGGGGGCTGTGGCGAGGGCGATGCCGTAGCGTTCGGCGTCGGCGGCGGCGTTGGTATGGCGGCCGGGCACGTAGAGGTTTGCGACCGCATCCTCGATGGGGAAGCCAGCGAGGTTGGCGTAGTTCAGCATGCCTTTGCCGCCGTCGGACTGCGTCCAGAGGATCTGGAGCGCGGCGTGGCGCACGCGGCGCAGGATGGGCTGGCCCTCCATGCGGTGATAGTGGGGGTCCTGATGGGCAAGGGCGGGAATGGCAAAGGTGCCGACGAATTCTCCGGTCATGTCCTGGGTGAAGCTGGAGCCGACGTAATACCCGTAGCCGCGCATGCCCGGGCCGTAAGGGTTGTGGGAGTCGACGGCGACGGAGATGGCGGCCTCGCCACCGATAGTGATCAGGTTGAAGGGGTCGACGAGGTTGCGCACCGCCAGCCAGGCTTTGTCGCGAGGAGTCAGTCCTTTTGGCCCGTTGGCGAAGCGCTGATACCAGTTGAGGTGTTTGAGGGTGCATGGAACTTCGGCAGAGTGTGGGTTGTGGTCCTGCGTAGCCGCGGCGGACCCGGCCGGTGCTGGGCAAGGATTGGGCCTGGGAGTCGGGCTAGCCGATTGCGCCTGGGGCTCGGGCGCATCCGGGAGCGGATCCGCGGTTACCGCGTCATAACTTGCCCTGTCCCCCTGTCCCCAACCGCGTAGCGGGAAGAGAATGGCAGCGGACAGCAGTAGGCAAGTTGATCCTGCGAAGATCAACCTGGAGAAGCGGGATATGCGCGAGCGGTTATTTGACAAGATATCGAACTGAGCCTTCAGCGGCGGCACGGCGCATGCATCATGAAATTTGAGATGCCCGGCAAAGTGATTTCGCCGGCGCTTGGGAATGATACGGGCAACCAGCGGGGAAAACAAAAGCTCGTTTCCTAAAGGACTGATTGAATTGGCTGATGGCACATCCCTCGGGGACTAAAGCCCGGCGGTTTTGCAGCATCTGTCGGCACGACTGAATTCGTGCCCTCAAAACTCGGCTAATGCAACCAGTTCCAAGCAACTTTTCTGTGGTTATGCGTTAGAACGCTCAGGGGCCGACGGTAACGATTGCGGCACATAAACCCCCAGCAGAGTTGACGCAGGGTATTGGGGAAACGAGACTGGATATTAGTGGACACTAATGGTTCACTCGCACGAGGTTACCGGCATGGGCAGCTATCCACCACCTCCGCCTGGAGGATTGGGCAGTCGAATTGAAGAAGCTATCGAGCTGATCGAGATGGAACTGCGGCACACGATCGCTTACGTGAATGACGCCGTGATACCGCAGGTTCGGCGGGAATCGGTTACGGCCATGCGGACAATATCCGACAAATTGCGCGACCTTGCCGACCGGTTTGATCGGTCGAGCGGAGGCCCGGGGACGAAAGGACCTCAGAGCTGAGCGCGGATTTTGAATTTCGGAGTTATTGCCGGCGAGCGCCCGGAGCGCTGGCGGCGCTGGCTTGCCTGGTGCTGGCTGGATGCGGCCTGCTGGCCGGATGCGGACATCACCGGCAGGCGGCGAGCGCGCCGCAGACTGCTCCGCCGCTGGCGGTGCCCTATACGCCGGGCGCCACGGCCCCGGAAGCCTCTGCGGCGGACGCCACAGAACCGGATACCGCCGAAACGTCGCCGATTCCGATCACGCGCGTGCCCTCCGGAGGCATTGACGCGAAAGATATCGAATATGTGAACAAACACCGGCCTATCGAGAGCGAAGTGGGATATGCGACGTGGTACACGGCGGCGCGGGGCCGGAAGGCCGCCAATGGGCAGGTGTTCAGCAACCGGGCGCTGACCGCGGCCCATCGCACGCTGCCCATGGGCTCGCTGATTGTGGTGACGAATCTCAAGACCGGGCAGCGGTCGGCCATGCGCATCACCGACCGCGGACCTTTTGTGGAAGGGCGCATCCTGGATCTGACGATTGCCTCCGCCAAAGCAACGGGCGTGTACCAGATGGGATTGGCGCAGGTGCGCATCGACGTGTATGAGACGCCGAAGCCGATCGACCGGGGCGGGCGCTGGTGCGTGCAGATCGGGGCGTTCCACAGCGAGCACCAGGCCAACAAGCTGAAGGAACAGCTCCAGCGGCGGTATCCGGCGGCTAACGTGATCGAGTTCCCGGGCGAGGACAGCTACTGGGTGCGCATCCGGCCGGAGGGCGACAACCGCGGTCAGGCCGAGAGCATAGCGTCCCGGCTGCGGCCGTCGGAGGGGGAAGCGTTCCTGACGCGGCTGGACTAGCTGGCAAGCAGGCCTGCAAGGAGCGCGGTGCGCGGTGCCAGGTGCTCGAGCAAGACCGATTCGTGGGCGGCATGGGCGCCTTCGCCGACTGCGCCAAGACCATCCAATGTGGGCAGGCCGAGGGCGGAGGTGAAGTTGCCGTCGGAGGCGCCTCCGGTGGCGGCTTCTTCCAGGACAAAGCCAAGCTCAGCGGCAAGTGAACGGGCTCGATGGTAAAGCGCAACCGTGCCTCGGGTGCGCTCCATGGGCGGGCGGTTGATGCCGCCGGTGACCAAGAGCGAGCAGCGGGGATTGGCGGCTTTGAGGGCGGCGAAGCGGCGCTCCATGCGGGGGCCGTCGGCGAGTCGGCCGACGCGGAGATCGACTTCAGCCCAGGCCTCGGCGGGGACCTGATTGACTTTTGCGCCGCCGCCGGCGCGACCCACGCTAACGGTGATGCCACGCTTGAGATCGGTCCAGTTGCTCACGGTATCAATGACGCGGGCGAGCTCGCGGAGGGCGCTTGAGCCTTTTTCGAAATCCACACCGGCGTGGGCGGCGACGCCGCGGATTTCGATGCGAAAGTCGCCGGTGCCTTTGCGAGCGGTTTTGCAGGCCAGGCCCTGGGCAGGTTCAAGAACGTAAACGGCGGAAGACGCGCGAGCAAGGCTTTCGGTGATGGGGCGCGAGACGGGACTGCCGATTTCTTCGTCGGAGTTGAGCAGGAGAACGATTTCGCGGTCGAGGAGGCCGGCTTCAGACAGCATCTCGATGGCAGTGAAGGCCATGGCTACGCCGGCCTTCATATCAAGCGTGCCGGGACCCCAAAGTCGCGCTTGTCCTGCCTCATCGAGAGCGATGCGGCAGGGCATGGAGCGGAGGGTGCCGACGGGCCAGACGGTATCGATGTGGCCCAAGATGAGGACAGGTTTGGGGCCAGATTTGCGGCGCGGGCCGAAGCGCGCCTCGATGACGTTGCCCAAGTCGCGCTGGCGATGAAGGCGAACGCGGCCGCCGAGGGAGCGGGCGTGCTCGATGGCAACGAGGCCGCAGGCGTCAACGGCGGACTTGGTGTCAGTGGGCGACTCGGCGAGTACAAGCTTGCGGGCAGATTGCAGGAGCGCATCCTGTTTGCGGCGCGCGCCGGCAAGGAACGCGCGCATGGGAATGACGGAGGGTTGCGCGACAGAGGAGACTCGGCTCAAGAACTTATCCTCTCAAGACGGCAGCGATGAGGCGATTCTACGCTGACGCGAGCATGCAGCCTCCGCGGCGGGAGTTGGGGTGACTTAGGGTGCGGCGTGGTGCCGATTTTGATCCAGGGGAGGAAAAGAGGGGCCTTCGAGCCGGTGGGTTTTGGCGAATAAAATTCGAAAGTTACGGCAAATGCGCGGCTTATGGCGTCACACTGTGGCAAAAAAGGCACAGTACTAGAGTGCAGGGCGTCGTCTAACCTGATTGCACGCCCCCCGGATGGTCAGCTTAGGAGTAAACATTGGGTCAACACGAACACCTGGAACAAACGATTGCCGAGCCTATTGAGTTTGCAGGAGTTGGGCTGCACTCTGGCGCAACCGTCACCATGAGGCTTTTGCCCGCTCCTGGTGGTTCGGGCATTGTTTTCCGCCGCACCGATCTGGACGACTTTGAGATACCCGCGGTGGGCCGCAACGTGGCCAAGGTGAGCTACGCGACCAGCCTGATGCGGCAAGGCGTGCTGATCTCGACCACGGAGCATTTGCTCTCCGCGCTGATCGGGATGGGCGTGGACAACGTAATCGTGGAAGTGGACAACCTGGAGGTGCCGATCCTGGACGGGAGCGCGCTGCCCTACGTGGAAGCGTTCGAACGGGTTGGAATCCGGGCGCAGCGGCGCCGGCGGGAGTACATTCGCGTGCTGAAGCCGGTGGAAGTGCGTGAAGGCGAAAAGTTTATCGGGGTTTATCCGGGTTCGGGATACTCGATCGAATACAGCATCGATTTTCCGGCGCCGATCGGGCGGCAGAGCGCGGCAGTGGACCTGGCCACGGAGACCTATGGAGCGCTGATTGCGCCGGCGAGGACATTTGGCTACAAGGCCGACGAGCAAAGATTGCGCGACATGGGGCTGATTCGCGGGGCGGGGCCGGAGAACGCCATCATCGTTGGAAAGCAGGGCCCTGAGAATGGTCCGCTGCGTTTCGCAGATGAATACGTGCGGCACAAGGTGCTGGACCTGATTGGCGACCTGGCGCTGGCCGGGCACCGCATTGAGGGGCGCGTGGTTGCCGAGCGCGCCGGCCATGCGATGCACACCGCGCTGGTGCAAAGGCTGATGAAGGACCGCTCTGCGTGGCAACTGGCCCGAGTCCCGATGGAAGAGCCGGAGCGCGCCGAGGAGGAGTTCTCCGTGCTCGGTGGCCAATGGTCGGTAGTCGGATCGTAAAGGGCAGCATCTGGCTTTTAGCACTCAATCCTCCGATCAGCTTTCCATGTCAAACAGTCCGCGTCTTAGATCTCATGATTGCGTATCAATACAGATAATATGCATTAACGCGTACAATGGTATTGAGGTGATCCATGAAGCCGCAGACCATTAGCGCCTCCGACCTGGCCCGGAGCACAAGCACCATCCTCGAGCGCGTTCTATCTGGCGAGACGGTGAAGGTGATGCGAAATCGCACCGAAATAGCCCACATTGTACCCGCCAGACGCACCATGACCGCGGCGCAAGCCATCGCTGGCCTCGAAGGGAAGTTGACGCCCGCCCAAGGCAATTCCTGGCTCAAGGATAGCCGTGGAGAATTCGACGAAGAGGTGGCGAATCCGTGGGAATGATCTTCGACACTTCCATCTGGGTAGGGTTGGCCAGCGGACAGATGTCGAGTGAAGCTGTTCTCAGGGCTGCTGGAGACGAGCAGGTCTTCATCTCAGCGATTTCGCTTGGAGAACTGTGCTTTGGTGTCGAATCGTGCACCGATCCAGCAGTGAGGCTGGTGCGCATGCGCTATTTGCGCATCCTGGAGCAGCGTCCCGTTCTCGATGTTTCTTCCCTTACGAGTGCAGCCTTCGGCATCCTGGCCGCCTCTATGAAACAGTCGGGCCGGTCCCCGAGAACGCGCGTAAACGATCTCTGGATAGCCGCTCAGGCAGTTGAAAATGACCACGCGTTGTTAACCGCGAACCTCAGGGATTTCGAGGGCCTCCCCGGTTTGCGAATCGCCAGTCCTTAAGTCTCGCTTTCAGCCGTCAGCTCTTAGCAGTTAGCTTTTGGTGATTAGAGATACCTTCCGTTGCCGGTACGCGCGTTTTCTCGTTCCCTTGTTCCCTCGTTCCCCGCCTTCACGCGAAGAGGATGCACATGGGCGTAGGGCAGTCGTAGCTCTTGCCCTGGTCGGCGAGGGCGCCGGTGTGTGGATCGCGAGCGAAGACGCTGAGCTGGCTCGAACCCTGGTTGGCGACAAGCATCCAGCGCTCAGTGGGATCGAGGGTGAAATTGCGCGGGGTTTTGCCGCCGGTAGGACCCTTGGCGATCGGGGTCAGCGCGCCCGTCTGCGGGTCGACTTTCGCGGACAGGATGAAATCGTCGCCGCGATTGGCGAAGTAGGCGAAGCGGCCGTTACGCGTGATCACGGTATCGCAGCCGGTATTTGGCCCTTTGGCCGGATCGGGATTAAGCGGCAACTGGGAGACGGTGGTGAACTGGCCGTCGGCCTTATTCCAGCGGAGCACGCTGACGGTTGAGGCCATTTCATTCATGCAATAGGCGATGACACCGTTGGGATGAAAGTGGAGCGTGCGCGGGCCAAAACCAGGCTCGGAGTGCCACTCGCCCGCCGGGGTGAGCTGCGCCGCGGCCGGGTGCAGGCGGTAGATGTGGATCGAGTCGCCGCCGAGATCGTTGATAAAGGCGAAACGGTTATCCGGCGAGAAGGAAGCGAAGTGCGCGTGCGCGCTCTCCTGGCGGTCGGGATTGGGGCCGTGCTGGGTGTAGTGCTGGCTCCAGACCAGCGGGCTGAGCGCACCGTCGGTCACTTTGAAGCTGGCCGCGCTGCCACCGCCGTAGTCGGCTGCGAGAAGCGTCTGGCCAGTGCGGTCGATGGCGCACTGGCAGGTGCCCTTGGCGGCGGAGTTCTCGGCGGAGATCTGCGTAAGCGTTCCACTGTTCAGGCGCAGGCTGGCGACCGCGCCGGTGGGCTTTCCGCGGAAGCTGTCGAGCTCAGCGGCGGCAAAGATGATTTTGCGGTCGGGCGAGAAGCAGAGCCAATCGACGTTATCGAACTTGGCGGCGACGCCGGCATCAGTAAGCTCGGCGGTTGCGGGATTCCAGTCGAAAGCGCGGATGCCATCCAGCGTGTTGGAGGCGACGAAGACGCGTTGTGTTGAAGAAGTCACGGCAAATCCCTTGGATGCGCCGAGGAGCGCAGCGGCAGGGACGGTGCGAAGAACATCGCGGCGGGATAGGTTTCGCATGGCAGATGAGATTGTCGCCGATGAGGGCGTCAGTTGTCAGTTGTCAGTTGTCAGTTGTCAGTTGTCAGTGAAGAGGTGACAGGTGACACGGCCGGGAGTCCGCGAGGATGACAAGCTAAGTTGAACCAGCGCGGAAGGACCGGTGATGACTGGCCGACGCACACATACTGAGAACTGAAAACTGAGAACTGTGAACTGACGTTACTTCGCCGACTCGCGGGTGGATCCGCAGAGCGTCGCGAATCGGCGAAGGTGGGACGGCGCGGTCTCGCTCCCGCCGCGCGCCCCAACCCGGGGAAACTCGTTACCGGCCGAGGTTAAACACCACGCTGACCGTTGTTTCCACTTCAACGGGCTGGCCATTTAGCAGGTACGGCCGGTAGCGCCAACGGCTGACAGCGTCAATCGCAGCCTGCTGAAGCATGGCGTTTCCGCTGACTACGCGCAGGTTGGTGATGGTTCCGTTGGTTGAAATGGCGGCTTCGAGGACGACTGTTCCCTGAATGCCGGCCTCGCGCGCAATGGGCGGATAGACAGGCATCACGCGGTCGAGCAGCATGCCATTGGCGACGCCGGAGGAGATGCGCTGTGGGCCTTTGGGCGGGGCGCTGACGACATGTGGCGTGCTAGAAGTGCCGTTGCCGAATGGATTGTTGCCGGGAACAGCCGGGCCGTTATCCCATCCGGCAATCTGCTCGCCTGGCGGCAGATCCTCGACGCCGTTGTATTTGCGAATCCCGGTTGGTATTTGGAGCGGCGCGGTCAGGTGCATATCGACGAATTCTCGTTGTCCGTGAAATGCCTGTGTCGGCTTGACCTCAACCGGCTTGGGCGCGAGCGGCGGCGGAGGCGGGGCGCTGAGCAGGATTTCAGCAAGGCGCCGCGGCAACGCTTCAGGATAGATGAGCGAGATCACGATGAGTGCGGCGAGGACGGTGGCGTTGAGCGCAAAGGTGGCGATGCTCCACGCGCGGCTGCGGGTACGGATTCTGCCGCCGGATTCAAATGTGGAATCTTCGAACATGGCTGCCTCCCGGCTACTGCTCAAATTCAGCCGTACCGGCGGGAGGCTGGGATTCAGGCGCGCGGGCGCATCGGCTCACCCGGCGCCGCAGCGGCGGCGGGCAGCCTTCAGCCACCTCGCAGGATGCTTCCCAACGCAGGTGGCGCCGAATCTTTGCACATCCTCATCGGTACCACTGTGCTGATGTAGACACCGGTGCGCAGGGAAGTGTTCCCGAATCAATCGAAAAACTTGCGGCGTCGCGCGCGCTCAGTGCGGTACACTCCAGAGCAACGACCGGAGACCCGGCGTACCACACATGAAATTGCTTCGTTTGGCTGTACTTGTTTTAGCCGCAATCCATATCTCAGGCGCGCAGCAGGCAAGCGGAGGAAGTCCCAACTCCGAGGCCACGCTGCACTACATCCACGGCGCCTGGGATACGCTGACGCGCTCAATGACCGAGTGCCACTCGCTGGTGGACATCAAGGTGACCGCCAACCCCATCCTTTATCTCCCTGCCGGAATGGCCGCGCCCGCGGCGGTGAAGGAGCTGACGGCGAAATGCCATGTGAAAGTTAACTGGCTGCCGCGCCCCATCGTCAAGCTGGGCGACATTGATCCGAAGGACCTGCCCGACGCAGGCCTGCTCTACCTGCCTGAGCCATACGTAGTCCCGGGCGGGCGATTCAACGAGATGTACGGCTGGGATAGTTTCTTCATTCTGCTGGGGCTGGAAGCGGACCATCATGAAGCGCTGGCCAAGGGCATGGTGGACAACTTCCTGTTTGAGATCGAGAACTACGGTGGAGTGCTGAACGCCAACCGCACATATTACCTGACGCGGTCGCAGCCGCCGTTTCTGACGTCGATGATCCGCGCGGTGTACGAGGATCCGGCGAGCTTTCCGCAGACGGCGGAGGGCCGGCAGGCCGCGCGCGCAGTGGCTGGCGCATGCCTACACGCTCGCGGAAAAGGACTACTCGACATGGACACGGCCCGAGCACATGGCCGGCGCGACAGGCCTGGCGCGGTACTACGATTACGGTCACGGGCCGGTGCCGGAGATGGCCGACGACAGCACGTACTACCCTGACGTGATCCGCTGGATTCTGGCGCATCCGCACTCGGGCGGCGACGCGTTCCTGGTGAAGGGCAGCGAGCATCCGGGTCGCGGCCGAGGCCGCGCGGCTGAAGCAGACCAGCTGCGACGTGAATGCCAGCGTGGTGTGCATGCGCGCGTGGGCCGGCGGCTACCGGCTGACGCGCGATTACTACGAGGGCGACCGGGCGATGCGCGAATCGGGGTTCGATCCGAGCGATCGCTTTGGGCCATTCAGCGGCGAGACGGAGCACTTTGCGCCGGTGTGCCTGAACAGCCTGCTCTACCGATACGAGCGGGACCTGGAGCATTTTGCGCTGCTGCTGGGCAAGCCGCAGGATGCACAAAGGTGGACGCTGCGGGCGCAGAGGCGCAATGCCGCCATTCACCGCTACCTGTGGTGGCCACGCGAAGGCGTGTTTGCCGACTGGGATTTCATGCACTCGCGGCCGAACGAGTACGCGTACATCAGTTCGCTGTATCCGCTGTGGGCCGGAGTGGCCACGCGCGAGGAGGCCAGGCAAGTGGTGGAGAAGCTGGGCCTGTTTGAGCGGCCCGGGGGCCTGTCGATGTCGAACACCAACACGGGGCTGCAATGGGACGAGCCGTTCGGGTGGGCGCCGACCAACTGGATTGCGGTGGCCGGGCTGGAGTCGATGGGCTTCCACGACGATGCCGCCCGTATCGCGCGCCACTGGAATCACACCGTGGATGACGGCTTTGCGGAGGAGGGCACGATTCGCGAAAAGTACAACGTGGATACGGCCAGTGCCGACGTGCATGTGGAGACCGGCTACAAGCAGAACCAGATTGGCTTTGGCTGGACCAACGCGGTGTACCTGAAAATGAGGGGCGTCATGGAGCACGACGCGACGCCGGCGATGGCGACGTCGGGCACGGGCGTACATTAACCGCGAGTGGATGGATCGGAGAAATGCGAAGGGCGTCCGCCGCGGCGGACGCCCTTCGCATTCTTCATTGCGGCAGCCGCTACTCCGGCAAGTCGATTTGTCCGTTCATCTCGAATGTACCGCTGACTTGGGGAGCGCTGGTTCCGGGCTGCCCGCCGCCAATCGTCACTGTGTACTTGCCCTGGGCGATCATCGGCGTGCCGAGCTCGGAGACCATGCTGAGGTCGCGCGGCTTCAGGTCAAAGTGGACGGTTTGGCTGGCGCCGGCATCCAGGTGCACGCGTTCCAGGCCGCGGAGAGCCTTCAAAGGCGCACCCGCCACCTTCGGAAATTCGAGATAGAGCTCCACCACTTCGCCGCCCGCCACCTTGCCGGTGTTGGTGACGGTAACGTCGGCCGAGATGGGGCTGCTCGCGGCCACCGGAGTGGTGGGAAGCACCAGGTCCTTGTAAGCAAACGTGGTGTAACTCAGGCCATAGCCGAAGGGATAGAGCGGCTCACCCTTGAAATAGCGATAAGTGCGATTGCCCATCGAATAATCTTCGAAGTTGGGAAGCTGGTTCACGTCCTTGTAGAAGGTAACAGGCAGGCGGCCGGCAGGATTGTTCTTGCCGCTCAGGGTTTCGGCGATGGCCGTGCCTCCCTCTTCCCCGGAGTACCAGGCTTCCAGGATGGCGTTGGCGTGGTCCTTCTCCCAGTTAACGGCCAGCGCGCTGCCGTTCATCAGGACCACGACCAGCGGCTTGCCGGCTTTGGCCACTTCCTCCACTAGGTTTTCTTCGGGTTGAGGCAGGTTGATGCTGGTGCGGTCACCGCCGAGGAAGCCGGGTTCGTTCACCGGCATCTCCTCGCCCTCAAGCTGGCTGGTGATGCCCACCACTGCGATGACCACGTCGGCCTTGCGCGCCGCATCCATGGCCGCAGGGTCCGCGCCGTTCTGCACCTTGGCCCAAATGAGCTGGGCCGCGGGCCCGCTGCCTTCCGCCTCGCCAAACTGTGCATAGACGACATTGATGCGAACCTTCTCGCCCTTGTCCAGGTGGACCTGTCCCATGCCAACGCCGCCGCGATCCTCGGCAACCTGCTTGTCGCCGACCATGACCCGGCCAAAACCGTTGGCCTTCATGCCGACCAGGTATTCGCCGGTCTCACTGGGCGTGAGAAAGCCCGACCACTGGGCCACCAGCTGGCTCTTGCCTTTTACCTCGGCCGGCACATTGTCTGCCGTCAGATCGACCGTGGGCTCAACCCGCGTGACCACTGGCTTTGGCGGCGCTCCTCCGAAATCGAAGCCCAGGGCGTACTCGGTCTTCAGGCCGGGTTTTCCATCCGGCGTCGTCAACAAGCTTGCGGGAACCGGCGTTCCATCCGGATGCAGGAATTGCGTGCCCGGCACGTAGTTGATTTTTGCGTTCGGGAATTCTTTCTTCAGCCCTTCCATGAAGCTGACAGTGTGGGTCGGGGTGCCGTTGTAATTGCCCAGCAGCACCGCTGTCTGATCGGCCAGCGGCCCAACCACGGCGATGGTCTTCACGTCCGCTTTGAGCGGAAGTGTGCCGTCATTCTTGAGCAGGACCATGGCTTCATCGGCGATCTTGCGCGCCAGGTCGCGATGCTCGGGGCTGTTGAGCTGGGTCTCGTCGATTTTGGAGTAAGGATCCATTTCCGGAGGATCGAACATGCCCAGTTTCATGCGTGCCGTGAACAGCCGGATCAGCGCCGTGTCGATCGCGCCTTCGCTCAGGTAGCCCTGCTGCACGGCGTCAATGTAGGGCTTGTAATCGTGGTTGTCTTTTACCACCGCAAAGAAGTCGGCGCACTCGTTGTCCATGCCGCGCTCCAGGGAGATGCCCGACGACTGCGCCTGTGTGGGACGGTAGTGGTGCCCCTCAAAGATATCGATGACGGCGCCGCAGTCGGAGACCACGTAGCCCTTGAAGCCCCATTTGTCGCGGAGCTGATCGACCAGGGTGAACTGGTTGGCGCAGGCCGGTTGGCCGTTGATGGCGTTATACGCGCACATCACCGAATCCGCGTGGCCCTCGGTTACGGCGGCGCGGAAGGCGGGCAGATAGGTATCCATTTCGTCGTGCTTGCTCACGTCCACGTCCGCCATGTGGCGGGTGGGCTCCGGACCGCTGTGCACGACGAAGTGCTTGGGCGTGGAGATGACGCGGTAGTAATGGGGATCGTCGCCCTGCATGCCGGTGACAAAGGCGACGGCCATGCGCCCGGTCAGGAATGGGTCTTCGCCGTAAGTTTCCTGGCCGCGGCCCCAGCGGGGATCGCGGAAGATGTTGATGTTGGGTGCCCAGAAGTCCAGCCCCTGCATGATTCTGCTGTAGCCGCCATTGGCTTTTTCCGCCATGCACGTGCTTGATGCGCCCCTCGATGCCGATGTCGGTGGCCATCTGGTGAATCGTAGGCGGATCGAAGGTGGCGCCGAGGCCAATGGGCTCAGGAAACTCCGTGGTGCCGTCCACGGCCACGCCGTGCAGCGCCTCGCTCCACCAGTCGTATGCGGGTACGTTGAGCCGGGGAATGGCGCGAGCCTGGTTTACCAGCTGGCTGGCCTTCTCGTCCAAAGTCATGCGGTGCACCAGGTCAGCGGCGCGAACCTCGGGCGGCAGACTGGTATTCAAGTAGGCCGGCTGTCCTGCGCCGGCGGATGCTTGCTGTGCTTCCTGGGCTCCGGCTGCAAGCAGCCATGCGCAGGATGCCACCGCGGCTCCTGCCACAATTCGCGCAAACGTTGTCATTTGTTCTCCCAAGGCGGGCGGGATCGGTTCTCAACCAACTTGGCTACCGGGAAAAGTGCGCCCGCGCTCCGGTTGCTCACGCTAAAGGGCGCGGCGGGGATTGTCAAGATGTGGGCAGCTCGAAGATGAGGGTTGAAAAATCGCTTTAGCGTAGGCCCCGGCCTACCAGTAGCGCGGCGGATAGTGAGGGTAGGGCGGAGGCGGAGGAGGCCCGTAGTAGTCATACGGGGAAGGCGCCGTGATGGCCCAGATCAGTGCCGCGATCCAGCCGAAGAACGTCCAGCCCAGGAACAGATTGAGCATGAAGATGCCGCCCCGGCAGTAGAGGTGGCGACCCGTCGCGATCAGCGAGGGCAGAAAGTACAGCGCCAGGAAGAACAGGCCCCCTAAATGGAACATGGATGCACCTCCGCACTTCATCCCGGACCGAATGCCGCTCTCATACTAGCGCAATTCCGGCTCCAAGACTCCCCATTATTGGCTGATACGGTGTAACCTTCCCCGCAGTTCCCCGTAAGTCGAGTCAGAGGCACGAAAACGGGTGGTAAGCGGAGTCCAGATGGGCGCGGTGGAGGAGCAAGGGCGGGTGGACCTGGAGCAGTTCTGCTTCGGGGGCGAAGCCGCGTTTGCAACGCTTTTCCACCGCCACCAGCGTGCTGTTTACGGCTGGATTCTCCGTATCGTGCGGGACCCGGGCACAGCCGAGGACCTGACTATTGAAACGTTTTTTCGCATCCACCGGGCGCATGCCCGCTTCGATCCGGCACGCGAATTTGAGCCGTGGGCGCGCCGCATCGCCACTCATGCCGCGCTGGACTGGATGAGAGCGCAACGGCCGGAAACCGTGATGGCCGAAGAGTTTTTCGCCGGGCTTTCGTCGCCCCAGGCATCGGATCCGGCGCTCACGGCTGAGATTCGCCGTGCCGTGGCGCTTGCACTTGGCCGGCTGCCGCCCAAGCTGCGCGTGGCGGCATTGCTTGCTGTCGTCGAGGAGCGTCCGCAAAAGGAAGTGGCAGGCGCTCTCGGTATCACCACAGCAGCCGTCAAGCTGCGCGTATTTCGCGCCATGCGACGGCTCAGAACCGATCTGGAACAACAGGGGATCAGACCATGAAGCAGGGAACAGGGAGAAGGGAAAAGGGAACAGAGCCGATGGAACAGCTGCTGCGCGGCGCCATCCCACCGATTGGGGCAAGCCAGGAGCCGGCGCACGATCTGTGGCCTGCGATGCAGGCGCGGCTCAGCGCACAGCCGCCGCTCACCGCCAAACTGCGCTCTGTGCCCTGGTTCGACTGGGCCCTGGCGGCGGGACTCGCCGTCTTCGCGCTCGCGTTTCCAGCCGCCGTCCCCATGCTCCTCTACTACTTGTGAGGCCGCGGAGCCGCTCCGCTGAAAGGAATTCGCCATGAACCCGCATCCTTACCTTCGTGCATTTCTCTCCGGCATCTTCGTCCCCACGCTGGTGCTGCCGCTCATGCTCACTGGATTCATCGTAGTGCGCCTGGTGCTCCAGTTTCCCGTGCCCATTGAACGCGGCATCATCTTCCCCATGGCGCTGGTGCCCTCGCTGTGGGGCGTCTGGAACATGCTGTGGCAGCTCCCGGCGCTGCGCACACGCTTGCCGATTGGATTCTTCGGCGCGCTGTTGCCGGTTTTTATGGTGCCTGTGGGCGCGCTTGTCGCAACCCTTTCCGGCGTTTTCGCGCTGGGTGCGGCCGGCGTTGTCTGGTTCCAGGTCTGGCACATCTCTTACGTGCTGATTGCCTGCGGCTTTTGTGTGGCGCTCACCGCCTACTACCTGCTCTGGAAGTACGTCGTCAGCTTTCTTAACCGCACGCTGGGCATCGCATAAAAGCAGCTTTCAGCCTTCTGCTGAGTATTTGGCAGGTTTGAGCTGTTCCCTGATCCCTGTTCCCTGTTCTTTGTTCTCTGTCCCCTGTCTTTACGAGGTGAAATCATGTTCGTCGCATTCCGCACTCTCATTTACGCTTCGCTCTTCATCGCTTTCGTGCTGGTCTATTTGCCGGCTCGTGTCCTGGAATGGGCTGGAATCGCATCTCCGGCTTCACTCGGGCCGGCGCAATGGTTTGCCATGGCGATGGGGGCTGCCGGGGCCGCGCTGGCGCTTTGGTGCGTGGGCGCTTTTGCGTGGATCGGCGAAGGGACGCCTGCGCCCTTCGATCCACCGCGGCGTCTCGTCATTCGCGGGCCCTATCGCTTTGTGCGCAACCCCATGTACATTGGGGCGGCGCTCGCTGTGGCTTCGGCCGCGCTGTACTTTGGCTCTTGGGCTCTGCTGGCGTTCGTGGCCGGGTTCCTGCTGGTGTGCCACACCTTCGTGATGATCTACGAGGAGCCGCACCTGCGCCACGTCTTTGGGCCGGAATATGAAGAGTATTGCCAGCACGTGCGGCGTTGGATTCCGCGCGTGTGAAAAAGACATCAGCTTTCAGCTGGGCATCGCTTGAAATCAGCGGGAAGGAATTCCCTCAAAAACGCATCAACATATCTTGATATGTCGATTTAATTACTAATTCTGAAAAGTAGTTACCTTAAGCACATATCTTGATATGTTGATGGGTGAAAGGGTCCTCTTGGGGAAAAAAGGCGAGCAGCTATCCGCTGCCTTCAAAGAAGTTCCCCAGCCCTGCCCGGTGCGCGTGCGCGGCCATAGTGTCCTGAATCGCGAGCGCCAGCGCCAGCGCATCGCGCCCCTGCCGCGCCGTCACGCGAGGCTGCTTTCGCGTCCGCACGCACTCCAGGAACGACTCGATCTCCAACCGCAGCGGCTCGCCCGGCGTAACTTCGGGCTTGACGAACGAAAGCCCCGGCGCCGGTCCGGGCGCCGTGTCGGCAGCCGGCTCGGCCAAGCTCTTTGCCAGCGCCTTGATCTTCTCGGGATCGCCCTGCGCGGCCATAAACTGCGCCAGCAGCGGCGCGGGAATTTGTCCCCCGGCCAGCAACTGCTGCGCCAGTTTGAAATCCACCTTGCCTGTAGCCAGGAATTCCGCTGCGGCGGCGGCAAGCTGCGGCGAAACCCCCGCCGCAGCCGCATCGTCAATCCGGATCACGATCACGTTG
Source organism: uncultured Acidobacteriota bacterium (assembly GCA_963771195.1). Taxonomy (GTDB): domain Bacteria; phylum Acidobacteriota; class Terriglobia; order Terriglobales; family Acidobacteriaceae; genus Telmatobacter. The sequence goes on from CAVYSS010000059.1 coordinate 62,214, forward strand.
CGGCGGGCGTAGTCGATGGACACGTACTGCCGCGGCTCAAAGAACCTGAGCTTGCGCACGCGCTCCGTGGACACCCGCGACGCCGTGAAGTTGGCCACGCAGCCCGACTCGAACTCCACGCGCACGTTGGCGATGTCCACCTTGGGCGACACGATGGGCAGCCCCACCGCGCGCACCTCCCGCACCGGCGAGGCAGCAAACGTGAGCACAATGTCCAGGTCGTGGATCATGAGGTCGAGGACCACGTCCACGTCGAGCGAACGCGGCGTGAACACGCTCAGCCGGTGCGCCTCAAAGAACATGGGCCGTTTGAGCCGTGGCTGAACGGCCAATACCGCCGGATTGAAGCGCTCCAGGTGACCCACCTGCACGATGCGTCCAGCACGCTGAGCGTGCGCGGCCAGGTCGTCAGCCTCAGCCAGAGTGGCCGCGATGGGCTTTTCCACCAGAACGTCCAGGCCGGCGTCCAGCAGGGCCAGCGCAACCGCGTGATGATGCACCGTGGGAACTGCGACCGTGGCAGCACTCACGCGTCGATTGGAGTGCAGCATCTCCTCCACGCCGGCAAAGACCGGAATCCCGTACTCCGCCTCGGCCGCCGCCGCGCGCCCCGCATCCGGCTCCACGCAGGCGGCCAGTTCCACGCCGGCGCCCGCCTGCTCCAGCTCGCGATAGACACGCAGGTGGTTCCGCCCGAACGCTCCCGCGCCCGCAACGGCTACGCGCAGCCTGGACTCGCTTGCGATGGGATTACGCCCCTTTTCCTTCAACGGCTCGCAGACAACGCCCGTAGAGCTCCAGCAGCTCGGTCACGTGCTCTTCGGGCTTGGTCCCCGGCGCTGCCGTAAACCCGGTCGAAGGCGCCGTGGGCCGACCTGCGTTCGTCACCCCTGCCACAAACTTCAGCAGATCCAATGCGATATCTTCGTTTCTCCGGGCCCCGAGCCCCCCGTTCAATACTCCATCCATTGTTCGACTCTCCGAAATCCGATGCTAGCAAATCGCGCCGCCGGTATGCTCGCCCGGCAGTGGATCAATCCGATTTTCCTTGCGGCACCGGGTTTGCGGCGTTCATAGGGTGCGTTCGACGCCGGTCTTCGCCCGCGCTCTTGCTTCCGCGGTCGCGAGCGAGCGCAGAATCCAGGCGAAAACGAACAGGACCAGACCGCCGGACCATGCTCCGAGACTGAACGTCCCCGAAAACCAAAGCGCAATCCCGACGCCCAAAGCGAGCAGAATTACGGCGAGGAACAGAAAAGTGCGCATCCCGTAGAGGAAAGCGAAGGGCAGATAGTGCGCGCCGAGCAGGATCATCAGAGCCGGGAAAAACCAGTTCAAGCGGTAGTGACCTACGGGCACCAGAAGCAGCATGCAAAGCGGCAGCACAAACGCGACCTGCATTCCCAGCCAGTGGAGGGGATTCTCCCGGCTCACCCGCGCCGGGCGGCCCGACAAACGCAGCGGCATCTGGGTGAGCGGAAAGATGAAGAATCCTGCGACTACGACGGCCAGAATAGATGCTTTGGGGCTTACCCACGTGCCCAAAGCCGCGGCCGTCAGCCAGATTACGGACGAAACAAGCTGCCCCCAAAAGCCGCCGACGTAAACCGATCGCACTTCGCGTTGAGCGTCCCGGATGTCCATTCCAATCTCCGAAATGAGCGGTGCTTCGCTAACCGCTACATTAGCAAACCGCGCACCCATCACCCGGCGGCCCGGCCAGAGGATTTAAACCGGCCACAATCGTCGCCCATAGCAGCCAGCGCTACGCCGCCGATGGCCGTCCTGTGCGCCCCCACTTATGGCTTGATCCGCAACTGACAAAGACGCCCCGCCCTGTCCGATTGCGGACACTTCGTCCGCTCAGCGGACAATCGCGCTTCCGCCCCGATGTCTGCAATTCCGCTGCAACTCACAGGGAACGAGCCGCTTACTCTCCGTGCTACCATGGCCTCGAACGTGCTTGTTCACGACGACAGGCAGCCCTCCCCGCCGAGGTATTCTCATGCGCTCTCTCGTTCAAGACCTGCATTACGCCTTGCGCCAGCTCCGAAAAACCCCGGGCATGGCCGTCCTCGCGGTCCTCACGCTTGCACTCGGCATCGGCGCCAACACCGCCATCTTTACTGTGATCCAAAATGTTCTTCTGCGCCCGTTGCCCTACCCGCATTCCGACCGCATGGTGAACATCGCGCCGGGGACCAAACCGGCCTTTGACACGACCTCCTGGCTTAACTACGTCGACATCCGCAACCAGTCGCGCCTGCTGGAAACGGTCTCCGGCTACTCCGAGGACGTTACTGTCGTCCAGTTCGGTGGCAGCTCCATCAGCGTCGTCGCACCACGCGTCACTCCCAACCTTTTCTCGATGCTCGGGGTAAAACCCATCCTCGGCCGCACATTTACTGAAGCCGAAGGCCAAACCGGCGGTTCCAGCGTTGCCATCCTCAACGAGGGCCTGTGGCGCGAGACCTTCCATGCCGACCGCAACATTGTCGGAAAAACCATTCGCGCCGGCGGCATCTCCCGCATCGTCATCGGCGTGCTGCCAGCCTCCTTCAAATTCCCTGAGAACATGGGCCCGGACGCCACGCACAACTCCATCTGGTTCCCACTGCAGCCCACCGGCGAGATGCTCAAGGACCGCGGTTACAACTTCTTCAACGTGATCGGAGAGCTCCGTTCGGGCGCTGCCGTGGCCCAGTACCAGCAGGAGCTTGACGCCATCGCCGCGCGTGTTCCTCGCGACAAGGGCGATTCCAAGCTTGTTCTCAGCGCCTATCCTTACCAGGAACTGGTCACCGGCCCTGTCCGTCCCGTCCTCTATGCCCTCTTTGCCGCGCTCGGACTGGTTCTGCTCATCGCCTGCGCCAATGTCTCCAATCTCCTCATCGCCCGCTGCCTAGCCCGCCAGCAGGAGTTTGCCGTACGCGCCGCTCTTGGCGCCGGCCGCATGCGCCTTGTCCGGCAAATGCTGGTGGAAGGGCTGGCCCTCAGCTTTCTGGGCTGTGCGTTTGGCCTTCTTTTCGCCCAGCTCTCGATACTCGCCCTTCGCAAGCTCCCGGTGGGGACCATTCCCCGTGCCGACACCATCGCCATTCACTGGAGCGTCGTCTTCACCTTGGCGGCAATCGCGACCCTCACCACCGTGCTTTCGTCACTGTTGCCGGGACTACTGGTGGCCCGCGCCAACCCCCAAGCAGCGCTCCAGGCCGCCTCGCGCGGCGTTGGCAGCCGCACCGTGATCGGCCGCCTCAGCGGCGCTCTCGTCGCCGGCGAAGTTGCACTCTCCGCCGTCCTCCTGGTCGGCGCCGGCCTGCTCTTCCACACCCTCTGGAACCTGGAGCAGGCTCACCTCGGCATTGACGTGGAGCGCGTGACCACCTTTACCGCCATGCCCGCCGACGCCGCCGGGTTCTCCAACATGTCCGTCACCACGGATACCGCCAACGCGCCGCCGTCGGTGGCCACGTTGGTCTACGCCCCCATCATTGACCGGATGCGCACGCTGCCCGGCGTGGAGGACGCGGCGCTGGTTACCTCGCCGCCGCTTTCCGGCACCGGTGTCCAAAGCAGCTTTGAGATTATCGCCCGGCCCAAGGATCCTCTGGCGCAAACTCGCGTCTCGGCCGCCAGCGCCGGCTACGCCCGCGTTCTGGGCACGCCCATGGTCCGCGGCCGCATGATCGCCGACAGCGACACCGCCGCCGCTCCGGCCATCGGCGTTATCAATGAGGCTTTCGCCAAAAAGTATTTTCCCGGCAAAGATGCGGACCAGGACGCGCTTGGCCACCAGATCAATCTCGGCGGCAAAGACACCGGCATGATCCAGCCCATCACCATCGTGGGAGTCATGGCCGACCAGGTGGGCAACACCGTGGGAGGACAAATTCTGCCGGTGCTGATACTGCCCCAACAGCAGGTTCCCACCACGTCGCTCTTTTACCAGGCGCTCCTCAAGACCGTCGTCAGCTTCGTGGTCAAAACCCGCGGCGACATCCCCGTCGCCACGGAGATGCGCGATCTCTTCCGCCGCGATGCCCCCGGCTACGCCCTGGACCAGTTCCAGACCATGCAGCAGGCTGTGGACCAAAGCACCTTCAGTCAGCGCCTCGGACTCTATCTGGTGGCCTCGTTCGCCGGCCTCGCCATCGCCATGGTCATCGCCGGGCTGTACGGAGTGTTGTCGCAGCTCGTCAGCTATCGCCGCCGGGAGATCGGCGTGCGCATGGCCCTGGGCGCAACCCGCTCCAGTGTCGCTTCCCTGGTGCTGCGCCAGGGCTCCATCCTCGTCGGCGCAGGCCTGGTTACCGGACTTGTCATCGCCGTCGCTGCAGGACGCATGCTCTCGAGCTTCCTTTACCAGGTTCATCCGCTGGATGCGTGGACCTACGCCGCCGTCATTCTTGCCCTCGCATTGGTGGGTGTGGCCGCGTCTCTGCTGCCCGCGCGCAAGGCCGCGTCTATCCAGCCCATGCAAGCCTTGCGTGAGGAATAGCCGCAGATCGGCATCCAAACATTTTGAGGTGCTTTGGAATGCGTGAACGAATTGCCTTGGCGCTCCTATTGGGCGCGCTGCTCACAGGCGCAACCGGTTGCAAAAAGCCAATCGATACGGCGCCATTCCTATCTGCCATTAACCAGTCGTTCGGCCATCGCCATGTATGCGTCTGGTCTCAGCCCGTCAAGCTGCCCGCCGAGATCGACCCCGAGAAAGACGACCGGATTCGCGCCTTCCAAGCCCTCACCGATGCCGGTCTCCTGGCTCGCGTGTCCGATGAAAAGAAGCGCCTGCTCGGCGGCGCCCATGCGGTCAATCTTCTGCATCCGGTCAACACATACGACCTGTCCGACATGGGGCACTCTTCCTGGAGTTCCGAACCCGGCCACCCCGGCTACGGCAACTTTTGTTTCGGCCACTTCAACGTGACCGCCATCGTGAAAGCCACCCCCAACGACCCCTCCAACCCCACTCAATACACCGTCACCTATAGTTACGAAGTGGAAGGCGTCCCCGGCTGGGCCAGCACCCCAGAATCGATGCGTGCCTTTCCCTCGGTTGCCGCCGACACCTCCATCCAGACCGCCACCGCGACCCTGGTGAAAGACGCCGACGGAGCCTGGACCGTCGCATCTTCCCAACCCGCGCAGTAGGCGTTAGGTTGCATTGTGCGGTGCCGGGTGCCCCTGGTCCCTCGCACTTGGGGACCAGGGAACCCACCAAAGCCAGCCCGTCTTTGCCCTTTAGTCTTTGCTCTTGTTCTTACTTTCCTATCTGCCCTTACTTTCGGGAATCTGCTTTTCGAGCCAAATCCTCGTGAATGTGGCAACCGATTTCCAATCCTGCTACCCTTTTCACTATGCAGATTACGGTCCAGCTTCCCGATGATCTGTCCCAGCACGCGAATCCTGGCCGCGAGGCCTTAGAGGCTCTGGTCATCGAGAGATATCGCGCCGGAACCCTCTCCCACGCGCAATCGAGCCAGATGCTCGGGTTAACGCGCTTCGAGTTCGATGGCTTTCTGAAGGACCGCAATATCTACGATCATTCCTACGACGTGGAGGATTTTGAGCAGGACCTCGAAACCTTGCGCCAGTTCAAGGCAAAGGGAATGATTCAACCGGGCACGCCGCAATATCAACTGGAATTCCCGGGATGATCAAAGCCGGAATCTTCTGCGCCGCATCGGTAGTCACCGCTCTCGGCTGCTCAACCGCAGGAACTCTGGCCCAGACGCAACTCGAATCCTTGCACGAGATTAAGTTGCCTGTGCCATCGCTTCGCGGCATTTGGTGGAGCGCAGGAACGAATTCAAGGTGGGTTTTTTCAATCGCAGTGGCCCATGATGACAGCGTCCTCGTGTACGAGGCGGATAAGAACGGCAACTGGCCACTGGCGCAAATAAGAGACTGGTGGACCGAGAAGCCGACGATTAGGGTAATGAACATTCCGGGCTGGTCGTCCGCGGACGGCAAGAACCTGCAAGCGTTGAATGCAGACCTGCAGGTTACGCCGGACGGACGTTATGCCGTCGCGTTCGCAGAGGCAGAATGGCGCCAAGCCGCGCTGGCGGACTCGAACGGAAAGCCGTCTCCAACTGGTGCTGCATCGCGCAAACCCGACACAATCATCACTCTGATCGATATTGAGAAATGGAAGGTGGCGAGCACCTTTCATACAGCGAGCCTCGACGCGGGCGTTCTCGACGAGGACCGGGTACTGAGCAACGGCTGGCTAGCACTAAGGTGGGGCGATCGAGAGGCGTCTCGAAAGACGGACACCTTGAGCCACCGTTACGCATTGCTCTCACTTCCCGACTTGAAGCCAGGCCCGGAATGCACCGAAACAGGCGCTCGCGGGACTCTCACCGAGGTAATGAAGAATTGGGCAGCGCTCAGTTCGGAAAACGATGCAGCCTGCGCGAACCTCTTGAAAGCTTCAAGTGAGGATTCGATGAGAGATTTAAACAAACGCATCAATCCTGGAATCGGCCCCGCAACGCCGGCATTGAACTCAAGCCTCATGGGCAATTCGTTCTTTGGAACTTCCTCCAACGAGTGGTACGGACTCGACTCGGTCCACTCCGAACTGAGCATCTTCGACAAGGACGGCAAGAAGGAGAAGACGGAAAAAGCTCCCCACCTTCTATGCGAAAGTCAGCCTGTGCAGGGGCCGGCCTGGGACTGCAGTTGCAGTGTCGAAGGCGTATCCGAAGAACAGAAGCTTTTGCTCGTCTACTGCCGGACCGCTCACGACAACTTTTTTGGCTCTGAGGACTGGCTGAAGCAGTGGCTCTCCGTTTTTCGCTCAGACAACTTGTCCGAGGTTAGCTTTGTCAGAATGTCTCGCAGAAACGAGGAAACAAGAGAGGCAATCGCGGCCGTGGACGGGCGTGCCTACGTCCTGGCCGTTTCGCTAGGGCAGACCTTGCGCGTATACCCCGTCCCCGAAGGCCGATAGCTGGCCACCGAAAGCTCACTTCGCGACCCTTGAATCAATGCCTACCGCCTACATAGCCCTCGGCGCCAACATTCCCGGACCCGCCGGTCCACCAGAATCCACGCTGGCCGCCGCCGCCGATGGCCTGGCAACCCTCGGCCGTATCGCCGCGCGCTCTTCGCTCTACTCCACAATCCCCGTCGGCCTCGCCGATCAGCCGCGTTTCCTCAATGCCGTCCTCGCCCTCGAAACGGACCTGTCCGCACGCGAACTTCTCAATCAACTCCTCCGCATCGAGCGCGAATTCGGGCGTGACCGCACCGCGTCCGTCCCTAATGGCCCCCGCACCCTCGATCTCGACATCCTCCTCTACGGAAACGAGATCATCCATTCGTCCAGCCTCGAGATTCCCCACCCCCGCCTGGCGGATCGCGCCTTCGTCCTGGTTCCGCTCGCGGAAATTGCATCTAATCTGGTAGTCCCTGGCGCCGGCCACACCGTGCAACAATTGCTTCAGCGACTGCGTACCGGCCACCCTTCCGAAAACAATGCGGTTCTTCCTATCCAAAGTTCTTTCTGGCGCTCTTCTGGCAGTGTCGGTCGTGGTGCTTCAGGCGCCTCCGATTGACGCGCAATCCCCTGACGCGCAATCGCCGTCCTCCATCACGCTCACGGTCGAAGATGCCGCCGGCTCGGCCGTTGCCGGCGCCATGGTGCGCAATGCTGCCGGCAGCGTGATGGGCCAGACCGATGCCTCCGGCCAGCTCGTGTTGTCGTGCCAGGCGCCCTGCCGCGTTCACGTTGAGGCCCCCTCTTTCGCCCCGCAGGATGTAACGCTCTCCGCGGATTCAATCCTGCATCTCGTCCCGGCCAGCGCCGCAGAACAAGTCACCGTAACGGCCTATCGCGCGCCGCTGGGCGACCTCGAAAGCCCTGCCATCACCCGCCAGCTTTCATCTGAAACGCTTGAGACCTCCGCCGCCGTCTCCCTCGACAGCAAAATGCGCCAGCTTCCCGGCGTCGAGCTCTTCCGCCGCTCCAGTTCGCTGGTGGCCAATCCGACTTCGCAAGGCATCAGCCTGCGCGGCCTTGGATCCACCTCCGCCAGCCGCACCCTGGTCACCGAGGACGACGTTCCCCTCAACGATCCCATCGGCGGCTGGATCCACTGGGAGGAACAGCCTGAGCTCGCCATCCATTCCATCGAGTTGGTTCGCGGCGGCGCTAGCTCGCTCTACGGTTCCAGCGCCATCGGCGGCGTCATCAACGTGCGCATGAATCAGCCCACTGCGCCCATCGCCGAGCTGCGCAGCACCTACGGCGGCGAAGGCACTTATGAAAACAGCCTGCTCGCCGAAGACAAGCACGGCCCCTGGGGCGGTCTGATCTCCGGCACCATTCTCGGCACCGACGGCTACATCCAGGAAGCGCCCTGGCAGCGCGGCCCGGTCGACACTGCCTCGTTTGTCCACTCCCAGAGCGGGCTCGTTCTCGCAGATCACACTGCTGGCCCGCTGCGCTTTTTTGCCCGCCTCAGCGGCTTTCATGAATCGCGCGGCAACGGCACGCCCTACCAGGCCAACGCCACGCGCCTGCTCCGTTACGCCACTGGCGCGGACTGGCAGCGCCCCGGGGCTCCGCGCTCACGCTGCGTTTATACGGCTCGCGCGAGCGGTACTGGCAGACATTTTCCTCCATCGTCAACACCCCCACGCCGGCCGAACCCACCTGCGCCTACCGCTGCGGCGAGAGCCCGACCAAATTCGCCGAGATCCCCGTGAATGAGCTGGGCGCAGCCGCCCACTGGTCGCAGCCGGTTACGCCCGGCCTGCTGTTCCTGGCCGGAGCCGACGTCCACGACGTGCGCTTCTGGGATGACGAGCAGGCCTACACCGGCAGTGGTGCGCTGACCGATACGCACGATCACCAGCGCGATTCCGCTCCATGGATTGAAGCTCTCTGGACCCGCCGCCAATGGACCTTCACCGCCTCAGCGCGCGAAGACTGGTTCCAGAACTACGACGGGCAGCAGGTGGCGAACTCCGGTTCCGGATTCAAGCCCTCAGCCACCCAGCCGCCGCAGTTCGATCAGCGCGTCTTCGATCCACGGCTTGGGCTCACGCGCAAGCTCGGAGATCATTGGGCGGTCTCGGCCTCGGGCTTTCGCGCCTTCCGCGCCCCCACTCCCAGCGAGCTTTATCGCGCAACACAGGTGGGGAATCAGCTCACCAAGGCCAACGGCAGTTTGTTGAGCGAGCGCGCCACCGGCTGGGAGACCGGCGTGGCCAGCCAGCGCAATTGGGGGGAGATTCGCGCCAGCTGGTTCGATACTCAAATCAACCGCCCCATCGCCGCCGTCACCATCAATCCCAATTCGTCGCCCATTCTGCTCCAGCGCGAGAACCTGGGACAGATTGAAAGCCGCGGCGTTGCGCTCGATTTCGAGCTGGCGCCGCGAAGCTGGCTCAGCCTCGACGGCGGCTACCAATACGCCCATGCCTTAGTCACCCGCGGAACCGCCGGGAACTTCCAGGACGTGGGCAACTGGATCCCCGAAGTGGCGCGCAACATGGCCACGCTCAACCTGCGCGCCTACAAGCCGCGATTCGGCAGCCTGAGTTTGCAGGGGAGGATGAGCGGGCACATGTACGACGACGACGCCAACACTTACGTGCTGCACAGCTACTTCCGCATGGACGCCTTTGCCAGTCACGATCTAGGGCACCATCTCAATCTCTTCGCCGCAGGCGAAAACCTCTTCGACCGCACTGTCGAAGTGGGCAAAACCCCCACCACCACGCTGGGAATGCCCCGCGTCGCCCGCGCAGGAGTTGAAATCCGCCTGGGAGAGAAATAGCTCGCAATCTGACCGGAACAATCCTCAGGGAATCGTCACAAACGCCTGCCCTTGCGTCAGCCCGCTGTCGTTCACCGCGTCCACGGTAAAAAAGTAGCCCACGCCCACATTCAGGCTGCGCACCGTGAGTTCCGTCCCGTCGTACACCTGGTAGTTCTCTTGCATTCGGTCGGGCCGGCCGCCGAAGCGCACAATGTAAAAGTCGGCGCGGCGCGCCGGCTGCCACGAAACCGTCGCGACACGGCCGTCCTGCGGATCGCGTACTACGCGAAGGCCGGCAACTCGCGCCGGCGCAGGCTGAAGGCCGTTCCCGAACAGCCTCAATCCGCTGACGGAGAACTTCGCGTTCCCCGGCGTGTGCACATTGGTGATGCGAACATAGCGAGCCAGCGCCGGCTTCTCCAACTCGACGTACTCATCCGGCGCGTCGCGCTGGTTGTCGCTTCGATTGATCAGGCTGCTCCAGCGTCGCCCATCCAGAGACTGCTCTATCACGTACCGATACGCATCCTTGCTTGCGCCCAGCGTGTCGCTGCCCTCGTCGGCAAAATTGATCTGCACGGCGTTGATCCTGCGCGGAGTTCCCATGTCCACCTGCAGCCATTCGCCGGGATTGCCCGTCGCCGCCGACCACCATGTGCGAATGTCCTCGTCGACAGCCTTCTCCGGCTCATGCCCGGCGAGCGACGAGGATGCAGTGACAGGCTTTTTCAAATCGAGCAGAAACCACCCGGCAAATGTGTCGGCCCCGTTTCGCGCCAGCTTGTGCGGGTAATCGCCCAGGTAGGTGTCCACCACCATCTGCCCGTCGGGCGTAAACCACGTGGGGAAAAGTCCCAGCCGCCGCTCGAACATGTGGCGCACGGAAATCGTCATCGACGAAATGTGCCAGTACGCGCCCGACACGTCTTGAAACGTGCTGCTGTGTCCCGCGCCCGCAATGAATCCCGTCGGCTTGAACGACACCGGATTGTAATCCGCGTAGACAAACGGCCCGGTCGGCGCATCCGACACCAGCACGCCGTCGCCGTACGTCTTGTACTGCGTTCCGGGCCCGGCGTACTGCAGGTAGTACTTGCCATCGTGCTGCGTCATCCACGAGCCCTCGATCCACGGCCGCTCCTTGGTCATTTCATTGCTATCGCCCGGCACTTCCCAGCCGTGCTTCTCCGGGTCGCCCGCATAGATCGGCGCGGGTTGCCCCAGCGCGTGGAAATCGCCGCCCGCCTCAAGCTCCGTCACCCGCAGCGGAGCGATGTTCGAGCAGCCCGCGTATGCATATAGCTTGTGATCCTTGTCCACAAACAAATCGGGATCGGCAAACAGCGGAATCGACGCAGCCTTGCGCCACTGCCCCGTCGCCGGATCGTCGGTCACGTAGAGATACGGATCGTTGAATGCCGAAAGATACAGCTTGCCGCCGATCTCGACCACGGTCGGCGCATAAGTCTCCACCGGATAGCCTTCCGCCCAAATGTGTTTCCAGGTGTGCATATCCTTCGACTCCCAGTACCCGCCCGACTTCGAGGCAAACAGCCAGTACTCGCCGTGAAACACCACCATCGTCGGATCGGCCGCCTCGCGCCGCGAAGGCTTGTCCATCGAAAAGCGATAATCCAGGTCCATCGGATTGCAATACGTGTGCCCATCCTGACGATGCGTGCTGCTCTTCTGTGCGTTGGCCGCGCCAGCCAGGCAGAATGCCGCTGCCAGCATCGCCGCCGCCGCAACTGGAAACCCCAATTTCTTCATGGCAACCATATTAACCGCCTCAGCCGCCGAATTCGGGACGCACGCGAGCAGCAAAAAGCCCCACCAGGATTGGTGAGGCTTTCCTTCACTTCTTCACCTTTTCACTCCTTCACTGCCGTCACGGCCTATCGTAGAACCGGAAGAACAGCGACGGCTTGGCGCAAGGCTCAGCCTTGGCCACCAGTTCCTGCTCCTGATTCGTGCTCAGCGGCGTGAACTCCCGCGCCAGGGCCACGTTCTCCTCAAGCTGAGCCGTCGTATCGCACCCAATAATCACCGTGCTCACCGGCCGCGAAAGCGTGTAGTACATCGCTTCCTTCATGGTCAGCGTGCCCGGGTTCGTGGTCTGGATCGTCATCCCCTCCCACGAGTGCTTCTGCGCCTCAATCGACGGCGGATTCCAGCTCGCCAGCAGCCGGCTCCGTCCCGGAATCTTCATCCCGATGATCCCCATCTGCTTCTCCACCGCCAGCGGCAGCAGCTTCTCGTTAAAGCTGTAGTAGTGCGGGTCGGCCGCGTTCATCGCCATCAGGATGCAGTCAAACGGATGCCGGTGGATGCACTCCATCAGCGCCTCCGGCCGGTAATGTCCGGTGATCCCGAGATACCGCACCACCTTCTGCTGCTGCATTTCAAGCAGCGCTTCCATCGCGCCGCCCTTGGCAAAAATCTCGTCCACGTCGTATTGCGTGCCCACGTCGTGCAGTTGCCACAGGTCCACATGATCGGTCTGCAACAATTGGAGCGACTTCTCAATCATCTCCATTGACCCGTCGCGCGTACGCTCCTTGGTCTTCGTCGCCAGGAACGCCTCATTGCGCCGCTTCGCCATCACCTTGCCGTAATACTGCTCGCTCCAGCGCTCCGGCCCGCCGTAAATCGAAGACGTATCCAGGTAATTCACGCCCAGGTCCAGCGCCTTCTCAATGATCGGCACGGCCACGTCAAAATTGTTCGGTCTCTCCAGCGCCGCCTGCCCGCCCAGCGAAAAAATCCCCACCTTGTATCCGGTCTTGCCCAGGTTGCGCATGGGCATGTCCTTCTTGGTGCGCGGATTCACCGGCAATGGAGGCAGTGTCTTCGCCGTATCCGCCAGCACCGCTCCCGGCGCCACAAAGGCCGCCGCCACTGCCCCGCCCGCCTTCAAGAAATCGCGCCGACCCTGTTTCCGTCCGCTCATCGCTTCACTCATCGCACCCTCCGCCGTCACCGGTCTTTGCGCCTCATCATAAACTGCCATCGCCTTCCGCGAAAGCGGGCCGGCCAGCGCCGGGTCCTGCGATTTGCGAAATCCCCTCGAGATTTTCTCTCAGAAACTACTTGACACCATACACTGTATGTAATACAGTAGTTGATGTACAGTGTACGAGGTACAGCATGAGTCCAGCCCCCGACAACCTCTTCGAGAACCTCCGACTGGAGCTGCGCCGCGGCTGCCTGTCTCTGGCCGTGCTCGCCCAACTTCGTCAGGAGCACTACGGCTACACGTTGCGCAAAGCGCTGGCAGAACGTGGCTTAGCCATCGACGAAAGCACCCTTTACCCGCTTCTCCGCCGCCTTGAGGCCCAGGGCCTGCTGGCCAGCCAGTGGCGCGAAGAAGAAAAGCGCAACAAGCGCTTCTACCGCCTCTCGCCGGAAGGCGAGCGCATGCTCGGCCTGCTCCTCGAAGAATGGAACGCCATCAACACCGCCGTCAGCAACATTTTGTAGCCCGGCTCGCGCCGCCCGCAAAGGAGAAATGTCATGGAACCCCATAGCAACTCAAATGACTTGTTCGAACGGTACCTGCAAGCCGTCCGCAAGCACCTGCCCTGGCAGCGCCAGGACGATATCGTCGCCGAGCTCCGAGCCAACCTTGAGGCCCAGCGCGAGGAGCGCGAAGCCGCGCTCGGCCGCCCGCTCACCGAAGGCGAGATGATCGATTGGCTCAAGGAGCTCGGTCCGCCCATGCGCATAGCCGCCCGCTATCAGCCGGCGCGCTATCTCATTGGACCAGCCTTCTTCCCCTTGTACTGGCATATTCTCCGCATCGTCCTCCTCTGGGCCACCGTCGCCTACGCCGTCGCGACGGTAGTTCGGACGTTCACTGAACCGCACGCCCCGGAATGGATCGCGCAGGCTCTCCTCGGCTATCCCCAATTACTGTTCTCTGCCGCTGCGTGTGTCACCATCGCGTTCGCCATCCTGGAGCTTGTCTCCGAGCGGTACCCGGAGAAGTGCCCGCCGTTCTTGGCCACGTCAACCAACTGGTCGCCCACCAGCCTGCACCCCGTGGTAAAGGAACCCGCGCTCCGAGGCAAGCCGCGCACGCTCACAACGGCCGTTGCGAATTTCGTCGTAGGCTTCGCCGTGCTCGTTTGGCTCCTGCTCATCCCGCGCTACCCGTACCTCGTTCTCGGTCCGGGTGCTGCGTACCTGAATCATTCACCATTCCAGATCGCGCCGGTGGTGGTGTGGTTCTACTGGGCCGTTGTCGGCCTTAATGCCTTCCAGTTGGCTTGGCAGGGGTATAGCCTGCTGGCCGACAAGTGGCGGACAAGATACCCGCTGCATATGTTGGCCAGCAAGGCCCTCGGTCTCACCCCCATCGCCATTCTGATCGGCGCGCCCGGGCAAATCTATCTCACGCAAAACCCGGGCGCTTCCGGCATACTGCCGAATGGGATTCAGGTGCAGGTGGCCACCATCAACCACTACATCTTCGTCTCCTTCGTGGTCATCGCCTTCATCGCCGTCATCGACTTCGCCGTCGAGATGTGGAAGGCCAGCAAAGCAGCCCGGCAGCACCAGTTCCATGCGGTCCTTTAGCGCGGCCCGGCGTCCAACAGGCCGTTTCGGGAGCAGAAAACAATTGACGCCATGACTCAGTCTGAAGAATCCAAGCAGCGTAGCTTCCGCGTGCCTTGAGGGTACTTGAATGGCAACCGTCGAAATGGGATTCCTGCACAGCCAGCTTGAGGAGCGAAAGCGCCGCCTTGAAACAGTCATCACCCTGGCGCCGGATGACGCCAACGTGACCGCCCTCCTGCGCGAAGTAGATTCCGCCCTGGACCGCTTTGCCGCCGGCACCTACGGCCTGTGCGAAACCTGCCATGACTCCATCGAACGGGACCGGCTCCTGGCCGACCCGCTGATCTGTTATTGCCTCGACCACCTCACTCGATCGGAACGCGCCGACCTTCAGCGCGATCTCGACCTTGCCTCCCAGCTGCAGCGCGCCCTGCTGCCGCCCGCGAATCTGAAAGTGGACGGTTGGGAAACGAGCTACCACTACGCCCCCCTCGGGCCGGTCAGCGGCGACTACTGCGACCTCTACCCAACCGGCGGCCAGCTTTACTTCATGCTCGGCGACGTCTCGGGAAAGGGTGTGGCGGCATCCATGAGGATGACCCAGCTGCACGCGCTCTTCCGTAGCTTGATCGGCGTGGGCCTGCCGCTGGCGGAGATTGTGCTCCACATCAATCGCTTCCTCTGCGACAGCGCCCTCGCCGGGCAATACGCCACCCTTATTTGCGGCCGCGCCAACCCGGACGGCGCGGTTGAGCTCTTCAACGCCGGCCATCCGCCCGTGATCGCGGCGGAGCATGGAGGCGTAAAGCTGCTTCAGTCAACCGGGCTCCCGCTGGGAATGTTTCGCGAAGCTTCGTTCGCATCCACCCGGCTGCAAATGTGCTTGGGCGACCTGCTCTTCCTTTACACGGATGGCCTGTCTGAAGCCCCCGGAAGCGATGGCGAATACGGCGTCGATCGCGTGGCCCATCTGATCGGCCGGCAAGGGCCGTGCTGCGCGGCTGCCATCATCTCCGCATGTCTTGAGGACGTGCGCAGCTTCGCCGGCGCCAACCCGGGGCTGGACGACCTGACCCTGCTCGCGATTCGCCATGATGCGTGAAGGGTGGGATTACCTCGGATATGCATGTATATTTCGTGGTAAGATTCTATATACGGAGACGCGCATGGCTGGAACCGTCACATCCATCAGACTCGACAAGAAGCTGGCCGACGAGGCCGCCGAGGCGCTCGGCGTTAAGACTCGCACCGAGGCGGTCAACCTCGCGCTCAAGGAGATCGTCGCCCTCAAGCGTTTCAAGGCAGTACTGATCCAGTACGGTGGCAAGGGTGAGTTCGCTGGAAGCGATCAGTGAAATTATCGTTCTCGACACGTCGGTGATCGTCGATCAGATCCGAACAGACCGTCACCGCGACCGCATTTCCAATCTGAAGGGAATCCTGCGCACGTGCTCCGTTGTGATCGCGGAACTCTGGCGCGGGGCCACGTCGTCCGTCGACCGAAAATCAATCTCCGCGCTCGAGCGAAATCACCGCATCCTCAGCCCAACAACAGAAGACTGGTTAGATTCGGGAAAGATCCTGACAAAGATCAGGGGAGACCGGGGGTTGGAGCCCATAAAGCTGCGCGACCTCCACTTCGACGTCCTCATCGCGCTTACCGCACGTCATTACGGCGCAACCCTGATTACGACCAATCGCGCCGACTTCGAGCTGATCCGCAACTATCGCAACTTCAAGCTTGAAGTCTGGTAGAGCATGCCATCTGTACCCGGCTACTTTACCGTCAGGTTCACCGTGTCGTTGGTCGTCAATGCGCCTGAAGTCCCCGTGACCGTAATCGTGTAACTCCCCGCGGTGGTGCCGACCGAGCTTTTTGCTCCACCCCCGCAGGAGAGAACGCTGCCCACCATGACCACCAACAGCGCCAGCATTCCGATTAGCGTTCGCCATCTCCTCCGTCGCCTTGAAACACCGAACAACAGAATGCAGCCAAGTGCCGCGCCGCCCGCCGCATCCCAGCCAACTCCAGGCCGGCCAGGAATCGCCAGCGCCGCGCTCGCAGCCGCCGTGGTGGTGATGGTGAGCGTAGCGGTCCCGGCACCGCCCCCCGTTATGCTCACCGGGCTGGTTGAGCCAAAGCTCACGGCAGGCGGGTTCTGAGCGCCGGTTGGGCTGGAAGCCACTGAAGCCGTCAGCACCACGCTTCCGGTAAAGCCGCCGGCCGGTGTCACGGTGATGGTCGAAGTGTTCTTCGCGGTTGCGCCGGCAGCAACGGTAACTGCCGTGCCGCTGAGGGCAAAGCTGGGAATCGGCGCAGCCGTGACCGTGACTGAGGCTCCCCCTGTATTCGCCTTATAGTTGTTGTCGCCTGCGTAACTGGCCGTCAGCATGTCGGAGCCAAGGGCCAGCGATCCGGCCGCAATGCTTATCGTTGCGCTGCCGCCTTTGAGAGCCGTCGCGGACGCGGTATAGCTGCCGCTCGTAAGAGTCACCGATCCGGTGGGCGTCGGGTTGCCAGTGCCCCCGCTGACCGTCATCGTCACCGGCAGCACTTGCGCGGTCGTGATGCTCGCCGCATTCGGCGTCACTGTCACCGTCGGCGTCGCCGGCTGCACGTCCAGTGCTGTTGTGCCGGAAGTGCTGGCGCTATAAATGTCGTCGCCGGGATAGCTCGCTTCCGCCAGATGTGTCCCTATCGCAGCGGGCGAGATGCCGCTCGCGGTCGCGGTTGCCGTCACAATCAACTGGGTCAGCAGCACGCTCACCGTGCCGCTGGAATAGTTCGTGACCGCCAGGTCCGGTATGCCATCCCCATTGAAATCCCCCGCTGCTATGGAGATGGGCCAGGTGCCTACCGGCGCCGGGCCTTTTGACGCCGCGGTAAACGTTCCGTCCCCGTTGCCCAGCAGAATCGTCACTGTGCCCTTGTAGGATGAGGCGGCGCAAGTGGGACCGTTGCCGCACGCGTTGGCCGCGGCAAGGTCCGGAATGCCGTCCCCGTTGAAATCTCCCACCACGATGGAATACGGTGAAGTACCAACCTTCATGGGGCTATTGGCAGCTTGGGTAAATGTTCCGTCTCTGTTGCCCAGCAGGATCGTCACCGTGTTGTTGCCATTATTGGCCACGGCTAAATCCGCCCTGCCGTCTCCGTTGAAGTCTCCCACGGCAACAAAAGTCGGCGCGAACCCCGGCGTCGATGGGCTGCCGGATGCCTGGGTGAACTTTCCGTCGCCGTTGCCCAGAAGAATCGTCACCGTATCGGCGCCGCCGTTGGCCACCGCCAGGTCCGGGGTGCCATCTCCGTTGAAATCGCCCGCGGCCACCGAATACGGGGTTGTGCCCGCCGTCACCGGGCTGCCGGCCGCATCCCGAAACGTTCCGTCGCCGTTGCCCAGCAGGATCGTCACCGTGCCATCGCCGAAGTTAGCCATGGCAAGGTCCGCAATGCCGTCGCCGTTAAAGTCTTCCGTCGCTATGGAACGAGGCTGTTCGCCCGCCGCCACCGGGCTGTTGGCCGCTTGCGCAAAAGTTCCGTCGCCATTGCCCAGCAGGATCGTCGCCGTGCCATCGTTGCTGTTGGCCACGGCCAGATCCACGCTGCCATCCCCGTTGAAGTCTCCCGTCGCCAGCGCCACCGGCCCGCTGCCCACCGCAATTGGGCTATCGGCCGTTGGCTTAAATGTTCCGTCGCCGTTACCCAGCAGGATGGTCACTCCGCCGCCCGAACTGGTCACGGCCAAGTCCGTTATGCCGTCTCCGTTGAAGTCTCCCGCCGCAATGGCGTATGGTTCCGGACCCACCGCCGGGCTGGCTGCGTTGTTCCAGTTCCAAATCGCGGTGCTCTGCCCCAGCGCCGCTGTTCCCAGCACCGCATTCCCGTTGCTCGTGTCCAGGAAGGATACCGTTCCACTCGGCGCCACCGCGCTGCCCGATTCGCTCACTGTGGCCGTCAGCTTGAAGGTGTCCAGGCCGCCTATGGCAGTGATCGCCGTGGTGGTCGAAACGGTCGCTATCACCGCCAGCGTTGCATCGCCGGAGGTGCTCGCTGCGTCGCTGGCAGTTCCCAAGAAAACGGCCTTGTAGCTGTGGCTCCCAATTCCGGGAATGATCTTCAGCGCCGCCGTCCCCGCGCTCGTCAACTGTTCCGTGCCCAAAAGATGGATATCCGTGCAGTACGCCGCTGCCGCGTCGCAGAACTTTACCTGTCCCGTGGTGACCACCGCGGCCCCGGCCTTCACCGTCGCCGTCAGCGTCACGACGCTCCCCGGCGCAACCGTAGTTACCGCGTTACCGCCCCCCGTCACCGCCAGCGTGGTCGTGGTGGTCGCAGTCTTAGCCCCGGCCCGCGGTCCGGCCCCCAAAATGCAAATCCAAATGGCGATTGAAAACCAAAACCAACGATGGCCCGGGACTTTCACGCTCTCGCTCTTCTTCCCGGGGAAGCCCATCCAGCAATCTTGACGCGTTGATTTCAAGAGCGATGTAATCGGGGTCACAAGTACACACAGAAAGGGCTTTCGAGAATCACCGCGCCTC
Source organism: uncultured Acidobacteriota bacterium (assembly GCA_963771195.1). Taxonomy (GTDB): domain Bacteria; phylum Acidobacteriota; class Terriglobia; order Terriglobales; family Acidobacteriaceae; genus Telmatobacter. Next base: position 81,095 of record CAVYSS010000059.1, read on the forward strand.
CCTTGCCGGCGGGATTCTCAAATGGAAAGGCCGTCCGCGGATGCGAACGGCCTTCTTGTCTCCCCGTTGAAGTTTATTTGCGCCTCAGTCCCCCGCCACCGGCTCTTCCTGCCGGTTCCGGTTGATCGGCGAAGCAGCATTGTTCGTCGCCGGCCGGATCGAGTCCAGGCTTACCAGCCCATCCACCGGCTTTTCGCCCAACACATGCTCGCGATAGAGTTTCGCCATCTTCGCGTTCTCGGCGTCGGCCTTCACCTTGTCCGCCACGCTCTGGTTGCGCGCCCGCAGCTTCTCCTCGCGCGCGTTCTTGGCAATGCCCAGGTTATCCAGCGTGTGGTTGGCCTCGGAATTCACGTGCTCCATGTTCAGCACCAGCTCATGGCCCACGTGCGTCATCCCCACCTTCTTGCCGCCGGCAAAAATTTCATGCCGCCCGTGTTCCTCATACCACTTGGTCAGGGTCGCGGTCATGTGCATCTTCTCAATAATGTTCCGCCAGCCCACGCCCGTGTTGTACGCGCAGAAGCTGATCTCGCCTTCCTGCGTCGCGTACGGGATAATGCACTGCTCGGTCCGCCGGAAGTCGTAGTTGAACAGGTCCTGGAACCACATCCCCGCGATGAACAGGAAGTTCCACCGGTCCTGCCGCCGCTTCTGAATGTCGTCCATGGTCCGGTCGCCCTTCACGCTGCCGTAGTTCTTCCCCGTCGCGTTGAAGGTCTTGTCCATCTTCTTCAGCATGTCCGTAATCTTGAAGTGCGTGGGCGACTGGAACGGATCGTAATTCCGCATCAGCGCCAGCCCGAACCCGATCACCGAAAGCCACTTGCCGCGCGCCGCGTCGTTCACCTTGGCCAGGTCCTTGGCCACCTGGTCCATGTGCAGAAACGCCGTCACCGGAGCCGCTTCCTTGGTCTCCTTGTCGATCATCAGCGCCATGCCGATGCCGCAGTTCGGATGGCAGCCGCAGCTCAGCTGTCCCCACTCCGCGCTGGGCCCGTGAACCAGGTCCGCCCAGTCAGAGAAGGTGCTCATAAAGCTGATCGGGAACCAGTCCCGCTCCGGCACGCCCAGGCCCACCTGGTTCTTCACGTCGTGCGCCATGTGGCTCAGCGTGTACCGCTGCGCCACCCGCCGCTCTTCGCTGATGTCCTCATCGCGCCCCGTAAAGCTCACCGGCTGGAAGCTCAGGAAGCTGATCTTCTTCGGATTGTCCAGCGCGAACTCGATAATCCGTCCCACCTGCTCGTTGTTGATCCCGTTGATGATCGTCGTCACCGGCACAATCTCCACGCCGGCTTCGTGCAGGTTGTTGATCGCCTGCAGCTTCACATCAAACAGGTTGCCAACCTTGCGGTGCGAATTGGCCGCGTTACCGATGCCGTCAAATTGGAGATAAACGTACCGCAGCCCGGCCTCAGCCGCCGCCCGGCACAGTTCCTTGCTCTTGGCAAACTCAATTCCGTTCGACGCCGCCTGCACGCTGTTGTATCCAACCTTGCGCGAGTACGCGACAGCATCCAGGAAGTAGGGCGAAAGCGTCGGCTCGCCGCCACTGAACTGCACGCTCATTTGCCGCCGCGGCTTCATGTTCACCGCGTTGTCCAGCATGGTCTTGATCTCTTCCCACGTGAGCTCATGCACAAAGCCCACCTGGTTGGCGTCCATAAAGCACGGATCGCACATCATGTTGCAGCGGTTGGTCAGGTCAATGGTCAACACCGAGCCGCGCCCGTGCGTCACCGTCGACGTCCCATGATTGTGCAGCTTGTCCGCCGTCGATCCGTGCGAGCGGATGTCGCGTCCAGGGAAGCTCTCTTCCAGGTGCTTGAAGAACGCCGGGTCGATCGACATCACGTCTTCAAAGTGCCCGTGCTTGGGACAATCCTTCACCATCAGGATCTTGCCGTCGCGCTCGATGATCTGCGCCTTGATCTCGCCCACCTTCTCGTTCAGCAGAACTTCATGCGGCAGCTTGCCGTCCAGAATCTGCTTGCGAATCTCCGGCACGCACTTCGGGCACAGCGAGTCGGTGGTACGCGGCCACCCCAGCGGCGGCTTCTCTTTCTCATACGACTTCAGCAGCGGCTTCTCGCTCCACTTCGGGGTAAACGACGGGTTGGGACTGATCCGGTTGAGCCGTTCAAATACAGCCCATGCCGCCTTCGCTCCGTAAACTGCCACCTGCTCGGCGTACTTGATCGCTTTGGCCATGTTGCGATTCTCCTCAAATAGTCTCTGATGTCTGATCACAGAATTGGGTGCACCGGAGCCCTGTCCAGCTCGAAAAATCAAGCACTTAAGCCCCGTTCGCCCCACACTCCCGCCCGTGCGGGCGGAAAAACACAACTTCAGCCTAGCCGCCCCACCCCGTCAATCCAACCCAAGTGCAGCGAACGGCAATATCCACCAGCGAACGGCGCCAGAACCCCGATTAACGGCGAAACAACCCGCTCAACCCATCCGCTAACATCCTGATTTTGGCTCGACCTAAACTCCGAAGCACCCGACGCCAACCTCCCATATTCCTTGCTCTTTTGGCCAGAGATTCCTTGACTAGCTTCCGGAAGAGCATCTATCTTGTAATCACTCTTTACGTGTTATCACAGACCGTTGGTTTCAAAGGCCATTCTGTGAGTCCGGCGTTTCGCCAGACTGTGTTTGATTGGCAGCATTTACGGCGGGAAGAAACAAATTTTCTCGCCGCTCCGCGCCAAGAAAATTTGTTTCTTCCCGCCGAGCTCTGAGGTAAAGAGCGCACCTCACGATGGGCCGAACGCTCGCCGAAATCGCGGAATCGCTGAATTTGGGTGAGAGCTCCGTCCAAAATCCTATTCCCAGGATTCTCCTTTGCGGCGGCCCCTTGGCCAAGGAAGGCGAGGCGTCGAAGTCCCTGCGGAGTGTTCTCGTTTCGCAGATTAAAGGAGAACAAAGAGTTTATCCAAGCATCGTATTGGCCGAAGACGCAGCTAAGTGGTATCGCAATATAGGACCGGAACATTTCACAGATCTTGTCGAGTTTGAGATGCAGATAGCGGATCTCTCGACGATGATCCTTCTAATCGTTGAGAGCCCCGGCTCGATGGCTGAACTCGGCGCCTTTTCCTATGTAGATCGCATATTAAAAAAGCTCTTTGTCGTTCTAGAGACGGAACACCAATACGACCAATCCTTTATCATGGACGGCCCGATCGCAAGGGTCAAAGATAAAGCCCGCCCGGAGGCCGAATCGGGGCGGTTCTACACGTGCAGGTGGATGAGAGGGAAACCCGATGCCCGCAAGATTGACTTGAGAACTGCAAACGCTTCGGCGCAAGACATCCTCAGACAGCTTGTTCAGCCGGCCATAAGCGGGCCAAGTTACTCGCAAAAATTTCAGAAAAAGGACGTCGGCCACCAGATGCTCCTGATCGCCGACCTGGTGAGCCTGTGCGGGGCGGTTCGCCTCTCCGAGATTCTCGAGTTACTCCGCGGGTTCCGCATCGAAATAGAACGTAAGCGAGCGGAACAATACCTCTCGTTGCTCGAAAAGATGAGTTTCCTTGTTAAGCGGCACGAGGGAAGCGATGACTACTACGCTCAAACCAACAGCAGCCTCAGATTCGTAAACTACTCACTAGCCTTCGACGGCCACTTTGACAGAGCGCGACTTCGCACCGATGTTGCGGAAGCCCTAAGA